>CAVSHT010000005.1:0-496600 GCA_963727895.1 uncultured Methanosarcinaceae archaeon | reverse complement strand
ATTGGAAATGGTGACATAGGATGTATTAGAAATGCATCAATTAATTTTAGTGTTAACAATTCCTGGATCCAGGAGAACAACATAAATCAGTCATCTATTGTTCTGAATGAATATAACAATACATCAAAAGAATGGGAACAGCTACCTGTAAATCTCACTGGAAATGACTGTCAAAAGTTGCACTTTGTAGGTAATGTTTCAAACTATTCTTCCTTTGCAATCACAGGAAACGAATCTACAAACGAATCTACAAACGAATCTGATGTATGTTAAAATAAAAAATATTAAAATTTCATAAAAATTTACTATAACACAGATCACTACCAATATAAGATAGTTGACCTGTGTTACTATTTTGGTTGTGCCCGTGAGTAATTGATCAATTCCAAAAGTAATCTAGATATTTGAGTAAAATATAGAGATCCTTATGGTTTTCAATAACTCACGCCCATTACCTAATATTTTAAAAATTCAATAGTTCTAAGGTTTCTTTTTTTAAGCTTATGTAGAATCCTCATTTTTATCAAAATTATATTTATAACTTGATGGCAATAAGAAGATTTTGTACAAAAATTATATGGGAGAAGTAAACTCTGTTATGCAGCAAATAATCTAAAAATCTAATTTTGTTGGGTACTGTAATATACGAACTTTTTAAAATAAACTGTTAGTTTTCATCATGCGACGACATCGTGGATTCAATACTTTTCGAGAGGTTTAGTTCCACAAAATGACGTAAATAACTATTTAACTTTTTGTAACATTAAATAAAAGGTGGAAAATGAAACTGCAATCGTTGGCTCTAGTGCGGGGGTAAAAGTAGTTTACAGCCATGCTGTAACATTATATGGGATACCGGTTGTTTACATCGTAATTGTCCTATTATTTATATTGTTTTTTTATATTTATTATGTTAGATGAAGAGAAAAGATATACATTATATAAAAAAGTCGAGTTACCTAAAATTGTTTATTGCTTTATTAGCCCCGTTGTTTATTTATAACCTATATAATTTATATTATAGAAATAATGAAGTTATATAGATATCAAACGAATGAAATTCCATAGTTATCGAATTAATAAAGTTCTACAGATAGAGAAATAACGAAAAGTAATAAATGTTGGCTTATCAATATATCAGCCATTAACAGGATTTGCTAATAGGATTTAACACGATGGTTCACATTATCGTTGATCAGGATCGCTGCACAGGATGCGGCCTTTGTGTAAAAATGTGCTCTTCATGCATTATCGCTATGGATGATGAGTCTAATCTCCCTCATGTGCAGGAAGAAAACGTTTCTCACTGCTTATACTGCGGGCATTGTGAAGCTTTTTGCCCGTCACAGGCGCTTATCCTGAACTTCCTTACGGATGAAAAAATTACCCTGCCTTCAGATGCAGGCAGCATCTCTCCTGAGGATGTGGCTTTCTACCTCAAAAAACGCAGGTCTGTAAGACATTTTACCAAAGAACCAGTGCCAAAGGAAAAAATCCTTGAAGTCCTCGATATCGCTCGTTATGCAGCGTCAGGAGGCAATGGTCAGCCGGTAGAGTGGCTGGTAATTTATGATCCGGAAGAAGTAAAGAAAATCGCCGAGCTCACAATTGAATGGATGAAAAACCTGATTAACACCGACCATCCAATGAGCGGCTATGTACCGATGCTTATTTCTGCATGGGAGCAGGGAATCGATGTCATATGCCGGGGTGCCCCTCATCTGCTTTTCGCTCACATACCCGATAACAACCAGATTGCGCCTATTGACGCTACTATCGCCCTCACGCATTTTGATATCGCTGCCCCGGAGTTTGGGATAGGGACATGCTGGGCTGGCTTTGTTGCAGCTGCCGCTATGTCCTATGAACCTCTCCAGAAGGAACTCAACCTTCCCGCCGGACGAAAATCTGCCTATGCAATGATGTTTGGCAACCCGCAGTACAAAGTGTATGGAATCCCTCGCAGAAAACCCCTTGAAGTAACATGGAAGTAAAATTTTTAAAAAATTAAAAGGGGCTTCATAGTCCCTATTTCCAGTCTCTTTTTTCAGTCCCTTTTCCTCAAATACTCAGGTGCCTGCGAAATATTGTGCATCATGCCATACGACCTGCCGGAAGGATAGTACTCGGCACCTAGCTGAATTTTGCCCGCCGTTTTTCATCTGTTATGTATTCAACAAATGCAAGCGCCATATCAATGCCAGCAGAAATGCCTGCCGAAGTCCAGATATTTTTATCCCTTACGATTCGTTCCTCTACCACTTCAAGATCGACCAATTTCCGCAGCTTCTGGAGAGAAGCTCAGTGAGTAGTAGCCCGCCTGTTCGATAGTAGACCTGCGCGGTGAAGAATAAATGTGCCGGTGCAGACAGAAAGCACAGATTTACAATGTTTGGCCTGTTCGGCAACGAATTGAATCAGGGCTGGGTTATCCACCTCTCTCTGTGTGCCTTCGCCGCCCGGCACAAGGAGAAAATCAAGTGGGGGGCAATCTGCAAAGGTAACATGAGGATTTATGGACATTCCCTTGCTGCATATTACAGGTCTGGAGTTTTCGGCAACCATGAGACATTTTTCCGGTCCCTGGGCAAATTTGCTCCAGAGATATATTATTTCCCAGGGTCCGACAAGATCGAGCTCCTCGAGACCAGAGAAAATTAAAAATCCAAAATTCATGTTGGGAAATCTGTGAACATTTTGTAAATATTTATCTCATAATATGAACATACTTATTTTTAAACAAAAAAAATTGATTAATTAATGTTTTGTTTTAAAATTATCATGAATTGAAATTTCGGCATTGTTAACTAAATATATCTAGTTCTTTATTTCTGTATTTCATCAATAGAATAACCGAGTACTTTAGCATTTCAATACTCTTCGTATAACACTTTGTCTTTCTTCTTAATCTTGCCAGAAAATGCCTCAATATGCTGTTATATCCCTCAACTGTAAATGTTTCTGCTTTTGATTGAGTATGAATCGTTTCAGGAAGAAACTCTGCATATGCCCTCCAGTGATCTGTCATTACTTCTCCAATCTCTTTTTTCTTCAATTTTTCCCAGAGTAGTTTTCCAGTTTCTGTTCTTCTGCTACCAAAAGAGCAGTTGATGAACTTTTTCCCAACTCTATCAACAGCAATCCAGATCCAGAAATATTTTTTTTGTTACCGATGTAAGTGTGCATCTCATCCATTTCAACAATAGATATCTCATTTTCGCTTTTTAGAGCCTCCAACTCCTTACCAAATTTCTTGATCCATTTTTGGACAGAAACATGACTCACCCCTAAAAACCGCCCTATTGAGCGAAAGCCCAATCCTTCAAGATAGAGTTGTAAAGCCTGTTTTTGACATAAGTGGAAAAAGCAGTTGATTTTAACTCTACTGTATAGTTATATCCACAATCATAGCATTTGTAGCGTTGACGACCACCAACTATACCATTCTTTTTGTAATTAGAACTATTGCATCTGGGGCAGTTCATGAAGAAATAGAGGTTCTCATAATAAATAACTATAGTTAATTATCAAAGCCGAAATTTCAACTGGTTTTGAATCTGCGGAACCATTTCAAGAGACAATAGTACTTTGTAATAGGTCATAATGCTATATTTGAAATAGGCGGATTTCTTGCAAATTGTGGCGTTTTCGTCGATT
Organism: uncultured Methanosarcinaceae archaeon; assembly: GCA_963727895.1. Lineage (GTDB taxonomy): Archaea > Halobacteriota > Methanosarcinia > Methanosarcinales > Methanosarcinaceae > Methanosarcina. Next base: position 492,943 of record CAVSHT010000005.1, on the reverse strand, counting down.
ATTGCTGGAAATAAAGAACTTTTTTAGGATCTATTGTACTATAACCTTGATATAATTCTTAGTTTTAAACTTGAAACAATTGGGGACAGTATTAGATAAATACATAGTGTTATCATCTTTTAGAAAAGAAGACAAAGTTTTATCAAGCTTTAAATTCGCATCGCGTTTTTTATTTAATTTCCTGAAAATAAGTATGCTTATATGATAAGTTCTCCTGTGATTTTTTATTACGGGTGTTCCCAAATAAAAATAAAAAATAACAGGATGAAAGGATGAAAAATAATAGCAAGTTTATATGGAAAACAACATTATTTATGTTCACTATATTAATGATGTTGATTTTATTGTCTGCAGGAGCCTCTGCAACATGTTCTGTATGCATGACTCCTCTTGGTGCAGGAACTCCTCCAGCGACAGCTTGTATATCCTGCGGGAAAAATTGTATTGATTATACAGCAGTAGCCGTTTCAAAAGACCCACGAATAGTACAATTTAAGGATATATCAAAAGGTACAGAGACGTATATCAGATGGGACTTTGGAGACGGAACTCATCTCGAAGGAACAAAAATTACTTCATCACTAAAAAATCCAGTACACAAGTATTCAAAGACTGGTTATTATATTAGTTGTATGACTATCAAATGTAGTGGTAGTGTTAATAAATTGTGGGTTCATAAGAATGTTGTTATCAAATAAATTTAAAAAAATTAAAAATTTACTTACTGTTTCTTATTTTTACAACCGATATTTTTATGTTAATTTAATCCCATAATATAAACCTACTTTTCTAAATCCGTAATTCCAAATAATCAATGAATTTCAGTTATCATTAGACTTATCTGAATTATCTTTTTGATTAGAGTCTTTTTGATTAAAATTCGTTTTCTGATAAGTGTTTATTGTTTAATACCCCATAATTTTCTATTATCCTTTTCTATGCTTTCAAGCTCACATCTTTCAGTCAGATCTTCCAGAATTTCCAGTATTTCGGTTTCTCTGGGATTTAGATAATACCTGTGCTCAAACTCAAATAAAATCTGAGAAATATCAAGGAACCTGTTCATGAGAATTTTTTCTGTAAACCCCGCTAAATCTTCATACCTGGCCCATGGGTAAATAATCCAGCGCCATATGAGAACTTTTCGGGCATAAAAATCAGGTGTAAAAGCCGAGCAGATCTTGTGCTGAAGTACTGCAGTCCTAACACTTGACGGATTAAGGCTCAGGGTGTAATCCACTGCAAGCTTAAGCGTTTCACCAGTATCAGTCACGTCGTCGACAATCAAAACCCTTTTTCCTGTGATGTCAACAGGAATAGGGAACTTCAACCTTGTCTCTTCTCGCATGTCTGCAGCTCTTTTGTAATGCTCAATCTTCATTGAAGTCAAGTCATTGAAGAACAAAAAATCAGAAACTAACCTTCCAGGCACATAGCCTCCTCTTCCTATGGCAATAATCAGGTCAGGAGTATAACCAGAAGCTTTGATTTTTCGGGCAAGAGTTCTGGAAAGATGTAAGACCTCATTAAAGCTTATAAACTCACACCTGAATGATCCCTTTTCTATCTGGCAACGAGATTTTTGAGACTGACTTTTTCGTATCTGCATCAGATAAATCGCCTTCTACCTGCCTCTTGAATATCCATCAGTACACTAGTACACTAACTGATGGATATTTTAAAGAGAAAATAACATCCTCTTCTTGGGAATTTTTCGATTGAATCTAATTAACTTAATAATTCAATTTAATAATTTAATTAAATTAAATTTATGTTAAAGAGACTGTCAGCTAAAGTCAGCTAAATCTAGAGATTTATCAAATCAATTAAACGAATTTATCGGTTTAATGACTTATTAATCCGTCTGAAAGCTCACCAGTTATCTGAAAATATTTGAATCAAGAAAAACATAAATTAAGAACATATGGAAAATTAGTAAGACAAATAAGAAAAATATGGATTGGTAAAAAATTGAAGAATTTTTGAAAAAAGATGTATTGAAGCTTTTTCAAGAGTTTTTGTGATAAAGAGAAGTCGCCGTTGAAAAGGAGTCTTGTGCCATGTTTTCAAAACAAGAAGATAATATAGTAAATTTGGGTTTTAATTCTATTAGTAAGGGATTTGATGAAGGAGTAAGCAAGGCCCTTGATTCCCTGACCTAAATTGGCAGGGACTATATAAAAGAGAAAAAAGAGCTAGAGGCTAAAAAACGGTGGTTTCTATAAAGGAAATCGGGAGACTTTTTAATATATTCTGGGATTTCCAAAATTTACCATTAATTTCACTAGCAATTGGATGCAATCAATACAAGACCAGAAAATAATAAAAAGTCTCGAAATCGGAGAGGCTGCTGCTATTCAGAGAATGGAGAATGCTACAATCAGCGCTATTAGTGCTCTTGAAAAGCTGTTGCAGTATTCTGGGGATCAAAACATGCAGGATACAACTGTAAGGATATTAATTTCCTTTGGAACTATCGGAAAGACGGCTGCTGAACAGCAAATGAAACTAGTAGCCAAATTCGCAGCTTCAGTTCTTGGTAAAAGTGGCAATACGGCAGCCCTTTTGAGTAAGGAACGAGAAGCTATGGCAGTTGTAGTAGGACTAGGAGAAATTGGAAAAGCGGTTACTAGGATGAAATTTCCAGATATTTAAGAAAATACTGCAGTATGTATCTCGTGTCTGGGAGACGTTGGAAAACTTCTGGCTCAGAAGAAACTCGAAGAGGCTGCAGTGGGAGTAGAGATTATGCTCCAGGAAATGGCTGCTGTAGCCATGCAGGAAAACCTTCAGGATATTGTATCAAATATCACAAACTCAATTGAAGAAATTGGGAAAAATGCTGAGGAAGAAAATATGGAAAATGCGGTTATTCAGGCAGCTTCAACACTCCAGACAATTGTGAGCAACGCAGGAAATAGGTATCTAAACGACGCATCAATTGCAGCTAAGGTAGCCCTTGAATCCTTTAATGAACTTGACCTAATAAATGATGAAGCTAATTTAAAAAAGATAGAAGCAATAAGGGAAACGATGAGAACACTCTGGACCAATTCAAAATAACAAAACTCTGGAACAAATCAAAATAACAAAAATTTCAGCTTTTTGACGCTGATTAAATGATGAAGCTAATTTAAAAAAGATAGAAGCAATAAGGGAAACGATGAGAACACTCTGGACCAATTCAAAATAACAAAACTCTGGAACAAATCAAAATAACAAAAATTTCAGCTTTTTGACGCTGATTTAGAGAGTATTTCTACAAAACCAAAAATAAAGAATAATGCAGTGCAAAGAAGTTCAGAGGCGCTGAACCCGTTTACTGCATCCCCCAATACAGTGTTTCCAAAATATCATGCTCCCCCAAGCATGTTTATTTGAATAGCGGGATCAGCGACCTTCAGGAAATTCTTTTATTCAATAGACTCCAATTTGTTCCTTACTCCAAAATATACGAGTAGCCGAAATTATTTTAAATTAATTATATCAAAAATTGGTTCCAAACAAATATTTTTGCCGAATAAAAAATTATACGCTGGATAATTATTGGCAACTTTATCCCATAAGAGCTTATTTTATCACAAACCCTGTAACTCCATAAAAACATCTGAGAACAGGTTGAATCTTTCTGAAAAACAAAAAATAAGTTACAAAAAATAAGTTGCCGGATTCACCGGCCCATCAATAATCTTCGAAAAGGTATCGATATTCTTGATAACTATAATATACAAGAAAATTATTTTTTGGAATAATACTTCAGTTTGCTACTTCAGTTTGTAAGTGACTGAATAGGAGCCGGAATTCTCCCTCCCCTTTTTATGAATACTTCGGAACTGAAATTGCTTACCGGCATAATAGGGGCATTTCCAAGCAGACCGCCGAATTCTACGGAATCTCCAACCCCTTTTCCAGGGGCAGGAATAACTCTTACTGCCGTAGTTTTTTTATTTATAACTCCTATGGCTATCTCGTCAGCGATTATCGCCGAAAGAGTGGAAGCAGGAGTATCACCAGGAACTGCAATCATATCAAGACCTACAGAGCAAACGCTGGTCATAGCTTCAAGCTTTTCTAGGCTAAGGGCCCCGGCTCTAACAGCTTCAATCATGCCTGCGTCTTCACTGACAGGTATAAAAGCTCCACTCAAACCGCCTACTGAGGAGGAAGCCATTGATCCACCTTTTTTTACAGCATCGTTCAGAAGAGCAAGGGCTGCAGTTGTTCCATGAGCCCCACAACGCTCAAGCCCCATTGCCTCTAAAATTGCAGCAACGCTGTCTCCTATTTCAGGCGTCGGAGCAAGAGAAAGGTCAAGAATCCCAAATTCAACTCCAAGCCTATAGGAAACTTCCCTACCCACCATTTCGCCCATACGAGTTATTTTAAAGGCCGTTTTTTTGATAGTTTCCGAAATATCCGTAAGATTAGGATTTTCAAGCTCGCGGATTGCAGCGTTCACGACTCCTGGACCGCTGACACCAACATTGATAACACATTCTGGCTCACCTATCCCATGAAAAGCTCCTGCCATAAAAGGATTATCTTCAGGGGCGTTTGCAAAGACCACAAGTTTGGCGCAGCCTATTCCATCCCTATTCGCAGTCAAATCTGCAGTCTTTTTTATGATGCCGCCCATCATGTCAACTGCATTCATATTAATTCCGGCTTTTGTGGTGGCGACGTTCACTGATGAACAGATCTTTTCCGTACATTTAAGGGCTTCAGGGATAGAATTTATAAGTTTCAGATCTCCAACAGTTGCACCTTTGTGGACAAGTGCACTGAAGCCTCCTATAAAATCAACTCCGGTATCTTTTGCAGCTTCATCCATCGTTTTTGCAATTGAAACAAAATCAGGAGATTTACAACTTTCGGCTGCTACCGCTATTGGAGTTACTGAAATCCGCTTATTGATTATTGGAATTCCATAGAGGTTCTGAATTTCGTTTGTTGTACTCACAAGCTCTTTTGCACGAGTGGTGATCTTTTCATAAATATTCTCATTGAAAACCTCAATATCAGGATGGCTGCAATCCCTCAGGCTGAGACCCATAGTTACGGTTCTTATGTCGAGATGTTCCATCCTGACCATCTTGATTGTTTCCAGGATTTCGTTCGGGTTTATATGCATGAAAAATTACCTCTCATTTCAGGTAGATTTATTTTCCGGATCATTTCTGGATCATATCCTGTGCATAAACCGGAATGCATCTTCATGCTGTACCTTGACCTCGACTCCGAGGCTTTTCCCTTCGGCACCCATAGCCTTCTGAAAAGCTGAAAGGTCAAAATTCTCCTGTGGAGCTTCTGCAAGCATAATCATGGTAAAGATATCCTGCATGATAGTCTGAGTGATATCAACAATATTTACATTGAAATTTGCCATCACAGTAGTGATCCTGGCAACAATTCCTACCCGGTCGCTGCCTATAACCGTAATGATGAAACGACTTGATGCCATATTATGTCTCCTGCTGCTCGGACCTTTTTTACTGCAGGCCGATGCTTAAACATTATATATTGAAAGATTTTTGCTCAATTGAATACCTAATAGATAATAAATTAAACTACGGTAGAGTAAAATTATAACAGGAATATGCATATGAAACTAATTCAAGGGAAACTATGTTTAGTAAACCGTTCTTAAAGTCATTTATTCATAGGTAAATTGTTCTTAAAAACTGGTCTTGAAACTGGTCTTGAAACTGGTCTTGAAACTGGTCATTTATTAAAGGAATATTACTTAAGAGAAACTAAGCGTCTAAAAGAAAATGTACTTCAAGAGAAATAAAAAAGATCAAACCAATAAAAGAAAAGTTTGTTATAACATGTTGACAGCCTTAAGTAAACAAATTTAATTTAAAATATAAGATATATTAAAATCTCAGGTATATTTAAAATCTCAGGCATTTTCTTGATAACAAAGTTCAATAATTTTTTCAACTACTTCCTGAATAGGTTCTTTTCCATTAAGTTTTATTGAAAAGTTGGCATATTTTTGATAAAGGCTTATTCTTTCGTCAAAAAGCTCTTTCAAACTCCGATTCCTGAATCCTACTATGCCTCTATTTTGTGCATTTGGAAGTCTTTTTACAATGCTTTTGAAAGGAGCATCCAGAAATACAATTTTTGAAATTTTTTGTAAATGCATCATGGCTTTTTTGGAATAAACTACACTTCCACCAGGGGAAATCACGCATGTATTCGCTTGTCTGAGGCTGAGAACAGCTTCTTCTTCAAACCTTATAAGAGCCAAATCCCCCTGTTTATCAATAAGGGTCTGTAGGAGCATTCCAGTATTTCCCGTGATCAAGCGATCTACATCAATAAAAGTATATCCAAGGCGCTTTGCAAGTGCTTTTCCGATAGTACTTTTTCCTGCTCCTGCCATGCCAATTAATGTTATGTTCATTGCCGCACTCTTCTAAAATCTATAAATAAAGGAATCTGTTAGTGAAATTCTCCGGAGTAAGGGTTGTTGTGCCGTAAAATCACATGGGACAAAATATATCCTCCCGATATATAAAATGTATAACCTCACCGTTTACATAGAAATAGTTAATAATTGTAATGTGTAGTTTGAAACTACAGAAGAAAACCAGAATATTTAATTCAGGGTCTATTTTGGAGTGAAATATCTATTACAGAGCCTAAAAATGAAAGAAACATGTCTGAAGAGTCTGTTTTAAAAAATGATTTTTTGAAGAAAAAAGGTCTTAAAGAAATGATTCTCTTTAAAGGACTTATTTCTTTGAATACTGGTTTTTTTGATTTACAGGACTAGCATCAAGACTAAGAATATGTTTTTCAATTTCTTCTGAAGATTGAAAGAAGGAATAGATATACTCAGAAAAGACAATCCTGGTACCTGAAACATAATTATTCAAAAACCCTCTGGCAGTCATTTTATCTACCTGTTCTAGAGAGACAATACCAAGATACATGAAAAGTCGAATGAAAAACACAAGCTGAAGTACAAGCATCTTTACCCACGGACTGGTAGAGTTGATTGCCATCTCACAGATCCAGCTACACAACTTAAGAGAGTATGAAATAAGCCTGTTTTTATATAAATTCAAAAGAAAAATGAATATTAACAGAGATAAAACTATAGCTATGAGGGCTACTTTCTGCACTGTTGAGTCCATAAGGATCATAAATCCTTACTTTCTGTTACTATTTTAATTTATGCACTTTTATTTGTTTTTCGAGGAAATATGTATAGGTAAAAGATTCAAAAACATGATTTACCCATCAAAAATTAAACTTGAAAAATTAATCAAATTGGAAAAATACTGACAAGATCCAAATAGGGTACAGTAAATTAAAAATTGACTTAAAAAATTTCTGCCCCGAACCCCTTAAGGGACTTTACTTCAATATCCAGGAAACCTTGATACCTATTACCCTTTGGTAAAACAAAAACGGAAACTCTGGATGTTGTTTTAAGAGGAGGAATTGGTCTGTCAGTAGACATTTTACTTGAAGTAAAACTTATATTAATACATTTCTTATTAATTGTAACAACAAATAGAATAATATTTGGTATTGTTAACTAAACATATTTAACTCTTTATTTCTGTATTTCATCAATAGAATAACCGAGTACTTTAGCATTTCAAGACTCTTCGTATAACACTTTGTCTTTCTTCTCAACCTTGCCAAAAAGTGCCTCAATATGCTGTTATATCCTTCAACAGTATACGTTTCTGCTTTTGATTGAGTATGGATCTTTTCTGGAAGAAACTCTGCATATGCTTTCCAGTGATTGGTCATCACTTCTCCAATCTCTTTTTTCTTCAATTTTTCCCAGAGTAGTTTTCCAGTTTCTGTTCCTCTGCTGCCAAAAGAGCAGTTGATGAACTTTTTCCCAACTCTATCAACAGCAATCCAGATCCAGCAATATTTTTTTTGTTACCGATGTAAGTGTACATTTCATCCATTTCAACAATAGATATCTCACTTTCACTTTTTAGGTTCTCTAACTCCTGACCAAATTTCTTTATCCATTTTTGGACAGAAACATGACTTACCCCTAAAACGCACATGCTTTTCTTCGAATAACAAGCACAACTAATGAAAGTACTTTCCGTTCTTTTTTTTGACTATTAAGTCCTCATTACCTTGGGCAGTAAGGTTGTCTCGATTTTGGTTTATCAAAACCGTCCTAAAACTAATCAGTGAATTGCCATCGAAGGCTCAAGTGTGACTTTGATCACGGATGCTAAATTGGCCTTTTAGGCAATTCCACTGCCCAAATAAATTTGGCGATCTAATTTGATTTAAGTCATAAACAAAGCTTGTGGTTTAGACATTCACAAACTCTTTTTCATTGCTACAATTCTCAGTAGATCTGGTGAAAAACAACAGCAACGTTTCAACAGAGATGATGAAGGAATTTTAGCCCTTAAAAATTGGGTAATATCAGAAAAATGTGATGTTGTTGCATGTGAATCAACCAGCGACTTTTGGGTTCCGATTCATGATTCATTGGTAAAGCATCTAACTGTGATAGTTGGAAATGCGCGAGATATGAAGGTATTTACCCATACAAAAACAGATAAGATTGACTCAGAAGTCATTGCACAACTTGCACTTAATAATATGATTCAGCCATCAAGAGTTTTTCCAAAGGATCATATAGATTTTAGATCATATGTTCTACTTCGGTTAACACTTGTACAAAAAAGAACAGATTTAAAAAATAAAGCTCACTCAATTCTTGCATCTGAAATTCAATTCTTGCATCTGAAATGCTACACCTGAATAATGTGCTGACAGACGTTTTTGGCAAGAATGGCAGAATGATCTTATTAGGAATCTCTTCAGGTAAGAGTGTTGGTCAGATTATTGCAAGCCTCTCTCCAAATGTTCGGAAAAAAGCTGCTCAGATAAGAGAAATTCTTGATCGAGAAATTTCTCAAAGTGCTGCATTCAGACTTCAGATCTGTCTGAAACTCATAAAAAGTCTTGATGATGAACTCGAAGCTTTAGAAACAGAAATTTTCAATTATGCTTCTCGAAATCATAAGCTAGAAATGGAGATTTTAATGTCAGTTCCAGGTATAGGGGAACTTGGTGCGGCAATTTTACTTGCTGATAAGCTTGCTTCTTGGCTTGGTCTAGTCCCTAATGTGTATCAATCTACAGATAAATACTATAACGGCAGAATCACAAAGAGGGGATCAAAAGTAGCAAGGTGGATTCTGACACAGATTGCTCAAGCAGCAGCAAGAAAGAAGAATAGCAGGTTAAAAGAGTTTTTTAACAGAAAAAAGAAGTCGATTGGACATGCAAAAGCAATTATTGCCTTAGCAAGGAAAATTGCAACGATACTATGGCATCTTATTACAAACGATGAGATGGACGAAGATGAAACCGGATATCAAAAGGGAGAAATCCAAAAGAGAAAGATTATTGAAACTGAGATTTTTTAGGTTGATGAACGGATTAAAATAATTAGTGGAATATTTGCGATTATGGGGAAAAAGGATCAAGAGAGCACGTGAGGATAATCTCCTCATGTACTTTCATGCTAAACTCTTCCTATTGAGCGAAAGCCCAATCCTTCAAGATAGAGTTGTAAAGCCTGTCTTTTTACAGAAGCGGAAAAAGCAGTTGATTTTAGCTCTACTGTATAGTTATATCCACAATCAGAGCATTTGTACCGTTGACGCCCGCCAACTATACCATTCTTTTTGTGACTGAAACTATTACATTTTGGGCAGTTCATGCAGAAATATATGTTATAAGCATATATATCTATTTTTAATTACCAATGCCAGAAAACTTATATCCTAGAATTGCACCCAAAATTGTACCTATTATAGTTGTACTCCTAGTTATTATAATTTCTTCATATGTCATAAGACTTTCAACTATCTGCCTTCAAATAGACTTTAATCAATTTTAGTGATTTATAGCTAATGTACAATATAAAACTACTTGGAGGGTATGGAAACTAAATTATTGTCCTTTTTTCGGCTCTGTAGAAATCCTCAATATTCAGGCCAGAATATAAATTATCAAAAATTTAGAAAGTTTTAATAGTATTGGATAGATTTGCCGGTTTCAACCTACTGACAAACGAATTAAAAAACAAATGAATCAAAAAATAAATAAATTAAAAATAAGGCGAAAATAATCAGAAATTATCGGTAATATAATCCACCATAGATTCAAAAATTTTCAGACCATCGTCTGAGCCTAAGACTGACTCGGAGGCTCTCTCAGGATGGGGCATAAGACCGAATATGTTTCTGGAAGTGTTTACAATTCCTGCAATATTTTCAAGAGATCCATTCGGATTAGCTTCATCAGTTACTTTTCCATTATCATCTACGTAACGGAAGACTACTTGTTCATTTTCATCAAGCTCTGCCAGAGTTTTTTCTTCGGCATAGAACTGTCCTTCCATATGGGCAACAGGCATTCTTATAACTTCACCTTTCCTGAATTTCGATGTAAAAGGCGTATCAACGGTCTCTACTCTGAGATTGGTCCAGTGACATCTGAATTTCGGATATTCGTTAGTTGTTAGAGCTCCCTCAAGCACTCTGGCTTCGGTAAGAATCTGAAAACCATTGCAGATCCCTAAAACAGGCTTACCTTCAGCTGCAAGTTTTTTGACCGAGTTCATTATTGGAGTACGAGCTGCGATTGCTCCTGCTCTGAGATAATCCCCATAGGAAAATCCCCCTGGAACAACAACTCCGTCAAATCTTGTCAGATCTTCCTGTTTGTACCAGACAGTTTCGGCATCGACACCTACTACGTCTTTAAGGACATGCAAGACATCCAGATCGCAATTTGTGCCTCCAAACTGAAGAATGGCAATTTTCATTTTTTCCCTCAATTTTCAAATCTTTGGCTTTTCTGACACCTCAATCATTCATCTACACAGCTTAATTAAGTTCCTTGAGGTTGATTGTATAATTGTGGACAATCGGGTTTGCGATAAGTTTCTGGCACATCTCATCAACTTTCTGCTCTGCAATTTCGGCAGACTCGGCTTCGAGTACTATTTCGTACAGCTTTGCAGTCTTTACACTACTTACATGGTAGCCAAGTTGTCCGAGAGCCCTTTTTGTGGTGGTGCCTTCTGGATCAAGCATACCCGCTTTCTGTTCAATTCTAACTGTTGCCTGGTACTGCATTTTTAAGCCTCAATTTAAATTTTGAAATTAACTATATTCCCCACTTGACGGGGCTCTGAATATGATATTTAATAATATTTGAGAATAAATAATCATTAATTTGCAATATAAACAATCACAAGGTGCTTAAATAATTATAATGATGTATTTTATTTATTTAAGCGCTGGATAGTTTATAACCTGCCTTACCAGCACTGATTTCATGGGAAATAAGGATAAAAGCTATTTAATTCTATGGGTCTTAGTTTGTTTTGAATGCCATTTAGCTTGATAATAAAATAGGAATTAAAGTAGGAATATAAATTAAAATCAAAATGTTTATAGTTTTCTTAATCACACTGACATTACCTTTTCCTATATACACAAAAACCTAAATTATTAACTGGATTTTTAGGCACTAACTATTGAGTATAAAAAATAACATTTATAGTAGCTTCTATTTGTTATGGAAAAATGGCATTTTCCTTGAAATTTTATATAGTTGAAGACAAAGTATGCAAAAAGATTATTTCAGTGAGTTATGTAAACTCTTTATATACTGGGAGTAAAAACCAAAAAAATAAATTAGGAAATAGTAACTTTCAATATTTTATATAACTTTACTTATTTTATTAATTCATTAATTTTATTGTAAAAATCTACTATAACGTTTGTTGCTTCATCTTCCATGTTCAGCTGGAAAGTTCGGATCTGTTTACCAAGTGGCTTTTCTTGAACAATGCCTGATGCAACCAGAGGTTCGATAACCCTTGATACGCTTGAATGAGATAATCCGGTTTCTTCAGCTATTCCTGAAAGATATGTTGGCTCATTCTTGTTTTTTATCAGATTTTTAAGAACTGTCATTTGTGCGGTTTTTCCAAATATTTTTTCCATTGAATCCATTGATATCATCTCAGAGGTGGCTATTCTCTTTAGTGATTTTCCAGCTCCAATAACCGCCGCCAGTTTATATAGTTATCTTCAAATTTAATAGGTTAAAGACAGATACAAATATTTAATATTTGGATGCGGATGCTTTACCGTATTGACAATATAATACTATATAGGACTTACACGGTTGAATCTTTTTTCTGCAAATTATATTAAAATATAATTATTACTATATTATTAGAGGTATGATCAAAAAATCTTTGAGTTGAACGCAATAAATCCGCCTAAATGTACTGAACTTGATTATATCAACTTTCTTATTGCTTCTTCACGAGTATTTATCTGTACAGAAGCTTCTAAGTGCAGTTATTTTGACTCAAATATTCCAGCTCATGACGGCAGTGTGCCTATTTTCGGTAAAATCCTAAATTTCAAGAAGTTGACAGTTTGAAAATCCAATATTGAAAGAACGGAATTATACTTAGTAAACAAAAAATTGACTTTGAATTTACAGCAAATTTGAGACACTGCCGCTCAGGACTCTTTTACTCGTTTACTTCTAAGGCAGCCTCCGGACACGGAGGCTTTATGGGAACAAATAAAATATCTAATCACTCCTGAAACTGGATTTATTATTATCGAGGATATTGTTCTCGATAAATCTTATTTCAAACACATTGATCTTGTTTACAGGCAATGGAGTGGTAAACATCATCAGATTGTAAATGGCTTTAATCTTGAAACCTTTTGCAGTAAGAAAAAGGAAAGAGTTAGCAAAAAAAGTCTGGAAAATTGAAGAGTATCATAGAGGAATAAAACGGTTTTGTGGAGTAAAGTGTTGTCAGGCAAGAAGGACCAATGTTCAGAGAGCACATATTATGGTGGCGATGAGAGCATTTCTAAGATTTGAAATCCAAAGAATAAAAACAGGGGTATTGTTAACTAAATATAGTTATCTCTTTATTTCTGTATTTCATCAATAGAATAACCGAGTACTTTAGCATTTCAAGACTTTTTGTATAACACTTTGTCTTTCTTCTCAACCTTGCTAGAAAGTGCCTCAATATGCTGTTATATCCTTCAACAGTATACGTTTCTGCTTTTGATTGAGTATGGATCTTTTCTGGAAGAAACTCTGCATATGCTCTCCAGTGATCTGTCATCACTTCTCCAATCTCTTTTTTCTTCACTTTTTCCCAGATTAGTTTTCCAGTTTCCGTTCCTCTGCTATCAAAAGAGCAGTTGATGAACTTTTTCCCAACTCTATCAACAGCAATCCAGATCCAGCAATATTTTTTTTGTTACCGATGTAAGTGTGCATCTCATCCATTTCAACAATAGATATCTCACTTTCACTTTTTAGAGCCTCTAACTCCTGACCAAATTTCTTGATCCATCTTTGGACAGAAACATGACTCACCCCTAAAACTCTTCCTATTGAACGAAAGCCCAATCCTTCAAGGTAAAGTTGTAAAGCCTGTCTTTTTACAGAAGCGAAAAAAGCAGTTGATTTTATCTCTACTGTATAGTTATAGCCACAATCATGGCATTTGTACCTTTGACGCCCGCCAACTATACCATTCTTCAAAATCTTTTTTAGAAACGATATTTCTTTGAATGGAAACTCAATATATTCAATGTCAAAAAGCATTAGAATTATAAATTAAAGTTTTAAAATAAAATGTTATAATAGAGGAAAACGGGTTTTTACAGAACGCGACATACTTTAGTTCTATTATTTTATTTTTTGGCTTTAAAATATTTTATTCAAGGCAGTATTTTGTTGATGAGCAATTTTTCACAGAAATAATTTAAAATAATTATAATATTATTGTACTGCTAGGAATATTATTTACTGTAATATGAAAGGAATTCATGCGTCTTCGGTTAAGTGAGGAATCGTGACAAATTGCGTCAATTTCTTTTACATTTGTTAAATATGTTAATAGATTATGAGCTGGAACAGGGTATCGATTTCATGTAGATAAGCCAAGATTTAAGACAGGCTTCTAGTGTAAAATCGATAGCTTTCAGGCAAGAAAATTCCTTAACCGATGACCAATGTAATAATATTATTTGAAATAACAAATTAGATTGACAAATAGGTAATTGAGGTGAAAAATTCATGGATGTTTCTGCTAAAGGGGAAAGATATCTTTGTGAGATCTGCGGTAATGAAGTTGTAGTAAAAGAAGTAGGTGGAGGGACTCTTGTTTGTTGTGGCCAAGAAATGACTCTCATTAATGATGACTAAAAATAATGACTAAAATAGTCCTATAATTTAATTAATAAATAGTACGTTCATATATTTAACCAAATTTTCTATAAATAAACCATTTTTTCTTATATGGAGGAAATCTTATGAAATGCTATGAATGCGCCAGAGAAGGCAAAGATACTGACGCTGTTGGGATTTGTATTGCATGTGGTAGAGGAGTTTGCAAAGATCATCTTATTCGTGAGGAAACTCCTGTATGGGAAGGAAGTTATCCAATTGAACTGAAGCCTGACCTTGAACACATTAAAAGGATTATGTGCCGTCCATGCCATGAAGCCTTGAAGGAAAATTGCCTATTTAATGAGGTTTGCTGAGGTGTCAAAAATGCTGAAATGTTATGATTGTTCTGAAGAAAACAAGGAAACTGAGGCAGTAGGAGTGTGTATTGTCTGTGGAAAAAGTCTCTGTATGGAGCATATTAAAGAAGTAGAGCTGCCTATGAAAGGAGGGTACCCACTACCCCATTTGACATTAAAGAAAGATCTCCCAAGAATGATGTGTCGTGAATGTATTGATGCCACAATTGGAGACCTAGGCTGCGTCTAAAATGAGTCAATTTCGAAATTTTGACATCCTTGTTATGAAACAAGCTCAATCAAAGGTTCATCTGTGACTCTATATTCTTATTGTCATAACTTAACGATTAACTTTAAAATATAAAAAATAATTTATATTAATTTATATTATAACTTATATTATTTAATAGGTAGGTGACATAATTTGGCAGACCATAAAACAGTAGCAGATAACATTGAAAATAAAATGGGATTTAAGCCCCATATCTTAGAAACTCTTGAAGATCTTGATCCTGAGTTTCTTACAAAGTACAGACGTTGTGATGGAAAATTACTTTCTGATGGGGCCCTACCTGCAAAAACAAAAATCCTTATGGCCCTTGCAGTTGTGGCATCTAAGCAGTGTGAGTCCTGTACAGTAGCACAGATGAAGAGCGCTCTTAATCACGGAGTTACCAAGGAAGAAATAATGGAAGTCATGGATGTTATTTTCATTACCTCAGGAGCCCCGGCTGTTGCTGCTTGCCGAGAAGCTCTTAAGTTAGTGAAATAAAGTGCTCATAATACCTTCAATTTACTTTTTTGTTAGTTTCACTATCTCGTAATATATTATTCTATTTTTTTGATAGGTTTTAGTCTTATTATCTATCGTTTAAGCTCATTTTTCGTCTTTAGATTTTTTCTCTTAGTCAGAAGTATTTCAAAGTCATTTTTATATTAAAGTTTATCTAAATTAAGTTGCTATAATATCTAATGGTATTTAATTTTTGTTAAACTCAATTAGATATTAGATTCTACCTTAGATATTAGATCGTTTGAACAGATCTCACAAAAGCGCTATTGAAAAAAGATAGCGTGGCATTCATTAGGTAAATGTAATAATTTCATGTGCCTCTCAGATGGAAACAACATTAATGAGAAATGTTTATGGCATTATCAAAATCTCCATGGATTCTACACGTGAATTGTAACAGTTGTAATGGCTGTGATATTGAAGTAATAGCTTGTCTTACTCCTCTTTATGATGCTGAAAGATTTGGTGTTATAAATATAGGTACTCCGAAGCAAGCTGATATAATGGTAGTTACAGGAGCTGTAAATTACAAAAATGTGAATGTGCTTAAAAACATATATAATCAAATTCCAGATCCAAAAGTTGTTGTGGCAATTGGAGCATGTGCATCTACAGGCGGGATCTTCCATGGCTGCTATAATGTAATCGGTGGGGTGGATCAAGTTATTCCTGTAGATATATATGTTCCTGGATGTTGTCCAAGACCCGAGGCTATACTTGATGGAATAATGGCGGCTCTTCCGATACTAGAAGACAAGAAGAAAAAGAATATCAAAGGAAAAGAGGTAAAATTCAAAGGAAATGAAGTGCCAGCATCTGGTGATTCTCTGGGTACGCCAGGCTGAAACAAATTGATGTATTTTACTGATTCATTTGCATATGAACCGCATATGAGCCGTTGATTTGTGTTTTTAATCTTATTAGGCTTTTTATGGCTTAGGCATCTTATTATTTTACCTTATTACTTTTAGTATTATTTTCTTTTTCTCTTTGTTTCCTTTTCTCTCGCCTTTTTCCTAGCTCCGTCCCTATTACTATTCCAATTCCACTAAAAATGCCAGTGCGATTCCGTTCACGAAATCATGAGAGAAGTAGCCTAATATTATGCACACAATAAGGGACGTAATAAAATATAGAACTTGGGTTTTAATTAGAGAATTTTCCATGTTTAATATCTTATATTTACATTTCTAAATTTTTTATAAATAACATAAAATGACGTTAGCATAAAAATGACATAATTTCCTCCTTTCTACAGAAATTTTATATAGTGCCAATTAAAAATAGTTTGTAAAGTAAAAATGTAATCTCCAGGTTTAGTTAAATCATATAACTCTAACAATTTTTAATGTTGAAACTTGATGTATATGGGAAGCTAAAATTATCATCTTTTTGCGGTGGATGGTATGAGCAAAATCAATAAGAAACTCACTATTTTGATTATTTTTCTATTTCTCGTAGTACTTGTGGGGACGTTTACGAAAACATCAGTTGATACGAAAACGGCAGTTAAAGAACTAAAGGTACCCGGCTTACTTATAAAATTTGAAGATGGCATTTCAGAACAAGAAGTTAAAGCTATTCTTGAAAGCTACAACTTTACTATGAACTATAATATAGAGTACAGTCCTGATTATGTAGAAGACAAATACTACATAATTTTAGACAAAGACAATTGGAATATAAGAAGTGAATTGAGTAAAAAGATGAAGGAGGAGAAAAAAGATTGGATTGTATCTTCTCCTGTTAATGTTATCAGAAAAGGGGATAATTACATACTAACGATATCTGAACAAGCTATCCATGATGAAAATTTTCTTACGATACTGGATAAATATGATATCCCGGTGAAAAAGTTTATCTGGTACTCAATTATTTTTGAAAATCCGGAAGGATTCAGGTACTGGATTTCAGAAGAAAATGCAATCAGAGTAAAGAATGAACTTGAAAAGAACGAGCATATTTTTTCTGTACATATTGAATACATATATGAGTAATAGTTTAATGAGTAATAGTTTATTTTCTACGTTTGAGGAATAGCTCTAGGTTAGCGTTACGTCCCCTAAATTCCCTTAAAAATTTATTCATCTTTCGTTTTCTCCTTTATACGTATTCTAATTTTCCGTTATGTACTGATTTTTCTCTTTTAATTTGCTTGTCCACAGGCAAAGCTTTAAATCAGATGATTCAGTTTATCGCATGTTTCATTTTCGGGATTAGATCCCGTTGGAATGTGGTCCTGCGGGCAGGGCTGAACCGTGAAACAAAAGTGAAACTTGGTGTTTTAATTGGTAAAATCTTATTACACATACGTACGCGATGCATGGAAAAACCCTGATAAAACTTACGTGAACGAACTCCGCTGGGAGCGCATGCAGGTCTGGAGAAAGCAGGGATCTGTGACCAGAGTTGAAAGGCCTACCAGAATAGACAGAGCCCGCTCCCTTGGATACAAAGCTAAGCAGGGAATTGTTGTCGCCAGGGTAAAGGTACGCCGTGGAGGGCTTGGTAAAATAAGGCCCAACCGTGGAAGAAGAACCCAGAGAATGGGAACGAATAAGATCACAGGCGGCATGAGTATTCAGAGAATTGCCGAAGCTCGTGCGGACCGCAAGTACCCGAACCTTGAAGTTCTAAACTCCTACTGGGTAGGTGAGGATGGAAAGAACAAGTGGTTTGAAGTTATACTTGTAGACCCACATCACCCTGTAATTAAGAGTGATAAGAACCTGAACTGGGTCTGTGACTCGTCTGTAAGGGACAGAGCCGCAAGAGGCAAGACAAGCGTCGGTAGGAAGGGTAGAGGCATGACTACACGCGGAAAAGGTACTGAAAAGACCAGGCCGAGCATCCGTGCAAACAAGAGTCGAGGCAAGTGATTCATCACATAACGCTGCGTGTACTCTCCCACGCAACCGAAGACGTATCCAGAGTCCATGAGGCTCTGGATTTTTTTTTATCCGGTGCCAGTGTTCGAGAAGAGAATAAGTTAATTGAAGAGCTTCAGGCTGAAGGGCATCATGGAAATCCCATTACTATCCTGAGCGTGCAGCTTAAAAGAAAGGCAGATTGCCTGAATTTTGCCCGCTTTGTTAGGGACAGATTTTCAGAAAAAGACGTAGCAAAGCTAAGAAAAGAAATGCCTGAAAGGTTGGACTCTGATCAGGTTTTCCATCTTCGTTTTGACAAGCAGGCTGCATATCTGCAGCAGGTGAAGCTGACTAATTCCTCGGATGCGATCACTGCAAAAGTCAAGATCGAAACCTATCCTAAGAACCGGGAAAAAGCTGGCGCTATAGTGGAGGAATTGTTTGGGTAAACCGAAGTTTTACGATTTTTGCGTTCATGCAATTCCTGATGGAGAAAACTCGGTTGAGCAACTTACTACCCTTTCCAGGCATTTAGGATATAGCGGGATAGCAATTGCAAACCATTCTGATAAACTTCCTCAATCACGACCTGTATCATCCCTAACTAATGGATTTGAGGTTTTTAACGGAATCGAGCTTGTGGAAGAAAACCCTTCAAAACTTCATGGTCTTATTGGAAAATTCAGAAAATCAGTGGATGTCCTGATAGTACACGGCGGTTCAGAAACCATCAACAGGGCTGCATTGGAAAATCAGAGAGTAGATATTCTGAATCATCCAGCTTTTGATAAGAGCAGTGGGTTAAATCAGGTGCTTGCAAAAGCCGCAGCTGAAAATGACGTTGCAATTGGTTTGACATTAAGACCCATTCTTTATTCAAGAGGTCCAAGGCGCGTTCGCCTGTTATCTGATCTTAAAGCAAACCTGGATCTTGCCAGAAAGTATGATGTTTCCATTATTCTTTCAAGCGGTGCAATGTCATGTTTTGATCTTCGGTCTCCAATGGAAACGCTGGCTCTGGCTGAAGTTTGCGGACTTGAAGAAAACGAAGCCCTTGAAGCCATGACTATTGTACCCGAAAGAATTATCTCAAGGAGCCATCATGGTCCCGGATATATCAGGGAAGGTATCGAGGTGCTTGAAGAGGGTGATTATCTTTGAAACGCTTGTTACCTTCGCTTCGTGCAAAAAAGCGCTATCTAGCCTTTGAGTTGATTTCGGAGTCATCAGTCAGCAGAAGTGATCTGATCAAAGAAATCATGTTCTCTACTTCCTCCTTGCTTGGAGATGTTGCTACCAGTAAATGTGATATTAGGGTTTTAGGTTTCGAAGGCTGGAAAGGTATTATCCAGTGTTCTCATACGAAAGTAAAAGAAACAAGAGCTTCATTGACAACTCTTACAAGGATTAATGGAAAGAGAGCAACTTTACACGTACTTGGGACTTCAGGCACAGTTAAAAGAGCAACCGAAAAATTTCTTCAGAATCATAAGGTCTTTGAACCTGAAACCAAGATAAAAGTTCAAACTTCTGAAGAATAATGGCGATGTTCGGGAAAGTTAAATTAGTAGATTCAGGCAACATTTATAAACTGTTAAGATCCTGTCAAATAATAGAAAAACATATCAAAAGCCTGATAGAACAAAACAGTAGATAAGATCTTTCTGTAAATATCTCAAAATCCGGTTTTAAGCACCGGAAAAGTCTTGGTCTCACAAGCATTATAACCAAGTAAATACACTTTATTAAAGGACTTAGTTAAAATTGGAACTTAGTCTTTTAAAATATTAAACGAATTTCCGTATGCACATGAATCCAGCTTGGAAAACGTGCTTTACGGGGTATAAGTGTCTTTGAATCCTTTGTGATTTAGGTATTTCTGCTGGTTTCTTCCGAATAATTTTCTCAGGATTAAAAGTTCTGAACAAAAGGCAAAAAACTCTAATAAGGAAGAAATACGTTATAGGAAATCAAAAGTCATTTTCCTTACCTAAATACTGGGTCGGGGACTTTAAACTCCTGAATTTTCGGGATATCCATGCAGTAGCTCATGATCAATGACCAAAGCCTTTTTGGGCAAGGCAGCAATTTAGTTGATGAGCCTGCAAGAGATCCTTTAGAAAAGAACCGGCTTTTTGCCGGGATATGAAAGAAATAAAAAAATAAAAATTAAGGGAGATACGGAATATGCAGATGGCACCACAAATGGGCTATGACAGGGCAATTACAGTTTTTAGCCCTGATGGTAGACTTTTTCAAGTAGAATATGCCCGCGAAGCGGTAAAGAGGGGAACAACAGCTGTGGGAATTAAGGCAGCTGATGGGGTAGTGCTGCTTGTTGACAAAAGAATAACAAGCAGACTTGTGGAAGCCGAGTCAATCGAAAAAATTTTCCAAATTGACGACCACATAGGAGCTGCAACTTCAGGGCTTGTCGCAGATGCCCGCTCCCTTGTTGACAGAGCTCGTGTAGAAGCGCAGGTCAATAGGGTTTCTTATGATGAGCCCATAGGTGTGGAGGTTATCTCCAAGAAAATCTGCGACCACAAGCAAACTTATACTCAGTATGGTGGGGTTCGCCCATATGGTACTGCACTTCTGATCGCAGGTGTTGATGACAATCTCCCAAGGCTTTTTGAGACTGATCCTAGCGGTGCTCTTCTTGAATACAAAGCAACAGCTATAGGAGCAGGCAGAAATGCTGTCGTTGAAGTTTTTGAAGCGGAATATAGAGAAGATATGAATATTGATGCAGCTATTCTTCTTGGTATGGATGCGCTTTATAGAGCTGCTGAAGGCAAGTTCGATGCGTCTACCCTTGAAGTGGGCGTTGTGTCACTTAAGGATAAGAAATTCAGGAAATTAGTTCCTGAAGAAGTTGAGAATTATGTTCAACAGATCCTTGCGAAACACAAGGAAACTGAGAACAAAGAATAAAATCTATATAATATTTGAGAATGAGTAATCAGAGAATCTTCGAATAAAATCTACATAATATTGAGAATGAGTAATCAGAGAATCTTCGGATTCTCAATATAATGTTGGAGAAGGTATTTGAAAATGGTGTCCCTGGACGAGGCAGTGACTGCACGGCTCAAAAGAGGCAGTAAACACTTCGAAGTCCTAGTCGAGCCCGAAGGAGCTCTGGCCTATAAACGAGGAGAAGACGTAAGCCTTGAAGATATTCTGGCGGTTGAAACTATCTTCGAAGACGCAAACCGAGGGGACCGAGCAGCAGAGTCCGATATTCTCAATGCTTTTGAAACAACGGATCCCTTCAAGATTGCTGCCGTGATCCTGAAAAGTGGGGAGCTTCAGCTCACTGCTGAACAGAGAAAACGTATGCTTGAGGAAAAAAAGAAAAAAGTTATCTATACCATTTCCAGAAACGCAATAAATCCCCAGACAAAAGCACCGCATCCTCCCGCACGGATCGAAAAAGCGATGGAAGAAGCAAAGGTGCACATAGACCCCTTAAAAAGCGTGGATCAGCTGGTCAATATTACTATGAAAGCCATTCGCCCGCTTATTCCTATACGCTTTGAAGAAGTCAATATTGCTGTGAGAATTCCTCCCGACATATGCTCCCAAAGCATACGGAGATATTTCTAAAGTAGGAAGCATTACAAAAGAAGAATGGCAGCGTGATGGCTCCTGGATTGCAGTAATAAGAATTCCAGCAGGAGTCCAGACTGATTTTTACGCTCTTATAAATCATCTTACAAAGGGAGAGGCTCAAACTAAACTTTTATAAGAGGACGTTGGATGGATAAAAAAGTAGTGATCCCTGGTGACCTGTTATCCGAAAACTCGAAAAAAGTCGGATACGGGACTTATGTCAAGAACGATAAGATCTATTCTTTATTTTGTGGTATTGAAAATCTTAAAGAGGAGAAAGTTGGAGTGATCCCTCTTGCGGGAGTTTATGTTCCTTCCGTAAACGATGTGATAATTGGGATCGTTATTGTGGTTACGCCATCCAACTGGATAATGGATATTGCCTCTCCTTACGATGGTTTATTCCATGTATCTGAGTATCCTAAAAGAATAGATTCCCGGGAGATGTCTGCAGTTCTAGACGTGGGCGATTCTATAATCCTTAGAGTAAAGGATGTAGACAGTTCCATGAAAGTAGAGCTTGCCCTAAGGGATTCAAGTTTTCATAAACTTAAAACAGGTCAGATTGTCGAAGTTGAGCCTGTAAAAGTCCCACGTGTGATCGGACACGGTGGTTCCATGATCTCAATGCTGAAAAAAGAGACAAACTGCAGCATTTTCGTAGGCCAAAACGGCAGAATATGGATCGATGGAAGGGATGAAGATATAGAGCTTTTGAGTAAGGCTCTCCGGAAGATTGAAGCCGAAGCCCAGCGTTCCGGATTGACAGATAGAATATATAACTTTTTGAAAAATGAGCGGAGCAAACAGAAATATTCCAAGCCCGCTAAGTTTTTTAAAAGTGGAAAGAAAGAGGTAAAGTTGCCGAAAGAAGATCATTCTGAAGAAATATACAGGAAGATCGATGTGTTGCTGGACCCAAAGAACTGAATTCTGGAAAGTTAAAGGAATTTTAGGGAAGCTTCTTTATAGTAGTTGTTTAGGAGTTTTGGAGATTTAATTATGAGTGATAAACCCGAAAAATTAATCGCTGATGATGGGTTGCGCCTTGACGGGAGGCATGTGGATGAGATTAGACCCATGAAAATTGAAATCGGCGTACTTTCGCGAGCCGACGGTTCATGTTATCTTGAATGGGGACGGAATAAGATCCTTGTAGGTGTGTTTGGTCCTAGAGAAGTTCACCCCCGCCGTTCACAGCGCGCAGATACTGCAGTTATTCGTTACAAATATAATATGGCTTCTTTTTCCACTGAAGACCGTGCAAGACCCGGACCCAGCAGACGGAGCATTGAAATCTCAAAAGTTTCCAGGGAAGCTTTTGAGCCGGTAATTATGGCAGAGCTTTTCCCGAAGACTGCAATCGATATTTTTGTAGAAGTGCTTCAGGCCGACGCTGGAACAAGGACAGCAGCAATTAATGCCTCCAGTATAGCTTTAGCCGATGCAGGTATTCCAATGAAAGGTCTGGTAACTTCCTGTGCTTTCGGAAAAGTTGATGGGCAAATAGTACTTGACCTCAATAAAGACGAGGACAATTATGGTGAGGCTGATTTTCCTGTTGCAATTACTCAGGATGGAGAAATTACCCTGCTTCAAATGGACGGGCATCTAACTCCGGACGAAATTAAAAAAGGCCTCGAACTTGTAATGAAAGGTTGCAAAGTAATTCTTGAAATTCAACAATCTGTCCTTAGAAAGAAGTTTGAGACACCTGTTGAAGAGCCTGAAAAAGAAACTGAAGAAGAGACTACAGAAATTGAAAATGAAGTTGCAGAAACCGAAACTTCTCTTGAATATTCTTCCGAAGCAGCGGCTATAGATGAAGTTATAGAAGAAGCTGAAGAGTCTGAAGAAGCAATCTCTGAGGAAACGGTTGAAGCCTGTGCCGCCAATGAAGAGGCTCCTGAATGCGAAAAGCTTAACGAAATTGTTAAAGAAGCCGAAGCCGAAGCGGTAGATGAAGAAACTATAGAAGAAGTAGTCGAAGCAGAGATTAAAAACGAAACTGAAGAAGAAGCTTTTGAAGACGAAGCTGAATTTGAAGCTACTCTTGGGGCTTCTTATGAAGAAGTTTCCAAGCCTAATGCGGAACCTGAACTTGAAGAGAACGTTTCTGAAGACGCAGAAATCGAGCTTGCTGAGCTAGAAAAGAGTAATGAAGAGGAATTTCAGCCTGAAGCAGAAACTCAGCTTGAAGAAGTGGCCGGAGTTGAAGAAGAATCGCATTTTGAACAGGAAGAAAAACTTGAAGAATCTCAGCTTGAAGAGACAGTACAATTAGAAGAAAAAGCAGAGATTGAAATAATTTCTCCAAAAGAGACTTTAGAATCCGAGCCAGAGGTTGAGTCTGATACTGAATCCAAGAAAGAGGCTCCTACTGAACAGACAGTAGAAGCTGAAGAGGAAGCTGAAGAGGAAGCTGAAGAAGAAAAATGTGAAGGACCATGGAAAGTAGTAAAAGACCCCTCTGAATCGGGAAGCAGAGGTGAAAACGATGAGTGAAGTTATTGCTACGCTTAAGAAGGACTACATTTACAGCCTTATGGTTAAGGAAAAGCGTCAGGATGGACGTGGATTTAAAGATTTCAGGGATATAAAGCTAGAAACTAATATTATCCCTAAAGCTGAGGGTTCAGCGAAAGTGACTCTAGGAAACACACAGGTTCTTGTAGGGGTTAAGCTTCAACCAGGTACTCCTTTTCCGGATTCCCAGGATGAAGGTGTAATTATTACCAATTTGGAACTCAATGCTATTGCCTCCCCATATTTTGAACCAGGCCCACCCAGAGAAGAAGCAATCGAGATGGCAAGGGTTGTAGATAGAGGTATCAGAGAATCGGGCGCAATTGATATAAAGAAGCTCTGCATAACCGTTGGAGAATCCGTCTGGATTATCTACATAGATATCCATGTCCTTAACGACGATGGAAATGTTATTGATGCTTCCTGTCTCGCTGCTATTGCAGCCCTTATGACTACGGTTGTCCCGAACGAGCAGCAAGGACTTGGTATGGATGTGCCTCTTGCGATGAAAGAGATGCCTGTTGGCGTGACTCTTATTAAGATTGGGTCAAAGTTGATGGTAGACCCTTCACTGGACGAAGAAGCTGTTTGTGAGACAAAATTGACTGTGGTCTCACGTTCTGATGGATCTATCGCTGGCATGCAGAAAATGGGCTCCGCTCCTTTCACCGAGACTGAGGTTCTGGAAGCAATCGATATGGCATGTGAAAAGGCAACCGAAATCAGGGAACTCTACCTGGAAGGATTGTCAAAGCAAGAATGAATCAGGGATTAATTAAATATAAATATTAAATGCCATATTACGGTCTAAGTACGTGTGTAATAAATGGTGAGCGGAACCTGGATTATTTGATATCTCAGGGGACTTTATTCGTGAGCCAGCAAGTTCTTAGACTTTGGATTAAGCATTTACATTTTAAGGAGTTAGAAAGATGGCAAAAAAGTTCACTAAGAAAGGAAGAGTTTCCAGATCAGCAGGCAGATTTGGTCCAAGATATGGAAGAAAGGATAGAAAGCTTGTTGCAGACCTGGAAGAGCGCATGAGAGCTCCACATGTATGTACAAAATGTGCCAGACCTACTGTAAAGAGAATTGGGACTGGTATCTGGAAATGCAGCAAATGCGGACATACTTTTGCTGGCGGAACCTTTATTCCCTATACCAGTGTTGGTCAGACTCTGCTGCGTACGATGAAGAATGTTGCTGAGGCAAAATAAATATCTAAGGTTGTGGTTGTATGGGTTATAAATGCACTCGATGTAAACAAAAAGTGGAAATCGACTACGAGTACACAGGTATAAGGTGTCCGTATTGTGGACATAGAATCCTGGTCAAAGAGCGTCCTACAACCATTAAACGCATTAAGGCCGAGTAAGAAGTAATGGTTAACCCGGCTAACAAGTAAAAAATATTAGATACAAAAACGGGCCTCTGTAAATATGAGCCCTTTTATCTAATAATTCAATGCGTAGGGCAAACAAAAAATAGACGTTTTCTTCGATA
The DNA here is from genome assembly GCA_963727895.1 of uncultured Methanosarcinaceae archaeon. Taxonomy (GTDB): domain Archaea; phylum Halobacteriota; class Methanosarcinia; order Methanosarcinales; family Methanosarcinaceae; genus Methanosarcina. The sequence continues at coordinate 467,030 of CAVSHT010000005.1, read as the reverse complement.
ATATGTGTTAATTTCTATTTTTGATTTTCTTTTCCAGTAATAGCAAAGCTATTGCTATCTGTACTACATTTTTAGAGTCTTTACAAGCTAACGAGTTAAATTACCTACGAGTTAAATTCCTTCTCTTATGTTCTTCTGATTGTTCTTTTGATATTAGCTTTTCTTACCAGGTATGGACATTTCCTGGGCAAACTGGTAAATTGTTTTGATTTTTCCCTTTCAATATTCTAAAAGCCAGAAATTAAGAACGTGAGTGTTCCTTTTCTATTTCATTTATTCATATCTCAGTGCGTCCACAGGCTTAAGTTTCGAGGCTCTATATGCGGGTACTACTCCAGAGATCACACCCATAAAGACAGCAAGAGCTAGCCCATAAACCATTAGTCTAGGAGAAAGTGATATACTTGTCCCGCCTCCTCCTCTCATCATTGTAACACCGATCATTGGAAATACAGATGAAAGAAGAGCTCCTAAAATCACTCCAAAAACACCTCCAACAAAACCTACCATTGCGGAATTAAACAAAAAAATCATAAGAATATCTTTATTTTTCGCCCCTATAGCTTTCATTGTTCCTATTTCTTTAGTCTTTTCAAGGACAGAAGTAAACATAGTATTTGCAATTCCTACAGCTCCTACTATAAGCGATACAGCAGCAATTGCTCCCAAAAAGAGTCTCATTGAATCAATCATACTGGTAACAGTACTGGCCATTGATGCTGTGGTTGTTACAGTAAAATCCTGATCACTTGCTTTATTAACATGCCTGGAAATCAAGAGCTTTTTTACAATTGCACTGTCTGCTGCATCTACAACAGCCGGACTCTGAGCTTCTACTTCAATAGTATCATATACATTTTTTTCTGCATCTGGAATCAAATTTACCGCGGCATTTATAGGCATATATATCTGATTATCTTCTCCTCCACCCTGTTCTTCCAAAATTCCAACAACTCTTACGGACTTTCCATCTACATTTATAATCTGGTTAATTCCAATATTTTTTTTGTAAATCCCGGTAGCTACTCCGCTTCCGATAACTGCAACATAATTATCTGCTGGTTCAAGTAACCTTCCCGAATCCAGGGTGATTGTGTTCATATACTTCCAAACCTGTGGATCTACTCCGGTAACGGAAAGAGAAGCACTTTCTGAGTTGTAGCTTATGTTTACTCTACCAGAAATCTCACCAGTAATATATTTTAGATCTGCTATACCACGGAGCGCATCAATATCTTTATCTGTCAACTGAACATCATTTGTAGTAGTTCCTCTTCTAAATCCACCAAACCCTCCTGCTTGAGCTCTTGAATATCCTGGTGAGATGGTGATGTGCGCTAAATCTAAGGTTGCAAGCCTGCTTTGCACCTGTGCCTGCATAGCATCCCCCAGAGAGACTATCCCTACTACTGCGCCAACTCCTATTACGATTCCAATGATAGTAAGCCAGCTTCTAAGTTTGCTGTGCACGAGCATATTCAAAGCCAATTTTGAGTAAGTTCCATTTCTAATTGAGCATTCCTCCAGTTTTTCTGTCTTTTCAATACTTTGACATTCCTAAACTGGAGTCATCTGAGGATGTTTTACCATCAGCTTTTTTAGCTCCTTTTTTTCGTTTGCGATACAGGAAAACTCCTGCACCTACAATCACTATTCCTAAAATATATAGCAGATTTGAACTGAGACCACTGCTCCTGTTACCTCGTGTCCCTGTCCTATCTCCAGTGCCAAATCCCGTAGATGCAGACATCTGGATTACTACATCTTTGTCAACTGTTATTCTTTCTCCTTTTGCATCTGTATATTCAATCTGGACTTTTAATGGATTTGAGTTCATTGAAGATGAACTTGCATTATCTCCTGCTGCATACCTTTTATTTGCAGTATCAAGTGATGTCCCTGAATTACTATTTCCATCCCATGTGTTTGTGATATTAAAAGATGCAATTGTATAATCTCCCTTCTCTAAATTTCCCACAATTGTTGACGGACTTCCTAACACTTGGTATCCGTCTTGATCGGGAATAGAAACTTTTACAGCATATGCTATGTTATTACCCACGTTTGCTACTGAGAGAGAAGTCTCTCCAGCACTGCTTTCCGAGAAAGAAACGTCAAAATCCGTTGCTCCTCCTACAAAAATGCCTGCTGTAGTCTTAATGATTTTTGCGTTGGATTCATTGTCTTCATATGAAAGATTTACATTCAAGGGATAAAGTCCGGGAGTAGCACTTACGTCTGCCATTACAGTATAGTCAACTTTTACAGATTGGCCGACATCTAGATACTTAATGTATTTTGTGTTATCTGAATATACAGGCAAAATAATGCCTTTTGGATCATTCCAGGAGAAAACCAGATTTTTCAAGGGAGAAGTTCCTGTATTTGTAACAATAAACTCTAGAGGTTCTTCCTTTGCTATGTCAATATCAGATTTGCTAACAGTCACAACCTGAGCGTATTCTTTACCCTGAACTTGAACCTGGATTGTTTTTGTAGTGGTGTAAGTAGTTTCTGAAGACCCTGAGCTTTTATAAGTGGTGACAATATCGAGATTATAAGTGCCTTCGGAAGCATTTGCATCGGTCATAAGTCTGAATTTCAGAACTCCAGCTTCATCATCCTCCTGACGTGCATTTAGAAAAGAGATATCCTTTTCAAGGTCTTCTCCAGAAATTTGGCTGAATGGATATTCAGGGTTGACTTTAACACTAATATCTTGGAGATCATTGTTTCCTATATTCTGCACGCTGAGAGTAAGTTCGACAGGTTCTCCAGGCCTAGCAGGATCAGGATTTTGATTAGTCACACTCACCTGCACATCTGCAGAATTTATATTCCCATTTGATGCACTTATTGTTGTTCCAGTTCCGGCAGAATTGAAGTTTTGATTAGTTAGATTTGTCTGCATAGATGAAGAGTTCAGACTATTTGATTCACCGAGTGCTGTACCAGTTCCTAAGCATATGAACATTGAAAATAACAGCAAAAATGTTAATAAAGATAACTTTCTCATTTTAACTCCTCAGATTCAATTTTCGTTCGTTTTTCTATTTTATCGATTTCACCATCCCTTATGTACACAACTCTTGTAGCGTATTTTATGATGTCCAGATCATGAGTCACAATAATTATTGTCTTTCCTTCTCTTTCATGTAGCTCGTTTAAAAAATCCAAAATATAGTTCCCAGTTTTTGTGTCAAGGTTTCCTGTAGGCTCATCTGCCAGAATTATAGATGGATTCACAGCAAGAGAACGAGCTATTGCAACTCTCTGTCTCTGCCCCCCTGAGAGTTGAGAAGGAAGGTTCTCTTTTTTTTCTGAAAGTCCAACGATTTCAAGTAGATATGAGGCTTTTTTACGGGCTTTATGTGAATTTTCTTCCTGAAATTCCAGAGGTAAAAGCACATTTTCATAGGTGTTTAAGGTTGGAATTAGGTTAAAACTCTGGAAAATAAATCCTATCATCTGTCCCCTTATGTTAGCAAGCTCAGATTCATTAAGTTCTGATATATCCTTTGAATTCAAGAAAACAGTACCTCTTGAAGGCAAATCAAGGCAGCCTAGAAGATTCATGAGCGTGCTTTTTCCACTTCCGCTTGGTCCAAGAACAACAAGAAACTCCCCTTCGTAGATTTCCAGGTTTATTCCTTTAAGAGCTGCAAACTCAACCTCTCCCATCTGGTAAATTTTCCATACATCGGTCAGTTTGATAAGAGGCTCATCTTTGTTTTTGGAAATCCTTGCCACATTAGAATTTTTAGGAAAATCTTCTTCTGAATTGTAGTATAGAGTACTTTTGAGATTCTTCTCTGAATGATCTTCTTCTGAGTTACTCTTGGATTCATCATAGAAACTAGCCTTTTTTTCGAGTGACTCTATAAATTTTGAGGGACTCAACCTTGTTTTATAAGAATCGATTAGTTCACTACGTTTCATATATACCCCTAAAGAGTTATCCGTTTCTGAGCTGGATCTTTTTCTGGCATTGTTACTTAAATATATCTAGTTCTTTATTTCTTTATTCCATCAATAGAATAACCGAGTACTTTAGTATTTCAAGACTTTTTGTATCACACTTTGTCTTTCTTCTCAATCTTGCTAGAAAGTGCCTCAATATGCTGTTATATCCTTCAACAGTATACGTTTCTGCTTTTGATTGAGTATGAATCGTTTCAGGAAGAAACTCTGCATATGCCCTCCAGTGATCTGTCATCACTTCTCCAATCTCTTTTTTCTTCACTTTTTCCCAGAGTAGTTTTCTAGTTTCTATTTCTCTGCTACCAAAAGAGCAGTTGATGAACTTTTTCCCAACTCTATCAACAGCAATCCAGATCCAGCAATATTTTTTTGTTACCGATGTAAGTGTGCATTTTATCCATTTCAACAATAGATATCTCACTTTCACTTTTTAGGTTCTCTAACTCCTGACCAAATTTCTTTATCCATCTTTGGACAGAAACATGACTTACCCCTAAAACTCTTCCTATTGAACGAAAGCCCAATCCTTCAAGATAGAGTTGTAAAGCCTGTCTTTTTACAGAAGCGGAAAAAGCAGTTGATTTTAGCTCTACTGTATAGTTATAGCCACAATCAGAGCATTTGTACCGTTGACGCCCGCCAACTATACCATTCTTTTTGTGACTGGAACTATTGCATTTTGGGCAGTTCATGAAGAAATATACTTTCTAATAATATATAACTATGTTTAAGTATCAATGCCCTTTTTCTTTCTGTACCTAATAAAAAGAGTCAGATCAGCTTTCCTATCCTTGTTAAGATAATCGATGTACGAACAAGCATCCCTCTAACTCTATCGTATAAATCTCCCTTAGAATACCACTCTAATTATAAGTGAGGTATTCTTTATTAAATTTTGTTATCTGATAAATCTATTTTTCATGCTGGAAACGTGATTCATCTTGGTAGAGATATTTGGTTTCTTCGTTGACGAACTTTATTAATTTCTTCTCAAATATAATATCAGTAGGTGCGCTAACAACAAAACTGGTTTTTCAAGACAATTCTTTCCATAAAGTTCCCTTCATTATTGTTGACTAATCAACAAATTTGATATGAGCCGTATAGTATAAATAATAGACTAGTCAACTAATTCTCAAATGGCATAAATTATGCTGAATTTCTATGAGTGAAAATAATGAATGAAGAAGAAACACCTATCCAATGAATTGAAGATATTGACAAAGTTGTTGCACTTATCTCATTTACATATCGCTCTGTCCAGAAGCATTTTGCGAATGAACTGGCTTCATACAATATAGGATGGGGCCATTTCTCTATCTTAATGTCGTTATATCGTCAGGAAGGTCGGAGCCAGGACAGCCTTGCACAATCGAGAGGATTTGATAAAACGATGATTGCAAAATCGATACTGAAAATGGAAAAAGAAGGCATTGTCTACCGTATAACAGACCCGGAAGACAAAAGAATCAAAAGGCTCTACCTGACTGAAAAAGGTAAAAAAATGAAGCCTGAAATGCGAAAAATAGGCTCCGAGCTGAACTCACTTCTGCTCAAGGATTTTGAATCAGATGAACTACAATCTGTTATTGAGATAATTCGAAAGATTGCTTTGAATGCAGCTAATCTCTAAACAAGAACGCATTCACATTTATAAATGAAGATTGGGTTATGTAGAAACTTTCTTCCTATCCGTCTTATGCAGTTGATGTTTAAAAGCTCTGTTTCAATCCTACTGATGTAAGTCCTAAAAGAATCAAACACCTTAAGTCAAGAGACTTTTTAGATAATTTCCAAAATTTGTTTTTTATTTTGACAAAAAAATTCAGGGATCAAATATGCAAAACATACTTTCAGTCCAATCCCTTATAAAAAAATTTGATGATTTTACAGCCGTAAAAAACATTAGTTTTAATGTAGAAGCAGGTTCAATCTTCGCTTTTTTAGGTCCAAACGGGGCAGGCAAATCCACGACCATCAAAATGCTCACAACTGTCCTAAAACCAACATCTGGAGACATAATTATCAATGGCTTCAATGTTCTTACAGAAAAGGACAAGGCACGTGCATCTTTTGGGATAGTCTTTCAGGATTCCAGTCTTGATGACGAGCTTACAGCTTACGAAAATATCGTCTATCATGCAGTTGTCTACAAAGTACCTAAAAAAGAAAGAGAAGACAGAATTCAGAAAGCTCTGGAAATTGTCGGGCTCTGGGACCGGCGTGAAGATTATGTTAAGAATTTTTCAGGTGGCATGAAACGCAGGCTTGAGATTGCGCGTGCGCTTGTCCACTATCCGAAGATTCTTTTCCTTGATGAACCTACAGTAGGCCTTGATCCTCAGACTCGAAATTCTATATGGGACCATATAAAAAAGCTGAACGAAGAAAGAAATATGACAATTTTTCTGACAACACATTACATGGAAGAAGCTGAAGCAATTGCGGACCAGATAGCCGTTATTGATCACGGAAAAATTATAAAATTGGGAACAGTTGAAGAGATTAAGAGCCAGACAAAAACCGAATCCTTAGAAGAAGCTTTTCTCAAACTAACAGGCAAAAACATTCGTGATGATAATGGGACAAGTAAACAAATAATGATGCGAGGTATGGGGAGGATTAAATAATGATCGAGGTTATCTACGCTCTCTCTCTGAGGCAGCTCAAACATTATTGGCGTTCCAAGGCCAGACTTATAGGTACTCTAGGGCAACCAATGCTTTTTTTGATCGCTTTTGGATTTGGCTTCGGTCCTATGTATTCTCAGGTCAGTGGAGGAGCAAATTACATTGATTTTCTTGCCCCAGGAATTGTCACAATGGGAATTCTATTTACAGCTGTCTTTTCTGGTCTGGAGGTAATATGGGACAGGCAATTCGGTTTTCTCAAGGAAACTCTGGTAGCTCCTATTTCAAGAACAGAGATCATGATTGGAAAAACGTTTGGAGGTGCAACTATAGCTATAATTCAGGGTTTGATTGTACTTAGCCTAACGTATATTCTTGGATTCAGAATTTCCAGTATAAGTAGCCTTGTTATTGGGTTAATTTTTATGTTTTTGATAGCCATTTTCTTTACAGGAATTGGTCTCACTATGGCTTCACAAATGAAAGATATGCAAGGGTTTCAGATGATATTGAACTTTCTAATTATGCCTACATTTTTCCTTTCAGGAGCTTTATTTCCTCTAAAAAACTTGCCTCCTGCAATTTATTTTATAAGCAGGATCGATCCGCTTACTTATGGGGTTGATGGTCTGAGAGGAGCAATCGCAGGTATAAGCACTTTCAGCGTCTCCAGCGATTTGGTGGTAATGGGTTCATTGTCAATTATCATCTGTTTGGTAGGAACAATGTTTTTTTCAAAAATGGAGGCATAAGCCTCTAAACATCGCTTTCAAAACCAGGAGGTTTTTCAATTCAACTGTGTACTTTCAATTTTAAGCAAATTCTAAATATTATTTATGAAGATTTAATATAGAGAACTTCCGCAGTTACTAAAAATAGTTGATAGTTTAAACTTTCAACTATTTAGTGAACTTGATATAAAGATAATTATACTTGATTATTACTTCAAGTGTGTAAGTCCGAATTAATTTTTTTGAATGCAGTAATATTGTTTAAAGAGAAATTGAGGGTAATCATGAAAATAGTTGGTGTACTGTCAAGCCCGCGAGGCAAAAAGAGTAATACTTTAAAATTGATGGATGCAGCTTTAGAAGGAGCTGCAGAAGCAGGAGCAGAAGTTGAATCTATTGACATTGCAAAGTTGAAGATCAAATATTGCACTGCATGTGATTCTTGCCATGAGAAAGGTGTATGCTCAATAAAAGATAATTTCAATATCGTAATGGACAAAATGCTAGCTGTAGATGGAATCATCTTGAGCAGCCCTAATTATATAACAAATGTTACAGCACAGCTCAAAACACTGTTCGATAGAAGTCCACTTATGGTTCATGAACAGCTCTTTGAAGGAAAATACGGTTTTTCGTTGACCACAGCAGGCAGCGGTGAAGTTGATTTTGTCCTTGATATTATGAACAACTACACAAAATCCTGCGGAGGCAACACCATTGGAGGAGTTGGCTGTGCAATGTCACAGGGTCCTTCAGCATTGGAAGCAGCCATTGAAAAATCTCGGAAAATGGGAAAAGACCTTGTTAAAGCGATAGAAGAGAAAAGGCAATACCCTGACCAGGAAGCTGCTCATAAAGCCTGGAAAGAACGATTCAAGCATGTCATCCTTGCCAATAAAGATCATTGGGCACATAACTGCGATTACTGGATGGAAAAGGACTGGATTCAAAAATAACTTTTCTTGAAGGTGATTATATAGCATCAACAGATTTACTGAACGTTAAGGAACTTGGAAATAAGCTCATAGAAGCTGGCAGGTTGAAACTACGTTCTTTGTGTGTCTACGGTGCGGATGAAATTCCGAAAGGAGCAGTTCCATCATACAAAGTAGACCGCTGTATAGCAAAGGCAGTCTATACTTCTGCCCTTTTTGAGAATACTCCTCTACTTTATATAGAGGCTGCTCACGATAAGTGTTGCGGCGGCGGGATTGCCTGGACTGGATTGGGGGAACCTCATCCAAAGCTGAAGTACTTTGTGACTGTGGGTACACCTGACTTCCATGGTGGTGCTGCCGAACATTTAAAGGCTTCACCTGAGTTATTCGAAGAGAGCCGAAAAAGTGCAGGAAAAATCACTCCTCTTGGAAAGTTCATTGTTATCGGACCCTGTACTATAGATATTTCTCTGGAAATTATCAGATCGATTATCTTGTTCGCCGGCAGTGAACAAATAAGGAACTTATGCGGTCTAGCACAGTTTAACAGTTCTGACATTTTCTTTAAGACAGTGATGCCTGGCGGACCTATCTGTGCTACAATGCTTGCTTTCCCTGCAGGCATGGCAGAAAATGCTCCTAAAGGTTCAGCATATGTTGGACCTGTTGACCCAACCGGAAATGCTTGGTTACCTTCAGACCTGCTGATTATGGGCATCCCTGCAGTACTGGCACAGCAAATGGTAATTGACATGACGGAGTCTTTTATCTGCAAGCGGAGCAAGATAGCATATCCTAAAGAGCATATTATCATAAAATCAAATTTATAAGTGGCATTGTTACTTAAATATATCTAGTTTTTTATTTCTGTATTTATCAATAGAATAACCGAGTACTTTAGCATTTCAAGACTTTTTTATAACACTTTGTCTTTCTTCTCAATCTTGCTAGAAAGTGCCTCAATATGCTGTTATATCCCTCAACTGTAAATGTTTCTGCTTTTGATTGAGTATGAATAGTTTCTGGAAGAAACTCTGCATATGCCCTCCAGTGATCTGTCATCACTTCTCCAATGTCTTTTTTCTTCAATTTTTCCCAGAGTAGTTTTCCAGTTTCCGTTCCTCTACTACCAAAAGAACAGTTGATGAACTTTTTCCCAACTCTATCAACAGCAATCCAGATCCAGCAATATTTTTTTTGTTACCGATGTAAGTGTGCATTTCATCCATTTCAACAATAGATATTTCATTTTCACTTTTTAGAGCCTCTAACTCCTGACCAAATTTCTTTATCCATCTTTGGACAGAAACATGACTCACCCCTAAAAATCTTCCTATTGAACGAAAGCCTAATCCTTCAAGATAGAGTTGTAAAGCCTGTCTTTTTACAGAAGCGGAAAAAGCAGTTGATTTTAGCTCTACTGTATAGTTATAGCCACAATCATGACATTTGTAGCGTTGACGCCCGCCAACTATACCATTATTTTTGTGACTGGAACTATTACATCTGGGGCAGTTCATGAAGAAATATATGTTATAAGCATATATATCTATTTTTGTTTACCAATGCCACTAAATTTAATAGATTTCATAGTTAACAATAATTTTCTCCTTATATTTTGTTCCTACAAAAAGGAGTAAATTATAATTTATTTAGGAATTTTTTAACTTTATCATGAATTTAAGGTCATTACTCTTTTTTCCTATTGACAGAGCTGCCTTATTATTTACCCAAAAGGAAACTTCTACAAAAAATTCATTTGCAATGAAGTCCTAAATTGTATTTATTATGGGACAGTCAGCGCGAATATGGGTATTTCTAGCACTGGTTTTGCTCTTCGGTCTGTTTGCATATTTAGGAACTGCAGACCCCGTAATTCTGAATCATGAGGATACAAACAATTCGGAATCCGGGGCTTTTGACCTGCTTTGCAAATGTGAAACCGGATGTATAATCAATACGGTTTCTCTTTCTTCAGGGGGAAACTATCTTGCAATTGGAGACTTTGATCATAATGTTTCTCTTTTTAATTTAGAGGGGACGAAACTCTGGAATTACACTACAGGAGACGTTGTCTACAGTGTATCGATTTCTCCTGATGGAACACTTATAGCCGCAGGGAGCAATGATAAGAAAGTATACTGCTTTGACAGAAAAGGAAACCTGCTATGGAGTTATGAAACAGGAGGCAGTCTGAATGGTGTTAAAATCTCTTCTGATGGTTCATATGTAGCAGCAGGCAGCGAAGACGGTAAGATCTACTTTTTCAATAGAGAAGGAAAGCTTTTATGGAGTTTTGATTCAAAAGATTCCATCCGAAGCATAGCCATGTCTAAAGATGGATCTTATATTACAGCTGGCAGTTCCAATCAATGTATTTATCTCTTTGACATCAGAGGAAATAAACTATGGGAAAAAAGGACGGGCAGTGTAATCAATAGCGTCTGTATGACTCCGCAAGCCACTTATGTAGCTGCCGGAGGATCTAATTATAATGTTTATCTCCTCACTAAGAAAGGAGAATTTTCGTGGATTCACAATCCTGCTTACTGGATCAGCAGTGTTTCGCTAACAAGCAATGGATCATATCTTGCAGCCGGAAGTTTTGACGATAAAGTCTATCTGTTTAACAATACAGGCACTAAACTCTGGGATTACCAGACAAAAGATGATGTCTATTGTGTTGCAATTTCTCCAGATGAATCGTTTATTGCAGCTGGAAGCTGGGATGACAGTCTTTACGTCCTTGATATGGAAGGAAAGGAGTTCTGGAACTATAGTAGTAGGGGAAACATTAACAGCATAGCAATTTCCAGCGATAGTTCGATCCTTGCTGCGGGAAGTAAAGATGGAGCAGCATATCTTTTTGAGCGGAATTCTACAGTTTTTGCACGGCTTTTTGGAGATGCACGTTTTCTTTCAAGTGAAGGACTCAAAAACTTATATCTCGATAAAGAAGCAAAAACTGACCTGCCGCTAAAAGGAGGTTTGGTAACAACTGGAAGTGCTGAAAATATAGTTGAGATTGTTCCAAACTCTTCAAGCAATGTGGCTGGCAATACAAAAAGTGAAATCAATCATACTTCAGATGAATCAAATTCTACAGAAAATTCAATAAAGCTTCCTGAATTGCTTCATTTCTTTAGATTCCCTATAGTTCTTTTACTTGCAGTTTTTATAGTGGCACTTAGTCTGAAAAATAAAACCTTTAAAAAACAAAACAAAAATGAGGACTTTGAGGATTTTGAAAACCTTGAAGATGAAAATAATAGGCAAAACCACTAAGAAGATCCAGAAGTATGAGATTTCAGAAATAAATGCGTAAACTTCCAGTTTTGTAATGCATAAAGAAGATTACCACATATTGAGAAGCTGACATCATAACTTGATACATCATAATTTATTATCAGTGGTAGTTATGAATAAAGGAACTATAAAAATTGCCTTTATTATTGTTGTTATGATTTTCTCTTAATAACTCTGGGAGTATTTGTAAATATGGCAATCTTTACCCCAACAATAACTCCACCTGAAAGTAATGTAGGTAGCTTAGTCATTCAGTTTAAATATGAAATCACAAAAACGGAATCAAAAAACATTCTTGAAAATAAAGACACTAAAAGTTCAAATTAGAACTGATTCTTATGCTATTTATTGAATAGAGAATAATCAAATGTGGCTCCCTTAATATATCTAAATAGGTTATAGAAAGCTAGAAATTTTTCCCTGTAGAAAATTGATATATTTTAACTATTCCTTCCCTCAAGCACATCCCGGATTATCTTTACGGTCATGGCTCCAGGGGTTCCTTTCATATTATGGGGTGGCCAGTCTCCGGACTTTATTTCTTCGGAATTTTCATCGTGTTGATCTTCGAGGAGCAGGATAACCTTTATGTCTTCAGGAATATCTTCAACCATTTTTGCTCCGCATTTTGTAAGTTCCCTGAAAGCCTCTCTCCCTTTTTCTTCATCAAAAGGTGCTGTACAACCTTTCACAATATTTGTTCGAAAACCTCTTTCAAGGAAACTCAGACTATTAATGTATATGCAAACTTCCTCAACCAAGCCTGTTATAAATACTTCATTGATTCCCAGTTCTGCAACTTTCAGTTCAAGTTCGGGATTCATAAAGGCATTGAGATGATCCTTCGGAAGCCTGATAATGCTGACAGTTCCTTCACGTATTACTTTAATTATTAACCTGGCTATTTTGTCGACTATTTCCTTTCCCATAGGAGCTACAAGTTTTCCTTCATATAACGTACCTTCATGTTCGTATGTCTCATACACGAAATCGTTAGTCATATCTATAATGACCAGCGCTTTTAAAGTTTCATCTTTTTTTGTTGACTCCATTCCAGGTTCACCCGTCGCTAATTTTATCTACAGATTATTCTACCTGTAGTTATTGCACGAATATAAGATATATCTATTTTGAAATTATGGCATTGATACTTAAACATAGTTATTTATTCTGAGAACCTATATTTCTTCATGAACTGCCCCAGATGTAATAGTTCCAGTCACAAAAAGAACGGTATAGTTGGCGGGCGTCAACGCTACAAATGTCATGATTGTGGCTATAACTATACAGTAGAGCTAAAATCAACTGCTTTTTCCGCTTCTGTAAAAAGACAGGCTTTACAACTCTATCTTGAAGGATTGGGCTTTCGCTCAATAGGAAGATTTTAGCATGAAAGTACATGAGGAGATTATCCTCACGTGCTCTCTTGATCCTTTTTCCCCATAATCGCAAATATTTCACTAATTATTTTAATCCGTTCATCAACCGAAAAAATCTCAGTCTCAATAATCTTTCTCTTTTGGATTTCTCCCTTTTGATATCCGGTTTCATCTTCGTCCATCTCATCGTTTGTAATAAGATGCCATAGTATCGTTGCAATTTTCCTTGCTAAGACAATAATTGCTTTTGCATGTCCAATCGACTTCTTTTTTCTGTTAAAAAACTCTTTTAACCTGCTATTCTTCTTTCTTGCTGCTGCTTGAGCAATCTGTGTCAGAATCCACCTTGCTACTTTTGATCCCCTCTTTGTGATTCTGCCGTTATAGTATTTATCTGCAGATTGATACACATTAGGAACTAGACCAAGCCAAGAAGCAAGCTTATTTCCAGAAGAAAAATCCTTAAAGTTGCCTATTTCAGCAAGTAAAATTGCCGCACCAAGTTCCCCTATACCTGGAACTGACATTAAAATCTCCATTTCTCGCTTATGATTTCGAGAAGCATAATTGAAAATTTCTGTTTCTAAAGCTTCGAGTTCATCATCAAGACTTTTTATGAGTTTCAGACAGATCTGAAGTCTGAATGCAGCACTTTGAGAAATTTCTCGATCAAGAATTTCTCTTATCTGAGCAGCTTTTTTCCGAACATTTGGAGAGAGGCTTGCAATAATCTGACCAACACTCTTACCTGAAGAGATTCCTAATAAGATCATTCTGCCATTCTTGCCAAAAACGTCTGTCAGCACATTATTCAGGTGTAGCATTTCAGATGCAAGAATTGAATTTCAGATGCAAGAATTGAGTGAGCTTTATTTTTTAAATCTGTTCTTTTTTGTACAAGTGTTAACCGAAGTCGAACATATGATCTAAAATCTATATGATCCTTTGGAAAAACTCTTGATGGCTGAATCATATTATTAAGTGCAAGTTGTGCAATGACTTCTGAGTCAATCTTATATGTTTTTGTATGGGTAAATACCTTCATATCTCGCGCATTTCCAACTATCACAGTTAGATGCTTTACCAATGAATCATGAATCGGAACCCAAAAGTCGCTGGTTGATTCACATGCAACAACATCACATTTTTCTGATATTACCCAATTTTTAAGGGCTAAAATTCCTTCATCATCTCTGTTGAAACGTTGCTGTTGTTTTTCACCAGATCTACTGAAAATTGTAGCAATGAAAAAGAGTTTGTGAATGTCTAAACCACAAGCTTTGTTATTACTTCAATCAAATTAGATCACCAAATTTATTTGGGCAGTGGAATTGCCTAAAAGGCCAATTTAGCATCCGTGATCAAAGTCACACTTGAGCCTTCGATGGCAATTCACTGATTAGTTTTAGGACGGTTTTGAAAAACCAAAATCGAGACAACCTTACTGCCCAAGGTAATGAGGGCTTAATAGTCAAAAAAAGGGCGGAGAGTACTTTCATTAGTTGTGCTTGTTATTCGAAGAAAAGCATGTGCGTTTTAGGGGTAAGTCACGTTTCTGTCCAAAAATGGATAAAGAAATTTGGTCAGGAGTTAGAGGCTCTAAAAAGTGAAAATGAAATATCTATTGTTGAAATGGATGAAATGCACACTTACATCGGTAACAAAAAAAATATTGCTGGATCTGGATTGCTGTTGATAGAGTTGGGAAAAAGTTCATCAACTGTTCTTTTGGTAGTAGAGGAACGGAAACTGGAAAACTACTCTGGGAAAAATTGAAGAAAAAAGACATTGGAGAAGTGATGACAGATCACTGGAGGGCATATGCAGAGTTTCTTCCAGAAACGATTCATACTCAATCCAAAGCAGAAACATTTACAGTTGAGGGATATAACAGCATATTGAGGCACTTTCTAGCAAGATTGAGAAGAAAGACAAAGTGTTATAAAAAAGTCTTGAAATGCTAAAGTACTCGGTTATTCTATTGATGAAATACAGAAATAAAGAACTAGATATATTTAAGTAACAATACCAAATAGTTAATTTATTAATTAAATTTTTAAAAATTCCCATTTTATTAATAATCAATCTTTTATAAATTTATATTTATAAGTATGTTTCTATTTTAACTTGTTCATTTTAGGATTGTCAAGCTGCGAATAATCAGCGAGATAGTTAAGAAAATAAAGGAAGGCTATCTAAACAGCAAATATATGGGGTAAATAAAATGCTGAAAATGAGAAAGATACTAGGAATTTTGCTGGCATTTTGTTTTGTAATGTCAGTGACAGTTGCAGCAGTAAGTGCAGCTCCAAATAATGCATATAATAATGGTGGGAAGAATACTGGGGATATAAATAATTGGAACCAACAAAAGAATAATTGGGATCGCCAAAAGAACGATTGGACCAACCAAAAGAACGATTGGGACAGACAAAAGAACAGTTGGGACAGACAAAAGAACAGTTGGTACAAACAAAAGAATGAGTGGAACCACAAGAAACACGACAAAAATTATGATAACTGGTACAAAATGTATATGGCGTGATTGGTAAAATATAACGGCTGGTACTCAAAATATAACAGCTGGTACAGCGGTTATCACAATTTTTACAACAATTATAATAAATACTACCACTAAAGCAGAGGAAAAAATAATTTTAAGTAGCTGATGTTTAAGTATTTGCACCCTAACTATTGGTACTCGTAAAAACGTATAACCATAGCTGAGAAATATAACTAAAATAAATCTTAACTGGCTGGTGTTTAAATGTTTACATTAGCCAGTTGTGCTGTTTTCTTTTTAAATATTTGAGCATCAGAGAAGCAATTTTAAGTTTTAGAATAGGCTCAAAAATGAAGTGGGGACAACTGAAGTTTAAAAGGAGCTGGATATGTTTGATATCAAGTGCGAATACGCTTTAAGATGTTCTGCATATCGAAATAATTCATATACATGTACAAAAGCTTGTGATAAGCGTTACTGTGGGATCTATAGAAAGCTTAGAGGTGAAGCTACTGAGATAGATATACAAAATGTTAACCAGTGTTTAGAGTGTCATTAATAATTACTGTGATTCCGAAGTAAGTCTACAAATACAGAGCAGCTAATTACGTTTAGCCTAATAAATCTCGACAAAAACCTCATAAACAAGATCGGTTCCCGAGTCCAGCAAATGATCAGCTCGGGGCGGCTTAAGAATATATAATACGTGCGCGATACGCACACGTAGGCCGTTGCCCAAATGAAGCGCCGGTGGATACAAGTATCTGAAATATGATATCGAAAATTTAGATATTATGAATATCTGAAAATATGAAACAAGTAAATAGCATTATTCAACTTCGAATCCTATAATCCCAAACTCTGTAGCGCCTTGCTTTGTAATACCCATGTAATCGATTAGATCTATAGGGTTTATTGCCAACATCTCTTTCATGGTTGGTTTTGCTTTAGGTGGTAATTGTTTGCCTGTCTCATTGAGGATCCTCTGTCGTTCAACAGCTTCAGCATGCCTCTTAGCCATTACTCGATCACGTTTTGGCATACTCATGACTTTGTAAGGTCTTTCTAATGACAGGTTGAAGCCTTCGTAAAATCGATTCGCGTATCTAGCAAGATACATCATCCCGGTTTTCGTGAGCTTGTACCGATATGCTTTACCAGATTTAGGTTTTAGCCGGCTAAAGTACTTGTGAGGTTTCTGATTATTATAATGCCTCATCGCTTCTGATATCGGACCTGCTGGCATTTTGAGTTTTTCTGCAATCTCTCTGCATGTTAGTGGCTTCCCGGCAAAAAATACTGCATGCATAATTCTGAATTTCAGAACGTTTGTCTTATGGTATATTCCTGTAGCCATCTTTTAAGCCTCTTAGAACCTCTACACATAGCGCTTAGAACTCACTAACCAAATGAGTTAAACCTTGCATGGTTTTCTTCTCTTTTTATTTCTCTTTATATTGAAATAAATTACAATGTATAAAAAGCCTCGAATGCATTATTTCGCATTAAAAACACTAACATAAGACAGTAAAATGTTTAAACAAAAAAGAGTGTGAGAGCTATACCCTCACTTATGAAACAGGCTGCTTTAGGGACTCTTGCCAAAACTATAATCCTGAATATTGAAATTTTAGTTCTTCAGGCTAGGTTCAGAGTCTAACATACAGGACTAAATGTTTTGTAGAGAAATTGTCAATATGCGAGAGTTGCCCAGCCAGGTCAAAGGCGATAGGTTCAGAGCCTATTCTCGTAGGAGTTCGTGCGTTCGAATCGCACCTCTCGAACTAATTTTTACATCAAACTTTGGATTTTTCCGTTTTTACCTTCTTTTATATAAAAATACTGCAAGAAGACTAGCTACTCCATAATATACCTCAAAATCTGGTGTTTTCAGGATTCCTTTTCGTTCGTTTTGTGGTTCTTTGCTCGTTGCATTGTTATCTGTTTCAGGGTAATCACTCTCTATTTTCGTTACAGTTCCTTCAGATGATTTCGCTGTACCCGTTATTGCAAATGAAGAGAACTTGGGCGGTTCTGTCGTGAAGTATAGATATTTATTGTCTTCGCATAATAATTTCACTGGTAGGTATGACCATGTTTGGTCACTGTAACTGTTGAGAGTTATTGAAGCTTGGTCAATCTTCTTATCCTGCAGCCAGGACTTCTCAACCTTGAAGCACACTACAGGATTTTCGATGTCCTTTGAAGTTACAAATCCACCAGTTCCAACCCAGATATTAAAGGATTTGTAGACTTCACCTTCGGGCAGTCCGGAAACTAGAGCAGATTTCCCTTTGAGCTGTTCAGCAATGGTTGTAGTCTTGCCAAAGGTCTTTTTTGCATCAAAGCTCACATACACAACACAGGTTGCATTCTTTGTAAAATCGAATTTTACAGGTTTCCCATTTGTAATAACAGCCTGTGAAAGTTCTTTTACTTGGACATTACTCTGAGGTTCAGGAGAACCACCTCCACCGCCACCACTAGAACTACTATGACTACTTCCTCCACTACTTCCACCGCTTGAGCTGCTTGGTGTAAGTACATTTATCAAAGCAGTTTTTGAGACAGTTCCATATTCATTGCTTACAGTTAGATTGACAGTATAGGTTCCAGCATTTGCATATACATAAACTGAATTTATATCACTTGAGTCAGGCTGTCCATCGTCGTTGAAGTCCCATATCCTTGAAGTTGCTTTCTGGGAAAGATCGTTAAACTGCACTGTCAGGGGAGCATAACCCTCTGTAACATTGCTGTTGAAGTTTGCAACCGGAGCGTTTGGATCAGTAACAACTATGTAATCAGGCCTTATCGTTGTATTATTCCCGATGATATTTCCCACAGTCAGACTGATTGTATAATTTCCTGGTTTCGTAAATGTGTGAACCGTTAGCGACTCATTTGAATTGGTATCATCACCGAAATCCCAATACCAGGATGTAGGTTCTTCGACTTTACTTGTAGCTCCATCTTTACTTGTAGCAGCGAATAACACCGTTAGAGGTGCTGTTCCAGAAGTTACATTAGTAGAAAAATCCGCCACTGGTGGTTGCGGGGGAGCTACAGTAATATAATTCGGTTTCGTAACCGTACTATTCCCTGCTTCATTTGCCACTGTTAAAGTAACATTATACACCCCTGGTTTTGTAAACGTATGGGTTGCATTCGTGGCGTGTTTTGAATTGATACCGTCTCCAGTGTCCCAATACCAGGAAATGGGTACCCCACCAGTGCTGAGATCAGTGAATTGCACAACTAAAGGTACAGTTCCAGAAGTTAAATTTGCAGTAAATTCAGCTACTGGTGGCAAGGTGTTTGTGGCAGAAAGATCACTCATATAGATGCCATTATCATTAATCTCACCATACCAATCATAGTTACTACCTATTCCCCACACAATAGTATCATTGTATATATCAGGTGTTGTGTAAGTCTCTCTTGGATAAATATAGACTGGAGTGCTTTTTGCTGAAGGGATATCATAAACGTATACACCTGCATAACCGAACTGGTCATTGCCAGATTTTGAATATACGATTTTGTCCCCGTTTATATCAATGTGTGTACCGGTATTGTCTCCAGCATCAGTAATGACTCCTGCGTATTCAGGTAAGGTATTACCTGTGTTATCATTGGTAACATCTATTGTTTTTTTAGTAATAAGATCATACATTTGGATAAATCCATCCCTAGAGTAGAAATTTGGCCATATCACGTTATTACCATATATGTGTGGACTAAATATCTGGCTAGAGGAATCTACTTTTATAGTCTCAGTAGTATTAATATCGTAAACAGCTATGGCTCTTCCATCTTCATCCTCGTAACCATATGTTATCTTGGTATCGTATATATCAGGACTATTGCCCTCTGCAATTTTAATCTGTGTAGAAGTTGATATGTCCCGCATATATACGTTGTAGTTATAATTCGATTCATTGTAATTTGCACTCCAAACGATTATATTGCCATAAATAGAAGGAATACTGCTGTTGTCCACATCCTCAGTAATGTAAGATCGAGCACCTGAAGGTATATCATAAACTGTAAGTCTTGGCACTCCACTGCTTTTATCATGCCAAACTAATTTATTACCGTAAATAGCTGGATGAGATGCTGTAGAAGAGCTAACTGTAGTGTCTGTTTTCGAGGTCAAATCATAAAGATGAATAATACCCCCATTTGTCCATACTACCTTGTTACCATAAATAGCAGGATCAGATCCATTACCAATTCTCGTCACCTGTGCCGTTACCTGTGACGCTGATGCCACAGATGAAATTAAAATTGAAAACATAAAAAATAAGGTTGTTGAAGCTAAAGCTACAGAATACAACTTTTGCTTATTTTTCATTTATTCTCTTTGCCCCCAATAATTCAAAAAATGTTAATACTGAATACACCTTAATATTCCTTATATCTATTGTTTTCAAAACAGAACTATATTTAAGATGCGTTCTTTGTATTCATAGAACCAGTTGAATGAAAGTTACCAATCAACTTTATTCAGTATAAAAATATAATGACTTTTGTTCGTAAACCATTTACCTGAGTCGGCTTCTTGCTTCATATAAAGTAAAGTACCCTTAGAGAAACCAAGTTTTCTAACCACGACGATATATGCGTATACAACAAACCAACATGACAACAATATTTCTGTAATTGACACAGCCACAAACTACTCTGTTATAGCCACCTTGCAAGTAGGAAAAAAGTCTGTAGGAATAGCAAAAGAAGCAACGAAAAGAGTAATGTAAGAAATTTCCGTTCTAAAATTGATTTTAAAAATCCATAATCAGAGTCTTCCTCGTGTCTCTTTCCCTTAGTCTCGAGACCCCTATACCTACTAGTGTCTTGACAATTTAATTGTTGAGCATAATATTGGTAGCTTCTCGTCAGCATACAACGATTTTGAGCTCATTAGATTACTAATAACTAAATTTTCATGACACTAGTCTAATTTTCTGTTTTCCAATAAACTCAGAAAGTAGTTATATGGCGACCCTTTTAATGACGAATATATCCGAAGTCCAGACAGACACAGTCTTCGACCTTGTATATGTAGAAAAATCCTCGAAGCGCACTTAAAGGGTCACGACTTTGAAAAGAAATCTATTTCTTAGAAGAGCTCTATGAACGCTCTCAGCAATCAATTCCAGAAAGCCAGCAATTTTTACTGGATCGTTTGTATCTTCCTCAAATGTTCCACTCCTACTTGTTGACTTTACCGCTTTCTCCCATTCCTTTACTTCACTGAAATCCAGACCATGCGCCATCTGTTTCATCCATAGACCCATTTTACCGAACCTTTCAGAAAGCCTCTGGATATCGCAGTTTGCTAACTCTTCGACTTTGGTTATTCCTATCAGTTTAAGAGCCTCGGTTGTTTTTTCACCTATACCAGGGATTTTTGAGACATCTAGAGGAGAAAGAAACTCTTGGACATCTTCAGGTCTTATGACGGTCAACCCATCCGGTTTCTGAAACTTTGAGGCGATCTTTGCAGTTAGTTTATTCGGTCCGACCCCACTGAACATGTAATTCCTTCCTGCTTCAGGATTTCGTCCTATCCTTATAGCAATTATTGCAGTTTCTTCAAAATTACTGACAGCAACCGGCACTAGAAAAGCTTCGTCCACACTAAACTGCTGGAATTTCTCAGTAAACCCTTTCATTATCTCCATTACGTTCGCTGAAACCTGTGCATAGAGTTTCATGTTCACAGGCACAAAGGCAGCATCTGGACAAAGTTTAAAAGCCTGTGAAACTGGCATTGACGAGTGTATCCCGTATTTCCTTGCCTCATATGAACAAGTGCTAACGACTCCCCTACCTTTTCCTCCATTCGGGTCTGAACCCACTACAACTGGTAGACCTTTAAGTTCAGGATGCTCTCTAACTTCAACTGATGCAAAAACGAATCCATATCTACATGGAGAACAATCTGCCTTTCAGTGCTGCATGTAGGTTGATTGTGTGCGAGCATCAAGGCAATATTAGATGAAAAAATATTAAAAGGCTTGAGGAAGCTATGTGAAAGTATTAACACGGCTAAAAATTGCTATTAACCTAAGGTGCCTAATCCATTAGGCAACAATGCTATTAGCTAAGAAAAACATTAAAGCTGCAATTTCCTCTGTGGTAAAAATCTCTGCCAATTCCCTATCGAACAGTATAGTCACTTCAGGTGGAAGCTCTTTATCTGCAAACCAAAAAATGAACTTGACACGAACATTTGGAAAGGTAACCAGCTATACCGAGACATCACCACCTTCAACAAGCTTGACTCCAAAGCGACCCATCAGATTCTGGATCAAACTATCTGGATCTTCTCTAAGGCTTTTCAATAACGATTTAATTGTATTTTTCTGAAAAGTTGGATAGCTTGTCCACCCCTAAGTTCTTTGAATGAAATCCATTCTCCTTTCTGGTTATACCCATGCTTTAGAATACCTATGAAGTAACGAAGGATAAGTACTGATATTTCCTCGATTGCAGGAGAATCAGATGACCTCATCAGCACGGTCTTATCGATTTTTTTGTTCAACTGCGTAAGTTCTATAATTTATAAAGCGGTATCTATGTTTGTAAGGTTAAGCAGAATGTTCCAAGTCACTTCGTTGAGCTGATGTATAAGGCATCTTAGAAGAGCATTGAATGGTAGCTTGATCGTGTGCTTTTACATCAGAAAATCTAGTGTTATTATAAGCCTCCATTAAATCATACACCGTCTCAAAAATATGTTCTTTGCCAATTAAATCGATAAGACCATCCTTTATTAATTCATCCATGACAGGAGAAACAACATCGCACATGGCCAATTTTATTTTTCGCGTTTTAAGTTGGTTATATATGACTCTCATCGTTTCTATGGATGTATAATCAATGTCACCTATGTTAGTCGCAGAAATACAGAACCATCTTATTGGATAACTGCTCTTTACAAGCGACAATATTTCTTCCTCAAAATAACCTTCATTAGCAAAATAAAGATTTGCACCAAAGCGATATATTAACAGTCCCTCTATTGCATGTTGATTTGTTGATAATGGAACTGTCTTCGTACAGCACTCATTTTTAGGAACAATTAATAGATTAAGTGGTTTATAGCTGTGTCTCAGGTGAACACTTATCGAAAGTATTATTGCAATACCAATACCGGCTTCCACACCACAGAGAATAACAGCTATCGCAGTCGCAACTGCGACTACAAATTCCACACGACGATGTTTATAGAGGTCGAGCATTCCATGAATATCAATTAAGTTCAATCCAATAAAGAAAACTATGCTTGAGAGTACAGCTGTTGGAAGGTATGCAAATGGTTTTGTGAAACAGAGTAAGAATGCCGCTGTAACTGCCACGGCAACAAGTTGAGTAAATTGTGTACGTCCACCTGAGCGTCTTACTTCCTCCGTCTTTGTTGGACTTCCATTAACTACAAAAGTTCCCGTTATTCCTGCAGTGATATTTGCAAGTCCGAGACCAATCAATTCTTTATTTTCATCGAACGTATCGGCGAATTTGATGGAATATGCTCTTGATGTTACAATACTCTGAGCAAGGATTACCATGAAACAAGCAACGGATGTACTTACAATTGATGGTACGTCAGAAAGTGGTATAGTTGGTATAGATAATGTAGGCAAGCCTGAAGGTAATTCACCAAGAGTTGCAATTCCATAAGAAGAAAGATTCCAGAACCAGCTCGCGGCAATTGCGGCAATGATTGCTATTAACATACAAGGAATTTTACTGTATTTTATCCTACACGGAACAACTATTAAGAGCACACCGACTGATACAATGAGTGTAGGGACACTAAAATAATGTATATTTTTTAACAATAACACAATGCTCGTCAATGTACCAAACTGACCTGAAGGCACTCCTAACATTCCGTTAATTTGTGATATAGAAATTTGAATTCCAACACCGGTAAGAAATCCAATTAAAGCAGTATGTGAAAGAAAATCCGCAAGAAAACCCAATTTCAAGAAACCAGCAAGAATAAGGAGAATTGCCGCAATCAATGCAATAGTGCTTGCATATGCAACATATTCAGAAGAGTTAGGTAATGCCAGAGTTGCCAACCCACTGGCAATAATAGCTGCGGTTGCAGAATCTGCACCTACGACAAGATGGCGTGACGAGCCAAAAATAGCAAAAGCCACCATTGGTAGTAGCAGCGTATATACACCGGTAATTACTGGCATACCTGCAATTTTAGTATAACCCATAGCTTGTGGAATTGCTATTGCTGCAAAACTGAGACCAGCAACAATTTCCATAGGAATTTGCATTGGATTGAGTGGCAATAATCCTTGTAAAAGAGATAAATTAAATAAGTGCGCCACGTTTTTCGGATGCTTCATGCTGATTCTTTAACTAATATGTCTTCTGAATATTGAATATATATAAGTATAACCATTTATATAGATATATCTCATTACTATAAAATATAGTTGAAAGTTATAGACTCCCGATAACTTTACAGAACTGTTTTTTGTAGCAAGATTCTTTGCCTTTATAAGAGACTTAAGCGCCACGTTTTTCGGATGCTTCATGCTAATTCTTTAACTAAGGGACTATATATGTCTTCTGAATATTGAATATATATAAGTATAGCCATTTATATAGATATATCTCATTACTATAAAATATAGTTGAAAGTTATAGACTCCCGATAACTTTACAGAACTGTTTTTTGTAGCAAGATTCTTTGCCTTTATAAGAGACTTAATTTTAAAATCTTACCGTAATAAAACCGTATTCTCTGCGATGAACTCTAATTCTTTGATAAGGAATCTCCACTGTTTCAAGGGGGATATTCTTAGTATTATCAGGATTCACCAAACGATTTGATTTTAATCATGTTATAAAATTCCATTGTTTCTCCCTGATAGCTTTAAGGTTCTTTACGCTTGCATGCCATGTATCAAACATAAAATATCTAAGCCTAAACCCACGTTCTTCAGCCTTATCAATCATATTAAGGAAATGATCATTCTTGGTTTTATTGTCTTCATCGCTATTATAAATGCGAAAATCGATAGGTAAGACGACAGTACCATCTGTTCAGACTAAAGTAATCAAACCAATTCCCTTAACAGTACAATGATGTTTCCCACTCCACTGATGTCGAACAAACCCTATCTTTTCAGAATAAAGTTTATCAAGTACTGTGTCATCAGCAATCAGATAACCTTATTTAAGTGTAACGAATTTTTTTACTTCAGTCCTCGGGGTTCTGTATCTAAATTATAATATTTGTACATCTTCTAGAATATTTTGATTTTTGTTCATTTTCTATAGATTTACATGCTTATTCTGATTTTTTTGCAAAGGAACCTTCTTTTTTTAAAATAAAATATAATTCATTGAAACAATTTTACAAAAAGATATATTTGACATATTAGAACTTTTATAGGAACTTAAAATATTAAGGAGTTGAAGCTTTTGTTAAACACCAAAGTTTTAATTTATGGAATAACATTTAAAAACTAAAAAATTTAACACTTAACAAGGTAATTGTCAATTGATAAATCTATTAAAGAATAGTAGTAAACAATCATTTCTTTTTTATTTATATACTATTCAGAGTCTAACGTACAGGACTAAATATTAGGCAGTGTCGCGAATTTGCTGTAAATTCTAAGTTAAATTTTTGTAAATAGTAAAAAAAATTGATCTTCTGATGTGGAATTTTCTACTCAATAACTTTTAAAAATTTGTGATTTTACTGAACTTGTGTTACACTGTCAAATATTATTAAAAGATCCAAAATAAGAAATAATTTAGTAGTAAAATAGTATTTATATTAAGTATAGACGAATTAATGATTGATAACAAGGAATTATCATTAGATTATTTGATTATATTAAGTTCTATTTTATCGGCTCTGTAGAAATCCCTTAAATCCATCCTATTTGAAGACAAAACTCCGTCAACTACACAGTGTTACTGGAAATATAAAAAAGTAAGAACATCACCCTAATAGTTCACCACACCATGGTTCGTTGGATTCAAAATCGCAGTTATAGAACATATTATGGTGTATGGAAACTTTCTCTGTTTGTGCTAACCCTGGTGTATCCAACTGAATTCCAGCTAATCCTATATTCTGAAAAACATTATTAGAAACTTCAATATTTTCGGTTGCACCTGGTTTGTTGCTCTCATCACCGATTTGAAAACCGTTTTCTCCAAATTCTATAGCACTGTTATTATTGGTTCCATTGTAAGAATAAAAGAGATTGTTTTTAACCTTAGCATCCTGACAATTATCTAAACACCCGCAATCGTCCGTTATTCCTGCAATTTTGTTAGAATAGATTTCTGAGCCTATAACATCACGGAAGAAAAAAGCATCATGTTCTAGATTACTCATATTATTGTTATAGCAAGAGACATTTTTGGCAAAACAAATCTGTACTCCATCTCCTGCACTATCGTGAATGTACATATTATGGATTGAAATATTGCTTCCTGGATTGCTAGAGTCACACCAAAAATTGATTATTCTCTCATAACCAGTTCCCCAATAACCACTAGGTTGATTTTCAATATTTCCATCGATTTCAAAATTAGAAATTTCAACGTTATTAATAGAATTGCCTCTGAATCCTATAACTCCGGTTCCATCAGGATAATTAGTTATTGAGTAAGGATGAACTCTTAAAATAGCGCCTGATGAGCCTGTTAGAACAGTGTTTGATCCTATAAGTATTTGCCCTTGAATGTCATAGACTCCAGAAGTTAGATAGACAGTTTCATTACCAGATTGATTTACTTTTGAAAGAGCCTGATTGATAACATTTTGATCATTTGAGCCTGAAGGACTGACAGTGATATAACTAGCTTGAGCTATACCTGCAAATAACACCAAAAGGATAAGAGGATAAAAAAACCGAGTAATCGTTTTAATATCAGCTTGAAAATAATTACATATATTTATTCTACAGACATACATTGTAATCGTTCATTTTTATTTGATTAGTGTTTTGAAATATCGAAATGTCATTAAACCCTTAATGGTTCGATATCAGTGTAGATGTCATGAGAAGCAAAATAGAGGTAATGAACCTTAATTTTATAAAATTTGCTTTGTACCCTTTCCTTAGTTGTGTTGAAAAAATTTTTTCTCCTACCTTTAAGGCTATAATTGGACCTTTATATACCTATTTTTCTAGGTGATAAGAGTGATTAACTTTCCTAATCGTGAAGGTTTTTCACTTATAATGTAAAATGACTAACTTTTTTGCAATAGAACAAAAGATCAATTGTCTATAAGATTAGGCTTCTTATAGATGACAAGTCAAAATCAAAAATGTTAGACTGATTTTCTGTATGTTGAATAATTACCATTTTAGAAAATTGATCAAATGTCAAATAATAAGCTTCTCTAAGATTAGTTCTATTAAGGTTAGATCCATCAAACTTAGCTCTTTTAATATTAGTCCATCTAAAGTTAGCTCCATCAAGGTCAGCCTTCATAAGGCTAGTTCCTTCAAGGTTAGCTCCTGTAAAGTTAGTTCCTTTAAGAGTAGCTCCTTCAAGATTGGCTCCTTTAAGAGTAGCTCCTTTAAGAGTAGCTCCTTTAAAATTAGCTCCTTCAAGGTCAGCTCCTTTGAGATCAAACCCTATAAATTTGGTTATTTTAGAATTTATTCCTATAGAGGTATTCTTATTGAAATTAATTTTTTTATTTGGCTTTGATACTTAAACATAGTTATATATTATTAGAAAGTATATTTCTTCATGAACTGCCCCAGATGTAATAGTTCCAGTCACAAAAAGAATGGTATAGTTGGCGGGCGTCAACGCTACAAATGTCATGATTGTGGCTATAACTATACAGTAGAGCTAAAATCAACTGCTTTTTCCGCTTCTGTAAAAAGACAGGCTTTACAACTCTATCTTGAAGGATTGGGCTTTCGTTCAATAGGAAGATTTTTAGGGGTGAGTCATGTTTCTGTCCAAAGATGGATAAAGAAATTTGGTCAGGAGTTAGAAGACCTAAAAAGTGAAAATGAGATATCTATTGTTGAAATGGATAAAATGCACACTTACATCGGTAACAAAAAAATATTGCTGGATCTGGATTGCTGTTGATAGAGTTGGGAAAAAGTTCATCAACTGCTCTTTTGGTAGTAGAGGAACGGAAACTGGAAAACTACTCTGGGAAAAATTGAAGAAAAAAGACATTGGAGAAGTGATGACAGATCACTGGAGGGCATATGCAGAGTTTCTTCCAGAAACTATTCATACTCAATCAAAAGCAGAAACATTTACAGTTGAGGGATATAACAGCATATTGAGGCACTTTCTAGCAAGATTGAGAAGAAAGACAAAGTGTTATAAAAAAAGTCTTGAAATGCTAAAGTACTCGGTTATTCTATTGATGAAATACAGAAATAAAGAGTTAACTATGTTTAGTTAGCAATACCTATTCGTTTAATGGATCTATGATCTTGTTCTATAATGTTATTCAAATACTTGATTTGTCGAATGCCTACGTTTATAGGTAGTATTTTATCATTTTTCAGTTTATTTATAGCAGGTGGATAAGCTGGATTTTTATCAACTGTGATTACTCTTGGAATTTGATTATGATTAGAATTCAAAGCTTTTTTGAAGAATCTGTTCGCTGCTTTTTGGTCTCGTTTTGCACTTAACATGAAATCAATTGTATCTCCATTTGAGTCAACTGCTCGGTAAAAATATTTCCATTCACCTCTCACTTTTATACAGGTTTCATCAACTCTCCAAGAGTTATTAGTTGGTCTTAAATATCTACGTACCTTCTTTTCGATTTCAGGAGAGTATTGATGTACCCATCTCATAATGGTTGTATGGTTGACTATTACTCCCCTTTCTGCCATCATTTCCTTTAAATTTCGATAACTTAATGGATATTTTAAGTACAATCTAACATTCAATAAAATAATTTCACCCACAAAATGCTTCCATTTAAAGGGATTAGATAGCATGTCATTATCCTTTACTTCCCTTTTATTTGATTATATCCTTAACAGATATTTTTTGCAACGAAACCGAAGCAGAAGTACCATTGTTCTGTCCACGGTTTTACACCCGCTACTGTAAGCTGCAACCTTGAGTACCTGAACAACTTTTTTCCAGCGCCGGTCTGAGATTTCAATTTCTTGAAGCTGAAGACTTTTTCTAAGTTCAGTTATAATAATCTCAACATCAGGGTCAACAGAAAAATCTTTTGCACGTTCTCGAAGTTCGTATATTGAGGAAACAGTGATTCTTAAAACAGGTTTGAACTCTTCAGGGTTCCTGAAAAGAAGATTCCGGAAATTCTCTTCGTTCTGAATATAAGCCAATCTGTATCTGAATAAAAAGCGGTCATAAAGGGCTTCAAGACTCTCGTTTTCATCAGGGAACTCATTGGATGCCCCGAAAACCGAGAGCAGGGGTACATCTACAATCTCTTGCCCGTTGTGATATTTGTGCTCATTGAGAATTGTAAGGAGACTATTCAGAATCGCACTGCTTGCTTTAAAAATTTCGTCCAGCAAAGCAATATGTGCAGTAGGGATACAGCCATCGATTTTTCGACGAAATTCGTCTTTTTCCAAAGCTTTTAAGGATAGAGGACCAAATAGCTCTTTAGGAGTGGTAAAGCTTGTAAGGAGATAATTAAAAAAATTTCCACCTTCAATAGATTGACAGATATTTTTTGCAAGCTGGGTTTTTGCTGTTCCAGGCAGTCCGAGAAAGAGAAGATTTTCTCCAGCCAGTACAACAAGAAGAGAACCATTAATTTCGGCTTCTCTTTCTTTAAAATAATCCATAAATGAGGACTTGAGTTCAAAAAGTGTTTCTTTCAGGGATGAGTCCCCAGGTAAAAGCTGATAGTCAAAGAATGAAATAAATTTTGCAACCAGTTTTAAGTCTTTAGTTTTATTCTATTTTAAACCTTTTAATCCATCTAACTTTCCAAATAATAATTTTTGAAAATCAGAGTTTTTTGCGTACAGGTAAACCGTGAAGCTTAAATATGGTTACAACATTGTTGATTTATCAACTATTGAATAATCAAATATCTGCAAATCAATAGTTGATAAATCAATATTATTTTATATTATTTAATACAGTCAAAAAATATTTTCGTTGAAACGTTACAATGTCAGAATCGAGTTTAAGGGATACAGTGAGAAAAAAATGGATGAAGCAATGCTGAAAAAGACAATTCTTCTGATGACTGGAAAGAGATGCTCTTGATAGTTTGATTTTTGAACAAACTTTTCAGAAGAAAATTATTAGCAAGTTTAAAAATCTGAGCAAGAATCAACCCATGGTAATCAAGATCATAGGCATGGAAGGTGAAATCATGCCCTCAACTATAGGGAAGTACACGGGGATGGAAAAAAGTAGCCTCACAAGAATGGTTGATGATCTGGAGAAAAAAGGAATGGTATTTCGAAAAACTGATCCTGAAGACCGAAGAAAAGTGCTCGTTTCGCTGACTGAGAAGGGATTAGAATGTTATAACTATTCCAATCAGATTATTGATGAGTTGCTTAAGCTTGTAGATGAGAAGGATATAGAAGACTATGTGCAGAGTCTCGAGACAATGGTGAGGATTTTAAGAAAGGCTGTTAGTCAACAAGCTAGATGAATTTAACAGAGACTGGGTGAAAGGAGGGAAATGAGAGTGACTCTTAAAATTGTAGAAAATCTTCAAAAACTGGGATTTACTGAAAACGAAGCCAAAATCTACGCAGTGCTTGTCTGCCTTAAGCAGGCACGAGCCAGTGAAATTGCAGAAAGATGCCAGAGTCCCAAGACCCAAAATCTATAGAACTCTCAGAGAAATGGAGAAAAAAGGATATGTCCGGATAATTGAGGGTGAACCAACTCTTTTTTGCTGTGTAGAGCCTGAAGAGCTCATTTTCAGGATAAGGACGGATTTTATGCTTTCTCTAAACGAGACTGCAAGTGAGCTTAACGCTTTGAGCCCGGTAAATGATGGATTTTCTTCGGGAAATATTCACAAGTTAAAAGTAAGGGTCTAAGAAAGAAGCTGGAAAAGAGAAAAGTCAATTTGATGTAACTTAAAACTTATTTAACCTAGTATCTTTTTAGATTTTATAATTCTCCTTTAAATTCTTCTGGCCTTTTACAAGCTTCTTATAATGTTTTTGTGCTTTGCTGGAAACGATATCAGGGCAGAATCTTAAATCCTGATTTTAGCCCGGATTATAGATTCGAAAGTAGTGTACGAAACTCTTTTATATATTTTAAGATGTACATTTTAACACTAAAAATTTTATTAATGAATTACAGGTTCAACCTTAATTCTTGTTCTAATCCTGGTTCTTCCAAAAATTATGACTCTTGATTGACTCTGAATTTAATTGATTTCTGATCTATAATTTGCTCTAATGAATTCTACTGGCATTTTACCTTATTTGTCTGTAAATAATGACTTTTCGGGAGCCTTAAAGATGATTGAAATAAGAAATCTTTCTAAATACTACGAAAGTACAAAAGCAGTAAATGAAGTTTCTCTTTCCATTGGTAAAGGTGAACTTTTTGGCCTTCTGGGTCCGAATGGCTCTGGAAAAACTACCATGATCAAAATGCTGACCGGTCAAATAAAACCAACAGCAGGCTTCTTGAAAGTACATGGAGTGGATGTGCTTGAAAACCCAATAAAAGTCCGAGAACTCGTAGGTGTTATTCCTGAACAGGAAACGCCACCAAGTTTTTTGACTGCAGAAGAATATCTCCATTTCGTTGCAAAGATCAGGAAAATGAAGCAATACGAAGATATTTGCGAAAAATGGTTTGAATTCTTTGATTTCAAGGATCAGAAAAATTCGCTGTGCAAAGACCTTTCAAGAGGCACACGGCAGAAATTAATGTTTGCGCAGGCTTTCCTTCATGAGCCCGAGCTTGCTATTATCGATGAGCCTCTTATCAACCTGGATCCTGTAATGCAGAAAAAAGTAAAGAATTTTCTCGTAGGTTATGTGAAAAACGGAGGAACAATCTTTATTTCGACACATATCCTCGAGATTGCAAAACAGATCTGTACCAGCATTGGAATTATTTACAAAGGAAAACTGGTTTATACAGGTCGCCTGGACGATCCTGTCCTTCAGGGCAAAAATTTTGAAGAATTCTTCCTTGAACTTGTAAGCCGACCAATGGATTTCGAGACTTTTTCGAGTACACATGCACAGTACGCGTAACAAAAAGTCTGGCACGTGAGATTCTCTAGTAATTTTGTATACACATATTAAATAAAAAGTAAAACTGGATTAAAAATAAGATACGTAAGAACGAAGATGATAAAGAAATAAAAAGGCACAAAAGTAAGAGCAATAGTAAGAGGAAAATAACAAAAATATAATCAATATAAAGAGGAAAACTAGCAGGGATTTTATGTTTGATATATTCAAAAGCATGCTTAAAGAAGAATGGAGAATGCATTCAAATCTCTTCGGGAACAATGGTTTTTCCCTCTTTCCTTTCTTTATCTTCCTGTTCACTTTTTTCGTAAGCCTTGTTCTGCCGGTTTTCAGGGAAATCTTTACATATGCCCAGATAGCGCTCGGGAATGCATTATCTGTTTCTTACTTCTTGGCAGGCATGGTAGGAGCCTTCGGGCTTCTAGGTAGGGAATTCATGAACCGGCGTTTTGGGCAGGCAAGCCTGATAGCATATTCTTCAAGGACGCTTCCCGTTTCCGAGAGATTGATCTTTGCAAACTTCCTGGTAAAAGATATCGTATACTACTTTGTTCTCTACGTGCTGCCTTTCATTGCAGGCTTTTCACTTGCTGTAGCCCTTATACCCGACAGAAAATTTCCATTTTCCTGTTACCCTTCTCCTTCTCCTCCTGACCCTTTCTCTTTCCTTTATGATCGGGCTTTCCCTGGTATTTTTCTTATCTACTATTTATGCACATTCCGGAAAGCTGCTGACTTCGGGTTTGCTGGCTGGCTGTATTCTTCCTGCTCTTTATTTCCGGAAATCTGGATTCAGAAATATTTTATACCCTGCCAAGCCTTTCTTTTTTCCTGCTTCCATCAAAAAACCAGTTTCTGCTCTTCATCTGTGCTTATAATCATCCCTTTGGCTTTATCCCTGCTTTTCCTGAAGGTAGACTTCCCTTCTGAGAAAAAAAGCTTTCCAAATTCATTTTCCAGGCTGTGCGGAGAAGCTTGGTTCATACAGGTATGCAGCTTTTGTCTCAAAGGATTTCCTTGACCTGAAAAGAAGTGAAGGAGGACTCGGAAAGTTAATTTTTTCGTTCCTGCTGCCTGCGTCTCTGATCTGGACGCTTCTTTCAGCTCTGGAAAGAGTTCTCCCGACTTTGAATACTCTAATCCTGTTTTCCCTTGTTCTCGGAGTACTTTCATCTTCAATGTATAACTGGCTTACAGAATACGATATCTTTACTTCGTATGCTTTCCTTCCCCTGAAAGTTTCGGATATGATAAAGAGCAAACTAAACAGTTACCTTTTCCTTAATCTGATTCCGCTTATAATTCTTATCCTGCTCACCCTTAAAAAAGATCCTGAATCTCTGCTGCCAGCCCTGCTGCTTTTCCTCTCAATTTCGCTTTACATGGTTTCAAAGCGAAATTGAGAGGAAAATCAATAGGGCTGGCATTACTTATTTATCTGACAGGGCTTTCTCCTTCCATAAACCTCTATAACGGCAAGACATTTGCAATATATACACTCTCAATCATGCCTCTCCTGCTGGTAAATATTATCCTGTCAATGTTTAGCTCCTATTATGGGCTTCTAAATCTTCTGATGATACCTTTTGCTATTTATCTTCTTGGACAGAGTTTTAGAAAGTGGGATCTAATTGAGAGCTCGTATTTTTAGGGGGAGAAACTTACTCAAAATTTTGGCAAGTACTTTTTGAGACAAACTTGAATTGAGTGACTTAACTTTCCAGGGGAAATGATAATGATTCCTTTTCTTTATACATTCTGGACATTTTTTCAGAACACTAATAACGCTGCTTAAAGACCCGAAATTCAGATCACTCGTGTATCTAACTGTGATAACTCTCGCAGTGGGCACCGTTTTTTACCATAGGGATTGAAGGATGGAGATGGCTTGATTCCTTTTATTTTTCGGTTATCACCCTGGCAACTGTGGGATATGGAGATTTTGCCCCTAAAACTGATCTGGAAAAAATTTTTACCGTTGATCTACATTTTTACAGGGCTAGGAATCCTTCTTGGTTTTGTCAATCCGATTGGAGAGTATATAATAAATAAAAGACTAGAAAAAACGGGAAAAGAAGCAAGAAGAAAAAGATCTCGATAATATATCGGATTCTTTAAAAATTTAAAAATTCAAAGGCACAAAATAAAACCTATTATATAAATATATTATTGATATGTAGATTCAATAGGAATTTTTGATAGAGAATTGGGGCAGGAAACTTATATATAACTTTAAGACAGTATCCCTATGTACTTACTTAAAATTATATATAAGAGGTGTTTTTAACTGGCAAAAAAATCTACAATAGGCGACAGTCCAAAAGCCGGTGCTTCCTGTGCAAAGCCGCAGACAAAGGCTCCAGCTGATAAGTCGTCAAAGAAAGAAAAAGCATCCAAACCCGGTAAGAAAGAAAAGTAATTGACATAAATCAGTTTCTCAGGCATTAGTTTATTATTTCAGCCGACACCCGGAATATAGATTACAACAAAATTTCATAATATGTAACATCCTGCAAAAAATCAGTAATTTTACTACATAACAGACACAAATAAGTCAATAAGCTACTGCCTGAGTTACTTTCCTTAAAACAAGATTTTTTGCTACTTATTTTCATGCAATATAGGTAATTTCATAGTATTCATCAGAATCGGACTTTGAATATCCTTTGCTCTTTCAATCACAAGTTATTTTCTGTGTAAGAACAAATAAAGCTGAATATATCGCATAAAGTTGTTTCTTATATTTTGTTAAATTTTTAGATATTCAGCAAATATAGAAAATTTACGTTTATCCATAAAATTTTAAGAAAATATGAATATTAATAAAATACTCCCCCTCCTTTTTATGATTTTACCTTTTTAATATAAAATTCTCATTACTTTTTCACTATTACATAATTGGACACAGTTTTAGTATTACTGCCTTTTGCATTCTTTACTGTTAAGCTAATGGTATATTTTCCTGCTTTTGTATATTTGTGCGTTGGATTCTGAACTGTTGAAGTGCTTTTATCACCAAAGTTCCAGGACCAATAATAGGCATCTGTGCTTTTATCAGTAAATTTTACGTTCAAAGGTGAATTTCTAGAAGTAGGTGAAGCCGTAAACGCAGCTACTGGGAGATAGCTAATAGTGCCTGTGTAGATATCCCCACTGTCAGAGTTACCATCTAGCCAAACTATCCTGTTTCCGTAGATATCAGGTGAAACCTGATCAGATTTGTCGGTAGTGTATATTTGTTGATGGGTCTTGAGATCATATGCGTATATGTCCCAGTTCCCATTGCGATCATCCTGCCACACAATATTATTACCATATATAACAGGGCTTTCTGAATCTGATGAATTTGTGGTGATCTGAGTTTCCTTCTTTGTAGAAAGATCATACATGTAAATATCCCAGTTTCCGTTGCGAGCATCTTCCCACACGATTCTATTACCATAGATATCAGGATTGTATGCTGATCCGCTAGTGGTGATTTTGGTTTCCTTGGAAGTGGATAAATCGTACACGTAGATATCTGAGTTTCCATCGGTGTCCTCTTCATGCCACACAATCTTGTCACCGTATATATCAGGAGTGAACGCGCCTATTGAAGGACTGCTAATCTGAGTTAATTTTTTTGTGGAGATGTTATATAAGTAGATATCCGACTGTGCAACATTATAAATTTCAAAAACAACCTTGTTGCCATAGATTGCAGGGTTATCTACAAGGTCACTATAAGTAATGATCAAGCTTTGTTTTTTAGTAGAAAGGTCTTTCATGTAAAATCCACCATCTACTAAATCTACAGGGTTAGCATACCACTCAAGCCATACGATCTTATTTCCGTATATTGCAGGGGAGTAGTGATTTGAGTTATTTGAGCTAACTTTAGTTTCTTTTTTAGTTAAAAGATCGTACATGTAGATATCTGCTTTTTCATTATCATTCCGGCTATCCTGCCAAACTATTTTGTTATTATAGATAGCAGGCACATTAGCTGTGCCGTGGGTAGTGATCCTTGTTTCAGTTATAGCTGCCGATGCAGTAGACGAAACCAGAATTAAAAATAAAATCAAAGTTGCTGATACCAGAGTTAATGAATGCAAATTTTTGCTAATTTTCATTATCCTACTCCATCATCTTTTATTTATTTTTCATATAAAAAATGTTAATAATTATAATAACTAGTGTAATTCTTAAATTTTTTTATTTAAATTAAAATTTATAAAAATTATGAAGATTAAGGGAATAAATAAGACAAAAATCGGAATCGAAAATTAAGAAGCTAAAGAAGAAAATAAGTCTTGTAGAAATTCTGCAATTAAAGGAAACTCAGATACCACTGGTTAAAGATATTATCTGGATATCAACGTCTAAATCTGGGACTCTTGTTTGTTTATGAGATCCTTTTTTGTTGATTTGATCAAGGGTTTTAGAGAACCAAAAATAGAAAAAGTTAAAGAACAGAGTTAAAAAGTTAAAGTAAAAAATAATCACGGTTTTGATGCCGTTTTCTTTTGTTTTACTTTAATTCTTTTGGCTGTTTGTGATCAGGCAGCACAGGAAGAGCCATGGTATTGATCAGAATCGGGCTTTGAATATCCTTTGCCCTTTCAATCACAAGTTCTTTTCCTTTCTGCGTAAGCGCGAAAAGTGGAACTGCAGTTCCGACCTGAGCAAGAGGCTTTGCGATGTCTCTGATATGCTTTGAAGCACAACTGGTCACAATGTCTGAATTTTCCACAAGAATCTGGGCTTCTTCTTTGTTTAAACCTGTAACATGTACGCCAATTACTATCAAATCAAGCCCGAGTTCAGCTTCAAGTTTTCGTAACTCTTTTGATGTTTCAGCAAAAGCAGCAGTTACTGCAATTTTTTTGTATCCGAGTTCTGCTGCCTTTTTAACTCCTGCGACAGAATCCATTTTTGCAGTTGAAGGATCAAGCACGATTCCTCCGCGTTCCTGAATCCCGTTTATGATTGCATCGATTGGTTCGGTTTCGACAAGGCCGGACATCCTGCCACCCATGCCCTGGACAAGAGTAGGGTTATTTGAAATTACAGTCCCTGCGCCTTCACAGGCTGTTACAGTTGTGTCAAGCAAACCCCTGCTTAAGCCGGTCATCATAACTTCCGATGCTCCAAAACCTACAAAGTCTTCAAGTTCAAGCCTGCGCTTCTCAGTAAACATCCCAAAATCGCATATCCTGAATTCCATATTCTTCTTGACTTCTTCAGGGGTAATCTTCTGGATTCCGCGGACTTTGGCAAAAAGAGGACACCATTCGACTTCAGGCTTTCCGACTTCTATAACCTTTCCGTCCTTTACTACTACTCTTGTTTTTCCAAGCAATTCCATTATATGAGGCATAGTTCCACCTTTAAAGCTGAGAAAAAATGATTGTTAAAAAACTAAAATTAGATAAAAATAACAGTTAACGTTTGTGATTGATTGCTTAATAGTTTATTGGTTTTAAGGGTTTTTGGTTTTACTTCTGGGTTGTTTCAGAAATTTTTATTGATTCTAATTAAGGTTTTTATAGGTTATTTATGAGTGTTATTTTTAAGTACAAAAATCGTTAAACAAAGAATATATTATTCATCAAATATTTCAAGTGCCTTCAGTTTCTGCTCGCAAAAGCTAATTATCCGTGGGTCTTCAATTGCTTTTCCTATAGCAAGGGACTCCTTCAAAAACTCAATTGCTTTTCTTGTTTCTCCTAGATGTCTATATGCGTTTCCCAGATTTCCAAGATCTTCCCCTTCTCCCTTCCTGTCTCCTATTTCTCTTGAAATCTTCAAGGCCTGTTTATAATATTCAATTGCCTTTCTGGTCTCTCCCAGATAACTGTATGCATTCCCAAGATTTCCAAGATAACTTCCTTCTAATCTTCGGTCTCCTATTTCTCTGGAAATCTTCAAGGCCTGTTCGTAATATTCAATTGCTTTTCTGGTCTCTCCCAGATAACTGTATGCGTTCCCCAGATTTCCAAGGTCTGAACCTTCTCCGCGCCTGTACCCGAGTTCTCTGGAAATCTTTAAGGCCTGTTCATAATACTCAATCGATTTTCTTATATGACTAAGTTGTTCGTAAATAATACCAAGATTTTTGAAAATAAATTGTTCTTCTTTTTTATTTCCAATTTCTTTAGCAATTTTAAGTCCCTGCTCTGAATATTCAATAGCCTTTTTCAAATCTCCAAGATAGTAGTATGTTATACTTAGATTACTGGGTTCCGTTGCAAAAAATATCTGTTAAGGATATAATCAAATAAAAGGGAAGTAAAGGATAATGACATGCTATCTAATCCCTTTAAATGGAAGCATTTTGTGGGTGAAATTATTTTATTGAATGTTAGATTGTACTTAAAATATCCATTAAGTTATCGAAATTTAAAGGAAATGATGGCAGAAAGGGGAGTAATAGTCAACCATACAACCATTATGAGATGGGTACATCAATACTCTCCTGAAATCGAAAAGAAGGTACGTAGATATTTAAGACCAACTAATAACTCTTGGAGAGTTGATGAAACCTATATAAAAGTGAGAAGTGAATGGAAATATTTTTACCGAGCAGTTGACTCAAATGGAGATACAATTGATTTCATGTTAAGTGCAAAACGAGACCAAAAAGCAGCAAAACGTTTCTTTAAGAAAGCTTTGAATTCTAATCATAATCAAATTCCAAGAGTAATCACAGTTGATAAAAATCCAGCTTATCCACCTGCTATAAATAAACTGAAAAATGATAAAATACTACCTAGAAACACAGGCATTCGACAAATCAAGTAGAACAGGATCATAGATCCATTAAACGAATAGTTAATCCAATGTTAGGATTTCAGTCTTTTCGATCTGCTAATAAAACTTTAAAAGGAATTGAAGCGATGAATATGATTAAAAAAGGACAAGTCAAGAATCTAAATTACTCTGGTCTTAATGAAGCTAAATATATTAATCAATTATTTGGAATAGTTCTATAATATTGACACATCTTTTTGAATATTTTAACTTTTGTTCATTGTCTGTAGATTTACGTGCTGATTCTGAAATTTTTTGCAACGGAACCAAGGATATTGATTCAGCAATTTCAAAGTATTTTACAGCTTCTCTTGAATAACCCATAAACAGTTCAATTATTCCTAAATTGTAATTTCAATAAGCAAGTTTATAAGGATCTTTTGATTCGCTATCTTCAAATTCTATATTTATAATAGGCATTGTTACTTAAATATATCTAGTTCTTTATTTCTTTATTCCATCAATAGAATAACCGAGTACTTTAGTATTTCAAGACTTTTTGTATCACACTTTGTCTTTCTTCTCAATCTTGCTAGAAAGTGCCTCAATATGCTGTTATATCCTTCAACAGTATACGTTTCTGCTTTTGATTGAGTATGGATCTTTTCTGGAAGAACCTCTGCATATGCTCTCCAGTGATCGGTCATCACTTCTCCAATCTCTTTTTTCTTCAATTTTTCCCAGAGTAGTTTTCCAGTTTCCGTTCCTCTGCTATCAAAAGAGCAGTTGATGAACTTTTTCCCAACTCTATCAACAGCAATCCAGATCCAGCAATATTTTTTTGTTACCGATGTAAGTGTGCATCTCATCCAGTTCAACAATAGATATCTCATTTTCACTTTTTAGGTCTTCTAACTCCTGACCAAATTTCTTTATCCATTTTTGGACAGAAACATGACTTACCCCTAAAACTCGTCCTATTGAACGAAAGCCCAATCCTTCAAGATAGAGTTGTAAAGCCTGTCTTTTTACAGAAGCGGAAAAAGCAGTTGATTTTAGCTCTACTGTATAGTTATAGCCACAATCAGAGCATTTGTACCGTTGACGCCCGCCAACTATACAATTCTTTTTGTGACTGGAACTATTGCATCTGGGGCAGTTCATGAAGAAATATACTTTCTAATAATATATAACTATGTTTAAGTATCAATGCCTTATAATAATCTACAAGTTCTTCAAGTTCTTTTTTATCTAGACCATCAAAAAATTGAGGATAATATTAAAAAATGTAGTAATTATGCTGATACTGGCACGATTACTACTTTTTAAAAAAATAGAATTATCAATTAAAAGTCACATTTCTTCTTAACTCTACTAACTCTACTAAGTCACATTTCTTCTTAACTCTACTAACTCTACTAAGTCACATTTCTTCTTAACTCTACTAACTCTACTAAGTCACATTTCTTCTTAACTCTACTAACTCTACTATTTCTTCTTAACTCTACTAACTCTACTATTTCTTCTTAACTCTACTAACTCTACTATTTCTTCTTAACTCTACTAACTCTACTATTTCTTCTTAACTCTACTAACTCTACTATTTCTTCTTAACTCTACTAACTCTACTATTTCTTCTTAACTCTACTATTTCTCACCACATTCCAGCAGTTATATTTTTCATATAGAGTTAGTTTTCTAGAGTTAGTTTTCTTCTTAAAGTTAATATTCTCCCATTTCTTTTCTAAACTCTATAAAATCTTTCTCGACCTCTTCGAGTTCGTATTCCATTTTATCCCCCCATATTTGATGATTATAGCAACAGTAAGTAATTCTTGTATTTGTTTATCAACAAAAGCTAACAAACAGTAAGTAATTCTTGTATTTGTTTATCAACAAAAGCTAACAAAAGCTTTTACTTTAATCCCCATTTTAAAAATGACTCTTCATTTATATAAAGGTATCTGTTAACCATTGAATCATCATACAAATAGCTAAAAGTTAACATTTCATTGCATTATTTATTTCATTGTGAAGGGGAGATAAGATATTTTTAAATGAAATATAGTATTTTCTGTTTTCATGCGTAATTCAAAACCTGAACTCATTCTGGGAATAAAGAACCTTTCAGGGCTTGAGGCTTGCTCAAAATATGCTGATGCTGTCTATTTTTCAACAGATCAACTCAGTCTTAGAGCAAAGGCAAAAGAAATTACTCTGGAGAATCTTGGTGATTTTGTCTCTGAAGTAAAAGCCAGAGGACTTAGAGCTTATCTTGCTATAAATTCAGCAGTAAATGAAGAAAATCTAGGAGACGTGCCAGATGTAATTACTGCAGCTGCGAATGCAAAAGTAGATGCAGTTATAGCTTGGGACCCGGCTGTAATTATCAGATCTCGAAGAGCCGGGCTTCGAGTTCATATATCTACGCAGGCAAATGTTACCAATCATGAAACTGCAAATTTCTATCGAGGTCTTGGGGCGGAAAGAATTGTGCTTTCGAGAGAGCTTTCCCTTGAAGAAATAAAAAGAATAAATCAGCAAACTGAGATAGAAATTGAAACCTTCGTTCACGGTGCAATGTGTATGGCAGTTTCAGGTCGATGTCATCTTTCTGCTTATGTTCTGGGAAAATCTGGAAACTGTGGAGAATGCGCCCAACCTTGCCGCTGGGAATGGGAGCTTCACGGGGAAAATGGACTTATTGCAGCTAGCCTTGGAAAGTACCTTCTAAGTGCAAAAGACCTCTGTATGATAGAACATATCCCCAAACTTTTTGAAGCTGGCATAAATGCCTTTAAAGTCGAAGGGCGACTGAGGGGTACTGTATACCTTGAAACGGTTTCCCGCTGCTACAGGGAAGCGATCGACGCCTGTATAGAAGGAAATTATACTGCTGAAAAAATAGAAGCTTGGAAACGTGAACTTTCTTCGGTTTATAACAGAGGTTTTTCAACTGGTTTTTACTTTGGGGTCCCGGGCCTTGAAAGTTTTTCTCCTGAAAAAGATATGAATATATCGGAAAAGCATCGCAGGGCTGTAGGAATCGTTGAAAATTATTATCCAAAGCAACAGGCTGCAACCATTAAGCTTCTTGAAGAAGGGCTTGCAATTGGAGACGAGATTATAATTGAAGGAAGTACTACTTATTTGAGACAAAAAGTCAGTTCTCTGATGAAAAAAGAGGAATTTCTTGAAAAAGCTGAAAAAGGAGATACAATTGGCCTTGCTGTTAACAGTAAAGTTCGAAAAAACGATCGACTTTTTATCATATAAATAAAATATTATAACAGTATTTATATATTAGATTCTTCATATACGGATAACAAATTATAAAAAAGAAGAAACTCCATAAAAGAATTACTTTATCTTACTCCGGTAATGTCATTAATCGGCTGAATACCCTTAAGATAATAACATTGTTTGTTAACTCTGGCAAAAGGACTTAGACTTCAAATTGGGTTAAACTAGTTTCGATTAATTACCGATTCTCTAATTGATAAGTAACTCTTGATTGAGATTATTCTTTTTACACGTAATTTTCTTTATAATCAATTCTCTGATCGATAAACAGTTTTTCTGCACAATAAGGGCAGAAAAATAAATGACTTCCTGATCATGTAAGGATAATATTCCTGTTTATCTCGGAGCAGTAGTAAAGGTGATATTTTGATAAGTGTCAACGAAATGGGATCAAACGTCATCGAAGAGATGCTCGACTGGAGTGAAGACCTGAAAACTGAAGTGCTTAAGCTCGAAAACGGCGCTACGGTTATTGACTGTGGAGTTAAAGTAGAAGGCGGATATGAAGCTGGAATGTACCTGGCACGGCTTTGTCTGGCCGACCTTGCTGACCTCAAATACACTACTTTTGATCTGAAAGGTCTTAAATGGCCTGCCATTCAGGTAGCAACAGATAATCCTGTAATTGCATGTATGGCTTCACAGTATGCAGGCTGGAGAATCTCTGTAGGCAATTACTTTGGTATGGGGTCCGGACCTGCACGTGCTCTTGGCTTAAAACCGAAAGAACTTTATGAAAAAATAGGATATGAAGATAACTTTGAAGCTGCGGTTCTTGTCATGGAGTCCGATAAACTACCTGATGAAAAAGTTGCGGAATATATCGCAAAACACTGCAGTGTAGACCCTGAAAATGTAATCATTGCTGTTGCTCCTACTGCTTCTATTGCCGGTTCTGTCCAGATTTCGGCTCGTGTTGTAGAAACCGGAATCCACAAGCTTGAATCTGTTGGTTTTAACATCAACTGCATTAAAAGCGGGTATGGTGTTGCTCCGATTGCTCCTGTTGTAGGAAACGATGTGCAGTGCATGGGTTCAACCAATGATTGTGTAATCTACTGCGGCGAAACCAATTATACGGTTAGCTTTGATGGAGAACTGGCTGAGCTTGAGGAATTCGTGAAGAAAGTACCGTCCACAACCTCCAAAGACTTTGGAAAGCCATTCTACCAGACCTTTAAAGAAGCAAACTTTGACTTCTTTAAAGTTGATGCAGGTATGTTTGCCCCCGCCAGACTAACGGTAAATGACCTTAAGAGTACAAAAACAATTTCCAGTGGTGGAATCTATCCGGAAATCCTACTCCAGTCTTTCGGGATCAGAGAGGTATAAAGGGCATTCTTTGCTCTTTCAATTTTTTCATAAATTTTTATTCTTTTTGCCTTTTTCTGTGTTCTACTTTTCCATTTACGTTCCTATCAAATATTTTTATTTTCTCTCTGGGTCTTTATAAACACTGTTAACATCACTTATTTAAGTGAATGTCTCCAATTTTACTGAAATTGAAGTTACTGAAATTAAAGTTAAATTGAAAATTTCTAAAAATTAGATTTTGTTAACATTTAAGGAGAGCATTTTGTGGAAGTAATAAACACCTCACAGGGAGTCGGAGGCATCCTGAATAGTTTTAAGGGCCTTGTCGAAGATGCAGAAAAGATTACTTTTGTGGGAACACCAGGTTTCTGCACCCCTTTTGCTGAACTTATAGGCTTTGCAGTTAGGGATAAAGAACTTGCTTTTATTTCCAGCCAGGACTTTGAAAAAGCTAGGTCTATCTTCATGGATAATGAAGGTATGCATCTTGGAGAACCTACAGATACACACGCTGATGTTATTGTTCTTCTTGGTGGGCTTGCAATGCCGAAGATAGGAGTAAGTCCTGAAAAAGCAAAAGAAGTCTCAAAGAAAGTTCTAGAAAGTTCTCAAAAAGGAAAAATAATAGGAGTCTGTTTCCAGTATGCATTCATGAATCAGAAATGGGATGAGATCATAGACTTTGATTATATTATCAGTTCCGACATAGCAGTTAAGG
Source organism: uncultured Methanosarcinaceae archaeon (assembly GCA_963727895.1). GTDB lineage: Archaea > Halobacteriota > Methanosarcinia > Methanosarcinales > Methanosarcinaceae > Methanosarcina. Next base: position 423,263 of record CAVSHT010000005.1, on the reverse strand, counting down.
TGCTGGAGATATAAATTTTTGTAGTGTCTATTCCCTTTGTAGAGTCTTTTCTCATAAATTTATGTGAAGCTTCTAGAAAAGGGATCTGAAAAGGCATTAAAATGATATTAAAAAAGTAATCAGAAAAGAGATTAAAAGGGATTGAAAAATGAATCTGGAAAATTAAAGGTTCCTTTTATTCTCTAAGCTCATCTCAGCGCTTTCTCTAATTAATTTACCTTCAGAATACTTATATCTCGCAAATTCGCCTGTAGAAAACCTGATTTTCCTTATATCTTCACCAGATATTTGTTCTATGTGTTTGACAAGGGCTCTTAGGCTTCCCTGGTGAGCACAGATCAGCACATTTTTACCCTCTTTTACTGCAGGCAGAATCTTTTCATCAAAATAAGGCACTGCACGTTCATACACGGTTTTGAGGCTTTCTCCTTCAGGTGGACCTGGCTCAAAGTTCCATCTCCAGGTAGAAAGGTTTTCTGCTCCGTATTTTTCTTCCATTTTCTGTTTTTTCCTGCCCTGAAGCTTTCCATAGTAGCGCTCGTTTAAAAGAGGTGTGAGATAAATTGGAATGAGATTTTTGCCTAGCTTTTCAGGATATGAAGAGTACCAATTTATTTTCTCTGAATCTTCTACGTTACCTGTTTCATGGACAATGATCCCTTTCTTCTTCTGCCCTGACAATATTATAAAAAGAGTTTCCTGAGTCCTAACAAGGTTTGAGGCAAAAGCAAGATCAAGTTCAAACTTTTCGAGTTCTACTGAACACTCAAGAGCTTCTTCTATTCCTTTTCTGCTGAGGGGAATGTCCATCCAGCCGGCAAGCCTGTCTTCAGGCTTTAAGCCAGGTTCTCCATGCCTGACAAGTATAAGGTGACCCATAGAATTATACCTTATAGATCAATGAAATATACAACTTTTCCATAATCAGATTTTCCATAAACAACTTTCATTCTACGGATTCAGGCTTAAACTCCAGTTTCGTATCATAAAGTAGATGCCAGAGATCACTTTTTTTATCCATTCTTTCTGCATCTATTGCTGCCCCTTGTCCTTCAATATAAAAGATAACGAACTTCTTTTTGAATATGGTCTTTCCAAGCCTGCTTTCCATCCTGCTGTAATCAAGAGCATCTGCAAGCCGAATAAGGGCAGCCACTTTCAGAGTAAGATCCTGAAGTTCCTCTGGCATTTTTCCAAAGTCTTTTCCTTTAAGCTTTTCAATTTTCTCTTTTCCTACACTTTTTTTATGCAGGAAAGAAGTCCATGCAACAACAGGTCTAAACTTTTCAGGAATTTCTAAAGGTGGGTGAAGGAGCAAAATGTTCCTTCCTGCTTTATGATGGTTCTCAAAATCTGTTGCAACTCCTGCATCATGAACAAGCGCAGCTATCTCCACAAGTTTTCTCATTTCAGTGTCTAGGCCGTGTATAGAGTTAAGAGTGTCAAAGAGCTCAAGAGCGTTCCTGGCTACATTATTGGCATGGCTGCGTTCAATTCCATAAATATGAAAAAGGTCTTCCAGAGATAAAGGCTCAGAGTAAAGGTTTTCTACAGGCTTTTTATCCGCTGATGTTCTTAGGCTAGAATCTTCATCTGAATGACCATTACCTGAAGATTTCTTTTCCGAATCCACATTAAAACCCCCTTTCTACTTCTTATCAGTGTTTGCATTAAATCAATTTCTTATCTGTGTTTGTATTAAATCAATTTAAGATTATTTTCGGATCAATTTAAGCTTATTTTTGGTCCAAACATTAAATGTGCAAGGTCACAAATAAATATAATAGAATAACAGTAACTTAAACAGAGATATTTCGGATAACTTAATAATTATATATAATGTCCAGACTTCTAATAAACAATGATCAAAATTAGCTTCAAGCAGGGAACACTTATTTTAGAAGGAAATGTGAGAGTTCCCAATGCAGTCTGGGATGAGAGAAGCGGAAACTTCAGAGCTCTTGCTCTTTATTATAGAGATATAATCAGCTATCTGAAAAATTCTAAGATCTCTTTTAAAGATGAAGTGCTTGACCTCCTTCCGTGTCCAGATTTAGCAGTAGCGTATGAAGCTTCTGGAAAAAAACTTAAGTTAAGAGACTATCAAGCCGAGGCTCTTGTTACCTGGGGAGAAAATAATAGATGGGGAGTGCTTGTCCTTCCAACAGGAAGTGGGAAAACTCTTGTTGGGATTCGGGCAATTGCAGGTTGCAATACTCCTGCTCTTGTAGTTGTCCCTACTCTTGACCTGCTCGAACAATGGAAAAAACAGCTTGAAGAAGCTTTTTTAATGGAAATAGGAAAGCTTGGGGGCGGGGAGAAAAAAATTATTTCAATAACTGTTTCCACATACGATTCTGCTTATATTCATGCCGAAACTCTTGGAAACAGATTCGGTCTTCTTATTTTTGATGAAGTACATCACTTGCCTGCAACGGGATACAGAAGCATTGCCGAGTTTTCCGCAGCTCCTTACAGACTTGGGTTAACAGCTACTTATGAAAGGGAAGATGAGCTACATTCGGAGCTTAACAGGCTTGTAGGGGGAAAAGTATACGAAAAGCACGTCTCAGAGCTTGCAGGCAGCCACCTTGCACCTTACAGGATCAAGCGAATAGCAGCCTCACTTACAGATGAAGAACGAGAGGAATACGACAAGTATTATTCGGTTTATACAGATTATCTTCTAAAAATCGGAATGGTTCTCCGGGGACCGAGAGATTTTCAGAAACTGGTCATGAAAAGCGGGAGAGATCCTGAAGCCAGAAAAGCCCTTCTTGCAAGAAACGCAGCAAGAGAACTTGCTTTCAACACCGAATCAAAACTTGAAAAACTGAAAGAAATCCTTAATAAACACCGGGAAGACCGGATTTTCATTTTTACGGAACATAATCGGCTTGTCCACAGGATATCCAGAGAGTTTCTTATTCCTTCAATTACTTACAGGACGCCTGCAAAAGAAAGGACCTCCATCCTTGAAAAGTTCAAAAACGGAAAATACAGAGCTGTAGTTACTTCAAAAGTGCTTGATGAAGGCATTGACGTTCCAGAAGCAAATATAGGAATTATAGCAAGCGGTACAGGGAGCAAGTTAGCATATATTCAGCGCCTTGGAAGGATTCTCAGGAAAAAAGAAGGAAAAGAAGCCATACTCTATGAGATCATAACCGAAGAAACTACCGAAGCAGGAACTGCCAGGAGAAGAAAGGAAGCTGTTTCAGTCCGGAAAGAAACTGAAAAAACAGGCAGAGAAAAACAAATTAAAAACGAAAAAAACTCAGGAGGCGAATCTCCTGCTCACATCTGAACTTCTTGTAACTCATATTTTCAGGGAGAAAATAAAACCTGTATATGCAGCTTTTAATTCCGAAAACCTGGAACTTGCAAGGCTCTTGATAGAGACTTTCGAGCAGCATATCGGAAAAACCTATGGAGAGCTTATGGCTGAGCTTGAGGGCTACGAGGAAATGAATTACCGCTTTATCAGAGGGCTTTCCCAGTTACTTGAAAGGCGTACAGTTATAGAAACCGATGCAGCCGTTGATCCTTCTCTTGCCAGAGAAACAGTTTTTGAAACCTGCGGAGGCATGGCTCTTTCTCCTGCCGAGAGAAAAGAGGCTCTGCAGAAAGCTGCAAAGAAGCTTTCAATTTCAGAAAAAGAACTTGATAAGGCTCTCTGGGCTGATCTTGAGGAGAATCAAATAGTCAAAAGTTTCATACCTCTTTCTCCAGCAGAACTCCTAAAACAGTATAATATTTCCCTTACTCAGACCTTGCTTTTCCGCGCAATTGATCTTGATATCTGGATAAAAGGTGATTTTCAAAAAATACTCTGGAAAATCCTTCGTTTGGGGCTGATGTATTCTCTTGAAGATTCTGAAGAGGAAAAAGTCAAAGTCGATGATAGAAATATCAAAATCGATAATAGAAAAATCAATAGAGAAAAAGAAAAACTCATAGAAAACTCTACAGAGTTTGAAGCCGTTCACCTTCATCTGGACGGTCCTGCATCTCTGTTTCGGATTTCGGAACGCTATGGGAATTCTTTTGCAAAAATATTTCCTGCCCTGCTGAGATCGAAAGGATGGAAGCTTAAAGCAGGTATTCTTCACAAAAGTTACCAGGGAAAGCGTATTTTGGAGTTTACCCTTGATGACTCGGCAAAAGCTTTCAAACTTATGCCTGAAACAATGATGTACTCGGAGGTCGTTTCGTCAGAGCTTCGAATTGAAGAAGAAAAGGAAGAATATGAAACCGGAAAAGAAGCTAGAAAAGAAATTGGGAAAGAAATCGGAATTGAGGAAATAGATGCTGAAGAAGCAGCTTATGACAGCTCACTTGAACAGATGTTTGGCAGCCTCAGTTTGGGAAGCTGGAAGGTAAAAAGGGAGCCAACAATTCTTAAAGCCAGAAAATTCGCTTTTGTTCCGGATTTCTCTTTACAGAGGGAAGGGATAAAGGTATATCTGGAAATTATAGGTTTCTGGACTCCGGAATACCTTGAAAAGAAGGTTGAAAAACTCAAGCAGGTAAAGGAACCTGTAATCCTCCTGATTGATAGAAAACTCAAATGCTCTGAAAAAGATTTTCCGTCTCAGGAAGTAATTTTCTTTGACAAAAAAATTCCGGCAAACGAAGTCATGAAGATACTCAGAAAGTACGAGCAAAAAAAGATTTCAGAAGACCTGTCAAAACTGGAGGAAATGGACTTTCCAATATCAGGAGAACTTGTAAGCCTTGAGAAACTCGCAGCCGATAAAGGAATTCTGCCAGATGCCTTAAAAGAAGTGGTTGCAGATAGACTTTCAAAAGCAAGAGGACTGGAACAAGCCGGAGAGTTAGAAGAAACTGAAGAGTTACAAAAAGCTGGAGAGTTACAGAAATATCAAGATTATGTTCTTCTTGAAAGCTACTTAATTCACAGGCAGTTGCTTGAAAAAATCGATCGAGAACTTGAAATACCGGGTGCAGTAAAAACGTATGCCGATGCAGTAAAAGTCTTTGAAAGTTTCGGGCTTGATCGCAGCCTTTACTATCCAGTGCTCGATAATCTGGGGTATAAGGTTATATGGACAGGTTTGAGCGAAGAGGATGCACAGGTAAGAAAAACTTAAAATTAGTAAATCATATAGATTTGACCCTTTCTGTGAATTTTTAAACATAAAAAAAGTGTTAGAAAAAAGAATTGATTTTTTTCAAAATGCTTAATAATAATAACTCAATTATAATTTTTTGATGTCAGACCTTGCAAGATATAATCCTTTCACCGATATCAATGTTATAAAGAATCCAGATGAGTTTTTTGGTAGAAAGGACGAGCTCAGGACAATTTTTACAAGGCTTCAAGGACTGCAAAGTACTTCCATTTATGGAGATAACAAAATTGGGAAATCTTCTTTACTCTATAATGTGCTCTATAATATTCCTGAAGAATTAGGAACCGAATATAAAAGTGCATATATTGATTTAAGAGATTCAAGCTATTATACATCTTATGATTTTTTAAAGAATGTTTTGTTAAAATTTGAATGTGATCCTGGTGTAATTCAAGAAAAAAACAACTATAATAAGAATTTGATTGAGTTCTCCTAATCTATTAAAGCATTAAGAACAAAATGCAAGCCTGTTCTTTTAATTGATGAATTTGATTATATAATTAGAAAGTCTGATGAATTTAATGAAGAATTTCTGGAAACCTTAAGAACCCTTGGATATCAAGGTTACATACCCTACGTTACTGCATCTTTTCACTCATTAAGAGAATTATGTACCAAAAGTAAACTTAACTCAACATTTTATTCAATATTTTACGAGTTGAAATCACGCGAATTCAAACCTGGCGAAATCACTGATTTTTTGTCTGCAAGAAGAAAAGATGTTAATTTTAATTTAAAAGAGATCAAATTGATTAAAGAGACTGCTGGAAGTAATCCTTTCCATTTGAGAATCGCATGTGAGTGTGTCTTTGAAAACAGGGGCAAAAAGTGGAACCGCGAAAAATTAAAAAAAGAAATCAAAACAGACATTGCATATTATGATTACAAATCATTAGAGAAAAAACGAGATTTTAGACTATTTAGTAAGACCGCTGGTTCCGATATTTTGAAAAAAGCGGATTCTGTCCTCCAAATCCTAAAAATAATTTTTAGGTTGTGAAATTTAGGTGCTGAAATAGATAAAAACCTCCTTGTTCCAGATATATCAGTGTATATTTAAGTCCATTACATTCACTGAGTACGTGAATAATCTAGACAAGAAAAGCAAACGAAATTTATTTTTGAAATTATTTTTTTACTCCTCTATTATTTTATTCTTTGTTATTTTAACTATTAGATTTACAAGCTTTTATTTCTTTAAAGTTCCTTTTAACTGGACAGACCTTTTAAGTGTTGCTTTATTCATTGCTTTATTCATTGCTTTATTCATTGCTTTATTTATTGCTCTCGGCATTACTGGAGGCATTATTGGAGTCATTGGAGACATTGCCTGGAGGCATTGCTGGAGTCACTGATGGAGTCATTGCAGAAAGTATTAGTTTTTTTGTATTTTATTCCCGAGGATTCTATTTGTTTCCACACTTGATTCAATACTTCCGTGCAAAATATTCTAATGAAGAGCCTTTTAGGCTGTTCAAAAAATCACCTATATATTGGGATGAAATCATTAATTATCCTCTGCCATTTTTAACAAATTTTTTAGTAATGTTAACCGAAGTAAACAGAGATCAGGGAATAGCTGAAATTGAATTCGTATCTTCTAAACGACCTACACAAAGGAAAGCAGCTTTCAATACTCTTCTAGAGATAACAATTACGGATCTAAGTAAGTTAGAATCAATAAAAGAGATATCCGATGCTTCAGAAAAACTTTCATTCCTTTCACCTTCTGAAAGTTTTTTACCAAAGGATTTCAGTAAAACTTTAAGAATTGTAGATGGTTTGTCTATCGATGCAAGGAATTATCTTAATTCTTCGAGTGATTTTAATAGGCTTAAAAATTTGAATAATCTTGAAAGTGATATTCTTGATTTAAAGAAAAGCTTAATTTCTACCAAAGGATCGGTAGGAGCCAAATTTCTTTCCCTTACAGAAAAGTGGTCACAAATAGTTGAAGAAGAAAAAACGCAAATTACAAAAAATAATTTAAGAAGTTTTGAAGAAATTCCAAATCCTTACATTTTTGGAAATCCTGTGAGAGTTGATGACGCTTCAGGGTTATTTGTAGGCAGAAAGGATGTTGTTGATTTAATAAAGTCAAATCTGACATCTAATGTTTCTCAAAAACCCTCATTATTTTTATATGGAAGGAGACGAGTTGGAAAGTCTTCTGTTCTGATTAATCTCCCTAAATTATTAGAAAAACAATACATTTCTGTGTACATTGATTTTCAAGATCCAAGATATGGAGAAAGCCAATCTTCTTTTTGCTACCATTTATCAAAGGTAATTTGCGAAGCACTAAATGATAAAGGATTTTCTTTTGACTACCCAACTCTGAGCTCTTTCCAAAACAGCCCATTTACAGCTTTTGGAAGCTGGTTAGATAAAGCCGAGGAATTGCTCAAAAAAGAAAATAAGTTAGTCCTAATTTGTTTTGATGAATACGAAAAAATAGAAGAGTGCATATTAAACGGCTTGCTCACTACGGCTGTACTCGATCAGCTGAGAAATATTATCCAGCATCGCGAATGTTTTGTTATATTAATATCTGGAAGCAACGAATTAAGAGAACTTCAACTCGGTTGGTCAGGATATCTCATAAGTACTCGTAAAATGATAAAAATCGGTTATTTATCAAAAGATGATGCAAGAACCTTGATTACAAATCCAATTGACGATTTCACCTTAAACTATGAGGGTGGGCGATACGGAGAGGCTGTCAATCAAATAATAAATTTGACAAATTGCCAGCCTTACTTAATTCAAGCAGTGTGTTTTGAGCTAGTTAACTACCTGAATTCACAGTATCGTAAAGAAGCTTCTGTTGAGGATGTCAATTTAGCGGCAGAAAAAGTATTGACCTCTGCTAACGCTTATTTTGATTATATCTGGAATATAGAATGTACAGATAGCGAAAGAGAGTTCCTGCACCAAATGATTGAAAATAACTATACAGGAGAAAATAAAAAGGAAATTGATTCTCTTTTAAGAAGAGAAATTCTTGATAAAGATGGAAACGCCTATAAATTTAAAGTTCCATTGATGAAAAAATGGATTGAAGAGAATGAGATATCTGATTAAATAACTATTACTGAGCTTTCTGCACTAATAAACCTTCAGTCTAATTTATTCTGGATATTCCACACTCTTTTTTACAGGCTTGAAGAGCTTCATAAACTCGTGCACGTCTTCCGGAAAATCCGTATTTACGGAAAGCCCTATTTCTTTCGCTTCGCTAGCTGAGAGAGGTGCGCTGTGAATCATTTCTCCGCTGACTAGTTTTTCAACAACTTCATCAAGCCTGCTTTCTCCTGTAGGGTCTGGTTGAATTTTGCCTTCGAGAAGTTCTTTTACGACATTTCGAGTGAGGTTGAGAGCTTTTCTTGAGATATCGCTCATAACAAGAGTAGTATCATCGGCTTTTTCTTTTTTTGTTTCTGCGGCGTAAATCCAGGAGGGGGCGGGATAGGTTCCATGAAGGAAATCTCCTATCTGGGGATCAATTGGCCCGATGACTGCATCTTTATCCATCACGATTTCATTTGCTGCAAGAGCAATAATTGTGCCTCCTGACATTGAATAGTGCGGGATAACAACTTTTGTGTTTTTTGGGTGTCTCCTGAGGGCGCGTGCAATCTGAATGCTAGAATGAAGCTGCCCGCCAGGCGTGTGCAGAATCAGCTCAAGCGGGTAATCCTTATATTTTCTTATCCAGCGCAGGATCTGCTCGGCATCTTCCTCATCTATGTACTGATAAGCAGGCAGCTCGAAAAGAGAAAACGCCTCCCGCCTGTGAATCATAGTAAGTACCTTGCAGTTGTGTCTTTTTTCCATAGCTTTCAGTTTTGTCATGCGTCGCAGTCGGATTTGTTTTATCTGCGACTGTGGGTAGATCACTGCATAGAGAAACAGAATTACAAATAGAACTGACATCAAATCCCAAAGGCTAATTGTTGTGCTGTCAAGTGTAACCAGAATATTCCCCCAACTTCTTATATAGACACCTTTAAAGCTAATTTTTGACAACCGAATCTAACAGTTGGCTAAAATCCAAACTGAAACAATTTCCAAATTTAATCTTATCATAAATTGTCTTGCAGGCTTTTAATTTTTGGCTCCAAACGGTATAAATCATCTATCACTAAGAATCTATCACTAAGAATCTGTCACTAAGAATCTGTCACTAAGAATCTGTCACTAAGAATCTGTCACTAAGAATCTGTCACTAAGAATCTGTCACTAAGAATCTGTCACTAAGAATCTGTCACTAAGAATCTGTCACTAAGAAAAACAATTTTAATATTTTGATTTGACTAATTTTTATGTAAACTGGACTATAGAGTCTACTCAGCTTTGGTTTTTCCAGCGTCTATAACTACCTTTAATTCTTTTTTTGTATAATTTTTATTTTTATCTTCTAATTGTGAATTCTGGCTGAGGAACTTAAATTCCCTATAAAGCATGACTAACGTTATCACTGCCATTATATATTCTGTAGCAGGAGATGCAAACCATACTCCAGCCAAACCAAAGAATACAGGCAGGATAAAAAGCAGGGGTAAAAGGAAAATAAAAATTTTCCCTAAATATATAAAGAGTGCTTCTTTAACTCTGTTTATTGACTGATAATAAATAACAGTGAGAAGTACAGTACCTTCAACGAACAAAGATAACATGCAGATCTTCATACCTTGCAGTGTAACTTTAAGAAGTTCTGATTCATTCTGGCTAAAGATTCGCACCACTCTTTCTGGAAAAGTATAGATTAGCACAAATCCTAAGGCTCCTATAAGGATACATGAAAGCATTGTCAGTTTCAGAATCTGTGAAACTCTTTTATAGTAGCCAGCTCCGTAATTGAAGCCTATTATTGGCTGTACTCCAAGGGCTATTCCTTCAAAAAGCATATAAAAAATTGAAAAAACATATCCTATAATACCATAAGCTGAGACTGCAATTTCGGATCCGTATCTAAGCAGCATGTAATTATGCGCAAATAATACGAGAGCCAGTGAAAATTGCATCGCAAAAGACGGAAGACCGGCTTTAAGAATCTGGAGTAGGGTTCCAAATTTTAATTTCATAGCTTTAAATCGGAGTCTTAATTTTGCCTTGCTGCTAAAAAGATAATACATAAATAGTACCGCTGGAAGAGCAAAGGAAATTATTGTGGCAAAGGCAGCTCCTGATATTCCCAGACCCATGCGCATGATAAAAATATAGTCAAGTACAAGATTTACAATAACTCCTGCAATCATGATATTCATAGAAAGTCTGGGTTTTCCATCGTTTCTTACCAGAGGATCAAGAGCAATTGAAATGATCATAAAAACTGAGCCAATGGAGATGATCCTTAAATACTCGCGGGCAAAATCAAGGGTATGCCCACTGGCTCCAAGGAGAGTAATTGAAGTTTCACAAAAAATTATTCCGACTACAGTAAAAACTGCTCCTGTAAGAAGGCAAAGGAAAAAAACATTGTGTATTATATCTAGAGCTCCGCTGATATTTCCCTTTCCAAGTTGCAACGCTGTCAGACTGGATGCACCCATCCCAATGATTACGCCCATGGAAACTATAACCAAATAAGCAGGGTAAGCAAGGGTTATTGCTGCAAGTCCCTGGCTTCCTATAGCATTTCCTATAAATAAGCCATCAATTATTCCCTGGATCCCAGCAACAACAACTCCTACAACTGCAGGAAATGCAAATTTGAAGAACAGATTCACTATATTCCCGGATTTCATTTCTTCATCATTTACCATACCGGATCTCCTTAAGCGGTAAAGCTATCTTTTTGGAGGTCTGGTTTTGAAACTCCGGAACTACTTTTGCTATTGCCAGGTGTAAGAACCTGTTCAAAGAGAAAAAGGTTGTATTATGTTTCTGTAAAAATTGATATTTTTTTATAATTTTACCTATTTTTGAGAGATCATGGCAGTAAGCTTCGACCCTCTCAAATAGTTCAAATGGCATCATAATTCATCCTATGAAGCTTCTGAAAATATGCAGATTCGAGTATAGTTGCCTTGTTGCAAAATTAATTAGCTTGCCTATGCCGGACTGGTAACTGCATATAATCTTGTGGTGTGCATTAATGCAGCACTTATTCGTTTTACGAAGCTTCATCATTTATTAGAGAGTAAAAGGATTCAAACGAGTTAGAATCCTGTACAATCATACAACAAAGCGAAAAACCATGTTCAGATAGTTATTTAGTCACAGCTAAGTTTTATATAAATGAGAATTATTTATATATCTATATATAGATTTACACTTGTTTTTATTTCAACAAGTAAATTAGTTTTGTATTAATGGGGCATTTAAGGGGATAAACCAGTCTTATTTTAATCAAAAATAGATATTAATTAGTATATAACTAAAAAAGTGAATAAAACAGTTTGATTTCAGCTAAAACCCTGGAAAAACTTTAGATTTATTCATAGATCCTTAAATTTGTAAATAAACAGAAATAATAAGCAGAAATAAGCCTGAAATCGAAAGGTTATCTAAAATAAGTCGTATTTACTATAATACTAAGTTAAAGTTTTAAGTGTAAAGTTTTCAGGTTTACAATAAGTATTTTCTATCAGGAAAATATTCAGGGCTGACCCATCCATTTTTATGCAAGAAACACCTTTACGTCTTAAATTGAACGTAATGTCTTTACTCATCTTACTTGTCTTTATTCATTTACCTGCATACTGCTAATCTATTGATGTAAATCGTTTTCATAGCTCCTTTATAATTACAAAAACATTCTAGTTACCGGAAAAACTGATCAAAATGTCTACTAAAAACTTCACCTGTATTCCTCCTGAAATCCTGGCTCCTGTGGGTGACGAAGAAGCCCTGCTCGCTGCAATTCGAGGAGGAGCTGATGCTGTATATCTAGGAGTTGGCGAATTCAACGCCCGTCAGGGTGCAGAGAATTTCACTCTTGATGACCTTGATTCATCTGTAAAACTGGCTCATTCACACGGAATTTTAGTTTATCTGGCTCTTAATATTCCAATAAAACAAAAAGAGCTTCAGCACGCACTTGAGATAGTGGATCATGCATATGCAGCAGGAATCGATGCTATTATCTTTCAGGATCTGGGGCTTCTAAGGCTTTTAAAGGAAATTTATCCAGACCTGCAGCTTCACGCAAGCACTCAGATGACTGTTCACAATAAAGGTGGAGTTGATTTTTTAGCAGATCTTGGAGCAAAAAGGGTTATAGTTTCAAGAGAACTTACTGCCGCTGAGGTAAAGGACATAGTAGACAATTCCAATACGGAAATTGAAGTCTTTGTTCACGGAGCTCTTTGCTATTCCTATTCTGGCAAATGCCTTTTCAGCAGTTTTTTGCATGGCAGGAGTGCGAATCGTGGAGCTTGTGCCCAGCCTTGTAGACGTCGATACAGGTTCGTGGTAAATGGCAGAGACGTTGATGAAAGGCATGTTGGCGGCAGTTATCCCATAAGTTGTGCCGAACTTTCCACTCTAACGGGACTTGAAGAAATTGTAAAAACAGGGGTTGTAAGCCTTAAAATAGAAGGAAGGATGAAAAAACCTGAATATGTAACTGCTAGTGCGGCTGCCTATAAATCCGTAGTTAAAGGAATCTGTGGTCCAGGAGAAAATCCGACAAAGGAAGAACTTGAATCGAAGGAAAACGAGCTTGCAAAACTCTTTTACAGGGGTTTTACGAAGGGTTTTATACTTGAGGAAAAGAGTGTTTCTCATCCAAAATACAGCTCAAACTACGGTGCATTTCTTGGAAAGGTCCTCGATATTTCCCGTTCAAAAGGAAACACGAAACTTACAGTTCGACTGAATGAAAATATCCAGGTAAAAGATGGTATAAGCATTTTCACGCGAGAGAGAATGCTTGGCTCAGCAGTTACAGGTATAATTACTATTTCAGGAGAACGTATAAAAAGTGCAAAAAAAGGTGAAAAGGTAGGGCTTGAAATCAGCTCAAAGACCGGAAAAGCAGTCCAGAGAGGAGACAAACTTTATCTCACAACAGACACGCAGCTCCTCGGTTCTCTTCAAAAAACAAAGTTGAAAACGATTTCTGTGAGCCTTAAAGTAAAAGCCAGGAAAGGAGACAAGTTTTCGGTTTTAATTAAAGAAGAAAGTGAAAATCCCAGAGAGGTTCAAGAGGAAGCTCCTGTTATAGAATTTGCAGATGATTACATTGTCCAGGAAGCAAAGAAAGCCCCAACTACAATTGAACAAATCAGAAAGGCAATGGAAAGTCTTGGAGACACTTCTTTTGAGGCTGTCTCTGTTGAAATCGGAGCTAATGAAGATATCTTTATTCCAGTAGGCGTGCTGAAGAATACAAGGCGAAAAGCTGCAGATCTCTTGCTGGAAAAAATTCTCAGTGCAAATAGAAAAGAACAAAAGCATCCTGATTTCGCAGATTTTAATTATCTGTGTGATTCTGAATCTGGCAGCAGTGAAACGGACAATAAAAACGAAAACGCTGCAACTGCCGGTGATACTTTCAGTAAGACCTGGAACAAAAATATCTCTTCAAAGCAGATCCTTTTGAGCGTTGAGGTAAATGATAACTCTTCTCTCTTTGAAGCTGCATTTGCCGGTGCAGATATAATATACATTCCAGTTTCAGAGTTTGAAGAGCTTACAGCACCCGAAAACGCAGAAAAACTTGAAGACTTGAAAGCCGAAAGAGTGGAACTCGTCTTCAAGGTTCCCTTAATAAACCATGAAAATGAACTGAATAACCTCAAGCCTTTGCTGGAAAAAGTAAAAGCTGCAGGTTTTGGGATAGCTTGTTATGAGTTTGGTGCTGTACAGCTTGCAAAAAAGCTTTCCATACCTTTTACTGCAGGAAAAGAATTCAATATTTTCAATGCTTTTACAGCTAGTACGCTCTACCAGGCAGGAGCATATAGAGTAGCCTTATCAAGTGAACTGAATTTAAGCGAGATAAAAAATATTTGTGAGTTCCTTCAGACCTGTAATGCTTCGGGACAAACTGAAATTTTTGTCTATGGCAGAGAACTTATGCTCATTACGGAAAATGACCTTTTGAAGCCTCTTATTGATAGAAGGATCGTAAGAAAGGATAGTGATGTACTTCTCGTTGATAAGGAAGGGTCGGAGTTTCCGGTAAAACGCCTGGGTACCCGAACCCTGATTTATAACTCAAAAGTTCTTGATATGCTGAAATATGTCAAAAACCTGAAAGAATACGGAGTTGACGTAATACGGCTTGATTTATCGTTTAATACTGAAGCCGAGATAAAAGAAATTATAACGGCCTACAAAAAAGCTCTTGCAGGAAAGGAAAACAGGTTAAAACCTTCAAGAGGTGTTGAATATACTACAGGGCATTATTTTATGGGAGTTTAATATGAAGCATTTTTTAAAGGAGTTTAATATGAAAAAAGGTAGCAAGGTTTTCTGAAACTCTGGTTTAATTATCGATGGATTTATAACAATCCTCAAAATTCTGTTTACTTAAAAAATTTATCAAAATTTCATTAAAAAATTACCCTTTATTTTTTATTCCACAAAAAGAGAAGCAACTCTGATTGCGGTCCCGTTGCAAAAATCTCATAATAAGCATGTAGACCTATGGATAATGAATAAAAATAAAAATATTCAAGGAAAATGCACTAACATTATAAAAATATGCCAAAACAATTTATTAATGTATTTGACTTCATTAAGAACAGAGTAATTTAGATTCTTGATTTATCCTTTTTCAATCATATTCATAGCTTCAGTTTCTTCTGAAGTCTTATTAGCAGATTGAATAGATTGAAATCCTAACATTGGATTAACTATTCATTTAATGGATCTATGATCTTGTTCTATAATGTTATTCAAATACTTGATTTGTCTAATGCCTACGTTTATAGGTAGTATTTTATCATTTTTCAGTTTATCTATAGCAGGTGGATAAGCTGGATTTTTATCAACTGTTATTACTCTTGGAATTTGATTATGATTAGAATTCAAAGCTTTCTTAAAGAAATATCTTCGCTACTTTTTGATTTCGTTTTGCACTTAACATGAAATCGATTGTATCTTCATTTGAGTCAACTGCACGATAAAGGTATTTCCATTTTCCTTTTTGTCATTGATACTTAAACATAGTTATATACTATTAGAAAGTATATTTCTTCATTAACTGCCCCAGATGCAATAGTTCCAGTCACAAAAAGAACGGTATAGTTGGCGGGCGTCAACGGTGCAAATGCCATGATTGTGGATATAACTATACAGTAGAGCTAAAATCAACTGCTTTTTCCGCCTCTGTTAAAAAACAGGCTTTACAACTCTATCTTGAAGGATTGGGCTTTCGCTCAATAGGAAGATTTTTAGGGGTGAGTCATGTTTCTGTCCAAAGATGGATCAAGAAATTTGGTAAGGAGTTAGAGGCTCTAAAAAGTGAAAATGAGATATCTATTGTTGAAATGGATGAGATGCACACTTACATCGGTAACAAAAAAAAATATTGCTGGATCTGAATTGCTGTTGATAGAGTTAGGAAAAAGTTCATCAACTGCTCTTTTGGTAGCAGAGGAACAGAAACTGGAAAACTACTCTGGGAAAAATTGAAGAAAAAAGACATTGGAGAAGTAATGACCGATCACTGGAGGGCATATGCAGAGTTTCTTCCTGAAAAGAGTCATACTCAATCAAAAGCAGAAACATTTACAGTTGAGGGATATAACAGTATATTGAGGCACTTTCTGGCAAGGTTGAGAAGAAAGACAAAGTGTTATACGAAGAGTCTTGAAATACTAAAGTACTCGGTTATTCTATTGATGAAATACAGAAATAAAGAACTAGATATATTTAGATAACAATGCCGTTTATTTTTCTTTTGTTACTGTGAACCTTATAGCGAATTCAGTTCCATTATTTCTTTTCAGTTCAAGTTTCCCATCTAATTGATCTACAAGGGTGGTTATCAGCTGTATCCCAAGACTGTTGGGATTTTCCAAATAAAGGTTTTCTGAAATGCCCACGCCATTGTCTGAAACGGTCAGAGTAAGACTAGTACTTTCATTGCTTTCCTTTTTGCGTTCTTCATTTTCTTCTCTACGGAGTTTGATTTGGATTACTCCTTCATCTCTGCCGGGAAATGCATGTTTGAGAGAATTAGAAACAAGTTCATTAACAATTATCCCTAATGGGACAGCAGTATCCATATCAAAAAACGCATTCTCTTCCAGATCCATGCTCAGATGGATATTTTTGCTACTAAATCTATATGTCTGGAAAAGGTTTTCAGCTAACTCGATAATGTATGTGGAAAAGTCCAATGTATCGGTTTCTTCACCTTTATAAAGCTCTTCGTGGATAAGAGCCATAGATATAATCCGGTTCTGGCTTTCCCTGAAAGCCTCAATAACTTTTGGATTATCGAACTTCTCAGCCTGAAGGTCGAGAAGCGAGGATATTACCTGGAGGTTATTTTTGATTCTGTGGTGAATTTCCTGTTTGCGTGCAATCTCAAAATTTGCCATAGCTTTTTCAGCTTTTTTACGTTCAGTAATATCAGTGAGCATGCTCATAACGCCCATAAACTTTCCATCCTTATCAAAAAGGGATTTAGCATTTACACGCGTCCATAGGAATGATCCATCCTTACATATTAATTGGTTCCGTTGCAAAAAATCTCAGAATAAGCATGTAAATCCATAATCAATAAACAAAAGTACAAATATTCAAAAAGATGTGTCAATATTATAGAACTATTCCAAATAATTGATTAATATATTTAGCTTCATTAAAGCCAGAGTAATTTAGGTTTTTGATTTGTCCTTTTTTAATCATATTCATAGCTTCAATTCCTTTTAAAGTCTTAATAGCTGTGTTAAAAGACTGAAATCCTAACATTGGATTAACTATTCGTTTAATGGATCTATGATCTTGTTCTATAATGTTATTCAAATACTTGATTTGTCGAATGCCTACGTTTATAGGTAGTATTTTATCATTTTTCAGTTTATCTATAGCAGGTGGATAAGCTGGATTTTTATCAACTGTGATTACTCTTGGAATTTGATTATGATTAGAATTCAAAGCTTTCTTAAAGAAACGTTTTGCTGCTTTTTGATCTCGTTTTGCACTTAACATGAAATCAATTGTATCTCCATTTGAGTCAACTGCTCGGTAAAAATATTTCCATTTACCTTTAACTCTGATGTAAGTTTCATCAACTCTCCAAGAGTCGTTTGTTGGTCTTAAATGCCTTCTTACCTTCTTTTCGATTTCAGGAGAGTATTGATGTACCCATCTCATGATAGTACTATGATCAACTTCTACTCCCCTCTCTGCCATCATTTCCTCTAAATTTCTATAACTTACTGGATATTTTAGGTACCATCTGACGTTTAATAAAATGATTTCTCCTTCGTAATGTTTCCACTTAAAGGAATTAGATAGCATATTATCGTTCTATTGATTTTCTTCTTATTCAATTGAATCCTTATTATGATTTTTTGCAACAGAACCGTAACACCTATTTAAATCGATATCCTCAAAACCTGAGAAAAGTGCCTAATGTGTTTCTTATAGGATTTTTGCGTTGAATGTTGGTTATGGAAAGAAACAAGTTTATTTAGACCATATGCAATATTTGAGTTTGCATTCGCATAGGTAAAATACGAATTTTCTATGCTAAAATGTTCTTATCCCTTGTAAGTTTTTAGGCTAAAAACTGACATTATAAAAAGAGAAAACAAAATCAATAATTATTTGAAAAAACTAAAATTGTAATCAGTGTGCTGCGTATTGCTAAGAAAATTCTGGTAAATGTGACGAGTTTTGCTAATATTTTTCCGTCATTTCTCTCTCATTTCTTCTTTTCGTCCTTCCATCTTAAGCCTATTTACGATAACAGTTTATTATAAGATCCTATCCGAAAAGTCCTGCTGCTCTGAAAGTTATGCATGCACATGCTAAATGTAGCATAGCAAGGTAATTCTCAATTTTCTTTTCCCATATGAGAAGGAGTCTTCTGAATCTGTTTATCCAAGAATGTGTCCTTTCTACAACCTATCTTCTTGCTCTAAACCCTGGAATATCTATTCTTATTTTTTCGTCTCCCCGGCTCTTTATATGGGCAGTATAACCATAATCTTTAACCAACTCTCTGGTATCAGGATAATCATATCCCTTATCCATACATATATTTTGGATTCCCTCGTATAGAGAAGATCTTTCTAAAATTATGGCGCCTAATGTCTTTTTTACAAGCATTTTATCTTGATGATTAACTCCATCCGTTACAATAGAAAGAGGTATGCCTTTTGCATCAGTTGATAAACTTCTTTTTGTACCTTTTTTGCCTCGATCAGTAGGATTAGCACCTGTTCCAGCTCCACCTAATGGTGCTTTTGTCATAGCTCCATCAATTGCTTGCCATTCCCAATCTATCCCTTTTTCATTATCATAATCCAGCAGACCAGCTTGCCACATTCTTTCAAATAAGCCATCTTTCTGCCACTCTTGGAATCGATCATGCACGGTACTTGGGACTCCATAACTTCTTGGCAGTGCTTTCCATTGGCAGCCAGTACGAAGGACATAAAAAATACCGATACAGATTTTCCAATCATCTGCAAGAGGTCTTCCAGGCTTCTTTTTAGATTTGGACAGGGGTAATAATGGTTTGATTTTATTCCAGAATTCAAAAGGTATCTTGTAGTCCTGTACCGTTTTTCGTTTTGTCACTACCAAACATTCAATTCATAGGAATCAAAATAATTTTCGGATAGGCTCTTAGTATAATATCGAATAGGATATCTAATTGGATAGAATTTTCTTTGTATTCTGCCAAAATGCAGAGCTTTGGCGAGAAACTTTGACATGTTTAGGCTAGAAAGTAAAATTAAATAGGCTTCTAGACTCAAGCTATTATGGAAGGAAATGAGAATATGGATAACGAGAGTATAAATATGGATGCCGAAGAAATTAGAGCAATCTTCAGGTTTTCAGCCCTAGAAAAAAATATGACCTCAAGTTTTGGAATTCAGGGAGATCTGTTTCTTCCTTTTCTGCTTTCATTGAAATCTGGAGGCTCATGGAGTTATGCCACTGAAGAGGCAAAAAGCATTGCAGTAAAGGATGTGATTACTTAT
The DNA here is from genome assembly GCA_963727895.1 of uncultured Methanosarcinaceae archaeon. Classification (GTDB taxonomy): domain Archaea; phylum Halobacteriota; class Methanosarcinia; order Methanosarcinales; family Methanosarcinaceae; genus Methanosarcina. The sequence goes on along the minus strand of CAVSHT010000005.1, from coordinate 403,984 downwards.
TATAATGAGGAAAACAGGACTGGCTATACTCTGGAAAAGATATACCTTTTTATCGATCCTGAAATCATCGCGGAAGAAGGAGTAATCCGCAGGCTCGATAAATGTGGGACAAAAGAGGAAAGAGATTTAGTTGAAAGACCCTACTTAATAACCGTGCAGGCTAAAAATATCATATTTGCAGAAGTAAACCCGGAGCTCAGGAAAATAACTGTCAAGGAGCTAAAGAAAAAACGCATACAACTGAAAGGTACGCTGGCATATAGCACAGCTCATGAGATGGAGCATCTTGAAAAAGGAGATGTAAAAGGAATTCCTATTTGGACTTTTGAATATCTTAAAGACCAGTAAAAATAAAATCCTACTTTTTTGAATACTAGTTTAGTAGTGAAGATACATGTTTGAATAATAATAGATTGCTCCATACATTTCTACTTAATTTTGTTATAACTTTTTACTGTCTTTCAATTAAGAATTTCAATCCTTTAAATTTTTATTGATAAAATGGTTTTGAGATTTAACACATAAAATTTTTAAACAATTAACTAATTTATATTAAGTATTAGAGTTATATGGAATATGTAAAAATAGTTATATTGTTGTTTATTTTTGCCATTTCACTAATTTTTATTTTTTATTTCGAAAGCAATGGACAATATCCCTACAGTATCGGTAATTTTTGTAATAACTCAACTGATGCCAATATACACTCTGGAGATTTAATACAAAAGAACGTCAGTAATGCTAGTTATGGTGATACTGTTATTGTTTACCCAGAAGATTCAATTCAACAAAAAATCAACAATGTTAATTCTTATGGTACTGTTTTGGTTTACCCAAGGGTATATAAGGAAAATTTGATAGTAGATAAGCCTTTATCTATAGTCTCGAAACAAGGTAAATCTGCAGATACTGTGATTCAGGCTGCAAATCCAGAAGAAGATGTATTTCATATAACCGCAAACAACGTAACAATCAGCGGATTCAATATTACGGGATCACAGAATAAATCTGGTATCTATTGTAGTGGTTCTGATAGCAACATAACAGGAAATAAATTAGGCTATAACATGAATGGCGTTTTCATCAATAATTCAACTAGGAATACTCTAGATAATAATGAAGTGAATAACAATTCATTTGGAATTTATCTAAAGGCTTCTAATAATAATCAACTACGTAGTAATAATGTTTCAGGTGTTGGAATATTTGTTGGATTTAATAATGGAGCATGGGGAATTTATTTAGAAAATTCAAATGACAACAAATTGATGAGTAATTCCATATCAGGATTATGGGAAGGTTTAAACCTTAATAATTCTTCTAACAATGAGCTAAATAATAACTCTATTTTAGATAACTATTTCAGCCTTATTCTTGAAAATTCAAATAATAATAAAGTTTTAAATAATACTATTGTGAAACGTGGATACTCGTTTTCAGTCGCACTTGCTCATTCTCAAAATAATACTTTAAAAGGTAACACTGCAGATCCTAATACTGAAATTAAAGTAGTCTATGATTTAAACAGTACAAACAATATACTGGAAGGAGAACTTTATACAACAAACGAAAAAGGAACTGGTGGTGTATATAGGGTAAAATAATTTATAGGATTGCTTATACGTATAAAAGTCTAGTTTACACATTTTTGTTTCTCACCTAATTATCATTTTCTGAGAAAACGTGAGGTTCTTTTCAGATTCTTCTTTAAAAAATGAGTTAAAGTTAATTAAATATTAAAAACAAATATAAAATGAGAGAGAACTAATCTCCCAAAATTCATTTTTTACGAAATTATTTCTGTCTTATTATGTTTTTGACCCGTCTGTCCCATTCTGTAGACTCAAAAAGCTCCTGCAATTCGGGAGAATCTTTGATAAAACAGAAACCCCAGTAAACCGCAGGTAGAAATTCTCTTTTCCATTGTTCTTTTTTCTTTTTGTCAAGGAACTGGTAGGTTTCCGAAGATGAAAGGCGGCTTACAAACCCAAGCACTTTTACAAGTTCGGGAATAGTCTTCTGGGCTGAGCCTAGTTTCAGACATTTAAGCCTGTGGTTGTCTATCTTCCGGAAATCTGGTTCAAAACCAAGAGTTCTTAAGATCCTGTTTTTCTCAGGCATTGAGAGATGTCCGCCTTCATACTTGAGGGAATTCAAAGCTTGAAGTTTTAGCAACCATTCAACCTCGCCGAAAACCTTGGGTTTGTGTCGTCTTGAAACGTCTCCTAGTCTGTGATCTTCATAAGCTTCTCGCTTAAGTCTATTTATATTGCCTGAAAGATCTGCAAGATCTTCTGCATCTCTATTTTCTCTAACCCTGAATCTCGAGGTAGCCTGCATAAGTTCCCGTTTTTCTCGCTCAAAAGCTCCGATATCCTTCTCCTCAGTAAGTTCAAGCAGGCGTGAGAAATATTTTGCCCTGATAGAAGTAGGAGGAATCCTTACCGGAATCTCCCTTATTTGAGCACCTTTTCCTCTTCCTCTTCTGCGAGGTCCAAGTTCCACTTTCTTAATTTCGATCTTTCCTTCTTCAATTGCCCGGGCTGCACCTCCTTCTGAGAACAACTCTTCAAGACGAATCTCAGGCTGGAGCATTTGAACCTGGTCGACTTTTTCTCCTGAAAAAACACCTTCTCCAAAGCGCTGGTAGAGAGAGTCGATATTGTCTGATATCTCAAAGATATTTCCATTTTGTTTTCCTGAAACAGGCGAAAGCCTGGTAACTCTTCCAACCTGCTGTTCAAAGAGCCGCATACTTAAGGTTGGACGCAGCAAAATAAGGGCTTCAAGTCCCGGAAAGTCAAAACCCTCAATTAACATGCCTACAGTACAAAGGACATAAGGAGGTTTTCCCATTTCTCTGAAAGCTGTGAGAATAGCATTTTGTTCATCCTTGCGCAGTTCAGAGCTTATATAAACCGTATCTCGAAAATCCCCTTCAGGGGTATAATTCTCAAAACTGGTGGGTAAAACAGGCTCAAAGTTCTTTTCGGATTTCGGGACTGAAATTTCTCCATTGAAGACAGAAGAGGTAAGTTTTGCATGAAAAGCATTAATTTCTTCGTCATCTGCCCCTATGCCATAAACACGCTTTCTCACTGGAGCACAAAAAACGAGTGTTTTTGCATACTTATGTTTTATCATTGAGTCATAGACATCTTTTGCAAGCTGGGTTCTTCGAATTACTTTTTTCAATCTATCAGGCGTGCTGCAGTCAAGGAAAAGATCCTGTTTATCAAGCTCATCAAGCCCTTTTTCAAAATCAAATATCTCAAAAATATCTTCTGAGCTTTCAGTAATAGTATATTTAAGGTGTGCAAGCTCATCGTCCAGAATGCATTCAGGAAGGGTTTTTGCGTAGACTTCCCTCATGTCCCCTGAAATTTCATCCACAAACTTGACATTTCCGACAACACCCTGGAATGGAGTTGCAGTCATTCCCAGGACTTTTGTCCTTTCTCCGAATTCGTTGAGGAAATCGTTCCCTCGATTGTTAATGAAATTGTGGATTTCATCCACGATAGCAAGATCAGTAAGTTCAAGAACTAGATCTTTGATCTCAGAGCTCTGTTTTCCAAGTAAGGTCTGCAGAGAGGCAAAAAGTACAAAACCTTCATTCTTTCTCTTGCCGAAAGCCTTCAAAGCTTCAGCAATTTCTTTTTTGTTTATCTTATGTTCGGAAGAGAGAAGCGTGCTATTGGGAAAAAGGGGTCTATTTTTCTTCCTGTCATGAAAAGTCTGGCTAAGAAGGGGGTTATTTTTCGAGACAAGGAAAAGCACAATTTTTCCTTCGGCATAGTACTTTTTCATTATGTGTTTCGAAAGAAAAGTCTTACCCCAGCCTGTAGGAACCTTAATATAGCCTCTTTGATTGGTCTCAAGATACTTGATAATATTCTCAAAGATTTCCTTTTTATCTTCTCTCAAGGGCTCAAGCTCGACAGTTTCCATATCGACCGCTATCTCATTTAAATTTGTCATTAATACGCTGTCCTTATACTTATCACTGTAAAATTTAGATATATCAAAACCAGAAAGTGCCTTACAAGAGGTTTCTGGGTAACTGGTATAGCCATATAAAAGAAAATGCTTTATGTAATTGTAAATTTAATAAGAAGTGAATCCCCATAATTTACAAACGATTAATAAAAATTTCATTTAGTAAAAACTTTATATGCCAAAATACATAAATCAGGATCTTTTCATCCAGAAGCGGATAAGAAAAAACCTAGAATTGCTTTTATTGAAAAGGAATCTTTTTTCAATAATAAGAATTACGTCAATATATATGTTATGCTAAAAAGTTATCTGTTATGTAAAAAACCAGAAGAAACAGGTAGATAATGAATTTCGTTTCTTCTGGCGGTTTTCAACAACTCTTATTTGAAATATTTTTGAAGGCTGAAAGGTTTACAAGAACTTTGGCCTTATAGAAAGGTATTTTGCGAGTGGCAATTTTCTATACGGTTTTCCTGTTATCTCACTTCTAACGCGAGTATTAAGCTCTTCAGGAGTGATTTGAACTTTTTTCGGCTTATTCTGCTCAGATTCTTCTCTGATGGTTACATTGATGGTACCATCTTCGATTTCTTTATCTCCAATAACCACCACGTAAGGAACCCATTCTCTTCCTGCTTCTCTTACTTTCTTTCCTATCGAAAGATCGCGGTCATCGATATCAACTCTGCAGTCCAGTTTCTGTGAAACTTCTTCAGCAAAGGCGATGTGTTTTTCTGATATTGGCACAATTCTGACCTGAGTAGGGGAAAGCCACACTGGCAGCATTGGAACCTTTCCTTCTTCGGTTTCCATTGCAGCTTTTTCGAGAAGGGCATAAATACAGCGTTCAATTGCTCCGCTTGGAGAACAGTGAAGCACAGTTGGGCGTTCCAGTTTGCCGTCAGGATTTACATAAGAAATATCATATCTTTCGGCGTTTTCGACATCAATCTGAACCGTGGAAAGTGCACTGGCTTTTTCAAGGGCATCTACAAAATTAAATTCGAACTTGAGTACAAAGTAGAAGAAACGGGTGTCCCACATCTCCACAAGCACAGGTTTGTTCACGGTCTTTGCCATGTTGACTACAAGTTCTTTATTCGACTCGTAAAAGTCCCTGGTAAAACGAATAGCAACCTCGTAATCTTTAATATGAATTCCTATATTTTCAAGCACATTAATGCAGAGGTCATACTGTTTTTTGAACTGGTCCACAGCCTGGTTCATATCCTCACACAGACTGTGCATATCAGGCATGGTAAAAGCTCGAAGCCTTCTCAAACCTACAAGTTCTCCCCGCTGTTCCCTCCTGAAACTGTAGCGAGTCATTTCTATCATCCGAAGAGGCAGATTCTTATAAGAAATTGTCATGTCGTGGTTCATAAGGAACTGCCCAAAGCAGGCTGCAAAACGTAAAAACATCTGCCGTTTGTCAGATTCTATAGAATACTGTCTTGCAGGGAATCTATCCAGATATTTCTTTAGAGTCGGATGGTTCATGTCGTACATGATAGGGGTTTCAACTTCCATTGCCCCAAAATCAGTTGCGACATCAAGAACATAATTTTCAAGGAGAGCCTTTACAAGTCTTCCTTTTGGGTAATAACGCATGTTTCCTGAGTCCGACCCTGGTTCGTAATCTGCAAGCTCAAGCCTCCGCATAAGTTCCACATGCGGTGGAGCACGTTCAACAGCTCTGCTTTTGGAAATCTCATAGTCTACAAACTGCTGAAGCTTGGGATACGGTGCAAGGTCAAAATTCTCAATTTCATGAAGTTCTCCATCAGGTGTGAGGATACGCCAGTAAGACTTTGCAGTATCTTCGGCTTTGAGAGCTTCGGAAACAACCTCTACTTTTTCTCCACACGTTTCTATTTTGCCTGCTGCCTTTGAAGTTCCTTCAGGACGTATGCTCCTTGAAAGTTCAGAAAGCGGATGTCCCTTACAGCTTATACTAAAAGCCTTATACCATCCAAAAGGAGCACGTTTGACTTCATATTTACCTGAGAGGGCAGTTTCTATTCCTTTCAGTACTTGTACTGCAACTTTAGGAGAAGAAAGGTCAGAACTTAAATGAGCATAAGGATAGAGCATTATACGGTTGGTTTTGACCTGGGAAGCTACCTTTTCAATTTCAGAAATCGTCTTTTCTATAGTTTCCTCAGGATTTGCCTCATCTACACTTTCCACAGCCATAAAAGCGGTGAGCGCCTCTTCAAGCCTACCAGACTTCAAGGATTCTTCGATTTTTTCAGCAACTGGAGTTTGTTTTTTGGTTTCATATTCAATATAGTCAGAGTGAATGAGCAATAACTGCATTCTATCACCTGTGTTCGCACACTAGAATTTGTTCCGAATTACTTCGGCTTGAAATTTATTCCGAATCAGTTTCGGTTGAATCAAATGGTTGATTTATATAAAATTGTATGCTATCTTTATCGTCAATATATCTTGATTAAAGGAATTAAAGAAGAATATATGACAGTCCTAATATCGTTCAACGATATAAAACAATCCCTTTCGATTGATACTATCTGAAAAGCTCTAAGATATCCGACAATTTTCAGCTAACTTTCTGGCACTTAATTCTGGAAATTACTTTTCTGAGTTGACCTTACGAGAGAGTCCAATGCTTCTAAGGTCCAGGTTTGTCTCTGTAAATTCTGAGTGGTTTTGTTCTTGATAAACCCTGCCGCTTATTGAGTTTATTTGTATAATAAGTTTTATGGAGTCAATTGTTTTTTGAAGCTGCGTCAAAATGATTAAAGTTAACGAGTTTATTTATCAAAACATTTTTAAGATGTTGGGTATTTTACTCCTCGCTCAACAGCCAGCTTGACTAGAGGCTTCATAAAGAAGTTATAGTAGATACTTTCTTAACCCGCACAATGCCCTTGCCAGTGCCTTTGTCCTGTGCGACGCTATAAATACAAAGCAGCCGAATAAAATCGTCTCTAAAACCTTTGTCTTCTACTGGTATGTGAAGATATTTAGCTAGGATATACTCGATTGCTTTATTATTGCAACCACGCCTTGTGATGCAATATCTAAAAAGTGCTTCATGGAAAGCATCTTCAACTGCCACAACTATATACTTGCGTCCTCTCTCTCGCTTATCATATGCTTCAAGTTCATGGTCGGCTTCAATTTGCTCAGGTGTTCTTTCTTGTTTTGGATATTTAAAACTTGAATAGAATACGTCTCTTAGTACATCAGATCTTGTGCAAGAACGCTCTTGAGCCAGTGAATCTATTTTAGGAAGGATGTTTACATTGATGTATTTGGTTCGATTTATGATAATTGTTGACATGTAAGTATATAGGGTCTGATCAAATATATATATCTGGTTGGATCTAAATATAATATAGTTAAACCATAGTTCTTTATAGCTCAGAACCAAGATGAAAATTCGGCACTTATCGAGGATACGCTTGTTACTGGAGCTTTCGTAGAGCCTCCACAACATGATATCAGGATCTTGGATATACATAAATATCGCTGGAAAACGCTCAAAATATCCTCAAAATCTTCAAAAATCATCGCCGTTTTCCAGAACCGCGGCAGTGTCGCAAATTTGCTGTAAATTTGAAGTCAAGTTTTTGTGTATTATGGGAAAATTGATCTTCGGATATGGAATTTATGGCTCAAAAACTTTTTAAAATTTGTAATTGTTGAATAAGAAAGAGCGATTACTCGCTCTCCCTCTTCTAAGAACCGGACTTGAAAGTTTCCCTTCATCCGGCTCAAGCGTTCTATAACCCTTTCTGTATCAGGCAGCAGTTTTTTTTCAAACGGATTGACTTTTCCGGGAACTTAATTTATTATGACGTTCATGGAAGTAGTCGATATCAAGAAATGGATTCATTTGCAGTTTTAAAGGAATGTGTCTATAGATTCTGGTTTTGGATAAAAGCAATAAACTGTTTCTTTCTGTTCTGAAGTTCCATTTTCGTGTAGTACTTTGCTTCCAATATTTGTTGACAATCCAATCTTTGGATTTGTTTGGATGTCTTCTTTTAGCCCATCTCCATAACATTTCCCAGATTCGATGGTCAAGTGTCTGGAATGTTTCCGAAGAGACCACTGAATTATGATAGTTAGTCCAACCTCTTATTATTGGATTTAGTTTGGAAATTAAGTTATCTTGGGACCATGCTATCCCTTTTCTTAAGGTTTGACTAATTGTTTCAGTGAATCTTTTAATGGACTTCTTGGAAGGTTTGATCAGAAGCTTGCCTTTGTACTTGCGGAAATTCCAGCCCAGAAAGTCAAAGCCTTCATTAATATTTGTGATAAGAGTTTTATCATCAGATAGTTCAAGACCTCTTTCTTTAAGAAAAACAGCAATCATATCCTTGATTTCTCTGGCAGTTTCTTCTGAATTAGCAGTTACTATGAAATCATCGCAGTATCTGATGAAGTTAACCTTGGTTGAATTCTTTTCTTTTTGGGTATTCAGCCAAAAGTAACTTCTCGATGACCGTCCAATGTCATATTAGCCAAAATAGGGGAGATCATCCCGCCTTGTGGCGTGCCTGCTTTTGTTGGATTCAGATGACGTTTGTAAATAAAACCTGCTTTGAGAAATTGAGTTAGTATTGACTTTTCCATTGGAATATTAGCCAGCAACCACTGATGATTTATATTATCAAAACATCCTTTAATATCGCCTTCTAAGATCCATTGGGCTGAATTTTTCTTGCTTAAACATAGAAAGATTTGCTGACATGCATCCTTAGTACTTCGGTGTTTTCTAAATCCAAAGGACCTGATGTCAGACATAGTTTCAGCTATGGGTTCAAGAGCTAATGCGTATAAAGACTGCATAGCTCTGTCATACATTGTAGGGATACCTAAAGGACGTTTCTTCTTCTTACCAGGTTTATTGATGAAGACTCTTTTAAGGGGTTTAGCTTTGTATCTTTTACCAGTGAGACTAAGAACAGCTTTCATTTTGGAGTCAGGTGTTAACCATTTCTCACCATCGATTCCAGATGTCCTTTTTCCTTTATTTTGAGTAACTCTTCTTACTGCCAAAAGTTTGGCGGAATAGGAATGAGTCAGTAAATACTGTAATCTCTTGACAAGGTTCCATTTGTTTTGTAAGACTGCTTTTGTAATTCGGGTTTGCAACTTATTAACACTCTTCTCTACTTGATGCCAGTTGATACTTTTCCATTTCTGGGAGAGATGAGCGTCTGTAAGCTTCTTATCCTGAAGGGATATCGTTGAAATACTTACATTCAGAAGTTTGCCTCCTTTCATACAATAGAACACCAATCAGTAAGTCTGCACCCTTTCGGATCAAGGCAAAGTTTGAACCCCTATCCAATTCCATTACAGATTGACATTCGCTTTTTACTGAATCCTCTACCCTCTATGCAATTAATTCCCTTCACAGAGTCTCTACCTCTTTTTTTTTTTATTAAAAGGAGCATATAGGGCTTACCAAGTTTTATGTCACAAATAATGTAAATGCTTTAGAAGCCATCTATAGACCGGAAAGTCGTATGTCCATTTTCTGCGACGTCTGTAACACCATCGCAGCCTGCTTTCATACCGTTTGGTTCAAGCGTATCAGTCTAGTTTCGCTTGTCATGAGTCACGACCCGTACAATGATTCAACATATGTTTCTTCATAGCATTTTTACCCTAGCAGATGACCCAAGTTAGACTTTCAGGCTTTTCCACATTGTCTTACGAGCTTAGTACAACTGCATTACTGCTGATGCACCTCATAATAGGATTACTCTAAATGGAAAGAGTAGCACAAGGCAATTTATGACATAACATCTTGTCGCACTTACAGAACTTATGTTACACTGTCAGAACCGCGGAACGATCTGAACGGCGCCTCTCGCAAATATAAAATAGAGAGGTTTTTTGTGGAATCGATACATAGGTACAATAATCATACTCATTAAGAGCCTTCCGAAAAGTCCTGCTGCCCTGAATGTTATACATGCACATCCTAAATGAAGCATAGCAAGGTAATTCTCAATTTTCGTTTCCTATCTTATCAGCAGTCTTCTGAATATTTCAATATTAATCAACTAGTTGGACCATTTCTTTAATATCCATATATTTTCCTTGGATATTTTGACTTTTGTTCATCATACATTCACATACTTATTTGGACATTTTCACAACAGAATGTTATTTGTGTTATGGATAAATAAAAATTTCTAAACCTTTTTTTAAGAAATTAATTCATTTGGGACGTGGTTTCATAGTTATATCACTTATAAAAGGATATTTTCATATTTAATCCTTTAGAAACCATTATTTATATAATTAGTCCCCTTTTATAAATTATTATTTATAAGTATGTTTATATTTTAGCTGGCTTATTTTAGGATTGTCAAGCTGTGAATAATCAGCGAGATACTTAAGACAATAAAGGAAGGCTATCTAAACAGCAAATATATGGGGTAAATAAAATGCTGAAAATGAGAAAGATACTAGGAATTTTGCTGGCATTTTGTTTTGTAATGTCAGTGACAGTTGCAGCAGTAAGTGCAGCTCCGAATAATGCATATAATAATGGTGGGAAGAATACTGGGGATAGAAATAATTTGAACCAGCAAAAGAATATTGGGGATAGAAATAATTGGAACCAACAAAGGAATAATTGGGATCGCCAAAAGAATGATTGGAATCGCCAAAAGAATAATTGGGACCAACAAAGGAATAATTGGAACCGCCAAAAGAATGAGTGGAACCACAAGAAGCACGACAAATATTACAATAATTGGTATAAAATGTACATGGCGTGGTTGTTAAAATATAACAGCTGGTACGGCAATTATCACAGCTGGTATGGCAATTATAACAACTTTTATAACAATTATAATAAATACTACCGATGAAGCATATGGAAAGACAATAACCCTAAGTTACTGATGTTTTAGTATACTTACACCCTGAATATTGATACTAGAAATAAAAACGTATAACTATACTTGAAAGTTAAATAACTAAAATAAATCCTAACTGGCTGGTGTTTAAGTACCTACATTAGCCAGTTGTGCTGTTTTCTTTTTTAATATTTGAGCATTAGAGAAGTGATTTTGAGCTTTGGGGTAGGCTCGAAAATGAAGTGGAAACAACTGAAGTTTAAAAGGGGCTGGATATGTTTGATATCAAATGCGAATACGCTTTAAGATGTTCTGCATATCGAAATAATTCATATACATGTAAAAAAGCTTGTGATAAGCGTTATTGTGGGATCTATAGAAAGCTTAGAGGTGAGGCTACTGAGATAGATATACAAAATGTTAACCAGTGTTTAGAGTGTCATTAATAATTACTGTGATTCCGAAATAAGTCTACAAATACAGAGCAGCTAATTACGTTTAGCCTAATAAAATCGACAAAAAGTCCAAAAATGCCTACCGGTTCGAGATTCAGCGAACGGACCGCTCAAAGCCGCTCAAGAATATAATATAAGGCAGTTTTCGTGGAGGCAGCTACATGGAGTGTAAATATTTAAAATTGAGACAAAAATTAAAGGTCGGAATTGGCTCAACTATCAAATATCCCAAATCAATACGTTTATTTTGATTGTGGTATGAGGTTAAAGAATGAGAATTAAACCTCAAAGTCGAATCCTGTAATTCCCATTTCAAGCGCTCCCATTTTTGTAATGCCCATGTAATCGGTTAACTCAGCGGGATCAAAGTTTAATAGTTCTTTTATTGTTGGTTTTGGCTTTCTAGGCATTTCAACACCTGTTTTTTCAAATATAGCATCTCTCAACTCAGCTTCAGCATTGCGCTCAGCTATGACTTTATCTCGCTTTGGCATCTTTTTTACTTTATATAGTGATAGACTGAAGCCCTCATGCAGCCGCCAACAATATTTTGCAAGGTATTTCGCACCGCTTTTTGTGAGTTTATATCGATATGCTTTGCCTTTTATTGGCTTTAGTCACCGAAAATACTTATGCTCAGGTTGCTTTTGATAATGATTCATTATGGCGCTTACATTTACAAGCGGTACATCAAGGCGGGATGCTATTTCTCTACATGTTAGTGGTTCACCTGCATTGAATACCGCGTGCATAATCCTAAACTTTAAAACATTTGTCTTGTGGTAGATCCCTCTGGCCAAAATTTCACCTCATTTGTTGCAATGTGTTGTGGACTTTTTGAGATGATATCGTATCTGAAGTTCTAAATATTCCAACCATCCAGCCTGCGATAAAATTGCGAGGTATACGTGGCTACCACGAAGGTTGTTTAAGCCTTTCCGATTCGATACTACCTGCCAGTTATATTTGACTTTTATAATTGTATATAAATAGTAATATATTTTTTCTGTAAATAGAAATAGGGATTCAATATATAAAAAGGTTCGAATATCGATTACGGTTTCTCTATTTGCCGTTAGAAGTAAACTACATGTGAAAAGAAAAAGTGAGTATTAATATATTACTTACTAAAATGATTTTTGACTAATTTAAATACGTCTAGTAGCGATATTATGATGTATGCTGTAATTATATCGATTAAAATCGCTATTGCTAAACCTGTATTTCCAAAAACGCGTAGGTGATCATCAATTGCAGGAAAGCCAGTAGCAAACAGTGTATAAATATCACTCATTGCATGCGGAGATATTATACTATCAATCACGGCGCTGATCATGACAATTATTAATGAAACATATAATTTGTTAAGCCATATATTGTTCTCGAACCATCGAGTATTTGAGTCTCCGTACGTCATTAATCCTTTTTGATCATATTTGTCTTCGAGTACATTGTTTAATATCTGCTGTTCTTTATCAGTTAACTTGCTTATATTAAGCACATCTCGTGGCATATTTTGCTCACAGCCTCAATTTGTGGTGTACTTATATATTAATTAGTAAATATTAATAGATTTTTTATTGTAAATAGAAATAGCGCTTCAAGATATAAATAACCTCGAAAAATCGACTCAAAGTGCCAAAATACAGACTTATCTAGCCTTCGTAGAGGGGATATTTTAAGCGATTGTCTATGCCTGATGTAAATGTATTAGGTAAAATAGGAAGTCCAAAAATAACATAATAGAGGACTAAAACTGCCTTCTTATAGATGAATAGGTGCAAATGACGTGTGCTGTTCTTTCTTTCTCTCAGTCAATATGTCCAAAATTCTAACAATTGCTAGTATAGCCTGAATTACTGCGATCGCTAAGAACACCCAAAACAAATAAGGCGCTATATAAGTTGCATTGTCTGTAGCAATACCTGACAGCCAAGCAAGCCCTGAAATAAGCCATAATATTGCTGCAAGCACACCACAAATGGCGTCTATATAATTTTGCCAGTCTTTTATAAAAATTGAAATCGCTGAACAAGCAATCGCTATTATCACGATCATTAGCCAAGCATTTATAGGTAGCACCATTATAATATCCCTCAAATATAATCGAACACTCTTAACACTATACCAGCGCCCAATGCTATAACACCAATAGCTGCCAGCCCAATCCCGCTGTTCATTAGCCCTGTCATCGTTGTAAATGTGCTATGTAATGGAGCTGTTGCATTAGTCAGCCCACCAATATAGACAACGCTAGACAGCATTGCTATGCCGCCCAATATCATTATTGCCACGAAGGCAAAGCTAAACATGTCATGAGAGGAGTTCATGCTTCTCACCACTGATTTATATATTTATATTTAAATATTAATATATATTTTATGTTTATAAAAAGGTTACAAAGTATAAAAAGCCTCGGAAGTCGATGAAAACGAAGAAGAGGAAGCGTAATAGCCTTAATCGGGAACAAACATCTTATATATTACGCCACCGGCACCCAAGATCAGGAACCATTTTGCAAAGGGTGCTATGACAGTTGGCATTACAAGGGCAACAATTCCACCAGTAAACAAGTATAGCACTGCAACAAGTTCAATACCACCCTGTCTATTATACATTCCAATATATGGGATGATCAATATGATCAGCCAGAAGAACCATTCAGGCATGAAACTTACGTAGAAATTCTTTGTATTTTTCACAAAGTCCCACGCTGACATGTTTGACTGAAATAATACATCTTTATATTGGCTATAGTTTCTGAATGTATTATTTGCAGCGTCAGATGTGCCTACGACGATATATGCTGTTTTAGATGTACTATTGGTGCCGTATGAATTTGTGATAGTCAAATTCACCGTGTAGTTGCCATTTGCGATATATATGTGTGATGGATTTTGATATGTCGATGTATTACCGTCACCAAAATTCCACAAATATGTTATTGGTGACGCACCAGCACTTTTATCAGTAAATTGCACTGTTAATGGTGCAGTACCCATTATTGGCGAGCCCGAAAATGCTGCGGTGGGTATTGTCGATGACGTTGTGATATATGCATTTTTAGTCTCGGTATCTGCACCATTTGCACTTGTTGCAGTCAAACTGACTGAATATGTGCCAGATGTGCTATATGTGTGTGTTGGATTTTGAGATGTAGATGTACTGCCATCGCCGAAATTCCAAGCCCAGCTTGTTGGTGAGCCAGTAGATGTATCAGTAAAAGCAACAGTGAGTGGTATCTGACCACTTGTTGTATTTGCGCTGAAAGCCGCAGTTACATACACAAGTGCATCGTGTGTTACAGTTACCTGAATTGTATGTGCACCGGCTGTTAAACCTGAGGTATCGACATATATTAGATTATTTGCAATCCAAGCTGAAACAGTTGCACCATCAATTTTTGCTGTTGCAACATTATTTGAATACTTAGAAGGGGTTTCAGTCGCGAAACTGGTTGCAAATACTGAACTCGAATAGACCGTAGCAGGCGTATATATAAACGACTGATAGAGGTGTGTTGAATCATTTGATTCATTCGCTGAATATGAAGAATCAGGTGATACAATGATACCATCTACATAGAAGTTACCATTTGGTGTAGCATCTGCGTATATACGAACATGCGCTTGTGGAACTGTGACAATATACATTCTTTGTGTCTGATATAGTGCTAGAAATATACGAACATGCGCTTGTGGAACTGTGACCAAGACTCGAGTCGAAACCCACGTCCACGTTGTTGTAGCTGTTCCCATCGCAGCTGCTGCGGAATCATAACTCCCAGTGCTATTAAAGATATTCACCTTTAAAAATCCTACTGCACCAGGTGATGTTTTCATCCAAGCACCAATAGTATAATAGCTACCATTGGTAAAATTCATTGTTTGATAGATTGTACCGCGAACTGAAGAATTACCAGATCCGTATATTTCAAATGAATAGCTATCAATGCACCAGCTGCACCAGTGAACAAGCTAAATAGTAAAGTGAATAATATTATTCTTGGGATATTTTTATGCATTTGCCCTCACTCCTTTGTAAAAATTGAAGTGAGCCGATCATACTTCTTCGCAGCCCACGTTATTGATGAATACTTTCGATAGATTTTTGCACCATTCAAAATGATGAATGCATCGTCATGTTGTTCGAGCTTGAATTTACCCCGCTATTGATTATATTGCCAAGTGTCTCAGCCACGTCGGCTGTCATCCCGATTACAATTTTACTCATTTTAAGTCTCCTCTTACTGATTTTTTTATATTAATATGTAAATAATATTATATTTCGTCTGTATATAATAATTCGGTGCCGAATATATATACCCTCGAATTAGTAATCGGTAGAAGAAGACGCAAAAAAAGAAAAAGAAGAAAAGAAGAGAATTAGTTTATGGCTTCTGGCTGCTCATCAGCTTGTTCTGGCTCCGCTGGTCGCTCTGGTAAGAAATGACAAATAATCAGCATGACAGTAAACATTATAAAAACGATTGCCATCATCCAAAGCATATTTGTTCCAACACCTATAAACCACTGTATAACATCACTCATCTTCTATCACCTCAATTAATTAATACAGTGCCGGCCACATATATTTTTTGGTGTTTTCGATATAGTGAGCAGCAAAAAAGAAAGAAAATTACTCGTTCCTCTTCCAGTTCGAGTAGTTGATTGCATAGAAAAGTACAAAACCAACTGTTATGATCGGTATGTACCGCCAAAAATTGTATACACTAGAAGTGAACTCAATGTCTGTATTTGCGTAAAAGCCCGATGAATTTGCATTCACGTAGAGATAAAAAGCATCAAGCAATGGGGACAGACAAACCCAAATCGCGGCTACGAATATCAAAGTTTTTACTATGTCGAACCAGCAGACTACCAACGCAGGCTCAGACTCATGGATATAATCATTTAGCCGCTTTAGAAGCTTACGTTCGCGTGTAGGGGTCATAATATCCTGTCTCCGAATATGTGCTTTCATAAACTCTCTTTCTAACACAGCGGTAGTAAATGTGAAATACCGCGATTGCAATTCCGATCATTGCAATAGGATAAATCATGTTTACGCTCGAATTAACGGTGTACATCGCTTCTAGGCAATAGCTTGGATTTGTTCCTACTGCAAATGCGTAAATAAACCTGTATAGCGGCATGGCACCAATGACAATGCATAATGATACAATAATTCGCATTATAAGGACTTTAATTCCTTCAATCATTTAATTCACCGCCATTGTACCATATCGTCACCATAGGGATTTTGATCCCCTATAAACTGCGATTCAAACTCCGGAATAGCTTTCTTTCTCCTTCTACGAGGCTCATACTGCGTTAATATATCCCCGCGTCGTTGACTCAAGTTTTTTGACTTTGGTAAGCCGCTGGTTTCTATCAAATTCAGTCTAGTGGGTGGCTTAGTGAAGGTGTGACCCATCATATTGCTAGGCTTGAACTGCTTGACTTTGTGAATTAGAGATTCGTCCTCTGGATCATCATTAACATCTACAGGATATCCCATGATGAACTTCGTTGCCACAATATCACCGCCTCATTGCTTTTATCAGCTTGAATGCTTGACTCATTATCCCATTAGCTGATTTTACATACCTTGATTTTTCTGGGATATATTTGCGAAGTCGTTTAGTCTGCCTTACGACCATTATACCGCCTCTTTAGGTGAAAGCAGTGCCTTTTAGCTGATGCTTTCATCATTGAGTCCATTCTACAGTTTTTACCCATACATTTTGCCCGATATGTTTTCATTTTCGTGCTTCCTCTTCTTGATTTTTATATTAGTATTTAAATAATAATATATTTTGTCTGTATATAAAAATAGGAGGCGTAGTATTTAAAGTCTCGAATAGTTTGCACGAAAAGAGAAAAATATATTATCGAGGATATTTAGCTCAAATTCCTCAAAAAGTTTAGGAATGGGGCTCTTTGGCACCTTTTTGGCACTTTTTTCAACTACCATTGGGCTAAAGACCCAATGGCTTGCGTTTCAAATTCCTGAGACAGGTAGAACACAATAGGCAGGTTGATGGCTGCCCTAGAAACTATATTTTTTGCCGCATTAATATCAGCATTTTCAGTATGCCCACAATGTTTACATTCAAAATGGGCTTGATGCTTTCTATTATCTTTTTCAGTATGTCCACAAACTGAACATTGTTGTGATGTGTAACGTGGATCTACTATTACAATAGGTACTCCAACTTCTTTAGCCTTATATTCGATATAGCTTCTTAATTCTCCAAATGCCCATTTACCTAGAATATCGTTAAGCTTTCTAGAAGCTGTTGTCCTCGCTCTAATGCCTACTAACTCTTCTAATACAATAGAGCGATTTGTGTCTTTAGCTATCTCAACGATATCTTTAGAAATATAATGATTAGTATTTTGCTTAAAGTGACGTTCTCTACCACTCATTTTCTTCAAATGCTTCTTGGCAGAATATGTTCCCTTTGATTGCAAAGCTGCTTTCAATTTAGCATATCTTTTTCGAACTTCAGTACATTTCTCACCAGAATATGTTTTACCATCTGAAGTCGTCGCTAAATTGACAATCCCCAAATCAACACCTAGAAATCCAGTTGTCTCTATTGGTTCTGGTTCAGGCATATCTATTGTTAACATCAAATAGAAATCGCCTTTCTTATATAACAGATCAGCTTGATTATAGAACATCGTTTTAGTATCAATTTGTCTGTAATCACTGTACTGTATACCAACTTTGATTCTACCATTAAGTGTTAGAATCGATAGCTGATTAGTTTTTGATAAATCTGAAGCAGTGAAAAATCAGCTGACAGCTCAAATCTTTCTCGTATATCATAATACACAAGTTTTTGGAGTTTGAATTTGTTATATGTCTTGCTTTCAAAAGCAATTTGCGAAACATAATTGCAAGCATCGTTAAATCTTATCATGGTCTGTAAGAATTTTTGTTTTTGTTCTTCTGTTACAACCAATTTCGATTTTACGGTTACTTGCATACTATATACATTATTTTCAATCCAATTAGGTACTCGGTTCGATGTATATAATAAATCAAAACTATGTATTTAGTGCCGGTTCCTCCCTTGGACTAAAGATCCAAGGGTTTCTCCGGTAGATCTCGATGATATCGTTAGCAATTTGATCAAATGACGGGAATTTGAACTTTTTACTTTTTGTTGGCTCAATTATTTCTTGAACCGCTTTTCTTTCTAATTTGTTGACAACTTCGTCTATCATGTTCTTCACCTTCTATTTAGGTGAAAACACGCGACTTACGGCAGAAAAAGATATTTATAATAGGAAACCCTATTACTTATTGTTTATCTTAGTTCTATCGTGACAGGTTTTACGGCCCTGTCACGTGTTCTTCACCATAATTTTTTATTCGACTTTTATTCCTTCAAGTTCACATTGTTCAACGAATATTCCCATGATAAGTGACTCTATGAATTCACTTCTTGATGTTTTTCCTCTTTCAATATCAAGAATCTCAAGTGCTTCTGGAGTTATTACTAGACTTGTTTTGATACAAGGACTGTCAGGTGCATATCTCATCGTTACTCTTTTACGACCTTTCATATTGCCACTCCCAATGTAATCATTACGACATCAACATATATAAATTATTTTACGGTACGGTATATATACTATTAAATAATCGGCATCAGCAAAATGTTTTAAATTGATTTACATTATTAAAATAATTAAAATTTTCTTTCTCAACAGAAGCCTACAAAAAAGAAGAGTTCACAGGGATATTATGGTGCCACACGCTATCGCATTTAACGGTATAAAAATTTATATAGGTTCAGTTGTATAATATGGAATTGTAAAAAAGTGAAATAAAGAAACATTTCCCAATAGGCGGGCCGAAATAATAATACTCCTCAGCGGCTCGCCAGTTACCCATATCGACTTAAAAAAATACATAAAGTTTGAACTGCTTTTATATATTGTCATTCGTTCGCCACCGGTAAATCTTGCTACCATTTACTATTGTCATATTATTACCTCAACGGCGGCTAATAATTCTTATGTCTATTCTTGACTTATATCCCTATTTGGACAATGGATCTAGAAAATTATTGATCTGATTTTTATTTTAATATATTTCTTTCTAATTTTAAATAAACTTTATACTGTTTTAGTCCCATATCTATTAAATGGGGCACACAAAATGAGAATAAAAGAAAAGTATGAGAATGGAGTAAAAAAGATACTCATAAGCACGAAAACACACGAGCCTATATGGGTAAGTAGATATGATGTCATTAAGGCTATGAACGCTCTTGGTGCTGATGGCGCTGAGAAAGAGGGACACCGCTCAAAAAACTATCGCGGGATATATGCCATATATCCAACTGAAGAATCAAATGAATCAGAATTGTGGCGAAAAGAATATAGTAAGCAACATTTTGGCGTGAAAAAAATTTTTGAAAACATTTTTCATGATAACAATTTTAGCACTGGTCAGGCAGTTAATTGGCTGTGGTATTTAGACATCGCTGTTTCTGATGATCGAACCATTGCGATACAAAGAATAAAACCAAGAATATAACCCAAGTAACGCTAGACCCCTTAAGATACATACAACCTCTAGGCGATGTTTAAGGATATTGGGTGGATTAATTGTTCCACCCAAATATACCGATGCTTCTAGAGGCTTAAAATTTCTGGCAAAGTCCCAACGAAAAAGCTGTGTTACTATCTTCTACAGGCAAAGCCTTTTTGTCATTGGGTAGCTCTGCGTTTATCATATATTGTTTTGACAGGCCGTTGTGGGTGTAAAACAGCTTTGCGTCACATTTTAGTGCTATATCATCAAGCAATTTGTTAAGCTCTGCGAAGACCCTATAGGTCATATTGCTTCGCACCAGGCTTGTCAATCTCTTTTGATATTTATCCTCGCCACCATTCTCGGCTATGACTTTCTCTTGGCATTCCATGACCTTTCTAGTGTATTGGCCCAATAAGAAAAACGCCTTCTTGCCATTACTATCCCCACTTTCAAAAAATTTGCTATTTGCTTCGAAATATGATTCCACATCTAATTTCTGTGTGTTTGTCATTATTGATCCTCCAACTTAATTATTTTTAGACAAAAATTATTATAGTACTAAATGTATAAATATATATTGTTTGGGAATCAGCAACAAGCGACACGATATTAGATTAAACAAAACTAAAATAGAAAAATAAGATGAATTTGGTGATACTGCATCACTCTATACGCTTAACAATTGACTTCACAATTCGCAGTTACCTGCTGTGAGTTGTGATTTTTTTTAGAATGATTGAAATAAATTTTCCAATCATTCCAACGCTAGCATTTTTGTCTGGCTGGATATTAATCCTTCTCGATAATCACTTCAAAAAAATACTGATAAATTATGCTTCTACGTCTTTCACAACTCACAGCTGGAACCTGTGAATCGTGATTTATTTTCGTTTTTTGTCGCTATATCCGTTTAACAATATATACATTCGGGGCCGACTATTTAAAGCCCCGATCGGTAACTTATTTACATTCTCTAATCAACTGTTTGATTTTTCCTATTCTCGTGGCGTCAATTTCGATATAAATACTTACAAAGTTTAGAATGATCACCAAACAGAAAAATAGTATTAGATCAGATATTGTGAACACACCTTGTGTGTACCCAATGCATGCAGCAATAGAAAAACAGACATCAACTAAAGTCTTGTGTTTATTCGTAACTTGAACTGGTGGCTCGGTTGATAAACTTTTCTCCATGTAATTATATATAAAGTTCAAACTTTATGTAATATTTGGTAGCGAGTGACTTCGAAGTTCTGCGACCAAAATATCCCCAACGACTGGCTCACTATATCGAAAATTACCAAAAATACATGAGGAAGGAATTATATATACATTATAAAATAATATGAAGTGGGTGGGTAAAATAAAACAGACAATATATGAATCGATTTATAGAAACCTACAAGAACTGGGGATATTGGACGAAACCGGGGTTATGCAAGCCGAGTATATGAAATTCAAGGCTTCGGGCCTTATGGATCTTAGTGTAGATAACCTCTTGAATGATATTATTGCTCTAGCTCATAATGGCATCCAGAACGGTGATGTGATGGCGGACCCAGATGTGCAAGTCAAGATATACCCAGCTTCAAAATCCGCCGAGGCTCTTACTTTTCAAAACGACTATCTGGGCATTTATCAAGAGGTATATCCAGAGCCAGGAAAGTATAGCCCAAAGCTCAAGAAGGAGCTTAATGAGTTTTTGAACGATTGGTTGGTAAACGTGATTGAGCAGGGATATGAGTTGGCAGAGCGGAAATAAGCACCAAATTCCCACAACCCTCTTTTTAGCCCCCTACAATCTCGTAGCCTTCCTACGTTTATTGTGGAGTATTGGATGTAATATTTAGGTCTATTTGGTAAAATGTCTATAAAGTGGAAAGTAAATTTGAAAAAATTAATGAAACGTTGCAGTAACTTTGAAATTTAATATATACCCTGAAAGATAGCCCATTAATACTTATACCTAGAGAACCCTTAATGAAAAAATAGAGTTCAGGCAGGAAAAAATAGAATCATCATTCATTTAAGTTATACTCATAAAATGCCAAATGTAAAATTGTCGTAGCCAACACTTTAGAGTATAGTACTATTAATCAATATCATCTTAACTATTCTCTTTTTTATGCTTGTTAAGGAACTCTTGTATAAATTTTCGTATAAACTCCAGTATAGTTAGTATACTACTTATCATACCAACTATTCCAACTATAGCACCAAGTATTTCCCACAAATATTTTGAAAACCAATAATCGTAGTTTGATTTTACATTTATTTCTTCCTCTATGTCTTTGAGAGTCTTGTAATTTTGAGAGTCATAATCATTTAGAGGTATTACATATTCAACAGATAAGAAAAGTTTATGCTTTCCCGATTCTAGTGGTGTTACTTGCCAATTCCAATATACAATATCGTTTGTTATGTTCTGAATTCCATTCGAATTCGGAGGGATTGTCTCTATGTTAAAAGCTCCAGTTTCACCTGTTAATGTAACTCTCACTGTTGGTGTTGCATTAATATTCTTAGATTGAAGTGTTCCATTTAATCCGTATTCTTGAGAAATATTCTTTGATAGATTCGTAGTAATGTATGCATCAACTTTTTTTGATTTACCAAATATCATTTGTGGAGTAGGATTGAATGCAAGTTTTGCTTTTTGTTTATTATTTTCAAGATATATATCAGTTACATCAAGATTATTATTATAATTATTATTATTATTATTATAATTATTATTATTATTATTATTTGAATTTCCTGTATTAGTAGAAGTTCCTGTATTAGATTCAGTGGCTGATGAATAACTGCTTATAAATAGCCCAAAAGCCTTTGGATTGGTTCCTACATTTATCGTACTTATAACATTATTGCTTGATGCGTCAATTACCGATACAGTTTTTAATTGACGATTATCTTGTCCACGGTTAGCTACATATACTTTTGTTCCATCCGGACTTACTGCAACTCCATGTGGGTCTTTTTCTACAGGTACACTCGTCTCAACCTTATCTGATTCACTGTCAATGACAGAAACACTGTTAGTTCCCCTCTCTGTTATGTAATATTGTGAACCATCTGGATTAAAGGCAATTCCATAGGCACCACTTAATCCAGTTACTTTATCTGTAACAGTATCTGTTGAAGTGTCAATTACATATACAGAATTACTACCTGAGGTTGTTACATATGCTTTTGTTCCCGATGGGTTAACTGCTACTCCATAAGGATTACTATCCACAGAAACTGTTTTTATAACACTATTTGACGCTGTGTCAATTACCGAAACTGTCTTATCTCCATTATTTGCTACATAGATCTTTTTCCATCTGGCGTAACTGCAATGCCATAAGGGACATCGCCTACAGGTATTGTGGCTGTAACAGTATTTGTAGCTGTGTCAATTCCATAAACTTTGTTAGCTTTGTAATCTGTCACATAAACTATTGTTCCATCTGGAGTAATTGTAGTTCCATAAGGATCATTTCCCACAGGCACTGTGGCTATAACAATGTCTGATGCAGTATTTATGACAGAAACCGTTCCATCATCATTAGTGATATATGCAGTTTGTGCAGCAGCTATCGATGCCGTTAATGAAAGAAGAAATAAAAATATAATTAAAAGAGACAAATATACTTTTTTATCAATTGATATTTCTATATCTTCCTTTGTAATCATCTGAATACTTAAAATAAAGTATAATTATTAAAACTTTCTTTTTTATTGATTCATAGGGGATAATAATTTTATATTTGTTTATGTATATTCAAGATCCCACATTATTTTTTAAACTAATATTTTTCTTGATAGCGTTTTTAAAACAGATGCAAGTAATTTTGGTTCTTGTATTATTTGGTGAAAATTAAACGATAGCATTTTTGCCTCCAGACAAATGTAATTAAATGTTGAAAGTTTATCACAGACATAGACTACACAGAGTTTTGTTGCAAAAAATATCTGCTAGGGATATACTAAGGAATGAGAAAAATATAATTTCAAATATTTTCATTTCCTAAAGATAATTCTGTTTTAACTGATTACAAACCATAAAGGAATCTACTTGAGCTTTTACCAGCCCCAGAAACCAAGTTTTTCCAAGTCTTAACTCTTTCCAAAACATAGCTGTATTGGGTAAAAGGATCAACACTAACATCCCATCTCAGCACTCCGATGTGTGGGTAACAACGCATCGGGCAGGCTGGCTACTGTAAGATATATAGAGCCGCTGTAGTGGGTTTAGGGGATATTAGTGTAATAAGTGTGATTGGCAAGCCAATATCCTTAAGCTAGGATTGAAGAAGTGGTAATATTGCCACGCTGAGGATAAAATATCCCAGCAAAATAGAATTCAGTTCTATCAACATCAAGAACGGGTAAAAATAGATAGTAATTAAGTAAAAGCATTAAGGGATTTAGGGTTTAAACCCCGGAAGATCAACCCTTCCTTTTCCCTTTAATGTGTTTGATTGCAAAAGTATTCCTACCGAATCAAGTACTGAAGGTACTTTCAGCAGGTTGAGCAGCTTGAACAGCTTGAGCAACTGTTTTTAATTGTAACGGTTGCACAATCAGATCCATTTTTACCTTTTACACAGTATTTGAAACTGTCAGTGCAAGATTTGCAGCTTGCTGGTTTTGTGTAACAGAACTTACCGTTGCTGGACATCTTTACTGTGCCGCCGAGTTTGGTCTTGATAGTTCCTGTGTTTGTAACTTTAAGGCTGCATCCTTTGTCGTTACTCAGAACATTATGGCAACAAGATTTACAGCTACATGTAAAAACATCGTTTCTTGCATCTGTTTTTGTTTTACAACTGTTACTGCATGCTGCTCCTGTCATTGACAGAACTAAAAAGACCAATGTAAAAATACATACTGTTTTAAACATATTTTTTCGCATTACGTTTCCTCCGTATTAATCTTGGGTTTAATTTGATCTAAAAATACCAACAATCGAAACCTAATAGAATTTTAGGGAATTTCTATGGGTTTTAGAGAACTAATGTTTTTTATTAAATAGACATTACTTTTTTTTATCTTATTAGGTTACATTTGATCTGATGGTACTTACAATCGAAATCAACTAGTTAATTTTTGCATATAAACATACTTATTTTTAGGATCTTAAATAAAAATCAAAAAGCGAGTTTAAAGCTTTATAACACTTGATCTTCAAAATAGGTAGATTCTAAAAATAACAATTTTTTAACCCTCATCACATATCCGTTTAAAATTGAGTTTAAAACATTTGAGACGAGAGATCCCTTCTATGTCTTCCGACAGTCCTTTATATCCACTCCTACCACACATGTGAAGTTTTTTCCTGTAGAACTAAGCTATTAAGGTCTTTTATTCCACTAAAAGGAGAGAGGTGTATTATATCTAGAAAAGAAGGCCGTAATCTTCACAAAAATAATGTACTTTAGGAGTTTGGATTTATCAAATAACTAGGGTATTTCATATGCTTTGCCCCTACTATTTCTACAGAGCAACGTTTGTAATTCATAGAACTCGTGATTAAGATAAAAATCGTTATCATAAGCGTCAATGACTTAAGCATAATTTATAGATGCAGGGATATTATTTGCCCAAGACTAAACCTTATTGCTAGACCCATCACAAAATGAGTTATTATGTAGTTAAACTATTCCCAAAATATGCAGGCTTTAGGATATTTGGAAATTAGCAGCCTGACTTTCGGGTCTCTCGAATCAGCCTCATCTATCCATCTCAGCCACGTAGACATATCCTGGAGCTTCGTAGCTCCTCTATAGCGGGTTTGCTGGCTTCAGTAGCCATAATTGTTCAAGCCAAGGGCTATTTGGTAATTTCTAACGACAATCGACTCAAATATCCCTTACTAAAGTTAAGATTCTTTTAACCTTAAATGGCTGCTTCGAGTCATCATCGAAAAATCGCGAAAAAAAGTCAAAATAAGGTTAAAATTGAATTGACCTTATTCATAATAAGGTAAAGACCAGAGATATCAGAATTTGGCTCTGTAGAAAACCTATCAAATCCACTGTCAGCAGATTGAAACTGGCAAATCTATCCAATAAGTGATATTACTTTTTGAATTATTGTTAACTTTGATTTTCGCCTGAATATTAAAGATTTATACAGAGCCAAGAATTTAAACATATTTACCAGAGCTGTTTAAAGAAATACCACAATGATCTTTATTGATTTAGATGAGTTCATCTATAAAGGTTATTATCCAGAATCCTTATATTTATAAAATTGATTAGCTTGTGGATAAAAGCCAATTCAAATTTTAACGTTTTCAATATAACTACTAACTTTTCGGATATACTTTAATTCTTACATTTAAATATACTTTTTTGGCTCTGTAGATATCCTCTTATACGAAAAGTCCCAATTAATATTAACTGAATTAATTGATATATTTTTGCAAATTGGTTTTTAGCTTATAGTAACTGATTTAGATAAGTTTTCTACAGAGCCTTTTTCTTTACAATTTTATTAACTCAAACAGCTTGGCTATAACACCTTCATAAATAACATCTAACCAACTAGACCCATGTTCTGTAGAGTTGTTATTATTGCCATTTATGTTATTATTGCCATTTATGTTATTATTGCCATTTATATTATTATTGCCATTTATATTATTATTGCCATTTATGTTATTATTACTCGTATTATTTTTATTATCGATGTTACTATGACTAATATTATTACCACTGTTTGTAGTATTTCCTATATTGATATTATTGCCTGTAATATTATTTCCACTATTTATATTATTGTTATTATTATTACTAGTTTTATTATATATGGTAATATTATTATAATTGTTAATAACTTTAGAAAGAGTCGAATTTCCTGTATTAGTAGAAGTTCCTGTATTAGTAGAAGTTCCTGTATTAGTAGAAGTTCCTGTATTAGTAGAAGTTCCTGTATTAGTAGAAGTTCCTGTATTAGTAGAAGTTCCTGTATTAGTAGAAGTTCCTGTATTAGTAGAAGTTCCTGTATTAGATTCAGTGGCTGATGAATAACTGCTTATAAATAACCCAAAAGCCTTTGGATTGGTTCCTACATTTATCGTACTTATAACATTATTGCTTGATGCGTCAATTACCGATACAGTTTTTAATTGACGATTATCTTGTCCACGGTTAGCTACATATACTTTTGTTCCATCTGATGTAACTCCAACCCCAAAAGGAGCATTTCCAACATTTACTGTAGCCGTAACGGTATTTGTGGCTGTGTCAATTACAGAAACGGTGTTATCTCCATTGTTTGCCACATATACTTTTGTTCCATCCGGACTTACTGCAACTCCATGTGGGTCTTTTTCTACAGGTACACTCGTCTCAACCTTATCTGATTCACTGTCAATGACAGAAACACTGTTAGTTCCCCTCTCTGTTATGTAATATTGTGAACCATCTGGATTAAAGGCAATTCCATAGGCACCACTTAATCCAGTTACTTTATCTGTAACAGTATCTGTTGAAGTGTCAATTACATATACAGAATTACTACCTGAGGTTGTTACATATGCTTTCGTTCCCGATGGGTTAACTGCTACTCCATAAGGATTACTATCCACAGAAACTGTTTTTATAACACTATTTGACGCTGTGTCAATTACCGAAACTGTCTTATCTCCATTATTTGCTACATAGATCTTTTTTCCATCTGGCGTAACTGCAATGCCATAAGGGACATCGCCTACAGGTATTGTGGCTGTAACAGTATTTGTAGCTGTGTCAATTCCATAAACTTTGTTAGCTTTGTAATCTGTCACATAAACTATTGTTCCATCTGGAGTAATTGTAGTTCCATAAGGATCATTTCCCACAGGCACTGTGGCTATAACAGTGTCTGATGCAGTATTTATGATAGAAATAGTTCCGTCATCATTAGTAACATATGCAGTATTTCCGGAAGAACCAGTCTGTGCAGTGGCCAAAGATGCCACAGATGATACCAATAATAAAACTAAAATTAGAACTACAGATATTAAATCTCTGTACTTAATTTTGTTATGACTTTTCATTATATTTAATCCTCTGATAATATTTGATTTTATTTTAAAATATTAATAATCAGATATCAGATAAATTCTTAAAACTTTTCTTTTGGATATGAACTTTATAAAAATTAAGAAATTTAGAATTAGTTATTAGGGAATTAAGTAACAAAGAGGTGAAGTCTGAATTTAAAAAGGTGGATTAGGTGATTTGTTAAACCTTCCTAAATATCTCAAAAAATAGACTGCGAAATTTTAGAGAATATAGGAATAGTTAATAAGATTCTTTGTAATAAAAATAGTCATAGGCTTTATTAATTTTCATTTATACGAGATATAGAGCCGCTATAGTGGATTTGGAGGATATTTTGGAAGTGAATCTTTCGGGCTGTTAGATCTTATTTAAGATAAATATACTTTGAGTGAATCATCTATCCCTCTTATTTGTACCTTTTCATCCTCGTAGAGCCTCTATGGAGCCTCGTAGCCTTCGCATAACGATCTTGCTTACTTGCGTAGCTATAATTGTTCAAGCCTAGGGGATATTTGGCTTAGCCCAGGTACGAAGGCTCGCTTCCAAAATATCCTCGAACAAAAATTTTAATAGCGTTAAAAATTTAACTATCTATAGGCTGACCTGAAATTTAATGGTCAAATAAATAATAACGATGTTATACTAATAAAGAAAAATTCTATGGCACCCAATCAGAGTCCATAATTTTATGGACCTTTATGGACTTTTTTATGGACCTTTTTTTTGACTCTTTTCGGTATTGGTATAAGTGTATGAATACATCTAAGTATATATAGTAATAAAAGTCCATAAAGTCCGTAAAGAATCTACACCCTTATAGGAAGAATTCGCATATAAACAAATTTATAATGTTAGAACTTCATAAATTAATTAATATTTACTCATGCGTGCGTATGAATATATTTACGTATATACGTGTAATTTGACCAAATTTTATGGACTTCTTGATTTTTCGGTATTGGGATATCGTTTTGAGAGTCCATAAAAGTCCATAAAGCTTTTTTCAAGTTGTCTACCAATACCGAAAAGAGTCCATAAAAAAGTCCATATTGCAACCGATTTTTTATGGACTTTGATCAAAAAAATGGTAAAAATATCAAAAAAAGGTTTACACTTACAATAAAATTATACTGTAGAGTCCAGACGCGGCTCAAAAAAGAAGATTAGTTCAGATATTTTTTTAGGAATTTACCATTCATCATCAATAGAATCGTAGGGATTTTGTGGAAACTCGGATTCATCGATTTGTTTTTTTGGTTCGAGTTTCTTACAAGGCTTATTTAAATCACTCCATGTCCGTATTGGCTCGCCAGTCACAGGTGATATTATAGGAGTTGAATATGCTATCACATCCCCGAGTACATCAGTGATGTCATCAGTATTGTAATCTGGCTCTGATTTCATACCTATATATTCCTGCAACTTAAGCATGTCAATGTTGATTAGCTGAAGTCTATTTCCACCACGGTGAACATTGTTTGTAAAATCGCGTCTCTTTGGATCGACTTTGATTATACCCTTTACTTTCAAATCCCTGTAACAAACACTGGGGTCATACTATAGTCATGTTTTCTGAGATGTGCATTGAGCTTATCTGGGTACAAACAAGCGTTGTATTCGTCGTTTTTTATTTTAATATAGCCATATAGTCCATCACCACTTATTTTGGCATCTTTATTATTATTGACGATGAAATTATTTAGTTTATTTGATTCGATATATTCATCTATTGATTGTGCGATTCGTACAGCAAGTGATACATCAGGTTTCTCTATAACACAGCGTTCCCAAAGTGACTGAGTGACCTTATGAGGATCCTTATATTCAATTCCAATGTTCACAAATACTTTTTCGAGCAATATCCCGGCAATTTCCATCAAAGCAAAACACTGTGCTTTTCTTTGTTGTTTTTCATCGGTTGTTGTCTTCGCATAATATTCTCTAAGTACATGATATGCATTGATAAGTTGCTGTCTACCTAGCATATCGATTTGCTTGAGAAATAGTGGTGTTACATGACCAAAATTTTCCAGCATTTTATCCCTCGACTGCCATAGTATGCTCGGGTAGTCAAGCTTTGGAATTGGTCGATCTCTAATCACTATAACTCTCGTTTGTGCACCATCATTTGCAACTCTTGAGATAAAATCGGTTTCACCAGTCAGTATCACATTAGATCTAATTGGATGTTTGTCACGTAGTTTTCCATCTTTTGTTCCTCTCTTTGGTTCTTGACCATTTGCAATCAAATAACCCAGATATTTTTTCACGTCTTCTTTCATTGTTGTTGTTTCATCAAAGAAACATGGGAGATCATTAAATGTTGTGACAATTGCACTCAAACCAGTAATTGAGACATCACCACTATCTAATAGTCCACCATCTTTATCATTTGGATTTCCGATGAGACTTGCTGCAACTTGCGTCGAAAGTGTTTTACCGATCGAACTCTCGCCTACTATACCAAGTGTAAATTGTGGACTTCCTAGAACTTTGATTAATGTTGATGCCATTGCGGCATAACAAACTACTCTAACGATATTGTGGCCGATAAGTGGTCGTACCGCATCAATCCAGCCTTCCAATGTGCCTTTTTGTTGAAGCTTAGATTCAACGTCAGCATTTTTAGTATCGTTGAATAGTGAACAGCGTCGCTCGATATTGTTATTTTTGAGATAATATGCATAATTCCCAACAACAAATATGTTAGATGTCATATCAGTTTTGTTGATTTTTTTCCAGCCAGTGGTTTCAGTCACACTACCACAAGTGAAATCTGTATTTTTCTGATGATCATTATGTGCAATACACAAGCTATAGAATTCAATCATATCTTGAAACTGCGATTCAATAATGGCTATGCCTTCTGGCACAACAACTCTTTTAAGTCCATCTTTTGTTGCTATTGCTTCAGCTGGAATTGTTTTTTGTTTCCATATTGCAGTTCTGTCACTGTAGTCAGTATATGCAATTTCAACAAAACAATGTGTTGACTCCAACGAGTGATGATAGCTTGTAACCATGGTCATACAGTTACATATTCTCTCTCTGATCCAGAAATATGACTCGTCTTTATTTCGTTTTGCAGTGATTTTAACAATCTCACCACGCTTGCCAGATGTCTCAGGATTGGAATCGAATTCATAGTATACGCCTTTCTCCTCATCATATGGCAAAATGTAAGTTTTTGAATCGATGTGCACTATATTTGGATTTCGCTTTAAACCATAAAACTTGTCAGCTCGTGTTTGTGACATTATACTAGAACTTTCACATTCATCAGCAGGTAATACACTTTTTGTGTAGTTGGACACTTGCGATTCTAAAAATATAAGTGCTCCTCGCAATTTGTCAGCTTGAGTTGCATTATTAACTCCATCACCGCGCATGTTTTGCATGATCTTATCAAGTTCTGCCTGTATAATATCAGCACTTTTACCAGTCTTTTTTGCAAGTTTTTCAATTCTCGCTTGCACTTCATCGACGGGTGCCTGAACATAAACTGCCTCGGGCTCTCCCTCAACCTTTTCGGGTGACTGCATATTATCCTGTGAATTATTTGCTTCACTCATGTTTATGACCTCCTAAAAGAGGTGCGTCAAAAACGATATCGGCAGACATAATATGTAAATAGGTTCAAACCCTTTTATTATATGGGTTTTGTGACCAATTTACTCATGTTCTCAACCGATCTCAGGGGCGATTTCGGGCGCCCTTGACACACCTTCTTTTGAGCTTATTTGTTCTCCTGCTTTCCAAGCGCTTTGTTTATACGATTGAGATAGACCTTATGCATATCAGGATCTAAAGGCTCGACACCAAGCACTTCAATTAATAGGGTTTTCCAGACAAGTGACCTTGAAAAACCAGGATATTGCTTCGCAATTTCATCGGTTTTGTTCTGTACTGACATGAATTCTCGTGGATCTGCACTAAATGCAAAATTTCTCACATTGCCCATTTATTGTTCCTCCTGTTTATTCGATTAAAAAAGCAGTTTTCGTAATTATACATCGGCTGATCCAGCCGCCGGAGGACAACTTCTGTTTATAATTTACTACTTTGTATATATAAGTAAATAACTATGTAAAGTATATAAAGGTTTTTAACAATTTAGTTATACCGTTTTGAGGAGGGATATATAGGTTGCCCGATACTACTTTTCCTAAATATCCCGATATAAATATCAAAAAAGAAAATTAGTAAGTGCTTTTCAGCACTTCGTCATTTTTAGCTTCAGCAAGCTGCCTAAGATTTTCAAGCTGTTCTTCTTCAGAACTAGTATAGTGAACATCATAGCCAAGGCTTGAAAGTTCTCTAATGTATTTTGTCGGGAAAGCTGGCTCACTTCATCGTTTTCGACCCAAACTTTTCATTTCTGCAAGCTTTTTTGAAAAAAGATTTTGAGAATATTGATTGAATATCATGCAAAAGTTTTTAGTGATTAAGTGACTTTATTTTATAAAGTCCAATCTATTGAGGTAATATGATGAGAAAAGTTAGTTTTTTAGTGATTGGTTTGCTACTTATGTTAGTATTAGCGATGTCAGGATGTACTGACAATAAAACATCTAACAACGCTACACCTACAGAAAAGAACGCAGGCAATATGTCAAACAATAATACGAGACCTGCTGAAAGAAACCCCGGTAACATGTCACCTAATAACATGCCCTCTGGAGGAAAATCAAGAAATGTGCCAAATAATGCGACAATGCCTCCAGAAGGAAAAATGGGGAACATGCCACCTAATTCAACAATGCACCCAGATAATATGTCAGCCAACGGTACCATTCCTCCCAGAGGAGCAACTCCACCAGCAGGAACTCCAGTTAATAGGTCATAATTAGAATTTATGAATTTCATCCACAATTTCAAAGATATTCATTAACGTTTTAGCTCTTAGTTTGGCAGCAATTTTGCTTCCTATTTTGCTTTTTTAGCCATAAAAACAGGCTGAAGAGCTCGTACTTGACCTTTAGTGCGCTTGCAGGCAACCTTAATATCCCTAAGAACCTCTATTCTTCGTTGTTCTGCTGGATCGAGGGATATTATGGGTTCTGATCTTGGAACTTGGGCTTTTCTAGACTTTGGTTTTGGCTTTTTGTCAACAACTTCAAACAACTGTTCTGGCATTTGTATCTCGGGTATTTTTACTCTCGGAATTTTATTGCTTTTTACAGGCTTTCTAGGCTTTACAACCTCTTGTTGCTTCCATAGTAGCCTCAAACCCACTTTAATATCCCGAAGAATCGCTCTTTTCTCTATTTCGATCTCAAGTCTATCGCTTTTTACAGGCTGTTTTTCACGGGTTTCAGGCTTATCGAACATCTTCATACATTTCGGGCAGTACCACTCCCACCGGTCACCACGCGGCGGATTTAGTTGGGTGCTGCCACAGGTTGGGCATATAGGAACGTAGTTTGTGGCCTGCCTCGGTTTTGGCTCTGGTGGAATTGGCGACGCCAGCTGCAGATCGTCTTTTAGAGAGGTTGATATATTTTTTATTAGTGTGTTGAACGCCACCAGCTGCGCAAAACACTCTCTTTGCTCATCTGTGAGTTCGTGTTTTTGCTGCTGGTCTAATTTTTGGTTGATATTTTTAAGAACATCTTCGTGGGACTTTGCTACTTGTATATGTGGTATTACTTGTGTAGGAGGTATTACTTGTTTTTTGTACTCCCATAGCAGCTTTAGTCCTGCCTTAATGTTTTTCTCACGTTGTTTTACTTTATATTTCTCATCGATGACTGGCCCTGAAAATAGCTGTATTTCAGGCTGTTCAAATGTATTTTTGCACTTTGAACAATAATAGTAAAATATCCTTTTTATAATGTGATAGCTGCCACAGTGTGGACAGGCCGTGATCGATGTCGTTGTCGGAATCTTCATCGTCACTCGCCCTCGAACATCTCTAAAATTAGGTCGTTGAGCCACCCGCTACGACTGTCAATGCCTCGCTCTCTATCAATAATTGCTATGACCTCAAGGTCAAATGAAAGCGAAGTATTAATTTTTTTATTGGGATTGATAGCTCTGACCATCAATTATCCCTCTTTATAATTTTCAAAAATTTAGGCAATGGTCTATATGCTGAATCGGTATTGCAACGCCACGTTTTCTTTGCCCGCTGGATAGGTTGCTCAAAAACACTATTGCAAGAATGACATCGCCAATCATGCTTTGCATGATAGATATTAGCGCTGTCGCAATTTGGGCAAGCTCGAAGTAGGCCCGGATCTAATTTAGGCATTGCGGGCTTGGCAGTCTCGGTTCACATCAAAAGTATTATAACAATATGTACAGACCCAATGCTTAGGGCCATTGAGTCGAGGGCTACTATATCTCGTCTTTCGACTGCCACATTCTGGACACTGACGAGATTTGCCACACATGCCGAGCTCATGACCTTTGGGCTTTGCAGGTCGTTCTATGGGCTCACTAAATACCGATTTGCAATGAATGCAGTGATAGTCATTTGTTCGTTTTCGATAGTGGAGGTGCGTACTATCGCAATTCGGGCAGGCTTTGACCATTTTTAGGTCTGACATGGCTGCTCACCCGCTGTCTCAAGAAACACTTGAGCCATTGCTCTAGTGAAAGCGTCAGAATGATACTGTGTAATCCTCTTTACACTGTCAGTATTTTGGCGGACAAGCTCAGCAGCCTGTTCTTCAAATGTTTGGGTCATAATATTGCCTCGATATTCATTTAAAAGAGTGATATGCTTTCATCGAGGCAATCTCGCCGAAGTAAGTCACTTTCAATAATAATTATTGTTTCAACATATATGTAATCTTTTACCGTTATTGATTTTGTGATTTTGTCATCGCGAGAACAATTTTTTGTAAGATCTCTGGATGCTCTTCTAAGAGTATACGACGCATTTGACTTGCAAGATCATCATCAGCTTTTTGAACCTGCTGCTTCCCAAGCTTTGTGCCGCAAACATCACAGTACTCAGCCCTTTTTGGCAATTCACGCTTGCATCTGGGACATTTTTGGAATTTAGGTTCGGGTTTTCTTTCTTCTGCTGTGCCGCACAGTTTTCTCATTGCTTCTTCGAAATCCCCAGCTCCCAAATGTGAGTAGACCGAAGGCATTGCTGAGTGAGTTGACCAGCCAAAAAAGTTCCGCATTCGTGGCTCAGTCCATTCTTTTGACATTTTTGTGGCTGCACAATGTCTGAACAGATGAGTATAGCATCGCTTCTTTATCCCCGCTTTATTTGCAAGTCTATGAACAAGCTCAAGTACAGCTGACCTCGGCATCGGTTGATAGGCACGATCACCACCGCCCTTTGTGGCAGATATTGGGTTCAGTGAAACCCAAAGAGGTGCTTCCTCGTCATATTTCAATGGATGATGTGTAAGCCAAGCTGACAGATATATCATCGACTCTTTTAATGGCACAGCCCGAGGTGTTGTTTTACTTTGCGGGAATGTAACCCAGACGAATTCATTTGTGAACTTCACATGCTTGATCTGCATACTGACAAGCTCACCTGCTCGGCAGCCACTCTCAGACAAGACTGAAAGAAT
Source organism: uncultured Methanosarcinaceae archaeon (assembly GCA_963727895.1). GTDB lineage: Archaea > Halobacteriota > Methanosarcinia > Methanosarcinales > Methanosarcinaceae > Methanosarcina. Next base: position 368,534 of record CAVSHT010000005.1, on the reverse strand, counting down.
TGCTCTGTCTCTGGGATGTATTGCTGCTGCAAAAATTTTGTCAATCTCTTGCTCAGTCAAAAGATCAGAAGCATTTTTCTTTTTTGTTTTTAACTTTGTCGAAAAGTTCTCGCTCAGATCCCGATACTCAGGCTTGTGATATTCTCTTGCTGCCCATTTGAGAAACTGCTTGAACCCGACATAATAGTGTTTCATTGAGGCTTTTGCAATTGGCTGACCATTATTCTTTTTGTATTTACTGATGCCTATTTTAAACGTGTCAACATCATCTTGCGTTAAATTATCAAGATCAGTATCAACAAATTTAAGAATCACAGACAAAATGTCAATATTATTTTGTACAGTCGCTTCAGATAGTCCACTACCTGGATCTCTAAAATATTTGTCAATGTATCGCCAAGCAATTTCTTGGTTTCTTTTGGAAGTGTTGTTCTTTTCAAAAAAGCTAAATAAGAATTTTTCGTCCCTCAAAATATAACCTCCGGTTATATAGTGGGGCTCAAGATATTTGTAATTTTTGTATAAACTCGTCATCCGCTATTGTTTGTTCTTGATAAACCCTGTAAGCTGCAACCAGGGCTCCCAAAAGAATTGGAGCTGCAAAAAAGCCAGCAATTCCTCCGACAAAAGCTCCACCCAGGAAGGCAAGAATGAGCGGCATCGGATGAATTTTAGATTTCATGCCAGCAAGGTAAGGTTTGAGTATAAGTTCGGGAGGCCCATAAATAATGAGAGAAGAGACCACAAAGAAAAATGCTGCACTTTCAAACCCTGATTCTATATAACGCATTAAAGCTAGAGGCACAAGCACCATGTATCCGGCAAAAAGAGGAATTACCGAGGCTATGAAGATAAGAGTTGCAAGTGCCAGTGCATGTGGAAACCCAAATGCATAGAATACAAAAACTGAAGTCACACTTACTATAAGTGAAGAGTAAGCAGTACCTATGAAAATTCCTCTAAGAATTAGATCCAGATGACATGCATAACGGTTTACAACTCCCTTATACTCTTTTGGAATCACACCAAGAAAAGCAAAGTAAAGCCTGTCACCATCCGCAAGTATATAAAAACAAAAAATGATCGAAACTATGAAATTAACGACAAAAAGACCAATTCCTCGAGCATATGAAAAAACCCCTATGCGTCCTACTGCAGGGAGCAGCGAGGTAAATAGATCCCAGATGGCGGAATTAACATTTTCTATAACTTTATCTGGAATGTTCAGAGAATTTATGAAATTCAGAACGGCTGCCGCGACTGCGGTCTGATTACTAATAATCCAGGAGACCTGATTAATAATTTCAACAATTCCTGCCCCGACAATGAATACTATTGGGATGAATATACACATACTGGCCGCAAGTGCCCCAGTTTTTTTATGCTTTTTGAATCTCATCTTGATGGGTCTGGCAATGTAAGCAAAGACTATGCCAAGTACAATTCCGTCTGCCAGGGGCAGCAGAATTAGAAAAGAAAAGTACAGAAGCAACGCTACAGCCAAGGCTGCTCCGATTTTCCAGCGACTGGCGATTAATCCGTCATAAATATCCAGCTAACTCGTCTCCCTTTGATTATTTTTTTACTGATATCTAATGAAATAATACCTTAATCTTTAAAGTATTTTATCTACGATTTTGATTTTTTTGTTTGGAACATCGCTCATAATATCATGAAATAAATTTCTTTTTTGTTTAATTAGCTACTGTTTTTAGAAAGAGACTCGCTAACTTTTTATCACTTATGGACACAAAATTCTTTTTAGTTACTTAATTATTATTTTCAATACTATTATATTAAGTGAACCCTGGGTGACTCTCAGGACTTTCAAGCGCCTACTCAATTCTTTCTGAAATTTCTCACTTACAAACAAATCAGGACTATTTCAGGTTACAAGAGGTTGTCGAAGTGCAATTAGAGAAGAAGATGGTCAGGGAGAGAAAATGGAGGATGGAAAGAACTATAATAGTAAGAGAATGGGCGTGTGAAGTAAGACCCAGCTGATTAGGTCTGCATACAGGGACAATATTGAAAATAAATAAGAGTTATACTGTTCTGAGGTGGGACTACTTATTTTAAATTGTAACTGTAATTATGAGTCAATGAAACCCAGTAAGTCCAAATCTCATAACCCCCAACATACACAAATTTATATATCTGTTAAAGTACATTCAATATATTGAGTATAGAAGTTTTGGTCGTGTGCGGGGGTTATTGATCACTTACAAAAAAGAGAGTATTCTCCCCATATTTCAAAAAAGTGGAGAAGTATTCTTGCGCTTACTTTTTTCAACAACTCACGCCCATTACCGGACTTTAATCAACCAATAAATGTAGGAGATAAACATGACTGAGAAAGCAACCAAACCGGTAATAAATCCAGGTAATTGCACGAAAGCCGCATCAAATAAAGCATCAGAACATAAACTAAAAAAGCCTGGAAAGAAAGGAAAGTAAGATATCTTAAGTATAGAGCTGCAGGTCGCTGATATCAAAGATGCTGGATAAACAGTGACCTCAGCCGAATATTCTGAAAAGAAAGTCATAGATAAAAGAATAAAACTTTTATCTTGCCTTTAACTATCTAATCTTCTTCTATTAATTGGTCAAAGCTATTTTCAAAAAGCTTTTAATGTTATATTCATACTTTTTTTCTGTAATTATGTGAAGCTATAGCAAACCTGTTTAGATGCATGAAAATACAAACTTTAGTCTCGCTGGAAACTTAATCCTCAAAGCATAAACTTTGTAATGATGGATGATCTAACTTATGGTTTATATTCATGTAAGCCTTTTTAGCAAGATGAACTTACAAGGAAAAGGTTTGGATCAATGAGCAGGAATATTTAACTTTAATTTGGAGATAATAGTATGATGGAACTTATTCAAGGTTTGCCCGACAATGTTCTGGGTATTGTGGGTAGTGGAACAATAACAGGAGAAGACTATGACACTGTACTAATTCCTGCAATGAAAGACAAACTGCAAAGACACAAAAAGATTCGCATGCTCTATCAATTGAAAAAGGACTTTGTACATTATGCACCCGATGCTTACTTAGAAGATGCAAAAGTCTCGTGGCATACACTTTCATTTGAAAAAGTTGTAGTTGTTTCTGATGTTCACTGGATAAATGATTCTGTTAACGTATTCAAATTTATCATTCCTGTTCAAGTGAAAGTTTTTAGTAATAGTGAAATTGATAAAGCAAAAGTGTGGGTAAGTGAATAATAGTCATTGTTACAATAAATTTGTAACACCCAGAATCAGTTCTGATTGAACTGTCAATTTTTGAGATCGTAGTTTACAACGCTTTTCGGAGGCTCTAAATCAAAGATGCTCAAAGATAAATATCAACCACCTAGTTAGTGCACGACCTAAAATTGAGAAATACAAAAAATACTATAAATCGAGTTATTAGAAATATATAAATTAGCTTAAAAAGTAAAAACTCGAAAGTTGCCTGTAAAGTAGGCAACTGCATAAGTCCTATCAAATTCAATGAGCAATTTTCGGTATTGGTAACTAAATATATCTAGTTCTTTATTTCTGTATTTCATCAATATAATAACCGAGTACTTTAGCATTTCAAGACTTTTTGTATAACACTTTGTCTTTCTTCTCAATCTTGCCAGGAAATGCCTCAATATGCTGTTATATCCCTCAACTGTAAATGTTTCTGCTTTTGATTGAGTATGGATCTTTTCTGGAATAAACTCTGCATATGCCCTCCAGTGATCTGTCATCACTTCTCCAATCTCTTTTTTCTTCACTTTTTCCCAGAGTAGTTTTCCAGTTTCTGTTCCTCTGCTACCAAAAGAGCAGTTGATAAACTTTTTCCCAACTCTATCAACAGCAATCCAGATCCAGCAATATTTTTTTTGTTACCGATGTAAGTGTGCATTTCATCCATTTCAACAATAGATATCTCATTTTCGCTTTTTAGAGCCTCTAACTCCTGACCAAATTTCTTTATCCATTTTTGGACAGAAACATGACTTACCCCTAAAAACTGCCCTATTGAGCGAAAGCCCAATCCTTCAAGGTAAAGTTGTAAAGCCTGTCTTTTTACAGAAGTGGAAAAAGCAGTTGATTTTAGCTCTACTGTATAGTTATAACGGTTCCGTTGCAAAAAATATCTGCTAGGAATATAATAAAATAAAAAGGAATTAGATAGTATGTCGCGATCTTTAATTTCCTTTTTATTTTATTATATTCCTAGCAGATATTTTTTGCAACGGAACCGGATAGATGTTCAGTGATAACAGCAATTGTTCAAGAGCTCTAAGATCCATTTTTGTTCTCCAAAATATGAATATGGGTAAATGGAACAACTAATACATTTTTTCTGTGATTGAAAACCCATCAAATTTGAAGAGGATACGTAAATACAACTCTGTATCTCAGACAGCCTTTAACCTGTTATGGCTGTATAAACAATATGCGTCTACTTATTTTATACATTTATACTTATTATCTCATTTTAGTGTCTGCTCTGCCAAAATCAGCATCAGTAGAAAAACATGTATTGTTATCTATTATTAGCTAGACATGCGTCTGAGAGGACCAGACAGACAGACAAAATTTGCCCTTTTTAGAGTAAAACATCTGGCATTGGTAAAAAAATAGATACATATGCTTATAACATATATTTCTTTATGAACTGCCCCAGATGCAATAGTTCCAGTCACAAAAAGAACGGTATAGTTGGCGGGCGTCAACGGTACAAATGCTCTGATTGTGGCTATAACTATACAGTAGAGCTAAAATCAACTGCTTTTTCCGCTTTTGTAAAAAGACAGGCTTTACAACTCTATCTTGAAGGATTGGGCTTTCGTTCAATAGGACGATTTTTAGGGGTGAGTCATGTTTCTGTCCAAAGATGGATAAAGAAATTTGGTCAGGAGTTAGAGGACCTAAAAAGTGAAAATGAGATATCTATTGTTGAAATGGATGAAATGCACACTTACATCGGTAACAAAAAAAATATTGCTGGATCTGGATTGCTGTTGATAGAGTTGGGAAAAAGTTCATCAACTGCTCTTTTGGTAGCAGAGGAACAGAAACTGGAAAACTACTCTGGGAAAAAGTGAAGAAAAAAGAGATTGGAGAAGTAATGACAGATCACTGGAGAGCATATGCAGAGTTTCTTCCAGAAAAGAGTCATACTCAATCAAAAGCAGAAACATTTACAGTTGAGGGATATAACAGCATATTGAGGCACTTTCTGGCAAGATTGAGAAGAAAGACAAAGTGTTATACGAAGAGTCTTGAAATGCTAAAGTACTCGGTTATTCTATTGATGAAATACAGAAATAAATAACTAGATATATTTAGATAACAATATCAAATAATTAACTTCCCTAATTGTAAAGGTTTTCATTTGTTTTGTAAAATCGCCAGATTTTTTGCAACGGAACCCCTGTTTTATCTTTAAAAATTGCTGTTATTTGACGTATGGAACCTATAGAGCTCATGGAATTTCTGAAACATATAAAAAAACACATATCAAGTGAAGGTTTTGAATTCATTTTTTAAACTCTAATCCCCTGTTAGTTATTTCCGTTTCTACATCTTTAAGCAAAGTTTTGAGATCAATCATAACTTCGGTTAAATGAAAATCAGAAGTATTTACAAGTCCTTCATCAACTGCATGCCTTATTCTTTGTAACATTTTTATTCTTATATAGTTGAGAGTATTAGGATCTAGAGGCTTAGAATCCTCAAATTAGTCATCTACCATTGTTTTTTAACTCCTTCAATTTTCCAGCAATTACAGGAACACAATATATCATTATTTCTAAAAATAATCAAAAGGAGGATTTAGAGAAGTAGTTTTTTGTATTCTTTCAAATTCCTCTTTTGTCCTGAATATTGCATATTTTCCCGGCCACATAATTTTAACCATTCAAGGTTCAAAAAATTCAAATTTTGCGCCATTCTTTTTACATTTTCTGGTTCCTTACAGGAACCATTTTTCAAAAGATACCGAGCTTTGTTTCTGTGTTTGTCTTCCGTATTTCCAGTTTCTCATGCGTGCTGTGTTGCAATGACTCTTGCCCAGTTTTCAAATATCAAATCCGCATTTCTTCTCTTTCTACTGCAAGATCAACTTTGCTAATATCGTTGCCTGAATCGTGAGTCTCGTACACATACCGTTGTCCCCTCATCGCGGACAGTACCGCAGCTATGCCGCAGAGTACAGCTCCGATTATGAACGAAATCCGCAGCGCTGGCATAAACGCCTGTTGAAGTGTCTGTGGAAACCAATAGTTGCTTGTCAGTGTGGTCACGATTTGTTGCGGTATTGAACTGACGATACTCGAATCCATAGATTTCAGAATAGAGCTCATTGGATTATAACCCAGAAAAGCAGAGAACAACGCATTTGTAGGCGACATTGTTGCTAGTTGATTCGCAAGCTGTTGCAAAGCAGGTGCAACCTGTGCAGATCCAAGGCTAGCAAACGAGTTGTGTACCGCACCCGGGAAAGCTTTCTGAATGCCCACTATTACGATGGTGAAGAACACGGACATACTCAGCGTACTGGCCGAGTTCCCCAGTGTGGACAGCATGCCCGAAGCTACACCCCGATTCTGAGGAGGTACAGAATTCATTATCGATGAGCTGTTAGGAGAAGCGAACATACCATTGCCAATACCCATGAAGAAGATCAGTACTCCCAACTCCCAATAATCGAAGTTATATGGAAGCAGCGAGAGCCCGACGAAGACCAGTGCCACAATAGTCATCCCGGCAGTAGCTATCCACCGAGGCCCATACTTGTCTGAGAGCATCCCGGAAATTGGTCCCATGATCATAAAACCTAGAGTCATGGGAAGCATGTAGATACCTGCCCATAAAGGCGTGTCCTCAAAGCGGTAACCGTGAAGTGGCAGCCAAATCCCTTGCAGCAGAAGAATAAGCATAAACATGGCACCGCCTCGAGCAATAGCTGCAGTGAAGCTGGCGAGACATCCGTAGGCAAAGGCCCTGATCCTAAAGAACTCCAGCTTAAACATCGGGTTCTTCACCTTGCTCTCGACGAATGGGAAAGTTATCAACAACACTATTCCGATACCTAAAGCCGCTATTACCAAAGGGTTGCTCCAGCCCATGGCATCGGTGATACCATCATGTTTGTACGGCATCAGGCCATAAGTGACGCCGACTAAAAGTGAGGTCAGTCCACCGACAAATAGTAAATTGCCCACAATATCGAGACTGGTCTTGGAAGCCCGAAATGAGATATCCTTCATCTTCCAGTAAGACCACATCGTTCCAAGGACGGCAAAGGGGATATTGACCAGGAACACATAGCGCCAGTTGTATGTCGCCAGTATGCCACCCAGCAGCAAGCCAATGAACTGGCCGGACATAAAGGCAACCATGTTTATTCCGAGTGCCTTGCCCCTTTCACTGGCTGGAAACGCATCCGTAATAATGGCTGAACCGTTTGCTATGGTGAATGCACTTCCCACGGCCTGTATGAGCCTAAAAATAATTAGTTCCAGTGCACCAGTGTTGCCTGTACCAGGCGTCAGGTAAAGCAGGGTTGAACCGATGGCGAATATCAGGAAGCCCAGCCGAAAGAGTTTTATTCGGCCATACATGTCTGCCAGCCGACCGATAGTGAGTAGCAGTGTAGACGTGATCAAACCAAAGCCCATAAGGAGCCACAGAAGGTACTGAAATGCACCAGGATCCGTTGGGTCCATTTGAATGCCTTTGAATATCGCGGGCAGAGAAATCAGGATGATACTGCCGTTGACAGAGCCCATTAATGATGCCAGGGTAACATTGAACAGTGCAACCCATTTATAAGCAATATTCTTCCCAGATCTGCCCGCGGCTACTTTATCTGTCAAATTAATATATTTAGTCAATTTAGTACCTTCTATTTTAATCAGTTTCGTTTTTTTGATTATGGAAATCACAGTCGTGTGCCGTCTCAAATTTCTGTATAACATCCTGGATATCGCCGGCCTTCTCGTCGGCATCACTATTATCATTACCTTCAATCACATTGTTAACGATCCGGGACATTTCGTTCAGAAGTTCCAGCTTTTCCTGTGTCATACGATCCAACCCTGTCACTCCTTTGGGGGTAATTGTGTATACCTTCTTGCGTTCAATCCCCTCACTCTGAATAAAACCTTTTGATTCAAGTTTCTCCAGGATTGGGTAGATAGAACCTGCACTCGGAGTCCAGCGCCCATTTGAACGAAGTTCTATCGTCTTGATGATATCATAGCCATGAGTAGGTTTCTCTTTAATAAGTTTCAGCACGATATACTTGAGAAAAGCTCGCCTGGCCTCTGTACACATCTTTTTTTCCGTAATTCTCACCCCAAAATATCGTCTAGCGATATATCGGTAAATGATGCATCTGTGGATGATATAATATTTATACCAATCGATTCCCATAAAAAATCGAGCAATCAGGTAATAACTAACATTGTATAAATTTTAAGATAAAGTAATCTCGAGAAAATTATTACATTAGGACTTAAGGGATTGAACTGAAAAATCAATTGTACCAAAAGTTTAACTGTCTAAGAATAAATTTAACCATTTAATAACTTGAGATTTAACCCTAGATATAATTCTATGATATATAATATAGTGAAATAAATAATAATCTAACAATTAAAGTGTTAATCTATTTTCACTGCTTTTAAATAAGACATATTGCCGTTAAAGAAATACCATCAAAGAAAAAGATCCTTAAGGGAAAAAATGAAGAAAATTGAGCAATTTCCAGCAAAGAACCAAAATCCTGTGCTTAATGTGGGAAATGATGGGACAATTTTTTACTCAAATGGAGCAAGTGAGCCCTTATTACACGAATGGGACGTGAAAGTCGGAGAAAAATTACCTTCATATATCGGAGATTTCGTTCAAAGGGTAATTTACCAAAACAACCTCAAAAAGATGGAAATTAAAGTAGGAAAAATAGTATACTTGCTTACATTTTACCCTTCATCAGAAAAAGAATGTGTAACCATCTATGGATTCGATATAAGTGACCAGAAAAAGCTTGAAGGAAAACTTCAGAAAAGTGAAGCTGGGGAGATGGCAAACTTGGAACTTATCGATATCATTGATATCCATGTAATCCAGTCACTTATGAATGACTTTTATAAGCTTTCTCATATTTCCATGGCTCTAGACGATATCAATGGCAAGACTCTAGTAGGCATCGGATGGCAGGATATATGTACAAAATTCCAGAGAGTTCATCCAGATACCTGCAAGCAATGCCTTGAAAGCAACAAAATACTGTCCTCGGTAATTTTTCCAGGAGAGATTAAACGATACAAGTGCATGAACAATATGTGGGATATAGTGACTCCCATCATAGTAAATGATCAGCACGTCGGTAATATTATTGCAGGGCAGTTCTTTTACGAGGACGAGCCAATAGATTATGAGCTTTTCCGATCCCGGGCTAGAAGGTACGGCTTCAATGAAGAAGAATATATAGCAGCGCTTGAAAAAGTTCCGCGGTTGAGCAGGGATGCTGTGGACACAAGTATGTCCTTCCTTATGACGTTTGCCAACATGGTCTCACAGCTAGGTTATAGCAATATCAAGCTGGTCAAATCGCTGGCGGAACGCGATGCTCTAGTGGATACGCTCCGAGAGATCCGAGAGGACTTTGCCCGCGCCCAGGCCGTAGGAAATCTCGGAAGCTGGCGTTTGGATGTGCGTAAAAATGAATTGACATGGTCAGACGAAACTTACTGTATCTTTGACATCCCAAAAGGTGTCCCTTTGACCTATGAGATCTTTCTTTCAACGATCTATCCAAATGACAGGAAAGATGTTGATACAAAATGGAAAGCTGAGTTGGTGGGAGAATCATATGACGTTGAGCACCGCATCATCGCGGATGGTAAGATCAAGTGGGTGCGTGAAAAGGCATACATTGAATTTGACAACGACGGCTTACTGCTCGGTGGTTTTGGCACAACGCAGGACATCACCGAATGCAAAAAAGCAGAAGAAGCTCTTAGATTATCAAATATTTATAACCGTAGCCTTATTGAAACCAGCTTGGATCCTTTAGTAACCATTGGACCTGACGGCAAAATTATGGATGTAAATGGTGCTACAGAACAGGTTACTGGATATTCCAGAAATGAGTTGATTGGGACTGATTTTTCAGATTACTTCACTGAGTCTAAGAAAGCCAGAAAAGGATATCAACAGGTGTTTAGAGATGGTGAAGTTAGAGATTATCCTCTATGGATTCATCATAAAGATGGACATATAACTCCTGTTTTGTACAATGCTTCAGTTTATAGAGACGAGAATGGCGAAGTTATTGGGGTTTTTGCAGCTGCACGTGATATTACTGAACGTAAGAAGGCAGAAGCTAAACTGAAAGATACTCTTGACAATTTAGATAAATTAGTTAAAGAACGTACAGAAGAGCTTCAAAAGGCTTATGATTCATTGAAACAGAGTGAAAAAAATCTTGATGAAGCTCAAGAAATGGCTCATATTGGAAACTGGAAATGGAATATTGCAACTGTTAAAAAATATTGGTCTGATGAAGTTTATCGTATTTTTGGACTTAAGCCTCAAGAATTCGAAGTAACTTATGATATGTTTTTGAGCTATGTACATCCCGATGACAGAGACTATATAGATAATGCCACCAAGGAAGCTTTTAAAGGAAAGCCGTATAGCATTGATTTTCGGATTATCTCAGTCGATGGAAAAGAACGTATAGCCCATGAACAAGGAGAAGTTGTTTTTGATGAAAAAAATATCCCTATTCAAATAAAGGGGACAATTCAGGACATTACTGAGTTTAAGAAAGCAGAGGAAAAAATCCGGAACCTGGCAAATGTTGTGGAATCGTCAAATGATGCTATTATAACTGAATCTCTTTATGGTATTATTACAAGCTGGAGTAAAGGAGCGGAGGAAGTTTATGGTTATTCAGCTAAGGAAATTCTCGGAAAGCCGATATCCATCTTGGAGCCAAGTACATTATTTGAAGAAACAAATAAATTAGCTGAACTGATTAAACAAGGAGAAAAAGTCCAGCAATATAAGACTTTGCGATTAAGAAAGGATGGTACAATAATAAATGTTTCAATAACTATTTCTCCGATTTTTGATATTTATGGAAAGCTGACTGCTATCTCAGTTATTTACAGAGATATTACCGAGAGTAAAGAAGCAGAAGAAAAACTTCGGGAAAGTGAGGAAAAGTACCGCAATATCGTGGAGACCGCAAACGAAGGCATATACATAATTGACGATGAAGGCATAGTCACTTACGTTAATAAAAAAATGGTGGATATGCTTGGCTACAACAAAGAAGAAAGTATTGACAGATCGATATGTGACTTCATTAGTGAAGAAGACAAGAATATCATCAAACAAAAGCTGGAAAAGAGGTTGAAGGGTATCAATGAGAGCTACGAATTAAAATTAATAGGTTCTGTTGCAAAAAATCATAATAAGGATTCAATTGAATAAGAAGAAAATCAATAGAACGATAATATGCTATCTAATTCCTTTAAGTGGAAACATTACGAAGGAGAAATCATTTTATTAAACGTCAGATGGTACCTAAAATATCCAGTAAGTTATAGAAATTTAGAGGAAATGATGGCAGAGAGGGGAGTAGAAGTTGATCATAGTACTATCATGAGATGGGTACATCAATACTCTCCTGAAATCGAAAAGAAGGTAAGAAGGCATTTAAGACCAACAAACGACTCTTGGAGAGTTGATGAAACTTACATCAGAGTTAAAGGTAAATGGAAATATTTTTACCGAGCAGTTGACTCAAATGGAGATACAATTGATTTCATGTTAAGTGCAAAACGAGATCAAAAAGCAGCAAAACGTTTCTTTAAGAAAGCTTTGAATTCTAATCATAATCAAATTCCAAGAGTAATCACAGTTGATAAAAATCCAGCTTATCCACCTGCTATAGATAAACTGAAAAATGATAAAATACTACCTATAAACGTAGGCATTCGACAAATCAAGTATTTGAATAACATTATAGAACAAGATCATAGATCCATTAAACGAATAGTTAATCCAATGTTAGGATTTCAGTCTTTTAACACAGCTATTAAGACTTTAAAAGGAATTGAAGCTATGAATATGATTAAAAAAGGACAAATCAAAAACCTAAATTACTCTGGCTTTAATGAAGCTAAATATATTAATCAATTATTTGGAATAGTTCTATAATATTGACACATCTTTTTGAATATTTGTACTTTTGTTTATTGATTATGGATTTACATGCTTATTCTGAGATTTTTTGCAACGGAACCAGAAAGAAGATTTTAGAATCAAACCTTTCTTTGATAAATTTAATATGTCCATATTAAATCATATATTCTTAACAAGCGTAGGGATTGAAATTGGATATGCAAATTTGTGTAAAATTACTGGTGAGGAATTTAATCTTTCTAAATGGCTTTAATACCATATTCGTCTTATTTTTCTCTTTGCTTAATTCAATTTCTACATTTATTTTTTGATGAACAAATACACTGATTTATAGAGACTATTTTAAATTGGCTTTGATAATTAACTATAGTTATTTATTATGAGAACCTATATTTCTGCATGAACTGCCTAAGATGCAATAGTTCTAATTACAATAAGAATGGTATAGTTGGCGGGCGTCAACGGTACAAATGCTCTGATTGTGGCTATAACTATACGGTTCCGTTGCAAAAACCAATGGCTATCGCCAGCATTTGTGGAAGTGCTTTATATAGTTAGAAATTTATACAGTATCTAGCGATTAATTTTCGAGGTGACTATTATAGCCGATGCGAGAAATTTTGTTTTACGAGATGAGAATGGCAATGAGCATGGAGTCTTCACAGGGAAACAGCCTCGACAGGCTGCTTTGAAAGCTGCAAATCGGGGTGCTGGGACAAAATCCAAACCGGAGATTATTCGTCTTAGAGAACGCGGAACAAAGAAAGTACACGTTTTCAAGGGATGGAAAGAAACTGTAAAAGCTCCCGAAAATAGGCCTAGCTGGATGCCTGAGAAAATAGATAAGCCCTTTGTCAAGAAAGAGAAAATCGAAACAATAGAGTAAATAAAAATTTTCTTTTTCAATTTTTACCCTAGAAAACTAAGTTAGGCAACATGACCTTAAAACAACTTTTTTCAGTATACCGTGACTTACCTCAAAACTGTATAGTTGTAACAGGCCAACGAACACAATTTAACGAGGTGACATAGGTTGCCGACCTGCAAGACATCATTAATTGAAATAGATTAAATTCTTTTCCGTTCTGTTCAAATCCGAACTTTGTATCTCAAAAAGTTCGTATCTCAAACCATCCTGCAAAATTAGAGTTTTAACACCGGTTTTACAATAAAACCTGAACATGGTAAAAACTTTTAGGTTTTTTACAGTAAACCAGCCAAGTGAGAAAAAGTAAACTGGTCTTGATAGTGCTTAAATCTAGATGTTATATGAAAAATATTCTGCTTTATTATGTTCTTTGTTGTGAAACTGAATTTTTGCTTCAAAATTATGATTTTTTTGCAACAGAACCGCAGATAACCACTTTTCGGATAGGCTCTTAATTTAGTATTTCGTTGATTTTGCTGTAAAAATCAACTATAGCATTTGTTGCTTCACTTTCCATGTTTAGCTGGAAAGTTCTGATATGTTTTCCTAGTGGTTTTTCTATGGCAATACCTGACGCGATCAGAGGGGTGATAACCCTTGATACGCTCGCGTGGGACAGACCGGTTTCTTCAGCTATTCCTGAAAGGTAGGTTGGTTCATTCTGTTTTTCGATCAGGTTCTTAAGGACTGTCATCTGTGCGGTTTTTCCAAATATTTTATCCATTGCATCCATTTGTATTATTTCATAGGCGGCTATTCTCTATAAGTGATTTCAGCCTCAATAACTATCAACTGTTAATAAACTTATCTTTATTTTATATATTATAAATCTGCATATACATAGCCACGCATATATACCGAAGCTATCCCCCAACCAATTTTAGTTCCCAAATCAATAGATTTTTAGAATTGTTTTCGTGATCCAAAGTTTGACTGATTATTCCAACTTTGAGCATCAGAGAAGTAATTTTGAGTTTTGGGATAGGCTTATAATTAAATTAAAGAATTGTATAAATAAAGTAGAAGAGTAACGTAATATGTGATATAATGGTGAAAAGTTTGGGTAAAATATGTAAAACTATCTTTGTTTTTACTGCTTTAATGATTATCGGTATTTATTCAATGCTATATGCATTTGAAAAAATGTCATTACTTATTTTAATTTTCGGATTGATATGTCTGGGTATTGATATTGCCACAGAATTATTTCAAAGTACATAACATTACGCAGAAACAGCTTCCAGAACCAAAAAGAAATGGCATATATCTCGACTATGTCAGATTAGACAGTTATTCCAATTGCAGTTATCGATTTCACTACGAACAATATACTTGGGATATGAGATCTAATGATAACGTTTTACCTTGTAATGTGACATAGTCAAGTTAAAATATAGACTTCTTTTTATACTGCTATCAAGACTTTAAAAGGAATTGAAAGCATGTATATCATGAAAAAGGACAGGTTGATACTCTAAATCGATGTGTTCATGCTGAAGTCAATATTATAAACAAGTTATTCGGAGTAACTGCCTAAATCAAGATGTGATCTGAGAAATATTCTGCTTTTTTAGATTCTTTGATAAGAAACTCAAATTTTGCTTCAATATTAGGATTTTTTGCAACAAAACCTATATGACATTTAAGGATTCTGATAAGTATCTATTATCTTTTTAAGGTTTGTTAAGAATTAAAAGCATTTATAAAGCTTTTTTTTAAAATTAAATTCACTTATACCCTTTGTTTTGAAAAGTAAATATATATTTTTCCCAGCTCATGTTACGAATATCAACAGTTAATTTTCTGAAGACAAAAAGAAAAACAAAAAAATAAACTAAATAAAATATTGAAAAAACTAGGCAGAAGAAAGACAGAGAAACAATACAAACTGAAAAATTTTGTAAAAAACAAAAGATCACTCTAATGAAATAAAAGAAAAACAGAAATAAAAATCAGGAAAGGAAGAAACTATGAGAATAAAAACAACAGTATTAAACTCAATTTGCCGTTTTGCAACGGTAATGGTAGTATTATGTATTCTACCTTCAGGGGCTTTTGCTTCGGAAAACAAACCTGTATTTGCTCCTGGGGAAAATATAACTAAAGAAAACTTTGCGACTATTCAGAAAGAAATGCTGAATTCAATTAATGAACAAATTACTGACCTTCAGGGCTTCTATGGCAATGTAAGCAAAGCTTCCAATGCCTCCGAACTCCAGAAAGTTCTGGCCAATCAGAGATGTGCAGACATACCTCATGGGATGAATATGGGGGCAGGTAAAATGTCCGGATTATGTGACATATCTAAGGTTGAAACCGTAACTGATGATAATTACACTGATGTCCAGGAAGAAATGATCAGTAACATTGGAAATATGACTGAAATGCTTAATGGTCAGCTGAATAACACAACTGATGAAAATATGACTACGATGCTCAATGAAAAAATAACTAACCTTGAAAACTTCTCCAGTAAAATAAGTTCAGCTTCCAGCGCAGAAGAACTAAAGAATATTGTATTCACCCAAATGCAAACCCAAGCTACTGATTCAATTGAAATGGAAATAGAGCATCTTGAAAAGATGGAAACCAAGGCAGAAAGCACTACCAATGAGAACATGAGTGAAAACCTTAGCAGCGGGATCACAGAACTCAAGAATCTATTAGAAAATGTCAAAGGAGCAAATTCACTAGAAGATCTTAAGAAAGTAATGTCCTCTTCTCATATAATGTTTGGGATGGAGCCCGGAATGAGAGATGGAGATATGATGCATCATGGAGGCAATTGTCCAATAGAACCAGGAAGTATGCCTAAAAACAATGCAGAGAACAGCACTGAAGCATAAACTTTGACAGAGGAGATATATAAAAACTCTTTACCCTTTTCTTTTCAAATAACTACCGATAAGTCCAAAAAAGAAGGAGATGATATGAAATATTTACGCATCCTCATTCCAAATAATAGACAATAAATCCCAATAGCTGATAAATCCCAATAATTAATAAATCCCAATGCTAATAAAATCGTATTCTCTTCAAATTCAATGGAGAATTTTCCGACTCGAAAAACATGCACCAATTTTATCAGACAGTTGTAAAGTTGAATGAATCGCATGCGGTTGTTTCTTTAATTTTATTAAATTTTTAAATATTCAGTAAATACATGAAGTTTACTTTTACCCATACAATTTGAAGAGGATACGTTATAGATAATAATCAGTACCCCATCCAATCTTAACTTTGTTATTTATATATTTATTATTTGTAAACGTATCCAATCGCCCTGGATAAGTATCAGTATAAATATAAACTCCGTATCCACAATTTTTAAATGTGTTTTTTGAAACCAATGGAAGCCCAGCCAGATCTCCTAAATAAAGCCCGCACTTTGACTTTGAGATAGTGTTTCCTGTGATGGTTATCCCTCCCATTATAGTATCATATAATATAATTGTGCCACCTATGATCTGATTATTAATTATAGAAGAAGAACTAGTCACTCCTCCAGCCAAATCGATATCACAATTATAAAAATAGTTATTGCGTATGATTCCAACACCTGCATAATTGCTGCTAAATCCGTATTTCTGGATAGAAAAGCCGTTTATTGTACATCTGCCTCCGTTTAAATAGAAACCATTAACTTTAGGGTATTTTGTACCTAAAAACGTTAGATCTTTAGTGATCCTGACATTTTCTTTGTATGTGCCAGGAGCTACCTTGATAGTGTCTCCATCATGCGCGGCATTTGCTGCTTTCTGGATAGTTTTATACTTATCTTTTGGTCCGACATTTAGAGCTGCAGCCGAAGTCACTGAAGAAACAATAATTATAATCAGTATTATAGCCAACAAAGCTAAAGCCAACTTATGCAACTTTTCATGGTTTCTCATTATTCTATTCCTTCATCGTTCATTTGCTTTTCAATAAAAACTATCAATATTTGTACCCTATTACACACTTAAACTATTTTAACTAATTTAAAATTTTATGAAAATGTTTCACTGTTGAGGAGTTTAGGTACAGAGAAGAAAACAAATACAAAAAACAATTAAATTAGTGGCGAGATATAATTGACAGTTCTGACAGTATCTAAAAAAGAGCGTATTGAGGTATTTGAGTACATAAAAAGGCATTTACAGGATATGAAGTTAAATCAAAGTTGCGCTGGCGCACCCCGCTGCAAGCAACGGGGTATGTTCACACCACCGCTTGAAATTCCGTTAAAGGAAATAATAACCCTAAATAATTTAGTTTAAGCAGAAGTTAGTAACCAAAAAATGGAATTGTAAATTATATTATTTCAACGGTTACCGGGGAAGTTTCCATCCCCGCAGCAAGCTAGCGGGGTATTCGACGGAAGTAAATATCACACTCTGGAATTGTAATTTTAACAGCAATAAGGAATCAAGTTTTGGAATGAACTCTTTAATAAATGTTTTTCCTTAAATATTTCCCAAGAGAATAATTATGCTATCCAATGATATTATACTATCCACTGATGCTCAGTTTTTAGCACAAAAACTATGCATTGCTTTGTTTCTAAAATTTTTGCAATGGAACCATACTAACTTTTGCTAATTGTTGGTTATTGATTGCATTTTTCTTTACTCAGTGGTTAGTAATCACACTTATCGGTTATATCCAAATCGAGATCAACCAACTAATTTTGGTAAGCTGAATAGTTACTAGTATTTATATGAAGAGTAAAGGCTGTTTTAGTTTTCTTCTCTGATTTGATATACAATCTCGCCTAAATATCCATAATCTTCAACTTTCTGGATTCCGTCACCACTTATGACATAATTATCAGCTTCAGAAGTGTCTGAAGTGTGGCTCCGAATTGCTTTAATTGCCTTGCTTATTGTGATAGGTCTATCTGTATTATCTGGGATCTGGATCAGTGTATCAAGCCCGTTTTTTTTGATTAATGCAAGTTTCTCCAGTGCTTCGATTAGTGTCATTTTAGTCATATATTCCACTCTATTTCGAACTATTTAATTATCTCTACCTACAGGCTCCATGCGATATTCTCTTTTTAGGAATAGTTTTTACATATTGATTTAAGCCTGTAGCCATGTCAGATATGCGTGGATCCGGCACTGAGGAGATACACAAAAAGGAAAAATAATTTAAAAGTATTGTTATAATTCTCAATTAAGGTACATTAATTTGTTGACCAAAAATAATGCTGCTACTTCTTCTAAAGTTAAAGTCATCTCGCGTTTACCTTTGAATAATCTATCATGAATTTCAATTAAATGTCTTTTATTTGGAGGAATATACCAGTAAGGATGTGACAAAACTCCGTTTTCATAAACTAAACATAATTCATCGATTTTGTTTAATACATCCCTTTTATTCATATTATGAATTAGGTGTTCTGAGTATTTTAACAGGTTATAGTGCAAAAAATCTGGCTTTGTTACAAAATCAGTGAAAACTTCACAATTAGAAAAATTAATAATTATTATCACTCGAAATAATAAGAGTACATAAAGATATCAATTATAGCCCCAAAGTACAGAAAAATTATTTTTGCAATGGAATCAATTTTGTCGGTTTTGGTGGCTTAGTTACATACACATGTCTATATAATAATAGAGTACTAAAAAAATTATTTCTCCAAAAACGGTATTGTTGTTGAAAAATAGTATATTTCAATACATATCTTTTTTAGGATCATACATTATAGTTCCGTTGCAAAAATCTCAGAATAAAAATATAAATTTATTACAGGATATGTGTGATATCATAATTCCATGTTCAGTATATGTATAACTGGATCTTCTAGTTCTTCAAGTTCTCTTTGAATATCTGCAGTAGTTATTTTCGAATATTCCATATATTTTAAAAAGCATCAATAAATTATAAATGTTGCTTTTTAAGATAATATCTGCTTCAAAAACCGAGATTTTACTGAAAATGTTCAGAAAAACGCAAAATATTACATAAAATGTTGACTAGACTTTAAGAGATCCGCATAAACTTGATTACTGGGGCCAAAATGAATATGATTAAAAAAGGACAACTCGAGAATCTAAATTACTCTGGCTTTAATGAAGCTAAATATATTAACCAATTATTTGTGTCAATGCCGGTTTACTTTTCCCCATTTTGGCCGGATTAATTTTCCCCACCTTGTGATATAAAGTTTACTCAATTTTTCATGAACTTGTTAAAAATTACTGGTATAGATTTCCTGTTTTTATACCCTGTTTCTTCCTTTCTTTCAGCCTGTAACTTTCCCCTTTGATATTAATCGTCGTAGGGTTCCGTTGCAAAAAATATCTGTTAAGGATATAATCAAATAAAAGAGAAGTAAAGGATAATGACATGCTATCTAATCCCTTTAAATGGAAGAATTTTGTGGGTGAAATTATTTTATTGAATGTTAGATGGTACTTAAAATATCCATTAAGTTATCGAAATTTAAAGGAAATGATGGCAGAAAGGGGAGTAATAGTCAACCATACAACCATATTATGAGATGGGTACATCAATACTCTCCTGAAATCGAAAAGAAGGTACGTAGATATTTAAGACCAACTAATAACTCTTGGAGAGTTGATGAAACTTACATCAGAGTTAAAGGTAAATGGAAATATTTTTACCGAGCAGTTGACTCAAATGGAGATACAATTGATTTCATGTTAAGTGCAAAACGAGACCAAAAAGCAGCAAAACGTTTCTTTAAGAAAGCTTTGAATTCTAATCATAATCAAATTCCAAGAGTAATCACAGTTGATAAAAATCCAGCTTATCCACCTGCTATAAATAAACTGAAAAATGATAAAATACTACCTATAAACGTAGGCATTCGACAAATCAAGTATTTGAATAACATTATAGAACAAGATCATAGATCCATTAAACGAATAGTTAATCCAATGTTAGGATTTCAGTCTTTTCATACAGCCATTAAAACTTTAAAAGGAATTGAAGCGATGAATATGATTAAAAAAGGACAAGTCAAGAATCTAAATTACTCTGGTCTTAATGAAGCTAAATATATTAATCAATTATTTGGAATAGTTCTATAATATTGACACATCTTTTTGAATATTTTAACTTTTGTTCATTGTCTGTAGATTTACGTGCTGATTCTGAAATTTTTTGCAACGGAACCACTTCAACTGTTCCCATCTCTCCCCAGTCTACCTGAGCCTGTACACCTGGTTTTGTTTCGTAGCGAAATACAGCAGGGGTTCTTTGCTCAGGTCGGACTTTTTGTACAAAGTCCTTGACTATGGTTTTTCCTCCATCAAAACCCATTTCTTTTATTTCACGAAATAGGCGAGCAGCAGTATAGGGACCTTCTTTAAGTTTTTCAAGAATATAAGGTTTGAAAGGATCAAGCTTGCTCTTTCTTCCAGAACGTTTCTGGGGTTCGGGCAAGGTTTTCAGCCGAATATATTTCTTTACAGTTTTCCTGTCAAAGCCTGTTTTTCTGGCGATTTCACTGATGCTAAAGCCTTGTGAATACAAATCTCGTATCAATAGCCATTCCTCCATTTTCAGCATTATTTACGATCCTCAAGCTTTTCTTGAGGATTGGAAATTAGGGAATTTAAATCCGGCTAAAATGAGGAACTATTCACCGGCATTGACACCTTTTATTTGATTATATCCTTAACAGATATTTTTTGCAACGGAACCAAGAATACACTTATTTCCTTCGATTAACGTGTATCAAATACAAAAAACATAGAGAAACACATAGGTAGATTGCTTTCCTCTTGGATATTTTAACTTTTGTTCATTATCCGCAGATTTACATGGTTATTCTTATATTTTTTGCAACAGAACTGATTTAGGGATACGATCCAATTTATGAGAACTTAGATTATCTAACATCCTGTTTTAATTAATATTAGATTCTTAATTATATTTCTTTAAATATTATATGATATGGATACTAATGAATTATTGGTATAACTTAAAGTTACCATTATCGAGATCTAAAAAGGAAATGATTAAACATGGAACATGAACAATCAACAGAACATCCTTTAATGCAATGTGGCTCAACACCAGAATTTTTGAAAAATATGACTGAAGAACAGAAAAAGAAAATTGCATTAATGGCAACGGATCTGAAAATACAATGGATTGAAGCAAAAATAAGTGATATGGAAAAGATGATTGCGCTGAAGAAAAAAGCTATAACCGATATTAAACAGGTTCAGGAAATGATCAAACAAGGCAAATAAGTTCGATTGGAGAACAATATCTATTTAATTTTCCATATTTCGCTTTTATTTTTATAAAAACTATTTTTATTAAGAATAAATTATTCTTGTCTTGGTATATAAGTACAATTCTATTTTTAATTACACTTTCATGGTAAAACCATTACTTTCCAAATGAGAGTGATATCTCAAATAATTTCTATTAAACTTGCTATGAAAGTGTCACTTGAGTAAATTTTAGGGTTAATTAAAGATCTTTGATATACTCTTAAAAACATAAAATAATATAATAGTTGGAGGAAACACAATATGTTTGGATTATTTGGTGGCTTCGGTGGATGTGGCTGGGGCTGTTAAGAACAAGTTCAGATACATTATAAACAAAATATATTAAATATGAGTGAATAAATAATAGTCATCAGTTTGACACTGAGAAATAATCTCTGATAAACCATCTTGAACTGATGGCTATAGTTTTTAAATAATTAGAGAATGGTAAATTAATACATATATAAGTGACACAAATATTTTTTGCGATGTTGTGAATATAAGCAGTGTAAAAAATAGACTGTAAATTCATAAATTTCAATAAGTTACTATATTAGGTATTATATGAGGTTCTGTTACATAAAATTTAGGACAAAAGTAAACTTTAGTATGCAGCAAATTCTCTAAAAATTTAATTTTTCAGAAAGTTTTTAAGTATATACTATTTTTTTTGGAGAATGTTTCCGAAGATTATTGGTTTATACAAGGTTACAATATTTTTTGGTTCCATTGCAAAAAATCTGGCTTCGTTACAAAACAAGTGAAAACTTCACAGTTAGAAAAGTTAGTCATTCACATCATCCGGAAAAATAGTACATAAAGGTACCAATTATAGCCTCAAACTACGAGAATAGAATTTTTGCAACATAACCTCTCTTTCTATCATCATAAACTTCGGGTGTATATAATGAAAAATCAAGCGTCTAATAAAATTAAAAAAACATTGACAATTTTGCTTGCCGTCCTTTTTTTAGCTCCAATAACAGCTACAGCAGTGAGTGCAACCCAAAAAGAATATAATAAAGGGGACTTGGCAGGTTACACCGCAGGATACAAAGCCGGTGTAAATCACGCTGAGCAAAGTGAATATGGAGCTGGCTGGTCTCACCACGCTCATTCCGCAAAAAAAGCGATTATGCTAGAGGATTCCAAAAAGGTTTCAAAGATGGATATAGAGATGGCTCAGATGAGGCTGAATGACCTGAACAACTCTTGAATAAACTTTATTTCATAACGTCTTCGTCTGTTACAGTAAATATGTCGTTTTCGAGGCCTCTGGTGCCTGAGAAAGTGGTTTGAATCCACTCAGAACTATAAAAGTCTCCAATATCTTTTAAGTCTTTTTTTGCATTTACTTGAAGGGTACTGTGAAGTCTATGAGGGATGGACATTTTATAATTCAACCAACAGTAGCTGATAAAAATTGTTATCCCTCGTAGACTTGACAGAACCTTTATTTAAGGATTAATTAGCCTCTGTATTTCACCTTCGATCTATGTAAAAAGAACATAACACATTAATGAGAAATGTATTTTAAAGATATCTCTTCTAAACAGGGATCTGGTGAAGTTGAATAAATAAAATCTGCTTTTGATTATTATTGCATTCTAAATTATATTTCTACTGACGTTATATATGATACAATATTACCTCATTATGCAGTTTGAGATTTGATAGTTTGATATTTGATACAATTTCAATCTGGCTATTAAATTTAGGACATATATCTCAAATTGTATTAAGTTGTACTTTTTGGCGTTGTAAAAAATGATCAATAGTGGGAGTTTAAACAAATGGGAAAACATATTTTCAAGAGGATAAAGAAAACAACTGTTGTCTTAATAGCTGTCCTTTTTGTAGTATCATTGACAGCTGCTTCAGTAAGCGCACAAAGTCCCGACGGATACGGAGGCCATGGTGGATACGGACATCGTTAATAAGGACATGATTGGCTATTGGTAAAGTAGTACAAGCCAAAAGCTACTGAATAATATAAAATTGGATCTTTAAAATAATGATCCAATATCTTTTTGGTATTGTTAACTAAACATAGTTAGCTCTTTATTTCTGTATTTCATCAATAGAATCACCGAGTACTTTAGCATTTCAAGACTCTTCGATAACACTTTGTCTTTCTTCTCAACCTTGCCAAGAAGGGTTCCGTTGCAAAAAATTTCAGAATCAGCACGTAAATCTACAGACAATGAACAAAAGTTAAAATATTCAAAAAGATGTGTCAATATTATAGAACTATTCCAAATAATTGATTAATATATTTAGCTTCATTAAGACCAGAGTAATTTAGATTCTTGACTTGTCCTTTTTTAATCATATTCATCGCTTCAATTCCTTTTAAAGTTTTAATGGCTGTATGAAAAGACTGAAATCCTAACATTGGATTAACTATTCGTTTAATGGATCTATGATCTTGTTCTATAATGTTATTCAAATACTTGATTTGTCGAATGCCTACGTTTATAGGTAGTATTTTATCATTTTTCAGTTTATTTATAGCAGGTGGATAAGCTGGATTTTTATCAACTGTGATTACTCTTGGAATTTGATCATGATTAGAATTCAGAGCTTTCTTAAAGAAACGTTTTGCTGCTTTTTGGTCTCGTTTTGCACTTAACATGAAATCAATTGTATCTCCATTTGAGTCAACTGCTCGGTAAAAATATTTCCATTTACCTTTAACTCTGATGTAAGTTTCATCAACTCTCCAAGAGTTATTAGTTGGTCTTAAATATCTACGTACCTTCTTTTCGATTTCAGGAGAGTATTGATGTACCCATCTCATAATATGGTTGTATGGTTGACTATTACTTCCCTTTCTGCCATCATTTCCTTTAAATTTCGATAACTTAATGGATATTTTAAGTACCATCTAACATTCAATAAAATAATTTCACCCACAAAATGCTTCCATTTAAAGGGATTAGATAGCATGTCATTATCCTTTACTTCCCTTTTATTTGATTATATCCTTAACAGATATTTTTTGCAACGGAACCAAAAATACTATTTCAATTAGTGGATATGCTGAGCAAAAAGTTATCCCTGACACAGCAACATTGAACATCGGTGTTGTAGTTCAATCTGAAACTGCAAAGGAAGCAACAGATAAAAACGCAGTCCTTATGAGCACTGTAATAGCAGGACTCAAAGCAATGGGATTGCAGAACAAGGAAATCCAGACATCCTATGTTTCCGTATCCCCGGTATACAACTACAATGCGAATGATACGCAAACAATCAAAGGCTATTCTGCATCCAACAGTGTGCAGGTCACAACCAAGAAACTCAACAACCTGAGTGAAATAATTGACAGGTCCACAGCCGCTGGAGCTAATGATATTGGAAGCATTTCATTCTCGGTATCCGATGACAAGCAAAAACAACTTAGTGAGGAACTGATGAATGAAGCAGTAGCAGATGCATCCTCTAAAGCCACTACGCTTGCTAAGAGCCTGGGTGCTAAGATAACCGGCGTGCAGATGTCATCTATAAGTGAAAACAGCGGTTCTAGAGTAAATTCCAAATACGAGACACCAACAGAAGCAGCAGCGAGAGCAGTTTCCACTCCTATTCAGCCAGGTGAGTCTATCGTTTCAATGTCAGTACAGGTAACGTACTACATTAAATAAGGGATTTGGACTAAGTAGTTTGAGCAGTGAAGTACACAAATGATCAGGAGTTGCAGATTAAGAATGTAATTTGCAACTTATCAGATCAATGCGTCTTCTATGTATCATCCATCGGTTGACTCCTATGGTCTTCTCTTAAAAGAGTTATTAAGGTCCTTAATAACCTTCTCAGATGCCAGATCATAGTCTATTTCTTGATATATAAAATTAAAGGGCTTTGATACTTAAACATAGTTATATACTATTAGAAAGTATATTTCTTCATTAACTGCCCCAGATGCAATAGTTCCAGTCACAAAAAGAACGGTATAGTTGGCGGGCGTCAACGCTACAAATGTCATGATTGTGGCTATAACTATACAGTAAAGCTAAAATCAACTGCTTTTTCCACCTCTGTCAAAAAACAGGCTTTACAACTCTATCTTGAAGTATTGGGTTTTCGCTCAATAGGACGATTTTTAGGGGTAAGTCATGTTTCTGTCCAAAGATGGATCAAGAAATTTGGTCAGGAGTTAGAGAACCTAAAAAGTGAAAATGAGATATCTATTGTTGAAATGGATGAAATGCACACTTACATAGGTAACAAAAAAAAATATTGCTGGATCTGGATTGCTGTTGATAGAGTTGGGAAAAAGTTCATCAACTGCTCTTTTGGCAGCAGAGGAACGAAAACTGGAAAACTACTCTGGGAAAAATTGAAGAAAAAAGAGATTGGAGAAGTGATGACCGATCACTGGAGAGCATATGCAGAGTTTCTTCCAGAAAAGAGTCATACTCAATCAAAAGCAGAAACGTATACTGTTGAAGGATATAACAGCATATTGAGGCATTTCCTGGCAAGGTTGAGAAGAAAGACAAAGTGTTATACAAAAAGTCTTGAAATGCTAAAGTACTCGGTTATTCTATTGATGAAATACAGAAAGAAAGAACTAGATATAGTTAAGTAACAATACCACTATTTTGAATAAAAGACTAATGTAAATATGTTTTTTGATTTCTCATTCTTACAGGCATTTTGGTTCTGTTGCAAAAATCTAATTTTTAAGGTGATTTTATATACAAACTTTTTGAGCTAGAATATTCGTATTTTAAGGGAAATTTTGCAAATTTCCCTGTTATTTTCATCAAAAATCAGTCTCAAACACCTGAGAATTCAGCTGCACGCTCTACTGTTACATGACTAACCCCTAGTTGTTTTGCTATTTTATGAGAAGTTTTAATCGAGTCCTCATTTGAGGACTCGATACTTTATACTCTAGTCCACTCATAACTTTTTTTCTTCCAAACGGTCTTAGTAAGGTCATTAATATTCCTCCTCCCAAGCTGGTTTTCAATAATCTAAATATAAGCCGCCGATCTTGGAGAAAAACACATATTTATACACATCATATATAAATAACAGAATAAATTTATATATTTAAACAATTGATATTATTTTAATTTCTTCTGTCTTCGCGAGTTCCTTATAATTATTATTTTAGTGGTCGGGCGCGGTTGCGCTTAAAAAACGGTATTTTCATTATACATTTTGTGTTAGGTTAACAGGGAATCGTTAGCTTAAGCCTTCGTACCACCTCCAACTACTTTTATATACGGATAAATAATTATATACTACTATAACTAAAATATTTTGAGTGATACAATGCAGGATATAGTAGTAAAAAATTGTATAAAGGCAAATTCATTTGGTTCCTTGAGCTTGATTTTGCCTGCTAGAATGACAAAAAATTAAAAATAACTACCGCCATACATTTAGAAATAAAGTTAAATTGTGACAAGCTGAGAATACCAAAATTTGTAGGTAAGTAAAAAATAGTGACAGTGCGAATAAAAGAAACGAATGAAAAAGGTGATTTTGCACTTCCTTTGCCTTTTGAAATAATTAAAACGATGGGATGGGCGAAAGGAGATCTGTTGAGCGTTACAAACTGTGATATGACAATTCATTTAACCAAAATTGTGGAGGATATTTAAGATGACAACTAAATTTGAGCTACTTCAGACAATTCGAAAACACTGTTTAAATTGTTGCTCCAACTCTTATTCAGACATGGAGCATTGCGCAGCGGGACCCTGGGCGAAGGATAGCAAATGCGTTTTGTGGGCGTTCAGGCTTGGCAAAGACCCAAGTGAAGCAAGCGAAGCCATGAAGGAGAAAGGACGAAAAGTAGCCGAAGTCAGACAGATTAAGACTGATCTACTCAAGGCAACAAAAAACGTTGAAATTACGACGTAAAGTATATGCCACAGAATTGAAAGATGGGAGAAGATGAGAAACTTCAATTGGGATGTGAACTACCACGAGGTCTTAAGCCTCGTGGTAGTTCACTTCTTTTTCCAGAAAAATACACTTCTTTTGCGCAGACAATCTTTAGACTGTTGCTTTTTACAAACGCGATGCGTACACTTCTTACAAACATTTTACTACTTATTTCATTTTTTGTGTCTGCTCCAATAAAACCAGGAGTAGAAGTAAAAAATGTGGCATTGTTAATTAAACATAGTTAACTCTTTATTTCTGTATTTCATCAATAGAATAACCGAGTACTTTAGCATTTCAAGACTTTTTGTATAACACTTTGTCTTTCTTCTCAATCTTGCTAGAAAATGCCTCAATATGCTGTTATATCCCTCAACTGTAAATGTTTCTGCTTTTGATTGAGTATGACTCTTTTCTGGAAGAAACTCTGCATATGCTCTCCAGTGATCTGTCATTACTTCTCCAATCTCTTTTTTCTTCACTTTTTCCCAGAGTAGTTTTCCAGTTTCTGTTCCTCTGCTACCAAAAGAGCAGTTGATGAACTTTTTCCCAACTCTATCAACAGCAATCCAGATCCAGCAATATTTTTTTTGTTACCGATGTAAGTGTGCATTTCATCCATTTCAACAATAGATATCTCATTTTCACTTTTTAGGTCCTCTAACTCCTGACCAAATTTCTTTATCCATCTTTGGACAGAAACATGACTCACCCCTAAAAATCGTCCTATTGAACGAAAGCCCAATCCTTCAAGATAGAGTTGTAAAGCCTGTCTTTTTACAAAAGCGGAAAAAGCAGTTGATTTTAGCTCTACTGTATAGTTATAGCCACAATCAGAGCATTTGTACCGTTGACGCCCGCCAACTATACCGTTTTTTTGTGACTGGAACTATTGCATCTGGGGCAGTTAATGAAGAAATATACTTTCTAATAGTATATAACTATGTTTAAGTATCAAAGCCAAAAATGTCTATTCCCTTATTATTAGCTAGACATGCGTCTGAGAATGCCAGACAGACAGACAAAATTTGTCTTTTTGCTCTACTAACCAAACAAAAATGTTAACTTTTGTTTAGTCAGGTGTCTGACAAAAAGCTAGCACCTATTTAAGTCATATGTTTACAGATTTGCGCGAGATACGATGATGACGACGATAAAAAGAGTTTGCAGGTTGGTCGCGAGACTATAAAGAAAGCCAAAATATATCTAAACAATATCAGTAGGAGTGATTGACTTATTTTTCCCTTCTCCTCTTATTAGTTATGGTCGCGAGAGGATAAGGAACCGACCAGCCAGAATAATGCACCAATTTATGAGCAAGTCAGCCGATATGTTTGCAAACATTTTTATATTCTGGGGCACATGTAATATATTGCACTTACTAAAAGTTTTGTTACCATTAAACACATTGCAGAAGTTCTCTATCACCTCTCCTGCACCCTCCTGATGAAGCCGTTTTCTTCTGCGGCACTTCCTGCTGTTTAGGTTTTTTGGATTTCCTCAAACAGCAACACTTCCTGTTTTCCTCTCATTATTTTTTTGAAGAGCATATACTCTTCATTTTCTAAGGCTCTAGGAAAGGTCTTAATAGATGGATAGGTATTTGCCTTTGACTCAGGAGTTCAGGGCTATGCAGGCAAATTTGAGGCGTTGGTTTCATCTTCAAAAAAGATCTTTCAGCAAAGTGTTTTAAATATAATTCTCTGAAAAAGTATATGTTTATTGAGCGCCAAACCTGCCTATTGGTATGACGCTTGGTTCTCCATCTTTAGACGCGGTTGCAAATGGAAAAATTTTCATCTTTGCAAAGTCTTCCTTCATCTCGTCAGTTAATTTCACCATTTATTTCACACCTTATATATCGGTTTTTACTAATATGACTGTAATTTGTATATAGCTTTGAAGATATATGAAAAATAAATTAAATTGAACAAAAAAGTCCAAAAAACTGAAAATAGCCTGAAAAATTTTCTAATTTAACAATTTAATACTTTATTCAAAAAATACTTATGAATCCGCAAATCATCAGTTAATTCCGGATGAAAAGCAAGAGCCAGCACATTTCCTTGCTCTGCAGCAATAATCATATCATCAATTATGGAAAGTACACGAACTTTGGACCCACAGCTTACGATTCCAGGAGCTCTTATAAATATGCCGGTAAAAGGAGAATCAAGAATATCGATTTCAAGTTCGGCTTCAAAAGAATCTCTCTGCCTTCCAAAAGCATTTCTATTGACCTTCGTATCCATAATTCTGAGCAATTCCTGATTAGTTTTCGCAACCTGCTCGTCGCCTTCTCTTGAAATTACAATCATGCCTGCACAGGTTCCAAGGATTGGAACTCCTCTTGCAGCTGCATCTTTAATCTCTTCTGAAATTCCCTCGCGAGCAAGCAGCCTGCAAAGTGTTGTACTTTCCCCACCAGGAATCACAATTCCACTGCATTCCGGGACAATACCTTTATGCTTTATTGCAACTACCTCTGCATCTACCCCTCTTTCCTTGAGTGCCCTCTTTAAAGCACCAATATGCTCAGAAACCGCTCCCTGAATAGCGATTACACCTATCTTCATGAAAAACACCATTTTCCAAAAATAATTCTTTACCTGTTAATCCAAAAAACAAAAAATTAAACTTATTTATTCTTACAGGCCCGTAAGAAAAACCATTTTTAAAAATTAAGGCTCAAGCATGGGCATCAAGTATTTTGCCGCTTGATAGATTTGTTTATAGATTTTTTTCAATTAAATTTATTAAAAAGGTTTGTATTAAGCCGTTTGATGATGCTTTTTTAGGTCAAACCTTTTTAAAGAAATTTTTTTATTCAAGCCTTTTTTCAAGTCTTGTATTACCAGCCGCGTTCCTGAAGTGCTTCTTCCTTAGGGATCATATCTGCACTAATGCCTTTCATCCCTGCACCCACACCTTTTGAAATTTCTGCGAGTTTTGCAGGATTATCAAAATTGTTTACAGCTTCGACAACAGCCTTTGCCATCTTTTCAGGGTTTTCAGCTTTGAAAATTCCTGAGCCTACAAAGACTCCGTCTGCTCCAAGGCACATCATAAGTGCTGCGTCCGCAGGAGTTGCAACCCCGCCGGCTGCAAAGTTTACCACAGGAAGACGCTGCATTTTAGAGGTTTCTACCACAAGTTCGATCGGAGCTTCAATTTCCCTTGCAACCATAATAAGCTCTTCTTTAGTCTTTCCTGCAAGAGCACGGATTTCGCCCTGAATCTGTTTCATGTGCTTGACTGCCTGGCTGACATCTCCAGTTCCGGCTTCTCCTTTTGTCCGGATCATGGCTGCCCCTTCGTTAATTCTTCTTAGGGCTTCTCCAAGGTTTCTGGCTCCGCAGACAAAAGGAACGGTGAATTGGGTTTTGTCTATGTGGAAGTAGGGATCAGCAGGGGTCAAAACTTCTGACTCGTCAACCATGTCAACGCCAAGAGCTTCTAAAATCTCCGCTTCAACAAAGTGCCCTATCCTGGCTTTTGCCATTACAGGAATTGTGACAGTATCAATTATCTGCTGGACAATCTCAGGGTCAGCCATTCTGGCAACTCCACCAGCTTTTCTGATATCGGCAGGGACAGCTTGAAGGGCCATTACAGCAACTGCACCAGCTTCTTCGGCAATGCGGGCCTGCTCTGGAGTTGTAACATCCATGATCACACCCCCTTTCTGCATACGTGCAAATCCACGCTTAATAAGTTCTGTACCGTGTCTCAATTGTTCAAAGTCCATGAATGTCATCCTCTATGTTTTGATCTGATTTTAAAATATATTGAGGGAAAACTTTTCCAAGATGAAATAACTCTTGGGTCATTTCCATTGACTGCAACCGACAGGCCGCGGTTTTTGGGTATTATTTCTCCAGTGAATTGTGAATACGCTCAATAGTCAAAAGCATTATTTAAGTTATTCCTTATGAATAGCTTCAGATCAAATTATCTTGTTATGATATAGAGTTTTTTCTTTTTTTTGTATCAGTATTTCTTAAAGTCTGTACGTTTAGTCCTATCTCTCTAGTCAATGAATCCCATAGTCTTATTGTGACTCTCTAGCCTACTTACATATTGTTGGATTTAAGGATTATTTCTACTATTTCTGTCTTCATATAATATATCTGATCTCCATTAGGTTCTAAGATATAAAGTTTTCTCCATATATAAGAACAATCAAAACTTGGAAAAATTCACGAAGTAAGTTTCTGAATAAACACCTGTTACTCTATTTAATTCTATAGTTTCTGCTGTTTTTGATATACACTATATTAGACTATAGTGATCTATTTGGTTTTTTTAAATACTTAGTATATTTTACCAGATTTTTTTAATGATCCTATATCCCACTCTGAACTCTGGCTGCTTATAAATTCCTCTTCTTTTTGATACAGATTAAATTTTGTGCAGATAACTACAGATATCCAGATTGTAAACGCAGGAATGAAAGTTTTTAAGAATTCAATATATTTAAAACCAAAATAAGCAGTAGTTTCAATATTCCCAAACCCAATATCTATAATCAGGCTGGAGATCCCAAATAGGAAAAGTGCAATAAATATCCTCAGAACTCTCCGTTCAGTACTTCCAAAATCATCAGGAAGACCAGTTCTTACAATCAGAATGTATGCCGCATTCGTCCCAAGGAAAAAACCTGCTACATCAACGCTAATTAAAGATAAAGCTGTAAGAACAGAAAGGACTACAAACATAAAAAAATATAAAATTATATTTTGGCTTTTGAATATAAAGTCAAAATTCTCTTTTTTGAAAAACTCATCTATCAGGGAGCTTTTAAGAACCAAGGTAAAAATTGTCAGGAGAATTAATCCTACCACAGCCCCTCCCATCAGATCTCCAAGAAAATGCCTTCCCAGATACGGTCTCGAAAAAGCAACAAGTAATACCACAAACGGAGCTATTTTTTTAATTACCTTGCTATTGAAAATTGTAGAGCTTCCTCCCCAGAGGGCAGTTGTAAGTGCGACGTGTCCTGACGGAAAACCAAAAGATGAAGAAGTAAGTGTTTTCTGAAGATGGAATGTATCAAGAACTTTTTTGCTGGGGAATTGGAACGCTCCTTCAGATCCATTTTCTCTGAAAGGAGATGTGTTTTTTACTCCTGATTCAAGGTTAAAGACTCTATTATCTACAAAATCCGGCCTTGGAAAAGCAACTATTGTCTTAATGATTTCGGTAATCAGCCCTGTCCAGATTAAGGGCTGGAAGAGAAGAAAACCTTTCCGGAAGTTAATCCCAAAAGTGATAATAATTATTACGGCAGCTAAAAAAGCCGACGATCCCATTGAAGTTATCAGAATCATGAGGGACGTAAGCCAGTAGTTTCCAAAGGATTGTAGATATATTATAGATTCAGTCTGAAACAAGGATTTTAACTCCTGATTAAATATTCAGCGTTGTGATTAAAATCATATGTTCACAGGTTCCATCTTTATCTTTGCGAACATGGTATTTATCAGGAAATCTTTTATGAACTTTTAAATAAAGGTTATGATTTGAAGAAAATAGATCTTTTCCATTGTTTTACTGATATAAAATATATTCCTGCTAAAAAAGGGGAAACATCGCGTATGATGGCTACAAAACAGGCCTTCCAAAGTGGCCAGCTGATGTAATATATGATATAGCTAAGATTAGAAAATAAAACCGGAAAAAATGAATAGAGTCCCAATATACCAGTAAACAAAAGAAATCGGAAGAAAAAGAAAAGAAGAAGACCGATAAAAGTAGATCAGGAAGAATACAAAAAGAAAAGTACAATTGAAAAGTTTTTTAGCTGGATAGATAATGTAAAAAAGTATTTTCAAAGTATGAAATCAAAGAAATATCATACTTTGGTGTAATATTAGCAGCAATAATGAGGTTAGATCAATTTTTGGGATAGGCTCGTATATAAAAACATTATTAAATGTATCTGAATGAATGCAAAAATTATGTTAGGTCTAAAAGCTTCTGGAATAAAAGATAATAAAGATTCAAGACAAAGATACGAAAAGATATTAAATATACAAACTATAACCTAATTTTGAATATTTGATTCAAAAAGTTATCGAATTAAGTCATAGTCTATTTAGTGAATAATATATCTATGCTATTTAAAATAAATAATTTCCATTAATGGGTTCATTAATACTAAATATTTCCTTTTTTAAGATAGTTTCACAAAGCATACTAAATAACAACTTTAATTGAAATCAGATGAATATTAAGTTATCCAATAACAAAAGCAAAAGTTTAAAAAATTGATTGTCCTCACGATACTTTTTTCAATTATTTCTGCTATTTTTTAAGCTTTTTAAAAATCAACATTCGACGTTATCTGAATCAAAAAGAATTGCTCGCTCACAGAAACAATTTTCCTAGATGCAGGTTCCATACAGAGCATGAGGATTTTTATAGCATTCTGAAAAGTGCTTTTTTGTCCATTTGAATTCAAAAATCAAGCACAATAGCCGTTACAGTAAAGACGTAGTTTAGACAGTTTTTGGTTTAATGTTATTGATTTTTTCCGTTTAACCACCGGAAGTCTTAATCGTATTAGTTATTTATAGCTGAATAATTTATATATTTTAATTTAGATATTACTACTAAAAATGGGGGAATTTAAGGTAGTAACTTAAAAACAACTGACTGTTATAGTTTTTTTCATTAGCAGCATGTTGAAAAGCAGTGAAAATTAGGAGTGGGGATTATGGAAAACAAAATCAAAAGAATAATAGCCATTTTGCTGGCAGTTTGTTTCGTAGTGTCATTAACATCTATGGCAGCAAGTGCACAAAAACATCCAGTTATTTCAAACGAGGGGAACAATGGTCCTGCTGGCAACGCAATGAGTAATGAACTCGTTGACGCTGGTAGCGATTGTGATAATGGAGCTGGTGGTTGTCCCTGGCGTCATTCAAATCTAAATGACAACAATCCTGATGACTCTTAAACTTCTTCATGATTGATGCTTAGAGTAATGCTAGAAGCGATTTCCCTTCCGTATTCTTTTTTTAGAGTTGTTCCATCTTCTCAAATTTTGTTAAGTCCATTTTCAAATAATTAAATTAGAAACACTTCTACTTTAAATGATATATTTATTAAATTTTGATTGAAATCGCCTGAGATACCAAGTTATAATAACAAAAGAAAATAATTTAGAAAACTGATTGTCTTTTTGATTTTTTTCAGCTTTGTTTGTCCTTTTCTACAATTTTTAAAACATCTAAATTTGAAGTTGTCTGAATCAGATAGAACTGTTTGCTCACGGACGCGGTTTTCCTGGCTGTAGTTTCCATACAGAGCATAAGAATTTTCACGGCATCCTGAAAGGTGCTTTTCTTCGTCCAGTTGTCCTTAAAACATTTATTGGCTACCTTTTTTGTAAAATCATTTCCTAATACGATCAGGTTGCTTCCTTTTGCGTGTGAAGTTAAGGTTATTTCTGAATCCATGATCTCAACAATTGCGTAATTTCCAGCTGAGGCGTACAATCTTCTTTTTTTGGTGATTCCACCTTCAATTGAAGACACTTCTCCTATTAAAGCGCCATCTCTTTCAGAAATTTTGCTTTTGCAGTCTGTAACAGTTATGCCAACTTCGAATTCTCTGGCTTTTTTACGAGCTCTTCATCCGTCATTATTGCTCCACTGTAAAGCTCTTTTTCAAGTTTCGCTCTTTGTGATTATCTCCTTCAAAAGTTATTTCTCTCATATCTCCTGTCATTACTGCACTATTTTTTCCAATAAAAACGATAACAAGGGTCATTTTAATCTGCTCCCATAACCTGTATAAAAAATATTCTTCATTTAAAGGGATCTTTTGCCTTATAAGACATTTGTGGTTTTGATTCACTTAAGTTGTTTTTTATCTCACATTTTCTGGAATATTCGTTTGGTTATATCAAAATAAAAGTCTTGGTATCTGGGCCTTCTTGCTTACCGGATCTCAAGGTGTCTGAAAACCACAATCGACGAATTATTTCTTTTTGAAGATTCGGACTTTGAATGAATTTCTGAAAGAGTTTCTGAAAGAGATTTCCATCTGTTGAATATTTTGATAAATATATCAACTCTACAAAAATAATTATATTTGTGCAAATTAGCTCTAGAATTTTTTTAGTTATATTGGATAGTTATTTCGTTCAGCTTTCAGACAATATTTAGCTTTGTATATACTCCATAAAAACTTATTAATTATATTCAGTATGACTCCAAGAACAGTCAACCATTAATAAACGTCAAAATGAGAAATTATATTGCTAACTAGATTCTTTTATTTTATATGTATTCGGAGGAAGGGCATAAAATCAAAGCAAAGATACCTTTTGACCTATGGCAAAAAGTGGAATCTTTAGGTTTTGATAGTGCTAATAAAGCAGTTATTAGTGCCTTGGAAAAACTTGTATCAGATCCAGAACTTAATCTGTATGGAAAAGAGCAAGCAATAAGGATACAAGAATTGAAAGATGAACTTGATAATCAACAAAAACAGAATCAAGAATTACAAATTAAGATCCAAGACTTGGAAACACAAATTGAAAATGATCATAGACATAATCATGAATTACAAATTAGACTAAAAGAAACAGAAAATATATTTGTAGACGAGAAAAAAAATACTCAGGAACTACAAATTAAGATCCAAGACTTGGAAACACAAATTGAAAATGATCATAGACATAATCATGAATTACAAATTAGACTAAAAGAAACAGAAAATATATTTGTAGACGAGAAAAAAAATACTCAGGAACTACAAATTAAGATCCAAGACTTGGAAACACAAATTGAAAATGATCATAGACATAATCATGAATTACAAATTCGATTAAAGGAGACCGAAAATAAATTCGTGGATGGACAAAAAAATGCTCAGGAACTACAAATTAAGATCCATGACTTGGAAAAACAAAATGAGAATAATCAGAAACAGAACCAGGAACTGGAAACTAAGATAAAAGAAACAGAAAATATATTTACAGACGAAAAAACGAATAACCAGAAATTGCAAAGAGAACTTGAAATAAAGATAGAGGACGCACAACAGAAAATTAAAGATTTACAAAAAGAACTTGAAAAGGCAGAGAGAAGGGAAATATACTTTGAAGAGATGCACAATAATTACATGATGCAAGTACAGACTTTGATTAACCAAAAACAGATTGTTGCACCTGGAGCAAAAAAACCCTGGTGGAAATTCTGGTAATTTCTAAAGCCTATCATATATTTTTAATTATCAATGTTGTTACCTCGAGAGTTAACATTAAATGCCCTCCACAAGTTTCGAAAAATACTTAAAATTTCGATTTTACCTTTTCTAAGGTAATTTCTTTAAGAGCAGTTTTTAGAACTAAGCCTTCTCTAAAGTTAGCTTCTTGAGAATTAGTCTCCCTTCAAAGACTTTTATAATTAACACAATTAAATGGTGTATGAAAGACCTTGGTAATATTAGTATATCTATATAATATCCTGTAAAAAATAGAACATGACAGCTTTAAATAATTTCTTAGCTATAAGAATGATGAAATGAAAAATAACATTGAAGATTTCGATACCGAAAAAATAGATCCAAGATTCGCCGAAAAAACAGACCTTGAAGTAAGTATAATTTCACGGGAGACGGGCAATGAGCCTGCTATCAGAAGAATCTATAACCATCTTTTTGTTCTTTATGGCCCTCAGGGCTGGTGGCCTTTAACCGAACTTCATGAAGCTGAAGGAAAAAACCCTACAAAAACAGGCTCGATCCAGGGATATCACCCTTCTGATTATACCTACCCGCAAACCAGGAACCAGCAATTTGAGGTTATCTGTGGAGCTTTGCTTACTCAGAACACAAGCTGGATGCAGGTTGAAAAGGCTCTCTTAAACCTTAAACAGATACATTCTCTTTCTCCTGAATATATCCTCACGCTTGATATGGAAACTTTAAAAGAAGTTATCAGGCCTGCAGGCCATTATAACCAGAAATCAACGCGTTTAAAAATTCTTGCCAACTGGTTTTTAAAACTCGGAGCTCGAATACCTTTGCGAGAAGAACTCCTTTCTTTAAAAGGCATAGGTCCTGAGACTGCAGATTCGATTCTGTTATATGCATTTAAGCAACCTTCTTTTGTTGTTGATGCTTATACTAAAAGAATAGTAACAAACTTGAACCTTGCTAATGACAAAACAACTTATAATGAAATCAAAGCCCTGTTTGAGGACAATTTACCTAAAGATCTGGCTGCTTATCAGGAGTATCATGCCCTGCTTGTGGAACATGCAAAAAGGTATTATCAAAAAAAAGACTGTATGGTTAATGATATTATTTTGAAGCATATATTATGAAATTTAATATGAGTTTTGATTCTATTTACATCAGGTTACCTGTTTGTTTTGGAATATGTATTACTTTTTAAACTAAGAAAACAACAGGTTCCGTTGCAAAAAATATCTGTTAAGGATATAATCAAATAAAAGGGAAGTAAAGGATAATGACATGCTATCTAATCCCTTTAAATGGAAGCATTTTGTGGGTGAAATTATTTTATTGAATGTTAGATGGTACTTAAAATATCCATTAAGTTATCGAAATTTAAAGGAAATGATGGCAGAAAGGGAAGTAATAGTCAACCATACAACCATATTATGAGATGGGTACATCAATACTCTCCTGAAATCGAAAAGAAGGTACGTAGATATTTAAGACCAACAAACGACTCTTGGAGAGTTGATGAAACTTACATCAGAGTTAAAGGTAAATGGAAATATTTTTACCGAGCAGTTGACTCAAATGGAGATACAATTGATTTCATGTTAAGTGCAAAACGAGACCAAAAAGCAGCAAAACGTTTCTTTAAGAAAGCTCTGAATTCTAATCATGATCAAATTCCAAGAGTAATCACAGTTGATAAAAATCCAGCTTATCCACCTGCTATAAATAAACTGAAAAATGATAAAATACTACCTATAAACGTAGGCATTCGACAAATCAAGTATTTGAATAACATTATAGAACAAGATCATAGATCCATTAAACGAATAGTTAATCCAATGTTAGGATTTCAGTCTTTTCATACAGCCATTAAAACTTTAAAAGGAATTGAAGCGATGAATATGATTAAAAAAGGACAAGTCAAGAATCTAAATTACTCTGGTCTTAATGAAGCTAAATATATTAATCAATTATTTGGAATAGTTCTATAATATTGACACATCTTTTTGAATATTTTAACTTTTGTTCATTGTCTGTAGATTTACGTGCTGATTCTGAAATTTTTTGCAACGGAACCGTCAATAGTTTTATGAAAGGGATTGGCTCCCGATTAAAGCTTAGATAATCTAAGATAAAGAATAATTATTAGATAACTTCAAACCAAGTAGTTTATCAAACTAAGTCATTTCAAGTCAAGAAATTCTAAATCATATAATTTAATGAGATTTTGAAATGGAAGGCTCTGAGAATTTTCATAATAATCAAGGTACAGCTCCCTCTGAAAGCTACTCCTTTTTTTCGGAAAATAAAAGCCTGAATAATAAAAACTTGCGGGATTTGTTTATTCTCCAGAATCAGACTGCATCTGTACTGCAACGAGACCTCAGGAGCACAGTAGCCTTTCCTCGAACTATTCCCCGTCCTATGCGAGAAAAAATAGCCGAAATTCTTACTTTTGAGATTCTATTTGGACAGCCTTATGAAATAAAAGATCCTGAAAGGTTTATAGAGACTTTTGGAGCTTTTTATCCGGTTCTTCTCACCTTGAGAAATTCAAAACCTTGGCCTAGACTCCAAAAAATTGCAAAAAAAAGCAGGGGAGCCGGAATTGCAGGTTTGAAAATTTTCCTGCCTCTTATTTACGAGATTCTGGAGCGTTTTTCAGAATCAACTGGCGTTTCAGGTACAGAATTTCTTAAAGAACTTGATGGCAGAATGGATGAAATTCTCAAGCAATTTGAAGAAATCCTGAAAGAAACTCTTCTCATATGGGCAAATAAAACACCTTTGGTGTTTTCAGGCCGAAGGGACTCGGAAATGGGAAATTCTGAAGAATTTAATCTTCAGGAAAATGTTCTGGCTTTCATGCAGAAGGAAGGATACCAGGAATTTCTGGAATGAATAATGAGTGAGCTATATCGAAGAATAAATGAATTCGTTTCTGAAATGGAAGAAAATCTGGAGCTTTTTGATACACTTGCCCTGCTTTTTCCCCAGCGCAACTGGAGCTATTCAGTAAAAGAGCTTAAAAAAGAGCCTTTTTATGTACAGCTTAAAACGCTTAAAAGCTATTCAACCTTTTTTGAAAAAAGTCCTGAACTGAGAAAAATTGTAGATTTTATCGGCAGACGAGAGTTTGACACACCATCGAATCGCATACATTATTCACCTTTTGGAAAAAATCAAATTCAAACAGTACGTTTCTCTGATTCTATTAATAATCTACTACCTATTGAAGCCGCAAAACTCCTTAACCCTTCCCTGAAAAAGAAATTCTATGCAGACATGCTTGAAGGAAAGCTCCTTAGTTACCAATTACTTGGAAAATATTACACAGGCCCTCCTCGAATAAAGCCTAAAGGCCCGATGATTGTACTTGTTGACACTTCCGGGTCAATGCACGGAGCTCCTCAAACTCTTGCCAAGTCTGCAGTACTGGCTATGGCAAAACGAATGCTTTCCCAGCAGAGACATGAAAGTTATCCTTTTTGCCTCGACAAGCCAGCATCTGGAAATCGAGCTCAGCAGCCGAAAAAAAATGTCCGAAAAATTCCTGAATTTCCTTTTATATACCTTTGGTGGAGGGACGGACTTCAATACTGTCCTTGCTTCAGGTTTGAAGTCCCTGAAAGAAAAAGACTTTCAGGGAGTTGACCTGCTCTTTATAACCGATGGCAAGTCCGAAGTCTCCGAAGAACTGGTACTGGCTCGCTGGGAAGAAGCAAAAAAGAAGTATAACGCAAAAGTTTACTCGTTGATCGTAGGCAGCAGTGAGACTGGTGGGCTTTCAGAAATTTCAGATTACGTTTATTTTGTAGAAATGGAACTGGATTCTGAAGGCAATGGAGGATTTGTAAGGCTAATCAAATCGATAGAACAGAGAGCTAAATAGAGAAAATGTTATTTGATTGTTAAATGAGAAACCTCACAGCTAATAAAATCTATAGAACAGAGAACCTAATAGAGAACCGAATAAAGAATCAAATAGAGAGCCAAATAGAGAGCCAAATAGAGAGCCAAATAGAGAGCCAAATAGAGAGCCAAATAGAGAGCCACAAATTCCAATGAAAAAAATAAAAAAGGGTTATTAACCCTTTCTTTTTCTTTATTCGTACCTTAATGCGTCAACCGGCTTTAATTTTGAAGCCCTGTATGCAGGGACAACCCCAGAGATAACTCCTATCAAAACGGCAAGGCTAAGTCCTTCAAACATAAGGGGAATACTTAATCCACTGCTCCCTCCAGTCATATTGTTTCCCATCATTGCTTGGAGACCGGATGAAACAAAGGCTCCAAGAATTACTCCAAGGATACCACCAACAAGACCTACCATTGCAGAATTAAAAAGGAAAATCATGAGTATATCCCTGTTTTTGGCACCTATGGCTTTCATAGTCCCTATTTCTTTTGTTTTTTCAAGGACAGAAGTAAACATGGTGTTTGCAATCCCAACAGCTCCTACAAGCAGGGACACAGCTGCAATTGCACCAAGGAAAAGAGCCATAGAACTCATCATTTCAGTAACCGAATATGCCAGCGATTTTGACGCTGTTACGGTAAAGTCCCTGTCATCTTCTTTGTTAATATGTCTTGAGACCATGAGCTTTTTTTCGATATCTTCTACCAGTCCATCTACCTGATCTTCATTCCTGGCTTTTACAGAAATGCTGTCATAAACATTTTTTTTCGCATCTGTAATAATGTCCACTGCTCCAGTTATAGGCATGTAGATTATTGAATCG
This sequence comes from uncultured Methanosarcinaceae archaeon, assembly GCA_963727895.1. Taxonomy (GTDB): domain Archaea; phylum Halobacteriota; class Methanosarcinia; order Methanosarcinales; family Methanosarcinaceae; genus Methanosarcina. The sequence goes on along the minus strand of CAVSHT010000005.1, from coordinate 327,297 downwards.
CCTCCCATGCCTTCTTCTGGTAAGATTCCAACAACACGAACTGATTTGTTGTTTATTGTTATTATTTGATTGATTCCAATGTCATGATCATAAATTCCACTAGCAACGTCACTTCCTATGACTGCAACATTCTTATCAGCTGGTTCTAACAATCTTCCTGATTTTGTTTTTAGAGTAGTCATATATTTCCATTTCTGAGGGTCGACACCTGTAATTGGAAGGGTTGCGTTTTGTCCTATATATTTGACCGCTTCACTACCTGAAATTTCTCATTCTATGTACTGTATACTATCCAGGCCTCGAAGTGCGTCAATATCATCCTTTGTTAATTCTACATCTGTTGATGTACCACTACCACCCCCAGAAGGACCATGCATATGCATATTGGATGACGCTTTGGTATATCCCGGGGTTATGGTTATTTTTGTCAGATCCAGTTCAGATAGTTTGCTTTGCACGTTTGCCTGCATAGCATCTCCTAAAGAGACAATGCCAATTACAGATCCTACTCCTATAATTATCCCGATAATGGTCAGCCAGCTTCGCAGTTTACTGTGCATAAGCATGTTTAGACCCATTTTCAGGTAAGTAGAGTTCCTCATCCTACATCTCCATTAAGTATTGATATGTTTTTTATACTGTCTAATTGTCAGACATTTTATAATTTTCAGACATTTTATGTGCAGACTATTTTCTTTTTGTCTTTATTTTTTCATTTATTTGTAGACAAATACTCCGGTCTGCAAGTGTATTACCACAATATAATATATATATAAACCAATTCCACTGTGACTACTTGGACATCCCAGACTTCCTATAGTAGTCATATTTCCAACTTTTGCAGCTTCGAGTTTAATTTCTTGAGTAACAGTTTCCTTTTCCCTTTTGAATCCTTATAATCAATCTGGATCTTCAGTGGGATTGAAATTCAGAGAATTTAAGTTTGCCATTAATTTCGTTTTCTACAACAATTTTTGAAAAGCTACCTTACCCCCACTCAGTTGATATAAACAAGGAAGTATTTAATTGATCGGATCAAAACTAGACATGTACAATTTGTTGAAAGTATAATGAAAAAATAAAAGGAACTTACTGTATTTCAGAGAATTAAGGAAAAAATTAGGTAAGATTTTTAGACTAAATAATACGCAAGAACACTTAACACCAGCCTGATTAATGAAAAAACAATAGAAATCATTGAAAAAGCCAGGATATATACATTAAGTCCTAGAATCTTTGAAAAAAGGCTGGATATATCAGCATTGAAGACAAGAGCAACCAAATTTACCAGCAAAATAAGAGTGAATATCGTAATCAAGCCTCTGCTTGCTCCTTTAAGGTCTTCTTTGCTAAGGGCTATATGCGAAGAAATGGCTATTGCCAGGGCAAAATAAATCCATAAATTGAGAGAAAGCAGGTTTTGTACCGAAAATATGCTTTCAAAGAGACCCGCGGTAAGAGTGAAGATTTTTGTCAATATATACTGATCTGGCTGGATTGTCTCAAGGGAAAGATAACCCGAAACCCTGGTAAAAGAGTTTGGCAGCAGCAGATGCATCCCGATTATAAGAGCTGCAGTTCCGCTGAAAATTGGACCCATACCTATGAAAAAGTTTCCTATGTTCGGGTAGAGACTTTTCGGGTTCCAGCTATGATTGACGTATCCGAGAGTTCCGTCTTTTGATTTGAGGGAAAATAGCTTGAATTTATTAATATCATGTCTAAATAAGTAACACATCAGCATGTGACCGAGTTCATGAATTGGTGTTCCTATCCAGGCAGTAACCAGAATTCCTTTCCTACCAAAAGTTCTCTGGATATAGAAATTGGCCCTGTTTTCGAGAAGGCCAAGTACTAGACCAACAAGAATCAAAGAGCCTGTAATATAAAAGGTTTCGAATAGACTTACCCGAAAAACTGTAAGATATGTGTTTTCCATTTTTATGCCTTGTATCTAATTTTCAGAAGAAATTTTAGCTTTGATTTGATCCAAAATTAAATTTCACAGGCTAGCTTAATAGGGTTATTGTAAGTTTGATTACAAGTTAATCTACAAATTAGCTTTTCAAGCTAAGTAGCTGAAGAAAATATAAACTTTGACGAAAATATAAACTTCTCACCTCATGAACACAAAATATAAAAACCTAAAAAATTTAGAAGAATAAAATCTCTATTTTTTAAGAACAATCATTGATTACATCCAATATTATGCTTTTCATCAAATTTCATATCGTTAAATTTCAATATCAGTAAACTTCAATATCAGTAAACTTCAATATCAGTAAACTTCAATATCATCAAATTTCAATCAGTAAATTTCAAGATCTTCTTGGCTTGCAAGATCAAACCAAACAGGGGTTTTGTCCTCAGGATCACAGTTATAGTTTATTGTTATTTCTTCGTTTTCTTGAATATCTCTTATACAGATGTATCTTAAAAGGCTGTTTTCGAAGTCCTTATAGTATCTTGCATTTGGGCTGTAAGAGTGATTATAAAGTGATCCATAGCCAAGCGCGATAGCTGCATCTTTTGAGTCTGGACCCCAGGCAAAATAATAATTGTAGAGCTGGGTAAGTTCAAGTGAGTCTATTTCTTCAGGGGGTAAAACTATGACAGGACAGGTTTCTATTACTTCGCCTCTTTTAAAATTCCGCTGTGAAAATACACCCCTGCCTTTTCCAGGTGAGTCTTTAACACTTATCAATAACATATGACCAGTTTCCTTCAGGCTTTAAAACATTGCAAGTAAATTTTTTTAGTATTTAAAAATACATATTACTTGAGAATACATATAACATAGCAATACTTGTTTAAAAATTTTTAGATTACTGTTTGATAAGCGAAGAAATTTCCTGGTTATCTTCAAGGCATGAGATTTTCGTTCCCTATATTTGATTTCTGGAATCAGTATTTATGGATGCAGATATTTTTGATGCAGAACCTCTGGAATCATAAATTTTATTATTACTCTTAAGATACCTGAAATAACCAAATCCTATCAAAAAGATTGGATAAATGATTTTCCATGTAAACCCTGAGATCAAAAAGCTAAGGGATACAAGTGAAAGAGCTGAAAAAATCCATTTATTCCAGCAAGTTTCACTTTTCCAGTAAGCGATTATGATAAAGGCATAAATAAAAACGTAGTTCTGGCTTACGAACAACATCATGGTTGATACCGGAATTTTGAAGAGATAACTTCCAATAATTAGGAATATTGAAAGTATATATAGCCCAATCAGGCTGGACATAGGAATATTCTTTTTTGAAAGCTTTCCGAAAATCTCAGGAAAAATTCCTGTCCTGCCTCCGGCATAAAGCAGGCGGCTTGCAGTAAAGTTCCAGGAACAGGCGTTTGCTGCAATAACTACTATCATAAGCCAGATGAGAAGATTTCCTTTGGGAGTAAATCGTACGAGGCTGGAAAGTCCGGCTGCACCCTGAATGGAAGCACCTGAAATACTGGCTCCAGTGCTGATAAGAGCAAGCAAAAGGTAGATAGAAGTCACAAGGGCAAAACTCAGCCAGTAAAGGCGAGGTATATTTTTTTCAGGGTCTTTTATTTCCCCCAGGGAAAAAGAAAGGTTTTCCCAACCAATAAAAGCCCAGAAAAGGAGGGCTGCAACTTTCCAGATGTTATGCAGGTCTATATGCACGTTACCGCTAAGAGCTTCGCTGGCAATCCCGATGCCTGAGCCCATAAAATCAAGATTAAAAGAAATGAGCAGGCCTATTAGCAGAAAAAGGACAGCCAGAGATGCGTAATTGATCATGGAAATAACTCTCATTCCTGCTATGTTAGAAAGGAACATCAGGGTTACAAGCAGAAAAGCGAAAAAGACTGTTCCTGCATCTGATAGCTGAAAAAGCTGCCTCATATATTCGCTGCCTATAAGAGCAACCGCAGGAAGCCCGAAAAAGAAAGATCCTCCCACAAGATAGGAAACTGCATATCCTCCCCAGGGACCAACAGCCTTTTCAGCATAACCTGCAAGCCCGGCTGTTGAAGGAAATTTAAGGCCAAGGCTGGAGCAGACTTCGATAAGAGGGACTGCGACAATTGCTATGAGAAACCAGCCGAGGATTGCTTCATAAACATTGCCTGCATCAAGTGCCAGGCCCGGCAGCGCCAGAATCCCTGTGCCTATAAGCATGCAGATTGCAAGCCCCATGCCCCGCCTGAAGGAAATCGTTTTCTTAAGTTCAGTCATTTTTATCTCTTAGGCTACCTGTAAAAGGTTTTGTATATTTATTTGTTCGCAAACAGGCTTTCAGATAATTAAAACACATACTAAATATATTTTTCTGAAACCATCAGTAGAAGAAAAGAATCAAACATCGGAAAAGAATTAAAATATGCTGAAATAATGCAAAAAAGCAATAATGAGAGCCACAAAACTAATAATCAGGAAAAAACCTGAAATCCGAATGTACCTGTACTTAATTTTCACCATATCCTCGAATATTTTCTTTGAATTGCTGGTGGAATTTATGTTAATCTTATACCTTTTTCTGAGAAGTACCATTACCGCAAAAACCAGACTCAGTAACCACAAAATAAGCGGAGCCAGATAAATCAGAAAAGAATACCCTTTTGATCCTTCATATCTGAAAATGCAATAGCATGAAAATAAATTCCCTGAAGGAGCCCTGTGACGACAACAAACTGTTTTGCTGTGTCTTCTACAGCCGAAATAGATTCCCCAACAAGTTTTTCAGCGTTTTTCTTCCAGAAAGGATTGGGCTCGGCGGAGACAAAAGGAATCTCTTCTTCACCAGCCCCGCTTTCAATTTCTCCTTCAGTCATACCTTTACTTCCCACTCGAATGCTTTTTTACAATTTGGACACGCAAGATCTATACATAGGCTTTTGGGAGTTTTTTGGCTGAATGCTTTTTTAGGCATTGTTACTTAAATATCTCTAGTTCTTTATTTCTTTATCTCATCAATAGAATAACCGAGTACTTTAGCATTTCAAGACTTTTTTATAACACTTTGTCTTTTTTCTCAACCTTGCTAGAAAATGCCTCAATATGCTGTTATATCTCCTTCAACAGTATACGTTTCTGCTTTTGATTGAGTATGAATAGTTTCTGGAAGAAACTCTGCATATGCCCTCCAGTGATCTGTCATCACTTCTCCAATCTCTTTTTTCTTCACTTTTTCCCAGAGTAGTTTTCCAGTTTCCGTTCCTCTGCTGCCAAAAGAGCAGTTGATGAACTTTTTCCCAACTCTATCAACAGCAATCCAGATCCAGCAATATTTTTTTTTGTTACCGATGTAAGTGTGCATCTCATCCATTTCAACAATAGATATCTCATTTTCACTTTTTAGGTTCTCTAACTCCTGACCAAATTTCTTTATCCATCTTTGGACAGAAACATGACTCACCCCTAAAACTCTTCCTATTGAGCGAAAGCCCAATCCTTCAAGATAGAGTTGTAAAGCCTGTCTTTTTACAGAAGCGGAAAAAGCAGTTGATTTTAGCTCTACTGTATAGTTATAGCCACAATCAGAGCATTTGTACCGTTGACGACCACCAACTATATCATTTTTTTTGTGATTAGAACTATTGTATTTTGGCAGTTCATGCAGAAATATATGTTATAAGCATATATATCTATTTTTGTGTACCAATGCCATTTTTTAATATCCGAAAAACCTAACCGTACTGCAACAGTTTCCCCATCTTCATCAATTTTTTCTACATCTGTGTAATATTTGTACCCGCATAGAGGACACTTTATATGTTCAGAAGTCATTCATTCACCAGCCTTTCAACTTCAGCATAAAATTCTTCTTCTCCCATCTTATCTCGCAATCTTGCAAGGGATCCTAAAACGCTTTTCTTGTTCGGCGAATTAAGTTGCTCGAAGATTGAGTAAGAACTTAAATAATTCCTAAGAGCACTACAATATTCTCTTTCTTCTTCATGAATCAGTCCAAGCTGGTGCAGTGTTGTTGCAATTCCGCTTTTGTTCCCTATTTCTTCTTTAATTTTCAGTGACTGGTTATACTTTTGAACTGCTTCTTCGTAGTTGCCTTGAAGGTAATGAATATTTCCAAGCTGATGCAATGTGTTTGCAATTCCACTTTTGCCCTCCAACTCTTCTTCTATTTTCAGGGATTGGTTGTATAAGTTCACTGCTTCTTCGTAGTTGCCTTGATCCTGATGAATCAATCCAAGCTGGTGCAGTGTTATTGCAATTCCGCTTTTGTCCTCCAACTCTTCTTCAATTTTCAGTGACTGGTTATACTTTTGAACTGCTTCTTCGTAGTTGCCCTTATCCTGATGAATCATTCCAAGCACGTGCAGTGTGCATGCAACTCCGCTTTTGTTCCCCTTTTTCTCATAGTTATATTTAATAGTATTATATATTTTAAATGCTGAATTTAAGTCTCCAAGGCGATGGTAAATCGTTGCAAGTGTGTACTCAGCATTTGTTTTTGTTTCTCCTGATGTTGTGTTGATAGAATCATTTAATAGAGTCATTGCAAGTTCAATATGTCCCCAGCGTATCAGGAGGTCTGAAGTATTTTCTACAACTTCGTTTGCACTTTCTCAGTCTTCTGCCTGGAAATAATAGTCGCGTGCTTTTAGATAATCCCAGAGGCTTCCGGTTTGAGAAACCCGATTCTCATAGTATCTGGCAGCCCTGATAAGAAGCTCATTTTTGCCCAGTCCGTTTTCTTCTAGTTTTTTGAGTGCAAAATCTTTTACAATAGTGTGCTCCGAGTAAACACTCTTGTCGTACTCCTGCTCTTTTGAAATAAGACCCCATTGGAGGAGTTTTTGCAGAGATTCTCCGACAGCAGGACATTCATCTTTTTCGTCGCCGATGATCCATGACAATGTTTCAACAGGAACTGATTCTTCGTAGATTGAAGCGCATAGGAGCAGTTTTCTTGCGTCTTCGTCCAGTTTGGAATAAGACTTATCCAGCAAGGTGAACTCAATAAGCTCTTTTTTCAGGGGCGACAGATCCAGCAGTAAATCATTTATTCCCTGAACGGCGGCATGTTTTGCAAACTGACCTATTGTCCATGGATGACCGCCAATAACATCATAGATTTCCTTTTTTTTCTGAATTTCCATATCTGCCAATTCTGTAAAATTGTTCATAAGCCAGTTTGTCTGGGGAAAATGAAGTTCAGGAAGGAAAATATGCTCAATTCCTGATGCAAGCCTGCCATCAAGGAGATCAAAATCGTAGCGAGTTGTTATTAGGAATTTTGTGTTTCTGGTTGTGTTGTTAAGGAGTTGCTGGATGAATGCTTTAAGTTCAGTATTCTCTATGTTGTTCCTGTCTTCGTTCAGGCAATCTTCAAAGTTATCGAAAATGACCAGGAGTCTTATTTGATTCAAGATTGCTACCAGTAAAGTAGTTTTAACTTCAAGGGGAACCTGTTGGATTAGGATCTGGTTCAGTTCATGCCTTCCTTTCATCAGCAAAAAACTGTTGAATTTGTTCAGGACATCTTCCGGTCTGGTGGTGGAAGTAAATTTTATCCCTAGAGTGCCTTCGAAGTAATAGCCCATTTTCAACGCAAATCGAGTTGCAAGTACGGTTTTTCCAATTCCTCCAAAACCGTGAATGATTGCAGCGCGTTTTACGTCGGACTTGAAGCCTTTTTCAAGAAGCCTCAATTCTTTTCTTCTGGCAATAAATCCTTTCTCCATTACCTGCAAATCCGGCATCATCATGGGTTTGAAAACAAATTCAGAAGGTTCCGGTTTTAAATTTCCTATATTAACACAGTTATAATCTGAAAGATAAAGTACAGGAGTTGCAAAGTCAAGCCCATTGCCGTTTTCCAAATTTTTCATTACGATTCTGGCTTCATTTAAAGCAATATCAACAGGTTTCCCACTTGCAATTGCTCTGTAAAAATTGTACGCAAACTTTGTGGCAACATCATCAATTACCGAATATTGCATTGCTACTACAGCAGGAATCCCTCTCTTGGAAAGCATACTGGCCAAATCACCAAAAGCTTCTTTATTAGAACCTTTGGCTGATTCGCAGGAACTGAGAACAACTAGCCTGACACCTCTTTAGGAAAAAAGGTCAGAAAAGGTTTTGTTATCAATAAGCCTTGCTTTCTGGTCTTCGTTTTCAAAAACAAGATGACCTTTACCATTTATACTGATCCCGTGACCTGTAAAATGAATAATATGGTAGTCTTGTTCGTTAAGGTAGCCCTCGACGTTTTCAAAGGTTGCATCCTCGGTAAAGTCCACTTTTATTTTCGGGTCTCTTTGAAGTTTGTCCACAGCTTCAAGAATAATTTCCTGTTCTTTTTCCGTGTTCAAAGGTGAAATTCTTGGGTCATCTGGACCGGAAATTATTACCAGCATTCTGAGTACAGAGTCAAGAGGTTCAAGCTTTTTCTTCTTCACGCCTGCCGGCAGTCTTGAAATCAGGATGTTTCTTCTTCGAATAAGAAAATCTTCATCATCGTGAAGATATTCCCAGGGCAGCGCTGCGATTTCTGGAACGTCGTCACCAAACCTGAGTGAAATCCGGAGTCCACCGCCATCTTCTTGAATTTCATTTAAGGATTTGTTGAAATATTCACCGACTTGACCAGAAAATACTCTGCTGTAAAGCATTTTCCCAAATTCTATGTGTGGTTCTTCTATATCCTTCTCTTCCAGTGTCTTTGCTTTTTCCTTTTGACTCTCTGGCTTTTCAGGAATTTCAGTAACTTTTTCCTCTATACTTTTGAGCATTTGAAAGAGTTTCAGATCATCGTTTCTGAGTTCGAAATCATTGCTGGCTTCGATATTTGCGTCCTTCAGAAGTGAGGCACGATAGATATAGGAAGGAGTTTCGGGGGATCGGGCAATCTGAAAATCGAGAGAAGAATATTCCAAAAAACTCACCGATCACTATTTATATTCATGCTTAATAAATTTAAAGTATATACAAGTATAAAAATAATATACAAGAGTTAAAAACAGTGAGTAAAAACAAAAATGTGGTTTCAATTATTAAAGATCATGAAAATTCAAATCGAGTTTTATTAAAATTGAAGAGATGTGTTGAAATTTCCTGAAATAACAAACTCCATTAACTTGAAACAAATAACTTGATATTTTCATAAGTAATAGGATTCCTTTTACCGATAATATCTTTTAAAAACTACCGCAATCCTTTTATATTAAAATTGGCAATTTTGTATTGCATACACAGGACAAAGGAAAGTCTAAAAATAACCCTGTGAAAAAAACGCTGCCCAAACCCCTAAAAACGAGCATTTGGCAGGATGCTAGCCCTATACAATATAGGACTTACGCACTTGAATTCAAAAACGATAGCAGTAAAATCCCAACTTTCAAAAAGTAAAATACTTCTAATGAAGTCTACTGTGCTTGAGTCACAGCATATGTGCGTAAGTCCTAAATAAGAAACATAAAGTTTTCTGTGCTGTTTTCCTTACTTTATTTATCTATTAGTCATGTCACCTTTAATTCACATAGTCTCTAAAATAATTAAGCTATCAAAGGTATATTTTTGTGCAATCCCTACTTTCCTCTATTTTTAATATTAAAAAATTGATCAGGCTAAATGAAATTACAAATATATCAGACTTGATCGATTAGAACCAAAACTGCTGTGAAAACTTCTTTATTGACTAAGTTATTGAGGGTATAAACCAGTTTGTGGAATATCATAATCACTTTTTCTTAAAAAGTTGTTTAGCCATATTCATCCTGTTCTCCAGGTCAGGTCCCTCCAATTCTTCTACCACAGCTTTTAGTAGATCAGGTATTTTTAAACCCTGAGGACATTTCTCTACACATTGACCACATTCAATGCATTGGGAAGCAAATCCTCCAGGCTCACTGTTTGTGAATACACCGCTCATTCTGACCGCATATGTAAATTTGGAGCTATCTGCATTACCAAACATATGCAAGTTATTGTAAATACTGAAGCATTCAGGAATATTAACTCCTGAAGGACAGGGCATACAGTACCGACAACCTGTACAGCCAATTTTCATGAGCTGACGATATTTCTGCTCAACTTTACTAACAATCTGTATTTCGTTTTCAGTCAGAGAATTCGGATAAGCTTCATCCGCAATTTTCAGGTTTTCTTCAATCTGTGATTCTTCATTCATTCCTGAAAGTACTACTGTTACCTCCGGATGATTCCACACCCAGCGAAAAGCCCATTCTGCAGGGGTTCTTTTTACTTCAGCTCCGTCCCATATTTCCTGTACTTCAGGAGGTACCGGACTGGCCAGATTGCCTCCAAGCAGAGGCTCCATTATGATCACACCCAATTCTTTTGAAGTGGCATACTCAAGCCCTTCAGTTCCTGCCTGTTGCTTTTCATCCATGAAATTATACTGAATTTGACAGAAAGCCCAGGGATATGCATCGACAATCCGCTTAAAATCCTCAACTGACCCATGGAAAGAAAAACCTGCATTAGTAATACGTCCATCAGCTTTTGCTTTGTCAAGGAAATCAATTATACCAAGAGGCTCAAGCTTATTCCATACTTCTCCTGCAATCCCATGGACCAGATAATAATCAATATGGTCCGTCTTAAGTCTGTCTAACTGAACATTAAGGAATTTATCCATATCTCCACGACTTTCTATGAGCCATGACGGAAGTTTCGTAGCAAGTTTAACCTTTTCTCTGTATCCATCGGCAAGGGCTCTGCCAAGGAAAGGCTCACTTTCTCCCATGTGATATGGCCAGGCAGTATCGATATAATTTACTCCATTATCAATTGCATAGCGAACTTGCTGGGTAGCTCTTTCTTTATCTATTGTACCGTCATCTTTCACTGGGAGCCGCATGCACCCAAATCCGAGTATTGAAAGTTCGTCTCCATTCTTTGGCATTTTTCTATAAAGCATTTTTATTCTCCTGGGCTCTTTAAATGTTCTATCTTTCTAATAGAGACTTATTGTATTTTATCAATTGCTTATTTTTTAGATTAATTGGTTATTACTTCCTATATGATTGATTAATTCATCTTGTATATATGATTGACTACTCAATCATAAATGCGATAAAAACTAATTTTTAGTCAGACCTCTCCAGAGAATTCAGAATTCATTTTCAATAAGTCCATCATTTTCCTTTGATAAATCAGATTAAGGATAAGGTTTACCACAGTCTTGCTATCCTGATAAAACATTGAAATAGTTAATTTTATTTATTCGGTTGACTCTTTAATAATTATATGCATTTCGTATTATGGTATTGTTAACTAAACATATTTAACTCTTTATTTCTTTATTTCATCAATAGAATAACCGAGTACTTTAGCATTTCAAGACTCTTCGTATAACACTTTGTTTTTCTTCTCAATCTTGCTAAAAAGTGCCTCAATATGCTGTTATATCCTTCAACTGTAAATGTTTCTGCTTTGGATTGAGTATGAATCGTTTCAGGAATAAACTCTGCATATGCTCTCCAGTGATCTGTCATCACTTCTCCAATCTCTTTTTTCTTCAATTTTTCCCAGAGTAGTTTTCCAGTTTCCGTTCCTCTGCTATCAAAAGAGCAGTTGATGAACTTTTTCCCAACTCTATCAACAGCAATCCAGATCCAGCAATATTTTTTATGTTACCGATGTAAGTGTGCATCTCATCCATTTCAACAATAGATATCTCATTTTCACTTTTTAGGTCCTCTAACTCCTGACCAAATTTCTTGATCCATCTTTGGACAGAAACATGACTCACCCCTAAAACTCTTCCTATTGAACGAAAGCCCAATCCTTCAAGATAGAGTTGTAAAGCCTGTTTTTTGACAGAGGCGGAAAAAGCAGTTGATTTTAGCTCTACTGTATAGTTATATCCACAATCAGAGCATTTGTACCGTTGACGCCCGCCAACTATACCATTCTTTTTGTGACTGGAACTATTACATTTTGGGCAGTTCATGAAGAAATATATGTTATAAGCATATATACCTATTTTTAATTACCAATGCCCTTATTATTACTTAGAACTTTTCCATTTCATAACCATAAATATTTGTTAAGTTCAGTAATACGTTTTGTAGATAGCAATTTCAATAAATAGTAAAAGTATTGGAAGGAGAAAAATGTCCGTTTATATGATTATTCAAATTACGATTATGAACCATGAACTCTAAGATATGTAGAGAAAGTCCCATAAATTATAAAAAAGCACGCAGACAAATATCTGGCCAGGGGAGATAATATCGTTTCCTTATTTGGTAACCGGAAACCTGAGAGAATAATCCTGATTGAATTTGAGACTATGGAGCAATTAAAGAATTGTTTTGATTCTCCTGAATATTGAAGATTGCACCTTTCAGGGAGAACTCTACAATTACAAAGTCAATAGTAATCGATGGTTGTTTACCACTTGAGTAAGATTAAAAAGAAAATAGCATCAATTCAATAATTAAGAGAATTGTTTCAGAGATGGAATATTGATGTATAATAAAGAGAACAAAACAGGAATATAGAAAAAAAGATATTTATGAGAGATAAATAATGATAAGATGAAATTATTTAGCCTTCGCAAAGCAAAATAATCACCTTATGATCGTATTACAAAATATCTTTAAAGGCTTCTGAAGCAGTGTATACGCTTCCAACTCCAAAAACATACTGAGCTATTCTTATTGCCTGCATTATTTCTTCCTTTGTTGCCCCTTCTTGCATTGCCTGAATTGCAAGGAACTTTACTCCGTTAATCGAACCATTAGCTGCATCAAGGGCCATTGCAAGCAGGAACTTATATTTGAGAGGGATACCACCTTCCACAAAAGCAAGTTCACGTGTATTTTCAAGCAGAGTAAAGAATTCAGGATCCTGATCCACAATAACCTGTAATGGATTTTCTATCAATGTATCATCTCCATTTCTCATGAGAATTTATTTTATTTTATTTTATTTTATTTTATTTTATTATTCATACGAATTTTTTATTGTAATATAATCGTTATTATTAACTCTCAATCAATTTTAAAGCTTTTTCTGAACAATTAGAAATAGGAGTAAATAAAAAGAAGTGCATAAGAAAGGAAGAAAAGAAGATATAAGAAATAAATAGTAGAATAAAATGGGGGAATAGTATCAAATCAAATCAAAAATGAAGAAAATAGGTTAGATTAGGTATTAAATAAGTTAAATCATATATTATAAGTAAACCATAATTAAACCTCAAATTTGTTTTTACCTGCAATTTTTTCAGTAATGGCAATGAATAGCATTGACATAAAAATAAGGATTAGAACCAGTGTTTGAGCAAAGTTATCATTACCTTCTTGGAAAGCACTATATATTGAAGTAGACATGGTATTTGTTTTTCCTGGGATATTCCCTGCCAGCATAAGGGTTGCTCCAAATTCTCCTACTGCTCTTGCAAAACTTAGTACCAGTCCTGCCAATATTCCTTTTCTTGCAAGAGGCAATGTTACTAAAAAAGCAGTTTCAATTTCACTTCTTCCAAGAATATAAGCTGCATATTCAAGTTCTCTATCTACTGCTTCAATAGCTGCTTGAGCAGCTCTTACCATAAGAGGAAGAGAAACTGTATAAGTCGCAATGACTGCAGCCTGCCAGGTAAACAGGATCCCGGTCCCCAAAATCTTGTAAATAAAATGACCAAGAAGTCCATTTCTTCCTACAAACATAATCAAAATATATCCAGTAACAGTGGGCGGAAGAATCAAGGGAAGTGTTACCAGCAGTTCTGCAAGCTCTTTTCCCCAAAAATCATACCTTGCGAATATATAAGCGATTACTACACCACTGCAAAGCACGAGGACAGATGCTATGGTAGCTATCCTAAGAGTATTGGATAAAGGAAACCAGATTTGGTCTAACATAGAGATCATCTAATTCTTGTCACTTAGATGGCAATCTAAATCCTTACTTTTGCATAGTTTTTTGTCTCTGCATCTTTTATATTATATGCAAACCTTGCATCAACCTCTTTTCTTTCAACATCTAAAAGAACCTGTTTTATGTCTCCAGCATAAACCATTTTTCTCATACTACTTCCTCTCAAGATAGATATATTGGGTCACGAATGAAATGTTATGTTGTCGGATACATAACGCCTTTCTTTTTTTACTTTAATAATATAAGAATATTCCCGATAAAGATAATTATGTAAGATTTTAAGGATTATTTTTCATCCCAATAGTAACTTTATAGCGTGATTCTGCAGAAAACGAATAGCAATAGATATGAAGTAAAACAAAAAACTTAAACAAAGTTTGAACATTTCTTATACAGAAGTCAATACTCTATGACTCAGCATAAATTTTAGTAAATTCTGCTCCAAGTGTAATCATTATTGAGGAATAGTAAAACAGAAGAAATAATCCTATAATAGATCCTATCGCTCCATACACATTTGTAGGGTTACTATATGAAATAAAAAGCACAATTGCGTATTTTCCTATTGTTACAAGAATTGCTGTTACGAGAGCTCCCACAAAAACCGATTTAATATCAAAACTCTTAGTGGGAAGCACTTTGTATACAAGTATAAAAAATATAACAAGAATTAGGAAGCTGGCTATTGGACCTGTATAATCAGCAATTACAGGAGAAAACGGTAGAATCTGCTGGAATACGTTTGAAGCAGCATAAAGAAATCCTTCAATAAATATGCTCATTACAAGTAGCCCCCCAAACAAAATTACAATAACAAAAGACGCTATGGCATCATTTACAAAGTCTTTTACATTATTTGTTTCAACAGATTTGACATCCCATGCTTTCTCAAGGAAATTCTTCAACTGCCTGAAAATATTACTTGCACTCCAGAGCAATAAAATAAGACCTATTAATGCGCTTATTGATAATGAGCTGATTTCTGGAATACGTTCGAAAAGCAAAATTATCATATTTCTAGTTACTTCATCTATGACTCCATCCAGATGACTGAGTATCGTTTCCTGAAGACTTTTTGACTTTAGAAAAATACTGCCAATGGAGACAGACAATAATAGGAGAGGAGGAAGACTCAACATAAAGTAAAACGCCAATGCAGCGCTGTAGGTCATTGCGTCGTCTTCTAGCCATTTATTTATCGTTTTGCTAATAAGATTACTTAAGTACCCACTGCTCATATTTCCCACTGCTCATATTTCCCACTGCTCATATTTCCCACTGCTCATATTTCCCAATGTATTATATATTGCACTTTTATTAAATACTTTTTATTAAACTTGTGCAGACTTTTCTTTTTCTACACAGAATAGAGTACAAAAGAAAAACAAGCATTCGATAAACTGAAAAAATCCTCTAAATTGAAATAAATTGGTATAAATAAAATAAATAAAATAAAAATAAAGTTGCCGGCAATTTCAACAAAGGATTACCGGCTTTCTCTTCAAGGAATCAAATTATGCTGTAAGGGTTTTAAGCGATTCAGGAATGTGGAGACTAATATTATACCTGATATTCTTCCTGATTTCACCTATCATCTCCATTTCACTGCTATCCAGTATTCTTGTTCGGTATATAATCAGAAAATATCCGACTATAAAGGTTGCATACTCCCAGTTAGCTCCAGTAAGCAGATGCGCATTCCTGGCTGCAAGCATGAATACCATCAAAAAGGAAACAATAACGGTCAGTTTCCTGTACAGAGAAGTGAAAGGATGCATATTCTGCTTTTTCCAGGCTCTCAAAGTCATAAGAACTTCAATAGATGAAAAGGATACTGCAGTTCCTATAGCTGCACCTACCATACCATACTGAGGTATTAGCATGAAATTGAGAACAGCATTAATGCCAGCACTTGTTACTGAGCATTTCATAAGGAAATCAGAATCTCCAGAAGCTAACAGAGTGTGATAATTAAATCCGAAGTATGAGTTTGCTATGAATCCCAGAGCAAGGATACGCAAGGTTGTTGCACCACTTACATATTGAGCTCCATAGAGTTTAGTGATAAAGTGCTCAGGATACACGAATATCAGTGCAAAGAGAGGGAAAGTTAGCAAGAAGCACCATTTAGTCATTACCGCATAGATAGAACCAATAGATTCCGTATTGTTTTGGCCCCAGAGCCTGGATGTAACAGGGACATATACAAAGCCCATTGAAGATATTACCAGAGACAGAAAGCCTACAAGAGGATATACTGCATTGTAAATCCCAACTATTTCAGGCGACTTAAAGTAACCAAGCATTATTGTGTCTATCCAGCTCATGATATTGAGCAGAGTTGAAGTTATCAAAAGCGGGAATGAATATCTTATTAACTGCCTGGTTGGTTCACTAAATTTAATTTTCCTTTTCTGCTTGACTGTTCTTTTTATTGGAGGCTTCTTTATGAAGTACATTAACATTATTCCGAAAGTAAAGACCATTGAAAACAGGTCTGCAAATACAACTTTTTTCAGGGAAGCTCCAATGAATACCGAAAAGGAAGCAAATACGAGCAAAGACACTGGTCTTATTATGTTGTAGAAATACATGTTGACGTTTGTGCGATCGAATCCTCTGTATATAGCTACTGCTAGGTTTAGAAGTATGGTAAAAGGAACGGCAAAGATCAGAATCTTCACTACATATAAGATTTTGCCATGTGCATCAAAGCCATTTCCAGCCAGACTATGGAAAAGAACAGGTGAAATCAGAGTTGAAAGTAAACTCGCAATCAAGCCCATAATAATGGCTGAAAGTATTAATTCGGGTACTTTCTGTTCTTCGTGTCTACCCATGAAAAACGCAATGTATCTCGGAACTCCCTCGTTGAGGCCAAGAGTTGCGACTGCGCCTGTAATTGATATTACTGTAAGTGCAAGGGCATATGTTCCAAAGTCGGCTGGCGAAAGATGTGATGTAAGTACTTTTTTAGTAATAATGTCGAGAAGCATTCCGATAAAGGTTCCTGCAAGTATTACACCGGAACCTGATACTATCCGGTTGACCGAGTCGTTAACTGACATGTTTACACCCGTTTTATTTGGGTTAGTATCCGACTTCCGAGGTCAATGGACAGGAACAATATTCGGTTGCCTGGCCAGCGGCTACCTGTATAAAGTTCTCAGGCAGTTGCAGATTAAAATCTAAAAGGTCCTTACTTGCAGTTTGCAGGAAAACTAAGCCTGATTTTTCAACCTTAAAGGTATTAATAAGAGTGCTTGATAAAATAGAAAATCTCATTTTAGGGTTTTGGGTTTCAAAGTTTGCTGTTTCAAATTTCCATAAGTAGCTGTGAGTTTTAAATTTATCTGTATATCGGTCTTTTTGCTTGACTTCCTGTCTGGCTGCTCCTTGATAAGCTTTCAAGACAAGGTCTATCGTGGGTTTCTTGATAAGCTGCATGATTTATTACGACCTTTGGGGGATCAGAGCTAAATCTTTGACTTAATCCCGGAGGTCAATTCCAGGTTGAGTATGGGTTAACTCTGATTGGTTAACGGGCTCGAAGTTGGATATCAGGTTATTTTTGGTTGGGTTGGATATCTTATGCCGGATTTGGGTTTTAATCTGGAAGAACCTCTATTGGATCGCAGGCTAGGTCTTGGTTAAGTCCGAGTTGTGATCTTAGCTACACATCGGTGGCAAAGCAAATTTCAGTATATTCAATTTCTGAAACTTGAATAGTATAAACTTTTCAAATATTGTTCAAAGTTTTCCCTAGATTTCTATGGGGTAGTATCCCAACTTGATATAAAAGCTTTTTGGAATCATTTCTGAATTATCATAATGAGGCTAAATGGCTGTCTGAAAAAAATCGATTTGAAATGTCTTTGTTATAGAGCTCTATGAATGCAAGCACTTTGCTTCTATAGTTTTTAATTCGGAACACCTCTAAGATAATAAAAAGCTCCAAATTCAATAAATGAGCTTCAAAGAAGCTCGTTATGATCAGAAAATTGATTCACCCATTCCGGATAATCCAAATTTCTTTTATTCAGTCAGGAAAAGCAGGTTCTCTATGAAATAACGAATTCTTGACTTAAATCAAAATCAAATTATAAATAGAATTTAAAAATCACTTAAAAGTAAAAATAGAAGTACAAGGAATAATAAACCTATTTAGGTCTATTGTTTCTTATAAAATACGTCTGTCACTCTGACTTTTATGTCCCAATTTATTTGGCCTATTTTAAAACCAGCGTTCATTTTGTAGAGTCTGTCTTCATAAGAAGAACGATATGATTGCAAGTATAATAAAAATTATAACAAGCCACTTTGCAATCTCCATAGAGAAACCAGCAACTCCACGTGCACCCAGTATATACGCAACAAATGCCAATATTAGAAAGATCACAGCAAGTCCTATCAAGTCTGCCATATATCACTCCCCCAGTGATTATTTAATCAATAAGTTAATTAATTAAATTAAGAGATTATTATTTAATTAAAAGTACTTATAATTTGACTGTTAAAGTCCATAGTGTTTATTTATATAGATGTAATTTTTATAATATAGTCAATAATTCAAAATTTTATACATGTATTCTAAGTTACTTTTTTCTGAATAAGCATTCTAAGTTACTTTTTTATTATAATCAAGAGTGAGGTTCCTGCTCCATAACTTAAAGATTATAAAGCAACTTTTATGATATTTGTGGATAAGAAAATAGAAAAATCGGCATTGTTACTTAACTATATCTAGTTCTTTATTTCTGTATTTCATCAATAGAATAACCGAGTACTTTAGCATTTCAAGACTTTTTTTATAACACTTTGTCTTTCTTCTCAATCTTGCCAGGAAATGCCTCAATATGCTGTTATATCCCTCAACTGTAAATGTTTCTGCTTTTGATTGAGTATGACTCTTTTCTGGAAGAACCTCTGCATATGCCCTCCAGTGATCGGTCATCACTTCTCCAATCTCTTTTTTCTTCAATTTTTCCCAGAGTAGTTTTCCAGTTTCCGTTCCTCTGCTATCAAAAGAGCAGTTGATGAACTTTTTCCCAACTCTATCAACAGCAATCCAGATCCAGCAATATTTTTTTTGTTACCGATGTAAGTGTGCATCTCATCCATTTTAACAATAGATATCTCACTTTCACTTTTTAGGTTCTCTCACTCCTGACCAAATTTCTTGATCCATTTTTGGACAGAAACGTGACTTACCCCTAAAACTCTTCCTATTGAACGAAAGCCCAATCCTTCAAGATAGAGTTGTAAAGCCTGTCTTTTTACAGAAGCGGAAAAAGCAGTTGATTTTAGCTCTACTGTATAGTTATAGCCACAATCATGACATTTGTAGCGTTGACGACCACCAACTATACAGTTCTTTTTGTGATTAGAACTATTGCATCTGGGGCAGTTCATGAAGAAATATACTTTCTAATAGTATATAACTATGTTTAAGTATCAATGACAAAAAATCTAATCTTATTTAATAACTATTTATTAGAGCCTATCCCAAAAGCTACTTTATTCTTAATTGTTGGGAATTTTCGGAATTGTTTTCACAATCAAAAGCTTGGTTGAATATATGAAATTGAATGCCTAATAAGCAAATTTTGAGTTTTAGGATAGGCTCATTAATAAATAGTTATTAAATTTATGGAAGCAGCCAAAAATGTAGATATGCTTTCCAAACATATTATGGAAAATGGAGGAAAAATATGGATCTTTACAATGTTCCTGAAATTGCCAGAGATGTGTTTTGGGTTGGAGCAAAAGACTGGAGCCGTAGAATGTTTGACGCTTTGGTTCCGCTTACTCAGGGGACAAGTTACAACTCTTATCTTGTAAAAGGAAACGAAAAAACAGCTCTTATTGATACCATTAACCCTGGTTTTGAAGAAGAGTTTGAGGAAAAGATAAACCTAGTTTCAAACCTGGAAAAACTTGACTACCTTATTATGAATCACGCAGAGCCTGACCATTCGAATGCGATTCAGTATATTATGGACAGGGCTCCTAACTCGGTGCTTGTTACGACGGAGAGAGGTGTAAAAATGGCAAGTCTTTACCATGATCTGCCAGTCTCCAGGATTAAAGTTGTTGCCGATGGAGATGTCTTGGAACTGGGGGAAAAAACTCTGCTTTTTATTGAAGCTCCCTGGCTTCATTGGCCCGAGACAATGTTCACATACTTGCCAGAAGAGAGGGTTCTGTTCTCATGTGATTTCTTTGGAGCTCACACAGCCCAGGGTGTTTATGATGAAGATCTGGAAGACATCATTCCTCTTGCAAAACGTTATTATGGGGAAATCATGATGCCTTTTGCCAAAATGGGGGCAAAGGCTCTTGCGAAGATAAAAGATCTTAATATTGAAATCATTGCACCAAGTCATGGTCCTATTTACAAAAACCCACAGCGTGTACTAGAACCCTATGCGAAATGGACTGCAGGGGAAACTGAATATAAAGCTCTTATTGTCTATGTAAGTATGTGGGGTTCTACAAAAATGATGATAAGGACAATTGCAGAGACCTTAATGAAAGAAGGTGTAGATGTAAGAATCTTTGACCTTGAAGTTGCAGATACAGGAGATATTGCAAGAGAACTGGTTGATTCCCGTGCTGTCATCATTGGAGCCCCTACTATCCTTGCAGGCATGCATCCTCTTGCCCTCTACGGGACTTATCTTGTAAAGGCCCTCAATCCTCCTGCAAAGTATGGGGTGCTACTTGGGTCATTTGGTTGGGGCGGGGGTGCTCTGAAACAGGCAGGGGAAATGCTGGTTCCTTCTAAGATGGAAATTGTAGGGACGCTTCAGGTAAAGGGTAAGCCCAGGGAAGAAGATTTGAAAAAGGTTGAGGAAATTGGACTAGATCTTGCTCAAAAAATGAAAAACACAACCTAAAAATCTATAAATTCAAACCTGAAAAACACTGTTTAAGCCTGCTTGTAGGTTTTTTTAATGCTGATAGAGCTAGTATCTTGAAAAGTTACTAGTATTTTTTAGCAGCAATCTGAAGAATTACATAGCGAATAACTTTTAAATGTAGTTTATTTTCCTAAATTTTTCTTTTTATGAAAAGTTAGAAATATAATTTTCTGCAGAATAATAACATAAACTCCAACTATAAACATAATTTCTGTAGAAATTCCCGGTAGTATCTAATTTATTGAGTTAAACGTAGTTAGGAAACTAAGCATTTTATTGGGGATTAAAGCATTCTGTAAATGGGGTTATTCTGAGAGCTTAATTGAAAATTTTCATTTTCCTTCATAATATACTTCTAATAGGCCTGAAGTCCAGTTGTTTAATTATTTTGTAATTAATTTCAAGCTTGTTCAAGGGATTTTTTTATGATTGAGAAGCCTGAACTAAAAAAAGAACTGAGCTTACTAGAGATTACTCTGGTAGGAATTGGCAATATTCTTGGGGCCGGAATTTACGTGCTAATGGGAAAAGCAGCAGGGCTCGCAGGAAATATGGTCTGGTTTTCTTTTTTGTTTGCCGGAATTACAGCTGCACTTTCTGCCTTTAGTTATATGGAACTTGCTTCTATGTATCCAAGAGCAGGCGCAGAGTACGAGTTTGTAAAAAAAGCTTTTGGTGAACGTACTGGTTTTCTTGTGGGGCTACTTGTTGTCTATTATGTGGTAATAACGAGTTCAGCGGTTGCTTTAGGATTTGAGAGGTATTTCAGTAACCTGTTCGGAGTTAAAGGTTTAACAACGATAATAGGCCTGTTTATTGTTCTCAGTCTTATCATGATTCATGGAATCAAGGAATCTGCATGGCTAGCTATTTTGATAAGCTTTATAGAAATATTTGGACTTTTGATTGTCATTTACATAGGTCTCCCTTACATTGGAAAGGTAAATTATCTTGAAACTCCAAGTATGAGAGGAATACTTGAGGCTTCTACTCTGATTTTTTTTGCATTTCTCGGTTTTGAAGATATTGTGCGATTATCCCAGGAAACAAAAGAAGCCGAAAAAACAATTCCAAAAGCCCTATTTACCGCTATTTTTTTTACTGTTTTCCTGTACATATGCGTGGCAATAACTTCTGTAAGTGTACTTGATTTTCGGGTTCTTGGACTTTCAGGAGCTCCACTTGCAGATGTCGCAGCTGTTTCTTTGGGAAATAAGGCTTTTGTCCTCATGTCCTGGATTGCTCTTTTTTCTACGATGAACACCGTACTGGTAGTTATGCTTGGAGGGTCAAGGATTGTTTATGGTATGGCATGCTCAGG
Source organism: uncultured Methanosarcinaceae archaeon (assembly GCA_963727895.1). Lineage (GTDB taxonomy): Archaea > Halobacteriota > Methanosarcinia > Methanosarcinales > Methanosarcinaceae > Methanosarcina. Next base: position 305,197 of record CAVSHT010000005.1, on the reverse strand, counting down.
ATCACTTCCAAAAAGTCTATCTCGACTACATCCACATTATCGTACTCCCTGGGTCGCAATTTTAGGGGTTGCTTGTCTTTCTACTCTGTTTATGCTGCTAAAATATATTGAAATTGTAGCAAACATTGCTAATTTTATGATTTTTATTGTTTTTTTTATGATCAACCTTTCTCTGATAAAGCTCCGTTATGTTGATCCTGAAAAAATTCGTCCTTTTAAAGTTCCTCTAAATATTGGTCGTTTTCCTTTACTTCCTTTTCTTAGCATTATTTCTACCGCGGTTCTTTTTTCTCACCTGAGTCTGGAGGTCATAACTTATGGTTTTGTGCTTACCGGAATTGGGATACTCATCGTATTATTCAGAACCAGAGCAAAAAGTCTCTGAATTATACCTTAAAATTATTTTCGAGACTACAGGTCTGGAATTATACGAAAAATGGCTTAAAGCAGCTTATTTTTCAGAAATATATATGTGAATGGATTTTAGAACCTTTTCATTTTTAATTCTGTTTTTGTTTAATTTAAAACCCTTAATATATTTTTATAATGGTAAAAATTTTTTATTCGTCTTTTGAGATTATATATGTTTTCTTGATTCTTCTATTCAGATAAATGGGTTTTTGAGGTCTTTAATGAAAAAAAGAAGGTTAATTATGTTTATTTTTATAATATGACTATTTATGTTAAATATTTATTGATTTCAGTTAGTTTTGTGTCTTGATATTCACCAATAATTAGTTTTATATATACAAAATCCTATTTAACTCGCTTTCATTCGCTTATTTCCAAAATAATTGATTTAAATCATAATAATCATTACAAATATGATTCATATTAAAAATTATTAAATAGTACGTTTATAGATAATAAGTCATTAGTTGTGATTTTAGAAGGGAGTCATCATGAGAAAAGAGCATTATGTGTTTCCACTGGAGGATTTTGTTTCAAGAGATGAGTTTAATAGAATTAAAAAGTTTTCTCGGGATAAAGAAACCCCATTTTTGATCATCGACCTCCAGAAAATAGAGCAAAGCTATGAAGAGCTAGTGGAGAATATGCCCTTTGCAAAAATTCACTATGCTGTAAAGGCTAATCCTATGGACGAAGTAGTACTTACCCTGAAAAATAAAGGCTCAAATTTTGATGTGGCAACAGTATATGAACTTGATCAGCTTCTCAGGCTTGGGGTAGAACCCGAAAGGATCAGTTACGGTAACACTATCAAAAAAGAGAAAGATATACAATATGCATATGAAAAAGGAGTGAGACTTTACGTTACTGATTCTGATAGTGATCTGAAAAAATTAGCAAGAAGAGCCCCGGGCTCAAGAGTGTTTTTCCGTGTCCTTACTGAAAGCGACGGCGCCGACTGGCCACTTTCAAAGAAATTCGGTTCTCATCCTGATTTAATATTTAAACTCATTCTGAAAGCTGAAAAATTGGGACTTGAGCCTTATGGGCTTTCTTTTCACGTTGGATCCCAACAAAGGGACATTGGTCAGTGGGATAATGCTATTTCCAAATGTAAATATCTTTTTGAAGCAGTAGCTGAAAAAGGCATAAATCTGAAAATGATTAATCTTGGTGGTGGTTTTCCTGCAAAATACCAGGCGCAGGCTCATGATCTTGAGACTTATGCCGGAGAAATACGGCGCTTTTTACATGAGGACTTCGGAGAGGAGCTACCTGAAATCATTATAGAACCTGGAAGATCTCTGGTAGCTGATGCAGGTATAATCGTAAGTGAAGTTGTGATGATCTCCAAAAAAGCCAGGTTTAACCAGTACAAATGGGTATATCTTGATATTGGAAAATTTGGAGGTCTTATAGAAACCCTTGATGAGTGCATTAAATATCCCATTTTCTGTGATAAAAAAGGTTGTGCCGAAGAAGTTATCCTTGCAGGACCCACATGCGACAGCATGGATATTCTATATGAACACCACAAGTACTCTTTTCCTCACACAATGCGAGAGGGAAACCGCATATATATCTTTACTACAGGTGCCTATACCCAAAGTTACAGTTCTATCTGTTTTAATGGCTTCCCGCCTCTCAAGTCTTATCTTATATAAATCTTACTTGAAAGGGCTCTGTAGAAATAGTTAATTTAATGCAAATTCTTTCTATAACTTTTTTGTTTATGTTATACACCAACAGTTTAATTTTGATTACAATGGGAGTGCAGAGGGTCACAAATACCCCTTACTTTACAGGCTGTCCGACAATTACTATCAGTAATGAAATAAAATTGTCTGCTGTTAGATGGGAACTTTTTTCTTTATGAAATCGTTTTCTATTTCTATTGTTCAATTCTTAACGGGAAAAGTTCCCTTTATTTATATTTTTCGTTCCATTGATCTCGTTTTTGTTTGAATAAATCCATATTTCCTTAAGTTAGCTGCAGTACACACTAAATTAAATTCGTTTCTGATTGATTTCAATCCTCTTGTTAAAAATTCTCTAAACCTTAAATTCTCTTTATAATTTCCAATTGCAGGTTCTACTACCTGCTTTCTTTGCCCATATATTCTTTTAGCTTCTTCTGTTTCCATTTTATCGGCTAATTGCTTTCTTTCTTTTGAAAATTCAGCTATTTTTAAATGCCTGATACCATCTATTCTTTTTGTACAATTTTTGCTGAATCCACATTTTTTACATTCAATTCCTTTACATGCGTCTTCGGTTAAGCGAGGAATCGTGACAAATTGCGTCAATTTCTTTAACATTTGTTAAATATGTTAATAGATTATGAGCTGGAACGGGATATCGATTTCATGTAGATAAACCAAGATTTAAGACAGGTTTCTAGTGCAAAATCGATAGCTTTCAGGCAAGAAAATTCCTTAACCGATGACCAATGTAATAGATTTGGTATTGTTACTTAAATATATCTAGTTCTTTATTTCTGTATTTCATCAATAGAATAACCGAGTACTTTAGCATTTCAAGACTTTTTTATAACACTTTGTCTTTCTTCTCAATCTTGCTAGAAAATGCCTCAATATGCTGTTATATCCCTCAACTGTAAATGTTTCTGCTTTTGATTGAGTATGGATCTTTTCTGGAATAAACTCTGCATATGCTCTCCAGTGATCTGTCATCACTTCTCCAATCTCTTTTTTCTTCAATTTTTCCCAGAGTAGTTTTCCAGTTTCCGTTCCTCTACCACCAAAAGAGCAGTTGATGAACTTTTTCCCAACTCTATCAATAGCAATCCAGATCCAGCAATATTTTTTTTGTTACCGATGTAAGTGTGCATCTCATCCATTTTAACAATAGATATCTCATTTTCACTTTTTAGGTCCTCTAACTCCTGACCAAATTTCTTGATCCATCTTTGGACAGAAACATGACTCACCCCTAAAAATCGTCCTATTGAGCGAAAGCCCAATCCTTCAAAGTAAAGTTGTAAAGCCTGTCTTTTTACAGAAGCGGAAAAAGCAGTTGATTTTAGCTCTACTGTATAGTTATATCCACAATCATGGCATTTATAGCGTTGACGCCCGCCAACTATACCGTTCTTTTTGTGATTAGAACTATTGCATCTGGGGCAGTTAATGAAGAAATATACTTTCTAAGAAATATACTTTCTAATAGTATATAACTATGTTTAAGTATCAATGCCAAATTTTCAAATTCTTCTTCACCAAGCTTTTCTCTTAATCGATTAATTGAACTCTCAGCTATCTTTCTATTTGGTGAATTTATTCCTTCAAAGATTGAAAAAGCAACTAAGTAATAAAGCATATTCTTCATTTTCTTCATCCATTCTTCCAATCTGGTGCAATGTTTGTGCAGTTTCGCTTTTGTTTCCCAGCTCTTCTTCAATTTTCAGTGACTGATTGTATAAGTTCACTGCTTCTTCGTAGTTGCCCTGAAGATAATGAACATTTCCTATCTGGTTAATGAACATTTTGAACATTTCCTATCTGGTTAATGAACATTTCCTATCTGGTGCAGTGTTATTGCAACCCCCCTATATCCCCCATTTCCTCATATTTATATTTGATGTTATTATATATATTTAATGATGTGTTTAAGTCTCCGAGATTATAGAAAATATTCGCCATAGTACCCTCACAATTTAATTTTGTAGCACCTGATGTCGTGTTGATTGATTCATTTGAAAGATTCATTGCAAGTTCAATGTGTCCCCAGCGGATCAGGAGGTCTGAAGTATTTTCTACAACTTCATTTGCACTTTCCCAATCTTCTGCCTGGAAGTAATAGTCGCGTGCTTTTAGATAATCCCAGATACTTTTGGTTTGGGGAACTAAATTCTCATAGTATCTTGCAGCTCTGAGAAGGAGTTTCTTTTTGTCAAATCCTTCTTCTTCAAGTTTTTCATGTGCGAAATCCCTTACTATTGTGTGTTCGTTGTAAACTGTTTCATCATATTCCTGCTCTTTTGAGATCAGACCCCACTGGATGAGCTTTTGAAGAGGTTCTAAGATTGAAGGGCTTGCTTCTTCATCGTCTCCCACAATCCATGATAGTGCTTCTATAGAAATAGCTTCTTCGTAAATTGAGGCGCAGATAAGAAGTTTTTTAGCGTCAGCATCCATTTTTGAAAAAGATTTGTCCAGCAGGGTAAACTCGATAAGTTCTTTTTTCAGGGGTTTTAAGTCAAGCATCAAACTGTCAACGCCCTGAACTGAAGCAAGTTTAGCAAATTGTCCAACTGTCCATGGATGCCCCCCTATAAAATCGTATATCTGCCGTTTTTTCGGAATTTCAAGATCTGCAAGTTCTTTGTAGTTATTCATCAGCCAGTTGGTCTGCGGGAAATGCAGTTCGGGAAGGGAAATGTGCTCTATACCTTCCGAGAGCCGACCTTCCAGTGGGTCAAAATCATAACGGATTGTTATAATGAACTTTGTGCCTGTGTAAGTGTCATTCAGAAGTTGTTGAATAAATGCTTTGAGTTCTGGATTTTCAATATCTTCCCGGTCTTCGTTCAGGCAATCTTCAAAATTATCTAGAATTATCAGGAAACGTAGCTGGTTTAATATGTTCACCAGATAGGAGGTTTTAATTTCAAGGAGTGCGGGCTGGTTGAGGATCTGGTTTAAGTTGAAAATCCCTTTCATCATCAGGAAGTTGTTAATTTTGTTCGGGATATCTTCCGGGCGAGTGGTTGAAGTGCACTTCATCCCTAAAATTCCGTCAAAATATTCATTCATCTTTAGCGCAAGTCGAGTTGCAAGGACTGTTTTCCCCATGCCTCCAAAACCATGAATTATAGCAGCTCTCTTTATATCGGATTTGAAGCCTTTTTCCAGAAGTCGAAGCTCTTGTCTCCTGGCGACGAATCCCTTTTTCATTATCTGCAAATCCGGCAGCATCATGGGTTTGTTTACGAATTCCGCAGTTTCTGGTATTATATCTCCTATCCGGACGCAGTTGCAATCCGATAGGTACAACACTGGGGTTGCAAAGTCCAGACCGTTGCTTTTTTCCGAGTATTTCATCATGATCCTTGCTTCTTTAAGAGCGAGGTCAACAGGTTTTCCGCTTGCAATTGTGCTGTAAAAAGTATAAGCAAACTTAATTGCCACGTCATCAAGTACCGAATACTGCATTGCCACTACAGCAGGGATTCTCCTTTTAGAAAGCATGGCAAGATCTCCGAAAGCTTCTTTGTCCGAGCCTTTAGCTGACTCGCAGGAGCTAAGCACGACAAGCCTTATGCCCATGTCTGAAAAAAGGTCTGCAAGAGTTTTATTGTCTATGAGCCTGACTTTCCTGTCTTCGGTTTCAAATACAAGATGTCCTTTGCCGTTTATGCTTATTCCATGTCCGGTAAAATGTACAATGTGGTATTGCTGTTCGTTCAGGTAACCCTGAACATTTTCAAAAGTTGCATCTTCTGTAAAATCAACCTTTATCTTCTGTTTTCTCTGAAGCTTGTCCACGGCTTCTAGAATAATTTCCTGCTCTTTTTCCGTATTCAAGGGTGAAACTCTGGGATCATCGGGACCTGAAATAATTACGAGCATTCGGAGAACAGAATTAAGGGGTTGAGTCTCTGTTTTCTTTGCTTCAGGAGGGAGTCTTGAGAGCAAAATGTTTCTTCTACAAACTAAAAAGTCTTCTCCATTATGCAGATACTCCCATGGCAAAGCTGCAATTTCTGGTACATTATCAGCAAACCGAAGGGAAATTCTGAATCCATGATTGTTGTCCTGAGCTTCAATGAAACGTTTATTGAAATACTCTCCAAGTTCTTCTGAAAATACAGTATGGTAAAGCATTTCCCCAAATTCAGTGTGGATTGTTTCTTCATACTGGGATTTGAGAGTTGTGACCTTTTCCTCAATCTGCCTGAGCATCTGAAGAAGCTTCAAGTCTCTACTCAGTTCAAAATCATGGGTTGCTGTAATTTCTCCATTTTCCAGAATTGCAGCATGGTAATGATTGGGAGTACTTTCAGGCATTTTTGAGATTTGTAGATCGAGGGGAAAATAATCCAGAATAACCACCTTTTTACCATTTAAAAGTAGAGATTAATACATTTTGGGAAATTATACTTTTTGGAAGTAAAATTCATGGTATAATCTTAGAACCTGAAAATATATAAGTAAATATCATAAAAATGCGTTTCATTTCAAAAAATAAAATAACAATATCTACCTGACTTTTTTCGTTCTCTTCAAATAGCGCAATGCCTAAAAATGAATAACACTTTTTTAACTCCATAGTTTTCGTGGATAAAACACTATCCAGACTTAGGAGGCACTTATATGGCAAGCGAAGTTTATTTTGCAAATCTAAGAGCAAGAAATCCAGAGGAAAACACAATCAGCAAGATTCAGAAGCTTTTTGACAAAGCAGGTTTTGCTGAACTCTTTGGAGAAGGCGATCTGACTGCAATTAAGATCCATTTTGGAGAGTACGGGAATGACGGATATATAAATCCAGTTTTTGTGCGGCAGGTTGTAGAAAAGATTAGGGCAGCAGGAGCAAAACCGTTTGTTACGGACACTAATACTCTTTACTCAGGCAGCAGGCATAATGCAGTTGACCACCTCACAACGGCAATAGAACACGGTTTTGATTATTCTGTAGTCAGAGCACCGTTAATCATATCGGACGGTTTAAAGAGCCAGAACGCTGCGGATGTAGACATTGGGCAGAAGCACTTCAAGTCCGTAAAAATCGGGTCTGACATTGCTGCTGCTGACTCTATGATTGTGATGTCCCATTTCAAAGGGCACATAGTAGCAGGTTTTGGAGGAGCTATCAAAAATCTCGCTATGGGCTGTGCTCCTGCAGCTGGAAAGAAAGATCAGCATTTCAGTACAAGCCCGCATGTCATTGAGGAGAAGTGCATAGGCTGCCAGAAATGCGTTAAAATCTGTCCTGTAGGAGCTTCTTCACTTCTCGGAGAAGTTTCAATGATTGAGCCCAATATTTGCATAAGCTGTGGGCAGTGTATGGAAGTTTGCCCAGCAGGTGCTATAACTATAGATTGGGAACACGATATTCCGAACTTCCTTGAATGTCTTACTGAATATGCATATGGGGCAGTAAAAGGAAAAGAAGGAAAAGTTGGTTATATAAATTTCCTGGTTAAAATCACGCCTGATTGTGACTGTGTACCCTGGAGTGATGCTCCTATTGTTCCGGATATCGGAATTTTAGCTTCAAAAGACCCTATCGCTCTTGATCAGGCAAGCTATGATCTTGTAAATAAGCAAAAGGGGCTTATTAACTCCTCTCTTCAATGCAATCACGAAGCTGGAGCAGATAAATTCAGAGGGGCATGGCCAATGATCGATGGAACCCACCAGCTCAAATACGGAGAAGAAATAGGCTTTGGAAGTCGTGAGTATGAACTTATTGAAATTTAAGTTTCAGCTTATTGAAATTTGGGTTAGTTAAAAACTTGTTGAGATCTAGGCTTTGTAAAAATCCTATAATTTCTGTTTTTACCCAAAAATTTGAAATTTAAGTTCGCTTAAAAACTTGCTGAGTTTGGAGCTAATTTGAAAACGGGTTTGGATTTGGTTTATTTCTAAATAAGCCGAAGTATGACCTTTTTTAAAGAAATTAGCTCTCAACAGCTTATTCTTTTTAATTTATTCCTTACATATAAGACCTTGAATATCGGCTTAATTCCAGAGTTGATTTAAGGTCAATTCTGAATGTAAGTTTGAGGTCAATTCTAAAGTTGATTTGGGTCAATTTATAAACATTTTTAAAATCAATTAAACTTGATTTCAGCTCAAATCTATTTTTTAAAAAGGTACATATAGCAGATGTTCCAACTTAATATATAAGTTAATCGTACCCAAATTTACTGGAGATGAATTAGAGTGACCATCTGGGAATATGATGTTAAAGAAATAAGATTTAGTGAATGGTCGAAGACAAAAGAAGATCTTAACAGCCTGGGAACTGAAGGCTGGGAACTTATCAAGTTTTCAGACGATATAGATGAAGATGGCACAGTAGCGGCTGTTTTTAAAAGGCCAGTTGATTACGTTGACGCATCTTTCTAAAGTTCTTTTTTAAATTTCTTGATTTTTGTCCTTTTTTAGAAGAGATTTAGCTTAAATATTAAGCTTGCAAATTGTCTATGTCTAGATTTGTTTAATATTATTTTCGTTCTGCTTAGTTTAAACTTACTCTAAAACCTGCAATATTTGCGGAGTTGAAGAAAACCTATCTATGCCAGCTTTAATAATCTGAAAATTAAATATGTAAAAAAAGGTTATCTCATTTAGTTCAATAAAAGCAGGTTATAATTTTCAACGCAACTTATTAAAGATATTAAGTTTTTATTATCTTATGGAGAGGAAGGAACAAATTGGTATTTTTCAGGGGATTTTATGCATTTTGAAATTAAGTTTAGGAATTGAAATTTATGCAGGAACAAAATTACATTTAAAACAGATAATTTAATGAAAAATGCCCTGTATTTATAAATTTTAGAGATAAATATATCAACGATTAATTTTCAAGTTTTCACAATATAAATGGATATACTTCAGCTTTTGTTTAAAGAATTCTTTACTGTAAATCTTGCCTGCATATACATAATTTCACTAAAATACAAATCTGCAGGCAGCTGGTAAGGTGCATGATATGGAAAATACTCTACTCTCTCTAATTCTTCTATCCGAAAAGAGAAAGAATGTTTTACTTCTTCTACTTGAAGGGCCAAAAGATATCGAGACATTAAAAAAAGCCCTTAACGCCAGTGCAACCTCAGTTCAGCCTCAAGTAAAAAAACTCAAAGAGCAGCATATGGTAATCCAAGAAAAAAACTTCTATAAACTGAGCGAGATTGGTAGAGTTGTGGTTGATAAAATGAAACCTCTCCTGGATACTCTTTCTGTACTCGAAGAAAATGCAGATTACTGGGCAGACCGAGAAACAAATGAGATTCCATCTTTTCTCCTGCTAAGAATTAACGAGCTTGGACACTGCAATATCATCGAACCTGCAGTGGATCATATGTTTGAAATGATTCCTGAGTACGTAAAAAATGTTCAGATGGCAAAAAAGCTTGAGGCTGCAATTCCATATTTCCATCCTCTTTTCCCTTCTTTTTACCTGGAAATCGCCGAAAAAGGAATACCTATATCGCTCGTTCTCCCGGAACCCGTCCTGAAAAGATGGATTGAAGATTATAGGGAACAAACCGAAAAATACCTTAAAAAAGAAAATGCTAAATTTTTTGTATGTAAAGAATGTGAACGAATTCCTGCCATTGTGGCAGCAGATAATTTTATGGCAATGGCTCTTTTCCCGAAAAATACAGTTTTTGACAGGAAGCATATTATTTGCTTTGAACCTGGAGCCATTGCCTGGGGAAAAGAACTTTATGATTATTACGAACAGCGTTCAGAACAGATACATAAAACATAGACAATTATACCAGCGAGTTCTGACCCCATTAAATGAGACTTCAAAAGTTACCTGTTAAGCCCTGTTACAGGAGATGTTACAGTATCGGTCTGGTAATTTCTTCCAGCCGTTTTGTCAGAGAAATTCTTCAAAACCTGCTTTACCCTTTGCATAAGCTTCATGCCAATCTGGTGTTACTGGCGTTTTTTCATAAAGATTTTTTCTCTGAGCCTCAAGAAGATCAGGAGATCTTCCCATAAATTCTGCAGCGCAGAGTACTCGGTTGTTAACCGTTCCATTCAGCTCTTTTAACCATCTGTATCCTTCAAAAGATCTGAGAAGATGGTGGTCCAGAGTCAAGGTATCCACATTCCTGGCAAGGACTAAAGCATTTTTCAAAGCTTCTTTTTCTACATCAGGTATACGGTGTGATAGATAAATCGGAGGACCTGAGGCAAAAACAATTGTAGGCTTCCAGGCAAGCACCTTAAGAACAGCTTCCATGTCCAGAAGCTGGATATCTGAAGCATGGACAAAGACCTCATCTCCTTCGCAGATCCAGGTCATCATAACAGTCCCAAAGCCTTTTTCCTTTGCTCCATGTGAAACAGGAGACGAAAACTCCATAATACCAGATTTCATGCCTTCTGAAGCCGGAAGAGAAAAATCAAGAAACTTTGAAAGCTCATTCCTCCGCTTTAAAGATAGAGAAGAGATTTTTTCTGATCCTTTACACCAGAAATTTATCCCGTCAAGGGTGGGAAGAGCTTCCATTGGCAGTTGATAAGGATCTTCAGCCTTCATTGGCATATGGTCCCCGTGATAATGACTGATAACAACATCAGTAGCCTGTCCAAATGCAGATAGAATTTTTTCTCTTATCCTGAAAGCAGCAGCAACTTCTCTTGGATGGGGAAGCAGGCCCGAACGTAAACGCGTAAGAGCAACCCCTGGATCAATTAGGATTGTCCGTTCATCTGTTTTTACAATGAAGGAAAGGGATCTTGCCCCAAAAGACTCACACCCGAGTATTTCGATCTGCAAATTTTCACTCCTTTTCAGAAAGGTATTCTCTGGAAAACATCTGGACGGTCAGAACAAAGTAGGAGAGCAAAAGAGGACCTATAACAATTCCTAGCAGCCCAAAAAGAGATACTCCTATAACAACCCCAAGCAGGGATAGAAAAGGATGAATTTCTCCAACTCTTTTCTGGATAATGGGTCTGAGAAAGTTGTCAATAACACTTATAAAAAGCCCGGCTGCAAGAATAGCTATTGCTGCAGTATAGTCTTTCTGAATAAGCTGGACAAAGATTGCAGGAACCCAGACAAGAGGTGCTCCGACAACCGGCAAAAAAGAAAGAATTGCCGCAATAGAACCCCAGAGAAAAGCTCCCTGAATATCAAAAACAAGGAATACTATTGTCAGGATTCCACCCTGGACAAGAGCAACTGCCCCGCTGGCGATAAGAGTTGTCCGAACAATTCTTCGGAATTCATCAAGAAGAGTAGCTGTATTTTCTTCATTGAAAGGGACTGCAACAGAAATCTGGCGCATAAAGTTCGAATCTTCCTCAGTAAAAAGATAGTATAGCAAAAAGTACATTATCAATAGACCAATGGACTGCTGGCTCAGGCTCTGGATTGAGCCCACAATGAACAGGCTTGTGTAATTAACAGCCTGTGAGGCAATTTCCATTGCTTTTTCGTCTATTTTTGTCTGGAATACATCTGCAGGAATATTCAGCCTTAAAAGAAGTTCCATTAAAATGTGGCCTCCGGCTTGAATAGACGTAGTAATTGAGGCCCGATCAACTAAAAGTTGCGTGATTTCGCTGACGATCACGCTTAAAAGAAAATACAAAGGAATTAATACAACAAAGATAGAAATTACTATCACAAGTCCGGCTGCAAACTGCTTAGGAAGCCTAACTCTTCTTACAAGAAAATGATAAAGAGATCGAAATATAACAAAAAGAATAAGTCCCCCAAAAATATAATTTAAATATGGAAGTGTAGCATAAACAATAACCACGGTTAGGACTAAAATTATAAGAAGGGCCAGCGCTATCTTTACATTCTTTTTCATCAAACTTAATTGGTTTTCCATTATAAAAATATAGTCTGTCAGTTTATCCACAAACATTGGACTGTAACAATTAACCTGCAACCGTTTCATTGTTTGATCAAAACCGTTGCGCCGGTTTATCACGCCACAGTCATTGGAGTTGTCATTGGGGTTTTCGCTCAAGCCTTTTTTGAAAAGGCTTGTGTTAGAAATCTGTGATTAGAGTTTGCTTTTTGTCTCTCTCACGGAGTTTGGTGACGCCTATACCTACAAGCCTTAGTTTTCGACCTCCAATAAATTCTGAAAGAAGCTGTATGGCTGTTCTTTTGATCACAAAGAGGTCTGAAGTCCATATTTGGATCGTTTTTGAGCGTGTATAGGTAGAGAAATCTTCAAAACGCACAGTTAGGGTTTTGGTTTTGAAAAGGAATCGGTTTTTCAACAAGGAATCATGTACACTTTCTACAAGTAATTCAAGAGACCCGATAATTCTTATAGGATCATTTGTATCTTCAGAAAAAGTTGTGTGCCTGCTAATAGATTTTATATTTTCATTTTCCAGAACTTCTCCAAAATCAAGTCCATTTGCAAGCTGCTTCATGTGAAACCCCATTTTTCCGAATTTTTCCGAAAGCAGTTGCACATCACAGTTTGCAAGTTATTCTATCCTGGTAATTCCCATTGATTTAAGATTTTCAGCCGTTTTTTCTCCGATTCCAGGAATTTTTGAAACCGACAGTGGAAAAAGAAATTCTTTTACATCTCCAGACCTGACAACGGTAAGTCCGTCAGGCTTCTGAAATCCAGATGCAATTTTTGCAATAAGCTTATTTGGCCCGACTTCTGTCGAACAGGTAATTCCTTCCTGTTTTTGTACTTCGTCCTTGATTCTGAGGGCTTAAAGGGCAGCCTCTTCAAAATTTCTAATTTCGGGCCCTGGTGCGAGATAAGCTTCATCCACACTTACCTGCTGGAACTTGTCTGCAAATCCCTTTAAAATCTCCATTATTTTTACTGAAACGCCCGAATAGAGTTTCATATTTACAGGTAAAAAACCGCATCAGGACAGAGCCTGTAAGCCTGTGAAATCGGCATTGCAGAATGAATCCCGTATTTTCTCGCCTCGTATGAGCAGGTACTTACAACTCCTCTTCCTGAGCCTCCTTTAGGGTCAGAACCTATAATTACAGGTAGCCCTTTAATTTCTGGCTTTTCTCTTGCCTCAACTGACGCAAAAAAACTGTCCATATCCGCGTGAAAGATAATTCTCCTTTCCAGAGCGTTTATTTTCAAATTGGAGGCAGACATTAATTAAAATAAGATAAACATATAAAAAAGGCTTGAGGAAGTTAGGTGAAAGTATTAACGTGATGACAAAAATGCTGTTAAAAAAACATTTCTACAAAGCCGATAATATATAATTCGTATATCTTTAGAATCCTTATTTTCGGATTTCAAATGGGGGGAGATTAATAAAAATAGATCAGGAGAATTTAAAACAAGCTACTACAGGAGAGATTGAACACTCGAAGAATAAGACAATAAATCAACTCGATATGAGTTCTGAAAATGCCGAAAAAATTAAAAAATCTGAAATAAGTATAATTGGACAACCTTTTCCTAAAACGCACATGCTTTTCTTCGAATAACAAGCACAACTAATGAAAGTACTCTCCGTTCTTTTTTTTGACTATTAAGCCCTCATTACCTTGGGCAGTAAGGTTGTCTTGATTTTGGTTATTCAAAACCGTTCTAAAACTAATCAGTGAATTGCCATCGAAGGCTCAAGTGTGACTTTGATCACGGATGCTAAATTGGCCTTTTAGGCAATTCCACTGCCCAAATAAATTTGGCGATCTAATTTGATTTAAGTCATAAACAAAGCTTGTGGTTTAGACATTCACAAACTCTTTTTCATTGCTACAATTTTCAGCAGATCTGGTGAAAAACAACAGCAACGTTTCAACAGAGATGATGAAGGAATTTTAGCCCTTAAAAATTGGGTAATATCAGAAAAATGTGATGTTGTTGCATGTGAATCAACCAGCGACTTTTGGGTTCCGATTCATGATTCATTGATAAAGCATCTAACTGTGATAGTTGGAAATGCGCGAGATATGAAGGTATTTACCCATAAAAAACAGATAAGATTGACTCAGAAGTCATTGCACAACTTGCACTTAATAATATGATTCAGCCATCAAGAGTTTTTCCAAAGGATCATATAGATTTTAGATCATATGTTCGACTTCGGTTAACACTTGTACAAAAAAGAACAGATTTAAAAAATAAAGCTCACTCAATTCTTGCATCTGAAATTCAATTCTTGCATCTGAAATTCAATTCTTGCATCTGAAATTCAATTCTTGCATCTGAAATGCTACACCTGAATAATGTGCTGACAGACGTTTTTGGCAAGAATGGCAGAATGATCTTATTAGGAATCTCTTCAGGTAAGAGTGTTGATCAGATTATTGCAAGCCTCTCTCCAAATGTTCGGAAAAAAGCTGCTCAGATAAGAGAAATTTTTGATCGAGAAATTTCTCAAAGTGCTGCATTCAGACTTCAGATCTGTCTGAAACTCATAAAAAGTCTTGATGATGAACTCGAAGCTTTAGAAACAGAAATTTTCAATTATGCTTCTCGAAATCATAAGCGAGAAATGGAGATTTTAATGTCAGTTCCAGGTATAGGGGAACTTGGTGCGGCAATTTTACTTGCTGAAATAGGCAACTTTAAGGATTTTTCTTCTGGAAATAAGCTTGCTTCTTGGCTTGGTCTAGTTCCTAATGTGTATCAATCTACAGATAAATACTATAACGGCAGAATCACAAAGAGGGGATCAAAAGTAGCAAGGTGGATTCTGACACAGATTGCTCAAGCAGCAGCAAGAAAGAAGAATAGCAGGTTAAAAGAGTTTTTTAACAGAAAAAAGAAGTCGATTGGAAATGCAAAAGCAATTATTGCCTTAGCAAGGAAAATTGCAACGATACTATGGCATCTTATTACAAACGATGAGATGGACGAAGATGAAACCGGATATCAAAAGGGAGAAATCCAAAAGAGAAAGATTATTGAAACTGAGATTTTTTAGGTTGATGAATGGATTAAAATAATTAGTGGAATATTTGCGATTATGGGGAAAAAGGATCAAGAGAGCACGTGAGGATAATCTCCTCATGTACTTTCATGCTAAAATCGTCCTATTGAGCGAAAGCCCAATCCTTCAAGATAGAGTTGTAAAGCCTGTCTTTTTACAGAAGCGGAAAAAGCAGTTGATTTTAGCTCTACTGTATAGTTATAGCCACAATCAGAGCATTTGTACCATTGACGCCCACCAACTATACCGTTCTTTTTGTGACTGGAACTATTGCATCTGGAGCAGTTCATGAAGAAATATAGGTTCTCATAATAAATAACTATAGTTAATTATCAAAGCCCTTTTTTAGGAGTTATAGGTTTCAAAATTATGGCTCTTGCTGCCCTAATTTCAACTTATTCTGCAATAAATGCCTCTCTTTATGGCGGGGTAAATATAAGTTATTTACTTGCAAAAGAAGGACGTTTGCCCTTATTTATTGATAGGAAAATCTGGAAAAGAGGAACAGAAGGACTTTTTATTACATCTGGTCTTGTCATACTCCTGGCTAATTTCCTTCCTCTGGATGGAATTGGTTTACTCGCAAGTACTTCTCTGCTTATCATTTATATAGCTGTTAATACTTCCCATCTACGGCTCTTGAAAGAAACTGGAGCAAAAAGCTGGATAATCTGGATTTCACTTCTAAGTAGCTTGATATTCTTTGGATTGTTACTTTATTATGAATTTGTTAGTTTTAAACTAACTCTAGAATTATTTTTAATCACAATTTTTTTCTGCTTTTCTATTGAATGGGGTTATAGAAAATACTCAGGTAGATCTATAAAAGAGAGAACAAATTAGATGACTGATAATGTAATATGAACAAAAAAATATAGAAATTCTTTATCTAAAAATAAAGGATTTCTATAAAGTTTTTCCAGTAAGATTTTAACTCTTTCTGGTTTAGGATGAATTTTTACAGATTGATTTTTGGTCAAAGCTCTTCATAATCTTCAAATTCCACATCAAGTACTGGGAGCTCCCTTATCTTTCCTTCTCTATCATAGCATGTCCAGCTTTGCTCATCATAGGGATAGCCAACTATGATATGATAATTTCCTGTATTCGAAAAGAGGCGTAGATCAGCTTTTGAAGGACTACGGTTTGGGCCTGGATGGCTATGGATTGAACCTGTAGCTTTGATGTTTGGCATCATATAAAGCCTGAAAACCGCATTCGTATCACTGGATTCCGTGCCAGGCAATATGAGGACTTCAGTGATAATTCCGTCTTTTTCCTGCAGAAGTCCTGCAAATTCATTGGGAGCCATTGACTTGCTCGCCTCCAGAATAAAACCAAGAGTATCACGAGCTATTCCTTTAATTTGCATAGATAAATATTCTTTTGAACAGATATATTATTTCTGCTATAATGGAGTACAAAGTAAATAATTATTGCCGATTTTATATTCTCTGGTTACACATCCATAGAAACTTATTCTAAGTCGGGAGAAATGTTAGTGATAAAAATTTTTGGTATTGGTACACAAAAATAGACATGTATGCTTATAACATATATTTCTTCATGAACTGCCCAAAATGTAATAGTTCCAGTCACAAAAAGAATGGTATAGTTGGTGGGCGTCAATGGTACAAATGCTCTGATTGTAGCTATAACTATACAGTAGAGCTAAAATCAACTGCTTTTTCCGCTTCTGTAAAAAGACAGGCTTTACAACTCTATCTTGAAGGATTGGGTTTTCGCTCAATAGGAAGAGTTTTAGGGGTAAGTCACGTTTCTGTCCAAAAATGGATAAAGAAATTTGGTCAAGAGTTAGAGGCTCTAAAGAGTGAAAATGAGATATCTATTGTTGAAATGGATGAGATGCACACTTACATCGGTAACAAAAAAAATATTGCTGGATCTGGATTGCTGTTGATAGAGTTGGGAAAAAGTTTATCAACTGCTCTTTTGGTAGCAGAGGAACGGAAACTGGAAAACTACTCTGGGAAAAATTGAAGAAAAAAGAGATTGGAGAAGTGATGACTGATCACTGGAAGGCATATGCAGAGTTTCTTCCAGAAAAGATCCATACTCAATCCAAAGCAGAAACGTATACTGTTGAAGGATATAACAGCATATTGAGGCACTTTTTGGCAAGGTTGAGAAGAAAGACAAAGTGTTATACGAAGAGTCTTGAAATGCTAAAGTACTAGGTTATTCTATTGATGAAATACAGAAATAAAGAGTTAACTATGTTTAGTTAACAATACCAAATTTAGGATTATTTACTCTCAAGTGAACCACTTCTTTAATTATAGACCAGTGAGTTTATTTACGGCTTGAGAAAATATTATTAGCACAACATTACTGACACAAGAATTTTTTATCTTAGAGCTTATTCTGGTTAAGAATTCGCTCTTAATGCTAAATATTACAGGGAATGTTCAATTTTTAGGGGGTGTTGAGATCAAAGAAATAAAGTCTGTTTCAGGTCTGGCGGAAAACATGAAAAAAGATTCTGTAGAGGATCTTTTAAAGTCTCCAGGAAAGAACCTAGAAAAACATTCCGGAAGAAATCAGGAAAAACAGCCTGAAAAAAACCATAAAAAAGACCCGGAGAACGAAAGTGAGGCACACCAGTCTTTATACAGGGAATCACTTGCCATGCACAGAAATTTTGGGGGTGTACTGGAAGTTGCAAGTAAAGTCCCCCTTCAAACAATACACGATCTCAGCGTTGCTTATACCCCAGGGGTTGCCGAGCCGTGCAGGAAAATAAGCGAGGACCAGGAACTTGTCTATCTCTATACTCTGAAGAGAAATACTGTAGCTGTCATCACCGATGGGTCAGCAGTTCTTGGACTTGGGAATATAGGACCTTATGCTGCTCTGCCTGTAATGGAAGGAAAAGCAATTATTTTTAAGGAATTTGCAGGTATTGATGCTTTCCCCATCTGCCTTGATACTCAGGAAACTGAAGAAATCATAAAAGCGGTAAAACATCTTGCCCCTGTTTTTGGGGGCATTAACCTTGAAGATATCAGTGCCCCGCGATGCTTTGAAATTGAATCCAGGCTGCGTGAAGAACTGGATTTGCCAGTTATGCATGACGATCAGCATGGAACAGCTATTGTACTTTTTGCGGGACTTCTCAAGATTCTTAATATTGTTAATAAAGAATTAAAATACCTCAAAATAGTAATTTCAGGAATTGGAGCTGCAGGAGTTGCAATTTTTCGGTTCTTAATCAGAGAGGGAGCTGATCCTGCAAAAATTATTACTAGCGACAGCAAAGGATTGGTATATGAAGGTCGAAAAAATGGTATGAACTCTATAAAAAAGGAAATTGCCAGGCTTACAAACCCTGAAAAACTGAATGGAGGACTCGAAAATGCCTTACAAGGAGCTGACCTCTTTATTGGAGTCTCAGTAGGAGGCATAGTTACTGAGAACATGATTCGTTCTATGGCAAAAGATGCAATTGTAATAGCCATGGCTAATCCTTTGCCTGAGATAATGCCCGATACTGCAAAACGTGCAGGGGCAAGGGTTGTTGCTACAGGACGATCGGATTTTCCAAACCAGCTTAATAACTGCCTAAGTTTCCCGGGAGTTTTCAAAGGAGCTCTCAGTACCTGTGCAAGGAAAATAACATCTGAAATGGAAACGGCTGCAGCTCACGCGCTTGCAGAGGTTATAACAATCAGAGAGCTTTCAGAAGATCATATAATTCCTGATCCGTTGGACAAGCGTGTAGTACCTGCGGTTGCAAAAGCTGTTTCAAGTGCATCACTTGAAAGTTGTGTTGCAAGGAAGAGCCACGAAGAAAAACTTTGATATGCCCTTATTTCGGCTTAGAGCCCTGTTCACGAATTTATATATTCTTTCTGTCCCTTAATCTTTCTATTTGTATTAAGCTCACAAATCAGTCAATCTTTAAAATTACTCTTCAAAATTATTGTTTCATAAGTAATTTGAACCTGAATTACATACTTTTTCTATATTGTATTGTGAGGTGATATGGAATGAACTATAGAGAACTGAGGGATGGTCAAACTCTTGTTTGTGAGAGATGCGGGCTTGAATTTAAAGTGATAAATGAGTGCAAAGGCGATAGCTGCAGTATAGGATGTGTCGGGGATATTGACTGTTGTGGAGAGCCAATGAAACTGAAGAATGAATAAAAGAAGATAAATAAACTCTTAGAGTATCTAAAAGAATAGATCTAAAAAAATAATGTTGAAACCTTAATTTTATGATTTTTTCTTACTAATTTTTCATTTAATTATTCTGTCAATCTGATTATTAGTATTGTTTCAATATATATATACAAAATTATAAATTATAAATCATACTTAGTTGCTAGCTTGAGAATTCAATGTTAAAAGAACTGAATTATGCTCAGTATCTAAAAATTTGACTTTGGATTTACAGAACATTTGATACACTACCTTTCAGCCATTTTTTAATTTCTTCTATAAATCGAAAAATCGAAAAAAGATATATGGTATTTTTTGGCATATAACTCCTTAATAAGTCCTAATAAGTATCAAACCTCTAATTTTTATGTTTTATTTGATATTAAATCTCAAATAAAGTTTATTACTATGGGAGTGCAGAGGGTTCATTTCATCCCCGACCTAAAGAGGCTGTCCGACAATTACCTTCGGTAATCAAAGAATTCTCTTTTTATATTTAAAGGTCTTATTTGCTTTCTTTTTAGCGCTTTTTTATTACTACCAATAAATTGTCGGACAGCCTCTAAAGGTCAGGGTATTCGTGACCCTCTGCGCTCCCATAGTAATAAAGAAAATTGAAAACATACTTTAAGTCATGATTTTCTAATAAAATTATAATATTATTTGTGGTTAGGAAAATATTCATATGATACATAATATGATTGAAAATGTTGACTATTATTATAGGAGTTGGTCTCAACATTGGCTATTACTTTTTTAACTTTATGGATTGAAAGTATAAACCCAACCTTCCAAGATTTTGATTTTGTTTATTAACATTTTTTGATTTATCCCTCAAATCAATTCAATTTTGTTTTTAGCACTAAATCAAAATTTTTATATTGTTTGAGGGCATTTTTTCTTTCACATTGCAGTGATATTCATGAAGAGTTATCCTATCTGACCTTCCAGAAACCACCTTTGTTCTTTATCGTCAAGAGGTTTCAGAATATTAGTTTCAGGACTATGAACTTGATTGATTATCGAAAAACAAAGTTCAAAAACAGATTTTGATTTTTGGAATGTGCTCTTAGTTCAAATTTACAATATCACAGAAACTAACTTAAAACCCACATTACAGTTTAATATATTTAAGAAATTATGCCCCCTATTGAGACATTATTGATTGTAAACTAAGTAACCCAACATATTCCAAATATTTTTTACATCAAATAATCAATAACAGAGGTAAATAAATGAAAAGTCGAAAGCTTTTGTTTTCTTTTCTTGTATGTCTATTCATACTAATGAACATTCCTACTGTTATGTGTACAACATATGCACCGATAGTATACGTTTCTGGGAATGGTAATGGTGATTTTAATTGTACTGGAACAAATGATAACGTACAGATAAATCAGGCCCTAGAGTTTGTGGCAACTAATCCCGAATATACAACTGTTTTCCTTAAAGGGCCATTCACATATGTTGTTAATGATACACTTCTAATTGGTAATAATACCACTCTTGAAGGCGACCCCAATTCCGTAATTAAACTAGCTGATCATGCAGGTTGGCCGGTAGACAAGCCTTTAATTACACAAATGAATAGCGATGGAAACCATAATATTACTATCAAAAATTTTACTATTGATGGAAACCGCGAAGGAAACGATGACGTTACTAGTGGAAAAAGTTACTACAATTTTATTTACTTGAGTAATTGTCAAAATATTGATGTAAGTAATATGTACATGACTAATAGCCATGGAGATGGTCTAAGAGTTAATAGGAGTTCTAACATAAAATTCCATGACAATGGGGCACATTTACTCGGACATGATGTTCTATCAACCATTAAATGTTCAGATGTTGAGGCTTACAACAATAAGATAATATGCAGAATAAACAGTGGACTAAGAGTTTACAACACAAATAATGTGACTTTTTACAACAATAATATCACATCTGAAGGTTCTGGAGGTGCAGGAATCGAAATTCAGAAAGCAGGAACAGATTATAAAATGGACAATATTGAAGTATATAATAACACGATATACAGGACTATGCTTTCTGGAATCTGGATTTTTGGATCAGGATCTTATGTAAATTCCTCGACAAATGTCCACGTTCACCATAACAAGATTTATGATACCGGGATTGCCTCCAACCGTAACGAAATAGGGGGAATCGTGTCCGATGGATTCAATGCTACTATTGAAAATAATGTGATTGATGGAGCTTATGGATCTGCCATTGCACAAAAAAATGTGTATTCTTCTTCATCTTTGGATGGCTCTGGATATGTAATTACAGTAAAAAATAACATTATAACAAACACTCAAAATTCATCAGCCGGAGGAAATGGATCTGGCATATCAAATTTACTCACAAATACGCACTCTTTTGTTTTAAATAATAACTGTTTATATAATAATTCTGGAAGCGATTATTCAAATGTAAGCGCGTCAGCTACAGATATATTGGCAGATCCACAGTATGCAGACAGAAACAATCATGATTATCATTTAAAATCAAAAACAGGACGTTGGAATGAAAGTAGTTGGGAAAATGACAGTATAAGTTCTCCATGTATCGATGCCGGAGATCCTTTATCGGATTATTCTAATGAACCAGACCCTAATGGAAATAGGATTAACATAGGTCCAGATGGAAATACTGTCTATGCTTCGAAATCAGAATTAAAATCCCCAGATGCATACTTTACTGCAGCCCTTACTGTTAAGTTTACTGATATGTCTACAAATAATCCAGTCAAATGGGAATGGAACTTTGGAGATGGAACCAATTCAACCGAGCAAAATCCTGTACATGTATTCAGTAAGGAAGGAACATACAATGTTACCTTAGTTGCAACAAACGCTGGCGTTTCAAGTGATGCAAGGTTAATGGTTATCACCGTCAACAGTATGCTGACACCACCGGTTGCAAGCTTCACTGCAGACAAGACTGAAGGAACAACTCCTCTTACTGTGAAATTTACTGACACATCCACCAACAAACCAACTAAATGGAACTGGAATTTTGGAGATAGTCAGACATCTACAGTTCAGAATCCTGAACACACATTTAATGAAGTAGGTGTTTACAATGTTACTCTTATTGCAGTAAATGGTGACGGTTCAAGCAATATTAAATCTATAAATATAACTGTAAACCGTGCACCAACGCCACCAGTTGCAAACTTTACTGCAAATACGACAGAAGGAACAACTCCTCTTAATGTGAAGTTTACTGATACATCCACTAATAGTCCAACTAAGTGGGAATGGAATTTTGGAGATAGTCAAACATCAACAGTTAAGAATCCTGAACATACATTCAGCGGAGTCGGTGTTTACAAGGTTACACTGGTTGCAAAAAATAGTGACGGTTCAAGCGGTGTAAAATCAATGAATATTACAGTAAACCGTGTACCAACACCCCCAGTTGCAAACTTTACTGCAACACAGATTGGATCGCTCATGGTTCAGTTTAATGATACATCCAGTAACGATCCAAATAAATGGAACTGGGAATTTGGTGATGGTTCCACATCTACCGATACAAATTCAACACACACCTATAATACTGCAGGGAATTACATAACTAATCTGACTGTAAGCAATACAGATGGTACCAATACTATAAGTAAGGCAATAACTGTCACTGCAATAACTGGGTTGCCAACAGCAAGTTTTACAGCAGTACCTCAGATTGGGCATGTTCCTCTCACAGTTAAGTTCACAGATACATCCACAAATACAACTTCATTAAAGTGGGACTTTGGAGACAATAGTCCGACAACCACTGAGTCAAACCCAAGTCATACATATAAAACAATAGGAATTTTTACTGTGAAATTAACTGCAACTAATAGCGGGAAATCAAGTACAGCAAGCAAGATAGTACTGGTTGCAAGGTGATCTTGTCAGTCATAAAAACCAATAAATGAGGTAAGTTGTCTACAGTAAATTATTGGGAGCTCTAGTTGCTTGCTTTAATGATAAACAACTAGAAAAGCAAGAATGGGAGGCAGTTCATTGATAAGGATGTGAACTGCCTAACTTTCTAATCATGAAATGAGAATAGATCTGGTATTATTATATTAGAGAACTGTATGGATTATTTTGTAGGCACAAGTGGGGTGGTACTATGATTGGAATAAAAAGAAAATTATAGGGCTTTGCTAATTAACTATAGTTATTTATTATGAGAACCTCTATTTCTTCATTAACTGCCCCAGATGCAATAGTTCCAGTCACAAAAAGAACGGTATAGTTGGTGGGCGTCAACGCTACAAATGCCATGATTGTGGATATAACTATACAGTAGAGCTAAAATCAACTGCTTTTTCCGCTTCTGTAAAAAGACAGGCTTTACAACTCTATGTTGAAGGATTGGGCTTTCGTTCAATAGGAAGAGTTTTAGGGGTAAGTCATGTTTCTGTCCAAAGATGCACACTTACATCGGTAACAAAAAAAATATTGCTGGATCTGGATTGCTGTTGATAGAGTTGGGAAAAAGTTTATCAACTGCTCTTTTGGTAGCAGAGGAACAGAAACTGGAAAACTACTCTGGGAAAAATTGAAGAAAAAAGAGATTGGAGAAGTGATGACAGATCACTGGAGGGCATATGCAGAGTTTCTTCCAGAAAAGATCCATACTCAATCCAAAGCAAAAACGTATACTGTTGAAGGATATAACAGCATATTGAAGCATTTTCTGGCAAGATTGAGAAGAAAGACAAAGTGTTATAAAAAAGTCTTGAAATGCTAAAGTACTAGGTTATTCTATTGATGAAATACAGAAATAAAGAGTTAACTATGTTTAGTTAACAATACCAATTATAGATTTCCGTCGTATGACCAAGTTGAAGGCTGGAACAGAAAAGAAAAAAACTCAGGTGAAGCATAAAGGTCCACAGGTCTATAACTCACTGGCATCAGCTTCATGAAAGTTCCCTTGAGATCCTGGAAGTTTTCTGAAACTTTTCAGGCCAATGGATCATCTAGTTGATTTTTACCTATTTCAAGTGTCCTCTCAAATTCGATGATGTTTCAAGGGTATTCAGGTTTGCAGAAGCTGCAAAACTTGGAGAAAGGTTTTGCTTTCTATATCAGGAATGAAAAACTTCTTGGAAATGATGAAGCATGTATATGAAAAAAGTGATCCTTGTGTCTATAGACTCAACGGATTACATAAACCATATATTCTCCGGAAAACTGTTATATGCGGATGCATGGGAGAGAAGAATGGTACAGTTATAACTATTCCCAGGCAGAAATTAGCGAAACCATCAGGAAAATCTGTATATTGGGACCTAAAAAGGTTTACATTTATTTTAATAACGACTATAATATGCTGGAAAATGCAAGAATGACATTAAAAGTCATTTCTAGTTTGTAAACCTCACATTTTTTCTTTAATCTCCAAAAAACTCATTTTGTATGGGAGAAATTATTTAATTAATATCATCGACTCTTATTGATCGTTTATATAAATATCCTTTTTTAATTGTTAACCGCTATTATAGATACATTATTATATTAAGAGGTAGATTCAAAGTATTTGATATGGTAATTCTTAGGTGTTAAAATAAGATTCCTCTAAAAATTAAAAAATAATTTTTGAGCATCCAACCGACAAAGAAATTATTTTACCCAGAATTTCCTATATATAAAAAAGAAGTGAATATATGTTATGGAATAAGGCCTATATTGTAGAAAGGCTGAGCAAGATCAATCGAACCCTTGAAGATATCTCAATAGAAGTCTTTGAAGGTGTACCCCCCAAAAATGATTTTTTGCAAAAAGCTGGCCTTTCTAGAGATAGCTGCACAGATACATCCTGCATTCGCAGGGACTCGATGAGTGCAAGCATAGAACAGATAAGCATAGAAAAAGAACTAATGTATCCTTATGTAGACGGCTCATTTTCAAATGAATTTGCAGTACAGTCAACTCAGTATCAGTTTATGTTACCTTATGAAATTCTCGATAACAGCATAAGGAAAGAATACAGAATATTTCAGCCAGAGGAACTAAAAGCAAAGTTTCCCGTAGCTTATAAACAGCTAATGGAAATTAGACAGCAATCCGAAGTTGAAAAACAGGAACTTATTTCTGCCGATTACCGATTTGAGAACGAAAGTTTCCTGCATTATGTAAATACACCAAAAATAATAGTCACCAGTGACTCCCGTTTGCATGCTTTTTACGACATGACTGGAAAACACGTCTTTGCAAATGGAGTAGGAGTAGTTCTTGGAGACCCTACACTCTATCATTATGTTACTGCTGTACTCAATTCTTCAATATCAAGGGCATTTCCTGAGGTATTGAATCATAATAGAGCACGTGATACTGTTAGCCTTAATTCACAAATGCTGAAAAGATTCCCAATAGCATTCCCTAAAAAAGAGATTACTGAAAACATTATAAGCATAATCTCACGTTATCTAATTTACCTGAACAGACAAAAACAGATGGCAAAAGCCTATCCTATACCCAGTTACCAGGAACTCATTGATTTCTATAAGAGAATTTCAGATCTTCTGATTCTGGACACTTATATTACAAATGACCTTGATCCTCAGCTTCTTGAAATTCTTTCAGAAAATCTCACCGCATCTGATGAAGGATTTGAGTATACTGATGACATAAATCTCTTGATTGGACTGCAGGAAATAAAGAGAAATATCTTGAATTCTCCAGACTTTGAGAAATGCAGATTTAGTAATGAATTTACAAATGTTTTGGCAACTTTAAAAAATAACAGCGTCTGGTAAGAAAATAAATTCAGTTAACTTTCATATTTATTTTCTTTTCAGATGTTTTGACTTTTTATATTTATAACTTAAAAAATTACAAAATTAAAACATGCTAGCTTGGCCTTTTCTAATTTTATACTATGTACTTGAGGAATAGTCCATTTAAGTATGATAACGTATTTGAAAAATCAATACATGTAGAGGTGTCTCATGGAGATCTATTTTTGTCATTGATACTTAAACATAGTTATATACTATTAGAAAGTATATTTCTTCATGAACTGCCCCAGATGCAATAGTTCCAGTCACAAAAATAATGGTATAGTTGGTGGGCGTCAACGCTACAAATGTCATGATTGTGGATATAACTATACAGTAGAGCTAAAATCAACTGCTTTTTCCGCTTCTGTTAAAATACAGGCTTTACAACTTTACCTTGAAGGATTGGGCTTTCGTTCAATAGGAAGATTTTTAGGGGTGAGTCATGTTTCTGTCCAAAGATGGATAAAGAAATTTGGTCAGGAGTTAGAGGACCTAAAAAGTGAAAATGAGATATCTATTGTTGAAATATTATATACTTCAATGTCGTTAACAATGCCTGTTGTTTTCTCAATCAGAATTCCAGCGCCACCTGCACTCCAGTCAGAAAAGGAAGTTATATTATTATCATGAATTTTTACATGGTTTGAGTTTCTATTTCTAAAACCACTGTCAGTCCTGACAGTTATTGTGTTGTTCCAGACATCTACATTCTGGCAATTTTCATCAAAAAGACCATTGTGCCCCGTTTTATATATACTATTATTATAAAACTGAATATTGTAACTATTGTCTACTTTTAATCCTTCCCCATGCCCATCGTGCATATACATATCATGGACTTGAATATCTGTAGAATTGAGAAAATGGATCATATTGTAATATCCGTATCCCTTTGGTCTATCTAAATTATTATCATGATTTCCATTGATTTCAAATCCTTTTATAGTAATTCCATAGGCTCCGGTTTTGTTAATCTGTGTTATCAGAGGTTTAGCAGCTGGCCAATCCGCTTTATCTTTAAGCTTTATTACGGCTGTAGGGTCACCTTCAAGGGTGGTATTATTTCCAATTAGAATAGTATCGGAAAGAATGTATGTGTTTGGACCTTTCAGGTGAACGGTTGTGAACTGAGGATTTTCTGCGACATATTCAAGAGCTTTGTTTATTTCTACCTGGTCATTATTTCCATTACAATTAAAATTTCCTCTTCCATCTGTAACAACATAGACAGTATTATTCGGCCATGAAAGAGAAGAACTGGAATGCACTAGAATATAACAACTAAATATATCCAGTACAAGCAAAAAAGTGAAGACTATAATGTAAAATCTTATTTTTGTCCAGTTTTCTAATATGTACTGAATATATTTTGTTACCATCTTATGCCTCAGTTTTGCTTTTAAAACCTCAAATAAATCAGTTTGTAGGTAGAGATTTTAGAGTAGAAATTGTAACTGTAAATGTTTTTTAATATAGAGTTCAATAAATATAAACAAATGATATTATATTTATTGAATTATAATATAAAACTATTAGATTCTTTTGTGTAAATGCTTATAAAAATTATAGAAGACTATTATTTATCTTTCGATTTTGTTCTAAATTTATATACTAATTAATTATATTTATTTTTAAATTTAAAAGAACAATTTCTTTAATTATAAATATTTTTTCGCTTAAAAATTTAGGCATTGGTAATTAAAAATAGATATATATGCTTATAACATATATTTCTTCATGAACTGCCCAAAATGTAATAGTTCCAGTCACAAAAAGAATGGTATAGTTGGCGGGCGTCAACGGTACAAATGCTCTGATTGTGGATATAACTATACAGTAGAGCTAAAATCAACTGCTTTTTCCGCCTCTGTTAAAAGACAGGCTTTACAACTTTATCTTGAAGGATTGGGCTTTCGCTCAATAGGAAGAATTTTAGGGGTAAGTCATGTCTCTGTCCAAAAATGGATAAAGAAATTTGGTCAGGAGTTAGAGAACCTAAAAAGTGAAAATGAGATATCTATTGTTGAAATGGATGAGATGCACACTTACATCGGTAACAAAAAAAATATTGTTGGATCTGGATTGCTGTTGATAGAGTTGGGAAAAAGTTCATCAACTGCTCTTTTGGTAGCAGAGGAACGGAAACTGGAAAACTACTCTGGGCAAAATTGAAGAAAAAAGAGATTGGAGAAGTGATGACCGATCACTGGAGGGCATATGCAGAGTTTCTTCCTGAAACGATTCATACTCAATCCAAAGCAGAAACATTTACAGTTGAGGGATATAACAGCATATTGAGGCATTTTCTAGCAAGGTTGAGAAGAAAGACAAAGTGTTATACGAAGAGTCTTGAAATGCTAAAGTACTCGGTTATTCTATTGATGAAATACATAAATAAAGAACTAGATATAGTTAAGTAACAATGCCATAATTTCATATAAATATGAAAAGAAAAGTTGGAGTATTACTTTTTAGGTAATAGTTGGAGTATTACTTTTTAGGTAATATTTGAAAGATTACTCAAGTTTCTTTTCATTGAATATGGATCTGAAATTTTTATGGATTTTAGAAGAAAAAAGATTTGAGGATGAGCTTATAATCAAACTTTTTCTTTACGCCTGATAGTAAAGAATTTGTTTCAATAAATATTCTTTTCAATTGTTGAAACAAAATAAAGAATATTATGTTAAAGAATATTATGTTAAAGAATATTATGTTAAAGAATATTATGTTAAAGAATATTATGTACAAAATAAAAACCAAATTACGTGAGGCCACCCCACCCTAAAGAGGCTGTCCGACAATTACCTTCGGTAATCAAAGAATTCTCTCTTTTTTGATTTAAAGGTCTTATTTGCTTTCTTTTTAGCGCTTTTTTATTACTACCAATAATTGTCGGACAGCCTCTAAAGGATGGGGTATTCGTGACCCTCTGCACTCCCATAGTAATAAAGAACATTATCATAATTTAACATTGTCATAATTTAATTTTATTTTAAATTTATGGATGAAGGAATGAGACGACAATCATTATTCCATATGTCCCTAGAAGTTGTAATCCTTCAAACCAATTACTTTTACCGTCTTCGATAATGGATTTAACCATTATGACAGCAGAGACTATAGCAGCAATTTCAAAAGTATTGAAAATTAGGTTCATTGGTGTCTTGAAGAAATAACTTGTAAACACCAGGACAGGCACGACAAACATAGCTACTTGAGTTGTAGATCCAATTGCTATTTGAAGTGCTAGGTCCATTCGCCCTTTAATGGCGATTGTGATAGCTGATACATGTTCTGCAGCGTTTCCAATAATTGCTATGAAAATCATGCCAATAAATAGCTCAGTCCAGCCAAGGCTTTGAGCCAGTGGTTCTATTGAGCCAACCAGAATTTCACTCATAACAGCAACTGCACTGGTTGATACAAGAAGCACCACAACAGATTTTTTGACGCTCCAATTATTGGAACTGCACTCAGTAGTATCGGCAGTATATAAATGCTTGTGGGTATGAAGCGAGAAAAGTAAACTCGCAATATAAGACACTGCCATAATAACTGAAACTGCTATGCTCAACGTTTCGATAGTTATAGCAGAAGGATTTTCGGAAGTCAGAACGAAAACGGCTGGCATGACAATAGCGGCAGTTGCAAGAATCAGAGTGGAGGCACTTGTCCTTGCTGCTATCGTATTAAACTCCTGTTCATCTTTACCGAGACCTCCAAAGAAAAACGCCGTTCCCAAAATCAAAAGCAGATTTCCAATAATGGAACCTGTAATAGATGCTTTTACCATTTCAGTAAGTCCTGCTTGCAGAGAAAAAATGCTTATGATTAATTCTGTTGCGTTCCCGAAGGTAGCATTTAATAACCCACCCAACGCTGGACCTGTATACCCTGAAATTTCCTCTGTTGATTTACCGATAAATTTAGCAAGAGGTATGATCGCAAGTGAAGCTAGAATAAAAATGACTATAGGAGAAAAATTCATATATTCTGCAAACAAGCTTAGCGGTATAAAGAGAAGAAGGATATTGAAAACGTTTTCCAGTATTTTTGTTTTTTCCAAATTAAACAACCTCCACTGCCATATGGTAAAGTGTTACAATAAGGTAACTTCTAACCAGTCTTTTTCATCTTATTTGTCAATGACAAATTTGAGAGATAATTATATCCCTCAAGTCAAATGAGATATAAATGAAAATAGAGGGATTTTCTATAAAAATATAGAATACTCTATAGGGACTCTTGAATTTACCATTAAACTAGATTCATGTCTCCTCTTTATACTAATAAAATCAGATCAATTCAGCACTTTAAAATTTAGCACTTTGAACTTGAATTAACAGGATCAGCTTGAAATAAAAGAACAGAGTTTGAAATAAGATTCTCTAGAGAGTATAATACTATATAGAGTGAGGGGAGTGTATTGAATTCTCTTTATAAATAATCATTACTCTAAACCTGGTTACATGGACTGATACTATGGCAAAAGATCTCAAAGAAAATAGACACAGACAAACAGAAAACTTAGGCAGAAAAAACAAGAAAAGCAAGCTAGATGGGACCGGAAAAAAAGATAAAAGAAGCAAGACCAAGGAAGTCATTGAGACCGCCTATGACCGCCTGAATAAATCTCTCAAACGTTATGAAAAAGTTATTGAAGAAAATCCTGATAATGCATCTGCATGGGCTGGAAAAGCCTCGGTTTTATTGAAGCATAAAATGTATAAGGAATCTTTGAACAACTTTGAAAAAGCACTTGAGATTGATTCTGAAAACCCTCGTTATCTTTATGAAAAAAGTTTTGTTCTCCTACGACTCAACAGAGATGAAGCTGCCATTCAAACTTTTGACAGGCTGCTTGAAATTCAGCCTGATAATGATAAAGCCTGGAATCTTAGAACATCAGTACTTTGCAGGCTGAATAAGCATGAAAAAGCTCTTGCAGCCTCTGAGAAAGCCCTTTCTATAAATCCTAAACTCGCAAGTGCTTGGCACTCCAAAGGTTTTGTCTTTGCAGATATGGGTAAGTATGAAGAAGCAATCAAAGCTTATGAAACTTCTATTAAGCTTAACCCAAATCTTTCAAGGGCCCTGGAGGATAAAGCCTTTGCCCTTTATAGCCTTAACAGGCCTGTGGAAGCTATGATAGCTTATGATGCCGCCCTCAAAATAAATCCCAACAATGCAAAAACCTGGATAGGAAAAGGTTTTGTCCATCTCAAACTAGGCAAATCCAGAAAAGCCCTTGAGTTCTGCAGCAAAGCAATTTCTATAAAGCCTGATTCATCTGAAGCCTGGTACTGTAAGGGAATGGCTCTTTCTCACATGGAAAAGAATGAAGAAGCCCTTGGAGCCCTTGAAAGAGCCATTAGGCTCAATCCGGATAATATAGATGTTAAAAAAGCTAGAGCTTCCGTAAACTCTAAACTTGGATTTAATTTTGATGAAGATGATGGAGAAAAAACGGAAGAAGAGAAGCCAAAAATGAGAGAAAGCGTCTGGACAAAGAAAAAGCCAACAAGCGAAATAATAACGAAAAATCTGGGTCAACAAAAAGAGAAAAGAGAAACTGAAAGAAAGAAAAACTTGCGAACAAGGAAATAACGAAAAAATATAGAGTAAAATAAAGATTGCAATAAGAAAAACTGAGAAGAGAATAAATTTAGTTCTCTCTGGTTTTATTAATTTCTGGCTTTATTGAACCCGAGTTGTTAGGATATAGATTTTATTGTTATTTAATTGATTTGTAATATCAAAATTGTTAAAATAACTTGGTTTCTATCTAATATCAAAAGAATCAGGAACAATCGAATTAGTCTTTGTAGAAAACCTATCTATACTAGCTTCATTAGACTGAAAAGAAAGGAGTAATAGTACATAATCCACTATGTCTATTTCTATTTTTTAATTTTGTAATTAAGTCAATTTTTCTCAGGTAATAACTTTTATCTTTAATTTAATGCATGTTGTTCATTTATTGTGTTCATCCATGTTTTTACATTAAATCACAAAATAGTTCGGATATTATTTTTTCCAATATAATCAGATTGTCACATTTTCCACGAAACTCTCTAAATTTTCCACAAACTTTATAAATTTTTGGAGACATAACCTTAGTAAACTACAGTGTATGAAATATACTTATGTTGGTATAAATAAGGAAGATTTTCTAGTTTCTATCTTTTTTGAACCTTCAATAAGTTTTACTTAAAAATGAGCAAGCACACAAATACATAAAAATGGGTCGGATAGAGCAATAATAGGTGGTAATCTTGGGAGATATTGTTGAATACAGTCAATCCATAAAAATTTCTGGGAAACTGTTAGAGCCTCTAGATAGCATGGCCAAAATCAGCATATATCAAGAAGAACAAAAAGTTTTACAGGGATTTGTTCATAATAAAGCTGAAATAAAAACTGACTACTATGGAAAAAAGATAGTCACAATGAAACAAAAATATAAGATGGATTTTTCAGCTTTTCAGAATAAGCTTTATTTGAGAGCAGGAGAAATAGATCTTGAAGAATGGAATGATTTCGTACTATGGAGAAGTTACCTCAAAGCTTATCGATACTGGGCACAATTTTGCTAAATAAAAGTAAAGTGTCGATGATTTTATCTTTACCCAAATAATCACCTAAATTGAACATTTCTTGTAGAAGAAAAGGCTTTGTAAAAATGCTCTAATTTCTGTTTTTGCCCAAATAATTATAAGAGCTGATCCCAAAACTCAAAATAGCTTATTTAGGTCTTGAATTTGCAATCATCACTTGAGCTTCAGATAATGAAAGTAATACTGAAAATTTTATGATTTAGAGAATAAAGTTGTTGGGGATGGCCTCTAAAAATAAAATTATAAAAATACTTCTTATTTTTTGTTCCCACAAAAAACTAGGAGCAATTTTAATAGTCCTTTTTATAACGCTTTGGGAAAAATAGATTTTAGAAAATTTATACAAAGCCGATTTAAGCTTATTAAAGCCGATTTAAGCTTATTTTTAGTAGCCAAAAAATAAGTTTTATAAAGTGATATATTACCAAAAAACGTTAAATATTATTGTATATCGTGCTTTTAAGTAATCTGAGCCATACAATACTTAGAGTTCCCACAACGAATACGATAATCAGATCGTCACCGTGCAGTAATGAGAAACGGAATAAGCTTCTCAAAGCTGGAAAATAAAGAACCAGAAATAAACCTGAAAGTGATCCTGCAAGCACATATCTTAAAGCCTTGTTCTCAGAAAACAGTGTTTTTATTATGCTCTGTGACCAGGAAAGATTTGCTACGATTAAAGTAAGGTTGGAAATTACTAGTGTGGCAAATGTAAGTGTACGCGCATCTACTTCGCCTTTGCCCATATGTAATGCATACAGGAAAACAGCAATTACTCCTACAAGCATGCTTATCCCCTGTACCAGACTAAGGACCAGGTTTTTTCTTCCGAACATTCTTTCCTGTAAATTTCGAGGTGGTCTGTTCATTATATTTTTCTCTTCAGGTTCAGCCTCAAAGACTGTTGAACAGGCAGGATCAATTATCAATTCCAGAAATGCTATGTGAGCAGGCAAAAGGACAAGAGGTAAATTAAATAATATCGGAAAAACCGCAAGTCCTGCAATAGGCAGGTGGACTGAAAATATATAACCTATTGCTTTCTTGAGATTTTCGAAAATCCTCCTCCCAAGCCTGACGGCTGCAACTATAGAAAAGAAATCATCGTTTAAGAGGACAATCGATGCGGACTCACGAGCTACATCAGTGCCCCTTTCTCCCATTGCAATTCCGATATGGGCGGATTTTAGGGCAGGGGCATCGTTAACACCGTCTCCTGTCATCGCAACAACTTCTCCATTTGATTTCAAAGCATTTACAATTGCAAGTTTTTGTTCAGGTATTACTCGAGCGAATATATTTGTTGTTTTAATTTTTTCTGTAAGCTCCTTTTGATCCATACTGGCAAGCTCAGGACCAGCAATATATTTATCAGTATTTTTTAAACCGATCTGTCTTGCGATATGCTGGGCTGTGCCTGGATAATCTCCTGTAATCATGATTACCCTTATACCTGCAGCATAGCATTCTTTTACTGATTGGGCAACCGATGGACGAACAGGATCAACAAAACCAAGCAATCCTATAAATTCAAATTCAAAATCATGCTGTTGTTCAGGCAATGAATCTTCCTGAAAGCTTGCTTTAGCTACGCCAAGAAGTCTCAAACCTTTATTTGCCATTTCCTGAATATGAAACTGTAATTCATTTTTCTCGGACTCATTTAGATGACATAAATCAATAATAGCTTCAGGAGCACCTTTTACAGCGATAACATATTTACGGGAATCATTTGATTCCCATACATTTGAAATCGCAAGTAGGTTTTTAGAAAGAGGGTACTCTCGGACAAGTTTCCATTCACGATGTATGTCTTCATGGTCTGGAAGGAATTTTTTAGTGCTTTTTTTGATCTCTTTCTCAAGTGGATCAAAAGGATCCTGCAAACTTGCCAGATATCCAAATTCAAG
The DNA here is from genome assembly GCA_963727895.1 of uncultured Methanosarcinaceae archaeon. Lineage (GTDB taxonomy): Archaea > Halobacteriota > Methanosarcinia > Methanosarcinales > Methanosarcinaceae > Methanosarcina. Next base: position 270,661 of record CAVSHT010000005.1, on the reverse strand, counting down.
CAGTTCACGGAAGTTCTCAAAAAGGCATTCACTTTTATTAATCTCACAATACTCGTTTCCTGAATACAGAGTGCTTAAAATCATCCTGTTCTGTGTCAAAGTCCCTGTTTTATCCACACATAGCACAGTTGAAGAACCAAGAGTCTCAATAGCGGGCATACGCCGCACCAGAACATTTCTTTTAGATAGGCGCCAGGCACCCATGCTCAGGAATACAAGTAAAACGACTGAGAATTCTTCCGGAAGAAGAGCCATGCTTAAACTCAGTCCTGCTAACAATCCATGCAGCCAATCTCCTTTTGTTAATCCGTAAACTACCACAACAAGTAAGCATAATATTCCTCCAAAAATAGCAAAATTCTTTATAATTAAGGCAGTTTCTTTCTTAAGCAGAGACTCTTCTTCAGCAATTGTCCCCAGAGCTTTTCCGATTTTTCCCATTTCGGTGTGTATACCTGTAGAGATTGCCTGAGCTACTCCCTGTCCCTGAATCACCATTGCCCCTGAATATACAAATGGAGTATCGTCTCCTCCGGGCTGTTCGAGACTTAAAGCCTGAATTATGCCATTAGATTCGGATTTTCGAACTGCAAGGGATTCACCTGTAAGGAGAGATTCATCTACCAGAAGATTTGTACAGAAAAGGACAACACCATCTGCTGGGATACGATCTCCTTCCCTTAATATCATAATGTCGCCTTTAACGACTTCTCGTCCTGGAATTCTCTTCTGTTTTCCATCTCTTATTACAAGAGCTCTTGGACTTGAAAGATCCCTCAAAGCCTCTAATGCTCTCTCAGTCTTTCGCTCCTGGTTAAACGTTATACCCATAACCACAAAAACAAACAATAGCAGTATCAGAGCGTCTTTTACTTCCCCTAAAATCAAATAAATCAGACCTGCGCCTAAAAGAAGGAGCAGCATAGGTTCTTTAAGAACATTCAGTAAGATGGAAAAAAGGCTCTGTTTCTTTTGTGAAGGTAATTCATTATAACCTTCTTTTTTGAGTATTTCAGAAGCCTCTTCTCCAGAAAGTCCAATTATATTTTCAGGATCGAATTCTGTCCCCATTTTTTGTACCTACTTTAATCTTCCTTCTACTCACATTCTACATAATTTTAGATATTTTGCCTATTCCTGATTTATAATCACAAAAGGTTCCTCAAAAATAATTTACGGAACTATATTCTTCACAATTATATATTATAATTTCTGTGAAATCATTTTTATTCCATTTTTTGGAAGAGAAGAGCTGTTTGCTATCTTTCTAAACTCGTCTTGAGATAAGTATCTTCAATATCTGATATCAAACAGTATGAGAAGCATATCCCTATTGATCTCCAGGTCTTCAAGAATTGTATCTGATAATATTGATTCTGATTATTCTCTCATTATTATAGGCCCTGTAGAAATCCTCAATATTTAGAAGAAAATCAAAATTAATAAAAATTTAAAAAGTAGTGTCACTTATCACTTTACAGGTTCATTCTGCAAGACTGAACCATTTTAAGACTAAGATCAATAAATTTAATATACTTATTTGATGACAAACCTGAATCTTGGTTACATCATTTAACATATTTTTCAAGCAGACTTATCAAATTCGAAGCTTCTTTATTAGAAATAAGTAAATGCTTAACGAAATCATCTTGGATATTCCAAGCAGTATCAATATCTGGGCCTTTTTTAGAATTAATTCCATATAGACAAGTTATATAAATTTTATACTCTTTGTCTGCCTGAAGCAAGTTTGTATAAAATATTAAAATACTTTTAACTATATCTGTTTCAAAAATATAAATTTCCTTTCGGAAATGAAAATACAAACCATTCTCATCATAGAATGAATTAAATTTGTTTAAATTAACTTTTGTATCATGAATTACCGAATCTAACAAAGTAGGTGAACCCACTGTTACATGATTACTTTCATAATATTTCGCAATTGGGCGAATAATGTTTTCAATTTCTGTTATTTCTTTATAAAAACCAATAGCAACATTTTGTTTTTGCATTTTTATTTGCTTATTCCACTGTATATCAGAAAACGGTATTGTTAACTAAACATAATTAACTCTTTATTTCTTTATTTCATCAATAGAATAACCGAGTACTTTAGCATTTCAAGACTCTTCGTATAACACTTTGTCTTTCTTCTCAACCTTGCCAGGAAATGCCTCAATATGCTGTAATATCCTTCAACAGTATACGTTTCTGCTTTTGATTGAGTATGGATCTTTTCTGGAAGAAACTCTGCATATGCCCTCCAGTGATCGGTCATCACTTCTCCAATCTATTTTTTCTTCACTTTTTCCCAGAGTAGTTTTCCAGTTTCCGTTCCTCTGCTGCCAAAAGAGCAGTTGATAAACTTTTTCCCAACTCTATCAACAGCAATCCAGATCCAGCAATATTTTTTTTGTTACCGATGTAAGTGTGCATCTCATCCATTTCAACAATAGATATCTCACTTTCACTTTTTAGGTTCTCTAACTCCTGACCAAATTTCTTGATCCATTTTTGGACAGAAACATGACTTACCCCTAAAAATCTTCCTATTGAACGAAAGCCCAATCCTTCAAGATAGAGTTGTAAAGCCTGTCTTTTTACAGAAGCGGAAAAATCAGTTGATTTTAGCTCTACTGTATAGTTATAGCCACAATCAGAGCATTTGTACCGTTGACGCCCGCCAACTATACCGTTCTTTTTGTGACTGGAACTATTGCATCTGGGGCAGTTCATGAAGAAATATACTTTCTAATAGTATATAACTATGTTTAAGTATCAATGCCATTAAAAGGATAGAACAAGTGGATTTTCAGGCTAAATAACTTATACATTCCTTCATAAAGATGTTGTTTCTTGATACAAATTTGTTATTGCGTTTTCAATTCTCTTTCTAAATTCATTACTCTGAACTTTTGCCCAGGCTTCCGGAAAAGTATCGAGTAATGTCTGGAGTTCTTCTTCCCTGTATGTCTTGTAGGCTTCTACTCCCTTAAGACCTTCAGAAACTTCCTTTTCTTCAGAATATTTTTTTCCTTCTGAAAGGTTCCAGTCTCCAGTTTGCAGATATGACTCCATTAAGTCTACTGCAACCACAGCGTCGTGCAAGTCTCCAAGATGATCCTGCAAAGCTGTGACTTCTTTGATCATTATATCTACTTCCTTTCCTAACACTTCTCCAAAGAACTCAAATGTATAGCGTAGTCCTTTGGATGCAATTCTCAACCTATGCAACCTCTCTATAGAGACATGTGGCCCTTCTACCCATTCGGAATAGGCACCGATGTCTGCGAAACGGGCATAGAGGATAGAAGGAAGCACATTTCTTACTCTATGTGGCAGAGCATCGTGTTTTGTAGTTGTTGTGGGCAGAGCCCAAGATTCAGAAACAGCAAGAACGTCTGAGAAGTCCTTTTTGAAATTGGCGTATCTTTCACTTTTCAGATAAGTGGTCATGTTTTTACGGGCTTTTTTCCTCTCTTCAGCAAGCACTGTAAACAGGGGATCAAGATCATGTTCATTTTCAGTAGGTAATTTTTTAAGATATTCTTCAGCTTTCTCCCGAAAGACATCTAGGTCTCTTACATCACTGAGTGCCGAAAGAGTAGTTTTTAGTCCTTCCAAGTAAGGTTTAAGCTTTTTAGAATCCAAGTATTCTTCAAAAACCTTTGCAGCAGCTCTCATCCTGCGAATTGCAACCCTCATATCATGCAGGTCTTCTATACTTTTTCCCTTTCGAGTTCCTTTCTCATGAGCAAGCATTCTAGCAAATTGTCGGGAAAAAACCCTCTGAGCTACTATAGCCATTGAATCTTCAGGTCTAACTACAAATTTCAGGTTTTCATTCTCTTTTTTGTTTTCGTTCTTTTTTTCATTTTCTCCATTAATTTCCTCTATTCTCTTTTCAATTATTTCGGCTTCATCTATCTTTTTCTTAGATATGAAGGAGAGTTTGGTACCAAAAAGATACTCCCATAGCTCGTCTCTCTTTTCTGCCCTTTTTACTGCTTTTTCCGCATCCTGCCCAAAAATCTCTACTTCAACTGCTCCTTCTACCTGCCTGATCCTATCTGGCAGGAGTCTACAGCTGCCGTTTTCAAGAGTTTCTGCGATCTGGAGAAAAGAAGCGAGAATAAGAGCTTTGTTTTTGATTTCTGGAGGTAACATGATATTTGATTCTTCAAAAAATGAAGAAAGGTTCTTTATTTCGATTTTGGGAGACTGAAGCTCCATGATGAAAGCAAGCATCTTGAGTTCGTAGAGTTCTAATTCTTTTAGAGGATGGGTCAGGAGAATTTCCTTACCAATCCTGGATTTATCTTCTGGGAAAACTAAGCTTCCGATCTCTTGGAGAAGAGCTGCAAAGCCTAGTATTTTTCTCTCTTTCTGCCCTAACCTGTGATAAGAAAAAAGTCCGTCAAAAAGTATAAGTGCATTATTCCGAGTTTTTTCTGCCTTCTTTTCATCTGCTCCATAGAGATCAAAAAGGGTCTCAAGGGTCCATTCTTTGAAGTTAATATTTTCCGGTTTTTTGCCCAGAGCGTAGCGTCCAGCATAGAAATGAAATTCTTTTAGCCCGTAATTTTTAGATATAAAGGGAAAAACGGAAAGTCTTTCTTTTTCAAATAGAGAGTACAAAGTCTCGATTTCTTGCTCAGGAACTTTTAGGAAAAGGCTCACTTCTGCCGTATTTAAGCCATTTTCAAGTGAAAGGAGAATTTTGGCCTGTTTTCCATATATATCTTCCTGGTCTGCAAGCTGCAAACAAAAAGCTCTTTCCCTGAAGCTCAAAAGAGTTTTTTCCGGCAGATTATCTTTGAAGAGAAGAGCTCTCTCAAATTTAGAAAAAGGATCTTTTACAAGCTGGTAATTTTCTAGCAGGTATTCCGAAATAACCTGCAAATCTGGATGGGTTCCGTCAGTCTTTAATTCAATTTCAATTTCGTTATAGAGTTTTTCTTTCTTTCCACTTTTAAGGTTCACGTTGTCTAGAGAAAATTCAGCTATATCTTTCTCCCCAAGTTTCACCTGGCGTAAAATCCTTTTTTGTTTGAGCTTCAGAAGTGGAAGTAGATTAAATCCCGAGCTAAGTTCTAAAATCATATTCTTGATTCTGGCATCAGGATATTCAAATACCGAAGCCCCTTCTGGTAGGAAACTGATATATTCTTCTCTCTTGTGTACCCCATCTTCGAATCCCCCCAGGCTTTTGAGAGTCAAGAATTGTCCTTCTTTTTCCATCTCTTTCCGAAGCCGTAGAAAATAACCCTCAGCCATTAAAGCAAGTTTTTTTGTGTCCAAAAAAGTGTCTTCAATAAGCTGTACTGAAGATTCGGAAAGGGAATAACTTCCCAGTTGAGATAGTTTTTCAAAATCTTTAGTGTCTACTTCATCCAGTACCAAGAACTTTAATTCAGTTTCCATGCCTTCCCCCCGGATACTGGTAGTCTAAGGGGTCTGTGATATATTTCAGCATTCTATGACGTTTGTTTAGAGGTAAAATCCCGTCACTACACAGTACATCTCAGCATTATTCATACATTTACTAGCAATGACATATATTTTTTGATTTTACTTGTGTTTTTATCTCAAGTTTAATTGATAATTTGACTCTCAATTTCAGAATAAGTTTTCGCATATTCATTTTGTAACGCGGTATATTCATTGAGTGCCATTTCGAGTTCTAACCTTATCAACTTATATTTAGCTTTTTTATCAAAGCTTTATCTATTGCAATTTTGTTAAAATTTCCAATTTCAGTAGATAACTTTTTTAGTTCTTTCTTTGGTAAAAGTTTGTTTTCCTTTGCTTTCTTTATAAGACTTTTTTTATTTCCTTTTGTAGTATTTACCTTATCTACAATCTCTTCAAGTTTTTCAATAAATGACAGAAGAAATTAAGATAGCAGAGGAAATCAGTGTACTCAAATCAAATATTGAAAAACTTGAAGAATTTGATTTGAGTACACTGATTTCCTCTGCTATCTTAATTTCTTCTGTCATTTTATCCCTCTTAATGCCATATTCGACTACAATTTTTATATTTTATAAATTTCAGCCAATTTTATAATTGAATTTGAAGTACTATCATCCCACAGTTGACTTTTATAATCAAAAAATATAACATTGTTAGGGTTTAAACTCTGAAATCAATATAAAAATATATGTTTCGCTATATAGAACTATTGGAAATAGTATGGCATATAATACTATAAAGTAACTTATATTAAAAAGGTTGCATATTTAATCTAGATATGGTTAATGCCAAAATCAATACTCACTTTTCAGATAAGCTCTCAGTCTCCAATCAATATTTATCTACATTTGAAAGGATAATAGACACTTATAATTAGTCACCAGTATCAATAAATAAATTCAACCTCATACATCCAATACCAGTACATAATATCAAAAATTATTGTTTTCTTATTATAAATCGCAAAATTTTTAAAATTAAACAGACAACTATTGTCCAAAATTGAAACAGTGGTCATTTTTATTGAGTGGGGGAGAGTCTAAGGTGGCATATCACTATGTAAATACTTTAAGTCCTGGAGATCCCTTCAGGGACTGGCTTGTTGAGAAAGTTGTAAGGATAGGCTTAAGAATAAACATTGTTTGGTTGATGTTTTTGAAATCCAATTCATCCCATACTGTCTGCAAGTATCATTTCAAGGGCGAACACTACAGCGTAGTGGCAAAGTTCTTTGCAGAACCAACTGGGCAACTGAGAAATTATAATCCTTATAAAGGCATGATGAAAGAATATAGGAACCTAGAGAAGAGTAGCTTCCATAATAAATGTTGCAAAACCTCTTGCAGTCAATAAAAAATTCCACTGCGTCCTTGTAACTGAATATATACCTGGGAAACCTTTGGGCTGGTACATAAAGCATGAAGAAAAGCTTAATGAACGGCTTGCTGCCATTGCACATATGCTTCGACAGCTTCACGATAATACAAAATCCTCCTACAATAAGGAAAATGAATTCAGAAACTACCATGAAGTCCTGGATCATCTAAAACTTGGATCGTGATACCAGGAAGACTTTTAATAAACTGCTTGGAAAATGGTGGTACAGTTCGTGGCTTGACAGAGAATGTGGCTGCATGGTTCACAGGGATGCTACTCCTTCGAATTATATATTCTGTAAAGGTAAGCCCTTATGCAATTGATTTTGAAAGCTCCTGGTTCGCAGGCCCATCCTGTAAGAGATCTTGGGAATCCTTACTGCAGAACTTAAGAACGAATTCGAACGGCATAAAGGAGGAGACTGGAGAGCCGAACCATACATAGAAAGCTTTCTCTAGTGAATATAGCAAAGACGAAAAGGATTTCACCAATATTACTAAAGTTTTGCCTTTTTTTGTGAGTATAGGATTGCTTCGTTCAGCACGCATTCATCATAGGTAGTCATAAAAATTATCTAATCAAAGAAGCACGTGAATGCTTAAATGCAATCAACAAAAGTTAAATTTAGTCATAAAATACTAAAAGTAGTGTTAAATTTGGTACCTCTGAATATATTACAAGTTTCTAAAAAATAACAATATATGCAGGCAAGGGGGACTGTAATTCGTAACTTAGTTCCTCATGTCTCATTCTGACAAAAGGGGAGGGACTATGAAAAAGATCAGAATAGGAATGTTTACCTGGGAAAGTTTGTATTCGATACGTGTAGGAGGAATTTCACCCCATGTATCTGAACTCTCTGATGCTCTTGCAGCAGAGGGACATGAAGTCCACCTTTTTACACGAGACCGCGAAGATAAAAATGAAATAATAAACGGAGTCCATTATCACAAGATTGCCTGCGATCAAAATGAGGGAATAATAGAACAGATGAACCGGATGTGTGATGCGATGTATTGCCGGTTCCTTGAAGTGAGAAAAAGCGCAGGCGAATTTGACGTTCTACATGGCCATGACTGGCACCCTGTAAATGTTCTTTGCAGAATAAAAGCCCAGTTTGGATTGCCTTTTGTACTAACTTTCCATAGTACTGAATGGGGACGTAATGGAAATCAGCATGGAAATTGGTGGGAAGCAAAGGAAATTTCACATAGAGAGTGGCTCGGAGGCTATGAATCTTCGGCTGTTATCATTACTTCTACCTTATTGAAGAAAGAAGTCAAGCGCATCTATAAAATTCCCGATTACAAGCTCTGGGAAATTCCTAATGGCATGAATGTTGGAAAAATAAAAAGAAAAATCAACCCTGAAGATGTGAAAAGGCACTATGGAATCCATCCACGTCTTCCAGTAGTTCTGTTCACGGGAAGGATGGAATATCAGAAAGGACCTGACTTGCTTGTGGAAGCAGCTGCAAAAGTCCTGAAAAAAAGAGATGCCCAGTTTGTACTTATCGGAAAAGGAAAAATGCGTTCCTATTGCAAATATCGGGCAAAAAAACTTGGCATTGGAAATTCCTGTAATTTCCTTGGATATGCTTCAGATAATACTGTAATAAACTGGTTTAACGCCTGTGATCTTGTATGTGTGCCCAGCCGGAACGAACCCTTTGGAATTGTGGTGCTTGAAGCCTGGGACGCAAAAAAACCTGTAGTTGCAAGCGATGCAGTCGCACTTGTGGAAAATTTCAGGACAGGGGTTATTGCTCATAAAGAGCCATCTTCTATTGCTTGGGGCCTCAATTATGTCCTTGAAGGACTTAGGCATAATCGAATGGGGGAAAAAGGTAACTACCTTCTTAAAAAGCAGTATAACTGGAAAACAATAGCTGAAAAAACTCTCAAGGTGTATGAAAAAGTAACTGATATAAAATAAAATAGAGAGTTAATTCCTTTTTAGCATATTACTTATGGGAAAACTTTTATGATTATAATTCCCTACACAATTTTGTAACATTGATTAAATGCTCTTAAAGGGATCATTCTATTCCTAAAAATCAAAGAAAAATTCAGATTTGACATCTGGATCCGTCTAAGCCGGATCCAGTGATTTAATTTTATAGAACAGGAAGAACGTTATTCTTCTTTGGTTAGAAAAGTGTGGAGTTTTGATTTCTTCTGGTCATGAGTAGCTCTAATTTCCGGAAAGGAATTACTTGTTCTTCTTGTTTTTCTTCTTGTTTTTCTTAGTTTCTTTCTTGGTGACTTCTTTGTTTGCAGCTAGATTTTTTAAATCGGCGGCAGCCTTCGCTTCGGCCTTTATGACGATTTTATCCTTCATACCACCATTTTCGTATTCAAGCTCCTCCTTAGCCTCAATCAAAGCTTGTTTCTGTGTCTCGCTGACAGTAGGATATGCTAGATTGAGTTTTTTCATCTTGTTGTAGAGCACACCCGCCACAGCCAGCCGGGTAAACCACTTATGATCAGCAGGCACGATGTACCAGGGAGCCCACTCAGTACTCGTATGATTGAACATGTCTTCATAGGCCGCTATATAATCGTCCCAAAAAGCTCGCTCTTTCATATCGGCTGCAGAGAACTTCCAGTTCTTCTCTGGTTCCAGTGCCCGCTCTAGGAAACGCTCTTTTTGTGCCTCTTTAGACACATAAAGGAAGAATTTTACTACAATAATGCCGTTGTCAAACAGATACTTCTCGAAGTTATTGATCTCCTCAAAGCGCCGGTTCCAAATATTTTTGTCCTTCAGGTATGAGGGAAGCTTCTCACCAGCGATGAACTCTGGATGCACGCGAACGGCAAGGACTTCTTCATAGTAAGAACGATTAAAAATTCCAATGCGACCACGAGCAGGCAGGACCTTGAAATGGCGCCACAGATAATCGTGATCCTGTTCTTCACCTGAAGGAACCTTGAAACTGTGGACATCGACTCCCTGTGGGTTGACACCTGACATTACATGCTTGATGGTGCTGTCCTTGCCTGCTGCATCTAGAGCCTGAAAAATTATTAACAGAGCATATTGGTCTTGGGCCCAGAGCTTGTCTTGCATCTCAGACAGGATCTGGATGCCTTCAGCCAGAGTTTCTTCAGCTTCTTCTTTTTTTACCCATTTACCGGTGAAACCAGGATCATAGTCTTTTATCAGGTTGATCTTCTTGCTGGGAGGAACTCTCAGAGCATCCAGTAATTCTTCTATTCTATTTGTCATAATTTACTAACTTCCTTACTATTCTTTATATTAAATGTTCAAGAAATGTCAAATTTCCAAAGGTCGTTTGGATATATTTTAGTAGAGCTCATGGTACCAGTTGTGTCATCAATATGGACTGTATGAGTGATAATACAGTAATTTTTCCGAAATGTCTTCAATGGCTGAGTTGCTGGATGAGCCAAAGATGACAAAGCTACTATTGGAAACCAGATTGTGTATATCCGGTTACTAGAAGAATACTTGCAATCTTAAATATCCATGACTTCAGAAATGTTAAGAGTTGCGAATGTAATCCAATGAATTTTCTTATTCTTTCTAATCTATTTTATATTTAATTTATTTTGGATTAAAGTTCACACTAAGATTGAAGAGCTAAACTTAAGAGACCTAAATTTGCGTCCTTAATATTTTTACTCAGGTACCTCAAAAAGAGCGGAATACTTTTCTTTTAATAGTATTAAGATATCTTCGTTTAATTTTATATCATAGAGTGTTTTCACTTTTGAAAGCAGGTCAAGTGATAAACTGTAAGCTTCCTAAAGCTTAGCTTCTTTAAGCTTTGTTTCGATAAGGTTAGCTCCTTTAAGCTTTGTTTCGATAAGGTTAGCTCCTTTAAGCTTTGTTTCGATAAGGTTAGCTCCTTGAAGATTAGCTCCTTGAAGATTAGCTCCTTGCAGGTCAGCTTCTTGTAAGTCGGCTCCTTGCAGGTTAGCTATCACATTCAGCAGTGAGAAAGCAAAAAGCTATGCCTCTTATAATACAAAAGCTGTAATCCTAGTTCGGGAAACTCCCTCGCCTGACGACATCTCGGAAATCCATATATCTGCAGGCTTCCCTGATCGCAAAAGGTGCCAGAAATACCCATACAGCCGGTTAGCCCGCCAGATGGGAAAGTCTCTGTATTGTCAACTGTCAGCACCTTAAGATTTATCCTAGTAATAGGAAATGCAGAATAGGGGAAAAGGAGTTTCATGGAGGAGACATAATCAGTCTGGATGGGACAAACGGAGAGATATATGAAGGAAAAGTTAAGGTCATATCCGAAATACCTATGAAATTGCTTGAAATCTTTCAAGCGTGGAAACAGGAAGTATCTACTAGTGAAAGAGGTAACTATAAGAGAGATGGAGAAAACCATGAAACCAAAAATAAACTCAACCAGTTTTGGCTCAATCATAGTCAAAAATAAGCCGTTTGAGCATGATATTCTTATACGTATGAGTGGGCAGATTGAAAAACGCAGGAAAAAGCTTTCTAAAAAAGTCTATGGGACATCCCATAAAATTTCGCTTGCAGAGGCAAAATATATCTATGAAAAGGGAGCAGAGAAAATAATTATCGGCACTGGCCAGACTGGGTATGTTGAACTTTCAAAAAAGCCCGAAAGTTTTTTGACGAGAAAGACTGCAAAGCAAAACTTCTTCCCACTCAAAAAGCAATAAAACTCTGGAACAGAAGCAAAGGAAAAGTAATTGCAATGTTCCACGTTACCTGCTAAAATTTGATTTCAACTTATTGATCAGCAAATAATTTAAGAAGATATTAGATACTTAGAGTTAGTCATCAATATTAATAAGTAAATTCAATTCATAGTATCCTATGCCAGTATAAATCGAATCGAAGTTACGACTTGTTCTTTTAGTAATAGTAAATGCTTAATATGATATCTATAACTATTGGTGAAAGTTAAAATTGTAACCGTCTTTGTTGAGTGGGGAGAGTCTAAGGTGGTATCTGACAAAAGGATCCACTTTACATAATACAACTGATTATATATTTTTTAAAAAGGAAATTTACTTATACTATTATTCAGTATGCCCAGTTTATTTATGTCATGTGACAAAGGTAATGCTTCTTGTCATTAATTCATTAAATGGTGTCTGTCAAGATCTGCAAATCTTGATAGTTACTTAATATATTTTTTAAAGTCTTCTCACTATATCTCTTTATACTATCTCATTTTTTATTTGAACCAGGACTCCAGATGTTGATCAATATTTTTCAACCCGGAGCCCTCTCAAAAGATCAAACTTTGTATATTTACAGTCCTATAGCCTTACTTATTATATAGGCCAATAGCTTTATTTGTTTTCTCAATTGATTTTGCGCCGTCGCTTTCCAATTCCATCATAGCCCGTATAGCGTCCACGTTTTCTGGAACTACAATAGACTCTTGGTGAACAGCCTGGAAGAAATAAAACTCCTTGTCCTGTACAGTTATGGAGTCAGGCCATATACAGTTCTCCCACATATCATTTCTGGGACGCTTCATATCTCTGCGCGAATTCAATTATTTCGGCTGTTGAAGTAATTCCCTGTCCTACGAAACGGATTCTTGGCTGTGAACCAAAGATGTTTTTAATATCTTCTGCAGTGCAATCTTTGTTGACTTCTATATTCACTGTATGTACGTGCATTAGAGTTGTCGGAATTTTCAGGGCTGCACTTGTAATATTAGTAATCTGCGGAAGCACACTTTTTACATCAGGTCCGTGGTGGGACGGAAGCTTGATAGGATCGGGTACGATTGCATTAATTGGCCCTTTCTTTATATCATTGGGATCTGTTGCCCTCCTTGCAAGAACTACCCTGACCTTGTTTACCCCCAATTCCTTGTCTATCGGGTAAATAGCCCTGCAAAGTGCTGTAGTGTTACATGAGACAACCCTTACCAGGTCACGACCCACAGCCTGCTCGTAGTTACAAATTGCATTAAATGAAAAACCTGCAAGTGAATGATCTTCGCCGCCCTGCCAGATTGCCTTTACTCCAGCCTTTTCATAAAGTGGCTTATTTCCTTCTCCAATTCCTCCTGGTGTACAGTCCACAACAAGATCAGCCTTTTCGACCATTTCTTCAATTGTTCCGGCTGCAGGTATTCCTGCTTTCTCAAAAACTCCTAGATTTGCAGCAGGAGCATAGATATCGTATCCTATCTGGTGAGCCACTGCAGCTTCATAGTTCGGCTTTGTTTTGGAAATTCCGATTACTTCCATATCATCCTGAGCTTGTACAGCATCTGCAACTCTTTTTCCTATGGTTCCATAACCATTTACTGCGATTTTTGCTTTAACCATTTATATCCTACCTTTTTAATGAAATTTTACCCAACTTGATATATAGCCTAAATCACTGAAAATTTAAAATATTTCCGGATATTATAATTCCAGAAAGCAGGATTACAATCAGAGTATAGGTATAAGCTTAAAGTATATTCAAATACAATATATTTTTAATAGATTTTGCAGGTTTGTTACAACATTCCGATATGTGACCAAATACATCGTATCAATGTATATAATTTGAATATTTTAACATAAGTTTGAAATTGTATCTTAGATCATATTGAGTATAGATAAGGTCAGATAAATGCTTTTCCCGGGGAGATCTTATTAATTACAGAGAATAAAAGAGAAATTACGAAATTCAGAGCTTACAAATCCTTTTTCTACTTGTTATTTACCAAAAATGAGTATTAAAAACAGTTTTAATCTCAAAGAAAGTTAATTGAGAAAAACAATAGAACAAAGGAGATAAAAAGCTAGAAAATCTTAGAAAAGATAAGGAAAGATAGAAGAAACCTCATATATAAAAGAACAGGCAAAAAGAAAAAGTTTTTAATTTGCAAGGATAAGGGCTTCTCCACTTGAAAAATTAACTTCCCTTATTGAGCCTTCAACAGTCATTTGATCTCCAAGAATCCCGGTAAGCTGAATTGAATCACCGTCAACTAGAATCCTTACTACAGAATCCATAATTCTTTCACGTTCATTTCCACGAAGCAGGAACACATTGAGTTCACACATCTTTTAGCTCTCCTCACAATTCATTTTATATTTTTTAATTTTGTTGGTTTGAATTTAGTATTAAATATATTATCTGTTGTGATATTAGCACTTTACTACATGCATCAATTTTTTTATGCTATCCATAACCATATTTCCATTAGTGAGCCTGAGAGATAAGAAGCTTCCGAAAATATTTCAATGAAAAACTCAGGGATAGTTCATCAGTTTTGCAACGGATAGACCCTTTTCAAGTCCCAGATCTTCAGCAACACACTCACATTTAGTAAGAAGCATATAAGCAATAGGTCCAAAGTTATGTTCGGAGAGAGTTTCGTAATTTGCCATTCCTTTGCTGATAATAAGAGTTGCATCCTTCATAGCTTGAATCAGTTCAGCCGGCGCTTCTTCAATAAGGACTCCCACGGAATTTGAGCCGGTCGTCAGGACTCTATCTACCTTTTTGTCAATTTCAAACTCTTTTACCTCTGCCATAGTGACATCTGTAAGAATAGGTCCACCCCTGACTACAAGTGTGATTCTCCCACCCAATTTCTTGATAATTTCAAAAACGAATACATCAAATAGGATCTCTCCGCAATTATCTGCAAGGTAAACAACATCCTGCAAAAGCCCTAGCATTTTAGGTGTATCGTCAACATCAAGTCCCTGTTCGAAGTATTTCAGAAAAGCGGCTTCAAACTTGTCTTCACTGGCATCAAATCCCATAATCCCGAAATCAAAGTAATTTGCAACCACGGATGCCAGCACTGCCCGCTTAAACAGTTCTCCGTTATCAGGGAAATTTCCATAAATTTTCTCTTTTGCCGCGGGCAGGACTTTCATTGCAGCCTGATTGATAAGCTTTTTTGTTACTGCGTAAGGATCATTGTCTCCCAGGACCTCATAACATTTCCGGTGAACTTTGGTGGCTACGGAAGCAGATACAGATTCAGGGCTGTAGTTTTTAGTCATAACTTGAAGACATTCGTGAATTGTCTTGCTAATAAGATCTTCGTCATCTGTGGAAAGTTTGGATTGAAAGTGTACTCTTGAAAGCAAACAATAGGTACAGCGTGGGTTCATTTTCATAGGAACGTTTCCTGTTTTTTGATCTGAAAATATATTTTGCCAGAATGCTACAGATATTTACGGCAAAGATGATAAGAATTTGTTATTTTGAGGGAATAGACATTTAAAAAGGTAACTGAAAAATAACATATATAAAAGTTTAGAAAATTTGTATCATATAGAATAAAAATCTTGGCATTGTTACTTAACTATATCTAGTTCTTTATTTCTTTATTTCATCAATAGAATAACCGAGTACTTTAGCATTTCAAGACTTTTTGTATAACACTTTGTCTTTCTTCTCAATCTTGCTAGAAAGTGCTTCAATATGCTGTTATATCCCTCAACTGTAAATGTTTCTGCTTTTGATTGAGTATGAATCGTTTCAGGAAGAAACTCTGCATATGCTCTCCAGTGATCGGTCATCACTTCTCCAATCTCTTTTTTCTTCAATTTTTCCATAGTCGTTTTCCAGTTTCCGTTCCTCTGCTGCCAAAAGAGCAGTTGATGAACTTTTTCCCAATTCTATCAACAGCAATCCAGATCCAGCAATATTTTTTTTGTTACCGATGTAAGTGTGCATTTCATCCATTTTAACAATAGATATCTCATTTTCACTTTTTAGGTCCTCTCACTCTTGACCAAATTTCGTTATCCATTTTTGGACAGAAACATGACTCACCCCTAAAACTCTTCCTATTGAGCGAAAGCCCAATCCTTCAAGGTAAAGTTGTAAAGCCTGTCTTTTTACAGAAGCGGAAAAAGCAGTTGATTTTAGCTCTACTGTATAGTTATAGCCACAATCAGAGCATTTGTACCGTTGACGCCCGCCAACTATACCGTTCTTTTTGTGATTAGAACTATTGCATCTGGGGCAGTTCATGAAGAAATATATGTTATAAGCATATAACTATGTTTAAGTATCAATTCCAGTAGTTTACGAGGTTGTCATTTCCAAACTGTCATGGCTGGAATTAATGAAATCACTAATGGTATAAAAACACCAGATTACAGGATTCGAAAGCCTGGTGGAGGTAAAAAGAAAATCATCGACACTGTGGAAAATATCGATGAAGTTTTCTTTGAGATCATAAAAAATCACACTGTTAGAAGTCCTATGGACGAAGAAATAAAATGGACAAACCTTACCCTTAAAAAAATTTCAAATGCTTTCAAATCAAGAGATCTGAATATATCACCATATGTAGTAAAGCAGCTATTGAATAAACATAATTTTGTAGAAAGAAAAATGCAAAAAGCTGTCACAATGAAAGACTGTAAAGACAGAAACAAGCAATTTGAGAGAATTAGCGAGTTGAAAGAAGAGTACTCTAACAGCGAAAATCCAATTATCAGTATAGATGTAAAAAAAGAGTTTATAGGTAATTTCTACCGAAATGGAAAATTTTATTGTACTGAAACGGTAAAGGTATATGATCACGACTTCCGTACATTTTCAGATTGCGTTGTAATTCCGCACGGTATATACGACGTGAAACTTATGAAGGTTATATCACTTTAGGAACCGGTAAGGATACGAGTGAATTTTGTTGTGACTGTATTAAAGACTGGGGGAAAAATTACGGCAAGGAAAAGTACCTCAAGGCAAAGAGCATTTTAATTTTGGGAGATGGTGGTGGAAGTAACTCAAGTAGACATTATATTTTCAAGGAAGACTTACAAAAGCTGGTAAATAAAATTGGAATTGAAATTCGAATGGCTCACTATCCACCATACACTTCGAAATACAATCCAATTGAACATAGGTTATTCTGCCATGTAACGGCTGCCTGCAAAGGCACCGTTTTCAGCAGTCTTGATGTGGTTAAAAGTCTTATTGATAAGACTTCTACATCAACAGGATTGAAAGTATTTTCGACTATCAAGGATAAAGTTTATGCAACAGCAAGAAAAGTAAGTGAAAACTTCAAGGAAAATATGAAAATTATATTTGATGATTATTTGGGGAAATGGAATTATAGAGCAATTCCAGAGGTGAAAACTTGAAGTTATATTTCAAGCATTCCTAAGTTTTCTCCTGTCACTTTCCAACAGTATTCTACTGGGTTCCTATCTGGAGTAGCTGGAGGGAAAAATATTATTTTCAACCAATGCTTATTATTTTGATAAAATTCCTTTGCCTTTGCTGATCTATGCTATGTAGCTCTGTTTAGTAAAAGAAATATCCTTGCCCCTATATCTCTTTGAAACTTGATTAATGATTTTAAGTAAGAGTCTGTATTCTGTGTAATTCCTAAATCATACCAATAAAACTCTCCATTTTCAATGTAGAATCCTCCAATATTGATTTTTTCTTTTGAACCACTTGTAAATTTAATAGGTTTTGAGCCCTTTATTGCCCAACATCTTGATCTATTTGAATCCACACAAAAATTATTTTCATCATGGGTAACGAATAAATGATTAGGGTTTAGTAATCTGTTTTTTGGACTTCTCTTATGAATTATTTTTTAAGCACCTCATTTCTTCTTTTAAATTGAGGTCGACATGTGATTTTTCTCAACCCTAAATTTTTTAAAATTTGTCTCATTCTTGATTTGGAATCAGATACTCCAAATTTTTCCTTGACAAATTGAACTGCATCTTTTGTTTGCCAACCACGAGAATAAACATCATCTGTTGGTATAGGTTCTAAAAATGCCTCTCTTAACTCAGATAATTGTTCTGCAGTTAAAAAAGACTTGATTCCTCGACCAGGTTTACATTTAAGGCTAAACAAACCGTCGGTTTCAGCTCGTTTTATCCAGCGATGAACAGTTGAACGGTGAACTGAAAAATCGTCGGCAGCTTTAGCGGGACTCAAACCATTTTTGACCAATAATAAGGCTTGAAGTTTAATCTACTCGTTTTTGTTACAGGAATTTATAATAGCTGAAGAAATATCAAAAGTTGTAAACATTTTCAAACTCATAATTAAAATAATATACTAATTTCAGGTATAATAATGTTGCATTAAATACAGAGGTGACTATAGTTGCTGATAAGCCTCGTACCATATAAGGATGACAGATATTGAAACAATTATCCAGATCCATGTCTGATTCATTTTTTGAACTTCTCTAAACAGAACTAGAGAACTCCCTTTCTCTGTATCCATTTTCTTATATGTAACATCCATATTTACCAGTCCTAAATATTGTATAAAAGATATCACTTATCTGGCAAAAAGTTTTGACAAAAAATTAATTTTAATGGAAACCATAATTAATTAAAAAATTAAAGAAAATGCTTTTAATAAAGGTTTTATATCCTTAATAACCTAATCTATCCATTTCTTTAAGAATTTTTATACTGAAATCCGTAAAATGCTGGATTCCACCTGTCCAGGCGGCTAGCATCATGGCATCGTTAATCTCAGTTCTTGTAGCTCCAAATTTATGAAGTCTTTCAAGGATTTTAACCGCGCTCTCTGTATTATTGGTTGAGCAGGCTATAGCAAAGACTATTAGATGCTTATGTTTCATAGAAAGTCCGCCTTCCCTTTCCCCCCAGACGGCTTTATAAAGACCTGATAAGCCTTCGGCAAAGTCTTTGTTCATCTGTCCGGCATACTCAATAGATCTGGGCAAAAAACCCTTTATCTCTTTGATTTCTTTAATTTCTTTAGCAGCTTTCTCCATAATTATCATAGGTTATAAGTATGGATTGGATATAATTGTATCTTATTAGAAAATTGGCTATTTATAAACCTTAATTTTATGTAAATTATTTTTCTGATTCCTTTGTCTGGAAATCTAAGACTTCTTTTTTTCCTGAGGTCAATAAGAAAACTTAACTTTACCACTGAGATTTATTCCCATGTATCAGAAATTTTAAAAATATAGTAACTATATATGTTGATCAAAAGGTGCGATTATAAAAATAGTTTGCTGTATAAGCAATTTAAAACGCTACAGGAAGGCCTTTCGTGATTAAATCTATACTTGATAACGATCTTTACAAATTCACCATGCAACTTGCAGTACTAGAACTTTTTCCTAAAACTGAAGCTGAGTATCGGTTTACAAACCGTGGCTCTCAGCGCTTTTCTACAGAGTTTGTAGAAGAACTGAAGAGGATCATAGAAGAAGATATCTCAAAACTAGCCTTAACAGAAGAAGAATACAACTGGCTTTCCGATAACTGCTCTTACCTGAAACCCATGTATCTTGAATATCTTAAGAATTACCGTTTCAAGTCAGGTGAAGTAAAAATTTGCCTTACTGAAGAAAAAGACCTGGATATTCGAATAAAAGGGCCCTGGCATAGTACTATTTTATGGGAAATTGTCATTATGGCCGTAGTTTCCGAACTCTATTTTGCAACTATTGAAAATGAGTGGAAAGGAAATTCTCAAAATGGATGTACTTCGGAATCTGTACTGGCTGATTATGAAAACAAGATCCTTGAAATAGGAAAAGCTCTTGAAGAAAATGATTGTCTTTTTTCGGAATTTGGAACTCGCAGGAGAAGAAGTTTCGAACTCCATGATCGTGCGATGAAAGCCCTAACAACAATAAAGACTCTTAGTGGAACAAGTAATGTATATTTTGCAAAAAAATACGGTGTAAAACCAATCGGAACAGTTGGACATGAATGGATTATGGGCACTTCGGCTCTTGTTGGTTTAAGATATGCAAACCATTTCGCTTTTGAGAACTGGGTCGAAGTTTATAATGGGGATCTTGGAATTGCTCTTACAGACACATTTGGCTCAAAGGCCTTTTTTAAGGACATGGATCTGAAGTTATCAAAAATTTATGATGGATTCAGGCACGATAGTGGAGACCCTTATACCTTTGTAGATTCTGTGATAAAGCATTATCAGAAAATGGGCATAGATCCCATGAAAAAATCAATCGTTTTCAGTGATGCCCTCAATGCAGATACAGCGATTAAGCTCAAAAAATACTGCGAAGGAAAAATCAACTGCAGTTTTGGTATCGGCACAAACCTGACCAACAACTCAGACTTCTTCAGAGAAAGTCCGCCTCTTAATATGGTTATAAAACTGCATAGTATCGAAGGTATTCCTGTTGTAAAATTAAGTGATTCACAGGAAAAAGAAACAGGAGAAAAAGATGCGATAAGGGTTGCAAACTATATTTTTGGAAGAAAAGAACTTGATGAGTAATTATAAAGAAAATAAAAAATACAGGACTTAAGCAGTTGAAATTAAAAATAACATATTAGACCTTCAACTACCTAAAGTACGATTATTCACAATGTCTAATATGCTTGATTTATATTTCAAAGACGGAAGTCCAATTGCTCAGCTCGCAGTTTAAATTTCTTCATTGTTGTCTATTTTTTTGATTTTAGTTAGATAGTTCTATTTCTAAAAAACATTTCATGTGTATTTTAGATAAGTTTTTGAATTGTATCTATATAGGAACGTACCCATAGCTCAATTTTAGTAATAAAGCTAACAGATGACTGTTGTGTAACAGAAGTCTGTTGATTATTCCCTTGACCTAATCCTGCAATGTAGTTCGCGAATGCGTCTCCTATCAATTTATTACCTGCTTGATTAGGGTGGACGCTATCTACATAATTGGTGGAGTTGTATTTATCGTACTGTGAGTTGTTGGGCACGGTATCTATTATGTCATAAACATTAAAGACCTTGTATCCAGCTGCAAGTGCTTGTGTAGACAGACTCTGATCTAGACTTGTTGTATTCTCCTCAGAGCCTCTCCTGGCGGGAGTCAAAAGAATTATTGGTGTGGCTCCCTGTGCTTTAGCCTGTGATGCCATCCACAAAATGTCGTCAATAATGTCTTGTTGAGACCGCATAGCTTTCAAATCATTAGCACCGTACATGATGGTTACATATTTGGGTTTAAATACCGCCATTTCATCTAAAAAGCGTACTCTTCCAGATGATGCTTTCTCTCCTCCAAGTCCGGCATCATAAAATACATATCCTCGATTGTTCAGTGTGAGATTCGCGTAATGGATGTATGCACCATAAGGCAATCCAGCAGCACCGCCTGCGGTAATTGAGTCACCCATAGCTAGCACTGTTGTTTTTGAGGAATCATTACATGTAGTCGCAAGTGCAGACCGACTTGTACAATTTGTATAAACATTAGTTCCAGAGCATGCAGCCGACGAAAATGTAAACCAGATTCCTTGATATATACTATTGCGTCCAAAAGACTCTCCTACACAATTTACAAAAGTATTGTATGTGGTTTTACCAGCCAGCTTAATACCAAATTTCAAATAAGATGATCCAGTGCTGTTAATAAAAGTATTCTTTGAGGAGTTTTCCAGAGAGATTCCATCACCTCCTGCACTGGAATTTGTGTATCCAATTGAACTGCTAACTTTGTTGTTTGTACATGTCGTAAATGAGAGACCATGACTTGTATTTGAATAACCATCACAGTTAGATACCTTATTATTAGTTGATGTTGCAAAGTCAATTCCACCACTTATATTAGAATGCCCTATACAATTTGACACTATGTTATTGTTTGCATCTGTAAGAGATATTGCATAATGTGTGTCAGATACAGCCAAACAATTTGTCACATTTGAATCTTTTGCATCTATGTACAATGCTGTACCTTTAACTGATGACGCATTGCATCTGTTAATTGTTGTGTTAGATCCAGTGACATATATGCCGGATTCTGCTATACTTGATGCAGAACAATTACTGATAAGAGTATTTGCTGTATTTTCAATGCGGATCCCACTTGATGATTTACTTGGATTGTGCTGTATAACTTTTAAGTTTTTTATAGTGATGTTAGTGTATTTGTCACTAACTACCCCATCACCAGCACCGGTTAACCCGCAATCTATTGTGTATCCATTTCCATCCAAAACAATATCATTTGCTGCTACGGAAAATGCAGTTGTGTTTGCTGATATATTTCCAGTCAATACATAGGTTGTTCCTGGTGAATTCAATTTATAAGTAGATACATATCCCGCCGGAACATCAACTGCTGACGCTGTTCCGATTAGGCACACAAGTAATAATACGAACAGCAAAAATTTCAATATGACCAACTCCTTAAAGGCATCAATGTTGCCTTCATTTTATTTTATAGAGGTCTTTGTCCTCTGGAATGTCTTGAAGCTGGACAGGTGCCTTTTAAGCTGTAGAGAAATTTGGCATCATCGCTAATGATTGTCTTCAGGTTACTGCCAGTTTCTAGGATTAACATGTATTTTTTAAGTCTTTAAATAATATTCCCTTTATATATTAAAAACAAATAAATATATTTATTTCTTTATTATCTAAATGGATCCTGATTTTAGGACTTTTTCTCAGCATTCTCAGGTAAAAGTTAGATATTTAGCCCATTGTTTTGTAGGATAAAGGTCTAAAAATTGATTTTTCAAAGTTATTAGCTTTTTAGCTCTATTGTATCTAGTATCATTGTATCCAGTATCTCTAGATTTTGAATGGCTTATAGGACCTAAAAATGATTTTAAGTCCTATATTTTCTATATAATAATTTTGTATATTTAGGTAAATATGTTTATTTGGTAAAGGTGTTTATCAAGGTTTCTATCACTTTTAAAATAAAAGTAGATTAAGTTATGGATTATTTTTTGTATAATTTTGGGTTATTGTTTTGTATATTGATTTGAATACTGGTTTGTGAAATTCACATACTGCTTTTACATTTTTTTACTCCTATCAATTTAGGATCACATAATTGAAGTAGGATTTATATCTAGGAGTATCACTTTTTCATTTTAACAGCATAATCCTATTTTTGTTTCCAATTGTCTTGTTGGTTTATAGCCAACGGTTCTGAAATATAAAACGTAAAATATAACGTTACTTACATATTGAAATATTTTTATAGACATCCTTTTAAAAAAAAGCTTTAATTAGAACTTAATCTAAAATAAAGTTCAATATAATAACTTTAATACTTATCAAAACTAAAAGAATAGTTTTATCTTAAATATAGACTTCTATGTATCTTTCTTTCAAAATTAAATCATTTGATTAAAAGAAATAAGTTTAATATCTAATTATACCACTTTATTTTGATAAATATTTTAATTTATTTCATTATTTTGCTATTTGACTTATATTTCTCAATTTAAAAGAAATATATGCTCAAATATATGTTTTATTTTTTTGATAGGCAATTTTTCCACATATTTCTTATATATTTCACTATTTCATTCTTTATTTTGTTTATTACCCTATAATATTCTTATTTCAAGGATGAACTTTAATGTTCAAAATAATATTTTTCATTTAGTTTCAATATTCGCATTTGACCAAAAAAACAAAAAAAGCCGCATATTTAGTTTTTGATTATTTTGGGAAAAATCATCCTATCCAAATATATTAAAAGTATACACATTATTGCTCTTAAATTAGTTTTTTGAGCCGGAAAAAATGATATTAGGTAGCTGCAATTATATTTCAACTCCCCAAAATATCCAATTTTTCTATTATGGAAAAATTCATCCCAAAACTCAAGGCTACTTCTCAACCCCCGGATTCCGAATAATCAATTGATTTTCAGATCACGAAAATATTCCTGAAATTTATGGAAGTTTTGAGAATAATATTAGTTTTGGGGTGAACTCAATAAATAAAATATAAAAAATTTACTCGGAATAAAGAAAGTTGAGATTCCGGGTAACTCTAAGGTCAAACTAACTTCTTGATTCTTAATATTCAACTTTCTTTATTCAAATTAATTTGATTTTTATATTTTAAGACTAAGTTTTTGTTTAAATATATCTATTCGATAATCTTGTCTTTAATTATGAAGCTTTATTATATCCTTCAGCCAGATGGACGTTTACATATACTACGGCTTCATTAGTGTGTCTATATGCATAGTAGTCGGTAATTTCTGGCAGCTTATCGGCTTCGGCCTGAGAAGTGACAACCGTACCTGCTGGAACATACCTACCGTCAGGAATATTTACTCCGATTGCTGCTGATGTTGGCTCAAGTACACAGTTGTTTCCCACATTTGACTTAAAAACAAAAGCCTGCATACCAATAAAAGTATCATTGCCTACATAAGAAGGACCGTGTATCTGAGATTGATGAGCAAGCGAAACATTTTCTCCTATATAAACAGCATATTTTTCACCGCCGACTTCAACCAGATTCTTTTCTACAGGTTCTCCTTCTTCATTAATTGTCTCAAGGGCGTGAAGCACAACTCCATCCTGTACATTGCTATTATTTCCTATGAAAATCGGCATTCCTTCGTCGCTCCTTATAGAGGCCATAGGAGAAACCATCACATTTCTGCCAATTGTTACATCTCCTATGACAAAAGCCTGAGGGTCGATAAAAGCCGTAGGATCAATCACAGGTGCCGTTGGTTTAGAATTCCATGGCGTTACTGGATTTCCCTTATATTCAAAATCTTGGTTGTATTTATCTCTGTTACATTTTGTTCCTGCGTTCCTTCACCTTTTGAGATGCATCCACTTGCAGAAAGAGATACTAAAAGAGCTAAGATAAAAATTGTAAAGACCTGCTTGGTAAACTTCATAAGAATCCTCCATTAAAATATGAAGACTATAAATTATATAGACATTTCTATTTTTATTTATAAAAAGTTAAAAAAATAATAATGGATAAATGTCAGTTAATGCTAATTTAAAAAATGAATAATGTTTCAAGGATTTTTTCAAATAGTGTATTCATTTTAAGGAGAAAATTGAGAATATTGTGGAGATACTTGAGAATATAAATGCTAGTGGTATAGTAACAATATATGGGTTGCTTATTCTGTTAATACCTAATTATTTTCACTAATAGTCTCGTTTTATCATATTAGCAAGCTAAAAGTTAATATATCTTAGAATGTAATATCTTTAAAAATAAAAAATGTTAAGGGTTGAATTTGATAGTGTAAAGAGGGGGATATTTGCAACTTTCTAGCCCTAAAATCAAATAGATGAGTTATAATTTATGAAATTATATTGTCAACATACTAAAAATCCAGATTGAAAATATCACTTTTAGAATTCTCATATTGAAGAACATTTTATTTATTTTTATTTATCTAAACTGTAAATTACTAAATATTTGAATTAAAACTGGGTCGAGTAAGTTTTACACTAATGGGGGATAGAAGAGAAATGGATGAGAATATCAAGAATCTTATTAAAAAATTAAAACATTCAGTCTTTGCAGGAAATCGAGCAATTGCTGCCGAAGAACTTGGAAAATTAGAAAATCCATCCTCTTTGCCTGCACTTATTGAAGCGCTGGATGATTCAAGTTCAAAGGTAAGAATTGCCGTTGCAGAAGCTCTTGGGAAATTTAAATTACCAGAATCTGTTCCCGGTCTTATAAAAGCTCTTGATGACTCTGAAAGTCCTGTTAAAAAGGCTGCAATCTCTTCTCTTGAAAAAATAAGCACATCAGAGGCAATTTCAGGTATTATTAAAGGATTTGGGGATAAAGATAAATTTGTTCAGAAAGAAGCTGTGAAATCCCTTATGAGAATAGGTTCTCAAGAAGCTATTTATGGCCTTGAAAAAGCCTTGACTTATCCGGATGATTCGTTGAAAAGAATTTCAATAATAGCACTTGGGAAAATTGATACTTACGAAGCTGCTATCTGCTTGGTAAAAGCTATTGAAAACCCGGATAATAAAATAAGCCGACAAGCTGCTGAAACTCTGGGAAAACGGGGAAAAATTGACGTACTTGATGAATTGATGGAAACTATCAAGGATCCAAGACAGCCTGTACAAGAAGCTGCTTCCGAAACACTTTGCAAAATATTAAGTGACTCAACTTCAGTACCTATACTTGTCAAAGCACTAGGGGCTTCGAGTAGAGATGTGAGAAAAATATCAATTGAAACTCTCTGGAAGATAGGTACGCCTGAGGCGGTCTCAGGACTTTTGAAAGCTCTTGATGATCCAGACTGGTATTTGAGAAGCCGAGCTGCAGACGCCTTGGGAAACATTGGCACTCCTGAGGCCGCAATGGGACTTACTAAAGCTTTCGAGACTTATGAAAACTCATTAAGGAGAACAATTACCTGTGCTCTTGGAAAAAACAGAACTCCTGAAGCTATAGAAGGATTAGTTAAAGCTCTTAATGATCCTGATAGTTCAGTAAGGGAATCTGCAGTCGTGGCTCTTGGTAAAGCCGGTACTCCTTTAGCGATCTCAGGTCTTTTAAAAGCTCTTAATGATTCTAAAGCAGTAGTAAGAGAAGCTGCAGCTTCTACACTTGGTGATCTCAAAGCGCAACAGGCTGTGCCGGAACTGATCCGAATCCTTGAGACTCCAGAAAGCCTTATGCAAAAAGTAGTCATTTCTTCGCTTGAAAAAATTGGAACTTCAGAAGCAGTTGCAGGAATTGTTAAAGCTACTGAAAGTCCAGATGCTTGCATACGAAGGACTGCATTAAAAGCCTTAGAAAGGATTAATAAAACTACTCCATCGCTGGTAAACCTTCAAAATAAAGTCGAAACTTCTGATGCAAAATCTGTTCTAAAAGAACATCTGATGTCCAATAATTCTGAAACTCAAAATCAGGATTCAAATATTTCATGTGATATATATAGCATAAACTCTCTTAAAGAACTTGAACTTTCAGTTTCTGTTGAGGAGGCCGAAGAATCAAGAGCCCATCAAAGCTTGAGTCCTGGAGAAAAAAGAGGGATCAGACTGATTTGTCCATATTGCTCTCGAAAATTGAATATTTCCACAACCCCAAATTTTTGTCCTTTCTGTGGAATGAAATTGAAGTTTAAATATTAAACTTTAACTTCTTCGGTTTCAATATATTTTTTATCGAGCTGAAAATTCAAAATTGAGCAGGCAACTTTCAAAAAAAGTTTTAAATTTATATATATTATTTCTATGCATTTTTTTACAGCTTCTGTTGTAGGAATTTTATGCATTAATCAGATATATTTATATATAATAAAAGCTTGAGAAATAATGGCAGTAAAAATAAAGAGTCATATAATCTGTTATTAAAAACTTCATTTTTGTTTTTAATAAAAGAATGTATAGATCTTATTTTTATAGCAACATAGACTAATCCGCTATAAGCGGAGGTGAAACGAGAATGAGTTTTAATGACAGAGGGAGCTCTTTCAGGGGAAGAGACAGCAACCGGGGAAACAGAGACAATAACCGCGGAGGTTTTAGAGGTGGCAACAGCGGCCCCACAGAAATGTACCCTGCAGTTTGTTCTGACTGTGGTGTAGAAACACAGGTTCCATTCAAACCAGCTGAGGGAAGACCGGTTTACTGTAGAGATTGCCTGCCAAACCACAGAAAGTTCTAAATTTCGAAATTCAATTATTTTCAATTATAATTATATTAATAGGAACCTTTCTGTAGAAAGGTTTCCAAATTCTCTTTATTTTTGCGTATAATTGATGACAGATTATTATCCTGAAGGATGTTGCTTATAGTTCCCAGCTTGTTATTGGATTAATCTTATATAGCATTGGAAGACTTATATATCCAGTAAAAGTGATGAAACATATAATCTGTTATTAAAAACTCATTTTTGTTTTTAAATAATAGTTGCATCCGATCATTATTTATCGAATATATGTACCTTTATCTTACAAAGGTTAAACAAAAATAAGTTTTAATGGCATAGGAAGTTCCTATCATGGAGGCAATTGAAATAGCATCCATGGAAGTTTCAAAGTTTGCAAGAATGCCCATCTAGAAATGCACAAGGTTATAGTTCTGAGCTTGGTATTGAAACTAAAGTCTGTTCAAACCAACAATGTCGGCCAGTTTATTGCAGAGATTGCCTGTTTGGCTACAGGAATTTCAAAACTAAAGCCTGTTGAAGTTAGATTTAAATAAAGTATACTTTACTGCATTTATAAAATATGCTTTAAAATTTTTACAGATATTTTTCATATCTGAAGCTGTAATAGATCCTAAAGAATTTTAAAGTAAATGTTCAGTATGTGGATCAAATGATAACTGAAAATTTTCCAACAAATCTTTGAAATGTAAGCTTTCTGAAATTCAGAATTTATAGAGATTATAATCTCTTCTGAAAAGTTCCTTAACTATTATCCTTTTACGAACCTTAATGTCAAAATATGTAAACTATATGTAGTCACATAAATTCTTAAATTTCTTATAAATTATAACTAACTAATAAAAATAAAGATATGAATTGATAATATTAGAGGAATTAACCTGGCTAACTATAGAAGCAATATAAGAAAGAAAAAAGCAGGGACTGGAAATTCCATGCCTGCGACTCAGGAAGTAACAAGAGTACGTACACCACGCAAAGAAAACCATGAAGTTTTGGCAACCGTAGGAAACCTTTTAGGTTCAAAAAGAGTCACATTGCAATGTATGGACGGTATAGTCCGAATGGGTCGTATTCCTGGTTCTAAAAATAAGAAAATGTGGATCCACGAAGGAGATGTAGTAATCGTCGCTCCTTGGGAAATCCAGGATTCTAAAGCAGATGTAATCTGGAAATACACAAGACCTCAAGTTGAATGGCTTGAAAGAAAAGGGTATTTAAAGTAAGGTCCAAACAATATAAGTAAAATTAATAATATCATATTATCCTGATATACTTTGGTTTTAACCAATTTTCGGTAAAACCTTTTCTCCTTTTCCATATAATTCTTCACGCACTTATCGTATCTCTATTTAACTACCTTTAGTTTTTTTCAATTATGGTTGTGCAGTCATGAAATAATTCTAAACTAACTTCTAAATATAGTACAGAGCTAAAAACACAATACTATTGCATGTAAAAACTATAAAAGAAGGAGGTCCGTTTGGTCTGCTCAAGCAAAACTAAACAGACATATAAAGGATTAAAGTAAAAACTTTTAGAATCAAACCGGTAGATTAATATCTGTTTTCTCTGGGTTTCCTATGGTTCGGAAGACACTCTCTGCAGTATATTGGTCTATCAGGGTCAGGCCTGAAAGGTACCTGAGTTTCAGCACCGCAGTCTGAACAGATCGCGTTAAACATTTCTCTGGGAGCTCCGAAACCTCCCCGGTTGTTGTCCCTTCCTCTGAAAGAGTTACCTCTGTCATTAAAAGCCATTTTCTTTTCACCTCCGCTTACAACGGATAGTAACTATTTTAAAAATAAGGTTGTGTATTGCTCTTTGATTAAAAACAGAAACTAGTTTTTAATAACAGATTATACATCTCTTTATTTTTAATGTTTTTACTATTCAGTCAAATTATATAAGTTTTACTCATAAAATTAGGATCAAGCAGAAAATGACTCTACTTCAAAATTGACCCTGTTTAATTCAATAGTTAATTGCTCAATATTTCAAATAATTTTAAACAGTTTTTTACTTCCAGACGTTACACTTTCAAGTTGAATTCTCATTAACTCCCATTATAGTTCATGAGAAGATTAAGGGACAAAATAGAATTACTACGTTTTATATTATTATTATTATTATTATTATTATTATTATTATTATTATTATTATTATTATTATTATTATTATTATTATTATAAATGCTGGGTACGAATTATAACTTTATATTCACATTATACATTTATGACATGAGATCAAGTTCTCTACATTATTTTTTACATCCAAATTACATCCTCTAGGACTTTACGTTGAAGGGGTATAACTTGTAAAGAACATTAATCTGCAAGTCCAGCTTTCCAGTCAAATTTGCATGCTAATTAGAATATACATGTAAGCTTTCCCAGTTCTATTGAAAAAGTTTCATAATTCACGGAATAGTCAATAGGACACTCGATAACTACTGCCTTATTCAGTGAAAAAGCTCTCTCTAGAACTTCTTCAAGATCGTCCTCTTCCATGATCTTGAAACCAGCAGCTCCAAAACTCTTAGCAAAGAGAGAAAAATCAGGATTTCCGTAGTCCAGTCCAAAATCTTCAAAATTCATCTTTTTTTGCTTCCATTTAATAAAACCGAAACCGTTGTCATTGAGTATAAGAACAACAACATGGATTCCATAGCGTACTGCGGTTTCAAGTTCCTGGCAGTTCATCATGAACCCTCCATCCCCACATATTGCAAGCACACGACGTTCAGGATAAAGAAGTTTTGCAGTGATTCCTGCTGGAAGCCCTGAACCCATAGC
Source organism: uncultured Methanosarcinaceae archaeon (assembly GCA_963727895.1). Classification (GTDB taxonomy): domain Archaea; phylum Halobacteriota; class Methanosarcinia; order Methanosarcinales; family Methanosarcinaceae; genus Methanosarcina. The sequence goes on along the minus strand of CAVSHT010000005.1, from coordinate 240,644 downwards.
TGCAAGGGCATTGTCAAGGATAATAGTATTAGGAGCATAAGTTTTGTAAAGACGAGCAAACCACAGTTTATAAATCCCGTTATCCAGAGTGATTATATCTTCCCTTCCAAGCACCTTTCTTACACTCTGAACTACAGCCTGTGGGATAGGAGGATAACTTTTCTTAACTACAGGATTTATTTTTTCCTCAATGAAACGTCTGGTGTTTTCAAAGATAGGAAACTCACGTTTTTCTGGAATACATGCAGCAAGTTCCCTTATTGAAACGGCTACATCCCCAATTATTTCTACGATGGGATTAAAGTATCTATCAGGTACAGATTCTACGAAATCAATATTTATGATCTGCTTATCAAGCGTCTTGTTCCACAGGTAGGGAGGATATTCCACTATATCATATCCAATAGTGATTATGAGGTCAGCCCCATCAATTCCACAGTTAACATAGTCCCTTGCATGAATCCCTGTAGCAAAAAGGCTATAAATGCAGTCATCTGGAATAACTCCTTTCCCCATCTGGGTATGCACCAGATAAATGCCTGTTCTCTCCACAAAATCTCTCAAGTGCATCATTGATTGCTTTCCGGTTTGCACCTGAGGAAACCATTATCAGGGGATTTTTAGCATCACAAATCATATTAGCGGCTTTTTTAACAGATTCTAGATTCGGATAAGGGATTTTAACATCGCCCCTCTTCTGCACTACCGTGTCCGTCTCTTCTTCAGCTATATCTTCAGGAAGTTCAATATGTATGGCTCCTGGTCTTTCAGCTTCCGCATGCTTGAAAGCGTTGCGGATTACTGTGGGAATCATTCCAGGATCGGTAATGGATACAGCGTTTTTACAGAGCGGCTCCATCATCCTGACAATGTCTACTAACTGAAAACGAGCCTGCCAGTTGTCAACGAGAGCTTTTTGTCCTGATATGGAAACAAGAGGAGCTCCTATAAGCTGTGCCTGAGCAACGCCTGTAACTAGATTTGTAGCTCCAGGTCCAAGCGTTGAAAAACAGACGCCTGGCTTTCCTGTCAGCCTTCCATATGTTGTAGCCATAAATGCTGCGGCTTGCTCATGCCTTGTTATTATCAATTTGATTCTGGAAGTTCTTAGGGACTCAAGAAGGTCAAGGTTTTCTTCACCAGGTAGTCCAAAAATATATTCAACGCCTTCTTCTTCTAACTGGGCAACAAAAAGATCTGAAGCTTTCATGAAAAAACCCCGCATACTATTTGGCTTTTATTTAAGTTGAATTAATTTAATACAAGTCTTTTAATTAGGCTTTGATTAGATATTATAAGCTTCGATTAAAGTTGTTTGTTAAGCTTAAATTCAGTTTTATTTTTAGGCTTGAGTAGGATTTTAATCTTAACCAAATTATATCTCAAGCCTATACACATTTTTTATAATATCTGGATAAGGTGTCTTCAATTAAGCTTCAATAAATCTCAAGTTATGTGAGCTTCATTTATTGATGACTATCGTTTTTATATTCACAAATTCTTTAAGTCCATAATGGGAAAGTTCTCTCCCAATTCCTGATTTCTTTACTCCACCAAAAGGCAGCCTTGGATCGGGTTTAACCATTCCATTAATGGCCACAAATCCTGATTTCACTCTTTTTGCCAGTCTTTGGGCTCTTTCGAGATCTCTGGACCAGATCTCTGCTCCAAGACCGAATTCTGTGGAATTTGCAACTTTGACAGCTTCGTCTTCATCCTTTACTGTGATTACTGAGACAATAGGTCCAAAAACATCTACATTACAAACCTTCATATCGGTACTGGCTGCAGGTATAAGGACTGGTCTGAAGAAGAAACCTTTTTTATGTTCTTCTCCGTAAATGTGAGGTTCTGCACCTTTCTTTTTTGCGTCTTTCAATACTTTTTCCAGGCTAATTATAAGTTCTTTCTTTGCAAGAGGTCCCAGATCGATTTCCTCATCCATAGGGTCTCCGATTTTCAGCTCTTGAATTTCAAGTTTGAGTGCTTCGATAAAGTCCACAGCGATATCCTCTAAGACAATAAGTCGTTTAGCAGCAATACAGCTCTGTCCATTATTGAGAAAACGAGATTTTATGGCCGTCTGTGCAGCTTTTTCAATATCGGCATCTTCAAGAACTATAAAGGAATCTGATCCTCCTAGTTCCAATACAAAAGGCATTATCAGTCCCCCCGCAAGTTCACCGATCTCTGAACCTACAATTACACTGCCAGTGAACGAAACTCCATCTATCATTTCCTCTTCAATAATTTCCATTAATGTTTTTGAATCTATTAATAAGATATTAAATACATTTTCAGGAAATCCAGCCTCAAGAAAGACCTTTTCAATCTCCAGTGCCGATTCTGGAACATTCGAAGCGTGCTTGATTATACATACGTTTCCAGCACACATCGCAGGTACTGCAAACCTGAAGACATGCCAGAATGGAAAACTCCAGGGCATGATCCCCAGTATTACCCCAAGAGGTTCAAAAGTCACATAGCTTTTTTCTGTTCCGGTTTCCACGATTTCATCTTTTAAGAACTCAGCTGCATTTTCTGCATAATAATCACAGAGAAATGCACATTTTTCAATTTCGTCTCTGGACTGTCTGATAGGTTTTCCCATTTCCTTCGTAATAATTTTGGCATAAACCTCAGTATTTTGTCGAAGAATCTTCCCCGCTCTTGAAAAGTACTTTGTCCTTTCTTCAGTAGACAATGAACTCCATCCGAAAAAAGCATTTCTTGAGTTTTCAATCTTTGACTCATATTCTTCAAAAGAAAATAAGTCATATGTCCAGTTTACTTCTTCTGTATAAGGATTAATGGATTTTATCTTCATAACTTCCCCCCGAAAAGCCGTTTGAAAATTATCTTATAATATTGAAATTCCCAGTATTATAACCTAAGGAAAATCGTTGCCTGAGTATTAATTCAAAAATAACTATGTTCAGAATCTAGCAGTAATTGTTATAAAACCTCAAAATCAATTATAATACATTTATTATAAAACCGATGGATTAAAGTGGAGGGAAAATATGAAAAAAGAACTTGTTATATTGATAGTCTTGTTAGGTGTATTCCTTGCAATAGGATGCGCTGGTCAAAAAGGTGAGGTTCCAAATAAAACAGAAACTCCGGTTCAGAATGCTACTGGAGCTGTAAATGAAACCCCTGTTAAATCAGTAACTCCAGCTACAGGAGTAAATAGAACCACTATAGAGGGAAATAATACTACTTTAAATAGGACTGTTATACGGGGTAATAATACTACTGTAACTCGGACCACAATAAAAGACAATAATACTACTGCAAATAGGACTGTTGTACGGGGTAATAACACTACTGCAACTCGAACCACAATAAAGGGTAATAATACTACTGCAGCTAGAACCACTATAGTCAAAGCCACATAAAATAGTAATAAATTAATAATAAATTACTAATAAATTATATTGTCGAAGGTGACTGCCTAAAAAATAAATCGGTGAAAATAAAGGAATAAATAAGATATGGGCAGACTTATCCAATGAATAGAGTAAATTGATTAAAAAATGAGAATTGTTATGGATAAAAAATTATTAGATTCTGCCCATAATACAAGTTTGATTACTGGATATCTCTTCCCACATCAGCATATCTGGGATCAATTTCTACAGCTTTTTTGTATGCTTCCTCAGCTTCTTTTTCATGCCCAAGGAAACTCAGACAAACAGCTTTCCCGAACCATGAATCTGCAGCCTCAGGATTAAGTTTTAGTGCCTGCTCATAAATGTCCAGAGCCTCTTCAAAACGTTTGAGTTGGGCAAGCACGAAGCCCAAACTAGAATAGGCTTCTAAATACTCAGGATCAAGCTGTGTAGCTTTCTTATATGCTTCTACAGCTTCCTCAAATCTCTGCATTTGGCTGAGGGTAAAACCTTTGTTATACCAAACATCAGCATTTTCGGCGTTGATTTCTATTGCCCTGTCAAAGGCTTTAATTGCCTCATCATATTTTTCTAGGTTTTCGAGATCTATCCCCATGTTATTCCAGGCATCATCGTTTTCAGAGTCCAGTTCTACAGCTTTCTCATATGCTTTCAGGGCTTGCCTGTAGCTGCCAAGGCTATCCATGTCCACGCCTTTATAGTGCCAGGCTTCAGGAAAGTTAGGGTCAATTTCAAGTGCTTTATCGTATGCTAGAATTGCTTCGTCATATTTGCCCATTTGACCGAAAGCTATGCCTTTTCCTACCCAAGCTTCTTTATAATCAGGAGCTTCCTCAAGGACTTTTTCATAAGCTTTAATAGCAGCTTCATAGTCTCCAGCCTGGTTCAAGTTCAAAGCCTTTCCATACCATGCATTGGGATAATCCGGTCTCAGCTCAATAGCTTTTTCATAAGCATTGATAGCTTCTTTATATTTTCCAACCTGAGAAAGAGAAAAAGCCATATTATTCCAAATATCTGGATCTTCTGAATTTATTTTGATCGCTTTTTCATAAAGCTCAAGAGCTTCCTCGTATTTTCCAAGGGTTTCAAGGACTTGAGCCTTGTTGTTTAATAGATTTATATTCTCTGGATCTTTTTTGATTGCTTTCTCAAAAGCCACAACTGCTTCATTGAGTTTACCAAACTTGAGGAGATCAAGTCCATATTCATTAAGGTCGGCTGCACTGACTTCATTACTTACTTCCTGCTTTCCTATATCCCCCAAATCATTCAAAACATACATGTTTTCGGAAATGGTTTCGTCTTCAGATTTTTCTTCCCCGCCTTCTTTTTTGAAGGATTTCTCTTTTTGTTCATCGGAACTCATATCAAAATTTCCTACTCTGCCTTTTATAATAGACCTGCGTATTTTTAAGTATCCGTGTTCGTTATTTACTTAAATCTATTGTTTGTTTATGATCTATACATCTAGCCTTTATAGCTTTTATAGCCTCTCCCCAAAAAATCCTGAATAAAGTTTCCAAAAGGTAAACAAAGAAAGAAAAACTACGATATACAAAATTTAGAAAAAACGGCAGGTTCAAAGAAAATGGAAGATACTGAGAAGAAGAGAAATGCAATCCAGATAGATAAAGAGCAGATTTTCACTGTAACTCTAAAAGCTGTACTTTTTGATATGGATAACACTCTTTTTGATTTAGTAGCCGCAAAAATGGAAGCATGCAAAAAAATTCTCTTTTTTATTGGAATGGAAAAAGATAATGCTGCTAAAGAATCTTTGGAACTTTTCAGGTATTTTTTGAGAGGCACTTACGGTTTTGAAGATTACGAAAATATTCGAGATTATATTCAGGAAAGAAATCTTTTTACAATTCAAGGCTACATAAAGTGCTGTGAAATATATGAAAGGGAAAAACTACAAAATCTCGAACTCTATCCAACTGTTACGGATACTCTTGATAAGCTAAAAGAATTAAGTTTAAAGCTTGTGATCATAACGGATGCAGATACGCATCATGCTCTTGCAAGACTTACCAAAGTAGGGCTTTTAAATTACTTCGATTTTATTGTGGCTGCAGATACAACAGGCACAAAAAAACCAGATCCTGCCCATTTTCTTTTTGCACTTGATACCCTAAAAATAAAACCCATTGAGACTCTTGTAGTTGGAGATAGCATTAAAAGAGATATTGTACCTGCCCACAAACTTGGGTTTAAAACCGCATATGCTGCCTACGGAGACTGGAGACATGGAGAAGAATCAGATAAGTGCTTTGATTTCAAGCTTAATGTATTTTCGGAAATGCTTGATATGCCTGGGGTCTGGAAAGCCTTTTCAAAAAAGGCTTGAGCGAAAATTATAGTAACTACTTAGTCATCTAGCATAGTAACTACTTAGTCATCTAACATAGTAACTACTTAGTCATCTAACATAGTAACTACTTAGTCATCTAACATAGTAACTACTTAGTCATCTAGCATAGTAACTACTTAGTCATCTAACATAGTAACTACTTAGTCATCTAACATAGTAACTACTTAGTCATCTAACATAGTAACTACTTAGTCATCTAACATAGTAACTACTTAGTCATCTAACATAGTAACTACTTAGTCATCTAACATAGTAACTACTTAGTCATCTAACATAGTAACTACTTAGTCATCTAACATAGTAACTACTTAGTCATCTAACATAGTAACTACTTAGTCATCTAACATAGTAACTACTTAGTCATCTAACATAGTAACTACTTAGTCATCTAACATAGTAACTACTTAGTCATCTAACATAGTAACTACTTAGTCATCTAACATAGTAACTACTTAGTCATCTAACATAGTAACTACTTAGTCATCTAGCATAGTAACTACTTAGTCATCTAGCGCCCGGACTCTTATTTACGTAAAAAATTAAATTTGGATATTCAAAGGAGATCGGAATATATCGGATTTATATCGACTGCTTTTTCGTAAGCTTCCATTGCCTTCTGATGTTTTTTGATTCTATCATATACAATACCTTTACCAATCCAGGCTTTTGTAAAACTTGGATTAATTTCAATAGCTCTCTCAAAAGCTTGAAGCGCTTCTTTGTATTTCTCCAGATCTCTCAAGGCAGTTCCTTTATTATACCAGAATCTGGCATTATCAGGATTCGTTTTTATCTTGGTATCAAAAATCTCCACGGCTTTTTCGAGATAAAGTCTTGCTTCTTCATGCTTTCCGAGCCAGCGAAGAGCTACACCTTTGTTATAAAGGGCTTTCCCATTTGAAGGGTTTAATTCAAGAGCCCTGTTAAACGCATTAATAGCCTCTTCGTAACTCTTTATTTTACAGAGTCCCATGCCTTTCTTGCACCACTCGCTTGCATTCATAGAATTCATATCGTAATTCCGTTCGTAAAGGCAGATAGCTTTCTCAAAATCATCCATAGCGTCTTCATATGCCTTCATTTCTCTTAGTGCCCTTCCGCGCCTGTACCAGACCTCAGGGTTGTCAGGAGCTAGATATATAGCTTGATAGTATGCATCCAAGGCTTCTCTGTACTGCATAAGATCTATCAGCAGTTCAGCTTTGGAATACCATGTTTTTTCATCAGTAGGATTGATCTGAAGGGATTTATTAAAAACCTCGAGCGCTTCATCATACTTGAAAAGACTTTTTAGAACCATCCCTTTGTTGAACAGGATTTTTGCATTGTCAGGACTTATTTCTAGAGCTTTGTTGTATGCATCCAGAGCTTCTACAAATCTTCTAAGTTCATGGAGTGCAACACCTTTATTGTACCACTCATTCGAAGTCATCACTCAACCACACCTTTTTTCGATAATATCTTTCCAACTTTTATCGCATCTCTCTAGCAATAATAATTATATGCATTTATAACGTTAAAAAAATTTTGTACTTTAAATTAGTACCAAAAATAAGGATATATTTGCAGTTACATGCGATAATTTTGAGTTTTGAGGATATAGTTACAGTTACACTTAACCTAAGTTTTATAGTTACACTTAACCTAAGTTTTATAGTTACACTTAACCTAAGTTTTATAGTTACACTTAACCTAAGTATTTTTCTCTTTTAAAGATTTTGGAATATTTCTACACTCAAATATTTTAAAAATAATGTTTTTTAAGTGAGGTTGATAATTAAATAAACCAAAACAACTTAATAGTACGTTTTTATAACTTTTTATTCCAGTTAATAAACTATATATATATTTTAGCCTCAAATTCTTCCGTCTTTTTTTACCCATAATTTTGCCCTGACATGGGGAAAATTGATCATTTAAATAAAACGTTAAAGTTTAAGTAAATTTAATCTTGGAAAAAGTTGGAATTTCTTCCTCTCACGGCCTGTAAAAAGGCTGATGACTGGATTTTTGCATCACGTGTTTGAATATTTTTCCTAAAGTGTGATACTTAATTTAGGACAAAATCTTTGATTTAGACCAAACTCATATTATAACAGTCGTTCATTTTAAAAATTTTTTTTGCAAAGATCTTTTTAAAAATAATACACAAGACGCTCTCGGATATTTCAATTCACAGAAAAAGTTAATTATAGATTTTATCAGTTGTAATATGAAAACGTTAAATAAGACACTTAATAAATGTCTTTAATTAAAATATCTAAAAATATTCTTATATATATTAAGTCAAAAAATATCAAATGGATGCCCTAAAAAAGATTTTTTAGAGCAATCTTTCCAGTTTGCAAAGTTAAAAAAAGGAGTTTTTTGAAAATATTGAAGCTTTACAATTATATATACACCCTCCTCAAAACCATTCCGACTCTGGCTCGTAGTTCCAATGGATTAAAAGGCGTTGTAACATAATCATCAACTCCTGATTCAAAAGCTTTTACCCTGTTTTTCACTTCACCTGTTTCACTAAGCACCATTACCGGAATCCACCAGTACTTTGAACTGGTTCTAAGCTGTTTGCAGATTTTAAAACCTTCAAGATCTGCAAGCCCAGTGTCCAGCAGGACAAGGTCAGGTTTTTCAGTTTTTATGGCTTCAAGTGTGGGTAAGTCTCCTGGAATTTTGACAACATTATAGTTTTCAGCTTCAAGCGTTGCCTTAATATTGAAAGTACTGTTCCCATTACCCATAATCAGGATTTTCTGTCTTGTGTCCGTAAGATTTGAAATGTGGACTTTTACAAGTTCCTCCGGAACTGAAAGACTGGATGCAATCTCACCATCACTTATTTCAGGCTGCGCTTCAATTAATTTCAAAATCTCATGATCAAGATTTTTGTTATTCATCACCCTCCATCACCATACAGTATACATTTTATTAGATCTTAAACATTTCTGAAATCTTTTCAAACAAACAGTACTTTAAACTTACCACAGTCGTCAGGGACAGAGTCCCCTAAATATTTAGAAGAATTTTTATAGATCGTCGGCTTACCCAATAAGGAGATAAGTTTATAACCGTAAATAGCAAGTTAATAGTGGAAATAAGAATCACTTACGGAGAACAGCCACCTCTGGGATGATATAAATGGACGCTATGGAAAGAATCTTTGGAAAAACTGCACAGATGACGGTCCTTAAGAATCTGATTGAACACCAGAATGAGTCAACATACCTTTCAGGAATAGCTGAAGAAACTGGTCTGTCCCACTCCAGCGTATCAAGGGTTATTACTCCTCTGATTGCATCAGGCATTGTCATAGAAAAACCTCTGGGAAAGCAAATAAGGACTTTCCAGCTGAACATGGACAATGAAGCAACAAACATGATTATAGATTTCTATAACAAAATCAACCAGATTCTTGAATAAGCCTGAAAAAGAAACAAGAAAAATGAAAATAAGAGCAGACAGGTTTACTGGCTAGTCTTGAAAAATTTACGAACACTCTAACATTTTAAACAATTAAGTATTAAGGCGAATTAAGAACAAAATCCTGATTAAAATAATTTATCCGGTAATTTTTCTCAGGTGAATCTCAGAAAATCTTGATTTAAATTGCCTTCATGTATTCTTTTCTTTAGGGTTTTCTATGTACATATTTACAGCAGTAGCTGCCAGTGCTCCATCTCTAACGGCTGCTACAAGCTGCCAGATTGGAGTATCACGACAGTCCCCAACAGCATAAATTCCTTTCGTTGAAGTCTCAAGAAAGCGATCTGTTTTGATGAAACCTGCATCATCTTTCTCTACATCAATAATTTCAGTATTTGGATGAATGCCAACGTAAATGAAAACCCCATCCGTGACTAATTCATTAAGTTTTCCACTTTTTATATCTTTATAATTTATTTTTTCTACTTTTTTAATTCCTTCGCTGCTTCCTACAATTTCAAGGATATTGGCATTGAAAATAAACTCAATATTTGGAACCTTAAAAGCTCTGTCCTGAAGGACTTTTAAGGCTTTTAACTGGTTTCTCCTGTGAACTAGATACACTTTCTGAGCAATCTTTGAGAGGAAAAGAGCATCCGTAACTGCTGAGTTACCGCCCCCGACTACTACAACAGTTTTATTTCTAAAAAAAGGCCCATCACATATAGCACAGTAAGAAACTCCTTTACTGATAAGCTCTTCCTCTCCAGGGACGTTTAGATGCTTTGGATTTGCACCTGTAGCAACTATGACTGTTTTTGATTCCAGATCGCCACCATCTGTGGAGATTATTTTCTTTTCTCCTTCAGCACGAACAGAAAGGACTTCCGTTATCTTTGTTTCTACCCCGACAGCTCGAGCATGAGTTTTATATTTTTCCATTAGTTCCAGTCCTGAGATCGCTGGAAAGCCAGGATAATTTTCAACCATATCTGACAGTGCAATCTGACCACTGATTTCGCTTCTTTCAAGAACCAGAGTATTAAGTCCAAACCGCACGGCATAAATACCGGCTGCTAACCCTGCAGGTCCTCCTCCTATAATAATAAGGTCGTACATACTTGCCTCCTGAATCTAGAAAAAAGACTAAGATAAAATATTTTTTAGATATAACTTAGCTATAGAGCTAACTTAGCTAATACGAGATATAGCATCAGCTTTTTTTGGGAGGCCTGTAAAAGCCACTTCTCCATCAATAATAGTTGTAGGAACTCCAACAATGCCATATTTATCTATCAACGCCTGGCCCTCTGGAGTTTCCACGTATATTTCCTCGTACTCAAAGTCGTATTCAGATTTCAGATCTTTCCAAAATCTACGAGCTGCTGGACAAGCAGTACACCAGCTAGCATGAATAAGCGTAACTTTAACCATTATAAAAACCCCTTGAAAACTAAAGTTATAATCAAATATAGTATTTTGATCTTTAAATATAAATAAGTTAAGCGTCTCCCAAAATCAGGAAAATATCGAAGATATACGAAGAAAAAGTTTTAAACAAACAGGACTCTTAAAGCGATCTATGCTTACATTTATAGGTCTGGGCCTTTTTGATGAATATGACATTTCTTTAAAAGGACTTGAGGCTATCAGGGAAGCTGACCTAATTTATGCAGAGTTTTATACCTCCGATCTCATGGGCACGAACCTTGAAAAACTAGAAAAACTCTACGGAAAAAAAGTCGTTTTGCTTTCAAGGGAAGACGTAGAACAACATCCTTATTGGCTCGACGAGGCAAGAAATAAGAAGCTTTGTTTCTTGACTGGAGGAGATACAATGGTCTCTACAACCCATGTAGATTTGCGCCTTAGGGCTCAAAAACTGGGAATAGAAACCCGTCTAATTCATGGTGCTTCCATTGCTTCAGCTGTTTCTGGACTAACAGGACTGCAAAATTATCATTTCGGGAAATCTGTAAGTATCCCTCACCCTTATGAAAGCAGGAGAGGTACAAGAGTAATCTCGGAAACTCCTTATGATATTATAAAGCAGAACCTGGAACTGGGATTGCATACTCTGGTATTCCTGGATATAGATAAAGAGAAAGGCTACATGACTGTAAATACTGCACTTGAGCTTCTCCTGGAAGTAGAAGAAAAGAGAAAAGAAGGAGTTATGCATGGAGCCGTTACTGTAGGAATAGCTAGGGCAGGTTCGGAAAAACCAGTAGTAAAAGCAGATTATGCAGAAAAACTGAAGGACTTTGATTTTGGAAAGCCGCTTCATATCCTTGTAATTCCTGGAAAACTCCATTTTCTTGAAGCTGAAGCGCTTGTGAAACTTGCAGCAGGTCCAATCGGGCTCATGAACGGTGTGGAATAAGGATAGGCCACTAATATCGTTAAATACTTCTTGGTGATAAAATGCCTGCCGTCTTAGATGAAAAAGTCAGAAGATACGAAGATATGTTAAAGAGAGCGCTTCAAAAAGCAAAATATTCTCCAATTCAGGGATCTCATATGTATGCTGTTGCAAAGGATTATTATACGATGGCAGAAGCCTATTATAAAGATGGAGTCTATTTTCGGGAAAATGGAGATCCTGTAAATGCACTTGCTTCCTTTAGTTATGGCCATGCCTGGCTTGATGCTGGAGCAAAGCTTGGAATTTTTACAGTAGACGATGAGACTCTTTTTACTATATAATTTTAAGGAATAGAGAATCAAAAATAACTGAGTCCTGATCTAAGGAAAAAGTGTATACACAATGGAAGGAATAATATTGCAAAACTAAAATTAAATGCTTAATTGAAAAGCCCTATAAAACTAAACGTGATACTATTTTATTTGAAGCAGAAACAATTTATATACTTTATTCTATTCTTTAGATTCTGTAAAACTTATCCCTATCGAGAAATCTCCTTAAAAATGCTTACAATTATGCTTACAATTAAATGAATATGGTGGACAATAATGAAAAACTTCCATGTGGTACTTGAAGCAGCTTGGTTGGTTAGAGATGTAAAGACAGCTGATGATGCTATCGGAGTTGCAATATCAGAAGCTGGAAAACGCCTGAATCCTAAATTAGATTTTGTAGAGGTCGACGTGGGAACTACGTCCTGCCCAGCATGTGGTGAGCCTTTTAGTAGTGTATTCATAGCAGCAAACACCGCTCTTGTCGGTCTAATTTTTGAGATGAAGGTTTTTGATGCCGAGTCTGCGGAACATGCAGAAAGAATAGCAAAATCCGTAATAGGGAAATCTCTCAGGGATATTCCTTTGACAGTTGTGGAAGTTACGGAGTTTGAGAGGTCAGCTGAAAAGTCAGAACAGCAACAGAAGAGTAAAACAGGTAAATAAATATAAGGATTAAATAATAGCTTTTTTCAAAGCCTGTTAGTAGGCATAAAAAAGGCACGTCGCTGCATCCTAGTGATGTCTCTGATTTTTGCTCATCTAGATGTTACGTGGCTGAAAAATGATACTCCTTGTATGAAAAAATACTTACCATTAACAGAAGACAACAAAAAAGCAAGTTTTGTCTTTTCTAATGACTTTATTTTTAAAAGTTATGCCTGCTCAAAAAATCCGGGATTTTTCACAACCCACAAAAAGAGGACACTACATGGACAGAGTGATTTCCATCGTAGGGCATACTGCCCTTGATTATATAGTAGATGTTGAAAAAATTGCAGGAAAAAATGAATCGTCTCCTGTAATTGATTATGAAGAACATCCTGGTGGAGGAGCTGCCAATATTGCGGTTGCCATCGCAAAACTTGGGGGTAAGAGCCAGTTAATTTCTCCTGTAGGAACGGATTTTGTAAGTTCTGGATATGAAAAACTCCTTACAGAAGCTAATGTAGATCTTTCTCGTCTTTATAAAATCGAAAATCGGAAAATTTCCAAAGCATTTGTTTTCACAGACAGAGAAAGTAACCAGACAACCTATTTTTACTGGGGAGCTTCCTCAAAATTTAAAGAATTGGAACCCAGACCCGTAGATTTTGTCCACCTTGCAACTGCAGACTCTGTGTATAACGCAAAGATAGCACAGATTGCTGGTTTTGTGTCCTTCGATCCAGGACAAGATCTTGTTACTTATTCAAAAGAAAACCTTGAGCTCATACTCACTCAGACTGATATCCTTTTTGCTAACCGGCATGAAATCAGGCGAGTCTCGGAGATTACCGGAAAAAGCTTTTCTGAACTTAAGGAAATGATTGACATTATCGTGGTTACATACGATTCTAAAGGCAGCAAAATCTATACAGATAAAGAAGAATTTGTAATTCCTGTGGTTTCTGTCAAAGCTGTAGATCCCACTGGAGCAGGAGATGCTTATAGGGCGGGTTTTCTTCTAGCTCTTACTAGAGGATACTCACTTTCTACATGCGGAAAAATAGGAACTACTGTATCTTCTTTTGTAGTACAGATGCGAGGTTGCCAGACAAATCTTCCTACCTGGGAGGAAATGAAAGTTCGTTATGAATCCAATTTTGGAAGGCTTGAATAAATGCTATAAATTGCGAATACTGAAGTAAATGGCGAAAAAGTCAAAAAATATATAAAATATTACCTAATGATCCACGCATTATAACCCTAAAGTACGAAAAAATAATAAAACAAAAAGGGATGCAGATGAAACTCGCAGCACTGGTCTCCGGTGGCAAGGACTCGATTTTTGCCATATATAATGCCCTTCAAGAAGGGTATGAAGTCACCAACCTTATTAATATTATTCCCGCAAGGGACGATTCCTATATGTACCATTCCGTCAACCTCCACATGGTAGAACTTATCTCTGCCGCCTGTGAAATCCCCTTGATCCAGCAAGAGTCCAGCGGAATAAAGGAACTTGAACTGGATGATCTGACTCTTGCTCTCAAGAAAGTAGATGTAGATGGTGTATCCGTAGGTGCAATTGAATCACAGTATCAGGCAGGTAGAGTACAGAAGATCTGTGACTCTCTGGGGCTTAAGGTCTATGCACCACTCTGGCATAGAAATCCTGAAGAATTGCTCAACGAGATGGCAAAAGTTCTTGATATCCGGATTGTCAAGGTTGCAGCTGAAGGCCTTGACCAGTCTTGGCTAGGTCGCCCTATAAATGTGAACTCTATTGAACATCTAAAAGCCTTGAACAAAAGGTATATGGTTCATATGGCTGGAGAAGGCGGAGAATACGAAACTATTGTGCTTGATGCTCCTTTTTATAAAAAGCGAATTGAAATCGTAAAAAGTGAAGTTGAATGGGAAGGAGATATAGGGTCTTTAAAAATCTTGGAAGCAAAACTTGTTGACAAAAATTGATTCTCAAAAACTTATTCTATATGAATGAATCTTTCTTTGGATTTATTCATAATTTTAAAGTGTTATAATGTTTTAAAAGAAACCAAAATGAACTATTCTCTTATTATTTTTTAATTTTTATATCTAATTTTCAATATTCTTTTTACTATTAGTGAGATGGCTTAAAAAAGAGGTTTTCGGGACTAGCCCGCTGGATATAATATTATTGGTGATTATTACTACAAAATTAGTAGTAGTGAATCGTTACACCATTAAGCATGAAATTAAGGCTTTTAATTTTTAACTTTTGGTCGAATTCTCAAGTTTAGCTATGTCAATCAAGTCCAGAATTCTTAAGGCAAGATGTGCACCGTTTGCCCCATTATCAATTCCTACGCTTCCTACAGGCACTCCTGGAGGCATCTGTGCAATAGAGAGAAGAGCATCGAGTCCGCCAAGCTTGGCACTTACAGGCACTCCTACTACAGGTCTTTTTGTCTTGGAGGCTACAACTCCTGGAAGGGCTGCTGATAAGCCTGCAATTGTAATAAAGACCTTTGCATCAGTGCTTGAGACGTAAGAGTCAAGTTCCTCAGGGTTCCTATGAGCAGAAATAACTTTTACTTCGTAAGTGTATTTACTTTTTTCAAGAACCGAAGTCGCACGGTTAGCAATAGGCCGATCGGATTCGGAACCCATAATTACTGAAATATCAACCATTTTTTAGTTTCTCCCGAGTAGTTAGGGTAAGCGTCCCTTTCCACTCAATTCATTCTGACGCTCAATACTCATCTCTATCAGAATCTCAAAAATAGCTTTTATAGATCCCAAATCAAGGTTGAGTTCGGTTGCAGTGTTCAAAGCTCTACTAATTACAACCTCATTTTGCTTCTGGTCATTTATCGAAGTTCCATTTATTCTTTTTGATTCAAGTACTCTTTCAGCCATATCTACTCTTCGATCAATGAGGGCAAGAATTTCCCTATCAATTTCTTCTATTTCTTTGCGGACAGATTCAAGTTCGCTCAAGTGAACCCCTCGTTTTGTAAAGATATTGCATCTCTGTTATTTATAGAGGTTTCTATAATCCTGCCTTCTACCCCACAGTTCTCCCAGGCCAACCTGAGATCTTCAACCTGTTTTTCTTTGACAAGTGCAACATATGCCGGGCCAGACCCAGATAGACTTACCCCTTTAACTCCGCATTCCATGGCCCGAAGAATGAATTCAGTATCAAAGCCAAGGGCAGAGCAGTAAAGGAAACCGTTTAAAGTCATTGCTTTTTCATATTCTCCTGAAAGTGCAAGCTCATACGCCATATCGACATAAGGAGCAATGAGCTGTGAACGTTTAACGTTTGTTTGTGAACTGAATGCTTTTCTATCCGGAGCAAAAATGAGTACTTTTGAATTATACTCTTCTCTTTTGAGTAACTTCAATTCCCGGTTATCAGTGATCACAACTCCTCCAAAAAAAGATGCACATGCATCATCAAAAGAGCCTGTTATCGTTACTTTTGCTTCTCTTGCAGCTCTTACCCCAAGCTTTACAGCGTCAAGGGGAGGCATTGATTCTTCAATCGCATTTAAGGTCGCCAGTATAGTTGCATTGGCAGCTGCGCTACTACTCTTGAGTCCACCAGCAAGAGGAATATTGCTGCTTGTTTTAACCGTGCCTCCAAGTTCAAACTCAAAGTGCTCAAGCACAAGCTCAACACACCTCTCAATAAGAAAGGTATCTCCTTCAGGCATCCCTTCAATTGATCCGTGGACTTTTCGCTCGCGATCCGAGAGTTCAACTTCTGAATATGTTTTTAAGCCAGTTCCAAATGCTGCACCTTTCCAGGTCGCAAATGCTGCGATAATGGTTCCTGCTCCCGAAGCGCAGGCGCATCCTTTAAGTCTCATTAATCATTCAATGCGCTGCTCTTAAATAATTTTTGCGACCTCACAACGAAGTAATAATGTAAATGTTCTAAAAACTGAAGATACTGATTAATAAATGAGCTTAAGCATTTATTCCTGAAAAATTCATTTAAAAATATTGCCAATTGAATAAATTTATCTAATTATTAAAAATCTGTAAATAATAAACAACATTTCATAAATAGTACGATATAGTTATAGTCTTTTGTCTAATATCTAAACTAAAAACGGGGAATAACTATAGAGACGAGAAAAGTACAGCAGACAGGTGGATCAACTTACATAGTTTCACTGCCAAAACACTGGGCTGAAACAGTAGGTATCAAAACCGGCATGAGGGTTTCCCTTCAAGCGCAACCGAAAGGAAAATTATTAATAGACCCTCATTTGGAAGAGCGGAAAATCACAATTACTAAAATAATTGATGTGACAGGCTGTGAAATCAACTCACTGGAGCGAGATATCATTGCTGCATATCTCCATGGATATGATAGAATCGAACTTTCCTCCGAAAGAATACTGGTCGATCAAAAAAAAATAATTCGTAAGGTTTGCCATAAACTAATAGGCCTTGAAATTATTGAAGAAAGCTCAAGCTGTGTGGTTATCCAGGATCTCCTCAATCCAAATGAACTTCCTATCAAAAGAGGTGTACAAAGGATGTTTCATATTGCGATATCCATGCAGAAGGATGCCATAAGGGCCCTCAAAACTATCGATTGTGATCTGGCACTTGATGTAAGTCAGAGAGATGATGAGGTTGACAGGCTATATCTTTTGATCTCCAAACAATTTCGTTCAATTTCATGTGGAGGAAGAGTACTGGATTCTGCAGAAATAAATATAGAGGAATACTATGAGTTTAAAATGGCAGCAAATACACTGGAAAAGATAGCTGACCACGCACAGAAAATAGCAACTGTTGCCTGAAAGTTGCAACTTCCAGTTGGCAATGAGGTACTGGAAAATATTGAGAAACTCAATAATACCTACGTCGAACTGGTGAGGCAGGCAATTGAGGCTCTATTTGATGCTGATGCTTTTCTTGCCAATCAGGCAATAAATAGTGTTGATAATATGCGTGAAGGCTTAGAGGAACTTCATGCCTCTATTCTGAAATTGGAATCATATAAAACATGATTCCACTTAGGATTGTTGTAGACAGCTTATCTAGAATAGGAGACCTTAGCTCCAATATAGCTGAAATTGCTATAAATAAGGCAATTAGAGATACATGAGCAAAATTCTATATGAGAAACTACAAGCTTTCCATGTCTCAAAAATAAAATAATAGTCGTAATAAAATAATCGTTTTTTTTTCAAGTATAATGTCACAAATAAAATAAAAAAATTAGATATATAGGGAAGATCCTAACTTTGAGAGAATATGTTTACGTCTCAATGTTTTGAGACTAAACAATAAGTTTACCATAAAATTATTCTCATAAAAACAATTTATAGTTTTTATGTTGAATTAATAAAAATAGTAAAAAATATAAAGGTAAGTGAAGAACATCAGAGCATGTATGAACTTTGATACAAATAAAATGAATTCATAAAGACTTGGTGTCTTCTATATGGAAAGCTTTTTATTAGTGTTGTGAGGCAATCAAGCAATAAAAATAATTTATTTATATTCTGGCTTAATTTACATGAGGCACTTTCTATTTTACCGTAGAAAGGACTTGATATTTCCTATTCATCCAGATGCAACCGGAAAAGAAAATAATCTATAATTTCCCAAATTCCTTCAGTAAGATAATATAAGTTGCTTATATAATATATAATAGTTTCAAAATTTACTATAAATACTTAAAAGGTTACTAATACCAACTGTAAAGGAAAGTAATCAGATAAATCCTTAGGTGCTATGCTTTTCCCAAAGGAGGGAAGCTATGAATATGTTAGAACGATTTAAGGTAAGCTTTTCAAAAATGTTTAATAAGCTGTTCAAGAAAAAAGGAGCATGCATAGGAATCTATGGTCCCCCCAATGCCGGCAAGACGACCCTTAGCAATCGTATTCTCAAGGATTGGGTCGGAGGAGATGAAACAATGGGGTCCGTTTCTCATATAGCCCATGAAACCCGTCATGCAAAGAGAAGGAACGAAGTAAGTATCGAGACCAACGGGCATACAATCAGCCTTGATATAGTAGATACACCAGGGCTTGCCACAAAAATCGATTTTCATGACTTCATGGAGCAGGGTATGAATGATTCAGAATCCAAGAAAAGATCCAAAGAAGCAACAGAGGGAGTAATCGAAGCTGTAAAATGGCTAGATGATCTTGATGGTGTCATACTGGTTATGGATTCTACCGAAAATCCCTATACCCAGGTCAATGTAACGGTAATAGGAAATATGGAAGCCAGAAACCTTCCACTTCTTATTGTGGCAAACAAAGTAGATCTTCCTAACGCCGATCCTTCCGGAATAAAAGATGCGTTCCCTCAGCATCCCATGGTGCCAGTTTCAGCACTTGAAGGAGTGGGAATGGATTCATTTTATGAAGCTCTGGCAAAACAATTCGGGTGATTTACATGCAGGGAATTCAACTTGATTTAATATCTGAAGCCCGAATATCTCAAATGGCTTCAATGGAAAAAGTCCGATATATAATCGACGAAGTACGAAAAGGTAAAATCCTGGTGCTTGAAAAAGGCCTGAGTCCGATGGAGGAAGCGAAGCTTATAGAAATGACAATGTCAGCAATCCAGCCTGATGTATTTTCAGGCATAGAAATGCAAAGTTATCCTGCAAATTCCGATGGCTCTTTACTTGGAAAATTTTTTAAAAAACAGGGGAATAAGAGGCTTACAGTAATCGGGCCTGCAAACCAGCTCAAAACCCTTAAGAAAGATCGGAACCTCATAAGTGCCCTTGTCTCTGCAGGTAAGTAAACGAAGTGGGAGCAATGTGTACCCAGAAGACCAAAGATGTGGAAGCTACAATCTTTCCTCATCAGTGCCTCGGCTCATTTGAGATGGGCAGAAATGACATCAATGTAATCTGTACTTACGGAAAAATCGCTGTATGGTTTGGACGAAAAGTTCCTGACTATATTATTGCACAGGTACTCCTAGGAATTGCAAAAGTTGATCAGTCGACGGTTCATGAGTTTGAAATAATCTGCAACTTCGATGAGATCACGGAATATGAAAGTAAAGGGTACACACTCGTGTCCTACGGAAAAACAGCCGGTGGTTATCGCGTAAACTATAGCATTCCCTTTTCCAGTAAAAAAGCCCTATTCCACCTATCACAATTAATACTTGAAGAACTTCAAAAAGGAGAAACACGTAAGGATTTTTATTGGAATGGGAGTGACTGCGATATCCAGAGACTTTATCACGAATTTAAAAATAATATTGAGATTTGGGAATTAAAAGCTATTAATTATAAAACCGAATCTCAAACAAGCAGGTAAAAATTTTGGCTCATGGCGTTGCGGCAAGGTCAAAGGAGGCTTCCGTAAATTTACCCTGAAGCGTTACTTAATAATGAAAGAGAAAAGAGTTTGGGAAAAGTATTTCAGGATCGTTTTCTATCATTGACGCAGACAGGTATATAAAAATCTGATCAATTGACTATAATGTACTTAATAGGTACTTAACTCAATGTTTTTTGGAGAACTCGTATGAAAAAAGCTCAGGTAAATGACTGCGAAGATGTACTATTATCAATGAGAATGATTGCAGTAAACCTCAATGAAATTATTGATATTCTTGACAAAGAAGCCATAAAGGCAATGATCCAAAAAATTCTGGAAGGCAAAAGAATCTTTTTAATGGGGGCTGGAAGGTCCGGGCTGGTTGCCAAAGCTTTTGCAATGAGGCTTATGCACCTTGGTTTCAGTGTTTATGTTGTAGGGGAAACTACAACACCTGCTGTTCGACCACAAGATGTGGTAATTGCCATTTCAGGATCTGGAGAAACACATTCGATAGCAGACCTCGGAAAAATAGTAAAAGATATTGGCTCCACCCTCATAACAGTTACTTCTAAAAAGGAATCTACACTGGGTAGAACTTCGGACATTGCTATGATCCTTCCTAGCAAAACTAAAAATGACCTTGATGCAGGCGGTTTCCTTGAAAGAAATTTGAGGGGAGATTTCAAAAATGTACCTCCTCTGGGCACATCTTTTGAGATTACATCGCTTATTTTCCTTGATTCAATAATTGCTCAGCTGATTACTCTTACAGGTGCATCGGAAGCCGAGCTTAAATCAAGACATACAAACATTGAATAAAGGCCTGAATTGATATAAAGTGTTGGAGTATTCAGAACAGTTAGTTGTAGGGATACAGGAGGGCTCATTTTGAAGGAAATAAAGTTTTCAGAAAATGTTACCAGAATAGATGTGTCTGGAATTAGAAAAATTTTCGAAGCTGCGGGGTCGGATGCAATTAACCTTGGGCTCGGGCAGCCAGATTTTGATACCCCAGAACATATAAGGGCAGCAGCAATAAAAGCCATAAATGAAGGTTTTACCGGTTATACCGTGGGTACAGGGATTCCCAAATTAAGAGAAGCTTTGAGTTTTAAGTTCAAGGATGAAAATGAGTTTTTTGTTTCTCCAGAGGAAATTATTGTTACCTCAGGAGCTTCTGAAGCTCTTGCCATTGCTCTTACAGCCCTTCTTAATCAAGGGGATGAAGTCCTTATCTCAAACCCTGGATTCGTTTCTTATAATGCACTGACTGAAATTCTTGGCGGCAAAGCTGTAGGTGTCCCACTTGCCGAAGATCTTTCGATGGAGCCCGAAGCTGTGCTTGAGAAAATCACTCCAAAAACTCGAGCCATTATTTTCAACTCTCCTTCAAATCCCACAGGTACAGTCGCAAGCAGGAAAGATGTAAAAGCTCTGGCCGAAATTGCAGATGACCACAATATAACTATTATTTCAGATGAAGTCTATGAGTACTTTGTATACGAAGGAGAACATGTCAGTCCTGCTAGCTATTCTGACAATGTGATTACCGTAAACGCTACCTCAAAAAGCTATGCAATGACTGGCTGGAGGCTCGGTTACGTAGCAGCCAGGAAAGATTATATCGACCAGATGATCAAGGTGCACCAGTATATTCAGGCATGCGCCAATTCAATTGCTCAGAAAGCTGCTTATGCCGCAGTAACAGGACCTAAAGATACAATAACTGAAATGCGAGAGGAATTTAGAAAGCGCAGAGATGTGCTTGTAAAAGGGCTAAACGAACTTGGAATGGAATGTCCTCCACCTAGAGGTGCTTTCTATGCTTTTCCTAAAGTCTCGAATTCCGCAGAGGTTGCTTCAAAATTGATCTCAAATGGTATTATTGTCACTCCTGGAACAGCTTTCGGAAGCGAAGGTGATGGTCATATTAGAATTTCCTATGCAGCTTCAATGGAAGATATCAAAAGAGCCCTGAACATCATGGAAAAAGTACTATGAGAACCTTAAGAGATCTCTATGTAAAGGGATCACTTTTTCTCTGATTCTTTTTTCCAATAACTTTTTTATAAAGGTTTTTAAAGGTTCTTTTTAAATAAATGAAAGGGAAATTTACTCCCTTTCTCATATAATGCAACAATTGTCTCTTTGATTGGAATATAGATCTTTTTTGTAGCTTTTTATCTGTTTTTTTCTCTAGCATATGCAACAAGTGCATCTTTAACCCCGTACTTGAACGCAACCACGATTGCAATTCCCCATGCAAGCGGACCAAAGAACAGGTAAAGAATACTGGTATTAACGAGCATGGTATCAAGCGCTACCAGAATCACAATAAGGAATAAAAAGCCTCTCAGGAGAGGAAAAATGATCTCTGCTCCTTCTACATTCATACCTCTTATCGTACTTGTAAGGTAATCCATCACTATATCGATGGATAGGATTCCTATTATCAGGATCAAGATACCAGTAAAAAGCCGTGGCAAATATTCGGTAATGCTTATAAGCAACTGAGTGAACATGGTCAACTGTAAGATATTCGATGCTGTTGTAAGAAATATAAGATATCCAAACAGTTTGATCAATCCAGAAATAATTAATGAAGCTGTCAATCCTCCTGTTCTGATTGAAGCTCCAAAAGGTGTCCCTTCAAATTTCTCGTCTACTCCTATTGAAACAAGAAGATTTTTTACCAGATCCCCAATGAAATCCACAATCAAGAAACCTATCAGCAATATCACAAATGCAGAGATCACTAGCGGGATATAGTATATTATCAGGTTAATGAAATTATTTACTGCCTGGATATTTAGAATATTAAGGATAATTAAGGCAAAGATGATGTAAACAAGCCATCTGATAGCTGCATCAAAAAAGCCAACCGTACTCATCTTCCCTCTTCTTATCATTCCACCTATTATGGTTTTGTCAACTAGATCCTCAAGCCCTATTTTATCCAGTGCCTTTGCACCAACCTTCCCGAGAAATGTTCCTAAAATTTTTCCTATAATAATAAGAAGAATTATTGCTACTAATGTTGGAATAAATGCTATAAATTGATTAAGCATGCTGTATATGCTATTCATAATTTGATCTTCAGCCATATTAATCACCCCATATTTGATAACAGAACTGATGATCTTTCCAAATCCCCAATTTTTGGAAAAGATCTATTATATATTTAATATCTTTTTTATTAAATATATGCATTATATATTAAATAGAATTATATAAAAAGCTTATTTCAACATGAAAACCCTATGTTTTGGAATACATTATCAATTTATCACAACACTTAAACGAATTCTATGAAAAAAATCATGCACATACTTAAATCAATAGAGTTTTATTACTGAATAATCTATTTTTACTAGAAGGTGAGGCAGAGAAACGAGCATGGAAGCTTTTGTAACAAGAGAATCAAAAATAGGGCTTGCACCTGGAACACTTGTTCATATAGGGGAAAAAAAAGCCGAAAAAGTAGTAATAAGGGTTCTGGCTTATAACAACGAAAAACTCATAGAAAAAGAGCTAAAGAGTGTTGACGAGTGTCTTGATTTTAAGGACCAGTCTGATATCAATCTATGGATAAATGTTGATGGACTGGATAGAGTAGATATTATAGAAAAGCTCGGAGGCTATTTTAATATTCATCCACTCACCCTTGAAGATATACTCAACACAGAGCAAAGACCCAAGACTGAAGATTATGACTCATATATCTATACAGTTTTAAAAATGATGCTTTTTGATAAAAAAAAGGAAGAAATTATTTTAGATCAGGTAAGCATTATCATTGGTTCCAATTATCTCCTCTCTTTTCAGGAAAGGAACGGAGATGTTTTTGACCCTGTGCGAGAAAGATTTGAAAATCCTGCTTCTCGTTTGCGAAAAAGTGGCGTAGATTATCTTGCTTACAGCCTCATTGATTCTGTGGTTGATAGCTATTTTTTAATTCTTGAGTATTTTGGAGATGAAATCGAAGATCTTGAAGAAGGGCTGGTAATACATCCAAGCCCTGAAACTCTCACTACTATCCAGAAGTACAAAAGGGGTATGATCACCCTCAGGAAAGCTGTCTGGCCTCTTCGGGAGCTGATAAATGGATTACAAAGGGTTGAGTCTGATCTTATAAGAGAGAGTACCATCATTTATCTGAGAGATATTTATGACCATACTATCCAGGTAATCGATTCAGTTGAAGAATTACGGGATATCTTGTCTTCAATGGTTGATATCTACCTTTCCAGTGTAAGCTACAGGATGAACGATGTTATGAAGGTCCTGACAGTTATAGCAACGATTTTCATTCCTCTTACTTTCATAGTAGGTGTTTATGGAATGAATTTTGAAAACATGCCTGAACTCAAATGGCGCTGGGGATATCCTGTAGTAATGCTTTGTATGGCTTTTATAGCAATTAGTATGTTTGCCTATTTTAAGAAAAGAAAATGGGTTTGACATTTTTTCGTATCAATGTTTTGCTCTGCTAGCTTTTAATATTTTTTTAGTTTTTTACTTTATTTTCCTGTTTTAACTATTTTTGTCCTTTTTCTACAGTCTTTTTCCATAGTCTTTTTCTACAATCTTTTTATCATTTCTTTTTACATTTGCGAGGAAAAATCTCTAAAGGTAAAATTTTTATAACGATACATCTCTATATTAAGAAATTTAGACAATGATTAAGATGTTAGTTTCCGGGATATTATGTATGGTTATTATAGCCCTCCTTTTTCAGTGGAACAAGATGGAATTTTTATTTCAGTGTCCCATGAAGGAGATCAGTGGATGTACAAGAGAATACTTGAGACAGATACTGTAGAGAAAGTTATCCTTGGAGATGAAAAACAAATAATTATAAACCCGGTAGAACCCTTAAACACTCCTAAAGAAATTACTCCAAACCTGCTGATAGAATTTGAGAAAACCTTGCTTCTTGCGGGGGGAGCAAAAAGAAAGATTTTTCTGACTATTCCTGTTGAAATAGGCGTATTTATCTCTGACAAAGGAAATAAAAATCTCCAGCTTCTAGATGTGTTGAGCCTAGCAAGGCAGAAATTCACTCTTTATGGAGAAGTTTCAAATGGAGTCATTTGTAAACACTGGAAAAGTAAGATATATTCAACGTCACCTTCTCCTAACCCACTTCAAGAAGGAATTATGGAATTGACTCTTCGAAATGCCTCTTCGGATTGGGTGTCGATTTCAAAGGCAGTTTTCAGCGGTTACGGTATGAAACTTTACTATGAAGGCGATGTTTACATGCGCGCTCGCATGGACATTCTCAATAGAAACACAGCTGAAACAGGCTTTGAGATGCAACATATTAGTGGAGAGTTAAAAAGCAGTCCTCTAAAAGACTTTAAAACCAGAAAAGAAGCTTTTGGGGTATACAGTCTTCAGAAGCTTGGTTTTATGCCCATTAAATTTTACATGGGGTGGGGATTTTGACTACAGACCTCACTTTTCTTGAAACCAGCCTTCCGATTTCAGAGGGCGTAACGCTGGGCTCTGTACTAAAATTCATACTTATTCTCTCTATTTCAACCCTGCTTGCCAAAATTCTCTCGCTTTATCTGCGCAGGTCTTTAAAAGATAGGGTCAGTAAGGATGCTCGTGAGACGATAATTAAAATTCTTTACTATAGTATACTTACTATTGTATTTTTTTCTAATTTACCTCTAATAGGAATTAATCCTTCAGGATTGCTGCTGGCAGGAGGGGTTGCAGGTATTGTTCTTGGTTTTGCAAGCCAGAATATTGTAGGAAATCTAGTATCAGGTGTTTTCTTGATGGCTGAAAGGCCCATAAAAATAGGAGACCAGGTTCAAATCAATGATGTATCGGGTTACGTTATAGATATAAGAATAATTTCTACACTCATAAGGACCTATGAAGGGCTCCTTGTTCGCATCCCTAACCAGCAGGTATTTACAACAAACATCACAAACATTGTAGGACATCCGGTTAGAAGATTTGAATATACAATCAGGATTCGTTACAGTGATGATGCCAATGCCGCAATCTTTCTTATCAAAGATCTTATCGACAAAGAACCCTTTGCTCTTCTGAATCCATCTCCTTCGGTTTTTGTAAACGACCTTGGGGACAGTTCAGTAAATATTGCTGTTAGAATCTGGGCACCTGTTAACGAGTGGTTTGGAATAAAAACCAGAATTCTATGGGATATAAAACAGACACTGGAAAAAAATGGAATAGAGATTCCTTTACCGCAACGCATAGTCCACATTCAGAATGATGCAAAAAAAGGTTCCTGATGAATTAGTGCCAGTGCCAGTGCCAGAAAAAGAAATCGAGAGTGTAATTAATTACGACGAAAGAGTTTTAGCTTGAGTAACTTTTTACACAAAAAGAGGTCTTACTCAAATATTTTTTGATTTTTTACTGTTTTATTTCGATTTTTATTGGTATCTTATTGTTGTCAAATTTTATAATAAAGAATTCAATTGTCTCAGTTACTGAGAGAACTTTGAAGTAAAAAAGCTATGACCAATATATGGAGAACCTATCACAGAATATATCACTATACATCGTATACTAACATAAGACAACCTGTTACTATACTTGTAAGTAACTTATATGAAATGTATTAAATTTTGTATCAATTCAACTAAATCAATAAGACTCGTTAGTCAAAGATAATAGAAGGAAATTAATGAATGGATATTTTGAAATTATATCAGGAGATAGTGGTCTTATGAAGTTGAAATCAGTTAAAGGGCTAATAGCCTCAGAACTATTTAAAGGGCCTCTCGCTCTCGGAGCATTAATGTCTCTTGCATTTTTCCCAGACGGTGGAGTTTCTAAAAATATGGAAAAATCATCTGAACATACGGACAAATGCACAGGCGAGGAATATACTTTCGAAGCACTTGATGCCAGTAAAATTCCGACGAAACGGGATGATTCATATCTCTTCAGAAGTAGGGAAGATGCTTCAAAAGAACTTGAGAGATTAAAAAAGGACCTAAAGAGATAAATAAAACTTTTCGGGCAAAATTTGAAAATTTGTCGGGATCTACTTTATTAGATTATCTGGATACTGAAAAGGAGTTTTCAAAATATATTGATATTCTGTATACTTACGCATATACTCAGCTCAGTAAAAATGTAAATGAATCGTTCCTTAATTCTCTGCTTGGAAGTGTTCAAGACTTACTTACCGAGTATAAGAAATCTCAAGCCTTTGCAACCGTAAAATTGACTTCATTTAATAAGGAAGAGTGGAATCGACTCTCTTCCGAAGAACCCAAACTTGAAGCTTACAGGGCTTATCTTGAAGCTAACTATATGAGGTTTGTAAAACATAGGCCAAAGAATGAATCTCAGGCTGCGTATATTGCAGATCTTGAAAACCAGCGTATGAAACTGGAGACTGAAGCGCTTTCCGAAATTACGAATAAAGTCACAAAGGCAGGAGAGATAACTCTTGAGAATGGAAAGAAATTTTCCGTTAACTCTCAGTCCTATAGTGCTTTATTATCAACAGATACGAGCCGAGAAAACAGGAAAAAATGTTATGATAAGAGGTTTTACCACCTGATTAATGAATCTGATTCTATGGCATCTCTTTATTTCAAAAAAGCGCAGATTGACGACCTTGTTGCAAAAGAGTTGAACTACACTGATTTCTATGACTGTAGCCTTTATAACCTCTATCTGACTCATTCTCAGATTGATGACATGAATACCGTTTTCAAGCAGAAAAAAGATGTTTTTGAGGCGTACAATGAGTTTCGAAAAAATAAACTCGGGCTTGATGTCCTTAAACCGTATGACCTTATGCTGCAGCTGACGAACCAGCCTGGCAAGAAATACGCTTACTTAGAAGCTTTGAGAGAAATTCAGAAATCCTATTCCAAAATGGATCCCAATTTCAAAAAAATCTTTTTAAAAATGGTAACTGGCGGTTTCATAGACGTATACCCTGACCCTGATCATGGAAAACAACCAGGGAGCTATTGTACTGATTCCTGTGCTCTGAAAGCTCCACCTCTGATCTTCATGAACTATGACGGCCGTATCAGGGACCAGCAAACTTTAACCCATAAGATGGGACATGCAATTAATTTCGATCTGATGGGTAATTCAGTTGACTATTTTTACTGCACAGGTACGATTTACGAAATGGAAATTCCTTCCACTTTCAATGAAGAGCTCTTTGTTGATCACATTGTCGAAAATTCGGATAAGGACACCGCAGTTGCCGTTCTATCCCAGTAGATTGATGACTACCAGAACTTCTTTACAAGACAGCCTTTGATTACAGAATTTGAATATAAGGCACACAGGCTCTGTGCAGAAAAAGAAACGGTAAGCGGGGCGGAACTTAATGCTATATGGACAGACATTTCTAAAGAATACAGGAGTAGCTCAGTTGAGTACTATCCTGAAGATTCTGCAGAATGGACTTATATTAACCATATTTACCTGACAAGTAATTACTATACCTTCAATTACGCGGTTTCAAAAGCAATAACTCTAGCTCTCTTCAAACAGTAAAGAGAAGACCCTAAAACTTTCAATAAAAAATACATCGCTTATCTATCGGCAGGCTCAATAATGCCTCCTGAAGAAAAATTAAAGGAATACTTCGGGATCAAAATTGATAGGCGGCTCTTTGAAGACGCGATGGATATCGTCGAGTTAAGAATTCAGGAATTGTATAAACTAGCAAAGGAAGAATAACTCTGAAATGCATTCGGGGGGAGAATATTTTTGAAAAAAGGATAACTTGGGTAGGGGAAGCTTACAGGAGAGTTATTAAGAGAAGTAAGATGTTAGGGTTTTTACATGAACTGAACCCTAGCAAAACAGTTTTGCCTCTTATTTACAGGAGCCTTTCAGGTTTTTTGTAGATATGGCTGTAATCAACATGGTTGAATAACATAATGGATAAAAAATATTTCATTAAACCTAAAAACTATAACTTGAGATCAAAGGGGTCCTGGGGCTAAGAAAATAGTTAATGAGTTTTCTAGCATGTATAACAATGTACAAAATACCGTTCATTAACTTCCTCATATTTGTATGCAGCCTTCGTGTATTCGGTTTCTGAGGGGGAAGATAAAGTTCTATGGATTTCCATAGAACGTCATCGATTTTTCACGAAAGGACATAAAAGGAAATTTATAATTTTCAGCATAATATTACTTTTTGGATAGGCTCTAAATATAATCTTCAGTTAAATAAGTTCAGTTATTGCCATACTCGCTTTGGAGAGCACTCATTGAGTGGGATTTCTAAGAACCATCCGGATGAATAGGTAAGCAAACTTGAAATGAATGAAAACGTCTTTACCTTATACATTGAATCTTTCCAATCTTAAATCCAAAGTAACAGTTTTCAAATCTCTTTGCTTGCAGCTTCCGACAAAGCTCTTATGTGAAAATCAGAATCAAGCTCCTCTGCAAGCTTTTTACACTTTTCCAGATCTATTTCTGGCACATTAACTACTGTAACCCTTGTATTGATTCCTGCTTTTCTTGCTCCCCTTATAAAATCAAGTACTGCATTGTAAGTATTTTTATGAATTGGTCTACAGAGTTTATTATATTTTTCTTCCGACTCGGCATTCAAGCTTACAGAAACGGCATCAATTTCTACGGCCTTTAATTCAGAAATCACATCTCTTCCAGGGTTTATCAGGGGTGCCTGTCCGTTTGTATCAATTCTGACTCGCATATTCCGGTTTTTTAACCAGCAAGTTACTGAAAGTACAACATCTAACCTGAGAGTGGGTTCTCCAAGACCTGTGAATACGATTTCTTTGTACTTTTTGAGGTCTATTCCTTCCAAAGCTCCGAGAATCTCTTCAGTTGTCGGTTCTTTTGAAAGCCTTAAGTCATATCCATAAACCCCATCTGCAAAATTACGAATGCAAAATACACAGTCTGCACTGCAGCGATTTGTAAGGTTAAGATAGAGATTGTTGTGAGCTTCGTAGTAAATTGTGTCCATGCGATCAAAATTTCTTACATTCCTTATAACCATGACGTATTATTCATGATTATCAGGAAATGAAAATAGCCTTATATATATGAGTTAATTATTATTTTATTCTGATTTTCGTTTATGACTTGCGTTTTCAAGCAGAAAGTTTATAGATGATCATGTACTTCTAAGGTTCGATCTGCGGCATTTAGTTAGCAGTATCTATATTTCAATTCATTTACTCTTCGCATTGAAACGACTCAGGTTTTGATTTTAAGAATCTGGATCTCAATGTTGACAGATATGTGTTAAAAACCTATGATTGATGAAAAATTGCGTTAATCGCAATTTCGAAGGAGAATATTAAATGGCACAATTAGCTAAATTCGACGTTCCAGAAGAACTAACAAACAAAGCACTTGAAGCTCTGGAGCTTGCAAGAGACACTGGAAAGATTAAAAAAGGTACCAATGAAGCAACAAAAGCAATTGAAAGAGGCAATGCAAAGCTTGTTCTGATTGCAGAAGACATCGAGCCTACCGAGATTGTTGCTCACATCGCTCCTCTTTCAGAAGAAAAGAATGCACCTTACATATTCATCAAAAATCAGAAAGAACTTGGTGCAGCTAGTGGACTTGGCGTGTCCTGTGCAACTGTTGCAATTGTAGATGCAGGAAAAGCAGCTGAAATTATTCAGGATATTGCCCAGAAGCTTGAAGCTCTTAAATAATCCTGATAACATGAGGTGCTAATTATGGCTGAAGAAAGCACAACTGGCGGCTTTGCCGCTGAGGTTATTGATGTTATCGGGAATACAGGTATGCACGGTGAAGCCAGTCAGATTCAATGTAGAGTTCTGGAAGGCAGAGATAAGGGTCGTGTAATTACAAGAAACTGCGTAGGCCCTGTCCGCATTGGTGACATCCTGATGCTTCTTGAAACATCAAGAGAAGCAAAGAAACTGACCACCAGATAAGAAAGCGGTGATAGTATGGAACAGAGAAAATGCTATTTTTGCGGGAAGATGTTAGAACCCGGAACTGGTAAGCTCTACGTTAAGAAAGACGGTTCTACCTATTACATGCACTCTTCCAAGTGTATGAGCAACTTCAATCTGGGTAGGCTTCCAAGGCGTACCGAGTGGACCGAGAAAGGCAAAATCCAGTTGAAGAAAGCATAAAATAGAGTTGTCAGTTTACTTGTTTGAATTATTAAGGTGTGAATATGGAACAGACATACGTTATGGTAAAGCCTGACGGAGTCCAGCGTGGGCTTGTAGGAGAGATAATTTCCAGAATTGAGAAGCGGGGACTGAAAATTGTTGCTCTCAGGATGAATGTTATCAGTAAAGCCACTGCAAAAGAACACTACAGTGAACATGCATCCAAGCCTTTCTTTTCATCTCTTGTCGACTTTATCACTTCTGGCCCTTCAGTTTCAATGGTAGTTGCTGGAAAAGATTCAATTAAGGCAATGAGAACTATAAATGGAGCTACAAATCCTGTGGATGCAGCACCCGGCACAATTCGAGGCGATTTTGCTCTGGATGTAGGCAGAAATATAGTTCATGCATCAGACTCTTCAGAAGCTGCAGCAAGGGAAATTGCAATTCACTTTAAGGACTCCGAAATCGGGAAATATTCCAGAATCGATGAGGTCTGTCTGTACGAGTAAAACAGGTACATCAAAGCCTTTTTCTTGTTTATGAAGTTTCAGGACATGAATTAAGGCTTGTTACCGGTACCTGCAATATGGGTCCGTCAGGGTAAAACCAGGACCCTTCTGGACCTGCAGCAAATTAAAACGCAGGAATGAGAGAGGTTTTGCATATGGCCGACAAGAAAAATTTACGAACTCCGATAGTCTGCGTGATGGGGCACGTTGACCACGGGAAAACAACTCTGCTGGACAAGATCAGGGGTACTGCAATTGTCAGTGGAGAAGCCGGAGCCATCACCCAGCATATAGGGGCAACCGAAGTCCCAATAGATGTTATTATTAACAAACTTGGAGACCCTAGGCTTAAAGAAAGATTCCTAGTTCCAGGACTGCTCTTTATTGACACGCCTGGGCATCATGCCTTTACAACTTTAAGAAGCAGGGGAGGTGCCCTTGCCGATCTTGCAATTGTTGTGGTTGACATAAATGAAGGCTTCAAGCCTCAGACATATGAAAGCCTGCAGATCTTAAAGCGGTTTAAAACTCCTTTTGTTGTTGTTGCCAATAAGATTGACAGGATTAATGGTTGGGTTTCACAAAAAGACTTGCCTTTTGCAGCTACTTTCAAAAAACAGTCAGAGGATGTCCAGTCCAGGCTTGAGACAAAGCTCTACGAGGTAATAGGAGAATTATATAACCAGGGTTTTGCAGCAGAGCGTTACGATAGGGTTACAAACTTCCAGAAAACCCTGGGTGTCGTACCTGTAAGTGCTTTTACAGGTGAAGGAATTCCTGACGTCCTGATGGTGCTCCTTGGCCTTGCCCAGAAATTCCTTGAAGCAAACCTGCAGTATAGTGCCAAAGGACCTGGAGTAGGTACTGTGCTTGAGGTAAAGGAAGAAAAAGGTCTTGGTGCAACTCTTGATATTATTCTCTACGACGGTACTTTGAAAAAAGGCGATACTGTTGTTATAGGAAGTCTGGGAGAACCTATACAGACGAAAGTACGGGCTCTTTTGAAACCTAGAGAGCTTTCTGAGATTCGCTATGAAAGCAAGTTCAAGCAGGTAAATAAAGTTACAGCTGCAGTTGGTGTAAAGATTTCAGCTCCTGGTCTAGAAAGTGCTCTTGCAGGCTCTCCTATCAGGGTTGCTACTGAAGAAACCATTGACGAAATTGTATCTCAGGTAAAATCTGAGATTGATGAAGTCAGAATTGATACCGGTTCAGTCGGAATCATGATTAAAGCTGATACTCTAGGTTCCCTTGAAGCTCTTGTCCATGAGTTCCAGAAAGATGAGATTCCTATAAGAAAAGCCGAAGTAGGAGATATCTCCCACAGAGATGCAGTTGAAGCTTCAACTGTCGAAGACCCTCTTTACTCTGTACTTATAGGTTTCAACGTTAAAGTTCATCCTGACGCAAGAGATTTCCTGCAAGAAAGTAATGTTAAGTTATTCACAAGTGATGTGATCTATCGCCTTGTTGAAGATTACCAGAAATATGTAAAAGAGCAGCAAGAAAAGGCTGAACAAAAAATTTTCGAAACGATTATTCGTCCTGGTAAATTCAAGATTCTTCCTGGCTGTGTTTTCCGCCAGAGCAAGCCTGCAGTTGTCGGCGTAAGAGTGCTTGGTGGAGTCGTTAGGACAAACGCAGATGTTATGCTTGAAAACGGTAACGTTGTAGGCAAAATCAAGGGCCTTCAGATCGAAGGAGAAAATATTGCATCTGCCAGAGTAGGTAAAGAGGTTGCAATGGCAATTGAAGGTGCAACCGTCGGCAGGCAAATCAAAGAAGAAGATGTGCTCTATATCAATGTGCCTGAAAGGCACGCCAAAGTTCTTGAGCATGAAATATATGATTCCCTTTCAACCGATGAAAAGGAAACTCTTGATATTTTCCTTTCCCTGAAAAGAAAAGGTAATCCGTTCTGGGCAAAATAACGCTTTTAAGTGCAATTGTGTTCAGAATTATTTTAAGGATTCACTGAGGTTCAGGTAAAAAATTCAGAAAATCCGAGTAAAGGTTGGACGGAAAAGCAAAGTAATTATTTAAATTAATCTGATATTGGAGGATTTCACATGGCTAATTTCAAAGTTGTAGTTTCTGATACAAAGGAAGGACGCGCTTACCAGATCGATGTAAAAGACGCAGAGGCAAATGCACTAATTGGAAAATCAATTGGCGAGGTTGTCGATGGTGCAATTTTCGGACTGTCTGGATATAAAGTCCAGATTACTGGTGGCTGTGACGGCAGTGGTTTTGTTATGAAACCAGACCTTCCAGGCCACAGAAGACAGAGAGTTCTGATGGCAGTAGGCGTAGGCTATGTCCCAAAACATCCTGGACAGCGCAGAAGAAAGATGATTCGCGGAAAGGAAATTGCTTTTGATATCGTTCAGGTCAATGCCAAAATCGTGGAATACGGAAGCAAATCTATAAAAGCCCTTCTTGGTCTCGAAACCACAGAAGAAGCTCCTGCAGAGTAAATTTCAAGTTTCCGCCTGCGGGCGGGCTTTAACTTTTTTTTTGTTTATTTTTTGATCCGATTTTCTATTTTACTATCTATTACAGTTTTTTATTGTTACTTATTGCCGTATTTATTTTTCATTAGTCTCTTTTATAAATCCTGATAAATGGACTTAAATTCTGGATGAAAGTTTAGTGTAAAGTAATTCTTTTTGGCAAGAACTATATTTTGAACAACGTAACTTTATTTTGGGATTTGTTGCCGAATTAGAGATTCTTTTTTTCAAAGTTTACTTAATAAAGTATTTTTATTTTGAGTATATTAAATAATACTTATATATTATAAAGTAATACTTTCCACGCGTTGTTAATTTCTTTATTCATTATTGTTGGAGAATCAGGAAGTGGCAAGACCACTGTTGCTCTCGGGATTATGGGGCTTTTGCCAGAAAATACATCTATTTCCGGTGAGATTTTTTACAGGGATGAGCTGATTTCTTCTTTGCCTGAACCTGAAATGGACAAATTAAGATGGAAGGATATTGCAATAGTTTTTCAGAACAGTCTTGACGTGCTGAACCCTGTTATGAAAGTGGGCGTTCAGGTAAGAGAACCGATGATAAAGCACCTTGATATAAGCCCCGAGAAAGCACAGAGTAAATATGTGAATCTGTTCAGGACGGTTGGCCTTGATCCCAAATGGATGGATTCATATCCGCATCAGCTTTCTGGAGGTATGAGGCAGAGGTTTCTTCTGGCAATGGCTCTTTCATGCGACCCGAAATTACTGATTCTCGATGAAATTACTTCTGCCCTTGATGCATTTACCCGAAAGGAAATCAGGGACCTTCTGGTCGACCTTCAAAAGAAGAACGGGTATACGATGTTAATGATCTCTCATGATATCACTTTTGTATCTTCTGTGGCATCCAGGATTGCTGTTATGTATTCAGGAATAACTGTTGAAACAGGACCTGTAAGGGATATTCTCGTATCTCCTCGTCATCCTTATACAAGGGGACTTGTCCACTCGACCCCGGATATTTCGTTTATAAAGATTTATGGGGAATTCCCGGAGATTTACCTGCTGAGAATGAATTTAAAGGCTGTCCTTTCAGCCCGAGATGTACTCAAAAAATAGATATCTGCAGTAAAGTTTTCCGGTACTGATGCCGATAGGAAATGGAAGGAAAATTGCATGCCATAGAGGTGGCATAGCAGACGTTCTGGAAGCCAGAAACCTGAGTTTTGATATTGTCTGCCTAATAGAAGATATCCTCAGGCAGTTGATAATGTTAATCTGGAAGTGATGGAAGGAGAGGTTCTTGCAATTGTAGGCCAGATCGGTTCGGGAAAGTCAACCCTTGCCCATATCCTTGCAAATGTGATAAGGCCCGAGCGCGGAGATGTACTGTTTATGGGTGGGAGTGTTGGCAAGGGAAACTACGGAAGCAGGCTCAATGGCATTCAGATAGTACTCCAAGACCCGTTCAGTTCAACCAGCAATAGGTTTACCGTTATTGATGCAGTCAAAGAAGCCTCTTTATATCAATAAGATAGGTTCCAATGGAGATAGACTGCAAATGGTTAAAAGTGCCCTTGAACTTGTTCATCTTCCCAGTACTAACAATTTCCTCAGCAAATATTGTGGTGAACTCAGCGGTGGGCTGAGGCAGAGGGTTGCACTTGCAAGAGCAA
Organism: uncultured Methanosarcinaceae archaeon; assembly: GCA_963727895.1. Lineage (GTDB taxonomy): Archaea > Halobacteriota > Methanosarcinia > Methanosarcinales > Methanosarcinaceae > Methanosarcina. The sequence continues at coordinate 204,987 of CAVSHT010000005.1, read as the reverse complement.
TGGTTATGGAGCCAAAACTCCTTATTGCCGATGAGATAACTTCGGCTCTGGATGTTTCAACCTCTGCAAATATATTGCGTCTTTTAAAGGGCCTTCAGAACAGGAGAGGGTTTGCAATGATATATATTTCACATGATCTCTCCCTGACACTGAAGATTGCTGACAGGATAGCCGTTATGAATTATGGAAAGATTGTAGAGACGGAAAATTCTCACGATGTGATGCTCTCACCTTCTGATGAGTATACAAAAAGGCTTGTGGGTTCAAGAATAGGGTTGTGCTGTCATAATTAAACGTTACTTTATTGTTTATATAATTTTTTTTGTTTACACGCTTTATTTTTTAATAGCAGAAACTTTGAAAAAAAGACAAATCTGTACTTATAATAAGACTATTAAAAATAGCAATCTGTTATTTTTTGTAATTATTTTACTAAAAAAGAGAGGTTGTCATAATTATTTATATGTTGTATGAGATAAAATTGAGACCTTGAGCCTATCCCAAAACTCAATATTGCTTATCTGAATCCTATATTCCGGATAACCAATCGAGTCTCAGATCACGAAAAACAATTCTAAAAATTTATTGATCTGAGGCTAAAATTGGTTTTGGGATGAGCTCCTTTTATATAACCTCTAATAACATCTCAAGAAGATGTTTTCCGGCTCCAGCTCCTGATTTGCATTCATAAACTTCTTTGATCTTCATAATGGCAAGAGCTTTTGCAGGGAACCTGTCTCCTCTACTCTTGACCATTTTATACATCTTCTCGTAGTCTGCCCCTTCAGTTTTGATCTCTATGTCTCCTTTTATATGGTAGCAGCCTTTAATTTCCAGCCCCCATACATAGATCGCACCCCTCGGGTTTTCATCCAGATTGTTGCGGGTCTTATGAAAATAATTGTCTGCAATCCAGATTGTTTCCCCTGTCTTCCTGTAAATTACACATGCTTATTGGCATTTTAAGTACTAGACCAACATATACACATTACAGAATAAATTTTTAAATAAAGTTAGAGGATTTGAGAAAAGATCCCTTAGTAATAGAGTGGCTGGATAATTTTGACAGGGGAAACACAATTGATGCTTATTTGCATGGTAAGACGCCTGAAGAATTAATTGAGGAAGCTGAGGATGAAATTAAATCAGGTCTGATGATGCGCAGGCGATCAATTAAGCGATATTTGATCAGTTTCAAAAAACATCTACAGGATAGCGGAATGTCGGAGTATACTGTTAAAAATAGACTTGGAGGTGTTAAAAGTTTCTATCAATTTTATGATATTGAAATTCCAAAAATGAAAAGAGGGGGCAGCCGTCCGCATACTAAGATAGAAAATTTAAGAGTTCCTAGTAAGGAAGATATGCAAGATATTTTAAAAATGTGTGAGCCTATTGAAAAGGCAATAGTGCTTGCGGGAGCCAGTTCAGGACTCTCAGCTATCGAACTGTGTAATCTGAAAATAGCCGATTTTAAAAACGGTTACGACCCCGATACAGGAATTACAACATTACACATAAGGAGAGTTAAAACGAGAGTCGACTTTATAACTTTTTTCACACCTGAAGCTTCAAAAGTGGTTCTTGAGTATCTTGATTACAGAAACAGAAAGCCTAAGACTCGTAAGAAAGAGAAAATGATTGCCCTCAGAAAACAAAGAGTTACAGAAAATAGCTACCTATTCATTAAACAGTTAGTGTCACCTAAGTATGAGACAAGTAAAGACGAAGAGATTCAAAAACTAACCAGCCCTTTAATTAATCAGGTATACAGATCAATTGTAGAAAAAGCAGGGAAAAACACGGGATTGAATCAATGGAATTATATAGGGGCACATGCTGTCCGAAAATACTTCAATTCAGCACTGCTCAATGCAGGTGCAGATAGTTTCTTTACTGAGTTTTTAATGGGGCACAAACTAGATCAGACGCAGGAAGCCTACTTCCAAGCACAACCTGAAAAATTAAAGGAGATATATAAAAAGTTTGTTCCTTTTTTAACGATTCAGAAAGATTTAGACATTTCAATAAGTAAAGAGTATCAGGAAATAAGACGTGAAAATGATATTTTACGTGCCGAACTCGAAAATCAAATTGTCACACGAAATGAATTGAAAGAGATAAAATATGACGTTTTAAAAATACTAACAACAACCGAGGGGGATGTGGCAGAGGAAAAAAAGAGGTCGGGTAGGGACTTCAGCGAAAATCTAAAAAATAAAAAAGCAACAAATGCACGAATAACACAATGGTTCCTAGACATGGAAAAGTAGTCACTTTTTGCAACAAAAACTCTGCGCTGTTTCGAAAATGTTAAATAGCATATTACAGTTACTGATTTTTCGGGCCTCGACATTTTTATATATTATGCAAAGATGCCGCTAAAAAGTTTACTAATTTACAATGTTATTTAGAAGGGGGTTTACAGCATGTGTTTATATACTTAATAATTAGGTTTAAATACTAAAACAATACTATAATATTATAGTAACTAAAATAATAAATTAAGTAAAGTTAAAGATATGAATATAGTTTGACGCAAAAGGAGAAAATATAATGCCACAAGTGAGAAATAATAAAGCGGTCGTGTGCGTTTCTTTAGATTTCCCCGACTATTTGGAAGTCATGAAATTGAAAGATTCTAGCATGGATCAAGCAACATTCTTAAGAAACGTTATATTAGCGGCGCTAAACATTTGAAAAAAGAATATTATAATCGTCTGCTTCACAAGATTCAAAAGTTTTCCCAAGCCTAGAATCCTGCAAAGCGAAACGAAAGTAGGTGATTATAAAATGAATGCTATTCTTAATATATCTGTAGGTAACGAATATATAGATTTCGCTGAAAAGAATCAGCGCGCACAGCCTGTTTTTGAAAATAAAATTCATATATGTAAAAGCAACTTTACATATGTCAGCGAATTAGGAAAAATAAGAACATACTCACGACTTACAAAATTAAATGGGGTATTGTTAACTAGATATAGTTAACTCTTTATTTCTATATTTCATCAATAGAATAACCGAGTACTTTAGCATTTCAAGACTTTTTGTATAACACTTTGTCTTTCGTCTCAATCTTGCTAGAAAATGCTTCAATATGCTGTTATATCCTTCAACAGTATACGTTTCTGCTTTGGATTGAGTATGGATCTTTTCTGGAAGAAACTCTGCATATGCTCTCCAGTGATCTGTCATCACTTCTCCAATCTTTTTTTTCTTCAATTTTTCCCAGAGTAGTTTTCCAGTTTCCGTTCCTCTGATGCCAAAAGAGCAATTGATGAACTTTTTCCCAATTCTATCAATAGCAATCCAGATCCAGCAATATTTTTTTTGTTACCTATGTAAGTGTGCATTTCATCCATTTCAACAATAGATATCTCACTTTCACTTTTTAGGTTCTCTCACTCTTGACCAAATTTCTTGATCCATTTTTGGGCAGAAACATGATTCACCCCTAAAACTCTTCCTATTGAACGAAAGCCCAATCCTTCAAGGTAAAGTTGTAAAGCCTGTTTTTTGACAGAGGCGGAAAAAGCAGTTGATTTTAGCTCTACTGTATAGTTATATCCACAATCATGGCATTTGTAGCGTTGACGACCACCAACTATACCGTTCTTTTTGTGATTAGAACTATTGCATCTGGGGCAGTTCATGAAGAAATATACTTTCTAATAGTATATAACTATGTTTAAGTATCAATACCTCCTTTTTTAATCATATTCGTTTTGGCTCCGGTAATTGAGTTTATGTGGATCTCCTAAAGTCTAGTCAACATTTTGGTCAATATGTTGCGTTTTTCTGAACATTTTCAGTAAAATCTCAAGTTTTGAAGCAGATATTATCTAAAAAAACAATATTTTTATGTTATTGTTGCTTTATTAAACATTATCAGAGCCTTTCTTTTACAAATTACGAAATGAGGGACATCGAAAAGAGGCTCATAGAATGGGGAATTCTTAGAAGGGGGATTCGAGAGACTATTGCCCAATAGCACTAAATATTGGAGGCTACGCCAAGATATTACAATGGAAACATACCTTTTGAGCTTACTACTAGAAATTTGGGATTAATGTAAGTGTCCAAAAGTTAAGGATTTTCTTCAAATTTTATCCAATTTTGTTCACTCAAAGAAAATTTTCGATATCGGCTAATTAGAGCTATGTGTTTGAGCTCAGATTCATTCCAGATAATATGGAATACAAAATACCATGCATATATGAAAATTAAATATCAGAAAGCCCATTTCATTTTTGGGTAAAAATTTTTTCCTATCGATAACTCATTCGTTAAGAGCTAAAAAAAGTAAGAAACACATAGTCAATTATGATTTACAAAACTGCCATCAAAATACCAGTAATCAATTAATTATTTGGAATAGTTCTGTAATATTGATAAATTTAAAATATTTTGACTTTTGTTCATTCTCCATATATTTACATGCTTATTCTGAAATTTTTTGCACCAGAACCCGAATATTTTGTAAAATTGGTTTTATTGAGGACTTTCAGTATATTCAATAAATATATGACAATTTCACTATATTGAATATATCGAAAAGATATATAATCTTAAAATTAAATCTATATTTAGAAGGTTCTAATGACTCGATTCTAAAACTACTTGAATCCTGATATAACCACAATAAATCTTATTTTCATCATAGCTTCTAAAAACCACTTCCTTGAAAAATCGAGTTGTGGAGCCCTCTTACAGACAGACAAGGCTGCAGGTTATATCTTGCAGCCACAAGATCAACTTTTTGATCAAAAGTATTTGCTTTTCTTATATTATTCCTAAAATTGATATACAAGCATATATGAACATAATAGAAAAAGGTTCGTTTTTATTGTTTATTCTTGTAGAATAGGATCGAAAAATCTGCAAAATTTCATCTAAAATCCGAACGTTTTAAGTCAAAAGGTTCGTATCTAAAGAAATCCTGAAAAAATTAGATTTTTGAAACTGAGCCAAAAAAAAATAAATAAAGGATCTAAATTACTCTGGCTTTAATGAAGCTAAATATATTATCAATTATTTGGAATAGTTCTATAATATTGACATATCTTTTTGAATATTTTAACTTTTGTTCATTATTCATAGATTTACAGGCTTATTCTAAGATTTTTTGCAACGGAACCGTTAAAGATTATGGTTATACTGCCCATATAAAGAGCCGGGGAGAAGAAAAAATAAGAATAGAGATTCCAGGGTTTAGAGCAAGAAGATGGGTTGTAGAAAGGACACATTCTTGGATAAACAGATTCAGAAGACTGCTAATAAGATGGGAAAATATTGAGAATTACCTTGCTATGCTTCATTTAGCATGTGCATGGATAACTTTCAGAGCAGCAGGACTTTTCGGATAGGCTCTAAGTCGAAAATCAAATTTCAGCAGGTAACATGAAACATTGCAATTATCTTTCCTTCGCTTCTGTTCCAGAGTTTTATTGCTTTTTGAGTGGGAAGAAGCTTTGTTTTACAGTCTTTCTCTTCAAAAAACTTTTTGGCTTTTTTTGAAAGTTCAACATACCCAGTTTGGCCAGTGCCGATAATTATTTTCTCTGCTCCCTTTTCATAGATATATTTTGCCTCTGCAAGCGAGATTTTATGGGACGTTCCATATATTTTTTTCGAAAGCTTTTTCCTGCGTTTTTCTATCTGCCCACTCATACGTATAAGGATATCATGCTCAAACGGCTTATTTTTTACTATAATTGAGCCGAAACTGGTTGAATCTATCTCTGGTTTCATGGCTTTTTCCCTCTCCCTTATAGTTACCTCTTTTGCTGGTAGATATTTCCTATTTCCACGCTTGAATGATTTCAAGCAATTTCACAGGTCTTTCGGATATGACCTCAACTTCACCTTCATATATCTCTCCGCTTGCCCCATCCAGACTGATTATGTCTCCCTCCTGGAATTCCTTTTTCCCTATTCTGCATTTCCGATCTCTAGGATACAGCTTAAGGTCCTGACAGTTGACAATACAGACTTTTCCCATCTGGCGGGCTACAACGGCTGCATGGGCAGTTCTGGCACCTCTTGTGGTTAGGAAACCTGCAGATACATGGATTCCCGAGATGTCGTCAGGTGAAGGAGTTTCCCGGACCAGGATTACAGCTTTTGTAGTCTCAGAAGCATAGATTTTTGCGTTCTCACTGCTGAATGCAATCTTCCCTATGGCGACTCCGGTTGAGGCAGAGTCACCTTTTGCTAGGGGAGGTTTGTCAGTTCTGATTTTCTGCACTGAAATAGAATTAAGGTCTATCCCTTCCAGCTTTTCCAGAGCCTCGCTTGAGGAAATCAGCCCTTTTTTCTCAAGGTCGACTGCGATTCTCAGGGCTGCCAGAGATGAACGTTTTCCTCTGCGGCTCTGGAGAATGTAGAGTTTTCCCTCTTCAACGGTAAATTCTATATCCTGCATATCCCGAAAATGGATTTCGAGCTTTTCCCCTATGCCTTCAAGTTCACTGTAAACAGCAGGAAATACGGTTTTAAGCTCAATTCCTGACGTTCCTGCCCTTGAGCCTGAGACTACGTCCTCTCCCTGAGCTTCGAACCTAAAATCGATAACTGGCAGTTTTTCCCCTGTCCATGGACTCCGGGTAAAATAGATCCCGGCACCTGAGTTCATGCTCATATTTCCGAAAACCATGGCTTGTACCGTAACTGCCGTGCCTCTGATTCCCTTTATGTTGTGAATTTTCCGATACTCTTTTGCTCTTGGGCTCATCCAAGAATCAAGCACTGCTCTGACAGCAAGTTCAAGTTGCTCGTATATATCCTCTGGGAAAGGTCTCCGGCTTTCTTCAAAGAAAAGCCGTTCATAATTCCCTGCAAGTTCTCTCAACTCTATGTAATCCAGCTCTTTTTCTTCCAAAACTCCAGCATCCTCAATTGAAGAGTTCAGCAAGCCCTGATAGAGAGAGGAATCGTGGGAAAAAACTACTCTCCCAAATCCCTCTATTAGTCTCCGATACGAATCCCAGGCGAAACTGGGATTCCCTGTCCTGGCAATGAGAGACCTTACTACATCCCTGGAAAGTCCCACGTTCAGGAGAGTTTCCATAGAACCTGGCATGGAAGCAGCAGCCCCTGATCTGATCGAAACCATCAGGGGAGGAGAACCCCCAAAAATATTTCCGGTTACATTTTCTAGGAACAGAATTCCCTTTCTGAGGAGTCCAGGAAGATCCTCGGGAAGCTGCCTGGAATTTTTGAAATAATCTTCACATACCGAGACGTTCAGGACAAAACCAGGGGGTACTGGGATACCCATGGAAGACATAGCTATAAGGATCGAACCTTTATCCCCAAAGGCTTCCTTGGGTGCATACTCTCCCTTTCCGTTTCCGAATTCAAGAATCCTTGCTTCCATTATCTTTTTTTCAGCTCCCTCAATGTTTTCAGGCACTTCAATGTCCCTCCCAGATGTGTACCTCAAAAGCCCTTTCACGGATTGTAAAGGCTGCAAGCATCAGGAAATTTGAAGCTTCTTCTATTTTTTTTGAAATATCGCGGGCAAGTATGGCTTCTTTAAAATCGGTGCTATCTTCAACTATTACCCTGTTTGCCTCCCTAAAAGCCTCGTCACAGACTCTTTCTAGGCTAATGACCTGCGCTGTAGACCCGAAAAATGCCTGCATTTCATTAAGGGTGCAGATCCGAGTACTACACTGGTAAGAGTAAACAATTTTCAAAAACTCTCGGCTGCTTTTGAGGACTATTCCTGCCATCTTTTCGAGGCTTTCCAGAATCTTCCGGGATATATTGACTGAAGGGATAAGAGTGATATAAAAGGCAACATCTTCAAGGGCGTCAATAACGTCATCCATATGAAAGATCAGTTTTTCAAAGAATTCCGCATTTTCAATTCTTTTTGAAATAGTTCGGATCTTGTTTACAAGCTCGTCGGCCTGACTTTCCCAGCCTTTTGCCCTCTTTAAGTTCCTGAGGACAAAGTTTGGGTCTCCTGTGTAAGTAATATAGAAAAAAGAGTCTCGGATAACTCCTGCGGTTTCTACGATCAAAGATGCATGTTCTGAGCAGATCTCCATAATATCTTGCTCTGCAGAATGGAAATATCTAAGAAGCTCAGCTCTTATCTCATCCTTAATTAGAAGAGGCGGTTCTCCCGCAAGCAGCCCCTTTGACGCCCTCTGCAAGACCCACTCGAAATACTCTATTGTCCTTTCCCTTCCAATTATCTGATAGAGCTGCTCTCCATAGGGAAGAGGTGCTCTGTAAGCAAGTTCAAGAGCTCCAAAAATAAGTTGTTCTCCCCCCAGTATCAGGAATGCCCTGTGTCCATATTCCTTTTCAGCTGCCCAGTGGAGAACTTTTATGCAGTCTGTATTACGCATGAAATTCCTGAGGCTTTTCCTGGCACGATTCCAGTCGATCAAAAAAACGATTTTAGAACCTAGAAAAGTCAGAAAGCTCTTTAACTCGTCTCTGTCCTTTGCCTTGAAGCGTCCCACTGAAAGGTGGTAAAGTTTGTCCTCAAACTTCTCACCAGCAGGCTTTGAGACCGTATCTGCCCAAGACATCACTTTTTCCTCAAAAAGACTCTGGAAAAAAAGCAGCCTTTGCAAATGAACGTCGGTACAGGTAACTGATGCCTCAAGCTCCCTGACATTGATCACAAGTATATGGGCTTGTGTCTCTCCTATATCGTTCTGGATTACAAGCTTGCCTGCCGTACGGGTTGCGGTTGTCCCAAGCCCTGGGTGTTCGAATTTCAGGGGAAAAGTCCGGTTTACTCCCGACATGAAGGCAATTATCAGCTCCCTATCCTCTTCTGCTATCAGATAGACCTTTGCCCCATTGAGATTTTCAACCGCAAGCTCCTCCTGTATTTTGTTTAAGGCTTTGTGGACGTCCATGACAAGAATGTGGAGGCTGTCACCCTTTTCTCGGTCTCCAGAAGTTAGATCTCTTATGAAATCTCCTTTCAGAATTCCGGATTCTCTTGCCGAAATCTCTTCCTCAATTTTGGTTAGGGAAGATCTTAATCTTTCTAATCTTGCCTCATATTCCTTTCCTTCAGCTCTGCCTGTAGCAAGCAGAGGTTTCATCATTTCGTCCATGCAGATCCAAAATCTGGAGATAATTTTTCCGGCGAAAGGAATAACGTAAGTGCCATGCCCTTTTTTCAGGGTTTCAGGAATAATCCTGTCAAACTTTGTGTCTTCTTCTCCTGCGTTTTCCCTTTCGGTTCTTAAAGAAGGAAAATCAAGCTGTGGATTTTCTGCTTTATCTCTGGCAGTTTGCAGGAGAGTAAAGTAATATTTGATTTTGTCGTTTGCATTGAGAGCAGAGTTCACAAGCTCAGGAAGAAGGAGCTCCTCTTCTCCAAGTTCCCTCACTATCGATTTTTTTTCAACCATGCCACATCCCCAATAGAAGCTCATGGCTTCAGATTCCCTTGTTTATAATCAGGAAAAAAACCTAAAAATCACTTTTATATTTAGAATGTTCTACAACTACATATTTAAGAATACGGATGTGGAGACTTATAAAGATTGGTAATGGATAGGAATCCGTAAAAAAATAAATTTATATAAAAACAAACTTATATTAATAGAGTATGTGCTGATTAGGTGTGTGAGTTGGGGCTGAATTTATTTATTGCTAATGGTAACTAAGGGTCTATTCAAAAAGTGATTACCTGTTAGATCTTCTCCCAAAACCAGTTTTGATTTCCAAACTCATAAGAGTTTAAAACCAATTCCCTAATTGGCAGCTCGGTTATTATTTCAAAACCAAGATTTCTTGATCCGAAACTCGATTAATAGTTTAATTTTGGGGTTCTGAGAGTCAATTTTTATTTTTTGCATTAGATATACACATCCTTATTTCAAATTCATAATATTTTTTAAATTCAGCTGCTCTATCAAGTATATAGCCATACTGTATTCAATATCTCTATATAGTATAACATATACATATATTTTGTAATTAATTATAAAATATTAAACATTCTTATTATTAAATTTTTTATTTAGTTGAATACCCCGCTAACTTTCTGCGAGGTACTCCAGCACAATTTTGATTTGACAAAATAAACTATAGGCTTATTTAAGTATAAGAGTAAAGGAGGATAGATTGTCAAATGACAATTCTTCAAGGGGTTGAAATAAGTGAAGCTAATCTCAGAGACGCTAACCTTGAAAAAAAGATACTTAAAAAAGCTAATCTTGTAAGAGCTGACCTTATGGGAGCTAATCTTAAAGAAGCTAATCTCGAAGAGGCTAATCTTAAAGAAGCTCACCTTGAAATGGCTAATTTAGAGGGAGCTAATCTTATAAAAGCTAATCTGAGAGGAGCTTTTCTCTCTAGAGCTCAAATTAGAGAAGCTAAATTAATAGACGTTCATCTTGAAGGAGCCGAATTAATAAAGAGCCAGCTAGAAGAAGCTAATTTAGAGGGAGCTTATCTTTTCATGGCAAACCTTGCAGGATCTAATCTTCAAGGAGCAAACCTTAAAATGGCTGATATGGAGGAAGCTAACCTACTAGGAATTCACCAATTAACAATTGATCAGTTGTCTAAAGTAAAAACACTTCGCAATGCAAAAATAGACAAAGAACTCCTAGTACAACTAAAAATGAGATACCCTTCTCTATTATAATGATCTAATAATTGAAAGTTATAATTTTTAATATCTGTTTATTTTATTTCAACAAATCCATATGGAAGTGGTATTATGGAGGTAAAGGATAGTGTAACAACATCAGTAATAAAAACTGTTAGAAATAGCTTAGAGGTTTTCGCTATTATATTTGTGATTGTACTGCCATTGGCAGTAATAGCATTTGCAACAATGAATACAGACATATCTGCGTGGAAGATAGTTACTTGTGGGATAGCAGGTACTTTGATTTGGTGGAGTTTCTGCTGGGTTACCTTTTGGCTTGTAGTTGAATGAGCTTTAGAAAATTGAGTATCTGTAAATTTAAAAATATCACTTATTTAACTGAGCAACTAATGTAAGGACTTTTAATTGCCAAATGAATATTTAGACTATGTTGTTTTATTTTTACTTTTTAGTAATAAGAGTGTAGATAAAGTAGCAGGATATCAATTAGAAGGGATAAGATGACAGAAGGAACTAAAATAACAGAGAAAATCAGTGTACTCAAATCAAATATTGAAAAACTTGAAGAGATCGTAGATAAGGCAAATACTACAAAAGGAAATAAAAAAAGTCTTATAAAGAAAGCAAAGGAAAACAAACTCTTATCAAAGAAAGAAATAAAAAAGTTGTCTACTGAGATTGGAAATTTTGACAAAATTGCAATAGATAAAGCTTTAATAAAAAAAGCTAAATGTAAGTTAATAAGGTTGGAACTTGAAATGGCCCTCAATGAATATACCGCATTACAAGATGAATATGCAAAAACTTATTCTGAAATTGAGAGTCAAATCACCAACTAGATTTAAGATAAAACACAAATAAAATCAAAAAAGCATATGTTAGTAAGTAATGTCTGATATATGCAGATATAATCTTTCAATGCACATTACTTCTTTTTTTAAGTAACAATTTTAAAATTTTTATTATTTATGTTTAAATTCATGAAGCTCTGTTGCTTTAATTTTTAAGTTGCTGTAAGAGCTTATCCAAAACAAAGTTTCTTCTTAAATTATATAAATTTGCGAGTTATTTTCTACAATCCCAAATAATCCTGATAATTGAGAGCAAAAATGAGTTTGAGATAAGCTCTAAATTAAATCGAGGTAAGAATAAGGTATTATCAGAGATTATTAATGTTAATTAGCGCTAATTTATATATATTTTACTGGGATAATTTATCAAATCAAGTTAATTACAAAACTCTGTTTATTTAAGTTTGAATGAGTGATTTTATGGACGAAAATGATAAAAAAGATCTTCGAGGATCTAATCTCGAAGGAACCGACTTTATAGAAGCTAATCTTGAAATGGCAAATTTTATGGGTTCAAATCTCAAAGGTACTAACTTTAAAGGAGCTAACCTTGAGAAAGCGAATCTTCAGGTAACTGACCTTCAAGGAGCTAATTTTAAAGACGCTAATCTTAAGGGGGCTAAACTTCAAGAAGCTAATCTTAAGGGAGCTGACCTTCAAGGGGTCAATCTTAAAAAAGCAATCTCACAATCTGCAAGGAGCTAATCTGCAAGGAGCTAATCTACAAGATGCTGATATGCAAGAAACGAATCTGCAAAGGACTGAATTTATAGAAGCAAACCTTGAAAGAGCTAAACTTCAAGGAGCTACATTTTGTGGAGTTGATCTTCAAGAGGCAAATCTTCAAGAGGCAAATCTTCAAGAGGCAAATCTTCAAGGAGCAGATCTTGAAAAAGTTAATCTGCAGGGGGCTAACCTTCAAGGTAAAAATCTGGTCTTGAAAAAGCTAACCTTCAAGGAGCTAACCTTCAAGGATCTGAACTTGAAGAAGCTAACTTTCAAAGAGCAGCTAGGAGCTATCAAGGACGTAGAAAGCTAATCTTCAGGAAGCTAACCTTAAAGAAGCTGATCTTAGAAAGGCTAACCTTAAAGGAGCTGATCTTAGAAAAGCTAACCTTGAAAAAGCTAAACTTAAAGAAGCAAATTTCAGGGAGGCTAAATGTGAGGAAGCTAACTTTGAAGAGGCAAAACTCAAAGGAGCTAAACTTATAAAAGCTAAACTTGTGAAAGCTAAACTTATAAGAGCCAAGCTTCAAAGAGCTAATCTACAGGGAGCTGACCTTCAAGAAGCTAATCTTATAAAAGCTAAACTTGAGGGTGTTAACTTTCAAAGAGCTAACCTTAAAGGGGCTAACCTTAATGGAGCTGACCTCCAAAGGGTTAACTTTAGAAATGCTAATCTTCAAGGGGCTAAATTTAAGGGCGCAAATCTGGAAGGGGCTCAACATTTATTAATTGACCAGCTTTCAAATGTAAAAACACTTTATAATGTAAAATTAGATGAAAAACTATTCATAAAGTTAAAAGAAAGGCATCCAAATCTCTTTGAAAAACTTGATTAAGTATGATTAAGAGCTTATCAAAATATTATGACTTATGCGGTTGAATTGAAAAATCATTATGTTTTAGACCTTCAATTATATAATACACGCTTTAGAGACTTTGTAGAAAATATCTCAAATTCACTGTCAGTAGGTTGAAAACGGTAAAACTATCCAATAAGTAATTATACCCCTTGAAAAATGATTAGTTTTTTAAGAAATATTAAACCTTATTTTCCCAGTTAAACGTCGTATCAATCCTTCCCCAATTAAAGTACATTCATTAAAAGATTTATTTGTTATTTTAAGGACTTAAATACTTTGATTGGTACATTAAACGTTGTTTTTTCCTTACTTTTAACATTGAATTTTGTAAGGACAAAAATGACATCAGATACCTTATTTATAAATAAACATAAATTGTGAACAAATAACGGTTTTATATTAATTATTTGTTCCTTTTAAAGATTATTATGAATTATTTTTTCTAAAAAATTGGTTTTTAGAGTGTATTTTATCTTGGGGGATTCTAAATGCATATTTATTGTCCAAAACAAGCATTATATGTTCTTCGTTTTAACACTAATTTGGAAGGACCCTAAATAAGTAATAGTACTTTTTGAATTTTGTTGACTTTGCTTTTCGCCTGAATATTGAGGATTTCTATAAAGCCATCAAAATGAGATATTATATTACTTACTAGATTCTTTTATTTTATATGTATTCGGAGGAAGAGCATAAAATCAAAGCGAAGGTACCTTTTGACCTATGGCAAAAAGTGGAATCTTTAGGTTTTGATAGTACTAATAAAGCAGTTATTAATGCCTTGGAAAAACTTGTATCAGATCCAGAACTTAATCTGTATGGAAAAGAACAAGCAATAAGGATACAAGAATTGAGAGATGAACTTGAGAATGAACACAAACATACTCAAGAACTACAAATTAAGATCCAGGACCTGGTAAAACAAATCGAGAATGAACAAAAGCATGATCAGGAATTACAAATTAAACTAAAAGAAACAGAAAATAGATTTGTAGACGAGCAAAAACATGCTCAGGAACTACAAATTGAGATACATGACTTGGAAAAACAAAATGAGAATAATCAGAGACAGAAACAAGAACTAGAAACTAAGATGAAAGAAACAGAAAATAGATTTGCAGACGAACAAACGAATAACCAGAAATTACAAAGAGAACTTGAAATAAGGATAGATGAAGCACAACAGAAAATTAAAGATTTACAAAGAGAACTTGAGAAAGCAGAGAAAAGGGAAATATACTTTGAAGAGATGCACAATAATTACATGATGCAAGTACAGACTTTGATTAACCAAAAACAGATTGTTGCATCTGGAGCAAAAAAGCCCTGGTGGAGATTCAGGTAATTCTCAAAGTCCTATCATACATCTTTAATTTATTATAATATCCATGAAAAGTTAAAAACATTAAATGTATTTTATGTATCTCATAAACATTAAATATATTTGCATTTTAACATATTTAAACCCGCAAATCGTTTTATAATAATATTTCTATAATATCTATATAGATTTTCACCTTACGAAAATATAGAAGTTTATATCAAAATTGAAAAGGTTGAAGACTTAAATAAGTGGGGATGAAATGATAGATATTGAGGAAGTAGCTTCACATTTACTTACATTATTTGATAATTTAAATGAATCTGAAGATATAGATGATACACACATTAAAACTTTAGCAAAAATGATGTTAGGTATTATTGACTCATAATAGATCAGATATGCATTTATGTATTTGATTTCTAAAATACACTTATCTTTTGCTTGGTTTGTAGGCGAGTTTTAAGTATCACTTTTTATCTGGAATATTTTGTTTTCCAAGATTGAGTAATAACGTTTCATATTTACTTATTTTAATTCGTGTATATACTAGTTGTTAAATTATCACTTATGATAGAAACAAACCTTAACTTTGTCTTTAGATACTGAAATCATATTATTATATAGGTGGGAAAGACATGGAAATTGAATCAAAGTTTTTCATGATAAATGAAGCGGATTTTCAAACCCTTGAAGCATCATCTCAACTGGAAAGTTATTCCCTTTCTGAATCTTCAGTACAGCTTATTGAAGACACTTTTTTAGACACAGAAAAACTTGCTTTAATGGCTGAAGGTTATTTTCTACGGCTGCGGAAAGAGATGGGAAAAGAAGGACAATTCTTGACTATCAAAAGCCTAGGGGGATTCGAAGATGGGGTACACACGAGAGAAGAATATATCAGTTTCCTACCAGAAGGAGCTTCTGTATTTGAATGTTCCGATGCCAAAATAAAAAATATGATTTTAGAACTTAGCCTGGGCTTTACTCTGCTCCCATTCCTAAAACTCGAACAAAAAAGAGCTTTACGCCAAGTGAAACTTGGGGAGAAACATATAGCTGAATTTTCTCTGGATCATGTGAGCCTTAAAAGTGGAAATAAAGAAAAGCTCTATAACGAAGTTGAAATTGAATTAAAGACTGATGGAACCAGTCAAGATTTGCAGGCTATTTCGGAATACCTGCTAGGAAATTACCAGCTTGTAAAAGATCCCTTTTCTAAATTTGAGAGAGCTCTTCTCTTCAAAGAGAATATGCAGGAAAAAATCCTTTTGAGCTTCAGGGAAAGAGCTTTTTGTCTGCAGCTTGCAGACCAGGAAGATATATATGGAAAGCAGGCCAAAATTCTCCTTTCACTTGAAAATGGCTTAAATACAGCAGAAGTGAGCCTTCTTCTAAAAGTTCCTGAACAAGAAATCGAAACTTTGTACTCCCGATTTGAAAAAGAAAGACTTTCCATTTTCCCATTTAGATCTAAAAATAATGGGCCAAAAGAATTTCATTTCCATGCCGGGCGCTACACCCTGGGCAAAAGCCAGGAAAATATAGGTTTCAAAGAGTGGACTCTTGAGACCCTGTTTGATCTCTATGTAGCAGATGAAGAGAAGGCAGAAAAGACCAGGAATAATGCATTCATACTTTTTGATGGACTTTTTACCTACCATAGGTTAGGGCAGAAAGAGAGAAAAATACTAGGCCTTGCAGCTTTCCTCCAAGAGATCGGAAGCTCGGTTTTCCCGGAAGAAAAATCCAAGATTGGTAAGGAAATTCTCCTGACCCATCCCCTAAAAGAATTAGAGCTCTACGAACTTAGGATGCTTGCTCTTATAATGGAGCTTCAGTCTCCCAAAATCGAAATAAAGAACCTTTCTTCATTTTTTGAAGAATCAAATATCATGTTACCTCCAGAAATCAAAAACAAAGCTCTTATTCTCGCTTCTTTTCTCCGAATCGCGGGAATCCTTGAAAACGGCAACTGGAGACTTCTACCAGACAGAATTAGACAGGTAGAGGGAGCAGTTGAAGTAGAGATTTTTGGGCAGGATACAGAAAAAGCAGTAAAAAGAGCAGAAAAGAAAGACGAGCTCTGGGAGTATCTTTTTGGTACCAAACTCTCCTTTATATCTAAGAAAAAGATAGATGAAGCCGAAATAATTGAAAAGAGAATAGAGGAAATTAATGGAGAAAATGAAAAAAAGAAAGAAAACAAAAAAGAGAATGAAGACCTGACATTTGTAGTTAGACCTGAAGATTCAATGGCTATGGTAGCTAACAGGGTTTTTTCCCGACAATTTGCTAGAATGCTTGCTCACGAGAAAGGAACTCGAAAGGGAAAAAGTATAGAAGATCTGCATGATATGAGGGTTGCAATTCGCAGGATGAGAGCTGCTGCAAAGGTCTTTGAAGCATACTTAGATTCTAAAAAGCTTAAACCTTACCTGGAAGGACTAAAAAGTACTCTTTCGGCATTCAGTGATGTCAGGGATCTAGATGTTTTTAAGGAGAAAGCTGAAGAATATCTTAAAAAATTGCCTCCTGAAAATGAACATGATCTTGATCCCCTCTTTATGATTCTCACTGAAGCGAGAAAAAAAGCCAGGAAAAACATGACCACTTATCTGAAAAGTGAAAGATACGCCAATTTCAAAAATGACTTCTCAGATGTTCTCGCTGTTTCTGAATCTTGGGCTCTGCCCACAACAAATACAAAACATGATGCACTACCATATAGAGTAAGGGATGTACTTCCTTCCATCCTCTATGCCCGTTTCGCAGACATCAGTGCCTATTCCGAATGGGTAGAAGGACCACATGTCTCTATAGAGAGACTTCATAGGTTGAGAATTGCATCCAAAGGACTACGTTATACACTTGAGTTCTTTGGAGACGTGTTGGGAAAGGAAGCAGATATAATGATCAAAGAAGTCACAGCTTTGCAGGATCACCTTGGAGACTTGCACGACGCTATGGTTGCAATAGACTTAATGGGGTCATATCTGCAAACTGGAGACTGGAGCCTTTCAGAAGAAAGAAAAGATTTCGGAAAAAAGAAAGTTTCTGAAGGTCTTAAGGGAGTAGAAGCCTACAAGGCCTACAGGGAAGAAGAACTCCAGACATTACTCGATACCTTCCCGGAAGTCTGGGCAAAGGTCCAAAGTGATGAGTTTAGACAGAAAATTGAACATGCAATAAAAAATTTGTATCAAGAGAACAACATCTTCTACGAAGGAATGTATAAACTATTTACCTGAATATTGTCAAAGAGTTCAAAGTCAAGAAATATTTTTATTATAATTGAATTAAAATCAATTATTGAATGGAGATAAAAAGCTAATCTGTTTTTACTCACAATAGCATTCTAAACCAATATAATCCACTTATTCTGTCCTTTTAACTTAGAGCCTATCCGAAAAGTCGGTAAAGCATATTGAAATGTCACAATAGGTCTATAATATCAGAGTATCCGTTTCAGTTTTGCATATTGCATATCGTAGAAGTGATGATGGTCCATTTTTATTTGATTGATGTTTTAAAACACTTGAATGTCAACAGTTCCTTTAAAGTCCATTTTGACTGTACAATTCCTGCTTCTCTTGCAGGTGTATTTTTGCATTCAATCCCTCTTTCATCTTTGTATCTTAATCCTCCATGACCTCTACAGAAGTTAAAATACGTGCAATATAACTTCATTTGATACTCTAATCATTCGCGTAAATCCTAATTTTATTGAGGACTTTATAGTGTATATTCATTGCATACAAACAAGTTAACTCTATAGAATATATCGAAAAGATATATAATACCCAAATTTTATTTATAATTTAGAAGGTTCTAATTATTCGATTCCAAAACTACTCAAAATCCTGATATAGTCATAATAGCTCTTATTTCAGTCATAGCTTCAAAAAATTACCTCTAAATCAAATCGATGTGGAACCTTCATACAGACAAACAAAGGCTGCAGGTTAGATCCTGCAGCTACAAGATCAACTCATCTTTCATCTAGAGAAACATAAAGCAAAAAAACAGTGAGCGTTTCTAAGGTGATAACAATATGTATAGAGGACATGGATATTCTTACAGATGAATAAGCCAATGGATTTAGTTACGTTGATTTTTGATTTTATAGTAGAGCCTATCCCAAAAGCCATTTAATTCTTAATCATCAAGAATTTTCAGGATTGTTTTCATGATCAGAAACTTGATTGATTATTTGGAATACAGGATTCAGAGAAGCAATTTTGAGTTTTGGGATCAGCTCGTAATCTGTTTTGTAACTTGGTAGGACTTACGCACTTGAGGTACAAAATCAAGAACAATCGACGTTGTGACGAATTCGGCATTTTAGACAGTTAAGGGTTTAATGCTATTTATTTCTCAGTCCAACTGCGTAAGTCCTATGATATATCCTTTTTTAATTTTCATAATATAACTCCCTTTTTATATGTATTTTTATAATACAATTAATATGTTTTATATTTCCTAAATACTCTATATATATATGTACAACTCTATTGTCTAAAACGAGAATAATTATATATCCGTTTTGTAAATGTTATACTGTATATTTAAACAATTTAATGTATATATATTAAACAAATTTTTAGTAGGTAAATGGAGAATAGGTAAAATGATAAATAAATTAAAAGGTCACACACTCCTTATATTACTGGTAATAGGATTTGTGTTTCTGGAAATTGGATGTAGTGCAGCAACTCCTGTATTGGAGTCTACCACTCATGTGACAGAGAACATTTCTGTGAAAGGCTCTGATACAATCCTGCCTCTTGCACAGGCTGAAGCTAAAGAATTCATGAAGGAAAATTCTGGAAAAATTATATCAGTTACTGGTGGTGGATCTACTGTTGGAATCAATGCATTCATAAATAGCACAGTAAATATCGCTAGCGCATCCAGAGAAATGACAGCCCAAGAGATTAAATCTGCTAAAGCAAAAGGAATTAATACAGTGAAGCATGTCATTTCTTATGACGGCATTACACTAATAGTAAACCCTGCAAATAAAGTTTCTAAGCTTACCTTTAATCAGTTGCGCGGTATTTACAATGGGAGCATCAGTAACTGGAAGCAAGTTGGTGGTATAAACAAAACTATTTCCGTTATCGCTAGAGACAAAAATTCAGGAACTTATGCAGACTTCCAGAAAGACGTTATGCAAGGGGATAAATATCGATCTGATGTCATCACCGAGTCTACTAATGAAGAAATAGTTACTGTGGTCTCTAAAAACTCCAATGCAATCGGGTACATTGGCTTTGCATATCTCAACAAAAAAACAAAGGCATTAAGCCTGAACAATGGAAAAGGTTACGTGTATCCAACTGCCAAAAGCATCCTCAATGACACATATCCGCTTTCAAGAGCTCTTAACTTCTATAATAATGGGAAATCTTCTTCAAATCTTACAACAGAGTTCATTGACTTTGTGCTGAGTGCAAAGGGACAGAAAATAGTAAGTGAAGTCGGTTTTGTTCCGGTAAAAAAGTAAACTAAATAGGACTTATGAACTTGATTTACAAACTTGGGCGCATTAGACACTGCGTTTAATATGTATATTATATAGTTGGTTCTGTTGCAAAAAATATTGTTATTTTACAAAACCAGTGAAAAACTTTACAGTTAGGTATCCTCTTCAAATTGGAGACTTTTTATTATTTTCTGGTTTTTGATTTATTGTAGTCAATTGCTAGCGGAATTAATAGTATATTTTGGCAATCCCAGAAGATATTAAAAAGTCTCCTTTTTTTAAAGTTAGAAGCTGACAGAAAGCAAAAATGCAGGAAAATAGAGCAGAATTTTAAAAATTTTTTGTATTTTTCATTTAGGCTCTTCATCCATAAATCATTATTGAATCAAGTCTTGCAGTACCTGCTTTTGTCCAGTACTTACAAATATTACAATACTGAGTCTCACCGTCTAAATGTAATTTAAGGTTAGAATGACATTTTGGACATATTTTTAGATGTTTCATGAATAATACCTTCTAAATTTTGAAATTTAAATTGGATAATTTCTCAGAATGTGTAGTGTAAGAAAGATCCCGGAGGTACTGTGTCTACTGTAGCCCCCGATACAGTTTCTTCGAAATATTATGCTCCCCCAAACATATTAATTCGAAGAGGAATCAGCGACCTCCAGGCGATTCTTTTATTTTATTGGTGTCCCCTAACACCCCGTTCTATTTTCCAACTCCATCACATAGTAATAGCATAAATTATATTAAATAAATTATATCAAAAACTGGTTTCAATTTAAAATTTCAATATTATAAAATTATTTTATTATATTGAAATTTATAATAGCGTTAAAATATAATGTGTTGAATTATATTTTGTTTAGACACAATTTTTGATATCAATTATGATATATATAACCGTGATAATATAAATAAGTAGATTAAGAGAAATAGGGTTTCCTCTTAATTTTGGGTTGGATCGTAGGTAGGGATTTGAGAATAGGGACTTAAAACCCTACCATCTACTTCTAAATTGGTTTTCAGAAATATTGACTTTTACGATAACTGCAATTGGAATAACTGTCTAGTCTGAAATAGTCGAGTTAAGTCCAGGTAATATATCTAGTGAATATTGGTATCCACAGACAAATTAACTTTTTTGCACAGGATACAGTGGATGCAATGGAAATATACCAGTTCAAAAATGGATTAAAATCTTGAAAACTTCAATTGGAATTACATTTTATCTCATTAACACTATTAGTAAGAAATAATTAATAATTTGTAATACTCTATTTATATACTGACTTCACTTTTACCTTTGTTTCGTGTGGAAAAATAAAACTTAGGCAAGCCTTCTAAAATGACAAATGTGTTTTCGTTAATATCCATTCCAAAGACTATGTAACGGCTTTGAAAAAACATACGATGTAAGGAAAAATTAAAAAAGTCCATTTAATGATCGAGTAGTATGCTAAGTTTTCTGTAAATTTGCTTCGTAGTTTATCCATAAGCTTCATGGTAAAACCTCTGGATAAACTAGAAGGCAAATTTACAGAACTTTCGCTACACTGCCAAAAATACTTGATCCTGAAATAATTTCGCCTTGAAACTCGTTTCAATTTTTTTCATATATTCATAACTCAAACAACCGAATTCCTGTTCTTAACTATGTTTCTCCAGCCTTATTATATGATTGTTTTTATAAAACTATACTAAATTAATACACGGAGATAGTCTATTATCGAAAATAAGTCGCATGCAAAGAACAAAGAATAGAGGAATGAATCATGAAAAAGCTATCCGATGATTTGCAAGAGCTCGCGGACCATGTGGTGGATGCAGAAAAGAAAGTCGCAGCCGCCGAACAAGCATCCAAGGAAAAGATAGAAGCCTCGATCCAGAAATCAAAAGCAGATGCTGAAGCAAGGCAGGAATCGTTCAAAGCTGACGTCAAAAAGCGACATGAAGCAACGTATATGCATTGGCAAGAACTCCAGAAAGATTATCATCAGAGTGTTCAGCACATCAAGAACAAAATTAAAACCGAAAAAGAAGCTAAAGAAGTCAAGCAAGCAACACGACGGGCGGATGATGCGGAGGCGTATGCCAAGGCTGCCATCGATTTTGCCATGATGGCAATTGACGATGCCGAAGTGGCAGTGCTGGAAGCGATTGACGCACGGGTATACGCAGAACGTTACCTCAAAAGTGAAAGCGGCGTTTAGATCATTGTGCAATTTGGGTATTTTAGCCAATGCCTAATAGGCCTAATGGGAGCATAGCTGCTACCAAGTGCAAAGTAGTTTACACATAATAAACATACTCGAAAATAAGGATCAGAAGCTAGTAGTGTCAATTTTACATGTATCAAAAAATTTCTTATTATGACAATATGCTACTAACGCAAGGTGACTTCAGGCCTTTATAACACTGATTTATAGCCGCATTAATCCATATGGATTTTTAACTTGATAAGGAAAAGCGGATTCAATTGAGCTTTTTGCTAGTTAATTATAAGTTACTTTGCACTTGATGACAGTTATGCTCCCATTGGGCCGAGTTAAGGTCACCAATCAATGCAATCTGGACAAGCGCCCTCGATTGTTCTTACAAGGCGATGTTTTAATCTATTAAGCATTGTCTGTTCTAAAAATTCGGCTTTCTTCAAATCCTCTTCTGATGCGCCGACTCTAGCATCCATAAGTCGCTGTTCTGCTTCACACAATGCTTTTTTTGCAGAATCAATCGTATTTATTTCTAAGTAAACGATATCATCAAACATCCAATTCGCTGTATTAACTAGACCACTTTTATAATTTTCTGAAATGTGAGTTGTTTTAATCATATTAAGAACAGCATCACGATCATTAAGAGTAAATGGTTCGAAGTCTATAATTTCATTAACCATACTAATACCCTCAAATATACTATGCATGTTAATAGTATATGTATCTGGTGATGTTTCAATTCTCGTTTTAATGGCTCTTGCTCTCGAATAAGCTCTTTTTTGAGTTGTGGTGCAAAATCTTGGTAGTGTGCCAAAGGTTCTGTGAAATCTGATATTCATTAATTCATAGGTTTTGTGGTAAAACCTATGCATTAAACCAACATATCTGTGAATATATAGACATTAGACTTTGAATTTACAGGACTTTCGGCACACTGCCCGATTTCTCACTTAACCGAAGACGCATGAAGAACATTTAATATTTTTAGGCATAATAAATTAAACAGGCTTTTTCGACAGTGTAACATAAGTTCTGTAAAATCACAAATCTCAAGAAGTTATTGAGTAATAAATTCCACATCAGAAGATCAATTTTCCCATAATACACAAAAACTTGACTTCAAATTTACAGCAAATTTGCGGCACTGCCACTTTTTCCTGTTTTCTATTTTTTAAACTAAGATGTTTTACTCTAAAAAGGGCAAATTTTGTCTGTCTGTCTGGTCCTCTCAGACGCATGTCTAACTAGTAATAGGTAACAAGACATGTTTTTCTACTGATGCTGATTTTGGCAGAGAAGACACTAAAATGAGATAATAAGTATAAATGTATAAAATAAGTAGACGCATATTGTTTATACAGCCATAACAGGTTAAAGGCTGTCTGAGATACAGAGTTGTATTTACGTATACTCTTCAAATTTAATGGGTTTTCAATTACAGAAAAAATATATTAGTTGTTCCATTTACCCATATTCATATTTTGGAGAACAAAAATGGATCTTGGAGCTCTTGAACAATTGCTGTTATCACTGAACATCAATCCGGTCCCGTTGCAAAAAATATCTGTTAAGGATATAATCAAATAAAAGGGAAGTAAAGGATACTGACATGCTATCTAATCCCTTTAAATGGAAGCATTTTGTGGGTGAAATTATTTTATTGAATGTCAGATGGTACTTAAAATATCCATTAAGTTATCGAAATTTAAAGGAAATGATGGCAGAAAGGAGAGTAGAAGTTGATTACAGTACTATCATGAGATGAGTACATCAATACTCACCTGAAATCGAAAAGAAGATCAAAAGACATTTAAGACATATCCTCTTCAAATTCAATGGAGAATTTTCCAACTCGAAAAATGTGCAACAATTTTATCATACAGTTGTAAAGTTGAATGCATTGCATGAGGTTGTTTCTTATACTTTGCTAAATTATTAAATTTTTAGCAGATACATGAAATTTACTTTTACCCATATAATTTGAAGAGGATACAATATTTTAACTTTTGTTTATCATTCATAGATTTACATGCTTATTTTGAGATTTTTTTACAACGAAACCAAAAAATTTCTATCTGTATAAGAAGTTTAAAAGGGAGTCGAATATATTTTTTTGCATCATACTGTATGAAAAATGTCAGTTAATTGAGATAAATATTTATAGTAAGTTAACTATATTTATATTAAAATAAAAAAACTTTATAGTGGGGTAAAGACATGAAAATTAGAGTAGTTAGTTCCAGAGAGGAAATTTTTACTCTCAACCCTAATGAACGTATTGTTCACCTGACTTTCAGGCCTTCGAACAAAGACATTTTTGCACTGGTTGAAACCTGCCCAAAAATTGAGGTCATTCAATTACCCAAATCTTACAGGCGTACGGTATCCAAATCTATAGAAATGTTCTTTGAAATGCAAAAAATACAGCTTATTGAAGGAGATGTATGGGGTCACAGGAAAGATATTTACGAATACTACAGCGTCCCATCTTCAGTTATTGAGAAAATAAGGGAACTGAAATCTGAGGGTACGCCTTCCGAAAAAATTGAAGAAAAGATTGCAAGGGAAAGCAAACTCAATCCTGAAATGATTTCTTATATACTGAAAAAGGAAGCTCCTGCTTGAAGCAAAATAGATTTCAAGTCTCATTTTTTTGGTATAAATCCATTGACTTTATACAAATTTCTGGATATACAGGCTTAATTCATACTAAGAGCTTATCCGAAAAGTCCTGATGCCCTGAATGTTATGCATGCACATGCTAAATAAAGCATAGCAAGATAATTCTCAATTTTCTTTTCCCATCTGATAAGGAGTCTTCTGAATATGTTTATCCAAGAATGTGTCCTTTCTACAACCCATCTTCTTGCTCTAAACCCTGGAATCTCTATTCTTATTTTTTCTTCTCCCCGGCTCTTTATGTAGGCAGTATAACCATAATCTTTAACCAACTCTCTGATATCAGGATAATCATATTCCGGTTCCGTTGCAAAAATAATTTTTCTGTACTTTGAGGTTATTCTTCTTTCCTTTAAATGTCATTTTAATCCAAATTTTCTCACTAAAAGTATCTTATTGTGAAGGTTTTCAACAATTTTGTAAAATGCTCTGATTTTTTGCAACGGAACCCTATTTTTTGACAAATTGTTGGCTTATATATAAAAGACAATATCAGGATAAATAATGTACTTAAATGCAAATAAGACAAGCAGAGCTAGTAACGCAAGAGCGAGCACGTTACTTTCTTCATAATGAGATTTTTTATTGCATTTGGAATCATTTTCATTCATAAATTTAATACCCCAATTACTTTTTACAGTAACCTTTACAGTTTATTTTAGATCTCAGAAGACTTTTGATACATTTCTCTAAAAAATTGTGGTGAAAATTCCATTTGTCAGAAATCTGACAAATGGACAGCTGAGAAAATAGACATTAAGAAATCAAACCACAAGCAACTGGTGATGACTCATTTTGGAATTATACTAGAGGTGGTGCGTCATTGGGAAAGGTTTTCAGAATATTGAGATGTTTGGGATTTTCGAAAATCGACTAAGCAGGGACGCACAAAAACCTCTGAATTATATAATAAAACTGAATGCATATATACATTTTGAATCTGTTATATAGAATTAAAATATATTTATAGTTAGTTTATTCTCTCAAGTTTTTCACCTGTTTTAACAAAGTGATCTATTTTCAACTCTACTTATACCCCTCCCCGATTCAAAGGTACGTACAAAATCTCAAAAAACGTCTTTTTTGTTACATTTACTATTTTAATTTTTTCATTATCAAGAGGTTTATTGTTTTGAAACCGTTTTTTATACCTTTATTATGACAAAATCCGGATGTTTAATGGTGATTTATTGACCGTTGTTCAGTAAATCCTCCTATTTTACGTTGTATATACAGTAATTAGACGTTTTGCTGTATATACAATAAATTGACAATTTGTTGTTTCTTAACAGTCTAAAGAGGAGTTATCAAAATGATAACTCCTCTAAGAACAAACCAATCAGAGAAAAGCAACAGTGGTCTTATAATGTTGCTTCTTCTCCTAAATGTCTGCAAAAAACCCTAGTTTTTCCTGAAAAAATTGAGAAAAAGGAAACACTTTGGCTATATTGTTGCTTTATTTATGAAACGAATTATTATGGGATATAACAAAAAATGGCTAAACGAGAGCGAAATTAAAAACTCCTTCATAAACTTTAAATAGTTTTAAATTAATTATATATTTGAACCCAATCAGTTGGGGTCTTCAACCACATCTGGACAGGGCTAATCATTCATCCTGTTCATTCAAGCCTGGGCGGATTAATTTCTCCCGCCCTTTACCTCCTGCAGTAACACTCAATTAAACTTCCAAGAAATTCCATATTTTCACTGAACTTCGATAGTTGAATAATGAATGCTCAAGTAAATTGTATCTATTTTTCGCAATCAAAAGAAGGTCTCTGGATATGAACCTTAATATTCTTATATTTGACCTATTATAATAAACACTTTTTCATTTTCGCTATCTTAAAACACTTTTCACTGTGCTCTATTATACTATATAGTCATGTGCGTGTGCGTTGCAGCCACCACCACAGCCAAAATAGTTTAGTTGTAAAAAATTAGGAGAGAGGTTTATTGAAATAAGTAGAAAGTTAAGGATTCTGTTACAAAAATGATATGACATAAGTAAACTCTGTTATGCAGTAAATGATCTAAAAATCTAATTTTTAAGGATAATTTAAGATACGAACCTTTTTTTGAGCTAGGAGGTTCGGATTTTAGGAAAAATTTTGCAGGTTTTACTATCGTTTTTCTCAGAAATAAGCAATAAACACGAACTTTTTACTATTACGTTCTTATGTCTCTTTTTAAAGTAATATCATAAAAAAACCATTTGTTCAAAATGTTGACTAGATTTTAGGAGATCTGCATAAACTTGATTATTGGGGCCAAAACGAATACGGTTAAAAAGAGACAAGTCAAAAATCTAAATTACTCTGGTCTTAATGAAGCTAAATATATTAATCAATTATTTGGAATAGTTATATAATATTTACACATCTTTTTGAATATTTTAACTTTTATTCATTATTCATAGATTTACAGGCTTATTCTAAGATTTATTGCAACGGAACCGTGGCAAGTTCCTCGGAGGTTGCCCCAATCGCCCCAGATAACTCTTCAAGACTTGCTGTGCCAGCTTCCCCTATTGTTGCTAATTGTTCAGAAGTTGCAGTTATGGCACTATCTAGACTTTCAAAACTTGATGCTCCAGCTTCTCCAAGAGCTGAAAAAGAAGACATTGTACTATCAATAGATGCTGAAATTTCCTGAAAAGCTAATGTGGAAGAGGATGAGAATTCTTCAATAGAAGTATCTGCACCCATTAAACCAGTTGAAAAACTTGAACTTATAGTTTCCGAAGTTTCAATGGCAGCCGCGTTTAATCCTGTTAGGGATGCCTCGGCAGATTCAAAAAGGGATGCTGCGGAACTAATACTAGACTCGTCTATTTTTAGACCCACATCAGCAGTAATTTCCCCCACAGATACCATGATTACCTCTCAATTTTAACGACTTTTTTATGCTAATTTGCAACGTATATCATGTAATCGCAAGTAGAAGCTATCTTCAAAAACGTACTTTTGCATACAATTTGCCTACTTCTATATATGAAATTGAAACTTCATATACTTTATGTATATGTGTTTACTTGTTTACAAAATTACATAGAACAAATAGAAAAGTAAATATTTTAGACAATTACAATGAGAAAACAAGTGCCTAAAAAACGTAATAGATTCCCAACATTAATTTATAAAAAAGATAGAAAAGAATAAAAAATTGGCATAAAAGGATTGATGGTAGTTTTGAAACAAGCTCTATATTAACTTGGATACTGACCACTTACATGCTCTTGAAAATCTCTTAGTTCCTTAATTTCATTTTCATATTCTTTAGACAATAATTCAAAAAAATTCTTATTAAATTTAATAATAATACTGTAATATTCCGTGCAGAATTGTTTAATATCAATATCACTATCAAAACGATTGAGATATTTTTTTGATTTTGATGTCCACTTTGATTTAGATCCTTTACGCCACTTTAATAACTCTACACGATTCAATAAAATTTTGTGATCTAGTAAACATTGATCTGTTCCTTCAATTCTTTCGAGCTGCACACGTCTATTGCATATTGGTAATGAACGATGTTGAACATAGTTTCTAAAATCTTTCACAAAAGCTACTACTTCAGTATTTTTCAAAACTTCAATTTCTTCAGCATAAAACATATTTACATTTTCATTATTTAATTGCTGCTTTAATTTTCTACTGTGATTTACCAATGTGAAAGCACTAGCTAAATAATTATGAAGCAAACAAAGAATAACTAATGTAATTTCGTTACTTTTGGAGCTATTATTTAAAAAACATAATTCAATATCTTGTTCAAACTTATCTATAGAATCACATAAAAAATGATAATTATAGATAAATACTCGTTGTGTAATTCCCAACATTTTTAAATCATATACCAGTTTGAACCCTTTCAAAGATTCCATTTCTTTTTTGAGATCTACATCCATCAGTTTATATCTTCCTATTTTTATTCTTTTGTAATGTTAAGTTAAACAGTGACTTAAATTTTTCTATTTGTTTCCAGCACATATTGAACAATAACATTTTATTAATATTGTAATTTTTTTAATTATCAGGCTTGTTTTATGTAGTTTTGGTATTCGTTACCTGGATTATAGCAGTAAATTTAGTATTTTTTCCTCAAAATAACCTAACATTTTACATAAAATGTTGACTGGACTTTAAGAGATCCACATAAACTCAATTACCGAAGCCAAAATGAATATGATTAAAAAAGGACAAGTCAATAATTTAAATAACTCTGGCTTTAATGAAGCTAAATATATTAATCAATTATTTGGAATAGTTCGATAATATTGACACATCTTTTTGAATATTTTGATTTTTGTTTATTATCCATACGTTTATATACTTATTCGGAGATTTTTTGCAACAGAATTCTATGAATTATGGAGATAAAATTAACTTAGAATGAACTTCTTTCTTAAATATACAGCTATATAAAAGTGATATTTGAATATACTACTTTATCTTTGAGTATTAATAACCAGAAATTTTAAACCTTTGTTTTAAGAATGAACCTTTATTGACCATTTAATTATTAATTAAGTCTCGTAGATTAATTAATATATTAATTCAATTTTTAAAAATCCTCATTTTAGTAATTGTCAAACTTTTATATATTTTTATATATAAGTATGTTTATATTTTAACTGGTTAATGTTAGGATTGTCAAGCTGCGAATAATCAGCGAGATACTTACGACAATAAAGAAAGGCTATCCAAACAGCAAATATATGGGGGTAAATAAAGTGCTGAAAATGAGAAAGATACTAGGAATTTTGCTGGCATTTTGTTTTGTAATGTCAGTGACAGTTGCAGCAGTAAGTGCAGCTCCGAATAATACATATAATAATGGTGGGAAGAATACTGGGGATAGAAATAATTGGAACCAACAAAAGAATAATTGGGATCGCCAAAAGAACGATTGGAACAAACAAAAGAACAATTGGGACAGACAAAAGAATGAATGGAACCACAAGAAACACGACAAAAATTATGACAACTGGTACAAAATGTATATTTTGTGGTTGGCAAAATATAATGGCTGGTACTCAAAATATAACGGTTGGTACGGCGGTTATCACAATTTTTACAACAATTATAATAAATACTACCACTAAAGCAGAGGAAAAAATAATTCTAAGTAGCTGATGTTTAATTATTTGCACCCTAACTATTGGTACTCGTAAAAACGTATAATTATAGTTAAAAGTTAAATATAACTAAAATAAATCCTAACTGGCTGGTGTTTAAATGTTTACATTAGCCAGTTGTGCTGTTTTCGTTTCTATCCTTATTACTAAAATTATAAAAGAATATGTTCAGGATTTTTCAGTCAGGAGAACAAGCAGGCACAAAGGAAGGCGCGCTTTTCTTCTGTTTTATAGAAAAATACGTATCCTCTTCAAATTCAATGGAGAATTTTCCAACTCGAAAAATATGCAACGATTTTATCATACAGTTGTAAAGTTGAATGCATTGCTTGAGGTTGTTTCTTATACTTGGTTAAATTTTTAACTTTTCAGCAAATACATGAAATTTATTTTTACCCATACAATTTGAAGAGGATACAAAAATTGCAACAATAATATGGCATCTTGTAACAAATGATGAGATGTACCAAGATGAAACAGGTTATCAGAAGGGTGAAATCAAAAAAGGAAAATTATTGAAATTGAACCTTTCTCGATTGATGAGAGTATCAAAATAATTAGTGAAATAATCGCAATTATGGGAAAAAAGGAAGGGGAGAGTACATGAGGGAGATTTCCTCACGTACTTTCATGTCAAATAACTATCAACGATGTTTAAGTAAACCAAGAGTGTAATAAAAATCATTAAAAAACTTCAAATTAGTGCCATCTACTTTGCCCCTACTGACAGCTTTGCTGGTATTGGGCTCTATTTGAAAGACATAGATAACACATCCGTGATCTTGTGATATTTCCCTCACCTTCAGTTAAATCCTTTTATTTTCACAATTATACTTATTGGAGGTGGCGCAGGTGGCTGTGGAAAACCTGCGCCTATATGGATGCAGTTCCCGAGAAAATTAGTTATATGTCAAAATGCAGCCCGGTCTGCGATGATAATTTCATCTTTATTTGGCACTTAAGCGATAATTCAAATAAGTTGACGGCTTATTTGAAATGTATAGCCATATTCAGACGAAACTATTCATCGGAAAGATTTTATCTTGAAATATGGCTATGATTATTTAGTGTTTTATTTAGTATTTAGTAGCATTTGGACTTAATGACTGTTCTTAGCACCAGCCACCGCAGCCGCCGCCCTCTTAGCACCAGCCACCGCAGCCGCCGCCCCAGCCACCGCAGCCGCCGCCCCAGCCACCGCAGCCGCCGCCCCAGCCGCCGCCCCAGCCGCGATTCCATCCGCCGCCCCAGCGATTCCATCCCCACATTTATATCTACCTCCGTGGTTTTACTTTATTTTGTTGTTTTATTTTATTCTGTTCACATTTTTGGGTGAGATTAGAATATGCAATTATCTAAGCAAACTCTTCATTCACCCCATTAATCATACTTTCATATGGCAATTTAATAACTATTCTGATTCCCTATTCATTTGGATCGGAATAGATTTGATTGCTATGAAAGTACAATTATAAATATAATAATATTTTATATAAAATACCCAGAAAAACTTATTCTGAATATTAATAGTATTGAAAAAACTAGGTAAACCCTCAGTCAATAAAACATATTTACTTTTACATTTAATATACAATTACATTTTTTTTAAAACTCTCAATGAGTCGGGAATAATAATCTGCAATCCACTTTTTTAAACACGAATTTAATCTCTATACTGTATAAAAGCCATATTTTCCAACTAAATTCAATTTAATACCTTAAAAAACGTGTATTCAGTTTGAAAAATTACTGAACTTTTTTTATTTCTAAGCACCTTCAATTAAGGCTTTTTCTTTGAAAGTAAAATAT
The DNA here is from genome assembly GCA_963727895.1 of uncultured Methanosarcinaceae archaeon. Taxonomy (GTDB): domain Archaea; phylum Halobacteriota; class Methanosarcinia; order Methanosarcinales; family Methanosarcinaceae; genus Methanosarcina. Next base: position 173,285 of record CAVSHT010000005.1, on the reverse strand, counting down.
CCTTATAAAGGACGACTATTCAATAGATTTAATTTTTAGATTTAGTATATGACAATTAGTAAAAAGATTGTCATAATTATTATCATATTCCCATTTTAATTTGATAACTCTTTGTTTCATAATTAAAGTTCTATATATCTTTTATTAGGCAGTGCGTCAACGGTACAAATGCTCTGATTGTGGCTATAACTATACAGTAGAGCTAAAATCAACTGCTTTTTCCGCTTCTGTAAAAAGACAGGCTTTACAACTCTATCTTGAAGGATTGGGCTTTCGCTCAATAGGAAGAGTTTTAGGGGTAAGTCATGTTTCTGTCCAAAAATGGATAAAGGAATTTGGTCAGAAGTTAGAGGACCTAAAAAGTGAAAATGAGATATCTATTGTTGAAATGGATGAAATGCACACTTACATCGGTGACAAAATAAATATTGCTGGATCTGGATTGCTATTGATAGAATTGGGAAAAAGTTCATCAATTGCTCTTTTGGTAGCAGAGGAACAGAAACTGGACAACAACTCTGAAAAAAATTGAAGAAAAAAGAGATTGGAGAAGTGATGACCGATCACTGGAGAGCATATGCAGAGGTTCTTCCAGAAAAGATCCATACTCAATCCAAAGCAGAAACGTATACTGTTGAAGGATATAACAGCATATTGAGGCATTTTCTAGCAAGATTGAGACGAAAGACAAAGTGTTATACAAAAAGTCTTGAAATGCTAAAGTACTCGGTTATTCTATTGATGAAATACAGAAATAAATAACTAGATATATTTAAGTAACAATACCACTTTATTGAAATTATTCTTAAGCTATAGATTACATTGTTTTACTTTTTGATATAAATAATCAGGCATATTACTATAAGAATGGTGAGGATGATCTCATAATATAATACATTGCCCTCAATATTAAATCCAAATATTCCAGACGGTCCTTCGTCCTCTGGTTCTGCTTTAATTCCAACAGCACTATTAAACCTTTCTTCTATGCCCATATGACCTGAGACATGGTAAGCAATCAAGCTTAATCCTGAAACAGCTACGATCAAAACCCCAAACAGAAGCATACTTTTTTTTCGGTCTATTTCATACACGAAACTCATCCTCCTGAAGCATATCCGGTCTGACTTTTTGCAAGTACGAAACTACATATCCAGTAAGCACAGCTTCAATTACAGCAACTCCCATATTGACTCCTGCAAGGAGAGAAAGCCCATAAAGTATATCCATGCGGCTCTGCGTTACTCCCTGGATTCCTGAAACCAGGATTACGATTATCATAGTTACATTACCAAATAACAATCCTGCCAGAGTAGCAATACCGGCTCTTGAAAAAGAGCTCAATTTGGCTCTGGCAAGTCCACGATATGTGAAATAGGCAACTGAAACTTCAGTTAGATTGACTAGAACATTCGCTCCAATCATTCCCCATCCACCATGTCCTATTGCAGCAGATAATATATTCACTATGAATACAATTATTCCTCCAACTGCAGGACCCACTAATATGCCTATAAGAGGTGTTAGATTCATGTGTACACCCCCAAACAAAGGAATATTGACCTGAAAAATCGCAAATGAAGCCGCAGTGCACATTCCTGCTATAGTTAACACTTTATTGTCATCGCTTTTATTCACCTTTTTCATCCAGTATATACAAAGGCAGACTAAAGCTATCGAAAGAATCCACCATATGGAGATCCATTGAAGGGAAAAAGAGCCGTCTTCTAAATGTATATGAGCCATTTTGAGAACTTCCTATTATGTTTGTTTTTATCGATGCAGATTTTGTAAATGGGTTTTAGTGACACCAATTTGTCTGATTTATATATTGTGTAATTTTTGTAATTATACCAAATTATTTGGCATTATGCCAAATTTTAATTATGCAAGTTACTTATGCAGTGTAATAAATAAAACTGAAAAGAACAGAATTCAAAAGAGTCCGTTATATCTCTTTCAATACTGTTTATGGTTATTTGAAGGTTGGAGGGATTTCACCAATTCTCCTATAGTCACAGGCTGTTCCATTTTGTTACTCTCCGTCCCCTTTAACTCGCAAATAGCCCTGTATACCTGTACAACATTAGGCTCTTTCAGCCCGGAATCTTCAAGCAAAGTTTTATTGTAAAAGATCTCAGAGGGTCTGCCTTCTGCAATTACAGATCCTCCCTTAACAATACAGATCCTATCAGCAATACGTGCAGCAAAGTCGAGGTCATGGGTTGCCAGAACAATACTTATGCCATGTTTTTCTTTCAATTCACAAATTATATTTTCAACAATTTCAGAATGCTTTGGATCCAAGTCAGAAGTTGGTTCATCAAGAGCGATTATTTTGGGTTTCATTGCAAGAATGCCAGCTATAGAGACTAAACGTTTCTGTCCACCGCTGAGATAATTGGGAATTTTTTTTATAAACTTCTCAGCTCCTACGGCTTCTAATGCTTCCATTGCTACGTCCCGGGCTTCATCTTTGTTCATGCCTAGATTGAGAGGACCAAACATTACATCGTCCAGAACGGTTGGTGCAAAGAGCTGATCATCTGATTTCTGAAACACTATCCCTACATTCTTCCATAGGTCTTTTTTCGTTGTTGGATTTATTTTTTCGCCCATGACGTAGATGTTGCCTTTTGAAGGCAAAAGCAAGCCGTTTAGATGTTCTAAAAGAGTAGATTTGCCTGAACCATTCGCCCCGCATAAGGCAACTATTTCATTTTCTATTACCTTAAAACACAACTCATGAATTCCAATGCTTCCATCCGGGTAGATGTGACTTGCACAGTCTATATGTATTAGCTCATGAGGCTTGGGAAAGTCATGCTTTCGTACTAGATCAATATGTTTTTGCATGAATTACAAATTCACCTCGAAATCGATGAATTATAAAATATTAGCAGATAGGCTATTGCAATTAAAAATGCAAATAGGACAGTATATTCCACAGGTCTTATTTGCTGAATTTCTGTTGACGTAGTGTATGTTCCGTTATATCCCCTTGATTCCATAGCCTTGTTAACCCTTTCTGCTTGATCGTAAGATCGAATAAAAACAAGTGCAAAGATCTCCGCAAAAGTTTGGGTTTGCCTGCTCATGTTTTTAATAAAACCTCCACCTCTCGATTTAAAAGCCATTATCATGGAGTCAATCATATCCAGTGTTATGAAGAGAAACCTGTAAGACATCAAAAATATCTGGTCCACAGGATATGGAAAGATCCTGTAAACTATGGCGGAGAGGTGTGAATACCTAGTTGTCATGAGAAACAGAAGAGAAGATGTCATTGATATAAGGGCTTTTAGCAAAAGCCGGATCAATAACAATAATCCATTATCTGTCAAAGTCAGAGAAAACCAGGGGATCTTTAAGGAAAGCAAAGGTATTCCGGGTTCATTCCACATCAATAAAATAACTAATGATAGTACAAACAAAACCGGCAAAAAGCACCAGTTAACTAATTTTCTGATTGGCAGGTTGGATTGCCAATAGATAAGGAGTATAAACGCATACATTACCATCAGTAGTTCAACACTTTGTGAAATGGTTAAAATTACGATGATGGCAATAAGTCCAAATAGTTTTGTCCAGGGACTGATTCTAGTGAGAAAAGAGTAGCAATTCTCACTATAATGGGTTATGAGGTCAAGATCAGGGATATGACCAGAAGCCTGTGAATTACTCATATGTCATCGACAATGTTCAATTTGAATTCTGTTTAACAACAATCAAGCAACAAGTAAGAAAATTATTTTTCATGCTGCTGGAAGTGTGAAATCCAAATCTACAATCTTTGATTCTTCGCATTCCAGAAAATAAATACAATTAAACTCTACACCATTTTTTTGCATATCCTATCCTCCTAATTTTCAGGTTTATTAATCTCTACCAGACAGATATATATACTTATTGGGTTGAGAGCAAATATATTAAACTAAAGTTGGTATATATCAAAAAATCACGTTAACTAAATTTTCTTAACATTAGCTAAATTTTCTAATATTCATATGTGCACAAACAGAGTTAAAATAAGCTTATTCAATCGAAATTTAACTTGAGTATTTGCAGTCAATCAATACTAATAAGTCTTGAAGTTTGGATTAAAAAAAAATTAAAACATTTTTAAACAGCTAAAATAGCATTTATAACGCCATGTTACTCAATTCACCTCTATGAATATAACCATTTTGAAGATTTTAACAAAGCTATTCTTTTCTGGTTTTCTTACTCTCAAGATTTAGGACTTCAAAATCTGGTGCTCATTTTATAGTCAGCTGATATCATGTATTAGCGTTATATAATTGATATATTAATGGGGAAACGCGGAGCAAAACCAAAGTTTACGGATATTTCTTGTCCTAATCAAGATTGTAAATTCTACAGTATTTTTGGGAAAGGAAATATCATAGGCAACGGCACCTATCAAATCAAGAACAAGAGAGTTCGAAAATATATCTGCCACGAATGCGGCAGAGTATTCAACGATCGTACAAACACTTTCTTTGATAATGTTCGAAAAGATGAATCTGTTGTCATATTAGCTTTAAAGATGGCTATCAAGGGAATGTCAATACAATCCGTAGCTGAGTTATTGGAAGTTCAACATCTACAGTTAGTAACTGGTTGTTTCGCGCAGCGAAACAATGTGAGAAGGTAAATGAAGATTTAATGAAAGACCTGAACATTTCAAAAGTTGAAATGGATGAATTGTGGGTAATAGTCTAAAAAAGTGGACCAAGAACAAAAAGTGAAGACGACGGAACATGGATGTGGATGAGTTTTGCTCCTGAATCCAGGTTAATTATTGATTTTGTACTGGGACCAAGAAAACAGTATGTGGCTGACGAATTGATACAAACTACAGATAAACATCTTTCAGATCCAAAGCCTCTTTTCGTTACAGATGGACTAAAATTCTATGCTGAATCTCTTTTGAAAAAATACAGTAAATGGATAGAGTTTCAAAAAACAGGACCGAGAGGAATACCTAAGAAACCAAAAATAGTACCTAATGATTTGAAATATACTCAGGTTGTCAAAAATAAGAAGGGAATGAGGCTTCAAAAAATAGAAAAAAATTATTTTTGGTCAGGATATAGATCAAAGTAAAGTATCAACGAGTTTACTTGAAAGACAGAACTTGACTTTTATTATGAAATAAGAAATATTCTAAGTTCAATAGTTTATGGACAGGTTATGAACAAAGCAATCACTAAAACAATCACTAGTTCTCTTTTTGTTTTTGACGGCAAACCTCCTTATTTCAAAGCATAATATGGTATCCACCTTATGTGTATGACGTTTTTATTTTCATACTATAAATACTAACGATTATATATAATTAAATAGATATAATTGTTAATCGTGGTGGAACTATTTCATCGTGATTAGCTTGAAATGGCATGATTAAACATTGCAGGAGGAATGAAATATGGTTAACATTCCAGTCGGTGTCCTCGCTCTGTTCATGCTTTTTTTGTTTCTTTTTGCAGGAATGGCATACGAGGCATATATAAGACCTAAGCTTCTCATACTTTTTAAAAAATTGCACAAAAGAAAATATACATATTAATTAAGGTTAGAAAATTGTAGAAAAAACAGCACAGAATTACATTAAGCATAGGATTACATTCTTTTTTCATTTTCTTGATAAGATGCTGTATACTAAGTTTTATTGTCAAATTCTTTTTCAATATATTTTAAAAAAAGTTGTAGCCTTTTAAAAAGGCTACTTTCATCTTTCATCGTGAAATTTTGCCTCGACATTTATTTATGGAATTTTTCAGGTTCTTTATCCTCATTCCTGTTTCTTCTTTCTTAATGCAATAAAACAGGCTGCAAGAGCCACAAATGTCATACCCGTTCCCAGTTCAAATCCTGGAAGTGAACTTTTTTCAGGCGATACTTTCGTGTTTATTTTAACACTGTCTGAAACCTGGTCATGTCCCTCAGTATCCTCATAAAGGATTTCACTGTCCAGCGAATATGGTTTTGGCGTTGCAGTACTATCTGTAGACATATCAAAAGCTGCAACCGCGCTCTCTCCTGGTTGCAAATTACCCAGGTATGCCTGATCATCAGTTGTGCTGAATGGATCACTGGCAGTTACTCTTACAGTTGCATCCTTTGCAGGTTTTTCCCCTGTATTTTTATAAGTAACATATATTGTACTCTCTTTATTCGGGTAAAGATCTCCTGTTACATTCGTCACCTCAAAGTAAGGCTCTTTCTTAACCGTGACCATTATTGTCTGGTTCTGTGTTTTATTTTCGTACCAGACACCTACACCTTCGTTAGTTACAAGTCCCGTAGTCGCATCATACTCATCTCCGCTAACCTGCGTATTATTCTGGTACTGGTACGAAAGCTGTAAATTCAAAGGATATGTACCTGCAGGAGCGTTTTTACTAATTTCGATAGTAAATTGTGAGGGATATACGCTTTGTCCTCCCTGTATAAGACTGCCTGATTCCTGAGGGCCTGATTTTACCTGTATATTTGAATTGTTAGATGTCAGAGTTGCAAGGATACCATCAGCCGTTGTAGCCTGAGTCTCGTATTTCATCTCAGTTTGCTGCAGCACTGTATCAAGCACGCTGTCAGCATCTTTTTCTGATTTAAAACCCTCAACTACTCCTTTGTTCATAAGTCCTACATTCAGAGTAACAGTATCTCCTCTGGAATACTCGGTATCTCCAATTGGAGTAGCCTCTATATTTGGCCCTCCGTAAACGGTGTAAAAGTTTTTACCGAAATCAAAATATGCTGGTAATGCCGCCTGTACAGGCATTATTGCTAGCACTAACATAAGAAGAATTGCAACCGCAGAGATACTTCTTCTTTTAATCATTCTCATCACCTGAATCATTTTTGCTATAGTTTTTCCTATTCCGGAGCACCTTTATAATCTGGTAGATAAAGACAAGGGCTAGTAATATCCCAATTATCATCGTTGTGCTAAATTTCGATTCTGTTTTTTCAATTGGCATGTCAACTTTCATATTATTGGAAAACTGTGTTTTCCCTTCATCATCAATATACTTCACTTCACTGTCAACACCGTAATTTTTCACCACCGCATCAGACTCCGCCGTAATATTGAATGACACTGTCTGGCTTTCTCCTGGTTCTATTGTTCCTAGCCTGACAGCCGACTTGGTGGTGCTCAGTGGTTTCATGACAACAATCTTTGCCTGTGCATCTTCAGCTGAAGTTTCTCCGATATTTGTGTAAGTAACATTAATCATATCTGTTGAACCCTGTTTCAGAGTTCCAGAAACCTTACTTACTTCAAACTTCGGTTCTTTTTTAATTGATATGTGAAGAGGAAGAACAATGTTTCTTACCGTGTATTCCTTTGTGAATGCTACACTATCCGAACTTAGTCCAATAGCTACAGTACTTGCCGTATCCGTACGGACATTACTCTGGTACTGATAAGTTATCGGAAGCTGTAGTTCATAATCTCCAGCAGGCGTATCGTCATCAATACGTATTGTGAACTTTATTGGATCTATATATCCAGTTTTAAGTTCGTCTACGGTTTGGGGAGTTGTAGTGGAGTCGATATGAATGTACTTCGATCCAGAGGTTAGATTCGCCTTGATACCTTTTGCTGTTGTACAGTCTTGTTCTGTACTCATCTCGGCAGCAGCAATTAACTCCTCTTTAGAATCAGGAATAAGGTTCTGATTTACATTCAGAGGTTTCATGCCTTCAATTATACCTTTATTTGTAAGCATTATTTGAACATCTGTGATTTCTCCCCTCTGAAATTCTGGGTCTCCTATAACAGATGCTTGAATATCTGGCTCTCCATAGCTTCTATAATAATCCACTGTAAACCCGTTCCCTGGAATCAGGAAATTTCCTATGTTTGAACTTCCAAGAACCGGAGACACAGTTATTGAGAAAAGTGACAGGAGAACTGCAATTAAAACAAATGTTGTAACTAACTTCTCTGGTACATAGTTCTGGGGTTTATTCATTGTATCTCAGCCCCTGTGCTCTTTTTTGAGTTTTCTAATACATGCACTCCTCTTTTCTTTTCCCTCCATGAGTCCAATATTATAATTAAGGGTGGGAATACCGTGAAGGTTGCAACGAGGACAAGCACAATATCAATAACTGTAACCATTCCAAAGTTGCTGGTTATAGGAAACGGAGATGCTATCAAAGCTGCAAATCCGAAAACAACTGTGGCTCCTGAAGCTATAAAGGCAGCTCCAATACTTGCAGCTGTTTTATGTATGGCTTCCATAGGACTGGCTCCGTTGTCCTTTTCTTCAAAGTATCTTTCCATCATCAGGATTGAGTACTCACAGCCTATTCCAAGAATCAGCGCACCTAGGGTTGCGGTCATAGGAGTATAGTCAAGTTTCAGGTAAGTCATTACCAATCCAGACCACCCGGTTACCATAAACATTGGGATGATCGGAACAAGGGCTTTTATCCAGTCTCTGTACACAATTAGAAGGCCACCCAGCACCAGGAAAAGTCCAATGTAAGTCATTTCAGTTCTTCCGCTTGTAAGAGCACCTATAACCTCAGTAAAGACCACAGAACTTCCGGTAATGGTTATTGAAGTACCAGGAGGAGCCTGCATCCATTGAATATCCTGCTTCACAATATTGGTCAAATCCTTAATTCCGGTCATTCCGATCTCTTTCTGAGCATTCCCAATATTGAGATTTAAAAGAAGCATGTTTTTGCCGTAAATGTATTGAGATTTCTGGGATTCAGGAATTTGTGCATAGATTGCTTCAATTTCACTACGGCTATCTGGGATTGTGCCACCATTATATTGTTTTACAAGAGTTACAATGCTTGAAGCACTGTCAATATGTGGTCTTTGGGTTTCATGTTCGCTGAACTCATCTATCCATTTAAGAATATTAGGATCAGCATTGTCGTTAACTTTTATAATTAGATTAAGTGCATCAGTTCCACCCATAATATCCTTTAGATGATACAGGTCGAGAAGAGCAGGCATGTTCTGAGGAACAAAAGCCTGAGTATCAGTCTGGATACCTACTGACTCATCGGCATAGAGACCTCCAATGCAGAGTAAAGTTGCAATTCCAATAACAATTACATTGTACTTTATTGTAGTATCAGTAAGTTTCCTGAGAAGATCTCCTATAAACCGGGGTTTTGGCTTCTTGAGTGAGGCATCTTCAACTTTTGTTTTTTTCTTCTTCAATTTCTTTTTTGAGATATCATCAAAGAGAGTAACGGTAATTACTCCAACAAAAAGAGCTGCAAGATAGCACATTATTATGCCGATCGTAAGAAGTTTCCCAAAATCCTGGATCATTGGAACTGTGGATGTAAATAAGGAAACGAAACCAAGAGCAGTCATTGAAAGAGCTATAAGGACCGCAGGTCCAGTATGTTTTATTGTTCTTATAATAGCTTTAGATTTATTTCCTTCTTTACGCAATTCTTCTTCAATCCTGTTATGGAACTGAATTGCGTAATCGATACCGAGCCCTATCAATACCGGAAAAGCTGACATTGAAACCATAGACAGTGGAATTCCTAAAAAACCCATAGCTCCAAAAGTGTATATAATTCCAAGGAGAACAATAGGTAAAGGCAGCCATCTCCAGCGAACATGTCCAAAGACTATGAACAGAACAATGAGCATAAACAAGCCAGCAAGCCCTAGCAAAGGTCCCATACTTGAACTCATCTAAGTGTTCATTGCAATGCTAAAGGCGGGATCGCCTGTCACTATGACATTGTATCCAGGTGGAAAATCAGCAAGTTTGGCAGCATCCTGTGTAGCCTTCAAAATCTCTTTTTTCTTATCATCTGTTACAGATCCACTCATTCCTACCGAAACTACAGTGTGTGTATTGTCAGAAATCAATTGTCCAAATATACTGGGATATCCGTCAATAATTTTTTTGACGTCTGCATCTGCATCCGGTATCCGGGATTTACCTGTCATTTTATAGTTTATTAGCTTTATATAATCAGCCGGACTTGTTGTTGTTTTAACTCCTTCAGTAGAGTTAAGCTGATGTTCAAGCCGGTCTATAGCTTGCATTACTTCTGCAGACCTTACATCATTTCCTTCCACCATCACTACGATAGATTGAGTTTGAAATAATTTCTGGTAAAGGTGATCATAGTCCTGATAAAGCAGAGAGTTTTTGCTGACAAAGGTATCTGTCCCTTATTTCATAGTAATATTCTGAGCACCCTAAGCCGATAACAAGATAAGAAGGAAAAAGACCACTAGTATGGTCAAACGGTTATTCTGGATGAATACTCCAAGTTTTTCAAAAGCGTTCTTAATGACAGATCCCTCTCATTATATTTGAGTTATAATTGTTTTTTTGAAAGTGTTACATGTGTGTTTTTTGTTTTTCAAAAGTAGTTCACTCCAATTTAGTGATCGATGCAGAATATTGAAAAGTACTCTATTTTGAACTGGTCACATTTAATTTTAGATTTCCAAAATATCTTGTGGAATCAAGCCCTGTCTTTTTGCCATCTTTCTCTGAATTTTTGCCATTTCTTCGAGGATATACATATACTCTTCGAGATCCTTTTTATCTGCAAGTTCCAGTTGTTCAATTATGACTTTGTGTAAATAATTATAACATCTCAGCCCTTTATCTGTCAGTGAGATCAACACTTTTCTTCGATCTTCAGGATCAGTTTTTCGAAGAACCATTCCTTTTTTCTCCAAATCGTCAACCATTCGAGAAAGACTGCTTTTATCCATACCTATGCAATCTCCGATTGTTGAGGAAATAATTTCACCTTTTGTGCCTATGATCCCAATTACCACGGGCTGATTTTTACTTAGTTCTTTAAACTTACCGATTGCTTTTTTATGGATAACCTGTTCAAAAATTAAGTTATCAAGAGCATGTTTTTCTCTACTAAGAAGAATTATTTTTTTCAATATTTCTTCATTCATTTCTGCTTTCCCTTCTTTTTTATACCATATTTTGTTGAATAGTTCTTATTTCCTGCAATAACCTCCATAGATAGCATAAAGGCTTTGTAGAAACCCTCAAAGTAATTAATCTCCATTTATTGAACTGAATGACAGAATCTCATTTTACGTGTTTAATTTTCGTTTCTTGAAGCTGGTTTGGATATTTTTATACAAAGCCAATTTTGTGTGCATGTTATATTCTGGAATAGTACCTAACAACAGCGATTTTCCAGTAAAATATTATGTGAAACTTCAACTATTGATATTTCAACAATACTGGTTCTTATATTTAATTAATTCGGTCCAATATGCAAAAATAAAGTGTATTATTAATTTTTCAAAATCCTAAATCAAATTATTAATCAAAAATAATTTTGTGAAGTTATGCCCCGAAGATCTTGAACTGTAAGTAATATATTACAGGTTCTTGTAATTCACAAGTTTTACCAAAATAAAAAATTAAGCGTTTGCTACATATTCAATATGAACTTGTAGTTATAATCAACAAGTTTACAAAAAAATATATAAAATAAATACAAAAACTTAATAAATTATTTTTAAAATTAAATTAATTTTAAAAAAGTTGCATTTTCAATAATTGATTTTACCATCTTATTCCAATGATGGTTAACTTAACATGATATTAAAAACTCAAACCTAAACAAATACATTTTAATTGAAAAGTAGGTCACACATATAGGAGATCGGTTTATTGACAGAAATCCTGAATCTACTCAGTGATAAAGCAAAGAAGCTTAAAAAACTATTTTATTACTTACGTAAAAAAATTTTAGTAAGTTTATACACCTTAGTATATATTATATTTCATTTCATATGTGCATTTATAATAGGTATTGACATATGTATTGAGATAACACATTCTTTTTTGTTTCCTACTATATAACAGGATGGCAACATTTGTATATTTTCGTGGTATGGAATGAGTCCTTTGTCTGTAACTGTTTTTTTGAAACCGATTATCTATTTTGAGATGTTTATCTCATAAATCTTGTTGCTTCCTGTTCAGCTTCAGTCAATAGTTCAGAGGATATAGTAGTTTATCGGATATTTGACTCAAAACACTCCTTCTAAGTTTGTATCCCAGGTAGATAGTTATTTGCGGTCTTAAGATATTATAAAAAAGATATTATGAAAATTTGGGGCGATATTCGGGTTCATGAATATCATTGCTGTCAAGAGGAGTAAACTGTAGAAGTTGCGAAAAAACGACTGTTATAAACACTGTTATAAGACAATTTGTCTTTAACAAACGTTATTTTTAGAAGAGTAAAAAGCAAGGTGTAAATTCCATGAATTACTCCAAAATAATTATTGGGGAGATGAAAATATAAATTCAAATAATTACTCTATACCCGCAAAAATGTTACTTTACAGCACTGCAGCCGTTATTCTTACAATAGGAATGAGGGAAATTGCATCAATACTTACCATTTTCTTTTTCTCTGTTTTTACGGCACTTATTTTTACTCCGCTTGTCCGCTGGCTAAAACAAAAAGGGATTCCAGGTGGACTGAGTGTTATTCTGGTAATTTTACTATTTACACTAATTATCCTAGTTCTCGGGGTATTAATTGTTAAAACAGCAATACAATTTGGGAGTCAAATTCCTATTTATCAAGCTCAGTTAACCGAATTAGTAAATAGCTATACAAAATATATCCCTTCTTATGGAGGATTTTCCGTACAGTCAATTCTCCAGAATATAGTGTCAATAACAGTTTCTCTTATGGTAAACATCGTTAATGAAATTGTAAATGCTGGGACAACAGCCGGAATTATTATAGTCACAACTGCATTTCTGTTAATTGATGCTGCCAATACTCCTGATAAAGCAAACTTGGAAATTGGAGATCAATCTGAATTTAGTTTGAGGCTCAGTGAGTTTAGCAAGAAACTGGTAAAATTCATTGTCATAAGAGCGGAGATAAATCTTATAACTGGTATTTCAATAGCTCTCCTTCTCTTTATTGGTGGTATTGACTATGCTATTCTCTGGGGAGTCCTTATATTCCTGTTAAGTTATATTCCTTATATTGGTTTAGTTATTGCTTCTGTCCCTCCAATAGTGCTTGCTCTTTTCAAGTATGGACCTTTAGGTGCTCTAGCAGTCATTTTAATTATTATCGCTGTCGATGCACTTACAGAAAATGTTCTTTTTCCATCACTTATGGGAAAAGGCCTTCAATTATCTCCTGCTTTTTTGTTTCTTGCTCTTATTTACTGGAATTTTATATTTGGACTTGGAGGTGTGTTGCTTTCAATACCGCTTACAATAGTTTTAAAAATTGTACTTGAAAGTTTTGAGGAAACAAAATTGTTGGCCAGAGTTATGGGTCCTAGTGATGATGCTGAAGAAACTTAAGAGAATAAATGGCTTTAAGAAAAAATGGCGGCTTTGATACTTAAACATAGTTATATACTATTAGAAAGTATATTTCTTCATGAACTGCCCCAGATGCAATAGTTCCAGTCACAAAAAAACGGTATAGTTGGCGGGCGTCAACGGTACAAATGCTCTGATTGTGGCTATAACTATACAGTAGAGCTAAAATCAACTGCTTTTTCCGCTTTTGTAAAAAGACAGGCTTTACAACTCTATCTTGAAGGATTGGGCTTTCGTTCAATAGGACGATTTTTAGGGGTGAGTCATGTTTCTGTCCAAAGATGGATAAAGAAATTTGGTCAGGAGTTAGAGGACCTAAAAAGTGAAAATGAGATATCTATTGTTGAAATGGATGAAATGCACACTTACATCGGTAACAAAAAAAATATTGCTGGATCTGGATTGCTGTTGATAGAGTTGGGAAAAAGTTCATCAACTGCTCTTTTGGTAGCAGAGAAACAGAAACTGGAAAACTACTCTGGGAAAAAGTGAAGAAAAAAGAGATTGGAGAAGTAATGACAGATCACTGGAGAGCATATGCAGAGTTTCTTCCAGAAAAGAGTCATACTCAATCAAAAGCAGAAACATTTACAGTTGAGGGATATAACAGCATATTGAGGCATTTTCTAGCAAGATTGAGAAGAAAGACAAAGTGTTATACAAAAAGTCTTGAAATGCTAAAGTACTCGGTTATTCTATTGATGAAATACAGAAATAAAGAGTTAACTATGTTTAATTAACAATGCCAAAATGGCTTTAAGAAAACCTATATAAATCAGTATCAATACAGAAAATGAATAAGAAAAACCAAAAAAATTAACCAGAGAAATTAATGAAATGATTTGAAAATCCTGAAAAGAATAAAAGGCAGAGTTAGAGGTAAACCAAAGTCCATATTTGTCACCTCTAAAAACAGAGATTTCCAATACTTAATTAATAGTAATTGATCTGTTACCACGCTACCTTATATCCAAAAACCGTGTCCTGACATTCTTGACACAGCCCAGAACTCTTAAATTCCTTGATAAATACTTCGTTTCGGAATTCGTGTTCGTCTACTTTTTCCGTGCACAACGGACATATACAGTCTTTAACCATCGCAACATCTCGTCGAAATCCTCGTGATTTTAGAAAGTTCTTTTTTTCCATGTTTATCAACTCTATAATTTCATGATGCAATATGCCGATTCTATATGACCACCCAAAAACAAGAAGCAAATAAAGGTGGTTCAATTTTTATGATTCAAATGCCAAATGCCCTTAAAGCATACATATCATCAAATTAATACGGCTGCAATGCTTGCATCAAGGTTCCTAGTTCTTATTTTAAGACTCTTGTTCGCGAATTTCATAATCAAAAGTAGTGTATCTGATCCTTCTAATGTTTTAACACTAGTTTTTTTGGACCTTATTCGCATATATTATATACTGGATATAGAAATATAAATTTATTGGTAATTTAATATCATTTTGCAATATTTAAATCAGTTATGACTTTCTAATCTAATTTAGCACTTATTATATACAGTTTATATACAGTTATTTTGAATTATATATTTCTTGACTAATCTAAGGTAAAATAGGAAACAAATTCTACATTTATACATATCAAATAAAGATATAAATTTCATAAATATTTTCAAGTTTTAAAAATACACTTCAAACTCAAGTTTAAAATATTAATTGTTTAATTTTATAGAAATAAAACGGAGTTTTTTCATTATGCAATCATCTTTAAAAATCGGAAGTATAATGAACATACCTATCAAACTAGACACATCTTTCCTTCTGGCACTTCCAATATCTGCATATTTTTTTGCGATAAATTCACAGCCATATGGTTTTGCGGAAGTTGATCCATCTATAGTTAGATATGCTTTTTCTGTTCTTTCTGCCATCTTCCTTTTTTCCTCAGTACTTTTACATGAACTTGCACACTCTTATATTGCAAAGCGTTATGGAGCCCATATTGCCAGCATCACGCTCCTTCTCTTTGGAGGTGTAGCCTCTATGGAAATCCCAAAGAAACCTGGACAAGAAGCAAAGATAGCTTTTGCAGGGCCTTTGACAAGCATCATTATAGGTTTTATCTGCCTGTTCACATACAGTTACATGATCTCCCCTAACTCTGCACTTTTTCAAAATCCTATATATCTTATTATCTGGATTATTGGATCGATGAACCTGACACTTGGAATCTTTAATTTACTGCCTGCTTTTCCTATGGATGGGGGCAGGATACTCCGTTCCTTTTTTGCCAGAAAAATGTCTTATGTAAAAGCTACCCATATTGCAGCCTCAATCGGAAAGTTTATTGCTATTCTTATGGCAATTTATGGAATCTATATAGGTGATTTCTGGCTTCTCTTAATTGCATTTTACATTTATGGTAGTGCATCTAATGAGGATCGATTTTACTCAGATTTAGGTAGCTCTGTATAATATTTTATTCAGGAACCAGTAGATACTCAAAGGAGTTGCTAGAGTATTTTATATCACAAAGGCTTTCTCTAATTTATATATATATATTTTTTATATAAATAATAGACAACAAGAGGAAGGCTGAAAGTAAAGAAGTAATATATATAGACGTCTGGTTTGTAATATTCTTTCACACTTAACGCTTTGATGACGAATATATAATCAAAAACAATAGCAACCAATGTCCAGTTAACTGCCAGGTAAAGATAGTAACTGATTGAGTCGCCTTTTATCTTGTTAAAAAGTATCCAGATCGTTATTATGGTTCCAATAGGTAAGATGACCCAGCCTATCATATCATTGGGAACTACAAAGAAAAGACCAACACCAAGAAGATAACCAATAAGCCATAGTACAAATCCCCAGCCAAATGCGTCGATGTATGCGTCAATATATAATTGTTTTTTCGTAGCTATAGCATTTTTGCTAAATTTATCCATATTTTATCTTCCAGATTATTGTATTATTGTAGGACTTAAATTAACAAAAATCAATAACTGTAAGTTGTAAAATAACTGTAAGTTGTAAAATAATAGATCTAAAACATCAAATATTTGTGCCTATATTGCTATTTGCTACTTCATACAGAATTAAGTATTTTTTAATTATCTTTCTAAGGTATTAAGGGCTTCTTTTTGGTTTTTTTGTAGTGATTTAATTGGTTCTATTTTCATCTAAAGGTTGTCAAAGAGCACTTATCCATGTACAATTTCTTTTTTGCCATAATATATTTCATAAATCTTAAGGGGTCCACTTTTGGATAGTCTCTATATTTCACATCTTAACATGGATATTTTAATATACCTTCGTTAATCTTTTGGGATCACTTTTGCAATAAGACTTAGACTAGGCAACTAATATCCTTGGATGTGTAAATTATATTTGGCTTTGATAATTAACTATAGTTAGTTATTATGAGAACCTATATTTCTTCATGAACTGCCCAAAATGTAATAGTTCCAGTCACAAAAAGAATGGTATAGTTGGCTGGCGTCAACGGTACAAATGCTCTGATTGTGGATATAACTATACAGTAGAGCTAAAATCAACTGCTTTTTCCGCCTCTGTCAAAAAACAGGCTTTACAACTATCTTGAAGGATTGGGCTTTCGCTCAATAGGACGATTTTAGCATGAAAGTACATGAGGAGATTATCCTCACGTGCTCTCCTGATCCTTTTTCCCCATAATCGCAAATATTTCACTAATTATTTTAATCCGTTCATCAACCGAAAAAATCTCAGTTTCAATAATCTTTCTCTTTTGGATTTCTCCCTTTTGATATCCGGTTTCATCTTCGTCCATCTCATCGTTTGTAATAAGATGCCATAGTATCGTTGCAATTTTCCTTGCTAAGGCAATAATTGCTTTTGCATGTCCAATCGACTTCTTTTTTCTGTTAAAAAACTCTTTTAACCTGCTATTCTTCTTTCTTGCTGCTGCTTGAGCAATCTGTGTCAGAATCCACTTTGCTACTTTTGATCCCCTCTTTGTGATTCTGCCGTTATAGTATTTATCTGCAGATTGATACACATTAGGAACTAGACCAAGCCAAGAAGCAAGCTTATTTCCAGAAGAAAAATCCTTAAAGTTGCCTATTTCAGCAAGTAAAATTGCCGCACCAAGTTCCCCTATACCTGGAACTGACATTAAAATCTCCATTTCTCGCTTATGATTTCGAGAAGCATAATTGAAAATTTCTGTTTCTAAAGCTTCGAGTTCATCATCAAGACTTTTTATGAGTTTCAGACAGATCTGAAGTCTGAATGCAGCACTTTGAGAAATTTCTCGATCAAGAATTTCTCTTATCTGAGCAGCTTTTTTCCGAACATTTGGAGAGAGGCTTGCAATAATCTGATCAACACTCTTACCTGAAGAGATTCCTAATAAGATCATTCTGCCATTCTTGCCAAAAACGTCTGTCAGCACATTATTCAGGTGTAGCATTTCAGATGCAAGAATTGAATTTCAGATGCAAGAATTGAGTGAGCTTTATTTTTTAAATCTGTTCTTTTTTGTACAAGTGTTAACCGAAGTCGAACATATGATCTAAAATCTATATGATCCTTTGGAAAAACTCTTGATGGCTGAATCATATTATTAAGTGCAAGTTGTGCAATGACTTCTGAGTCAATCTTATCTGTTTTTGTATGGGTAAATACCTTCATATCTCGCGCATTTCCAACTATCACAGTTAGATGCTTTATCAATGAATCATGAATCGGAACCCAAAAGTCGCTGGTTGATTCACATGCAACAACATCACATTTTTCTGATATTACCCAATTTTTAAGGGCTAAAATTCCTTCATCATCTCTGTTGAAACGTTGCTGTTGTTTTTCACCAGATCTGCTGAAAATTGTAGCAATGAAAAAGAGTTTGTGAATGTCTAAACCACAAGCTTTGTTTATGACTTAAATCAAATTAGATCGCCAAATTTATTTGGGCAGTGGAATTGCCTAAAAGGCCAATTTAGCATCCGTGATCAAAGTCACACTTGAGCCTTCGATGGCAATTCACTGATTAGTTTTAGAACGGTTTTGAATAACCAAAATCAAGACAACCTTACTGCCCAAGGTAATGAGGGCTTAATAGTCAAAAAAAAGAACGGAGAGTACTTTCATTAGTTGTGCTTGTTATTCGAAGAAAAGCATGTGCGTTTTAGGGGTAAGTCATGTTTCTGTCCAAAAATGGATAAAGAAATTTGGTCAGGAGTTAGAGAACCTAAAAAGTGAAAGTGAGATATCTATTGTTGAAATGGATGAAATGCACACTTACATCGGTAACAAAAAAAATATTGCTGGATCTAGATTGCTGTTGATAGAGTTGGGAAAAAGTTCATCAACTGCTCTTTTGGCAGCAGAGGAACGGAAACTGGAAAACTGCTCTGGGAAAAAGTGAAGAAAAAAGAGATTGGAGAAGTGATGACAGATCACTGGAGAGCATATGCAGAGTTTCGTCCAGAAAAGATCCATACTCAATCAAAAGCAGAGACGTATACTGTTGAAGGATATAACAGCATATTGAGGCACTTTTTGGCAAGGTTGAGAAGAAAGACAAAGTGTTATACGAAGAGTCTTGAAATGCTAAAGTACTCGGTTATTATATTGATGAAATAAAGAACTAGATATATTTAAGTAACAATGCCAAAGATTTTATGTACTTTCACCACCAGCATTTATGGGACCTTTTTTAGATAGCGATTTTAAAAGAAAATTGCAGCCTCCTGATAAAGTGATAAAGCGAAGCGGTATAAAAGAAGGAATGCGTATTCTCGAGGTTGGGTGCGGAAGTGGAGCGTTTACAACTTTTGCTGCAAGGGCTAATGGAATTAAAGGAGAAGTATACGCTCTTGACATCCAACCAAAAATGTTAATCCAGCTAAAAAAGAAATTATCCAGACCAGAATATAGGGATATCAAAAATATCAGTCTTGTAGAAGGAGATGTGCATAAACTACCCTTTGATGACAATTTCTTCGATCTTTTTACCTGATCCAGATTACCCTTTAAAATCTACTACTATTAAGTTAGGAGAAAAAGCTGGTTTTATCCTGGATAAAGTTGAAGGAAATCTCTGGAATTATACTGTAAGATTTAGGGCACATAAATCTATATGAAAAAGTTTGTTTACTTGTCGAGGCTCATTTCATTAATCCAATTGGATGGTGAACATGAGAGTTAATGATTTTAGGAATTTTTGTGAGAGAAGTTTTTCATTTTTGGGATTAGTTAAATCTATAATTTTTCACAGATGTAAACAAACCTAACTATTTAATATAAAATGAAATCAATATCTTTGAAAAAAGTGTATAGTTGTGGTTTAGATGCTATGGGGTAGTCTTTATAACCTAATTAACATTTTCCATATAATATATTAATATTTATTATAATAGTTAGTGTCTTAATTTTAGTAGAATATGATAATAGACATTATAAGAAAAGTAAAAAATGGTATGGTTTTTATAATACGAAGGTTATTTTTATCACGAAATTTGTTTTGTTAATAACTGTTCTTTTATCTACTTCCTTTTTTATTTACGACCATTATTATGTTAATCATACAGAAAGTATAAACTCCATTTCAATTACTTCTTCTCCCTCTGGTGCCTATATTCGTCTTGATTGTGAGGATCTTGGGGAGACGCCAATGGTTTTAAACAACATCACAGGTTCTCATAAAATTACTTTACACAGTGATATATATGAAGATTGGTCTCAGGCTATAAGTGTTAGTCCTGGAAAAATGGTTTCAATATCACCTACTCTAATACCAATAACAGAAACACCTGCACCAACAGAAACATCTACATTAACAGAAATTCCATTGACTGTTACTCAAAAAATGGAAGTGGGACAAACTCAAACAGTTTATGCATCTTTAAGTAAAGATACTTACAAAAATATTATTGAAGAAGATGGGATAAGTGAAGCATTAAAATCTACAAACATTACTACAAACCCACTTGTAAAACTTACACTAGTGGGAGGAGAACCAGGTGCTTTTGAGGTGGACTCAGTTTCCACTACAGAAGCTCAACCTATACTAGATGGAATACCTACAACATGGAGTTGGCAAGTGACACCACTAAAATCTGGAAAACATACACTGTTGTTAAGTGTTGACAATGTAATCCCATTTTCAGAAAATTCTAACGTTCTTTCTTACAAAACACTCGGAAATAAAAAAGAGGACATTGAAGTAGATTTTAATACAAGATATTTTATTGAAACTAATTGGCAATGGTTCTTAGAAATTATTATCCTACCTTTATTTGTCTATCTATATTCCATATTCAAAGAAAAATTTAAATTCGTCAAAATTGAGAAAGAGTGAAGAGATAGTCTATGCCAAACACATAAAATTTAATAGGGAATGAAGGCAACAAGCTACAACTTAGAAAATTTCAAAGATTAAAAAAGAGGTATTTTGTGTTATTATGCTACTTTTTGGACATATTGGGATTACACTGGGGGTATTTTTTGTATTTTCCTATTTTGCACTAAGATTAAAGACTATCATAGATCCAAAATATCTTGCTATTGGAGCCCTTTTGCCTGATTTGATAGATAAACCACTTGGAATGATTGTCTTTGCTTCTACCATTTCAAATGGACGCATTATAGCTCATACATTAGTATTTTCTATTACCCTCTTCTTGATAGGCTTATACTTATACAACAAAAGATTTGACATTAGAATCATTACCCTCGCTTCAGGTTCTTTTTTCCATTTAATGGAAGACCATATGTGGAAGACTCCTCAAACTTTATTTTGGCCTTTTCTTGGATGGGGTTTTCCAAAAGATCAACGTGATAATATCACATATTTATTGGAGTTGCTAAAAGAATCTTTTATAACTAAGTTCCCGCAAGTAGTTATAGGACCAAGTAGAATCTCGATTCATGAAAATACTTTTATTCCTGTAAAAATGGGAATTGTTCCCGAAAAAATAGGACTGATAGTAATAGTTATTTTGGCTTTAAATTGGTTCAAAAACATATTGAATAAAACGAGCTCTAAAGATGAAGAAATACAAAAAGAAACTACTGAAAAGCCAGCTATAACAATAATTTTATTATACATCACTGGTTTTCTGACATTTGGACTACTTTTTGTAAGAGCAATTATGGTATTTTAAGACTTGAAGATATTATGAAAAAATTTGACTCTGCTGCAAAATAAGTGCAAATTTTCAATTAAGAAAAGTTAATCAATCTATTCACTTGGAAAGTTACTATTCTTAAATGTAACAGATATTACGATGCAGGAAATACACTTTTTAATAATACTTTTTATGAACTCCGAGAAAAAAGATCAATCATTGAACTTGCCCGCAAAATGAAGTGAAACCGACATGCAAAAAATGGCTTGTCGGCTTGAGTCCTTTTTAGAGCATTACGTCCGCAGCAGAGCGAATCCTCCGGATATAGCTCCTCTAGCTTTCCAGACCCCTCCCAGCTGCTGCCCGGTACATAGGATCGGCATCTGCAGGCAAGCTGAATGATAGTCTTCAGCGATTTTTAAATTTAAGTCGTGTTAGGGATATTACATTCCAAATCCACTCTTATTGGCAAGACTACAAAGGGAATACACTTAGCGTACAATTTTTTCTGTGATGCAAAGACAGTATAGTTATGGAGCCATCTTGAAAGCATTGTTTCATTTGGAATCACAATTTGACCGCCAAAGAATACAGAATTAGGAAACTTCTTTAATACTTCTGGTGCTAGTTTTGTAATTTCGTCAACAACGTCGGTTCCTATTGTAGTATAACTTTCAGCATAATATCCATATGATGAGACCAGGTTTACATACTTCTCTATATCTTTATTTACCATGGTTTGAAGTCCTTTAATTTCTTCTGCTCCTTTGAACACTCCGGCATCGATTACACCAATTTGTATGAATACGAAATTCTTATACACTCCACCAAATAACTCGAATATACTGGACAACGCGAGCATTCCTAAACCGTTAAAACCGTTTACAAGCAGCACAGCAGTCTTATCTTCAAGGTTGAATTTTCCAGGGTTTTCATTCTTAGTTATATAAATCAAAGATGGATATACGAGTATTTTGGCGTTCAGCTCTGTAATAAGCCCTGAAACATATTCATAATGGCGTCTTATTATGAGGACAACTCCAGCAAAAGCTCCGATAATAACCAGTGTTATCCATCCTCCTTCACTGAACTTCACCAATATCACTGACATTAATATCACAACTGTCATAAGCAGGCCAACGCCATTGATAATTAATCTTTTTTTCCAGTCTTTTACATTAGTTTTAACTTCCCACCAATGACGGACCATTCCTGCCTGGGACAAAATAAACGTTATAAAAACTGCAATGCTGTAAAGGACTACAAGGTGTTCTACCGATCCATCTGTCAGAGAGACCATAATTAAGGCTGAAATGCCCATAATTAATACGCCGTTTTGTGTCACAAATCTATCACTCAGGGTTGCAAACTTAGTAGGAACCCATCGGTCTAATGCCATATTTGCCAGAACCCTTGGACCGTCTATAAATCCGGTCTGTGCCGCCACAAACAATAGACCTGCTTCTGAAATGAGGGTTGCTATTACAAAATAAGTACCAAAGGTCCCCCAGGAACTTGTAACATTCTCAAATAGGACGGCATTTAGAGTTTTTCCAGGTTCGCGGGCTACATTGTAAAATAAATAAGAAATCATCAGTCCTGCTGCCATGAACGCCAGTGAAATAGCCATGAGATGCATAGTTCTCTTCGCAGTCTGCACTCTAGGTTCTCTCATTACAGGTACTGCATTACTTACGGCTTCAATTCCTGTATATGTTCCTGCTCCCATGCTATATGAATGGATAATAATTAAAAGCAGTCCTGAGACCCCTATTCCACTTATCACACTATGGGTATCAGTGATAGTATTATTCATCACGACCGGCAGGTTTGTAGAATGGAAATAAAAAGCGTATACTATTAAGATGACATGTGCAATTAGAAACAATGCAAATATTGGGATTAAAAACAACACTGATTCTTTAATCCCTCTCAGGTTCAATAAGATAAGAACCAAGATAACAACAAATGCAAATTCTAATTTGATTATTTGCCATCCTGCCGGTAGAAAGCTTAACATAGCATCTACTCCACTTGATATCGAAATAGAAATTGTAAGGACATAATCTATCAGGAGAGCGCAACCGGAAAGCATTCCCAGAGAAGGAGATAATAATTTACTTGCAACTAAATATCCTCCCCCGCCTGTAGGAAATAATTCAACTATTTGTGAATAGCTGGTACTTATTACAAAAATTGTCAATATAATGCTGATAGCCACAAATATAGCAAGATAAGTATGTTCTCCCAATGCAAGGTATGCTTCCTGAGGACCATATGAAGATGAAGACATCGCGTCAGATCCCAGACCAACCCATGCAAAGAGCGATATTAAGGAAAGTTTATGGAAAATCTTTGAATCTAATGGATTACGAGGTTCTCCAATAATAAAAGTCTTTAATTTCTTGATATATTCTGTAATATCCTGCATTCTTATCCCACTTTTGGCTTTATCTTTTAATCGTTTTCTAAAACTTTATGGTTAAAAGAAATAAAACCTGGAAGAAAAAGAAGTAGTAAGAGAATCATAAGAACTACACAGATGAAGATGAGAATCTTCCAGTAGTAAACCTTCCACCCCTGTTCTCAATAGGCTCTTGTTTTAATGAAACAAAATCGTTTGATGACAAATTTATATAAGGGATTATATAATACTTTGTTTCGCGTTCAACTGTCAAATAGAATAAATTTTTACAAATCGAATGCTTCAATACTGTTTCTCTAAGGTTTTAGAAATTAAGTAGCAATGTTTACAAGCACCATAATATGCGATAAAGTAGCATTCGGGATTTTATTATGAAAATATCCACCCCTGATATCAATTAACCCCATATCAACTGACACTCTTAGGAATGTTATTCTGAGTTTTGGAATCAATTAATTAATCAAGTTTTTGAGGAAAATTAAGGCAGATAATTAAAGAGTTTTAAATAAGAAACAGACAGAAAAGTTAAAATATTTTTACCAATGTGACTTTTAATATTATATATCCGTTATTGTATCTAAAACTCTGAACATTAAGATCTTGGTCTACAAAATAATATTCCTTAAAACCCATCTAATTTAAATTTATTCCAAAGATTACTTAATCAAACAGATTAATCAATCTAAAATTAAATTTTTTGAGGAATTCTTATGAAGGCAGTAATTATAGGGGCAGGCGAGGTTGGATACCATATTGCAAAATTTCTTTCCCTTACAAACGATGTAATCGTCGTCGAAAAAGATGAAGAGGTTGCACGAAGAGCAGACGAGCTCGATGTTCAGGTCCTGGAGGGAAATGGTGCAAACGCTGATATTCTGGCAAGTATCCTTCACGATGAGGATATTCTTGTGGCTGTTACAGGAGTTGATGAAGTCAACATTGTTGCCTGCATGACCGCAAAGCTGATCATAAGATCCCGTCCTGGCTGGATAGAAACAAAAACCATTGCAAGAGTCAGCAACCCTGATTATATTGATGTTCCTATAACTTCGAGGTCTCAGGTTGGAGTTGATATCATGATCTGCCCTGAACTTGCACTAGCATCCAAAGTTGCAGAAGTGCTTTCAAGCCCGTCAGCAATAGGTACTGAACTCTTTGCCGGGGAAAAGTTCAGATGATGGAATTTGCCATTCGTCCTAACAACAGACTTGTAGCAAAGCAGATACAAAACCTCAATCTAGATGACTGCTGTATTGTAAGTGCGATTTTCCGAAAAAATGAAATAATCATCCCTCATGGGGACGACTTTATCCAAACAAATGACCATATTGTAGTTGTAGGCAAGCCCAAAGCTCTGGAAGAACTTGGTCGTATATTCGGAAACGAAGAACCTCACAGAACCAAAATTATCCTTATTGGCTGTGGAATTGTAGGATTTTATCTGGCCAAACTGATAGATAAAGACGATAAGACAGACCTTAAGGTTATCGAATACAGGAAAAGTCGCTGTATAGAAGTGGCCGAAATACTGGAAAATACCCTTATTTTAAACGGAGACGGCACTGATGTTAACCTTTTGAAGGAAGAAAATATCGAAGAAATGGACGTAGTGCTTGCGGTAACGGATAATGACGATAAAAATCTTCTGTGTTCACTTCTGGCAAAACAAGTTACCATGATAGTTCATAACGACGAAATTATCATACCTAAAGGAGATTCTATAATTCGAGAAGGTGATAAGGTAATAGTTTTTGCGCTATCTTCTGCAGTTTCGGCGGTGGAGAAATTTTTTACGTAAATAATAAATACCTAAAATTTTAAAAAGTTACTCCGATCCCAAAACCAACATCTTCATACATTTTAAATATACTCCATTTGTATTCGGTTAAGATACGATCTATAAAAAATGTGTTATCTTTGTTGCCATTTATGTAAACCTATAAATGTAAATCGAGATGCATAGATTATTGCAGTAGTCATTATAACGTTAACAGATTCCTTAACCGAATACAAATGAAATATACTCTAATAAACGGCTTGATATAAAGGTACAAAAAAGTTTAGATAATATGGAGTACAGGAATTCCTGTAAGAACTTCAAAAAAGGAAGTGTAACAAATAAATGACACCTGGATTTCTAGGCGTTACATTTTATTTTTTACTGCTTCTTTTGCGACATCTTTGAAAAGTACTCGAAGATCCCAGAGAAGTTTTCTATTGGCTTTAAAGAGAGCCTGTACCAGATCAAGAAGGCTCATTCTCTCAAATTTTACATCTTTAAGGGAATGAGCAAGAGAGTTAAGGTCTTCATCGCTTAAATTAATGAAACAATTCTTTACAACGAGACTCATATCAATTTCATGACCCAGAGTTGTTCTCCACGGCTTCTCATAAACTTCTTCTAACTTTTTAGAAGAAACATCTCCTGAAGATATAGCTGTATATGCAGCTTCTCCTGCAAATTTACCCGCATCCATTGCGTTAAGAATCCCACCACCTGTAACAGGGTCAGACTGACGAGCTGCGTCTCCTATCAGCATTAGTCCGTTAGTGGAAGTTTTTTCAATCACGCCTGAAACCGGGACTCCTCCAAAAATCATCTCAACTATTCTGGCATCAGGGAACCTTTTCTCAAGGAAATCATTGAGATAATCTACAGGTCTTGGCTTGAATTTTCCAGTCTTACTCCCGAGAACTCCGATCCCTACATTGGCTTTTCCTTCACCTTTCGGAAATACCCATATATAGCCTGCCGGTGCAATCTCATTTCCTATATAAAACTCACAGTGGTGCTGATCGACATTTGCTCCAGCTATCAAGTATTGGGCACAAGTTTCGAGATCTATAGGCTTTAAAGACGTATCAATGCCTGCCCATCTACCTACCTTTGATTCAACCCCATCAGCACCTATAACTATCTCTGCACGCACATCGTAAGTTTTTCCTAGGTGCATGAGTTTTGCGCCCTTAACGGATCCGTCCTCAATGATCAGGCCAGTTGCTCTGGTTTTTACTCTCACTTCAGCCCCGGCTTTAGCAGCTTTTTCTGCGAGTGCTCTGTCAAACACTTTTCTTTCAAGGACATAACCTACTTCTGCACCAGAGATTTCTTCTGACATCTCTATTTTTGTACCATCTGGGGCGTAAATTAATGAACCTTTAAGGTCAGCGCAAATCCACTTTTCATCAATTTCTACATGCTTTTTGAGATATTCTTTGCTCACACCTTCGGCACAGCGCACAGGGTCACCTATCTCCTGTCGCTTTTCGATTAAAAGTACATCAAGCCCTTTTTCAGCTGCGGTCTTGGCGGCAATGGAACCTGCAGGGCCTGCTCCGATCACTAAAACATCATATCTGTCCTTCATTTCATTACCTCTATTGCTCCTACAGGGCAGATGCGATCGCATATTCCGCATGCTACGCATATGTTTTCATCTACTTCGACCCAGGTTTCTACAAGTTCGAGTGCTCCTTTTGGGCAAACTCCCACACAGGCTCCACAATATCCACATTTATATCTGTTTATGTTAATGCTCACCAGCTCACCTGTAAATTTTAAAAGTAAATTATGATTTTACCCAGTAGATGTCCTATTTCTTGTATCTAAGTATAACATGAACCGAAAATTATAACAGTTGTATGTTACATTATTTCTACTGGTGGCTGTAATAGAATCCTGAAAGTTATTTTTTCTAAGGTCTCTATTTTTTCCTTTTTAAGTTATTCATAAAGAAGATCAGGGCTGAATCAGATACCCTTTTGATACTCTTTCGAATAGTTTTCTCAATTAATGCATTTGTCAAGTTTAAAGTTGTTGGCTCTATTGGATCAATAAATTAGCATAAAAATTTATATCAGTTAATTTTCTCTTTGATATAAATATTTTTTATTACACCACCATAAATTGTATTTTTGACTTTTAAGGATAATTGTCATGTTTTCAGTTTTAAATCGAAAGTCTATTTATGAAAAATTGTCACACTATTATTTTTTAATTGGAATAAGTTGAAAACCTGCTTAAAGTCCCACGAAACAGCCCTAAGCTTATAAATTCATTACATATGGAAAGCCAGAGATTCAAGCTGTTTCCTGTTCCAGAACATCCAGAGATTTTCTTTCAAATTCCATATTTTTTCTATATTTTTTTGAATACCTTGCTTCCACTCCTTCTCTATGAAAATTGTTGTAGGTACAGAAAGGAATTATCCCCCCATCAGGTGTGGCATAATGGATTCCGCAGT
This sequence comes from uncultured Methanosarcinaceae archaeon, assembly GCA_963727895.1. Classification (GTDB taxonomy): domain Archaea; phylum Halobacteriota; class Methanosarcinia; order Methanosarcinales; family Methanosarcinaceae; genus Methanosarcina. The sequence goes on along the minus strand of CAVSHT010000005.1, from coordinate 145,171 downwards.
GCTCAACCCTCTCCAAATCCAGATTATAAAGATCCTGAAAATGCATAGCTCCAAGGAAAAGTGCTTTTCTATGGAAATGAGCAGCATGTTCTCTTGTGCCATTTTTAAGGAAATTACTTATCAGGGAGACTATGTTAAGATCCTTTGGCCTCTTGGAATCATCAATGTAGTGCGGGACATGATAGAGAACTTTTGCAAGTTTTGTTACGTTAGAGCCTTGTCCCTCAAATTCTGGAGTAACACTCTCAAGGAACTCAAGGAACCCATCCACATCCACAAACTCAGTTATCGGAATTAGCCTTCCCTCGTTTTCAAAGATATAAGTACCAGCTCCACAGTGAGAGTGAATTGTAAACTCGGGGAGCAGAACATTTCTCACTGCACTCACGAATCGGATGATGGGAACTGCAGCAGATGCAGGATACCAGGCTGAACTGGGAATTTCTCCTTCGGTTTGTTCTTCCAGGAGTGATACTAGATAGGAAATTGTTATTCTCTGTTCTTTTCGTAGGACCTGATCAATGCGACCTGCGAAAGCTACTGGCTGGAAGTTTACACCTCTCACTACGTCCTCATTTCTAGTCGCAAAGCGGACAATATCTCCAACCTGATGATCATTAACACCTTTTATCAGAGTGGGCACGAGCACAACACTATTCAGGTCGGTCTGCCTGCAGTTTTCTATAGCTTTTTGTTTTACAGGAAAGGCATTAAATCCTCTGGTTTTCCTGTAAGGTTCATCAGTAACTCCATCAAAAGATAAGTATACCGTGTGTAGTCCTGCAGCCTTTAAAGATTCACAGTATTCCTGGCTTTTTGCGAGCCTGACACCATTAGTTGCAATTTGGATCTGTGAAAATCCAAGTTCTTGAGCTGCTTCGATAATTTCAGGAAGGTCATCTCGAACTGTAGGCTCTCCTCCAGCAAATTGGACGGCATAGCAGGGAACAGGTTCTTGATTTCGGAGAGTCAGCATCATTTCTCTTATCGGTCCAAACTCCGGTTCGTATATAAAACCACTTGCTTTGGCATTAGCAAAGCATACCGGACAACTGAGATTACAACGATTGGTAACGTCGATGTTTGCAAGCAAAGTCCCGGTTTTGTGCCTGGAGCAAATTCCGCAGTCCCAGGGACAGCCACTGGAAGAAATAGGCTCATTATTGGTTGAAACTCCACTACCAATGTAAGAATAGCGACTGAACCTGTTTTATAGTTTACTGTCCGACCAGTAAACATCCGTGAAGGTTCCATGTTCTGGACAAGTTTTTTTCAGCATTATCTTGCCGTTTTCTTCAAATATAGTGGAATCAAGAACTTTTTTACATTCTGGACAAACAGACTTTATATGTTTCATTAATACACTCCCTTTAATTTATTGCAGAGCTATCTATTTTTTTTGAAAAGATCCTCCTTTTCAGGTAACCTTTTACAATTTAATCCCCTCAATAATTTTATATTTACTTTTCTATCATATTTTCTGCCAGAAGATCAATAAAAACATTCATAATCTCCGAAAAATCTTTCTCTTCTACTTCATTCCTGAAACGGATAAATGAAAGAACCGCATATGTAGTTTCAGCAAGAATTCTTGGGTCTTTGTCTATTAGAAGGCCAGCATCTGCCCATTCATTAAAAAAAGGTAAAATCATTTCCACGTTTTCTCTATGTATCTTTTTAATTTCTTCTTCGGCAGAACTGGAGATTGTTAGCTCAACGTGCTCTTTCTCTATGAAAACTTTCCTCCAAATAGGATGGTTATTCGCGATATGAAGCACGTAATGGAAATAAGCCCTTATAGCTTTATCAGGCTCTGTCCTGTATTTCAGGAAGGAATTTTCAAGCAAGCTGTCTTTTAAAGCTTCTCTTTCTTCTTTAAATATGTGTAGAAAGAGATCTTCTTTACTGCTAAAAAATGAATAAAAAGAACTCTTTGCAATTCCCAGGTCTTTTGTAAGATCTTCAATGCTTGTTTTTTTGATTCCGTATCTGGAAAAGCATTCTTTTCCTCTATCTATGATTTTGTTTCTTATGATTTCTCTTTCTTCAGATGTAAAAGACCTCACTAGCTCGCCTCTTCTAAAAATAGCCCTTGCAGATTTTTGCTGATTCTGTATATCCTTACTTCACTATTCAAAATTTAAATGATGAATATCAATGAATCATTGGGTTTTATATTCACAGTATAATAAGCACATTATTTATTTAAAATTAATGATTGATTAGCCAACCTTGGATTTACAGAACATATGTGATTTTAGTCAAGAAAACTGTTCCTAAATATGAATCAGTCCGACCCTTCCCCTGCTAAGCTCAAGCCTGAACTTTTTGCTTATATATTCTTTCGCAGTTCCGTTTCCATGTATCAGCAGTTCGACCAGATCCTCGGGCTCATCTATATCAGTACCTGCAAAAAAGGAATCGTATATCTCAACATTCTGCCCTGTTTTCTCTGCAATCGAACAGTGCGTCAGAAAACTCGAACCATAATACCTAACTCTATAGTCTGAGGGGTTTTTAATAAACAGTACATTTGTACCCCCGCCTTTTCCCGGGACGATACAAACATCTTTTTTAGTAGAAATAATCTCTTTTACATGCTTAGAAGAAAGAAGAGGAAGATCAGCCATAACAATCATAATAGGCTCCTCAGCCTTCTCAAGATACCTGTTAAGAGCCTCGTTCAGGTCATTTTTATCCATAAGCACGTTGGCTTTTTTCATGTTCTCAAACCCGTAAATGGAGGGACTGAGAATATCGATAGCTTCTATTCCGGCTTCCTTAAGGGTGTCTATTACCTGATTCAGCATCAGTTCCACAAATTCTTCTCTCTCTTCCTGACTAAGGACAGGGGATAACCTGGATTTTGCACTGGTTTTTTTATAGGGGATTACAGCTTTCATCTAAACTCCTGAATATTTAAGTTAAGATATGAATATAAATAAGTATAAATGAATATTAAACTTAACTTTCTAATATAATATGTTTAACTAAAACCCCTGCGGCTCAAAAATAAACTCGTTTCTCTTCTGATTCCGGCTTGCAGACTTCTAAATTAGTCCGCTTGAGCGAATGAAGTGAGCGAAACGGACAGTGCTCCCGAGTCTAAACTCGGGAGCTACAAACTTGCCTGAATGAATCCATGTCGTCCTCCCGATACGGGACTCGGCGGGTGATGGAACTCGGGTGTTAAATCTCTACTACTTACCCTTGTTTTCATAAAATAGGAAGGGGATTGACTTTATTAGAAAAATCTCGCTCTATTTTTCGGTATAGAGTATCCCTTTGCATAGGAATTCTGCCTGCTCCTTTTATCATCCACTCAAACTCGGCAGGAGATACATATTCTCCATTACTGCCCCCTGATGCTGTGGAGATCAGATCTTCCATAAGTGTACCTCCTAGATCGTTTGCTCCGCATTGTAAGGCTACCTGAGCAAGTTTTTTTCCTAATTTTACCCAAGTAGCCTGAATATTTTTGACATAAGTATGCAAAATTACGCGGGAAATAGCTATGAGCTGAAGATCTTCAAGCCCTGTGGTTGAGAACTTTCCAGATGCAAGCATCTTTTCTCCTATAGGACTATTGTAAGGCAAAAACGCCATAGGAATAAGTTCCGTAATCCCACCTGTTTCTTTCTGGATATCACGGATAATAAAAACATGGTCAAGGCGTTCTTCAAGGGTTTCAACATGTCCGTACATGATAGTTGAATTGGTAGAAATCCCTGCTTTATGTGCTGCAGTTATAGTATCAATCCATTGTTGGGTATTGATTTTTCCAGGGCAGATAATTTTTCTTACTCTGTCAGAAAGAATCTCAGCCGAAGTTCCGGTTAGAGAATCAAGCCCACATTTTTTAAGCTTGCTCAGAGCTTCTTCAACCGACATGCTTGAGAGATCTGCTGCATAATTTACTTCCATGGGAGACAGTGCATGAACGCACATATCAGGGAATTCGGTTTTTACTGACTCTATAATCTCAAGATATACTTCCATGTCAATTTCAGGGGTATATCCACCCTGGATGCATACCTCTACAGCTCCTGCTTTTCTCGCATCTTCTACTTGTTCCAGAATCTCGTCAATGCTCAGGATAAATCCTTTCTCTTGCCTGTAGGCACAGAACCCACAGTTTCCAACACATTTATTTGTGATATAGATATTCCTGTTCACCACATAACTTACAGTGTCGCCTACCGCACTGGCACGTAGATCATTGGCGAGCTCAAACAGCTCAAAAGGATTTCCTTCAAGCAGGAGAAGAGCATCCTCTTTAGTACATTTTCCCTGGTATGCTCTTTCAATTACATCTTCTGGAGTTGTCGGTTTTTTTGTGTACATCCGATCATCCTTTTTAATATTCCATAATTTCCCTGACTGTTACTTGATTGTTCAGTTTATTCTGATGCTCCACATCCGGTAATTCTGTCAGAGTTTCCGGAAGTCAATTCATGAACTCCACTGTAAAGAGTTGTCCTCTCTTTTGGAACTCTTCCAGCTCCGTAGATCATCCATTCAAGTTCTTCTACAGATATAACTTCTCCATTTGAAGCTCCAGCAGATCTGGAAATGCTTTCTTCCATAAGAGTGCCTCCAAGATCATTAGCCCCGCAATGGAGAGCAAATTGGGCAAGTTTTTTCCCTAACTTCACCCAGCTTGCCTGAATATTGTCTACATATCCATGAAGAAGAATTCGAGAAATTGCATAATTTTTCAGATCTTCAATCCCAGGAGTGGCATATTTGCCTTCTTTAATCATTTTTTCTCCTATCGGATTATTATAAGGCATAAAAGGAAGTGGTACAAATTCCGTAATTCCACCTGTTTCTTTCTGAATTTCCCTGATAATCAATATGTGATCTATTCTTTCTTCCAGAGTCTCAATATGCCCGTACATCATTGTCGCAGTTGTCGGAATGCCTACGGAATGTGCCTGGCTGACTACGTCAATCCATTCCGATGTCTTTAATTTAAATGGACAAATAATCTCCCGCACCCTATCTGAGAGGATTTCAGCTGCAGTACCTGGCATAGTATAGAGTCCACTTATTTTAAGCTTTATAAGGGCTTCTTTTACAGGAATTTCACTGACATGAGCCGCATGATATACTTCCATTGGTGAAAAAGAATGAATATGCATTTCAGGAAACTCGGCTTTTATAGCCTCTGTAATCCCAAGATAAAAATCCAGACCGACATTAGGAAGAAGCCCACCCTGGATACATACCTCAGTAGCATTTGCCTGTGCTGCTTCTCTTACCTTTCCCAAAATTTCCTCAAGGCTGAGAACCTTACCCTTATTTGTTCTGAATGCGCAAAAACCACATGTCCCCAGACACTGGCTGGTAAAATTAATATTCCTGTTTATCACGTAAGTAACCGTATCTCCTGTTGCAAGATTGCGGAGTTCATCTGCAAATCTAAAGAGTTCAAAAGGAGACACCTCCATGAGCAGGAGCCCATCTTCTTTTGTGGTCTTGCCTTTGTATGCGCGTTCTATAAGATCTTCTGGAATCTCAGTGTTCATTTTTCAATTACTCCTCATGCCCTGTCAGGGTTTTTTTCTGTAACCATCGGTATCTGAGAGTTGTTCTATAAGTCCACTTATCCTGTTTGAATACCATTCTTTTTTTACATATTGAGGGTAAATTGGCAGGCGTTCCCTGAGCAAAATAGGCTTCAGTTTATCCTGCAGATCTTTTACATCAGGCCATTCGGCTTCAGGATTAATCCAATCAATTGTCAGCGGAGATATGCCTCCAAGGTCAGTCACTCCTTTTGAAATAAGGGCTTTAGGGTCTATGAGATTTGGGGCAACCTGTACCGCTATGTCAGAAGGAAGAACCTGTCTGGCCAGACATATAGTATCAGTCATTTCTTCTATTGAGGGCACAGGAAAGTTTTCCATGGGTGTTCCAGATTTTGGGGCAAAATTCTGGATGATAACTTCCTGAATATGTCCGTATTCTCTATGAAGATCCGCAATTGCTTCAAGAGACTCTATTCTATCTTTTCTATTCTCCCCAATTCCTATAAGGAGGCCGGTAGTATAAGGAATCTGGAGCTTTCCAGCTTCCCTAATAGTATTAAGCCTGAGTTCTGGAAATTTTCCAGGACAGTCCTTATGGGCATCCAGGATTGCTGTGCTCTCAAGCATTAGCCCCATGCTCGCATTCAAAGGCTTTAAAGCCTTCAGTTCCGAGCGTGTCATAATTCCTGCATTCGTATGAGGAATAATTCCAAGATCGATTGCAGTTTCACAGAGAAAAAGGAGGTATTCAAGAGTGGAAGAATAACCAAGTTCCTTAAGCCATTCCCTGTACTCCGAAATTTCCTCTGGATACTCTCCAAAGGTGAAAAGGGCTTCAATACACCCTGCTTTCACTCCGTTTTCAAGTACAGGAAGAATTTCTTCTGGTTTCATAAGCCTGGCTCCCGGTTGTCCGGGATCCCGCCGAAAACCGCAGTAACCGCAGCGATTCCTGCAAATATTGGTTAAAGGAATGAAAACGTTTTTTGAATAGGTCACAAATTTGGGATTTTCCTGAATGTAAAACACCTGCTGGGTTTGTTTTCTGAAATTTCAGTCTAGGATTTTCTTCATAGTTGCAGTTACTCCGAGAGCAATTCCTTCGACTTCAATACCGCCTTTTCCTTTAGCTCCGTCACCTACAACATAAAGTCCGGGAATTGGAGTCTCATTACCAGGATCTGTACCTGAAGCAGCCCTGTTTACAGGCCAACTGTCATGGTATGATTGGATGAGCAGAACTTCGTATTTTTTGTTGGGAAAAATATCTTTAAGGTCCTGGAGTCCCAGTTCAATTTCAGCCTCAAGATTTTTCACATTCTCGGGGGCTACATACTGGTGAGACATTGTAAGATGTTTGCCAGGTGGAGCAAGTCCCGGGTCAACCTGCGTAACCTCGTTTATCCCATTTACTCTTTTTGTATATGGAGTTAGGAGGACGCCTGAATTCCCTACAAGTGGTTCATCTGCAGCAAGACAAATCTTTATTCCAGCAGAAGGTTTCAGGGTTTTAATTTTTCTTAGATATTCCAGAGCTTTCTCGTCTGAAAGGGCGTCCCCACAAAGAGAGGCAGTTGCAGCATGTCCTAAATTACTGATCACAAGGTCTGCTTTATGGGCCTCTTCACCAATAATTACGCCAGCAGCTTTCCCGTTTTCCACAAGAATTTTTGAAACCTCTGTTTCAGTATGAATTTTTCCGCCATTTGCAGCAATTACACTTTCCAGAGAATCAGTTATTCCTTTGCACCCACCCATAGGAACACCTGGGCCGCCAAATATATACATGTTTTCAATAATTTCAAATATTTCTTCTACTGGAACTTCGCTACTTTTAAGGCTCAATGCCCAGCCACAAAAAGAATCGGCAAATCTCAAAAGCCATTCATCATTAAATTGAGACTTGATCCATGCTTCCAGAGTTTTCTCTGTCGGACGGTTCTTTCGCGTACTTACTACAAGAAGAGCAATCTTCAGGCGATCTTTGTGAGAGAGCAGTGAGGAAAAATTAGTAAAAGAAATATCTTTGAAGCCTTTCTTGTAATCCGAGCTGTCCTTTTTTTGAGGCACACGTAAGATTGTTAAGTCTGACCTTACAATCTCTACATCAGCCCCCACTTCCGTGAGAATTTTGGCTAAAGGGCCCGAAGGCCCATGAGGTAATATATGGAAAGCTCCGCTCGAAAGCTGGAACCCTTTATAACTGAGATTTGTAAACCTTCCTCCTGTAATAGGAAGCCTTTCAAAGATTTCGACCTGGTAACCTGCATTTGAAAGCTTGGATGCACTTAAAAGCCCTCCAAGCCCCGCACCAATTACAATTGCTTTCATACAGGCACCTCTATGGCTTTTACAGGACAGTAAGCAATACAGCTCCCACAGTCTATGCAGGCATCAGTGGCTCTTGCCTTTCCTTTTACCTCGATTGCTTCTTTCTTGCAAAAGGAGACACACTGACCACATCCTACACAGTTATCGTTAGTCTTCATACGATTCCACCAGCTTTTCTATGATGAAAAGACTTATTATAATGTATTGGTCTGTATACCTCAGTATATTATTCAGGAGTTTAATTTTCTCTTTGTCGTTAATGAAGCAACTATTATTCTAGTAATAATTTTTATTTATTATTCAAAAACAATTTTGATATGTAATAATAACTAGTTTATTACTGATATTTCAGTTTATAACTATTTTTATGTTTTAACTACCTGAAAAACTTCATATCTCTTTTTCTTGATTCTTCACGATTATTTATATTCTATATACAAACTTTTTATTTAATTTGAAACAATAAAACTATATATATAATTATCTACACTTATTAAATTACAGTTATATGATGGGAGACTTATATTATTGGGTGTTAAAAAATATAAGAATAATAACAGATTCATGTTTTGTGTATAATTTCATAACAAGCTACTGCTTTTACTCTGATTTTTTAGACATATATATATTTTAAGAAAAGTTAGTTTAATTATTAAAACTTAATATTTATATAATATTAAGTATCTAGCAAATAACTATAAATAATCCTTTATTTATTTGTGGGGCTAATTTCTAGAACGATTAATTGCATTGGTAAACAAAAATAGATATGTATACTTATAACATATATTTCTTCATGAACTGCCCAAAATGTAATAGTTCCAGTCACAAAAATAATGGTATAGTTGGCGGGCGTTAACGGTACAAATGCTCTGATTGTGGCTATAACTATACAGTAGAGCTAAAATCAACTGCTTTTTCCGCCTCTGTTAAAAGACAGGCTTTACAATTTTACCTTGAAGGATTGGGCTTTCGTTCAATAGGAAGAGTTTTAGGGGTGAGTCATGTTTCTGTCCAAAAATGGATAAAGAAATTTGGTCAAGAGTGAGAGGACCTAAAAAGTGAAAATGAGATATCTATTGTTGAAATGGATGAGATGCACACTTACATCGGTAACAAAAAAAATATTGCTGGATCTGGATTGCTGTTGATAGAGTTGGGAAAAAGTTCATCAACTGCTCTTTTGGTAGCAGAGGAACGGAAACTGGAAAACTACTCTGGGAAAAATTGAAGAAAAAAGAGATTGGAGAAGTGATGACAGATCACTGGAGAGCATATGCAGAGTTTCTTCCTGAAACGATTCATACTCAATCAAAAGCAGAAACGTATACTGTTGAAGGATATAACAGCATATTGAAGCACTTTTTGGCAAGATTGAGAAGAAAGACAAAGTGTTATAAAAAAGTCTTGAAATGCTAAAGTACTCGGTTATTCTATTGATGAAATACAGAAATAAAGAGTTAACTATGTTTAGTTAACAATACCCAATTAATTATACTAATTTCACTCATTTGGATCTATGCTGCCGAAGCAGGAGTTCTCAAGAACTTCTTGCAATTTGTTGTACTATTTGGGGGGAAAAATCTGAATTTTCAGAACTCAGAAGCAAATGCCTGCATACAGGAATCTTTTGTTGAAATACAAGGACCTGTGGATTCAAGCATTTGTAGAGGACACATTTACCTAAATTAAAAGCGCTTGCTCTTAAACAGGTAGTTCTGATACAGTTTTTTTGTCCAAAAACTTACAATCGATGTTATTTAATGTTGTGATTCAGGTCGCTATACCTTAATAGGTGATATTAATGCCTGGAATAATTGATAGCTACATATCAGTTGCAATATTCCTTATCGTGGCAATTGTCATGCCTCCAATGACAATGTTTATGGTAAAGCTGCTGAGCCCGAGAAGCAAGGCAGCCGGCAAATACACGACATATGAATCTGGCTCAGTTCCCACAGGAACTGCAAGGATCCAGTTCAATGTTGAATACTATCTTTATGCGATTGCTTTTGTGCTCTTTGATGTTGAGGTACTTTTTCTTTACCCATGGGTTACAGTCTACAGAGGACATGGGATCACCTTAATTGCAGTGGTTGAGATGTTTGCTTTTATTTTGATACTGCTTTTCGGGTACATTTATCTCTGGAGGAAGGAGGCTCTGAAATGGGTGAAATAAAGAAAAAAACGAGTAATCCCGATGGAACCATGGAGGAAGAAATTCCTGGAGTTATCACAACAACAAGTAATGCAATCAGTTACTTTCTCAAGAAAACTAAAGTTCAGGACTTTATTAACTGGGGTAGAAAAAACCCTCTATGGTTTATGACTCAGCCAATGGGCTGCTGTGGAGTCGAAATGATTGCGATGGGATGTGTCCATTACGACACTGATCGTTTCGGGATCATACCCAGGAACTCTCCCAGACAGGCTGATGTCATGCTCATCAGCGGCTATGTGACAAAAAAATACCTCCCTGCTTTAAAGAGACTATGGGAACAGATGCCATCGCCGAAATGGGTCATTGCTATTGGAGACTGTTCAATTAGTGGCGGTCCATTTTATGAGTCATATAGTACAGTTCAGAACATTGATGAAATCTTTCCGATCGATGTTTTCGTTCTGGGATGTCCTCCAAGACCCGAAGCAATGCTTCAGGGATTTGTAGAACTACAGGAAAAAATCAAAGCAAAAAAAGACCTGGGCTCGGAGTATTAAGGTTACTGGGTCTTCTCCGAAGTTTTTAGAGTTAAGGTTACTGAGGTTCCTCTGAAGTTTTAGAGTTATTCGAGGGAAAATTATGGATGTCACAGAAATTCTCACGTCATTGTCAGACACGTTTCCAGAATCAATTATCGAAGTAGCCGCAGAATCCGATATCCGCGCAAAGGCATATGTGGATAAAGAGAAGGCAAAAGAAGTCTGCCAGTACCTAAGGCTTCCCTTCAATTCGATCATCTCTGCTCAGTTTGTGGGGTGGACTACATAAAAAGGAATGAGCTCGAAGTGGTTTATCATATCGCATCGTATGACCATCCTGTAGTCCTGACGCTCAAGGCCAAACTTCCTAGGGAAAACCGGAAATTGAGTCCATTGTATCAGTATACTGGAACGCAAACTGGTATGAAAGGGAAACTTACGAGCTTTACGGAATTCTGTTTAAAAACCACTCAAATCTTAAGCCACTTATACTTCCTGAAGATATGCTTGGAGAATGGCCCCTCAGGAAAGATTACGAAGGTTTTTCCGAATAAAACAACCAGAAATCTGGTGTGAGGATGAAAATGGAAGAACAACTTGAACCAAATGAGATGATCGTACATCTGGGTCCTCAGCATCCCATGCAGCCTGGTCCTTTCAGGCTAAACCTGAGGTTAAAAGGAGAAACATTCGTAGATGCTGACATAGAATTGGGTTTCATCCATAAAGGCATTGAAAAAATCCTGGAAAACAAGACTTACCTTCAGGGAATCACAATCGTTGACAGGATCTGTTATCTTGTAGCCCTTGTAAACGAAGAATGTTTTGTAGGCTGTACCGAGAAATTGCTTGGTATCGAGCCGCCTGAGAGGTCTCAATATATCAGGGTTATTCTTGAGGAGCTTACAAGAATTCAAAGTCACTTGCTGGGTATGGATGAGTTTGGAGAGTTCATAGGTTTTGTTTCCATGTTCATGTACACGATAAGGGAAAGAGAAGAAGTCCTGAGCCTCATCGATATGATTACAGGAGCCAGAATTACTCACAGCTATCTCAAGTTTGGAGGAGTACGTGACAACCTTCCGGACGGATTTAAAGAAAAAGTAATTCCTATCCTCAACAACCTCAAAAAATCAGTTGACGATTTTGAAGAAATGTTCCACACTGACCGGATCTACAGAGAAAGAACTGTCGGAGTTGGTGTCCTGACCGCTGCTGACGCAAAGAATCTTGGGATTTCAGGGCCTCCTTTGCGTGCAACCGGTGTTCCTTTCGATATCCAGAAAAATGAGTCTTATCTGGTATATAAAGACCTTGACTTTAAAGTCTGTACCGAAACCGAAGGAGACTGTTTTGCAAGAGTGCAGGTCAGAATTAACGAAATCAGGGAAAGTATCTATATCCTGGAACAATGCTTCGATCAGATCCCAAATGGTCCTCTCTTCCCCGAAAATACTTTTTATGGCAAGAGAACGCCTGTAATGAGAGTTCCTGCCGGTGAGGTATTTTACAGGGTAGGTGATTTTGATGGCAATAGTAATTCCTGAGTCTATAGTTCCTTTAATTCCCTGGATCCGAGGAATTGTCGGCCTTCTTCTAATTGGAATTATTTTCATTGGAGCAATGGGAGCTGTTTGGCTTGAACGAAAGCTTTCTGCTGACATCCAGACCCGAATGGGGCCATGCCGAGTAGGAAAATATGGGCTTCTGCAGCTTGTAGCTGATGCAATCAAACTTTTCACTAAAGAAGACCTGAAACCACTGAATGCTGACAGTTTACTTTTTAATAATGCTAACATTTTCATGCTTGGTTCTGTTTTTCTTATGCTTGTTGCCTTTCCTGTAGGTGCAATCTTTATTAATGGAGTCGAATATCCGCTTGCAGTCACCCAGATGGACATCAGCGTTCTTTACATCGAAGCTGTATCTGCATTATCCATTTTTGGAATTTTCATGGTGGCTTACGGTTCGAACAATAAATATTCCCTTTAAGGGGCTTTTCGAAACTTTGCCCGGATGGTCGGGTATGAAGTACCTCTCGGAATAACAGTAATAAGTGTAGCTGCTATGATAGGTTTGCTTAATATAGTAGACATTTCGAGTGCTCAGGGTCTTCATTGGAATATTTTCTTGCAGCCTCTGGGATGTTTTGTATTCTCCGTGGCACTCATGGCTGATATGGGAAGACTTCCTTTTGACCAGAACGAGTCAGAAGAAGAATTGATCGCAGGGTGGATAACGGAATATTGTGGAATGCGTTTCGAGCTCGGTTTCTTTGCTGAATACATCCACATGATCCTTGGTTCTTTTCTTGTAGCCCTTCTCTTCCTTGGCGGTTGGAACGTGCCAGGCTTTGTTGCAAATAATTCTGTACTTGGCCTTATTGCTCCAACAGGTTTCCTGCTTATCAAAGCTATCTTTGTACTTATGGTGATTATCGGGCTCAGATGGGCTGTTCCGAGGTTCAGGATTGACCAGGTTGTTGACCTTAGCTGGAAAAAATTGCTTCCTCTTGCTCTTTTAAACCTTGTCTGGGCTGTGGGGATTGGACTTTACCTGGGGGCGTGAATTATGGTTCTTAAAAATATTAAATATGCAATTCGAAACATCAAAAGACCTCCTGTAACCAGGATGTATCCGGAAAAACCAAGCGAACTTTCCGACAGGTTCAGAGGGCTTCAGATACTTGATAAAAAGAAATGCATAGGCTGTGGAATCTGCGCCAATACCTGTCCTAACGCCGCAATAAAAATCGTAAAAGCTCCGATTGCTCCGGGAAATGATAAACAGCGATGGTTCCCAGAGATAGATATAGGACACTGCCTTTTCTGCGGGCTTTGTATAGACCAGTGCCCAACAGATGCGCTTTCAAGAGGCAAGGAATACGCTAAAGGTCTCGTTAAATGGAAGCACAAAGACCTGCTCATGACCCCTGATAAATTGGCAAGGGAAGTCGGTCTTGAAGAAGATGACGAGAAATGATCGGATTTGAAACAATCGGAGCAGTTCTGGAAATGGCTGTTTTTGTAATTCTTGCTATAATTACACTATTCTTTGCAGTTTTCGTGGTGGCTGCAAAGGATGTTGTCAGAGCCGGACTGTCTCTCATTATGTGCATGCTTGGAGTTGCAGCTTTATATATTCTCTTGAATGCCCAGTTTCTGGGAATAATTCAGGTTTTGGTTTACATCGGAGCAATTGGGGTTTTGATTCTTTTTGCAGTTATGCTTACAAAGCGCGAGATTGGGGGTGAACTCGATGCGGATTAATCGGCCTTTAGCTTTTCTTGTAGCTTTACTCTTTACAGTTGTTGTGGTTATTGGGGCTTTTGGAACTTCCTGGAAAACAGTTTCTGAACTTCCTCAAAACCCAGCTGACCAGAGTAATATAGAGGGTATAGGCATGCTGATCTTTACTCATTACGTAGTGCCTTTTGAGGTCCTTTCAATTGTTCTGCTCGCATCGCTTATCGGAGCGATTTACATGGCAAAAGGGGGAGGGTAACAGATGATTCCTTTAAATTTTTATCTTGGGCTTGCAGTTCTGCTTTTTTCAATTGGACTTTACGGCGTAATGACACATAAAAACGGAATCAGGATGATTATGTGCATAGAGCTTATGCTCAACTCTGCAAACCTGAACCTTGTAGCTTTTTCAAGTTATACTGACACCCTGAACGGACAGGTTTTTGCCATATTTTCAATTGCTCTTGCAGCTGCCGAAGCAGCGGTAGGATTTGCAATCCTTATGGCAATCTACAAAATGCACGATAAAATCCACCTTGATGAACTCAATATTCTGAGGTGTTAAAAACGGCTCTGGAAGAATTTACATTTCTAATTCCTCTGCTTCCTGCACTGGCTTTTGTAATCACTTTCTTCTTTGGCCGAAAAATGCCTTCTGGTGGAGCAATAGTTCCTATACTTTCAATTGCCGCTTCCTTCATAATTTCTTTACTGATTACTCTAAAGCTGTTAGCAAACCCCGAAGAGGTTATAAGCCAATCCTATCCCTGGTTTGCAGTTTTTAATATTGGAGTGTTGATCGATCCTCTGGCTGCAGTAATGTTCTCAATGGTCTCTTTTGTTAGCTTTCTGATCCATATCTATGCAGTCAGTTATATGTCCCATGATCCCGGAAAGCCCAGATATTTCGCAGAAACGGCACTTTTTACAGCAGCAATGCTCTCCCTCGTACTTTCTGACAATATCCTTCAGTTCTTTGTTTCCTGGGAACTTGTAGGTCTGTGTTCCTATCTCTTAATTGGTTTCTGGTTTGAAAGACCATCAGCTGCAGCAGCTGCAAAAAAAGCTTTCCTGACAACCAGGGTTGGAGACGTGATGTTTCTTACAGGAATCATTGTACTGATATCTGATCTCCTGAAACCCTATGTTTATGGCAGCACCTGATATCCTTATGGTAGTTGCCTATATTGGAGGTTTTACTGCCCTTTTTGCAGGCACAATGGGCATTGTGATGAACGATATCAAACGTGTGCTTGCTTACTCAACCATAAGTCAGCTTGGGTACATGATGCTTGGTCTGGGAATAGGCTCTGCAATTGGGCTTGAAGCAGTCGGGATTTTTCTTTTTCACCTGATTAACCATGCTTTCTTTAAAGCACTCCTTTTCCTCTGTGCAGGCAGTGTAATCCACGCAGTTGGCACCCAGGACATGAGGGAGCTCGGAGACGTAGGAAAGGTAATGCCTATTACGGCAGCTACTATGGCAATTGCAGCCCTTGCCCTCGCAGGTTTCGGAATACCAGGAACCGCTATAGGAACAAGCGGTTTCTTCTCAAAAGATGCAATTATCGAGGCTGCCTATCTTTTTGGAGAACACAGTAACAACTGGATTCCTTATCTGTTTTCAATTGCGGCTGCACTTCTTACTTCAATTTATATCTTCAGGTTAATTTTCATGACCTTTACAGGAAAGCCGAGAAGCAACTATCATGGACATGAGTCTCCTGCCATTATGACAATCCCTCTCTCCATTCTGGCAATCTTTTCCCTTGTGTTTGGAGGATTGACAAAAACAGGATTTATGGATTTCGTCAAAGAAACATTTGCAAACAGCTTCGTGAATCTTGACATCGGAAGCCTTGCAGCTTTAGGTCGAAATGAGATTGTAGAGGCAGCAGGAAACGAATCTCTCTTTGTCCAGTGGCTTCCGATGATAGTCGCCGTTGCAGGTCTTGCAGTTGCTTTTGTGATCTATTATCTGAGGACTATTAAACTCGGGCTGCTCGCTTCCATGAAAAATCCAATTTACAGGCTGCTTTACAAGCGCTATTACCAGCATGAAATATATACCGAGTTTTTCTCACTTGGAATCGTATATGGAGTCATTGCTTTCCTTTCGCAGGTTCTTGATGTGATTATTGACAGCATCGTGGAAGGAATCGAAATTCTTACAGTCGGTGCAAGTGAAGAAATCCGGAAAATTCAGACAGGAGTTGTCCAGACTTACGCAACTGCAGTAGTTGCTGGTGTGAGCCTGCTGATAATACTTGTTAAGTTAATAATGGAGGTATTCTGATGCTGCCGGTCGCATCAATGTTGATTCTGGTGCCGCTGATTTTCGCAGCAGTGACCTTTTTCACAAAAACCAAAGAACAGGCTGCAAGCATGGCTTTTTTAGGGTCCCTTGCAACTCTTTGCCTTACCCTTTATAACCTACCTGAACTTTGACAGCAGCACGGCTTCCATGCAATTTTTGGAATCTATAAAATGGATTCCCTCACTAGGAGTCAATTATTCAGTTGGAGTTGACGGAATTTCCATGCCCCTGATCCTGCTGAATGCAATAGTTATCCCATTCATGATTATTTATAGCTGGAAAGAAGACAGAGATTCTCCAAACAGGTTCTACGGACTTATCCTTACTATGCAGGCTGCAGTTATAGGAGTCTTTGTAGCTCTTGATTTCCTGGTCTTCTATATCTTCTGGGAGCTTACTTTGATTCCTCTCTTCTTCATGGTAAATATCTGGGGGGAGAAAAACGGGTCCATGCATTTTATAAATTCTTTATCTACACGCATATTGCCTCCCTGGTAATGCTTCTTGGGATTTTCGGGCTCTTTTATGCCTCCTTACAACATACAGGAGTTCCTACTTTTGACATAAGAGAACTGATTGGACAGTTTCAGTTTTTAGGATCTGGCACATTAAGAAATGCAATTTTCCTATCAATCATTTTTGGGTTCCTGACAAAACTGCCGACTTTTCCTTTCCATTCCTGGCTTCCGGATGCTTATACTGAAGCTCCAACAGCAGGTAGCGTACTCTTTATTCTGCTCAAAATCGGAGGATACGGGCTTTTCAGAATTTCACGTCCCATGCTCCCGAATACTGGTAATCCTCAACTTCTGATTACTATTCTGGGCTTGCTTGGAGCTTTCAGCATATTGTACGGAGCACTTGTAGCTCTAAGGCAGAAAGACCTCAAGCGCATGATCGCTTACTCCAGTTTAAGCCACATGGGATATATTTTACTGGGTTCGGCAGGCCTTGTTGCTCTATCGGTCTCAGGCGCTATGTTCCAGCAGTTTTCTCATGGACTTATAATGAGCATTCTGTTCATGTCCTCAGGAGTTATTCAGAAAAATGCAGGCACAAGGATAATCAATAACCTTGGTGGGCTTGCAAAGAAGATGCCGATGCTGACTGTAATTATGATGATCGGCTTTATGGCTTCCCTTGGCCTTCCAGGTTTAACTGGCTTTATTGCCGAATTTCTGGTTCTTACCTTCAGCTATGTCAACCTGCCTGGATTTGTTTTGCTTGCCTTGCTGGCAATAGTGATTACTGCAGGTTATTATCTATGGGCAATGCAAAGAGCAATGTTCGGAGTTTTCAATGAGAAACTTGGGAATATCAGGGACATAAACTCTCTTCAGGTCTTTTCGATGGGAGCTATTTCTCTTCTTGTGCTTTATTTTGGCCTGAACCCGAGTCCGGTGCTTAATATGATGATTAACAGTTCAGAAGCAATAGTCAACCTGGCAACTACTATGGGGGTGTAAATATGGATGAATTAATGTCTCTTGCACCCGAAATTGTAGTGGTTGTAACCGGTTTGATTATACTGCTTATAGGGGTTTTCCTGTCTTCGCGATCTAAAAATGCACTGGGCTATCTGGCAACTGTGGGCGTCCTTACAGCCCTGTTCCTTACGGTGCATAGTTTCAGGACCGAAGCTATAATGTTTTCTGGTACTGTCAGCATCGACGCTCTTTCTCAGTTTTTTAAATTGGTTTTTCTGGTAGTTGCACTTATCGTGTCAGTTGCTTCAATCAAATATAATGAAAACAGCGACCATACAGAAGAGTTCTATTCTCTGGTACTTTTTGCAACCTTTGGGATGATGGTTGTTGCATCCTCAAACGACTTTATCCTGCTCTTCTGTGCCTTTGAACTGGCAAGTTTTGATACTTATGCTCTTGCAGGCTTTGAAAAACAGAATCTCGGATCCCTTGAAGGAGCTATGAAGTACTTTGTTATAGGTGCTGTTTCTTCAGCGATTATGCTTTTTGGCATCTCTTTTATCTACGGAGCAACAGGTACTACAAGCATTCCTATGATTGCTGAAAAAGCCTCACTCCTGGCAGAAAATCCGATTGGGCTTGTAGCCGTCGTGCTATTAATTGCAGGATTTGGCTTTAAAATGGCTCTTGTGCCTTTCCATATGTGGACTCCGGATGCTTATCAGGGGTCTCCTTCAGTTGTATCTTCCCTGCTTGCAGCCGGATCAAAGAAGATGAGTTTTGTGGCAGCATTCAGGGTTTTTATATTAGCACTTGCAGTCCTTCAACCTGACTGGCAGCTCGCTTTTACTATCCTGACAGTTGTAACCATGACCTTAGAAAATGTGGTTGCAGTGTCTCATACCAGTGTAAAACGCATGCTTGCTTACTCTTATCTGGCTCAAGCAGGATATATTGCAATGGCTTTTGTGGTAATGACCCCGGTAGCTTTTACAGGTGGAATCTTTTATACTCTCGCCCATGCTTTCATGAAGGGAGGAGCTTTTATCGCAGCCGGGGCAGTTGTCTGGATGATGACCACTCAAAAAACAGGAAATCTGGATGTTCCAGACCATCTTGACAGTTTCAAAGGTCTTGGTAAGAGAATGTCATTGGTTGCTTTTACGATGATGATTTTCGTCTTTGCCCTTGCAGGAATTCCCCCAACTGCCGGTTTTATGGTCAAATTCGTTCTTTTCTCTTCGGCTATTCAATCAGGAATAGTATGGCTTGAAGTAATTGCAATCCTGAACAGTGCTCTTTCACTGTTTTATTATGCACGGCTTGTAAGATACATGTACTTTCTTCCCCCTGAAGGCAAAAAGATCGGTTTGCCTTTCCCATATACAGCAGCTCTTTTGTTTGCAGCGGCAGGCGTGTTAGCTATGGGCATATGGCCTGAACCTTTCTTGCAGTGGGCAATGGAAGCAGCAAAGATACTGATTTAAGGAGCTATGAGAAATGAAAGATTGTGATCTTTGTGGAAAAGGAATCCCAGTCGTTATTCCTGTCCGGATTTTCCGTCCTCTCCTTAAGTTTGCTTATCCTGAGGGTGTTTGGAAAGGACTCTGTGGAACCTGCCTCGATTCCGCCCAGAAATCATATCTAAGTATTGAAAAAGACGAAATCTCATTTAGGAATAACAAATGTTTTTTATGTGGAACAAAGAACAGAGTTTACCCTGTGAAACTTCAAGTTCCCGATTTCTCAGAAGGAATAATAAAAAGAGAAGTCGATGTCTGCACAAAATGTCTGGAATCCATAAATGAGACTTATATCAGGTTCAAAAGAGAGCAGATTGATCAGTCTTTTTGTGAAGAAGAACATGAGTACTGAATTTTGGGTAAAGCTACGGTTTGCGGCTTTGCATTGGTTGCACATATAACTTAATTCTGAAAAAAGTTAAAACTGAAAACAGGAGATCTTTTTAGATCTCTTATACTAGTTATTCCATAAAATATCTTCACTGATGCCTCTTAGTTATGAGACCATCTTGCAAAGTATGGCATTCCTTCTTTATAAATACCAGTGATATTTTCTGTGGTTACATTTTTTGTAATAAAAGATGGGTCTATAAACTGATTGTTTCCTATGTATATTCCTACATGAGTGGCAAGCTCGTACGTTTTATTGTTTTGAGTAACATCCTTCTGCCAGAAGATCACATCACCTAGAGCAGGATCGGTTGTGTTGACATAATACGAATTGTTTTTCATATAAGGCACTCTCAGGAAGTATATATCTTTAGCACCTACCGTACTGTATACTTGATATACTAAATGAGAACAGTCGATGGCTGATGTATTATTGCCGCCATGTTCAAATTTAACTCCAAGCCAGCTTTTTGTAACGTTTACTGTTGCATTTTCTGATGTTCCGACAGGAGCTGCTAATCCAAGGGGTATGAATGCTATTAATGTAGTCAGAAGGAGTGTGACTATCAATGATTGTTTATTTATCTTCATATTTTCTCAGCGATTTCCTTTTTTTAACTAGCCTAATTTTACTAGCCTATTTATTGTTAACGCTCGTTTATTATATTTTAGAATAAATTTATTTTTATAACTATATCCACTTAACGACGTTAACATAAATACATGACGGCAGTATTCCAATTCTTGGAAAACGGGGATTTTTCGAAAAATAGTTAGCAGAAAACTTAGTTTTGTAAAAATATGTAATAATCAACTGTGCGATTCTAAAAATTAATAAGAAAAATTCCAGCAATTGGGTTAAACTAATGAGATTTGTTATCGAGAGAATTTTTCAAAGTTGACAACTCAAATGATTCAAAAAAAAGCCTAGAAAAAGAGAAAAGAGAAAATATACATAAACAAAATCATTTAGGAATGGTTGAAATATAACTTCAGTTTTTTACTTAGGTAAAGGCTCTATAATTTTGTATTATTCAAACATCATTAATGGCAATATGAAGTACAAACACTTGAAATTAATTTTTATTATTCCTTAGTTATGTCTTTTTTATATCTTCTGATTTATGTCTTCGGATTGCCAAAATTTTGACTTTTTTATGTATTTTTCAATCATTTCGGCATCCCACACACCTTCCGTTCGGGATAAATTAGAGGCGCGATCAGCGAATTTTAAAACAATTTCGCGTATAGAGTGCAGATTGGGAAAATACCATCCTTTATTATCTTCTTTTCTTTCATGCGTGACCTCTAGAATGAGGCCAGCAATATCTGCACCAAATGTGGTTACTAATTTTTCATATGTAGTGTCAGTATATTCTAAGGTATCGTGAAGAAGGGCAGCAGCTTGCAATTCAAAGTCATCAGGGTAAAGTATTTTAACAATTTTATAAACCTGGCAGCAATGGACCTTAAAATAATCGTTTCCAGCATCATCAAGCTGTTCAGCATGTGCTTTCGTACCAAATTCCATTGCTTATCTAACTATCACATTCGTGCTGTTCATTAATATCACTCTTGCGTATTTTCAGTTCTCAAGCCCGATATGTTTAAGGAAATGATGATACTGCTCATGAGAAAACCGAGAATAAAAGGCTCTGGTTACAACCTCACTAAGAGAAGGGTGAATATCCATACCCCGCATAATTGGTTCAGAACTTTTTGATTCTGTATACATAAGAGGAATTATCTGGTGGATCAAAACTGAAGCATGTGGGCCTATTATATGAGCTCCCAGAATTTTTTCTTCTTCCGCATCCAGGATTACCTTTACAAAATAATCCCTTATTTCCATAGCCGACCCTTTTGCAGTATCTTCAAAAAACTTGAGACCTATGAGAATTCTCTCCTCTCCATACTTTTCCACGGCTTCCTGTTCCTTCATACCTACCCCGGCAATTTCAGGATATGAAAAAACGGCATGCGGTACAGCGTGATAGTCTGCTTTTGTTTTTTCGTTCAGAATCGAATTGAGGTAAACTATTCCAGACTCGTAATTCCCTACATGTTTTAATAGATATTTTCCATTTGCATCCCCAAACGCCCAGATATTTGGCTGTGAAGTCTCAAGGTACTCATTCACCTGAATCCATCCTTGAGCATCTGTTTTGATTCCGGCTCTTTCGGGATGAAGAATATCGGTATTTGGAGATCTTCCTGTTGCCACGAGGATTTCATCTGCAGTGATTTTTATCTCTTTTCCTGAGTCTTTTTCCTTTGCCACTACGATTTTCTGTCCGTTATCTTCCTTTCTAACCTCTATGGCTTCATGGTTTGTAATAACCTGCATGTATTCCGACATCTTCATCATGGCAAGTTTGGAAATTTCAGGCTCTTCCTGTGGAAGAAATTGAGAATTTCTTCCAATAACCGTGACCTCTGATCCCATAGCCGAGAAAAAGTTTCCGTATTCAGCTGCAATGTAACTGCCTCCCAGAATGGCTAACTTTTTTGGACATTCCGTAAGCTTAAGCACAGTATCACTTGTAAGGTATCCTGTTTCTTCAAGGCCTTTAATTGGAGGAATTGCAGGTTTTGAGCCGGTACAGAGGAATATCATTTCGGAGTGGAGGGTTTTTTCACCTGCTTTTAAAGTATAAGGGGAGATGAACTCTGCAGTTTCATGGTAATAATCAATATACGGATTTTCGGTCAATCCCTTTTTTATTGATTCGATGTCTTCTCCTATTTTCCTGCGCATCCTTTCCATAATTGCAAGGAAATCAATACCCTGTATTTCAAGCTTAATTCCAAAAGTAGATGCAGTTTCCAGCTCTCTAATCAGTTCAGCAGGATACAGCAGGATTTTTGAAGGGATACATCCCCTGGTAAGGCAGATTCCGCCTGGTTCATCTTTGTCAATAACAGCAATTTTCATTTTAGGGTTTGAATCAATGATAGAATTTATGTAATTCATTGCAGAACCCGTACCTACTACTATAAGGTCATAGCTTTCCATACTTTTTCCTCACCAATAATTGTGGTTTGCAACCTCTCCAGTTATAATAATACTAATTTATTGCTGGTTATACTTATTGATCACAATTTTTTCAGGTTTGGCACTGTAAGATTTGCAGAACAAGTTAACATAAAAGTTCTCAAAATTCCGAAAATAAATAATATCTGAAAACCTTCTAAAATGTAGAAACTTCTAAATGTAGAAACTTCTAAATGTAGAAACTTCTAAATGTATAATTTTTTATTTAATTCTAAAAATAAAATATGAAGCAAAAGTTATTTTATTTATTGGACAATATCTAAAGAGCTTACGTAAATCTTAGCTACCGCAACTGTCAAGAAGATATTTTCAAATTTTAATCGTGTTTTTAAATAATTCCTGAAACAAAAACAACTATTTATTTATAAAGATAAGTCCCTTTATATAAATTTTCACAAAGATTAAAAACAAAAGATGTCTTATAATGAACAGAGCTGCCCAATATTTCAGAAAAGGAAATTCCTGCCGAGAGATTCCTGTAATGCATATCCTTTATTTCCTGCTCATTATTATAGCTCCTTTTGCAGGGGTACATTTCCTTTTTTTACTCTCCCTAATAATTTTTATAGCTTTTAGATTTTCAAAAAGTTCTTATTCCTGCAACAGAGATTTTCTTGGCCTTATTTTATCTCTTTCTCTCATGCTCTTTGTTTCTATAATCTCAGGAGTCTCTTCTTACATTTATCCTTTTTACATAGTGCTTGCTGCTTTTGCGGTTGCAGCAGTAGGAAACCATAAGACCTCTTTTTCCGAAACAGATGATGTACTTGGTTTTAACTCAAGACGCAGCAGAATTAAAAAAAGAAGTTTTTCCATAATCTGGAGTTCAGCTTTTCTGGGAATTAGAATTATTGCTGCATTCTTTGCTGCAAGCTGGATTGTTTACTGGCAGCAACTTCCGGTTTCATATAATCTTGTTTTCTTCATAGCCGTTATCGGGGCGGTTACAGGTTCTCTTTTTGAATCAATTCCTTCCGAAATAGATAAGAACATTTCTGTATCTCTAGGTGCAGGAATGACAATGTGGATTTTTGAAAAGGTCAGGTACTGGGTACCTCCCGAAAAAATGATTTTAGCACTGGTCTTCTCGTTTTTCCTTGGCGTTCTGGCTTACAGAGCAAAGATTGCAGACGTTTCTGCCCTTCTGAGTGCAGCTCTTCTAGGAGTCCTGATTATTGTTTTCAGTGGGCTTTCCTGGTTCCTGCTTCTATTAACATTTTTTATTCTCGGAGGCGGGTTTACAAGATACAAATATGCGTACAAAGAATCCATAGGAATTGCTCAGGCTAAAGACGGCATTAGGAGTTACGAAAATGTATTTTCTAACAGTACGGCAGCTCTTGCTCTAGCAGTAGCATACGGAGTTTTTCCTGAACACAGTCTCCCTATTATCTATGCCTATATGGGCACAGTTGCAACAGCTACCGGAGATACTCTGGCAAGTGAAATCGGAACAACGGCAAAAGGAAGGCCAATAATGATAACAACACTGAAGCCCTCAGAACCCGGGATCGACGGAGCTGTATCTATTCTTGGAGAACTTGCTGCAATCTTAGGTTCTGCAGTAATAGGAGTTCTTGGTTATTTACTGGGGATCACAGATAATCTATTATTAGCAGTCCTTATTACAACAGCAGGAGGCTTTATTGGGACAAATATAGATAGCTTCCTTGGGGCTACTCTTCAGAAAAGAGGATTGCTCTCAAATAGCGGAGTAAATTTCGTGGCAACATTTATAGGAGCTGGGATTTCCGCAGTTCTATATTTACTTATAACTTAAATCGGGTAGAATACATTTTATAAACCGATTATTCAGACTCGTTACTTTTCTAAAAGAGGCATCCATTTATATTTTTATGGATATATCCTTAAGGAAACAGGGTTACTGAATCATTTCATTTCTCATTACTTACATTTTTTAATTTCAAGCATTACAGGAAGGTAGTCAGATGACAGAAATCGAACATGAAGGCAAGAAAATCTTGCTTGTAATCGCCCAGGAACAGTTCCGAGATGAGGAATGTTTTGTTCCAAAGCAGCTTTTTGAGAGCGCAGGAGTAAAAGTTACTGTAGCAGCTGAATCTACGAAAATTGCAAAAGGAATGCTGGGAGGCACAATAAAACCTGATATTACAATTTCAGAAGCTAATATTGACGATTACGATGCAATAGTAATTTCCGGCGGTTCAGGCTCAAAAAAATATCTTTGGGATAATAAAGAGTTGCATGAACTCGTTAAGAAAGCGGATGCTCGACAAAAGGTTATTTCTGCAATCTGCATTTCTCCGGTAGTACTGGCAAGAACAGGTATCTTGAAGGGTAAAGAGAGTACAGTCTTCAAGAGTTCAGATACGGTACGCGAACTTAAGGAACATGGAGTAGTCTATCTGGATAGAGAGGTAGTGGTTTCAGACCATGTGATCACAGGGCGAGACCCTGCAAGTGCTGAAGCTTTTGGAAAAGCCGTACTTGAAGCCATGAAAAAAATTTAATTCCTTTAAAAGTTAATTTTGTTTTAATCTCATTTTTCCTTTAGCTAAAAGCCATTTGAGAATTCTTAACTATCCTGTTGCAGGGAGTGTTTATTATGACAGCAGAACTTGAATCCATATTGGCTTATCACCAGGCAAGCAAACATAACTTCAAAGCTTATGCTCCTGGTCCCCATCATCTGGATATGGCAATCAAGCCAGATCTATTTCTTAATTACCGCGGGACTCGACTCTTGAATCTGGATTTATGGAATAATGAACAGATAAAATCTGAGATTTTCCCTACTTATGAACAGGCTTTTTCACCGGAAAATCTTAAGCCTTCTGAGGTAAACGTGAAATCTATTTCCAGGCTCTTTTTTGACAGCTTTTCCATTTCTGCCTGGAAAAAAGCAAATGGTGCAAAATGGCCTCTTCGTGTTAATCCCTCAAGTGGAAACCTTCATCCTACAGAGGTTTACCTTATTTCCGATCATGTAAAAGGATTGCTGAAAAATCCTTCGGTCTGCCATTATGCTCCTTTGCCTCATGCTCTTGAAGTTAGAGCCGAATTTACCCCTAAGACCTGGGAACTGTTAAGTTCTGGATTTCCTGAAGGCACTTTTTTTGTAGGTATGACCTCAATTTACTGGCGGGTTTCCTGGAAATATGGGCTTAGAGCCTTTAGATATGCACAACATGATATAGGACATGCAACTGCTGCTTTGACTTTTGCTGCTGCCGAACTCGGCTGGAAAATAAGTCTTCTTGGGGACATGAGTTCAGAAGAAATTGCAACTCTCCTTGGCATATCTGGAGAGAAAAACCCTGAAAAACAGGAACCTGCCTGTCTGCTTGCGGTCTATCCAGCAAGAAAAAACTGTATAAAAGGAAGGATTTCTTCCAGTGTAATTTCTGCTTTTAAACATCTTTCCTGGGAAAGCATTCCTGAGAATTTAAGCTCCAGACATGTTGAATGGGTTGGTATAGAAAAAGCTGCCTCGGCAACTCAAAAAAAGGAAACAAATTATCTGGAGATAAAAGATGAATCAACAGCCGATATGCAGGCTGTTTCATCACTAAAAACTGAAAGTTTCAGGAAACCATCAGATCTTGAAACTGTTTCTTTGCGCAGCGTTATTCGTGGAAGAAGAAGCGCTATCGAGATGAATAACAGCGTATATATGGAAAAAGAAGCTTTCTATTCGATGCTTCAAAGAACTCTGCCACAAAATAATCCTATCTTTAATTCCCTTGCTTTTGGTTCCTTTAGTCATCTGCTTCTTTTTGTAAATCGAGTAAAGGATCTTCTTCCAGGACTTTATATTTTCCTTCGCAAAACTGAAATAAAAGAAAGGTTTAAAGCTGCAATAAGGCCTGATTTTTTATGGGAAAAACCAAAAGATTGTCCTTCAAACCTTGAGTTGTATCTACTCATGGAAGAAAACCTTGATGATTTTGCAGCCCAGCTTTCCTGTTCCCAGCGAAAAGCCGCAGATGCCTGTTTTACTGCCTGCATGCTTTCTGAATTCGAAGAGTCTCTTAACAAATTCGGCACCTGGATATATCCATACCTTTTCTGGGAATGTGGAATTTTGGGGCAACTTCTTTACCTTGAAGCTGAAGCAAACGGCCTCAGAGGCTGTGGAATTGGGTGTTTCTTCGATGACCCTTTACATGATACAATAGGGCTCAAAGGAATTGAGTTTCAGGATCTCTATCATTTTGCTGTAGGCTCGCCACTCCAGGAAATAGGCGTTATAACCCTCCCCGCCTACGAAGATTAATTTTTTATTTTTTCCTAAATTTTATTATGTCAGTGCTTACTCTATCAGTTCTGAGCACTATTCTCACTCTATCAGTTCTAAGCACTATTATATGATTTTTGACTCTCTTCCCATTCTCCATATTATTTAGGGCAAAAGATAATCGAAACTATTCAGCTATTTGTAATACTCTCCTGAAAATTGTCCATTATCCTGAACATCAATAATTTTGACTCTGCTAAAAATGAATATTTATCCAGCATTTCTTTCTCTTTCTGGATATATGTCCCCTCAATCAGTTCATCCTTGCAGTTTTCAATAACGTTTCCGATTGTTATGTTGCTCATTTCCAGATGGAGCTGAGGTCCAATTACCCTGTTTTTGTAAATAAAACCCTGATTTTTGCAGGCCTCACTTTCAAAGAGTCTTACTGCTCCTTCAGGCAGACCAAAGGTATCTCCATGCCAGTGAAAAGCTATAAATTTTTCAGGAATATCTTTTAGCAGGGGATTTTCAGCCTCCTGCTTGATCTTAAAAACCGGAAACCATCCGATTTCCTTATCATTGTTTTTAAACACCTCAGCTTTCAGGACATCAGCAACAAGCTGAGCACCAAGACAGATCCCAATAACTGATTTTCCTGCAGCGATAGCTTCTTTTATAAATGTTTTTTCTTTTTTCAGCCAGGGATATTTTTCATATTCATAGATATTCATCGGCTCGCCCATGACTATGAGAAAGTCGAAGTCATCCAGGCCTGGAAAATCATGATTTTCGTATAAATGTGTGGTTGATAAAGAGTGTTCTCTTTCTTTTATCCATTCAACAATAGTTCCCAATGTTTCAAACTCAACATGCTGGATGCAGTGTATTTTCATATATATCCTTTTTTATTCATTTTGAGTTATATTTTCTGCTTTATTTTTGTAGTTATATTTTCTTCCTTTTTCACTCTTTTTCTTTCTTCTCTTCCTTGCTTTCTTTTTTCTCTTCCTTGCTTTCTTTCTTCTTTCCTCTTCTCAAACTTCTTCTTACAATTCCAGGCTGGGAAGGTGGGACAGGTGATTCACACCCTGATTTCAGGTCACATTCCACTACAATTCCTCGCAGCAATCTGCCCAAAATATCCGATCCAGTAACAATCCTTTTCTCCTGACCCCAGTAGAGAATAAGGTCCTGGTCAATTACATCATCTTCAGGATATTGCGGATATACTTTGAACTGTCTGATTACTTTCTCAAGCCTGGTCTGTGGAGATTTCACGACAACCGGAAAATGGCAATAAGAAAGCGGAATGAATGGACCTTTCTTATAAACTGCATCTCTCAGGAATCCATCGGCATCGAGCACCATGACAGGTTCATCCTGAGGGCTGGTAATAATTACCCATTTCTTTCCCGAGGCTTCGATCTGTTGTAGAAACGAGTCTGCCGGTTCTCTTTTAAAAAGAGGGAACACAGGACGGTTATTTTCAACCGGAAGAGAAATTATACTTCTTTGGTCTATTAGTGAACCTTCATCAGAAATGCTAACATCATCTATGGAAAGAAAGTTCAGGGCTCCGATTCCTTCAAAAGTACCTATATCCGTCCTTCCGGACTCTATATGTTTTTCGAGCATAATCCTCATAGACTGCTCTTTGAAAAGCTCAAGTTTTTCTCTGCCCAGCCACCAGTCAAGAATAAGAGCTGTTGGCTTAGCTACCGGATAAAGTAGTATCTGGTAGAATCGCACAAGAGGAGTTAGCTTTGCTCCAAGTTTAAGCGCATTTCTGGAAAAATACGCCTGAGGTACGATTTCTCCGAAACTGGTGATAATGAAAGTAGAGAAAAGGAATGCTGAGGCTCCTGTTAGCACTGAGCCTGTAAGCTGAGCAACTAGAACGTTTACTGCTATGTTTCCCCATAGTAAAGTTGTAAGTAAGAAATTAGAGTCACGCCGGATCTGTAAGATTTTAATAGCTTCTTTGTTGTCTGCTTCGGCCTCGATTTCAAGTCTGAGTCTTCCAAGACCAAAAACTCCTATCGTCATGCCGGAAAAGACAGCAGACTGAGTAACACAGAGCATAATCAGTATCCAGATAATTATTTCATTCATTGTAAATCTTTAACCTCTATAATATTCATACAGGCATAATTAATTGATTGATTGGTTGATTGATTGATCCATAAATTTTCATGCAAGCATGGATATATTGGCTTAATCCCAAATTTATATATAAAACTTGATCGCCTTTATCTTTCAATTTACTTCTATTTTCTTTATGTTACTGCTCAATTATCATAAGTTAATTTGCTTTCTCATATTTATTGCAAACATTTTTAGGAAACGTTTAATCAAAAAACCTGTACAAGTGACGTAGTTACTACATGTTTTGAAATTATCTTGATCACAAACTATTTTTACTATTTAACCAAAACCCCTCTAAACTATGTGATCTGAAGGCGCAACACAAATTTTTTGTGAAATATCTTATCAAAAATCTCTATCAACTTTGCTTCTGGAGTGGTATATTTAATAATAATGAAATACACTAAATGATCGATCAGTCAATCATGGCAAAAATATTCTGAAAAGCATTATTTAAGAAACAGTAAACCCTGCAAATAAATTCGATTCGGATCTCTCAACATTACAGACCGCAGATAATGACCTTTCTAATCAGTGATACATATGGAAAACGAAAATAATGTTAAATCAATTAATAAAGCTCCGGAAAGCTGCCATGCCCCTAATGCTCCTGTTAGCGGTATAGGTAAACAGATTGTGCTCTTTATTGCGATACTTTCGGGATTTCTTACTCCTTTTGATAGTTCAGCCGTAAATATTGCCTTGCCTGCACTTGGTGCTGAATTTCATATGAACTCAATTTCTCTCTCCTGGGTTGCTACTGCATATCTCCTTTCATCAGCACTATTTCTTGTCCCCTTTGGAAAAATCGCTGACATTTATGGAAGGAAGAGGGTATTTCTTTACGGTATTGCGATTTTCAGCATTTCATCCTTAGCTATGACTATGGTCCCTTCAACGGAAATGCTAATTGGACTACGAGCTGTCCAGGGTATAGGGAGTGCCATGATCTTTGGGACAGGTGTTGCTATCGTTACCTCTGTCTTTCCACCTGGCGAGCGTGGTAAAGCTCTTGGTACTTACATTACTGCAGTATACATTGGGCTTTCTATTGGTCCCCTGCTTGGAGGTGCAATGACACAACATCTTGGCTGGAGGAGTATCTTCTTCGTAAATGTCCCAATAGGTATTACAGCAATTCTCCTGACCTTATGGAAGATTAAAGGTGAATGGGCTGAATGCAGAGGACAAAAATTCGACTTTACAGGTTCAATCATATATAGTGTAGCTGTAGTTGCCCTTATGTACGGTTTTTCAATTCTCCCAGCATTTAAAGGAGCTGTCCTATTAGGCATAGGAATTATTGGGATTATTGTTTTTGCTTTGTATGAAATGAAAATACCGTTTCCAGTTCTTGATATTAAACTCCTGACAAACAATAGAATATTTGCTTTTTCGAACCTGGCTGCGCTTATCAATTACAGCGCTACTTATGCAGTGACTTATCTTTTGAGCCTCGATCTTCAGTACACGAAAGGTTTTTCTCCTGAACATGCCGGACTTATCCTGGTATCACAGCCAGTCATCATGGCTATTGTTTCACCAATTGCAGGTCGACTTTCTGATAGGATTGAACCACGGATTGTTTCATCTGCAGGAATGACATTTACTGCGCTTGGACTTTTCCGTCTCAGTTTCCTTACAGAAACAACTCCAATTTCGCATCTTGTTATCGCCCTGGTTATTCTTGGTGTAGGATTCGGGCTTTTCTCATCTCCAAATACGAATGCAATCATGAGTTCTGTCAACAAAAAATTCTATGGAGTTGCATCGGGAATGAACGGGACTATGCGTCTTCTTGGTCAGATGCTATCGATGGGAATTGCAATGATGATCTTTGCAATTGTTATCGGTCCTGTAGAGATTACTCCCAAGTATTACCCACAATTTGTTTCAAGCCTGCATTATGCATTTACTCTGTTTACTGTCTTCTGCATAATTGGGATATTCGCATCCCTGGTTAGAGGGAAAAGGGGCTCTACAGCTCCTGCCAGTATACCTGCGAAAGGCAAAAAATAATAGTTAATCCTGTATAATTCACTTAACTAAGGTGATAATCATGAAGATTCTTGGAATTAATGCAAGTCCGAGAGGAAATGAAAGCAATACCCTTCAACTGGTAAAATCCGTGCTCAAAGGTGCTGAATCAGAAGGCGCAGAAATCGAACTAATAGATCTCTATAAACTGAAAATAGAATACTGCACAGGGTGTGGAGCCTGTTATGCTACTGGCGAATGTCCCCAGATCGACGACTTTGAGGAACTTTTTGACAGAATCTTGAATTCCGATGGGATTGTTTTTGGTGCCCCAAATTATGTTAATTCAGTTCCAGCTCCTATGAAAGCTTTTTTTGATCGGTTATCGGATGCTATCCATTGCCAGATGCTGACCGGAAAATTTGGATGCTCTGTATCAACAGCAGGAGGAAGCAAGGCAGATATAATTGTAGAATACATGAACAATGTGCTCATGCATCTTGGTGTTACTGTTGTTGGTGGTCTTGATGTCGCAGTTGGGACATATCCTTCTGCAATTCAACAAGCTACAGGAACTGCCGAGGAGCTTGGTAAAAAGCTGGCAAAATCGATTCGTGGGGAAATAAAATATCCAGATCAGGATGAAATGCATCTCCAGAGAGCAAAATATTTCTGTCAGCTTGTTAAATCCAATAAAGAACGTTTTGCCCACGATTACGACTGGTATGTTCAAAAAGGCTTGATAAAATAATTCCAGTCGGATTCCATAATCTTATAGTGAAAAAACAAAAGATAAATTTTAGAAACAGGTGTAAGGTATTATTTTTCTTGCTTACACTTTTTAGTAAGTTTCAGGATTATATTGGAATCGAAAATTTACTTCCCAGATGTAGACCTATAAATATAACCCGGCAATTGTTTTAAAATGTTCAGTCCCCACTGGAGAGCTGTGCCTGAACGAACGAAGTAATATCGGTAGACTTGATTTTCGTTTTTAATGGAATAACGATACATCATGTACTCTTTAGATGGAAAAACATCCCCTAATATGATACGTGCTTTATTCCAAGACCCATCTATTATTTTTTAATTCGTAAGATAACTCATTTCAAGGCATTGATATTTTTTGTTTGAACTGTTCTTTGTTAATCCTTTAAATATTTCCTCAAAAGAAATACCGGATTTAACAGGTTCAAGTTCACTGAGAATATTTTCTGGAATAGGAGCTCCAAAGTACTTTTTTGCAATAAACAGACCTTGAAAAATTGGCTCTTCTATCCCATAATTTTTTGAGCTTTGTAGAAGATAATTCCAATTAATTATATCCTTGTAATAATTTATAACTTCAGCAATATCACAATAATCTCTTAAAGGCTTAGCTGGAGGTGCACTATTTAGGTTAACATGCTTATCTACATGGAAACAAAGATGCTGCAATAGATTTTCGGGAGCAAATGTCAGTGTCTCAATGCCAGCTATCTTAACTGTTTTTTATTACTCCAGAATTTATTAATATCAATCATATAAGGAGTATTACGTGGCTGAATATCCCAATGGATTTCAACATAACTGTTTTTATTTTGATGTGTGAATGGTAGTTCTTCGCTACATACAGTTTGAAATTTCTCATGTGTTTTCGTTGGATATACATAAGCAGAGTACTTTAACTTTATTAATTCTTTTTTAGCCTTTTGAATATCTTCTTCTTTAACGAGCAGATCTATATCACTCATTGGCCGTAAACCAATATTTTTATAAACTTCCTCTGTCAGGAAAGCTCCTATCAGGACTATAGTATCAATATCTGCTTTCTTAAAAGCCGTAAGAATTTTACTTAATTCGTCATAAAGGAGCATGTTCCGAGCAAGATTACTGTAATAAATTTTTTCCAGATTCTTTATAATTTCAGAAGGTACATATTTGTCATAGTTAATTTTCTTCAAATTCCAATAAAAGAGTGGAGAAATTCCCTGTTTTATAGAACATTCTAAAGTATATTTCCAATCCAAGTCATTACTCAAAATTTCGGCATTGTTAATTAAACATAGTTAACTCTTTATTTCTGTATTTCATCAATAGAATAACCGAGTACTTTAGCATTTCAAGACTTTTTGTATAACACTTTGTCTTTCTTCTCAATCTTGCTAGAAAATGCCTCAATATGCTGTTATATCCCTCAACTGTAAATGTTTCTGCTTTTGATTGAGTATGACTCTTTTCTGGAAGAACCTCTGCATATGCTCTCCAGTGATCTGTCATTACTTCTCCAATCTCTTTTTTCTTCACTTTTTCCCAGAGTAGTTTTCCAGTTTCTGTTCCTCTGCTACCAAAAGAGCAGTTGATGAACTTTTTCCCAACTCTATCAACAGCAATCCAGATCCAGCAATATTTTTTTTGTTACCGATGTAAGTGTGCATTTCATCCATTTCAACAATAGATATCTCATTTTCACTTTTTAGGTTCTCTAACTCCTGACCAAATTTCTTTATCCATCTTTGGACAGAAACATGACTCACCCCTAAAAATCGTCCTATTGAACGAAAGCCCAATCCTTCAAGATAGAGTTGTAAAGCCTGTCTTTTTACAAAAGCGGAAAAAGCAGTTGATTTTATCTCTACTGTATAGTTATAGCCACAATCAGAGCATTTGTACCGTTGACGCCCGCCAACTATACCGTTCTTTTTGTGACTGGAACTATTGCATCTGGGGCAGTTCATGAAGAAATATACTTTCTAATAGTATATAACTATGTTTAAGTATCAAAGCCAAAATTTCTTCTATTTTGCATTTAATGTCCTCACTTATGCTTAATCTTGAACAGTATAAAAGGAGTTTCTCTTCAGATGACAAACTTAATTGGGTCACAGTAGTTCCTCCAGTAGTTTTTCCTATTTTCTTTATTGATAATGCTGTGATTGAATCTTAAAAAGTTGTGCATATTCACCATCTGGAGCCATTAAAGCATCGTGATTACCATTTTCCACAATTCGCCCTCCCTTTAGGAAATAGATACAGTCAACCGTCCTGACTGTTGAGAGCCTGTGGCTTATTATTATAGCAGTCCTGCCTGCAGCAAGTTGTCGGAACTTTGTGAAAACTTCATCCTCAGCTTTGGGGTCAAGGGAACTTGTAGGTTCATCCATGATTATCAACTGAGAGTCACGTAAAAAAGCTCTGGCAAGGGCAACTTTCTGCCATTCCCCAATATTCAACTCTGTACCGTCTTCAAACCATTTTCCCAGGATTGTATCATAACCATTATCCAGACGGTCAATAACACGGTCTGCTCCCGAATATTCTGCTGCCTGCAGGATATCCTCTGTATCAATTGATGTATCTATGTTACCAAACCAGATGTTTTCCCTGGCAGTTAAGTTGTAATGTGCATAATCCTGAAAAACGACACTAATCTCTTTTCGAAGATCAGATATCCTGAGGTTACATAAATCGATTCCATCAAATGTAATTTTTCCGTCTGTAGGGTCATAAAGCCTGCAGAGTAGTTTTATAAGTGTGGTTTTTCCAGACCCATTTTCTCCAACTAATGCTACCACTTGACCTGGACTTATGTGCAGGTTGATGTCATAAAGGACTCTGGTTTTTTGGTCAGGGTAACAGAATCCCACGTGTTCAAAGGAGATTCCCTCTTTCATTCTAGGTATTTGCATTGGATTTGATGATTCCTTTACAGAAGGCTTGAGGTCAAGAAATTCGTAAAGAGTTGTTAGGAAAAGATTATCTTCGTATAGTCCTGCAAAACTGCTCAAAAGACTGGAAAGATACGATTGACCCTGTTGTAAAGCCCCAAAGTACATGACGAGGTCACCAAGAGTTATGCTGCCCTGAAAAGCTCTTTGAACTATGAACACAAAACCTCCAAAGATAGCCACACCACCAACTGTTTGAGCCATTAGATCTGCTATCGATCTTTTTGATATTATGGAAAGCCGCTCAGTTCTGAGTTCTTTACGGAGGTTATGATATATTTTTATGAATAATGGTCCAAGCTCAAAAAGTCGGATTTCTTTTGCGTGGCTGTCACCAGTAAGTAACCAATGAAAATACCAGGCTTTTCTCTCTTTTGCCGTACATGAAAGTTGCCAGCGATAGATTTTATCTGAGTATATAAGGCGAACAACGGCTGTTGGGATAATTGTAATAGTGAGAGCTATAGCGACAACCCAGCTAAGAGATGAGATTAACCCAAATACAGCAACCAGAGACAGACTGTTTTGGCCGATCTGGACGGGCCGTTAACTATGCTTGTAGGCCTGAAAGGAGCATCATTTTGGGCTATATGAAGAGTGTCGTAATATTTTGGGTTTTCGTAGTATTCTAGATCGGCTTCTATTGATAGTGGGCAGTGTACCTTAATTTAGGTAAAATTTCCTCTATACCCTTTCCTCTTCTTTTTGACCATCAGAAGCGATTAACTTAACACCTCTTAATTCTCTTTCTTTCAGATATTCGAATAAATCTTCCCAAAAGAGAGTCTTCACTGTCTGTCAATCTTGCTCCGAGAATTTCACGTAAACCGTCATCTCGAATTCCTGCAACTACAAAAAGAGCTTTGTTTTCGTAATGAAGTCCATCTCTTACTTTGAGATATATTGCATCAATAAACAGATAAGGAATTTCGTTTTCTATTGGCTTTGAGAGGAACTCTTCAACCCTTTCATATAATTCTTTAGTAATTTGTGAAACAGAAGAAGCTGAAATACCTTTAATTCCTAAAGCAGTCATAATATTTTCTACCCTTCTAGTGGAAACACCTTGAAGATAAGATTCGTTTACTGCAGTTAAAATATTCTTCTCTACTCTGAAATACTTTTCAAAAACCTTAGTTTCAAAAGGAAACTCACGGAATTGGGGCTTTAATAATTCGAATTTTCCATACCTGGTCAAAAGAGTTTTAGGTTTGTAACCATTTCTACTAGCTTTACATGAATCAGTTCTCTCGTAATGTCTTGCACCAGATTAGAGGAGGGACTCCTTCTCCATGACAAGGTTTAAAAACCATGTGATTAGTTGGCGAATTCCAGCTTCCTGATCGACAAGATGATCTTTTATGAATGAGAATAAATTGACCATTGACTCTGCATCCTGTTTTGGGTAGTAAAGTAAAAGGATACAGAGCCAATACAATTTTACAGAACTTTCGGCACACCGCTCTTTGGAGTTGTAATATTAGCAGCAATAATGAGGTTAGATCAAGTTTTGGGATCGGCTCCCTGTAAAAAGTTTCTCTTTTTAGAGCTTTTTTCTGGGTTTTTAGACCTTAATAATCTTTTTTTGCTGTATTTGTCCTTTCTTTTTTTCAAGGAAACTGTAAATCAATCTGGTAACATAATATGAGCTGAAAAACCAGACCAAAAGAGCAATAATAAGTGAAAGACCCCAATTTTTAAGGTGATCCATACAGAAGGCAGCAGTGAGCACACATATAGTGCATCCTACCATCCCTGCACTGGCTCCGAGAGCAATGTCAGAAGCTTTCTCTGAGGTTTCGAAATGTCCTGCCATTATAACGGCTGCTGCCATTACAGCCGGAAAAGCTGCAAAAACTCCTGCAAAAGATTTTGAGGGGATAATCTGCAGTATAATATAACAAGCAGCAACAACAATTCCACCGAAGATAAACCTGAGAGCAAGGTCTTTGAAATCTAATTTCATGATAAAACTCCTTATTACATCCTTTCTAAAAGAAAGTCTATCCATAGGCCTTTTCAAAAAACGCTTGAGTGCAAACCTTTTGGAAAAATGTTTGATCGAAAACGATGTAGTCGGCGTAATCACAATTTTTCTTAAAGAAGGCCTGACAAAATTTTTTCATAATTTGAACCATGTGAAGTAGATTGTTGGAGCAAGTACAACCCAGAGAAGAAGTGAGTAAACTAGTCCCTTTTTCCACCCATATCTGAGAATAAAATAACTTGCAGCAAGAGCACAGCAAATGTCTGCCAGCATTCCCACAACTGCACCTTTTGAGATCTGTTCTGAAACCTGGAGAAGTTCATTACCCTTATAATCTATACTCAGACCAACAATTGCTGCCATATATACTGCAGGAAAAGCTGCAAAACCCCCTCCCAATCTGCCTCCAAACTTCTTTGCAATAATTGCAGAAGCTGCAACAGCACTTCCACCAAAAATAAAGCGAAGGAGGACCGGAAGTATCTCAATATTCAGCATTATATCCCGTTCCGTATCTGTAAATACATCTTATATACATTTATTCAATCATTCTGAAAAATTGGGATTTTTTAGTGTTATTTTTAACTTTAATGCCCATATTTTTCCCTGATTTCGGATTCTTTAAGAACACTAAGCCCCAGTTTCTCAAGAATTTCGGAAATTTTATTCCTTTCTGCACTTTTCATAGATTTCCGGTCAAAATAAGCAAAATCAGCCTTTGATTTTTCAATTGCCTGCTTTACCAGGGCTTCATCCACAAATTCCAGCTTGTACTTGGGAAAATTGTGCCCGAAAGAGATACCGGTATCAAACAAAAGCCCTGTCTGGCGCATTGCATAATGCCCTCCTCCAAAACCAACAGCAACAGGAACTTTTTCAAGAGAAACTGAAAGAATAGCTTTTGCAGCAACCTCGCCTGCTTCAGGGTCTTTCCACTGTATTTCAGTACTTCCTATTTCAGCATAAAGCGATGGAACTGAAAGCTCAGTAGGTCCATGATGAGTCACTTCAAGAGTAACGTCGTATTTAAGACCTTTTTGTTCAGCCAGACGCTTCATTTCCATAAGAATCGATTTCATAGCAGCTGGAGAAGAGACTGCAAGGGACTTAGGGCAACCTCCAAGCCTTGCATCGTCCGAGGGATTTCCTGTGCAATGCACAGTAAGAGAC
Organism: uncultured Methanosarcinaceae archaeon; assembly: GCA_963727895.1. Taxonomy (GTDB): domain Archaea; phylum Halobacteriota; class Methanosarcinia; order Methanosarcinales; family Methanosarcinaceae; genus Methanosarcina. The sequence goes on along the minus strand of CAVSHT010000005.1, from coordinate 107,441 downwards.
GAAATTTCGTCTTTGCTCTTGTGTTTGGATGCAAAAATTATAAGGGAAGCTGACAACCCTGCATTTTCGAGTTTTCTGTCAAGTCCGTCCTGAAATACATGCATTTCTTCAATATCAATAAGTCTGAATTTTCCGTTCAGCGATTCTCTAGCCGCAAATAATCCGGAATTTTCAGGAAGCTCAAGGTTTTTCCATTCTGTAAGGCTTAAAAGATGGATTTTAATGTTCTGGCTTGCAAGGTCAGGGGCAGAACAGATGATTGTTATTTTTTTTATTGGGGTTTCAAAGAGGTTTTTTTCCTGATTGCTGAGTTTTTCGGGATTGCTAGTATCATTCATTTTTGATCAAGTCGGGTCTTTAATTCGGGTCTTTATCACTTTAAGTCTTCTATAGATTTTGTTATAATAGATAAAGTCAACTCAAAATTATAGCTTGAAATGTATATATTATGAAGATATTATGAAGAGGATAATTAAAGAAACAGACTTAAGAGGATCATTGTTTTCAAATATTTCATAGGAAAACTTGTCCTTGCGCTCTCTTTCTTAAAAATAGTAATATCGCTATAGAGCTACTTTACAGTAAAAGTCAAAAATATTGAAATGTATATCCATTTAGATAGATTATGCTGGATGGGCATTTATAAAACCCATCACAACATACATGTGTGGAATTTTAAGGCACACACCAATAGATGTGCTACTTAAAGTTCCCTTTTTCTAGTATTTATTTTAATCGATTTTCTATTATTGCGGTGTATATCTTAGCTCTAAAATATATTTTATAGTTCAGTAATTTATATTATTCAGTAAGATTTTTAACTTTCTTATTTGATTAGTAGGCTTTGATAATTAACTATAGTTAGTTATTATGAGAACCTATATTTCTTCATGAACTGCCCAAAATGCAATAGTTCTAATTACAAAAAGAATGGTATAGTTGGCGGGCGTCAACGGTATAAATGCTCTGATTGTGGCTATAACTATACAGTAGAGCTAAAATCAACTGCTTTTTCCGCCTCTGTTAAAAAACAGGCTTTACAACTTTACCTTGAAGGATTGGGCTTTCGCTCAATAGGAAGAGTTTTAGGGGTGAATCATGTTTCTGCCCAAAAATGGATCAAGAAATTTGGTCAAGAGTGAGAGAACCTAAAAAGTGAAAGTGAGATATCTATTGTTGAAATGGATGAGATGCACACTTACATCGGTAACAAAAAAAATATTGCTGGATCTGAATTGCTGTTGATAGAGTTGGGAAAAAGTTCATCAACTGCTCTTTTGGTAGCAGAGGAACGGAAACTGGAAAACTACTCTGGGAAAAATTGAAGAAAAAAGAGATTGGAGAAGTGATGACAGATCACTGGAGAGCATATGCAGAGTTTCTTCCTGAAACGATTCATACTCAATCAAAAGCAGAAACGTATACAGTTGAGGGATATAACAGCATATTGAAGCACTTTTTGGCAAGGTTGAGAAGAAAGACAAAGTGTTATACGAAGAGTCTTGAAATGCTAAAGTACTCGGTGATTCTATTGATGAAATAAAGAAATAAAGAGTTAACTATGTTTAGTTAACAATACCGAATTTTTAATTTTATCATTTTGAACGAATATAAACTTTGACTCGAATCATTTAATCCGAATCATCAACTCTCATTAACTCCAATGTTTTTCAAAAGTTGCATCGTGAAAAATAAATAGGACTTACTCTGTTGAACTAAGTACACTGGTGAACTGAGAAAACAATATCATCAAACCTTTAACTGTTCAAAATAGTAGTTTAAACAACACAGCCTTAAACAATAAAGTCGATTACATTTGATTTTGTATCTCAAGTGCATTTATCTTATTATTTAGGAGAATAGAGCAAATGAAACCTGCACAAAATCTAAAACAATCTTTTCAATTTTCCCTTTTTCAAGGAATATTACCCATAAACCCCAAACAAATACCCTTGGAAATTACTGCAGGGATAACATTCGCAGCATTTGCCATTCCAGAAGTTATGGGGTATACAAAGATTGCAGGAATGCCTATCGTTACTGGAATATACACAATTCTGCTTCCAATGGTAGCCTTTGCTATTTTTGGTTCATCCCGTCATCTTGTAGTTGGTGCAGATTCAGCAACTGCGGCAATTATAGCAAGCGGACTGGCAGCAATAGCCATACCAGCGTCTTCTCAATATGTTGCATATGCAAGTGCGATTGCTCTACTCGTAGCAATCTTGCTTTTCCTTGGAGGTTTGCTTCAACTTGGTTTTTTAGCTGACTTTCTTTCCCATACGGTTCTGATAGGATTTCTCACAGGTGTTGGCATCTATATCTCTATATCACAGTTTAGCGGAATGCTTGGAATATCTTCAGTGTCCAATGGAACACCTGCTCAGATCATATCTTTATTAGAAAACATATCTCTTACAAATATTCCCACTTTGTTGGTCTCATTATCTGTAATCGGAGTCATTGTTCTTGGTGAAAGGATCAGCGAGAAATTTCCAGGTTCACTATTAGCGATTTTTGGTGCAATTGCTGCAAGCTGGCTATTAAACTTTTCTTCTTATGGAATTTCCGTCCTTGGCGTAATCCCAGAAGGGCTTCCACACCTTTTCTTTCCTCAAATCCCGCTTTCAGACATACCTCAGATCTTTAACATTTCTATATCCTGTTTTATTATTATCCTTGCCCAGAGTGCTGCAACATCCCGAGCTTATGCGATGAAGTTTTCCGATACTTTTGATGAGAACGAAGATCTCATCGGACTAAGCCTTGCAAATGCAGTAGCAGGGATTTCAGGGACTTTTGTTGTAAACGGCAGCCCAACAAAAACTGAAATGATAAAAAATGCAGGAGGAAGGACACAGCTTACTCAGCTCACAACGGTATTCACTGTTGTGATAGTCCTGCTTTTCTTTACAAAGCCATTTGCCTATTTACCTACAGCTGTACTTTCCTCTATGGTATTCCTCATTGGTTTGCATCTTATCGATATTGAAGGCATGACCACTCTTCACAGACAGAGACCTGTAGAATTTGCTGTCGCTTTAATAACAGCTATGACGGTTGTAGTTATAGGCGTTGAACAGGGAATTTTCATAGCCATTGCACTTTCTATTATTGCTCATCTGCGCCATAGTTACAGACCACTTAACTTGCTTCTTGTTCCTAAGGAGGAGGAGCCGTGAAAACAGTCCCACTTAAAAGTGGGAAGCAAGCTGTTGAAGGTTTGTTAATCTATCGTTTTGGCTCAAACCTTTATTTTGCTAATGAAGATCGTTTCACTGAAGATATTATGGAACTTGCCAGAAAAAATGTTTCACTTAAATGGTTTTGCATTTCTGCCACAAATATAGGAGACATCGATTTTACTTCTTCAGAAGCTCTAAAAAATGTATATACCCAGCTGCAAGAAAAGGGAATTACGCTTGTATTAAGCGAAGTAGTAGAGCCTGTGATGAACGAGCTGGATAGAGATGGTATAATTAATATGATTGGTAAAGATCATATTTTTGAGTCAGTTCAGGATGTTATTGAAGCATATAAAAAATTAACAGATAGTAAATCACGTTAATTGTTTGATACTCACCTTGATATCAATACAACTACACTCCTGCCCTGAACAATGTATCTGCTTTCATTAACCTTAGTTTCTTCTCCGGCTCTGACAATTTCCTGAGGAGAAGGCAAAAAAGTGTCTACTGCTCTATAACCAGCTTCTACCCGTATCTTTAAGTTCTGGAATCTCGAACTCAAGAGGTTCCCAGTACATATTCATCATAACATGTATATCTTCTTCATCTCTAGGTTCTCCCATAGTAAAAGAAAGGGCTCTTGCATACGGATCATCCCATCCTGGACTGTAAAGCTTACACCCATGCCAGGAAATATCTTTTATTCCACGTTCGTTTTCCTTGCCTGTAAAATATCTGGGGCGAAGAATGGTAGTATGGCGTTTCCGAAAATCAATCATCAATTTCCAGAAGCGTAACATATCACTATTTTTCTCTACTAAATTCCAGTCAAACCAGCTGGTTTCATTGTCCTTGACAATACGCATTGTTGTTGCCTTTCTGAATACGTCTGACTTCGTCTCCCATGCAAATCATCGGAACCCCTATAGACAATAACAGAATTGCAGCGAAATTTTTGATCTGCCTTTCCCTCAATATCTCTATCTCTGAGTCTTCAGTTTCTCCTTCAACTCCGCAGTTCCAGCTCAAATTATCATTAATTCCATCCCTGTTATTTTCCTCATTAGCTTCGTTGTGTTTAAGGTTGTAAGAAACAAGGTCATTAAGTGTAAATCCATCATGGCAGGTCACGAAATTGACACTATTGATAGGAAGCCTTGATTTGGACTGGTAAAGATCAGGGCTTCCGGCAATCCGGCTTGCAACCCTCCATACAAGTCTCGGATCTCCTCTTACAAAACGGCGGATCTCATCTCGATAGTAACCGTTCCATTCAGCCCATCTGGGACCTGGAAAATATCCTACCTGGTTGAGTGCAGCGGCGTCCCATGCTTCAGCAATAACTTTTATGTATCCGAGAGCATCGTCAAGTTCAATTTGCTATATCACAGGAGGATACTTCATAACCTTCCCATCAGTATCCAGCGAAAGGATAGATCCCTCATCAAAACGGAAACCATCAACATGCATTTCTTCTACCCAGTACTTCAAGCAATCAACAATTAGCTTCTGGGAAATAGGATGGTTGCAGTTAACAGTGTTTCCACATCCTGAATAATTGCTGTAATGTTGCTTATCAGGTTCGAGATGATAATAAATGCTGTTATCTATGCCTTTAAAAGAAAATACCGGTCCCAGATCATTTCCTTCAGCATTATGGTTGAAAACCACATCAAGGATTACTTCAATTTTAGCTTTATGCAGAGCTTTGACCATGTCCCTAAATTCTTTAATGTGCTCTCCATACTCAGGTTTCACACAATAGCCGCTATGAGGTGCAAAAAAACATATTGGGTCATAACCCCAGTATTGCTTTATTCCATCAACGCTTGTTGTGTCATCAAAGTCAAAAACAGGCATTAACTCTACTGCAGTGATCCCAAGGTCTTTTAGATATGGAATTTTTTCAATAATTCCTGAAAATGTACCTGGAGCCTGAACGCCAGAAGTTGGAGATCTGGTGAACCCTCCTACATGCAGCTCATAGATGATGATTTCATTCAGTTCTTGCAGCCTTTTTTTTATGTAGAGCTTTTCGCCTAGTCCAGGCATTTCATATATCTTTTCTGCAGTTATTTGACTGTTATTTCCCCACTTGTAGTAGGAAGCATCGGTTCCGTTGCAAAAAATCTCAGAATAAGCATGTAAATCCATAATCAATAACCAAAAGTACAAATATTCAAAAAGATGTGTCAATATTATAGAACTATTCCAAATAATTGATTAATATATTTAGCTTCATTAAAGCCAGAGTAATTTAGGTTTTTGATTTGTCCTTTTTTAATCATATTCATAGCTTCAATTCCTTTTAAAGTCTTAATAGCTGTGTTAAAAGACTGAAATCCTAACATTGGATTAACTATTCGTTTAATGGATCTATGATCTTGTTCTATAATGTTATTCAAATACTTGATTTGTCGAATGCCTACGTTTATAGGTAGTATTTTATCATTTTTCAGTTTATCTATAGCAGGTGGATAAGCTGGATTTTTATCAACTGTGATTACTCTTGGAATTTGATTATGATTAGAATTCAAAGCTTTCTTAAAGAAACGTTTTGCTGCTTTTTGATCTCGTTTTGCACTTAACATGAAATCAATTGTATCTCCATTTGAGTCAACTGCTCGGTAAAAATATTTCCATTTACCTTTAACTCTGATGTAAGTTTCATCAACTCTCCAAGAGTCGTTTGTTGGTCTTAAATGCCTTCTTACCTTCTTTTCGATTTCAGGAGAGTATTGATGTACCCATCTCATGATAGTACTGTGATCAACTTCTACTCCCCTCTCTGCCATCATTTCCTCTAAATTTCTATAACTTACTGGATATTTTAGGTACCATCTGACGTTTAATAAAATGATTTCTCCTTCGTAATGTTTCCACTTAAAGGAATTAGATAGCATATTATCGTTCTATTGATTTTCTCCTTATTCAATTGAATCCTTATTATGATTTTTTGCAACAGAACCCAATTCTCCTTATATTCTTTATTGGTTCTCTGGAAACATACCTGAAGTTCTGAAAACTGTAAATCAGATAACTCAAAAAATTAGATAACTCAAAAAATTAGATAACTCAAAAAATTAGATAACTCAAAAAATTAGATAACTCAAAAAATTAGATAACTCAAAAAATTAGATAACTCAACCTTTCAGTTCTTGAAAAATTGTCTTTCAACTTGTTTGCTTTATTTTCTCATCTTGAGCAAATAATTTTTGCTGCCTTATTATTCAGGTTCTCAAAGAGAACCATTTCACTAAAATTCGGTATTGTTAACTAAACATAGTTAACTCTTTATTTCTTTATTTCATCAATAGAATCACCGAGTACTTTAGCATTTCAAGACTCTTCGTATAACACTTTGTCTTTCTTCTCAACCTTGCCAAAAAGTGCTTCAATATGCTGTTATATCCTTCAACAGTATACGTTTCTGCTTTTGATTGAGTATGAATCGTTTCAGGAAGAAACTCTGCATATGCTCTCCAGTGATCGGTCATCACTTCTCCAATCTCTTTTTTCTTCAATTTTTCCCAGAGTAGTTTTCCAGTTTCCGTTCCTCTGCTACCAAAAGAGCAGTTGATGAACTTTTTCCCAACTCTATCAACAGCAATTCAGATCCAGCAATATTTTTTTTGTTACCGATGTAAGTGTGCATCTCATCCATTTCAACAATAGATATCTCACTTTCACTTTTTAGGTTCTCTCACTCTTGACCAAATTTCTTTATCCATTTTTGGGCAGAAACATGACTCACCCCTAAAACTCTTCCTATTGAGCGAAAGCCCAATCCTTCAAGGTAAAGTTGTAAAGCCTGTTTTTTAACAGAGGCGGAAAAAGCAGTTGATTTTAGCTCTACTGTATAGTTATATCCACAATCAGAGCATTTGTACCGTTGACGCCCGCCAACTATACCATTCTTTTTGTGACTGGAACTATTACATTTTGGGCAGTTCATGAAGAAATATATGTTATAAGCATATATATCTATTTTTGTTTACCAATGCCAAAAATTCAAATAAAGGTTAAAAGGGGATTATTAAAGGAGGAGTTAAATGATAGAGATTATGCAGGGTTTGCCGGAAAACGTTGTAGCAGTCAATGTAAGTGGAGAGGTAACTGGAGATGATTAAAAAAACGTGTTAATTCCTGCTGTTGAGGAAAAAATACAAAAGTACGGGAAGGTTCGTATACTTTATCACATGGATGAGGAACTTGAGTGGTTTACCCTTAATGCAATGATTGAGGACGCTAAGGTTGGCATACAAAAACTTACAGCGTTTGAAAAGATTGCAGTTGTCTCAGATGTGGACTGGATAAATGCTGCTGTTGAAATCTTTAAGTTTATTGTTTCTTTTCCAGTGAGAAACTACAGGAATGAAGAACTTTCTGAGGCAGAGGCATGGATCATTGAATGAATATTCATTCAATGAATATTCATAGATGTGTTTATGTTTATTTTTTTAATAATTTTTATTTTTGAACATAGAGATTTTTATTTTTGAGCACAGAAATTGAGGGTAATTGAAGGTATTATTTTTTAAAAATAATATATTCCCTCAAATCCGATCCCAAAATCCTTTCAATCTCTTTCCAATTGCTGTTTCTGGTTTCTGTAAACATGTATCCGAAGTAACCTTGTTTTTTATAATCCGCTTTTCTGAGTTTCAGGGGCTTTTCAAAGTCAGAAAGCAGTTTTTCGTAATCAAAAGCTTTTACGTCCTTTAAATTGAGGTCTTCCGGTTTGTTCAGCATAACAAGGCAGAAGTTCTTTCCCTCTTTATCTGCAAGAATTTTATTCCAGTCCGGCTCAAGCTGTTCCAAAAAGTATCTGTAAGTGTTAATCCCATATGCAAAATATGCAATATCAGTAACGCACAAGCCGGCAAAGCGCATCGGGTTCAGTTCAATTGGCTGTATTCGTCTATCCTGCCCTATTCGAAGTTCCAGATGAAGCGGAAAATTCCTGAGTGCGGCCAAATTTCCTATTTCTTTTAAAAGATCCTCAATAGCTTCTCTGTAGGTTTCAATAACCGTTTTTGAAGTAAAATATACTCTGTCACTGACATCGTTTTCCGAAGAAAAGATGTGTTTGAAAATATTGAGGACTACCGGCTTTCCTTTGCGATTGAAATAAGCATCAACTGCAAATTCGTCTCCTTCGATATTTCCCTCGAGAATGAAATTTTCCACATCAAGAACCTGAGCAGGATAAAGCTTTTTGATTTCTTCAACCTCAGCCTTTATGGACTTCAGAACCGAATCCCATTTCTCGTTGGTGAAAACCTTATGCACTCCGAGGCTGAAAAATCCCACAGCAGGCTTTATGATAAACGGTTTTTCGATTTCCTCAACCTGAATTTCATCCAGCTTTTCAAATTCAACACTTTTGAAATATAATTCGGGGTAGAGCCTTTCCAGCATCTCTCTAAACTTAACTTTATTCTTGAAAAGCCTGATTTTCTCAGGCAGCCCAGTAAAATCAAGTTTTTCCGAAATCCAGACAATTGAATTTTCAGAATTGCAATAAAGAGAAAATTCACCCTTTTCTTTTATTAATTCGATAAATTCAGCTTCTTCAAGGAGATTCAGCCTTTTTTCAGTCTTCAGTCCGGCTGCCATTTCGTTTTTTAAAACAGGAACCTGTAATTCCGCAGCAGTGTGTTTTAAAAGTTCGGAGACGTAAGGGTAGTCGAGGATTAACATTTTTTTAACCTTTTACTTTTTCTGTGATGAGGCTTTTTCACTTATTCAAACACTGTAGTCGATTTGATAGCATCTAAAATAATATCTCTATTTTTAAACTTATTATTTGATTTAAATATGTTTTTATATTAGACTGTGATTTTAATTAATTATATAAAAGCTACCCAATTGCGATGACTTGTTAGTTCTTACATAAAAGGTGACCTTTATGGATGTTAAAGAGCTGATCGAAACAGGTGATAAATTACGTTGTATTGGAAAATACGACGAAGCCTTAAATAACTATGACACAGCCCTAGACACTCTCGAAACATGCTCTAACTCCTTAGAAAATGAACAAAAAGCTCTTGCGTTGATTGGCAAAGGTCTTGTTCTTTGGAGTTTAAAAAGATGTGATGATGCCTTAAGCACATTAAATGAATCTATTGAAATCTTAAATACATTAAATAAATCTATTGAAATTGATTCAAAATTAACCAAAGCGTGGAATACCAAAGGTCTTGTACTCCGTAATCTAAAAAGGGTATTGGTAAACAAAAATAGATATATATGTTTATAACATATATTTCTTCATGAACTGCCCAAGATGCAATAGTTCCAGTCACAAAAAGAATGGTATAGTTGGCGGGCGTCAACGGTACAAATGCTCTGATTGTGGATATAACTATACAGTAGAGCTAAAATCAACTGCTTTTTCCGCCTCTGTTAAAAAACAGGCTTTACAACTTTACCTTGAAGGATTGGGCTTTCGCTCAATAGGAAGAGTTTTAGGGGTGAGTCATGTTTCTGCCCAAAAATGGATAAAGAAATTTGGCAAGGAGTTAGAGGCTTTAAAAAGCGAAAATGAGATATCTATTGTTGAACTGGATGAGATGCACACTTACATCGGTAACAAAAAAAAATATTGCTGGATCTGGATTGCTGTTGATAGAGTTGGGAAAAAGTTCATCAACTGCTCTTTTGGTAGCAGAGGAACAGAAACTGGAAAACTACTCTGGGAAAAATGGACTAAAAAAGAGATTGGAGAAGTAATGACAGATCACTGGAGGGCATATGCAGAGTTTATTCCAGAAAAGATTCATACTCAATCCAAAGCAGAAACATTTACAGTTGAGGGATATAACAGCATATTGAGGCATTTTCTAGCAAGGTTGAGAAGAAAGACAAAGTGTTATACGAAGAGTCTTGAAATGCTAAGTACTCGGTTATTCTATTGATGAAATAAAGAAATAAAGAGTTAACTATGTTTAGTTAACAATACCAACTAAATAACTAGGTATAGTTAAGTAACAATGCCAAAGATTTTATGTGTCTTTTTTGATGATGCCTTAGTTTTGATTAGTAGATATTTTATTAAGTGTGCTAATTTAAAACGAATACCAATTTGAAGACGAATTGGGGAAAATATGATATTAAACCATATTATGATATTAATATTAAACGAGCTTAGTTTAATGGGAATTCTTATAAAGGGATTCTATTTAAATGCAAATGCCCAAGAAGCCATAATTTTATTTTCTGCATCAGGGGCATTCATCCAAATCTGTAGAGGAATTGTTAAGTCTCATAGATGATTTAACAACTTTTTTATTTTTTAACTTATTTTTAGACATCACGAAATGTTATATTTTCTTCATTTTATCTTTCATTTGTCCCTCAGTATTTTCATATCTAATTTACTCATATTTGACCCCTTTCAATACTCAAAACTAAAATATATTACACTGTATTATTAACTAAACTGTTCATTACTTACTAAATATATTCAATATAATAATGTTCTATTTTGATAATATCACATTCTAAAAATTTGTTTTTTTAGCAGTCTGCACCTAAAGTCTGGTTTTCGAGGTACATTAGGTGCAGAAATGAGACTTTAGGTGCAACCTTCAAACTTTAAGTGCAAAATTGATTTTAAGTGCAAAGCCTCTTTATCCAAAACCTATTTATACAATGTGCATCATTAGACGTTGATGTACACAAATATGCCTTAGTGATAAATTATGCACGCTTCAATAATCCATATCCTCAACACAACAAAAACCCGTATCCAGACTTTAGGGCCGCAGAACTCGCGGGAAGAGTCTAGGGTAGGGTTTGAAAAAAGAGACTTTTTCTCTGCAGTGGCAGCTGCAAAAGCCGAAGGACTGGTGCCTGTAATTGCAGAGGTCAAGCCCGCGTCGCCAAGTAAGGCTTTCAGAGATATTCTGCCCGCAACGGCTGCCGAGCTTGCATGGGAGATGGAAGAAGCTGGAGTCGTTGCGATTTCGGTCTTGACAGAGCCCGGGGTGTTCCGAGGCTCGCTTGAAAACTTAAACGCAGTTCGAAATAAAGTATGCTTGCCTGTCTTAAGAAAAGACTTCATAATTGACAAAATGCAGCTTGAAGAAACCGAAAGTGATCTTATACTCCTTATTGCAGGCATTCTTGCAGATGAACTTGGAGTTTTTGTTGATCTTGCTCTTAAAAAAGGATTTGAGCCTCTAGTAGAAGTCCATAACAAAAAAGAACTTAATTCAACTCTTGAAACAGATGCAAGAATTATAGGGATTAATAATCGTGACTTAGAAACCCTTAAAATTGACCTTGGTACCACAGAAGAACTGGCACCTCTAATTCGGGAATACGACCTTGACCACGGAACCAGCCATCTTATAATCAGCGAAAGTGGAATGAGCAACTCAGAGGATGTCAGGCGGGTAATCAAGGCAGGTGCAGATGCAGTGCTCATAGGTTCTGCACTTATGGAAAACGATTCTGTTTTTGATAAAACGAAAGAATTCGTCCAGAGCGCTTGTTGGCGTGACTAACTGTTTTTCCAGATATTCGGAGCTTTCAGCCACTGGTAGGTTGAAAAATCCACTTGTTATCCACTTAATATCTACAAAATCTTTTCAAAATTATATTTTGCGTAAATAACGATTCTAAAAATATAACCAAAGACGAGCAAAATCACATTACAAAAAGACAAGGGAGTAATTAAATTGACAGAAACTAAAGCTTCAGAATTTCCAACAAAATCAGGTTTAAATGAACTCGCAGGTTCGAAGAAAGATTCTAAAATTGGTGAAACAGGTCAGGTAAAAGGAAAATACGGAAAATATGGAGGACAGTACGTACCTGAAGTTCTGATGCCGGCATTGGAGGAACTGGAAGAAGGATACGAGCGGTATAAAAACGATCCTGAATTTCTTGCAGAGCTTAATCATTACCTGAAAGATTTTGCAGGCAGGGAAACACCTCTTTATTTTGCCCGGAACCTGAGCAAAAAATACGGAGCAAAAATTTACCTCAAAAGGGAAGACCTTGTGCACGGAGGAGCTCACAAGTTAAACAATGCTATTGGACAGGCTTTACTTGCAAAATATATGGGGAAAACCAGGCTGATTGCAGAAACTGGTGCAGGACAGCATGGAACTGCAACAGCTATGGCAGGTGCAAATCTCGGATTTGATACAGTTGTGTACATGGGTGCTAAAGATGTAAAACGCCAGCAGATGAACGCATACCGCATGGAACTCATGGGCACTAAATTGGTACCTGTTGAAACCGGCTCAAAAACCCTTAAGGATGCCGTTAACGAGGCTTTCAGAGACTGGGTCACAAACATTGAAAACACACATTACCTCGTAGGCTCTGTTATAGGACCTCATCCCTATCCTATGATAGTAAGAGATTTTCAGAGCGTTATAGGTCGTGAAGTAAAAGAACAGATTTTGCAAAAAGAAGGGCGTCTTCCTGATTCCATTATTGCCTGTGCAGGTGGTGGAAGCAATGCAATGGGAATATTTCATTCCTTTATCGAGGATAAAGAAGTCCGACTGATTGCTGTCGAAGCTGGAGGAAAATCCCTTAAATGTACGGAAAAAGCAGCGCTTCACTCTGCATCCCTCTATGCAGGAGAAGAGGGAATCTTGCACGGAGCAAGAACAAAGATACTTCAGGATAAAAACGGACAAATCCTTGAATCCGAATCCGTTTCTGCAGGACTTGACTACTCAGGAGTAGGGCCTGAACTGGCTTATCTGTCCGAAAGCGGCAGGGTTACAGCCAGATATGCAACTGATGATGAAGCCCTTGACGCTTTCCATGAATTAAGCAGGCATGAGGGAATAATTCCTGCACTGGAATCTTCCCATGCCCTTGCTTACTTGAAGAAAGCCTCTGAAGCCGGAGAACTGGGAGAAGTGGTGGTCGTAAACCTATCTGGAAGAGGCGATAAAGATCTGGAAACTGTTCTGAGCCTCAGAGGAGGGATCTGAGATGGCAAGGCAAAAAATCTCCGAAAAATTTTCTGAACTCAGGGAAAGAAAGGAAGGCGCTTTAATCTGCTATGTAATGGCAGGAGATCCGTCTGCAGAAAGAACCGGTGAAATTGTAAAGTATCTTGTAAACGGAGGCGCGGATATCATTGAGCTTGGTTTCCCCTTTTCAGACCCTGTAGCAGACGGCCCGACAATTCAGGTAGCAGGTCAGAGGTCACTTGCAGCCGGTATGGACACACAGCGTTATTTTGAGCTTGTTAAAGCCCTTGATGTCCGAATTCCTCTTGTTTGCATGACTTATTACAACCCTGTATTCAGGTATGGAGTGGAAAAATTTGTAGAAAAAGCTGCTGAAGCTGGGATAAGTGGACTGATAGTTCCTGATATTCCAGTAGAAGAAGCTGCTGACCTGAAAAATAGCTGCGAAAAGAATGGGATTGATCTGATCTTTCTGATTGCACCTACAACAACAGAGAAAAGAGTTCAGAAAATCCTGGAAAGAGGTTCAGGTTTTCTTTACCTTGTCTCAAGACTTGGAGTCACTGGAGCCAGGGCAGATGTATCGTCATCAACCAGAGAGCTTCTTTCCAGGGTAGAAACAGGACTTCCGAAGGCTGTAGGATTTGGAATATCCACGGGAAAACAGGCCGAGGAAGTGATGAAAGAAGGAGCGGATGCCGTTATAGTCGGCTCAGCTTTTGTCAAAATTATTGATGAAGGAAAAGACGTAGATACAAGGCTAGAAAACCTTGCAAAAGAGCTTAAATCCGGGATAAGAAGAGCCAGTTAAAGGAAAATTTTGGAAGTCAAAAATTTCGGAAATCTAAAAAGTGAGTAATTGGGAAGTTTTTGAAACAGATAGAGAAAGGGAAAATCAGGAATTGAAAGGAGGCAGGAGAAATGAAGACATATATTAAAAAGCTGGAAAAAGGTCTTGATCTGAGCTCCGAAGAAGCTGAAGCTGCTGTAGGTAAAATTCTAAGTACTGCAAAGGATGAAGAGATCGGGAGATTTCTGCTTGCTCTGAGAGCAAAAGGAGAGAAACCCGAAGAAATTGCGGGCTTTGTAAGGGGAATGAAAAAAGCTGGAAATACAATTCGCCCCCAAACAACTTTCAGGCTTGTTGATACATGTGGAACAGGAGGAGATGGCCTTAATACCATTAATATATCAACCGCAGCAGCAATAGTGACTGCAGCTGCAGGTGTTCCTGTAGCTAAGCACGGAAACCGGGCTGCAACCTCAATGTCAGGAAGTTCGGATGTTCTTGAAGCCCTGGGGATTAAAATTGATCTGGAACCTGAACAAGTCAGGCAAACAATAGAAGAGGTAGGTATAGGATTCTTATTTGCACCTGTATTCCATCCGGCTATGAAAAGGGTTGCAGGAGTAAGGAAAAATCTTGGAATCCGTACAGTTTTCAATATTCTGGGACCTTTGACAAATCCAGCAGGTACCAAAGGACAAGTCATAGGGGTATATGACAAAAAGCTCTGTGAGCCGATAGCTTATGCCCTTGCAGAACTTGGAACAGAGCATGCTCTTGTTGTACATGGGAATGGAATGGATGAAATTACAAATACAGGTGAAACTTATGTTGCGGAGCTAAAAAATGGCATAGTTTCAACCTATACCCTTACTCCGGAATCTCTAGGTATTCTGCGGGCAAACCCTGAAGATATAAAGGGGAGTACTCCAAAAGAAAATGCAAGAGATCTGCTGTGCATCTTCAAAGGTCAGAAAGGGCCAAAAAGAGACATTGTAGTCCTGAATGCAGCTGCTGCTCTTTATGTGGGTGGGATAGTAGGTTCTATCAAGCAAGCAATTCTCATTGCCGAAGATGCCATTGACAGTGGAAAAGTTATGGTAAAATTCAACCAGTTCAAGACCTTTACTTCAAAGATTTACGAGCAGAAAAGTAAGGGTTCTCTTCCGAAAAAAGATGTTGTAATACGCTCCGAAACTTCCATGTTAAGCCCGGCCTCGGGGGAGAGGGCGTGAAATTAAAAACGAGGATAAAAATTTGCGGAATGCGTAGTCTTGAAGATATCGAACTCGCAGCTCTTTACGGGGCTGACGCGGTTGGTTTTATTACAGAAGTCCCTGTCGAAAGTCCAAGAAAGCTTGATTCCAGTACTGCTGCTGATCTTGTCTCTAAAGTTTCCAGAAGCCTGAGTTCCGTACTTGTCATTATGCCTGAAAACGCAGATAAAGCCGTGGAATTGATTGAAAAAGTAACACCAGATATTGTGCAGATCCACTCAAAGCTGTCTATTCACGAACTTGAAAGAATAAAAGAAAAAACTTGTATCCCGATCATAAAAACTTTATCCGTACCTGCACAGGGGGAGACTTCAGGCGAAAATATGGATCATGTTTCAAAACTGCTTGAAGAGGTCAGTCTTCTGGAAGAAGCTGATATTGTAGATTCCATCCTGCTCGATACTGCTGGATTCAATAAGTCCGGAGGTACAGGCTGTGTTCATGACTGGACTTTGAGTCGAAATGTCTCGGAAGAAACAAGGCTTCCTCTAATCCTTGCTGGTGGTCTCAAACCTGAAAATGTAGGGGAAGCGATCAAAACTGTTTCTCCTTATGCGGTGGACACGGCATCAGGAGTTGAAACCTGCGGAAAAAAAGATGCCGTAAAAATCAAAAATTTTATTGAAGAAGTGAGGTGTGCCAATGCTTTCCTTTGACCTAGGAAAAGAAGAATTCACAAATCTTGTTTCAGGAGTGAATCAGCCAGGTTTTATCCAGCTCCTTGCAAGAGTCGATACCATTTGTTCTCCTCTTGAACTCTACAGTACCTTGCGTGCTTCAGGTACTTCAGGTTATTCTTATCTGCTTGAATCCGTAGAAAAACAGGAAACTAAGGCAAGATACTCCTTTGTTGGAAATGATCCTGATGCTGTAGTCAAAATAAGTGATCGAAAAATAACTCTTGAACTCCTGAACCCAAATTCTTCGCTTTTTTTTGAAGAAGTAAGGACGAAAATCAAAGAGATCTGCGGGCCTGAAACAATAGAGGAGAATTCAGCGAAAGAAAACTCAGAACTGGAAAATGCAAAGTTCACGGTTCCAATTCCTCAGGGAAAAGATGGTTTCGATGCCCTTCGTCTGGTATTTCCTCCTGCAAATGGGATGGAACTTCTGAATGCAAAGCGTTTTGACAGGCAAACTTTTCTTGGAGGAGCCATAGGCTATACAGCATATGATGCAATTTATGATAGCTGGTTAGGGGTCCAAAAAGACTTTGAATCTGAAATTCCTGAACTTCAATACCTGTTGGTTTCGAAAACTTTTGTATTTGACCATATAACTGAAGAAGTATTTATTGTGATTACTCCATTTGTAAATCCAGGATCGGATGCAGGAAAAATCTACGAAAATGCCCTTTTGGAAGCTGAAAAGCTCTACAATATTTTCAAGGAAGCTGCTCTGCCAGGAAATCCAATAGAAACAGCGTTATCAGGAGAATCAATCTTTTCAGGCTCACCTCTTTCGGATTGCAGCAATAATGGGAGACAGAGGTATGAAGAATCCGTGCTCGAGGCAAAAGAGCATATTTTTGCAGGGGATATATTTCAGGCAGTTCTTTCCAGAAAATGTGAGTTCAGTTTAGAACAGTCACCTTTTGAACTTTATATGCACCTCCGAAAAATCAATCCAAGCCCTTACATGTATATTTTTGAATTTGGAGATCTGGCAATTGTCGGGGCAAGTCCTGAAACTCTTCTGACTGTTCATCAAAGGACTTTAATCACAAATCCGATAGCAGGGTCCTGTCCCCGTGGAAAATCCGAAGCTGAAGACGAAGCTTTTGCTGAGCATATGTTACATGATGAAAAAGAAAGGGCTGAGCATGTAATGCTTGTAGACCTCGGAAGAAACGATGTGAGAATGGTTACAGAAAGCGGTTCGGTAAAGGTTTCCGAATTTATGAAAGTCCTGAAATATTCTCATATCCAGCATATCGAAAGTAAGGTTATAGGTACCCTGAGACCTGAATGTGACCAGTTTGATGCTTTCAGAGCGATTTTTCCGGCGGGAACTTTATCAGGAGCTCCAAAAATCCGCGCCATGGAGATTATTTCCGAACTTGAAGCTGCTCCGAGAGGAATTTATGGGGGAGGAGTTGGATATTATAGCTGGAACGGAGATGCTGATTTTGCAATCGTGATTCGCACTATTATTGTGCAGGGAAAGAAAGCTTCAGTGCAGGCTGGAGCAGGAATTGTAGCTGATTCTGATCCGGAATATGAGTTTAAGGAAACCGAACGCAAGATGGGAGCAATGCTTGCAGCAATCGGAGAGCTTTAAAACATTTTATTAAGCATTTCTGGGGTGAAATTTACGATACAAAATTTATTTAGTTGCTTTTTACAGAAAAAAAACCTGGAATATAGATTTCTCAAAAAAGGGGAGCTAAGAAGAAAAGAGGGACGAAATAATCTGTTGAAATCAATAAATTCAGGAAGTGTTTTCAGATGAAGGTAGTTTTCATAAACAACAAGGACTCCTTTGTATGGAATCTGGTAGATTATATCTCTTAT
Source organism: uncultured Methanosarcinaceae archaeon (assembly GCA_963727895.1). Taxonomy (GTDB): domain Archaea; phylum Halobacteriota; class Methanosarcinia; order Methanosarcinales; family Methanosarcinaceae; genus Methanosarcina. The sequence continues at coordinate 89,729 of CAVSHT010000005.1, read as the reverse complement.
TTCGAAAAAGATACTCTGGTGCTCCCAAATACGGTTTCCTTAGAAGAACTCCAGAAGATAAAGCCTGATGCTCTGGTTATTTCTCCAGGTCCTGGGAATCCTTCAAACCCTAAGGATATAGGAAACTGTCTGGAAATAATTAGAGAACTGGGTAAGGAAATTCCCACCCTTGGAGTCTGCCTCGGTCATCAGGCAATTAATGTGGCTTTCGGAGGATTGGTTCGAAGAAGCAAGGTAGGGCCAGTTCATGGAAAAAGTTCGAAGATTCTTCATGATGATTCTGCATTATTTTCATCTTTTGAAGGTCCATTTGAAGCAGGACGTTATCATTCCCTTGAGATTGGCGAACCTGCTGTCAGTATAATGGTTACTGCAAGGGCAGAAGATGGAAGTATTATGGCGGTGGAGCATGTAGAATATCCGATATATGGTCTGCAGTTCCATCCAGAGTCAGTGCTTACGCCTGATGGTCTGAAAATAATAGAAAATTTTCTGGAAATTTCTAAAAATTATAAAAAAAGACAACTGGCTGAATAATCAGTCAGATTTATCCTCTGATTCTCAAATTCATTTACAATATTTTTGGCTCGTTTTATTTTAAGCTCATTTTTCTGTTTTTAGGCTCAGTTTACTTTTTTATGAGCCTCAGTTTTAGGTAATTGTTCTTCACTTTCTCCTTCTCCCTCAAAGAATTCCTCTTCAGTAAATTCTTCATTGGGCTTAGTCTCATAGCCTACAGGCTGGAGGTTCTGAAGGTCTGAAAATTGACTTACAGTTTGGGCGATGAGCTGAGGATATTTTTCAATTTGTTCCCTTGTTACGAAACCTGCTGCTTCGGATGATTTTATAATTTCTTCTCTAGCTTCTTTTGCTTCCTTGCTGAAGTCTTCAAGTTGTTGTCGACTTGCCAGTATAGACATTTCTTCAAGTGATAGAGTCGTCCACAAGGTTACAACTTCCATTCTGTTTTCAACAGCTCCCAACCCCATCATCTTAAGAGTATCAAGCGCAATCTTTGCAGACTCAAGCATCTGGAACTGTACAGCTCCTTTTCCGATCTCCTGTACAGCTTTTGAAAAAGACCACATTGCATTGGATAAATTTTTAGTTAGTGCAGCTTCAGAAAGAGATTTGAGGTCTGTAAGAGCTGTGGAAGCTACGTTCTCGATCTTTTTCTGGATGGATTTGTTGCCAATATTTCTGAGTGAGATAACAACTCTTCTTAAATCGCTCTCCAAATTTGCTTCGAGTAGTTCTTCCCCGAATTCACGAAGATACTCGAGATATTGAAGTGCATCATACTCATTTTGTTCTCTTATTGCTCGTTCTCCAGATTCTCCAAGTTCAATAGCTTTTTGTTCGTTAAGTGAAAACATATTAAAACCCCTTTCAGTAAAATCCTTCAAAAAAATATTTGGATTCTCAAGAATTTAATCATTTATATAGGTTTACTCAGATATTAGTCTTCCTATATTTTCAAAAATATACTATAACTTCAAAGTTGTTATTTCAAATAATAAAGTAGAGATTATAATATAAAACCATTTAGATAATATATGAGGATAACAAAAAATTCATGAAAATACTAAAAAACTTATGAAATTAATAAAAAACTCGTCTAATTTGCTCATATATACTTTAGTTATATTTTTGTTTGAAATTAAAAAGGAAAAACCATAAGATTTAACAGTATAACAAAATAGAAGAAGTTAAATACATTTCATGCATAATATATATCATATGAGTAAAAAACTTATGCAGGATTTCTGGCATATTCTCCTGCATGAGTTAGAGCAACCTCTGTGGTAGGGGGAGGGGTTACAACTCCTTACCTTCCTCCTACCTGACTACTGTGTTATACACTAAATACAAATCATGAGAAACGGAATTAAACTCACTTTGAAACCTCAAGTTTTATTATGAACAACAATTTGCTTAAAAGAACTACTGTTATTATTTATTTAAAACTTATGGTTTCAACTAATCAATAAATTTTTAAAGAGTGCACGAGAATATACTATAGCTTCTTCAGATACTGATTTTGAAACGAATGCTTTTTTGGGATAACCTCATGTAAGATTTATAATCTTAACTTACAGAGTAGATTGGATTTTTTTCTGAAGGGCTTTTATTTCCTGGAATCTCTCCACCTTCTCCTCAGAATCCGTATAGCCGTTGTCTGCAAAATTATCTAGAGCCAGTTCGGCTACAACTGTAGAGTTATTTAGAAGCTTTTCTTCAGCCTGAACTCGCAGGGTCTCAAGTGTCCACTCACACTGCAAAACCGCGTCATTAAGTCCTTTCTTTAAAGATATCTTTCCTATTTCTTCTATAGAAAGCGCTGTTGAACTCAGGGCTTCGTCAAAGTAATTTTCCGCCGCAAGTTTTCCCATTTCCTCAAGCAAAAGCAGGCTGCTGACAGTTTCAAGTTCAAGGCTTTTTGCTGCAATCTTTTTCCCGATCTCTCCCAGACCGGTAACTGCACTGAGCACACGTCCTCCATCCGCATCTGGCAGCAGAAGTGCCGATCTCTTTTAAGAGTAAAGAAAAGGCAATTATATTTTCCTGATTCCACTGTTCCGGAGAAAATTCCAGATCTCCATAAGGGTTGTGGCAGCAACCTTTGAACCGGCTTCAAGTGAATGTGAAGCCGCAACTTCTCCTATTTTTCCTGTTGATACAAGAGATCTGCCCAGAGCAGACTCAAGTCCATTATCTGCTGCTTTCCGTGCCAGTTTTCCGAGGGACAGAACAGAATTAATAGTAACAAGTTCCATATCTCTATCTGCAGCTGCTTTTGCAGAATTCTCAATTGATATAATAACTCTTTCGGCGTCCGCTTCTTTTTTTTCAGATATAAAACCTGCAGCAATGTCCTGTAAGGGAATCCAGGGTCTGGAAAGCTCTACTTTCGTCTCCTTCTTCAACTGCAAATGAACTTACTTTAACTGCTTCTGTCTCGTTTAATGTAATCATTCTTATTGCCCCTTTTGTTATTAGTTAAACATTAAGCTTCAAATTTTCCCTGCTGTCTTTTTCTTGTCTGTATGTTTTATTCGCAATTATCAACCTCAGATTATTGCTAAAACCATACAGTGTGCACAGGAAATAGATTCTGGCTTATTCTATGAAGTTATGGGGTTATTAGTGTTACTATTTTATAGTCGAGACAGCTCATTAAAAAGAAGCAGCTAATAAGATCATGTAATTCAGTGAGTTAATCATTTGAAAAATAGTAAAATCTTTCGCATTTATTGCTGAGCAAGTCATTGCTCAACTATTCATTTATCAATCCCTTTGCTTGAATTTTCAGTGCAACAGCTTCACGTGAAAATCTGGGGGATTCTTTTGACCAAAAACTAGGTTGAAACTTTTTGAAAAAATGTATAAAATCCATTCAGAGTATTCAATCCAGAGATTCAGCTTCGTGTATATATTCAGATCCATTAAGAGTTTCAAGAGCGAGCTTTGTCATAATTACATGGCTTATCAAAAATTTTTCTTTAACTTCTAAAATCATCGTTCCCAGAGAATTGGCAGCTTTTATTATTAAATTTTCAAAGTCAGTATAATCCACACAAGAGGATTCATTTTCCAAAAGAGCAGGAAACTGAAGGAAATCTGCTTCGTCCTCCTGTTGAACAACTAAGTTGAAAATATTCGAAAATTCTCCATAATATATAATAGCCTCTTTTCTACAAGGTTGAGATAAAAGGTAACAGGGCTTTTGAGGAGAAAATCCTCCATTTTCCGGAACCTGGATACTTTGCTGTCCAAAGGTTTCTTTTCCTATCAATCCTATAGCTAGGGTCGCAGCAAGAGCTTCTCTCTCGGTCTTCTGGAGCGATGCCGAATTTGCAATTTCCCCAAGATATGCAACTGCAATCCTGACCGCTGACTCCATATTTCGCCCAACTGCTGCCTTTCCAATTGTATAAAGAGAGTAAAGAATACTTAAACCAGTATCAGTCATTTTCTTCTCTCTTGCAATTTCAGACATTTTTCCAAGAGATAATAATGATAAAAATACCCCAAGTTCCATTTTTTGACAGACAGCTGCACTACCTATATCTCTTATGCTGATAATGGTCTTTTTTGCATCGGGTTCGAGTCTCTTATTTATGTATTCAGTCCCACGTTCCGTAAGAAAATCTATAGATCGTAATACACCAAGCTCATCATTATCCTTAACCGAAGTTAACCCAAGGTCTGTTGCCCCGTTCTCATTTAAAGTAGACATTCAAAACACCCCACTAAAAGATATCATCTCGGGAAAGCACCTGAAAGCGAGATAATTTTTTTGGAACTCTTTTTCTGTAAAGAAGATAAGTATTGTGATTTGAGATATAAGCTTGTATTTATAAATAGTCATTAAACTGAGATACAAAAGTTCACAAACCTGCGCCGGGGAACTTCTTCTTACCTCTATGAATTTTACTCAGCTTATCTTCTAGACTCTGAATTTCCAATCTTTCAAATTGCAGGAGAGCGACTTCTGCAATGATGGATGCATTCATCAGGTATCGATCCTCGGCGTTTAATTTAATCGTTTCAAGTGAATATGCTGCCTGGAGCAAAACTTTGTCAAGCCCCTGATTATCTGCAGTTTTTCCGATGTTCTGAATGGAACGGACACTTATACCCGCAGTTTCTTTCAGATTTTTTTCGATTGCTCCAGTTCCGATCTCCTGTAGCAGTAGCTCGGCATTTAATGCTGCATCCTCAAATTTCTGGTTTGCTGCAACCCTTCCAGTCTCCCCAAGAATGGTTGCTGTATTGTTTGCGACATCTCCTAACCTTTGCCAAGTAACGCTTTTTCCCATTTCTCCAAGTGAAAAAATAACTGCAATTGTTCCCTTTTTATTTCTTCTGGATGCCGCTGTATTTCCCATTTCTCCAAGACAGGAAACTGCGATTTTTGCGGGAATCTCCATTTTTTGTTCTGCTGCAGCTTTTCCAATATCTCCAAATGAGAGTGCTATGCTTACAAAGGCATCGTCCATTCGCTGTCTGCATACCTCTCTGATAATAGGAGAATAAATTCGAAGAGTCGTGACAACAACTGATTCAAGCCTGGCAGTAGCTGCCGCTTTCCCTATCCTTTTAATATATTCGATTACTCTTTTTGTATCGCTTTCCAGCTTTTCTTTTGCATATTTCAGTGCAAGCTCGGAAAGGTAATAGAGAACTTCTTTAATTTCGGGTTCATTTTTTTCATCAACTAAAGTAAGTCCTAGTTCCAAAGCCTCGTTTTCATCGAGTGGTAGAATCCTTCATGCCCCCAGGTTCTATCTCCAGTAAATATGGAGATGTAAGGATATGAGCTTTGTCATCAAAAAGAACTGTTAAGTAATTTTTATTTTTATTGGGGTGGAATTGGAATGTGTTAAACTGAAAGCATCTATATGAAGTTCTATCAAGTGCTTTAATTATCTATGCAGTTGCTTTTTGAATTCTATGTAGTTAACGGAGCCATAAAAGAGTTTGAAAACGTCAAAAAAGAGATTACGTGAAAATAACCCTCATAAAATAGGTCGAATTAAAAAATAGTGGGAATTTTAATATTCACTTCTCTTTGTAGATTATGAATTAAATATTATAACTTTAATAATATATATTTTAACTCTAAATAAAGATTAGTGCATATTGATATAGTTAACTTAGTGGTTCTGAACTTTTTCTAATTCTTCTATTAATTCGGGAATTAGTTCCCAGCATTTCACAGCCAACTTCAGTAGTTCGCTAATTTTTCGTTTCCCCCATTACGTAGGCTTTTCGATACCTACATATACAATGAAAAGTGCCACCGAAGTCTTTTTTACCATTTAAAGGTTTATATAGCTTTAAAATGGAATTAAAGTCAAAATACTGTATTGATTCTGTCTTAGAACCTCTCACATCTCATATAACCCTCAAGATCAATGGTTCACTTACAAGTGAAGACGTTATTCGTACTGTTGTGAATATGGCAGTAAACAAAAGTTCTGTTCACTCTGTTTCAAAGCAGTATTCTTACGTTGCTTGTGAAACATCCTTGAGATACCATCTCAAAAAACTAAACATGGAAGAGCTGATAAGATCCAATGAAAATATTCTCCTTAAATATCCTCTAAAAACTCTCAAAAAAGGTAAAAGCTATGAATTTGCCATTGATCTCACTAACGATCCTTATTATGGAAAAACAGATTCATCTAACGAGAAATATGTAATCCGTAGTCAAGCTAAAAAATCAACAAAATCTTTTTACGGTTCTGTTGCAAAAAATCATAATAAGGATTCAATTGAATAAGGAGAAAATCAATAGAACGATAATATGCTATCTAATTCCTTTAAGTGGAAACATTACGAAGGAGAAATCATTTTATTAAACGTCAGATGGTACCTAAAATATCCAGTAAGTTATAGAAATTTAGAGGAAATGATGGCAGAGAGGGGAGTAGAAGTTGATCACAGTACTATCATGAGATGGGTACATCAATACTCTCCTGAAATCGAAAAGAAGGTAAGAAGGCATTTAAGACCAACAAACGACTCTTGGAGAGTTGATGAAACTTACATCAGAGTTAAAGGTAAATGGAAATATTTTTACCGAGCAGTTGACTCAAATGGAGATACAATTGATTTCATGTTAAGTGCAAAACGAGATCAAAAAGCAGCAAAACGTTTCTTTAAGAAAGCTTTGAATTCTAATCATAATCAAATTCCAAGAGTAATCACAGTTGATAAAAATCCAGCTTATCCACCTGCTATAGATAAACTGAAAAATGATAAAATACTACCTATAAACGTAGGCATTCGACAAATCAAGTATTTGAATAACATTATAGAACAAGATCATAGATCCATTAAACGAATAGTTAATCCAATGTTAGGATTTCAGTCTTTTAACACAGCTATTAAGACTTTAAAAGGAATTGAAGCTATGAATATGATTAAAAAAGGACAAATCAAAAACCTAAATTACTCTGGCTTTAATGAAGCTAAATATATTAATCAATTATTTGGAATAGTTCTATAATATTGACACATCTTTTTGAATATTTGTACTTTTGGTTATTGATTATGGATTTACATGCTTATTCTGAGATTTTTTGCAACGGAACCGCAGTGAGCATCAAAACCGGAATAAACTGGGTTTCAGGATTGGTTTTGACAATTTTACAGACTTCATAGCCACTTACTTCAGGCATTATGACATCCAGAAGGATCATATCGAGATTTTCTTCCTTCAGTATCTGCATAGCTTCTTTCCCGCCGCTGGCAGTAACAATGTCATAGGGCTCCATTGAAAGGCAAGCTTCTACAAGCTCTATATTTTCAGGAATGTCATCGAAAATAAGGATTTTTGGTTTTCTTTTTTCACTAAGCAAGATTTCCCCCTCCAGATTCACGAATATTTATCCCTTCGGACGTAATTTCAAAAAGAGACATCTCAGGAGAAATAGGGGTACTGCGCATCTTGGACATGCACAGATATCGTTCCATCTTACCAAGATACGAATTTTCTCTTACTAACAGACGGATAGATCCATATACCGAGTACTCAGCAAGCTGATGAGTTATGTTGTATGCGGACTCGTCCATAATTAAAAGAGTAGTACAACCTTTTTTTCTCACGAGGTAATTTAGAGCATCAAACTGATCTCTAAGTTTCTTTATAGATACTCTTAGAGCAAAGGTACCTATATTATCTATAACCAGGCATTCAGTTCCTTCACTTATTAGTTCTATCAAATTGGGAATTTCAATATCCAAACTTTCGGGCTTGAACCCGTATCTGGTCTGTCCTATTATTTCCGAGCGACTCTCAAGTATATTTTCCATGACAAGCTGTCCGCTTTCATAATATGGTGTAAGGTCGCGCCCTAACATGCTTGCTTGATAAAGGATGTCTTCAGGAGTTTCCTCAGTTGCAATAATCATACATTTTTTGCCTTCAAGACAATTCCTGTAAATGAAATGGATTCCGAAGATTGTTTTTCCGGTTCCTGCTATACCTGTTATAAGAGTTACTTTATTTGCAGGATAACCTCCACTCAGCTTCCTATCAAGTTCTTCTATACCTGTTGAAATCCTCTCCATTTTTAAAAATCCTCACTTTTTCGGGATCTCATCTTTACAGCTTTCCCCGTACGAAATAATTGAATTCATTAATTTGAAAAATAAGACAATTAATTTGAAACTAATCAAATTATCTCCAAATGAAGTGATGTTTGAAAACGGTATGCTTAAAAGTCCTTTTTATGTTTACGTCAACGCAACTTTAAACATAAAGTTGTTTTATCTTAACGGCTCAACTCTAATTTTACCATTTGATTGTCAGAAAATTATGATATTGTGTTATTCATGTTCCTTTATCATTTTCTTATAAATCTCATGAATGTATATCTGTTTCACTTTCTTTACCATGTATTGATAATCTGTCCCACTTTATATATATTTTTAGTCACTTCGGTATCTTTGTTCAATCAAAATCCTTTGTACATAAGTTTTCAGGAGGATCTCTTCTCAATCACGATCTTAACTTCTTCCAGTAATTCTGCCTTCTTTTCATAATCTTCCATATTACTCTTGCTCTGTTTCGTTCCCGGATTTAACTTCCTAATGCCTTAATTTGACAGAAAAGTTTAATATGGATAGCTTCTATCAATAGTGCTGCACTGTGGGCTCGTAGGGTAGCCAGGATATCCTAATGGGCTTCGAAGTAAGAATATTACGAAGATACCCATTGACTCGTGTTCGAATCGCGGCGGGCCCGCTAAATTTTCTGCTTTTTATATATTTCAAAAAGAATTAATTTTTAGATTGTCTTTTTAGAGTTATAATATCTACAGGACTTTATCAGAAGAATAACACTGCATGGTTACAAAAAAGTTTTCTGATACAGAAGACTGAAAGCTCCCCAAATAAAATAATTAAATTTCTAAATTTGGTAATAAACCTTATTTTGGATTTTACTAGAAAATAATATAAAAGTCAAATTGATATATTAAAATGATATATTTCTTAATAGGAAGGGGGAACAAAGACTAAATTAATCACTGATAGAACTGCTTACAAGCATACAGTAATTATTTTACAAAGTTAAATTACTTGATACCTGATTCTATTCTATGTTTCTAGTATTAATGATCGTTATGTGCTTTATTGCCTAAGGCTAAAAGTAAATTTATTTATATGTTCAATTCTTGGAATCATGCCTTAAAAACGAACTTGAAAACTTAACATAATACAGCATGGGGAGAGCTGTTAAGGTAACATGGAATATATAAATAATTCTTTGAATCTCGGTACAGTTGTCTCGGTGCGCGGAAGCGTTGTAGATATTTTGTTTGAAAGGCAATTGCCAGCCGTATATACATTGCTACGTGCCGGAAAAGAAGGTCAAATTTCCATAGAAATTTTGACTCAACTTGATGCACATCGTGTTCGAGGAATTGCTCTTACCCCTACCGAAGGTCTTGCTCGAGGCATGACAGTTGAAGATACAGGGGGACCTTTAAAAGCGCCTGTTGGTAATGAAATCCTTTCGCGAGTATTCGATGTTTTTGGAAATACCATAGACCGCAGGAAGCCACTTTCTCATGTCCAATGGCGCTCAATACATCAAGCTCCGTCACCGCTGATGAGTCGATCCACTAAATCTGAAATCTTTGAGACTGGAATTAAAGCTATAGATGTACTAGTACCGCTTGAGCGCGGAGGAAAAGCTGGTTTATTCGGAGGAGCTGGCGTTGGCAAGACAGTCTTGCTAACCGAAATGATTCATAACGTGGTAAAGCAACATCAGGGAGTGAGCATATTTTGTGGAATAGGCGAACGTTGTCGAGAAGGGGAAGAACTTTATCGAGATATGAAAGAAGCAGGAGTGCTTCCTAATACAGTAATGGTTTTCGGTCAGATGAACGAGCCACCAGGGGCCCGTTTTCGCGTGGGTCATACTGCACTGACAATGGCAGAGTACTTTAGGGACGCTGAGCGCCGAGATGTGCTACTTCTAATAGATAATATTTTCAGGTTTATCCAGGCTGGTTCAGAAGTATCCGGCTTAATGGGACAGATGCCTTCACGCCTTGGTTATCAGCCGACATTGAGCACTGAATTATCCGAGCTGGAAGAGCGCATATCTACTACTGAGGCAGGCGCCATAATGTCAATTCAAGCAGTATATGTGCCTGCTGACGATTTTACGGACCCTTCGGCTGTACACACGTTTGCACATCTTTCGGCATCAATTGTTCTCTCTCGCAAAAGAGCAAGTGAAGGACTTTATCCGGCTATTGACCCTTTGCAATCATATTCCAAAATGGCCACATCTAGCATTATTGGTGAGAGACACTATAGGATAGCTCAGGAAATCCGACAAACACTTGCACAATATGCGGAACTCAAGGACATTATCTCTATGCTCGGCCTTGAGCAGCTTTCTCCAGATGACCGTAATATAGTCACTCGCGCTCGTCGATTGGAACGGTTCTTAACGCAGCCATTTTTCACCACAGAACAATTCACAGGCATTAAAGGTAAATCTGTCAGTATTTCAGATGCACTAAACGGCTGTGAACGTATTTTGCATGACGAATTCAAAGACTACCCAGAAAGCGACTTCTATATGATCGGAACAATTGACGAAGCAGTAACCAAAAAATCAAGTAGGGACAAAGGGACAAATAATGAATTCAGCACTCATGAACCTTAAAATTCTTCTGCCATTTCAGATCTTTGCCGAAAAGAAGGGTGTGTCACGTATAGTCGCAGAAAGTCGTGAAGGCTCATTTGGACTCTTGCCACACCGACTCGATTGTGTCGCAGCTTTGGAACCTGGAATTCTTATTTACGAAACCGAAGCAGAAGGTGAAGTTTACGTGGCAGTCGATGAAGGAATACTTATCAAGACCGATCAGGATGTGCTTGTCTCTGTACGTGATGCCATTTTCGGAACAGAATTAAGCCAATTAAAAGAGACTGTAGAGAAAGAGTTTTTGACTCTGGACGAAAACGAACAAAAAATTCGTTCGGTGATGGTAAAGCTGGAGACAGGGCTTATACGTCGCTTAGCGGAGTTTCAAAATGGCTGATCGGAAACAGAAACCCTTGAAGGACGATTCATCTCTAATCCGTCAGGTTGGAACAAAAGTTGAACGCAAACTCAGAGCACAACGTCATGTGGACCGAACGGTCTGGCTTGGTTTAGGCATGATGGGGCTCATAGGCTGGTCGGTAGCAGTTCCAACCCTGGTTGGTACTGCACTTGGGCTCTGGTTAGACAAACACTATCCAGCAAGCTTTTCCTGGACACTTACGATGCTTATTATCGGTCTTATTATTGGCTGCTTGAATGCATGGCGTTGGGTATCTAAAGAGCATAAGGAAATGCAAGAAGAACAGGAGGATTACAATGAATGAAATTTTGAATCTTATCCTGGCTTTAATAGCTGGCTTTTTGCTTGGAGCTATTTTCTTCGGCGGACTTTGGTGGACGGTTCAGAAGGGACTTTCGTCCAGAAAATCTGCTTTTTGGTTCCTAGGCAGCCTGTTGATGCGTAATGGCACTGCTATAGCTGGATTCTATCTTGTTTCAGACGGACATTGGGAAAGGCTGTTAATATGCCTTTTTGGGTTTTTTGTTATGCGCCATATAATAGTTAGATTCACTAGATTGCCAGAGGAAGATCCAGATCAACTGATAAAGGAGGCAAGTAATGCGACTTAGTCCAGATGAGCTCATTTTCTGGCAATATGGCTTTATCAAACTCAATGCGACGATTGTATACACATGGGTACTGATGCTGGTAATGGCAGTTGGTTCAAAAATCATTACAAGCAAACTCTCTACAGGTCTAGAACGTTCTCGCTGGCAAAATATTTTGGAAATTGTTGTCACAGGTATTTTAGCACAAATTGAAGACGTGGGTCTGGATCAGCCGAAAAAATATCTAGGTTTTCTGGGGACGCTTTTTCTATTCATTGGTATGGCTAACCTTTGCATAATTATTCCTGGATATGAACCCCCAACAGGATCTCTCTCAACCACAGCTGCATTAGCATTATGTGTGTTTGTAGCTGTACCGCTTTTTGGTATAGAAGAACAGGGAGTCAGTAACTACCTTAAGACATATACAGAGCCAACAATCATCATGCTGCCATTTAACATTATAAGTGAAATCTCCCGCACATTAGCTCTTGCAATTCGTCTGTTTGGTAACATCATGAGCGGCTCGATGATCGTTGCCATTTTGCTTACAATCACACCATTCATCTTTCCAGATCTTATGATCGCTCTCGGTCTGCTCATTGGAATGGTGCAGGCCTATATCTTCAGTATTCTGGCCACAGTTTACATTGCTGCAGCCACACGAACCAGCAAGTCCAGAAGTGAAACTGGATAAGAATTGAAAAACAACTCAAACAACAGAAGGAAGCACTATGGTTTTGGACACTTATACAACTACAATTGCTGTGGCATCAATTGCCACCTCTGGCATCACAATAGGTATTGGAGTTATCGGACCCGCAATTGGAGAAGGGAGAGCTGTTGCAACGGCTCTTAGTTCACTGGCACAGCAACCTGATGCTTCGGCGACCATTACCAGGACCTTATTTGTGGGTCTGGCTATGATTGAATCTCTGTCCATCTATTGTTTTGTTGTATCGATGATTCTGATCTTTGCCAACCCGTTCTGGAATAAAGCAATTCCCTGAGCTTCAGAGGAAAATAGCCTATGCTGATCGATTGGTTTACCGTCATTGCACAGATATTCAACTTTCTCATACTGGTATGGCTGCTTAAGCACGTCCTCTATAAGCCCATTCTCAATGCCATTGATGCACGTGAGAAAAAGGTGGCAGATGAACTTGCTAGTGCCGATGAAAAAGAAGCAGAAGCGCAAAAAGAGAAAGAAGAATTCAAACGTAAGAACGATGAGTTCGAGCAACAGCGCAATGATCTTTTGAACAAAGCAAAGGAAGAAGCAAAAGCTGAACGACAGCTACTTTTTGAAGAGGTACGAAAAGAAGCCTCAGATATGAAAACAAAACAGCAGGAAGCATTAAGGAACGAAGAACAGCATTTAAGTCAGGAAATAAGGAGCCGAACCCAGCAGGAAGTCTTTAACATAACGCGAAAGGTATTGACCGATTTAGCTGGAACCAGTTTGGAAGAAAGAGCAGTTGAAGTGTTTGTTCAAAGGTTTCGTGACCTGAAATCTGAAGAAAAGAAGCAGTTAGTCTCAGTGCTTAATGCATCGCCAAATCAGGTTTTTATCCGTACTGCATTCGATCTTACACAAGAACAGCGAGATTTGATAAAAAAGACAATTAAAGAAACTCTGAATATAGAAACTCAACCCAGGTTCGAGACCGCACCGGACATTATCAGTGGTATCGAATTAAGTGCAGAAGGGCAAAAAGTTTCATGGAGCATTGCAGATTACCTCACATCTTTGGGAAAAAGTGTTGATGAAATTTTGAAAGAGCCGTTGAGAAATGAAGAGAAATCAGAGTTTCAAGCAAAAAATAATAAATTCAAATCCGAAAAAGAATCAGAGACTGAAAAAAAGCCTGCTGCAAAACAAAATTTTGAAGCTGAACAGAAATTTGATTAAGTCAGAACCTGTGGCTAAACAGGAGATTAATCCTAAATCAGGGCCTACTTAAAGAGCCGATGGATATGGAACCTAAAAGTCTTAAGGATATATTCGACAACGTTTTTAATGAAATCCAGGAGGCACGGAAAACATTTACTCCAGAGTTTACTCCTCAGGAGATAGGCAGGATTTTGACAGTTTCTACAGGGATTGCAAATGTTTCTGGTCTTCCGAATGTAGGTTTCGATGAATTGATAAAGTTTCCAGGTGATTTGTTTGGAATTGCGTTTAATGTTGATGAAAAAGAAATAGGCACCGTTCTACTGGGTGAATATTCACATCTGCATGCAGGAGATCAGGTTGAACGCACTCGACGGGTTATGGATGTTGCTGTAGGTGAAGAATTGATTGGAAGAGTTATTGACCCACTCGGACGTCCACTTGATGACAAAGGACCAGTAGTTTCCAGTAAGCGTTTGCCTATCGAACGTTCCAGTCCGGCAATTATGGATCGATCTCCTGTTACTGTACCTCTTCAGACAGGTATCAAAGTTATTGATGCGTTAATCCCGATTGGACGTGGTCAGAGAGAATTGATTTTAGGGGACCGCCAGACTGGTAAAACTGCAATTGCAATTGATACTATCCTCAACCAGCGAAATTTTAACATCCTGTGCGTTTATTGTGCTATTGGTCAGCGTGCATCTGCCGTTGCCAGAGCAGTGGCAACTTTGAGGGAAAGAGGTGCATTGGACTATACAGTTGTTGTTGTAACTGAAGGCAATGACCCCTCTGGACTGATATATATCGCTCCTTATGCTGCAACCAGCATTGCAGAGTATTTTATGGAAGCAGGTCGAGACGTGCTTATTGTTTACGATGATTTAACCAATCATGCACGTGCATATCGAGAACTTTCTCTTTTACTTCGTCGTCCTCCTGGACGAGAAGCTTACCCTGGCGACATCTTTTATATTCATTCACGGCTGCTTGAGCGGTCTACTCACTTGCTTAAAGAACTTGGTGGTGGTTCATTAACTGCCCTTCCTATTGTCGAAACCGAAGCACAAAATATTTCCGCTTATATCCCAACGAATCTGATTTCAATTACGGACGGGCAGATTTACCTTTCACCCTCGCTTTTTGAACTGGGTGTATTACCTGCAGTCGATGTAGGAAAATCCGTATCTCGTGTAGGCGGTAAAGCACAGCTTGATGCCTATAGAGCAGTAGCTGGAGACCTCAAACTTGCCTATTCACAATTTGAAGAACTGGAATCTTTTACCCGATTCGGAGCAAGGCTTGACGAAAATACACGTAAAGTCATTGAGCATGGGAGACGGATCCGTGCAATTTTAAAACAGCCTCAAAACTCTCCGGTACCCGTGCTCGATCAGATTGTTATCCTTGTTGCATTGAATGCAAAACTCTTCGATAATGTTCCACTTGAAAAAATGGAAGACGCTGAAATATCCCTTCGTAAAGCAGTGCCAAATATTCCTTCAGATGTGCTTGATCGGTTTAAAGAAAATAAAAAATTGAGCGACAAAGATCTCGAAATTATTCTCGACATTGCCAGCCAAGCATTGGTACATTACCAGCCAATGCCTGAATTTGAATCTAAGCCAGAAGTTAAGGAGAAATCATGAGCGAAACCGTACAGAGCCTGCGAACAAAGATCGATAGAGCAAAAGATCTTCAGTCTGTCGTCCGTACAATGAAAGCTCTGGCAGCCTCGAACATAGGACAATATGAAAAATCAGTTAGTGCGTTATCTGATTATTATAACACAGTAGAACTGGGTTTGGGTTTATGTTTTCGAAAAATTGCACTCATGCCTGCTCCGACAGAAGAAAAAAGACAAAAAAATTCACGTCTCATTGGAGCTGTCGTTTTCGGTTCAGACCAGGGGCTTGTTGGTCAGTTTAATGACATAATAACTGATTATGCTGTGAAAGAACTAGAAGCTTTTTCAGGTAAAGTTCAGGTTTGGGCTGTTGGGGAACGTATTTATTCACGCCTGGTAGAAAAAGGATTGAAACCTATTGGACTTTATAATGTGCCAAATTCTGTTAGAGCTATCACTCCACTTATCGCGCAAATTCTTGTGGAAAATGAAAAACTTCGCATTCAGGATGAAGATGCCGAACTTTATCTTTATTATAACCGACATAAAACCAGAGTTACCTACGAACCAGTTAGTCAACGGTTATTACCATTTGATGAAACCTGGAGAGATGACCTGACCAAGCTTTCCTGGCCGACCAAAAACTTGCTACCTGAAGTTATGGGTGATATCACAGAGACTTTGCGAGCACTTATCCATGAGTATCTTTTCGTTTCACTTTTTAGAGCATGTGCCGAATCTCTTGCAAGTGAAAACTCTAGTCGTCTTGCATCAATGCAGAGAGCCGATAAAAATATCGATGAGTTGCTCGATTATCTAAGTGGAGAATACTACCGTGTGCGACAGAGCGGTATTGATGAAGAGCTGTTCGAAGTTGTTTCAGGTTTTGAAGCTCTGTCCCATTTAGCTATATTATTGTCACCTTAGGGCTAATACAAAAAATAGCTGAAAATCGATTTATCTATGAGTATCGTCTCTAACGTCATCAAGTAAAGAACATAAAATATGTAGATTGAAGTAAATAAAAACAAGTTTAAATATTAATAAGATAATCTTTAAATATATACTAATAAATATACATATATTGTATGAGTCATGTGTGACCTTCTATCAACAGGTGTTTTAAAAAGAAATAGGTGGGTTCAGGGGCACTCCCCACCTAAAACACCACAAGGCATAATAACTATGTGGGCAGTTCTCCAGTCTCTGCCTTTGCCTACCATCAAACATCACGATGAAGCGCTTAACAAGCGCACGTCATTTACACCATAAAAATGCGAATGGGTAATTTTTCCTTTTCTATCTCCGTGTGTTACCCATTCGCAAAATATTATTATCTTATTGGGAACAGCTATTATAGTTATAATACTTTCAGCAAAAGAAGAAATGATACCCAAAAAACCTTGTACAAACCATTCCCAATGAATATTGTCAAAATTTTCCTCTTATTTATTAATATATAAATAAAGATGATTTATTGAAGTAACATTATTTTAGAATTATAGAGAAGTACATATAATAATAAGTTTCTTTGTGCATATTTTGGCGATATGAATACAAATAAACCATCGCGATAAAAACACAGCTAAAACCCTGAAAAACAGACACCGGGCGGAGTGCAAACCCATTTTTACTTTACTCTTAAAACAGGGTAAGTATACCACTTTTAAAAAGTAAATGTATTTATCGATACATTCAGATGTTCTATCTAACGCTAGCATATATATTGCATTCCGACGAAGTTATATGTAAAAATATTCTCTCGAAAACATGCCAACACATGTGGCTTTCAGGAGATAGTTAATTAGTTTAACGTATGTCCTGAAAATTGTTTTTCTCTGGATTTATCTGTAAATGTAAGATTGGGAGTTGAGGAAAATGGAGCAGGAGTTCATTGAAAAGTATTATCTGGGCAAAGAAGTTGAAATTGATATTGGAGGAAATACGGTTCCGTTGCAAAAAATCTCAGAATAAGCATGTAAATCCATAATCAATAAACAAAAGTACAAATATTCAAAAAGATGTGTCAATATTATAGAACTATTCCAAATAATTGATTAATATATTTAGCTTCATTAAAGCCAGAGTAATTTAGGTTTTTGATTTGTCCTTTTTTAATCATATTCATAGCTTCAATTCCTTTTAAAGTCTTAATAGCTGTGTTAAAAGACTGAAATCCTAACATTGGATTAACTATTCGTTTAATGGATCTATGATCTTGTTCTATAATGTTATTCAAATACTTGATTTGTCGAATGCCTACGTTTATAGGTAGTATTTTATCATTTTTCAGTTTATCTATAGCAGGTGGATAAGCTGGATTTTTATCAACTGTGATTACTCTTGGAATTTGATTATGATTAGAATTCAAAGCTTTCTTAAAGAAACGTTTTGCTGCTTTTTGATCTCGTTTTGCACTTAACATGAAATCAATTGTATCTCCATTTGAGTCAACTGCTCGGTAAAAATATTTCCATTCACCTTTAACTCTGATATAAGTTTCATCAACTCTCCAAGAGTCGTTTGTTGGTCTTAAATGCCTTCTGACCTTCTTTTCGATTTCAGGTGAATATTGATGTACCCATCTCATAATAGTTGTATGGTTGACTATTATCCCTCTTTCTGCCATCATTTCCTTTAAATTTCTATAACTAAGTGGGTATTTTAAGTACCATCTAACATTCAATAAAATAATTTCTCCTTCGTAATGTTTCCACTTAAAGGAATTAGATAGCATATTATCGTTCTATTGATTTTCTCCTTATTCAATTGAATCCTTATTATGATTTTTTGCAACAGAACCGGAGATTTAACGGTAACAGAACTTATTGTCGTATTACTGCCTGCTGAATTTGTTACTGTAAGCTTTACCGTGTAAGTTCCCGCCTGTGAATATGTATGTATTGGATTTTGTGAAGATTTTACTGCTCCATCTCCAAAGCTCCATCTCCATGAAGTAGGTGACCCTGTGCTTTTGTCAGTAAATTTCACTTTTAATGGAGCACTGCCTGATGTTGGAGATGCAGAAAAAGCAGCAATTGGAGCTGTTAAATCAGTCACAATAATATAGCTGGTTTTTGTTGCCGTATTGCTCCCTACGTTATTTGTGACCGTTAAACTCACAGTGTATTTTCCTGCCTTACTATACGTGTGTACAGGATCTTTTTGGGTTGAAAATGTACCATCTCCAAAGTCCCAGCTCCATGACGTTGAATTTTCAGAAATATCTGTAAACTGTACCGTTAAAGGAACAGTACCACTAGTTATGTTAGCACTGAAGTTTGCAACAGGAAGTACCGATACTGTTAGTGGACTTATAAACTTCCCAATGGAGATTGGACGTTTTCCAACACTGATTCTGGATATAACGTTATTATTATCTGTATTAATTACATAGACGTTATTGCTTCCATAATTCGTTACATATACTTTAGACCCATTTGGAGTAACTGCAATTCCTTCAGGTGCATATCCTATATTCACAGTAGCTGTAACAGTATCAGTGGTTGTATCAATTATAGAAGTAGTATTGCCTCCATTATTCGCTACATGTACTTTAGATCCATCTGGACTGACTGCAATTCCAAGAGGTCTGGACCCCACCGGTATAGTGCCTACAACACTATTAGTTGCTGTATCAATGACATATACTGTGTCATCATCGTAGGTGTTTGTTACATATATTTTAGATCCATCTGGACTGATTGCAATTCCACAAGGATAATTTCCTACATCTACTGTAGATGTAACAGTGTTTGTTTCAGTACTAATTACGGAAATACAGGCACTGTTATAGTTCGCTACATATACTTTAGATCCATCTGGACTGACTGCAATTCCCCTGGGACTACCATTTGTTTTCACTGTGGCTATAATAGCGTTTGTCGTAGTGTCAATTACAGAAATGGCGTCACTGTTCATTTTTGCAACATATAGTCTTTCTCCATCTGGAGAAACTGCTATTCCATAAGGATTATCTCCTACTGTCACTGTAGAAGTAACAGTATTAGTGGCTGTATCAATTACTGATATGGTATCGCTTTGATAATTCGCCACATATGCCTTTTTTCCGTCTGGACTTATTGCAACTGCAAGAGGACCATTTCCTACAGGTATGGTAGCTGTAACAGCGTCGTTTGCAGTATCAATTACAGAAACAGTGTTATCACCCTGGTTTGCAATATATGCATATGGTGCTGCGTCTGCTATATTTATTACCATTAAAAATGCCAATAATATTATTTCTAAAATGAAGATATTACCTCTGTATATTTTATCATGTTTTATTTCTTTCATTTCAAACCTCAACAGGTAAATTCTTAACTATTGTAATGAAAAAGAATTAAAAACATGATATTACAAAATATTATCCTTGTATGAAAAACATTGAAAATAAAAAATAACATTATTCTATTTTTATTAAATAATTTTAATTTGTTAACTAAGTAGAGAAAGTTTCGTAAGAGTATACCTATTAATAAGTTAGTAGCTTAAAAATAGAAGTGTGCCAATTTTTCTGTAAAATTAGAAATCTTAAAAAGTTGATGGTTTAAGAATTCAATATTAAGAGGACCGAATCATGCTAAGTACACAAGATTTTGACTTTAAATTTGTAGAAAATTTTGAACACCTTAGTATTAATTTAGAACACTGTCATATTTTTCCCTAAACAGGTTCTATAGAAAACCTATCAAATTCACTGTCAGCAAGTTGAAACCGGCAAATCTATCCAATCAGTGATAATACTTTTAATACTTTTTGAATTCTTGTTAACTTTGATTTTTGCCTGAATATTGAGGATTTCTACAGAACCGTTTGTTTGCAAAGCTTATTGTTTTAATTTCATTGGTTCTCCGCAGCACGTTACGTTGCCTGTACAGCAGGTGTCAGTAGAGCAGGATGCATCTCCACACTCCTTTACTACCTGAAGTTCAAAACCACAAGCATCACAATGAAGAGTCTGCCCTATTTTCAAATCTCCGCAGTTCATATTCATATCACCTCATTATTTTTGATATGGAAAGTATGTAATTCAGATTCAAATTGCTTTTGAAACAATTATTCTAAATATTGGTTTGTGAAAAGTTTGATTTCAGAAGTAGAGGAAAGGAATAGAGTTCAGGCTATCTTTTTTTCCATATTGGACCCCTACTTGAATAATCAAATCAAATTTGAACACAACTCAGTTATTTTCTTTTTCACGCTTGGAAACAGAAACAAGCAAAGTTTCAACATTGTCAGAATCACTATTCACTTTTAATTCAGCAATTTTTTTCACCTGGATAGGATTGTTTACTTTCTCTTCACCTATTCTCTCAGGAATTTCAATGTTTTCAGTTACTTCCGTATTTTCATCATCACAATCAGTTGAGTCCAAAGAAGTTTGAACATTATCAACCTCAATATTTTCAGATTTTACATCCCCAGAAAAATATTCACTAACATTTTCTACGTTTGCATATTCAGAAATAGAGGGATCTGTTATGGTTTCAGATAAAACATTCTCTTCTATGTTTTCTTCTGCCTCTTCACTCCACCATTTTTTCAATTCCTGAACTACAGACTGTCTGACATCCCAATGATCATCATTCATTGCACGATCTTTAATAATATTTAGTGTTTCAGGATCGTCATACCAACCCTGTGCGAGTTCTTGGACTGCAATCATCCTGACATTTGAGCTTTCATCTATCGTTGCCCTCTGTTTTATAATATTTAGTGTTTCAGGATCATCATACCAACCCCTTGCGAGTTCCTCAACTGCACTTTTCCTGACATAACTATATTTATCTGTCTTTGCCAGCTGTTTTATAATATTTAGTGTTTCAGGATCATCATGCCAACCCCTTGCAAATTCCTGAATTGCACTCATTCTGACATCATTATTTTTATCTGTCATTGCTCTCTGTTTTATAATCTTGTATGTTTCAAGATCATCATGCCAGCCCTTTGCAAGCTCCTGGACTGCACTCATCCTGACATCATTATTTTTGTCTGTCATTGCTCTCTGTTTTATAATCTTGTATGTTTCAAGATCGTCATGCCAACCCCATGCAAGTTCCTCAACTGCACTCTTCCTGACATCATTATCTTCATCTACAGTTGCCCTTTTTATAAACTAGAGTGTTTCAGGATCGTCATGCCAACTCCTTGCAAGTACCTGAACTGCCCTCATCCTTACAAAATAAAATCTGCTTTTAGCTGATAGATCTGAAAAGAGAGAAAATAAGCCTTTGTTTTTTGGCTCATATTTTCCTAAGATCAAAACACCCAGAAGACTGGAATATGCCTTATTTTTTATTTTTCTCAGTGCTTCTTCATGTAACTCTTGTGATTTAGAACTCACTCCCAAAACAATTCACGGGATATGCTCATATATTTTTGGCATTGGTAATCAAAAATAGATATATATGCTTATAACATATATTTCTTCATTAACTGCCCCAGATGCAATAGTTCTAGTCACAAAAAGAACGGTATAGTTGGCGGGCGTCAACGGTACAAATGCTCTGATTGTGGCTATAACTATACAGTAGAGCTAAAATCAACTGCTTTTTCCGCCTCTGTTAAAAGACAGGCTTTACAACTCTATCTTGAAGGATTGGGCTTTCGCTCAATAGGAAGAGTTTTAGGGGTAAGTCACGTTTCTGTCCAAAAATGGATAAAGAAATTTGATCAGGAGTTAGAGAACCTAAAAAGTGAAAGTGAGATGTCTATTGTTGAAATGGATGAAATGCACACTTACATCGGTAACAAAAAAAATATTGCTGTATCTGGATTGCTGTTGATAGAGTTGGGAAAAAGTTCATCAACTGCTCTTTTGGTAGTAGAGGAACGGAAACTGGAAAACTACTCTGGGAAAAATTGAAGAAAAAAGAGATTGGAGAAGTGATGACCGATCACTGGAGAGCATATGCAGAGTTTCTTCCAGAAAAGAGTCATAAATCAAAAGCAGAAACATTTACAGTTGAGGAATATAACAGCATATTGAGGCACTTTCTATTAAGGTTGAGAAGAAAGACAGAGTGTTATGCGAAGAGTCTTGAAATACTAAAGTACTCGGTTCTTCTATTGATGAAATACAGAAATAAATAACTAGATATAGTTAAGTAACAATGCCAGATATATATCAATATATGAAGAGCTAGTAAAATAGTAATATTGCATATAAGCCTGACTTTGAGAAAACTGATCAATAATAATCTCTTGATGAGGCCATCTATCACCTACTAGCTTTGCAGCCGGAACAACTTCTTCAGCAAGGAATTGCTTTATATCCTGTGTCCAGCGGACCATTTCGAATAATTTGAGTACTCTTTCAAGCAGCTTTTTTGCTGTTTCTCCAATTGCATTTGGATTTCGAATTTCGCTCAAACATTTTATCGCTAAAACGATATTAAGAGGAGGTTTGTTGCCAAAATACTGGGGATCGTATACATTCATCAAGCATTTTATAATGTCGTCTGCAAACTTTTCTTTCATACCGCATACAAGGCTCAGGACTTCATGCCATGTTGGGTCTTCCCAGTGTTTTTCAAAATAATTCGATTTAAGGGTTTTAATATTGAGCTCATGGTTGTCAAACTTCTGAACAATATCCATTGCACAGAAATATTCAAGAAATGTGCGGTGGACAAATCCATAAAAATCAGCTCCATAAAGGCACAGGATAAAATTTACTCTTCTTAGCTGGTCAATAATCGATTCTGCTATTACTTTTGAGTCGGAGGGATCTTTTTGGTAGCGATTCTGAAGATAAACTTCAATTTCTTGCTGAAGCGTTTTCCTATGAATAAAATTGCCTGCGAGTCCATCGGGACCGGACTGCATTTTGAAGGCAATTCTCATAAGAAGCTCTTTTTTGTCATCTTCCCCAATGAAATCCATTTCTACAGAGCTTCTTTTCAGGTTTTTGTTAACTTCCCAGTTTTCTACAAGAACACTGGCAGCATGATCGAAAACTTTCCATCTTTCCCTAGGAAGTTCCTGATGTTTGCCTATTATTGCCAGAATTGTAAGCAATAAAGGGTTTCCTGCAAGCTGTTTTATTGAAGGGGAATCTTTAAGGGCTCTCAGAATCCTTGATTTTCTGCTTTCAATTTCATTTTTATCAACAACAAAAGGATACCACTTCTCAAGGAAGGTTCCTATCTGCTCTTTTTCGAAATCTTGAAGAGTAAAGTGAGCAAAACCTGCATCATCAAGAATTTTACGTTTGTAGCCTATAATCCTTGAAGTTACAATTACTCTGACTTTGGGGTAATCAAGTGTAAACCCCACGATCATATGGTTTATTCGTTCCCATTCCTTGGGATCAAAAATCTCATCGAGCCCATCAAAGATGATTATTGCTTTACCGTCGTTTTTGAGGTAGTTGTCAACTTCCTCTTTTGTTAAACTGTAACCTTCGGTTTCTGAAAGGTGCTGAAAATAGTCAAGAAAAGTCTTGCATTCTTTTTCTACACATAAGCCTGCAAATTCCCTGAGTTCGACTCTTAGGGGAAGATAAGAATTGAAAAGACTGGAAAGCTTTTTATCGTCGTTAATTTGTAATATTGATAGAATAATATAGTTTGTAAGTGTGGATTTTCCAGCACCGGGATCTCCAAGAATTACTATGTATCTGTTGCTTTCATCGCTTACAACATCGAGTACAGATTTTGAGTCCTTTGAATAATAAGATTCTTTTGCGCGTTTAAGATCATCTGCGGTCAAGCCCTCTGGAAAACATTCTTTTTCAGGGTCCCATTCCTCATGCATTTTATTCCATATTTTTTTTGGAAGCTCGACTGGTGGCGGGTTTTCTCTTACATTTTGTTCGACAAACACGCTACTTAGTTTGATCTTTAGATAATCTTCTTTTTTGGGTGGAGTTAGAGCATCGAGATCAATATTACAGTATCTTTTGGAGACAGCTTCTCTGTACTGTGTGAGATTGAGTTCTTTAATCCTTCCATTTTTTGAAATTGATATGCCAGTTTCTTTTTCCCAATTATGAACAGCAGTTCCTACCTTTCCAGCAAGGTCTTCAGGGGATTCAAAGAAACTGACTATACAATTGGTAGAAAATTCACTTTTTAACCCCTCAATTTTCGAAGCATCATCACCTTTATCCATAAGTTTTCGAGGCCAGGGAGCATCTTCGTGTAGCAAAAATAACAAACAATTTTTTCTACACTCCACGGCTTTTCTATATTCAAGCTCCGTAATTGACCTATCCTGTCCCGGAGGTCTGTACCTGTATCTCCAGGCAAAAATACCAACATAAAGATCTGAAGAAGCTACTTCGTCGAGACATTTATCAAGCGGTCTTTAATCTTCTGTAACGAAATATTCCATAGCTACGCCTTCATGGCCCATCTGTCGTAGTACAAGACTTACTTTTTTCCGACATTCTTCCAGATCCTTAAAAGTAGAAGATACAAATATACGGGCCATTTTACCTACCAATCCTCGAGCTGATATTTCCAGAACTAGATCAGGATACGAGGTAGTTAAATCTTTTGAATTTGTTTGAGTTCTAAAAATTATTTATCATTCCCTTCTTTCAGTACGGACTATCATACGTTAACCTAACAATCCCTGATCAAAGGTTATCCAACCAACAAGTATATAATTAGGGATAACCGAACTAACGGTCTGGATTCAGCATGAAAGAGAAAAAAGAGCATTTGTTCATAGTTTTTGAAAACCTGATCAAAATAAGAAGCGAATGCTCCTGTCAGATTTTCTCCGAATGTGGATTATCGGATATTACTATCAAGCAGATAGGATACTTGAAGGCCATTGATGAATGCGGAGAAGCAACATTTAGCAAGCTTGCTAAAGTCACCAGAAATTCAAAGCCCACCATTACTGAGATGGTTAATAAATTTGTCAAAATGGAGTGTGTATATAGAGAAAAATCCCAGGACGATAGAAGAATTTTTTATATTCGTCTGACAGAAAAAGGGCAGATGATAGCACATGCTGAAGAAAATGCTTTGTTGCAGGTTATTGACAAGATAACGAATTCACTGGATGAGAACGAAATGGACATGCTTATTAAAATTCTGGGGAAAATAAGATAATTTTTTTTGTCCATAGTAATAGTTAGGTAAATTAAAACTAAATATATGGAACAACAATTGAGAAGAATGACAATGTATTCTGAACAAACCGGAGAAAAACAAGAGAAACTGGTAGTGCCCCTTTTTGATGTAGTAGCTTACCCAAAAAGCAGGATAAAACTCATGGCTGACGAAGTTACCGGCGAAATATTGTTTAATGAAATGAAATATGCCGAATTTGTAAACGCCATCGGTCTAACTGTAAAAAGTGGCACAGAGGCATCAGACTTATCTGAAGATAGTCTGTATAAAACCGGAAATTTGCTTAAAATTACATTTGTACAGCCTGCTGACAAAGGATATCTCATTGTCGCAAAGGCAATAGAAAGAGTAGAAGCTCTTTCTTTCCATCGAAAAGAAGGGCTGTTCTACACAACATACAGGCATGTATATGATCTTCCTGATTTCGATGAAGACAGCCAGGCAAAAGTAATGGCAAATATAAAACAGACGATTCGCCAAATAAGCAATCGTTTCCAGGGTGCAGATCACTTCACACAGCCAATAGATAAGATGGATTCTATTGACAGGATAATAGGATTTGTCATGCCTTACATACCTGTGAGTCTTGCCGAAAAACAGAAACTTCTGGAGCTCGCCTCAAACCGTGAACGGTATCTCTTATTCCTTCATATTCTGACAAAGCATAAAGAAAATATCAACCTCCAGATTGAAATGGCAAAAAAAGTCACCGACAAAATCAGCAAGTCGAATAGAGAGGCAATGCTCCGCGAGCAATTGAAGATGATTCAGGAAGAGCTCAACGAGGGAGGTGACTCGGATTCAGGCGATGCTGCATACAGGAAGAAAATTGAAAACTCTAAGATGCCTGAAGAAGTAAAAAAGAAAGCATTGTCAGAATTAAGAAAACTTGAAGCCGGAGGCAGCCATAATCCAGAAGCTCAGGTTATAAGGAACTATCTTGACCTGCTGATCGATCTTCCCTGGGTAACCGAAGAGAAGAAAAACATTGATATCGCTGAAGCTCGACGTGTGCTTGAGAACAATCACAATGGCCTTGAAAAAGTTAAAGAGAGGATAATCCAGCATCTGGCAGTAATGAAATTAAAAAAGGAGAAACAAGGCTCAATTCTACTCCTGGTAGGACCTCCCGGGACTGGAAAGACAAGTCTTGGAAAAAGCATAGCCGATGCTCTTGGTAGAAAATATATCCGTGTAAGCCTTGGAGGTGTCAAAGACGAAGCCGAGATTCGAGGACACAGGCGGACATATGTAGGTGCTCTACCAGGAAGGATTATTCAGGGCATGAGAAAAGCAGGCACGAAAAATCCAGTATTTATCCTTGATGAGGTTGACAAGCTTTCAACTTCTTATTCCGGAGACCCGGCAAGTGCTCTTCTGGAAGTCCTTGATCCGGAACAAAACAGCACATTCTCAGACCACTATCTGGAAATTCCATATGACCTGTCTGATGTATTGTTCATAGCCACTGCCAACTCACTGTCAAGTATCCCCTGGCCGCTTCTGGATAGAATGGAAACTATCGAAATCTCAGGTTATACGAAAAACGAGAAACTTGCGATTGCAAAAGACCACCTGATACCTGGCGTACTGGAAGATCACGGCCTTGATTCAGAGCAACTTAAAATTGAAGACGAAGCTCTGAAAGTAATCATTGATAAGTATACTCGCGAAGCTGGTGTCCGTGGACTCAAAAAACAACTTGCAAAGACAGCAAGATATGTGTCCGAAAAGATAGTTTCAGGCAAAGCCTATCTGCCTTATGTGGTCAAGGTAGATATGCTCAAAGAAATTCTCGGAAAAGAGGTAATCCGACAGGAAGAAGCCAGAAAAGAGGTTGTACCCGGCGTTGTTACAGGGCTTGCATGGACGCCTGTAGGAGGAGATATTCTCTTCATAGAGGGCACGTTTATGCCAGGAAGTGGAAAACTTACGCTTACAGGACAGCTTGGGGACGTGATGAAGGAGTCTGCAAAGATCTCTTTGAGCTTTGTCAGGTCACGGCTTGCAAATACTGCAAACAGCTTTGACTTTACTTCAAGCGACATCCATATCCACGTGCCTTCAGGTGCAACCCCAAAAGACGGCCCGTCTGCAGGTGTGACTCTCTTTACAGCTCTTACGTCCCTCATTACTGGTAAAGCAGTTGACCCAAAAATCGCTATGACAGGTGAAGTTACTCTAAGTGGAGCAGTACTTCCTGTTGGCGGTATAAAGGAGAAAGTTCTTGCAGCTCACAGGGCAGGCATAAAGAAGATAATTCTGCCAAAAGAGAATGAAAGGGATCTGGAGGATATACCTGAGGATGTTAGAAACGAGCTAAAGTTCGTGCCTGTAGAGACCATTGAAGAGGTCTTGCGAGAAGCTCTGGACATGGACTTGCCCAGGCAGGTAGTACATTATCCGGAAAACAGTTTTGCACCTATGCATAGTCTTTAAACGCTAAAGTTCAGAGAAAAGTTTAACAAAATTCGGATGGGTTTAAGTTTTACAAAGGCTTAACATATCCATCCTAATATTTTGTTCTTTTTCCGGAAATAAGTGTTAGAAAACTTCAATTCGAAAAACCATAAAAGTTTAGATGAAATTTCAGACTTTTAATGAATTTTAAGGCATTTTTTAGAATAAAAACTTCTTTAAGACCCATATTAAAAGTTAAAAGACTCATATTCTGCCTGTCCTGAATATATTAAAAACGAGCCATAGCCCAAAGAGGCTGGCAATAAAAAAACTGAAAACGCCAAGAAAAGGCACATTCCATAGAAAAGGTTTCATATTTGTCTGAATGACCATAGAAGATGCAATGATCATGGCAGAGATTATCAGACTAAAAGCAAGGCGATTACTGGCAACGTCAATTTCTGAAATCAACCGATTACTGTCTGACGATTCAAACTTTATTCTCAAAGAACCATTTTCGGCGTGATCAAGGATATGTGAGATTTTTGTAGGAGCTTTCTGGAACAGACGTGACCAGCTTGAAATACTACAATAGGTTCTGCGGGCAAGATTTTGAGGATTAAAGCGCTCTTTCATTTCTTTTTTCGCGTAAGGTTCTATAAGTTGAGTAAAACTGAAATCCGGATTAATTATCAGTCCAAAACCTTCAACAGCCACTATTCCTCTTACTAATAAAGCTATATTGTGAGGCAATGTAACTTGATGTTCTCTTAAAATCCCCATTAACTCTTCAATAATTATAGAAGTCTCAATGTTTTTTAGAGCCTTCCCATAATATTTCGAGCGAAAAGTTTCCATGTCTATTTTCAATGATCTGGTGTCTACGTAAGAGTCTATACAACCCATATCTCGACACAACTCAATGAACGCTGAACTGTCTCCTTGAACTAAAGCTATCATTCCATCAAGAAATATATCGCTTACTTCTGGAGAAATATACCCTGTCATCCCAAAATCAAGAAAGGCTACGGTTCCATCTTCCATTATCAGTATATTTCCTGCATGCAGGTCTGCGTGGAAAAAGCCGTTTTCAAACACCTGTTGCATGAAAGCATTTCCTACTACGAAAGCTATATTGCTCCTATTGAACCCCTGTTTTTCCAATAAATCAATACGGCTGCCTTTTATACCTTTAATATATTCCAGGGTTAGCACTCGTGTATTTGTATAGTTCCAGTAAACTTTTGGAATGCAAATCTGTGCATTGTCCTTAAAATTGTCTGCGAAACGATCAGTGTTCCAGCCTTCCTGAGTATAATCTATTTCTGCAAGAGTACTTCGGGATAACTCATCAATAATTTCCATCGGTCGATATAATCTAGCCTCTGGCATATATTCATCAACAAGCCTGGCTATACTATACATAATATCCAGATCAGATTCAATTATCTCCTTTATGCCAGGACGCTGGACTTTTACAACAACTTCATCGCCGTTTTTTATCTTTGCCTTATGAACCTGTCCAATGGACGCACAGGCAAGTGGTTTCTTTTCAAAAAAATCGAATAATTCCTCTATGGGATGGCCAAGTTCTTCTCTTACAATTAGCTCAACTTCTTCATACTCAAAAGAGGGTGCCTCATCCTGAAGTTTTTCAAGTTCTGTAGCATACTCAAGAGGCACGAGGTCATGCCTCATGCTCAATAATTGACCTAACTTAATGTAGGTTGGACCCAGTTCTTCAAGTATCTTACGTACTCTAACCGGACCTGAATCATTGAGTTTATCTGATTTAGCCTTATTCTTGAACTTGTAGGTCAGGTCTCTAATGCTACTCAAACCTATCTGGTCAACAATATATCCAAACCCATATTTCTGAAGAACCTCAATTATCTGACCATATCTTTTCAACATGGCATAGCGATGGAGTCTTTTGTGTATCATGTTGTCATTAGCCTGAAGTTTTTATGGGACATCACTGGATATAGTTTTTAAGTAAGTATGTATTCCATATTATATATTTTTACTCACTCAAATCTCACAGCTTTTTCTCATAACTCTTTTCTCATATTCCACTTTCATATTTTGCCCCAATTATAGTTTCTGATTCAAAAAATTACACTTTTTATTTGTAAATGGAATTTTTCTATCCATTTCTTTGCAAATGATAATGATTTTTCCACCTTCATAAATTAATTTTTAATAATGTTTTTAAGATGTTCTTTAGATTGAATAAATCTTACAGATACTTCTCTTTTAATCGTTTTCCATACAAATTCCATCGGATTAATCGTTGTGTATTTGCTTTTGTTTGTGGTGAAGATTCATCCAGAAAACCTATGATATATTGGTCATCTGAACCTATATACTCTGGAATTGCTTCTATTAACTTTTTTTAAAATTTTCTCAGCGTTTTCAGGTCTTCTATAGTTAAGAGTTATGGTTTTGAATGATACATATAAAAATTATGCAGTATGACCTGAATTTGCTTCTGTGAATACTCTACACCATATTTTTCCTTTACTAGCTCTAAAACACCTCTTGTAGTCCAGTAATCCTTTTTTCTAACAACATTTTTAATTCTTTCATTTGCTCATCGGTAAGCTTGGGTTTTCGTCCTCCACCAAAATTTGGTATTAAGGCGGCATAGCCACCTTTATTCCAATTTTCTTGCCAATAATATCCTGTTTTCTTAGTAACTCCAACTTTAGTTGTAGCTTTTTCAACAGAATCCCCTAAAAATTGGATTTGACAAAATAGAGTCTTTTAAGCATTCTTGAATTGTTTTCATGTCTGATTAAAACGTTAATCTCATCAAGAGTTATATTTTGATAAATAGGAATGTGTTCTTTCCCCACCATAAGAATAGAGAAGTGGTAATACGTGTAATAAGTTGCATTCAAGCTATAAATAAAAGATAAAATGGATAAAAAGGGATATATTTTTGGAAATTAAGTTTCTGAAATGAGATTATTCCAGCTACAATGAATCTTTTGATACTCCTGGTTTTTTGGTTGCCAGCTTTTTATTCAAGGTATTGACGATCAATATAACAGTATTTCCAGTCCTCACCTGGCTCGAAAGGTTGGATTAAAGGATGTCCAGTTTCTTTAAAATGTTTTGTTGTGTGTTTATTTTTTGATGAATCACAGCAGCCCACATGTCCGCAGGTCAAGCAAATTCTAAGGTGCACCCAGCTATCCCCGCTCTTCAGGCACTCCTCACATCCCTTTGAACCCGGATCTATGTCCTTTATTTGTATCATATTTTGGTGTGTACAAACCATAGCTTTTCCCCTCTTCTACTTTTATCTTTACAGCTTTTAAATATGAGCCGTATTGAAATCATGTGACTGTAACCTTCGTAAACCGCCATCTAGCAATGAAAAACATTATTGCAGCAAAAGCCAGCAGTGAAAGGAAGGAAAAAATAATTTCTCCTTGTGTGTAAGTATAACGAATGCCTATTGACGAAAAATCACTCCCTATTGCAAAATACCTGACCCCATTAACCAGATGAGTAAGGGGATTTATTGTAGATAGAGCTCGGAGAACAGGGGGAAAGGAGCTAGCCGGATAAAGTGCATTGCTCGTGAAAAAGAAAGGCATGGTAAGCAGAGTAATTACCGCTTGCATTCCTTCAGGACTTTCCATTGTTATTGCGATTGCAGTTGATAGGAAAAGAAATCCCAGTGAAAATGCTCCAATAAAAAACATAATTCCAATAAGTGAGACAAAAATCTGTGTTGCTGTGTAACCTTCAAAAAAACGGACTCCAAGCAGAAGTCCAAAACCCAATATAACAGCTACCTGGATAAAGGACTTGGTCATTGCTGAAAGGCCTACCCCTATGATTATATGGATTCTTGGAAGAGGACTGGAAAGAGTCTCCCGCATAAGACCCCAGTTTTTATCAAATAGCAATACTGTGCCTCCAAAAAGACTAGTGAAAAGCGTGGTCATGGCAATAACACCTGCGCCGATAAAAGTCAGGTAACCGACAGCTTTGACACCTGGAACCGCTGGTATGGTTGCAGTTAGTCTATCAAAATTATTTGACATTGCCACTCCAAAGAAAGCCAGCCAGAGAGCAGGCTGAACAAGGGAGGTAAACATAAGTGTTCGAAACCTAACAAACCTTAGCATATCTCGCCAGTAGATAGTAAGAAAGCCTTTATGCATTTCTTAACGCCCTCCTGATCTCTTCACTGCCGTTTTTTCGGTTCCAGTAGCATCCCTTAGTTCCCTTCCTGTGTAATGAACAAAAACATCATCCATTGATGGTTTTTTGAGGTTTACCGCCCTGATCTTAATTCCCCCATCCCGAAGTTTATCCATGATCTCAGGCAACAGGTAAGTACCGTCCACGTTGACCATGACAATTACTCCTTTTGATTTGTCTCTAACCCCTCTAACAGTATCGAGTTTCTTTAAAATACCTGAAGCTCCCTTGTTATCACTTGTTTCCAGATATATAATGTCTTGACCAAGTGCATTTTTTAATTCCCAAGGTTTGCCTGTAACAATTATCTTTCCGTGATCTATGATACTTATATACTCACTGAGCTGATCGGCTTCGTCCATATAGTGAGTTGTCAGAAAAACTGTTGTACCTTGCCGATTAATGTCCCGTACATAATCCCAAATTCTTATCCTTGTCTGAGGGTCAAGCCCGATAGTAGGCTCATCCATAAAAAGTACTTTCGGGCGGGTCATCAATCCTCTTGCAATCTCAAGCCTGCGCTTCATTCCGCCGCTCAGATACCTTGTAAGGACATCCCTCTTTGCTTCAAGTTCAACCAGATTGAGCAGTTCGTCAATACGCATTCGCCTTTGATCTTTTGGCATGGAATAGAGCCTTCCATGGTACTCAAGAATCTCTCCTACAGTCATATCTCTATCAAGAGTCAATTCCTGAAAAACAATCCCAATGGATTCCCTTACTTTTTCAGGCTCGGTTCTCAAATCATGACCTGCAATAATTACTTTCCCTTTTTGCATAGGCAGCAGGGTGGTAAGAATATTGATTACGGTACTTTTTCCCGCTCCATTAGGTCCGAGAAATGAGAAAATTTCCCCTCTCCATACTGTAAAACTAATATTATCGACGGCTTTTATTTCTCCAAAAAAATATTCAAGATCGCTTACTTCTATGATATTGTTTTCCAGAACCAGTGCCCCATCTGCTTCTATCTATAAAGGAAATTAACCTTTCATTGATAAATAGGTATTTTGTTGGGATTTCTAGGTAAATGTTAAAGTAAGTTTTCTACAAAGTCCAGTTAGTTATAGCTCATAGTTCTTCCAGATCATATTAATTCTTCCTTGTATGACCTGAAATATTCTTACATGCTTTATTCAACTTTTCAGATAATTGAAATAATTTTTTGAAACAAAAACATTAAATGTAAAGTTGAGTATGTTTTGGGTTAAGTTAGCTAGCAAAAGATGAGATGAACTTCCATGCCAGTAATTACCTTACAGTACAACGATCTCGAGAAACTCACAGGAATCGATAAAGAAACCATCATAAAAAGAGTGCCTATGATAGGTGCTGATATCGAAAGGGTTGAAGACGAATATATCGATGTTGAGTTTTTTCCTGACAGGCCTGACCTTTATAGTGTTGAAGGAGCAGCCAGAGCAATGCGGGGTTTCTTAGATCTTGAGACCGGGCAGTCTGAATATAAGGTAAAACCATCAAATGTTTCAATCTCGGTTAGCGAAGAAATTCTGAAAATCAGACCTTTCCTTGGATGTGCAGTTATAAGAGGCGTAAAATTCACATCTTCGTCCATAAAATCACTTATGGACCTTCAGGAAGATCTGCACTGGGGACTTGGAAGAAACAGAAAAAAAGTATCTATAGGAGTTCACGATCTTTCAAACGTCAAGCCGCCTTTCAGGTATATGGCCGTCGATCCAGATTTCGAGTTCGTGCCTCTGGACTACACCGAAAAAATGAGCATGACAGAAATTATGGAAAAACATCCCAAAGGTACAAGGTTTGCTCATCTTGTAAAGGACTTTGAAAAATATCCGATAATCCTAGATGCAGATGACAATGTGTTGTCTTTCCCACCTATTATTAACGGGACACTCACAAGTGTAACCGAGCGTACAACTGATCTCTTTATCGATGTCACAGGGCTTGGAGAAGCCGTATACACTGCCCTAAACATTGTTGCTACCGCACTTGCAGAAAGAGGAGGGCAGATAGAATCCGTAAGGATTATCAGACCCGATTGCGGAGAACTTATTCTGCCTGATCTCGAACCTAAAACCAGATTTCTTACAAAAGATGAAGTAAAATCTCTTCTTGGTATGGATCTCTCCTTAGAAGAAATTGTTAAACAGCTTGAAAGGATGCGCTTTGGAGCAAAAGCTCTTGATGAAGAAACCATTGAGGTAGAGGTGCCGGCTTACAGGGCTGATATTCTTCATAACTACGATCTTGTAGAAGATATTGCCAAAGGCTACGGGTATGAAAACATAGAAGGAAAGATTCCTGAGACTTATACCGCAGGGAAATCTCATCCTATTTCATTGCTTCGTGCTCCAGTTAATGAGATAATGATCGGACTTGGTTACTATGAGGTCATGCCATTTACGCTTACAAGCGAAAAAATTAACTTTGAAAATATGCGCAGGCAAAAGACCAGTGATGTTACCTATGTCCTCCACCCTATAAGCGAAGACCAGACAATTGTCAGAACAACTCTGCTTCCGAATCTCCTTGAAATTCTTTCCTTAAACCAGCACAGAGAACTTCCTCAGAAGATATTCGAGTTTGGAGAGGTTGTAAGCAACGAAATAACCTGCCAACACGTAGCTGCAGTCTCGATTCACCCTCAGGCTAACTTTACTGAAATTTATGAGGTTGTAGATGCCTTCATGAGAGAAATGATGCTTTCCTACGAGGTAAAAGAATCCGAAGATCCTGCATTTATCGAAGGCAGAAGGGCTGATGTCTATGTCAACGGCAAAAAACTCGGAGTTTTCGGAGAATTCCATCCTGAGGTTATAAGCAATTTCGGACTTGGATACTCAGTTGTCGGGTTTGAACTTGATCTCAATGACCTCATTGGTTAAAAATTAGATTTTATTAGATGAAATTCTCATTTTCGTTATTTTTTTCTTTATTTTTTCTCAATATTACTTTTCTTTCAATAGATTCTCCATCTCAGCTGCAATTGTTTTGACTTCTGAGATATCTTCGGTTTCAGCCAATCTGTAAGTAAGCTCAAGCAGTTTTTCTTTAAGGTATTCGAGTTCATCAAAGGCAAAGTTAAGCTCTTTGACAATATCTTCCAAGGTTTTTATTTTGACTAAACCTGAAAGTTTTTCATTTTCTGCTTCTATAAGGGAAAGTACCTCAGGAGAATTGAGATCTATATTGTATTCTTCCTCAAAATTTCCTTTAGAGACCGTTTTAAGCCATCTTACGCTCCTGATATGGCTGATAAAGTTGCTGAGCTGCCGGAACTCGTAGTCTCCAGTAACTTTTCCTATCAACATTTCGTTCCTTGTTTTAAGTGGGACTGCTACAAAGTCTCCCTTCTTTATATTTTTTATAAATGAGTTTATCTCTCTTGCCCAGGCAGAGCTGCGTTCCTTTTGCATTCCGGGATATTTTTCAAGCATTATTTTCTTTACCTGAACTTCGTTTTTAATGCTGGATAAATCCGGAAACTCAGCCCATCCTATTGTAATCACACTATTTTCTATAATCAGTTCTTCATCTTCTAAGGTTCCTGCAGCTTTGATCAACCAGAAGTTCATACTTACCTCTTTAATTACTATATTAATTTGGATTCTTAATCTGAGATTCAATGGAGAATTCTAATTGCTATTCTTATTCCTGTTTTTACCGTTTGCATACTTTCATTGATTAGTTAATAAATTGGGCATTGATACTTAAACATAGTTATATACTATTAGAAAGTATATTTCTTCATGAACTGCCCCAGATGCAATAGTTCCAGTCACAAAAATAATGGTATAGTTGGCGGGCGTCAACGGTACAAATGCTCTGATTGTGGTTATAACTATACAGTAGAGCTAAAATCAACTGCTTTTTCCGTCTCTGTTAAAAAACAGGCTTTACAACTTTATCTTGAAGGATTGGGCTTTCGTTCAATAGGAAGAGTTTTAGGGGTGAGTCATGTTTCTGTCCAAAGATGGATCAAGAAATTTGGTCAGGAGTTAGAGGACCTAAAAAGCGAAAATGAGATATCTATTGTTGAAATGGATGAGATGCACACTTACATCGGTAACAAAAAAAATATTGCTGGATCTGGATTGCTGTTGATAGAGTTGGGAAAAAGTTTATCAACTGCTCTTTTGGTAGCAGAGGAACGGAAACTGGAAAACTACTCTGGGAAAAATTGAAGAAAAAAGAGATTGGAGAAGTGATGACAGATCACTGGAGGGCATATGCAGAGTTTCTTCCAGAAAAGATCCATACTCAATCAAAAGCAGAAACATTTACAGTTGAGGGATATAACAGCATATTGAGACATTTTCTAGCAAGATTAAGAAGAAAGACAAAGTGTTATACAAAAAGTCTTGAAATGCTAAAGTACTCGGTTATTCTATTGATGAAATACAGAAATAAAGAACTAGATATAGTTAAGTAACAATACCATAAATTGATTAGTTAATAAATCGATAAAATGATTAGTTAATAAATGGATTTATTGATAAATTAATTGTTTTTCCTACATTTTCGGGAATCTCCCGCAAAAGGATTTAAATTTTCGCTTCCATGTGCCTATGTAAACAAATCATTAAATTCTTAAGAATCTGTTTTGTTTTTAAGATAGTTTATATATATCCACTTTCAAAACTAAACATATGGAAGAGAGCAAAATGAAGAATACAATTACAAGAAGTTTTGAACTTCAGGACTACAAAATAGAAGGAACCGAACTTTCAGGTTTCTGGGCTGATTTGACGAGTAAAGAAGAATTGATAGTTGAAGTAAATTACAGTCCTGAAAAGAAAAAAGTCTTCAGTCCCGAAGAAATCGAAAAGATTGTTTTGGAAATTCGTAATAAATGCCGTAGCTTTGAGTCTCAGCTTCCTGAAAATATAAAGTGCGAAATAACATTCAAAAATTTAGGGGGAAAACTTTACAAAACCAGCCAGCCTGATTTTGAACTGGAACCCAGGGAGCTAGAAGAACTGCAGGTTACTTACCGCTTCTATGTTGAATATTATATTTAATCTGAAAGTTTAAAATCCAGATTTAAGGAAGAGTTAACCAATCAAGGAACAAATTAGAACTTTCAGGTTTATGGATATTTTGGAATTGAAGCATAGAAAGCATGAGTATAAGATTCCTTTTACAATTCTTCTAAATTTAAGATTAAATGGTAGTATGAATCTAAAAAATATTCCCGTTTAAAAAAACTATAAGTTGGGTGTTAATTTATGAGGTGAATTAACATGAAGAAGAAACCTTCTCAATTACTGCTTATCATTTTCTTTGCAATTCTTTTCATTCCTATGATATTATTATCTAGAGAACTTGATTTCGGAATAATTTCAATGTCAATTTTGGTATCATTAATAGGATCTCTAATTCTGTATTTCGTTATAACCTTGATTTTAAATATATACAATAGGTTCCATTCTTTTTGATTTATCCTGGTTATTCTTCAATTCAAAATTGATATAAATTTATCCAAAGTAATTAAATCAGTTTCCTCTTTTTGGAAAATTCTGGACTTATTATGAGTGGAAACGTTCAAATGAGTAGACAAAACTATTTCCCTGTAGCAATAATGAATTATAAAGAAGGGATGAATCTATGAATGAAGATCTAAAAAAAGCCCTCCTGCAGAAATGCGAAAGTATGGATATACCTCTGGTTGGAGTTGCCAGTGTTGAGAGATGGAGTAATCCTCCTTTTTTGCCATGGATGCCTGAAGAATTCTATCCTCAATTCATATACCCTGAAGCAAAATCGGTGATAGTTATCGGACTACCGGTTCCTCTACCGGTGTTGGAGACATCCCCTTCTTTATATTATCACGAACTGTACAATACTATAAACACCTTACTGGATCAATACACATATAGGCTCGCCAATTTCCTGACAGATAGAGGATACCCGTCTGTTTTCGTACCTAGAGACGGGTATGGAAGCGTTCAGGTACTCATTGAAAATCCTACTGCATTCTTTTCTCACAGACATGCTGCTTTGCTCGCTGGACTTGGAACTTTTGGGGTAAATAATACGCTCCTTACACCTGAATATGGCCCCAGGGTCCGTTTAGGTTCAATTCTGTCAACAGCCGAACTTCCTCAAGATCCAATGCTGGAAACTCAGCTTTGCAACCGTTGTATGCTTTGTGTAAAAGTGTGCCCATCAAATGCTCTTAATAAAGAAGATTACCCCAACGGACTGACAGATAAGAAAGCCTGTTCTTCTTACAGCGCTGAATTAAACAAGCGCCACATTTCACCCTGTGGTATATGTATTAAGGTCTGCCCAATAGGAAACGATAGAGTGGTATATAATAGGGAAAATGCTGCTATATACACAGATAAGGATCTTTTTGCAAACCATCATAAAGCCTGGAACCATGTTAGATCCTATGGCGGTAAAAATCTGTAATTACCTTAGTTTAACAAAATTTTTCCTTTTCGTCCAACCTCTGAGTATATTTTATTTTAAAGCTATTTTCCTCTCAAGTCACTTTTTCTCAGGATACTATATTCTCAAACTACTTTAATCTCTTTCTCTAGTTTCTTTATTAATTCTCTCACCTGAATTGCCCTTTCAAAGTCCAGCCTGTCAGCAGCGTCCCTCATTTCGAGATCAAGTTCGATGATCATATTGGAAATCTCGGCTTTCGGGAATGTGTTTGGTATCGGTGATATCTATGATCTTTTCACGAATGGGTTTACTGATGGTTGTCGGGACGATGCCGTGTTCTTTATTATAGGCAATCTGCATGGAGCGACGGCGTTCAGTCTCATTAACAGCTTTTTTGATGGAATCTGTCATATTGTCGGCATACAGGACAACCTTCGAGTTGGCGTTTCGAGCTGCACGCCCTATTGTCTGAATAAGACTTTTTGAGTTTCTCAGGAAACCTTCTTTATCCGCATCCAGGATGCCAATGAAACCCACTTCTGGAATATCAAGCCCTTCTCTGAGTAGGTTGATCCCG
This sequence comes from uncultured Methanosarcinaceae archaeon, assembly GCA_963727895.1. Lineage (GTDB taxonomy): Archaea > Halobacteriota > Methanosarcinia > Methanosarcinales > Methanosarcinaceae > Methanosarcina. Next base: position 50,843 of record CAVSHT010000005.1, on the reverse strand, counting down.
ACAAGGACATCAAATTTTCCAAGTCGGAGTTCACGGATAATCTCAGTTCGTTCCATCGTTTTGATGTCCGAGTGCAGGTAGCGAGCTTTTATTTCGTTCCTTGCAAGGTACTCAGTAAGTTCTTCCGCAAGCTTTTTTGTCAGGGTAGTCACAAGGGAACGATCTCCCCTTTCAATAATCTTTCGGACTTCTTTCATGACATCCCTTACCTGACCTTCAAGAGAACGAATTTCCACTTCAGGGTCAACAAGTCCTGTAGGACGGATGATCTGCTCCACGATCTGAGCTGAATGATCATGTTCATAATCTGATGGAGTAGCCGAAACAAAGATAACATTTTTCATGTACTTCTCAAACTCATCGAACTTTAGAGGCCTGTTATCGTAGGCACTCGGAAGCCTGAACCCATAGTCAACAAGGTTCTTCTTTCTTGAGCGGTCTCCGTTGTACATTCCGTGAAGCTGTGGAATGGTCTGGTGACTCTCATCGATTATCATCAGGAAATCCTCAGGGAAATAGTCAAGCAAGCAGAAAGGCTGTTCTCCCAGTTGCCTGTGGTCAAAATGCCTGGAGTAGTTTTCAATGCCCTTGCAACTGCCGGTTTCCTGGATCATTTCCATGTCATAAATCGTGCGCTGTTTCAACCTGTGCGACTCAAGGAGTCCAAGTTCAGGAAGGTGTTCTTCGAGCTCTTCGAGGATGGACTGAATTGCACTTTTCTGTTCCTCCTCAGGAATTACATAATGTCTGGCAGGATAAATAAAGAAATAATCCATGCTTTCCGTTCGCTGTCCTGTCTGCTTGTCAACTTCGGATATCCGGTCAATCTCATCTCCGAAGAGTTCAATCCGAATAATGTTGTCAAAATATCCGGGAATAATATCAATAGTATCTCCTTTTACCCGAAAGCGCCCTGGCATAAGTTCAAGATCATTGCGCTCAAACTGGATTTCAACAAGTTTTTGCAGGATCTCTTTTCTCTGAACCTTATCTCCTACCTTTAATTCAAAACCCATTTTCTGGAAATTTTCAGGATTGCCAAGTCCGTAAATACATGATACAGATGCCACTACAATAACGTCCTGACGCGACATAAGGGAAGCAGTAGCAGCAAGCCGCATCTGTTCGATTTTCGGATTGATCTGGGCATCCTTTTCAATATATTGATCCTTAGAAGGAAGATAAGATTCAGGCTGATAATAATCGTAATAGGAAACAAAATACTCTACTCTGTTTTCAGGGAAAAACTCCCTGAACTCATTATAAAGCTGGGCAACAAGGGTTTTATTATGAGCAATAACAATGGTCGGTTTTTTGATCTGATTTATAACGTTTGCAACGGTATAGGTTTTCCCTGAACCTGTTACCCCAAGTAAGGTCTGGTACTGCTCCCCTTTTTTCAGTCCCTCAATAAGTTTTTCGATTGCTTGAGGTTGAGAACCCTTTGGCTCAAAATCGGAAACCAGCTTGAACTGCGGGCTGTCCCAATATCGAGCATCACGTATTGTTTCTGCGAATTTATGAGAGAAAGTTTGAGATTGTTGGTTAGGGGAGCTCATAAAATCAAGACCTTAAAATATTAATTGTCAAAGTATGGAAATTATGTTGTTACGCCTGTTACACGTTACACTTATGTTGTTATACACAATACCGATTATTATTAGGAACTCACTGATTTTTAGGAATCAGTGATTTTTGCCTCAGTAAACGGTTATAGGTAATTGCAAACCTGTGGGCTTCGTCTCGAATCTCCTGGACAAAAAGTGAGGCTTTATCTTCTCTTTTTATGGGAAGAGGAGACTTGACCCCGGGAACATAGATTTCTTCTTCCCTCTTGGCTATAGAGATAATAGGAACTCTGAGCTTTAATGTTCTAAGTTCCTGGAAAGCTGAAGATAGTTGCCCTTTTCCCCCATCTATAATAATAAGGTCAGGAAGGTCATGTTTATCTTCAAGCAAACGGGAATAACGCCTGCGCACAACCTCGGCAATGGAAGCAAAATCGTCAATCCCTTCAACGCTTTCGATCTTAAAACGGCGATAATTATGTTTATCAGGTCTGCCTCCACGGAACTGAACCATTGAGCCAACCGTGGACGTACCTGAAAGATGGGAAATATCGAAACATTCTATAACATTAGGAAGTTTTGAAAGGGAAAGTTTACTTTGCAGAGCTTCAAGTTTTTTCCGGTCTCCAAAGAAGCCGATTTCAACATTTTTCAGGGCAAGATCAAGAAGCTCCTTTTTCTCGCCTTGTTTTGGAACCGTAACTTTGACTTTTGTTCCCTTAAGATGTGAAAGAAAATCAGTAAAAGATTCATCTAGAGCCTCAGGCAAGATTAGTTCTTCAGGAGGCTCGTTCTCGGAATAATACTGAACCAGAAATTCTTCCAAAAAATTTTCCCCTAAGGCAAAAACATAATCCTGCTTGTCTTCAAGCGTACCTTTGTAGACCTTGAAAAGCATAAGATAAACAGTATCGTCCCTGACAATGTAGTTCAGGATGTCCTCGTTATGCTTTTTTTGCCTCTCCATATTTTGCTTTTCCTGGAGATGTTCAAGGGCTGCAATTTCATCTCTGAGAGCCATAGCCTGCTCAAATTGCTGCCTTGATGCCAGATCTCTCATGTCCTTTTCCATAGACTCGATAAGCTCTTTGATGTTGCCTTTCAGTACAGAGGCAGCTTTTTTTACTTTTTCATCATAATCTTCTATAGAAACTGTCCCTATGCAGGGACCACTACATACAGCTATATGATATCGAAGACAGGCTCGTTTCGGCATTTGTTTGCAGGTTCTAAGCTGAAAGGTCTTTCTTACAACCTCAAAAATATAATTTCTTTCCTTTGCCGATACAAAGGGTCCAAAAAAGCTTCCACCATCTGCTTTTTTCCGAGCGAGTCTGATCCTTGGAAACTTTTCATCGGTTAAATGAATGCAGGCATATCTTTTAGAATCCTTGAGAGCTATATTGTACCAAGGCCAGTGCTTCTTGATAAGGGTATTTTCCAGGAGGAAAGCCTCGACTTCTGTGTTCGTCACAATAAAATCAAGATCTTTTACAGCCTGCACAAGACTTTCGGTTTTTGGGTCATGGTCTCGTTTCTGGAAATAGCTACTCACCCGCTTTTTAAGATCTTTTGCCTTGCCTACATACATCACAGTTCCTTCTTCATTTTTGAAGAGATAACATCCAGGCAGGTGGGGAAGAACCTCCAGATCAATCATTTTTAAACCTCTAATTTAAGTTTTTTAGTCTTTTTAAATCAAATGTTCTTCAAGCGTTTTATCAGTTCCATGTTTACTGTGTTTGAAACCTCTGGAATCTTCATTAAGATCTTTGTCAAAATCTTCCTCTAAGCATTTGGAATCCTCATCATCAGTATCATTTTCAAATTCTTCAGATTCGTCCTCTTCAGACTCTTCCTCAAAAGATTCCCCTTCTTCAAAAACAAAATCTACAGGTTCTTCCTCTGACATATCGGGATAAGACGCTGAAAGTTTTGGAGCAAGAAAACGAGCAGTATAACTTCCCTGAACTATGGATACTTCCTCAGGTGTTCCTTCGGCAATAATTTCCCCGCCTTCATTTCCGCCTTCAGGACCCAGGTCAATGATATAGTCTGCTGATTTAATTACATCCAGGTTGTGCTCTATTACAACCACGGTGTTTCCTTTTTCGACAAGCCTGTTGAGAACTGCGATTAGCTTTTTGACATCATGAAAGTGAAGCCCAGTTGTTGGTTCATCAAGAAGATAAATTGTCTTTCCAGTACACTTTTTAGAGAGTTCTCTTGTAAGTTTGATCCTCTGAGCTTCCCCACCAGAAAGCGTTGTTGAGCTCTGACCGAGCTTGATATAGCCCAGCCCAACTTTGACTAGAGTATCGAGTTTGCGTTTGATTGCAGGGATGTTTTCAAAGTGTTCGGCAGCCTCTTCTACAGTCATATCAAGGACTTCTGCAATCGACTTGCCCCTGTACTTTACTTCGAGGGTTTCCTGGTTATAGCGTGTACCTTTGCATTCCTCGCATTCAATATATACATCAGGCAGGAAGTTCATTTCGATTTTTATCAGTCCGTCTCCCTGGCAGGCTTCACAGCGCCCTCCTTTTACGTTGAAAGAAAAACGTCCACTTTTATAACCCCGTATTTTTGCTTCCTTGGTTTCGGCAAAAGTCTGCCTTATGGTATCAAATACCTTGATATAAGTGGCAGGGTTTGAGCGAGGAGTTCTACCAATAGGGCTCTGATCAATAACGATTACCTTATCTATCTCGGAATCAAAAACCAGCTTGTCATAGTCTCCTGGCGTTACATTTGATTTATTTATCTTCTTAGTCAAGGCTTTGTAAAGGGTATCGTAAATTAACGTGGACTTTCCGGAACCAGAAACACCTGTAACAATGGTCAGTACCCCTATGGGAATATTTACATCTATATTCTTGAGGTTGTTTGCCCTGCATCCTTTCAACCTGATGAACGCGTCGCTGTGACGACGAAGAGCAGGCAGTTTTATCTGTTTCTCTCCTGATAGATACTGACCAGTCAGAGATTCCGGATTTTTCTCAATTTCTTCAGGGGTACCTTCGGCTACCACATATCCTCCATGAACACCTGCACCGGGCCCAATATCAAGCACATAGTCCGCAGCCCTAATAGTATCTTCATCATGTTCCACGACTATCAGGGTATTTCCCAGATCCTGCAAGGTCTGGAGTGTCTGGATTAGCCGCTCGTTGTCTCTTTGATGCAGCCCTATTGAAGGTTCGTCGAGAACATAGAGCACTCCCATGAGGTTTGAACCAATCTGGGTAGCCAACCTAATTCTCTGAGCTTCTCCGCCTGAGAGAGTGCCTGTATTGCGGGAAAGAGTGAGGTAGTTGAGCCCTACATGCTCAAGGAAACCGAGCCTGAAGTTAATCTCCTTTAAGACCTGCTTTGAGATTTCTTTTTCCATTTCTGAGAGCTCTACGGTTTCAAAAAACCTGATGCATTCCAGAATTGAGAGATCTGCTATATCTACAATGGACTTCCCGCCAAATTTTACTGCAAGTACTTTTTCCTTCAGGCGTTTGCCTTCACATTTTGGGCAGAGCTTGACCTGCATGAATTTTTCAAGTTCCTTTCGACGGTACTCGGATTTTGTCTGTCTGTAAAGCCTCTCAGACTGCGGGAGCAAACCTTCCCAGGCACCTTTATGAGACCATTTTGCATCTCCGTTTTTCATGCTCATGCTGAACTGTATACGTTCGTCTGAGCCGTACATGAGAACATTATACTGTTCATCTGTGAGATCTTCAATAGGAGTGAATATATCAAAACCTAAATGTTTTGCCACGGCTGCTAAATATTGACTCCGGTAACCGTCCAGGAAATTTCTGTATATGGCGACTGCACCGTCTGCAATACAGAGAGTTTTATTAGGAATAATGAGGTCAGGGTCGAACTCCATCTTAAACCCTAGCCCATTGCAGGCTTCACATGCCCCGAAAGGACTGTTGAAGGAAAACATTCTGGGCTGGAGTTCTTCAAAAGCCATGCCACAGACCGGACAGGCCATGTTCGAGGAATATAGGTGGTCTTTTCCCTTTGAATCAACTGCAATTAAGAGCCCGTCTGCTTTTTTGAGAGCGATTTCACAGGCTTCGACAATCCTTGAGCGATCTTCAGAAGGGTCCAGCCTGTCAATAACAACTTCAATATCATGTTTTTTGTAGCGGTCAAGGGTGATTTCGTCGTCAGTCCTGTGGATTTCGCCGTTTACCCTCATCCGTGTAAAGCCTTCGCTGTTTAGTTCTTTGAAGATCTGCTGGTATGTCCCTTTTTTCTGGCGGACTACAGGAGCAAGAATGGTAACCATGCCCTCAAACTCTTTGCTGAGATTGTCCGCAATCTTTTCAGGGGACTGAGCCTCAATTTTTATGTTGTGGGTCGGGCAATAAGGCGTACCGACTCTTGACAAAAGCAGCCTCAGATAATCATAAATTTCAGTAACCGTCCCTACGGTACTCCTTGGGTTTTTTGAGGTTGTTTTCTGCTCAATGGAAATTGCCGGAGATAAACCTTCGATACTGTCCACATCCGGCTTGTTCATAATTCCTAAAAATTGCCGTGCATAAGCCGAAAGGGATTCAACATAGCGCCGCTGTCCTTCGGCATAAATCGTGTCAAAAGCCAGGGTGGATTTCCCTGAGCCTGATACCCCTGTAATAACAATTAATTTGTCCCGCGGGAGTTCCACTGTGATGTCTTTAAGGTTATGCTCCCGTGCCCCTTTAATAACAATATTTTTCATTTTCCTTCTCTCGGGTTTTTGTCCAGTTGAATCGATTAGGTGAAAATTTTGGTATTTTGGTATATTAGGTTTTAAAGTCAGAGCAAATTCTGGATTTATGTTAGAGTAGAGCCTGAATCTTAAAGTTGAATCTATAAGAAATCCAGAAATAATATGAATTTATGAGTTTTAAGAACCTTTTTTGAAAATCTTAAACTTGTATTTTGTGTATTAAGCCTAAGGTAGATAATTAAATGAATTATTATAAATAATTAGTTATAATTTAGGACGATTGATTTTACTTATGGTTACCAATAACCATTTTTAGATTTACACTACCCCGTTTTTGATACATACAGCAGAATGCAGACTTTTTATTAATAGAGTAATATAGCGAACTGAAAGTATTAAGCAATAAATAAGTGGATATTAGAATCTACAAAATATTCATGAAGATTCATGGTAGTGAATTTGAAAATTAGAATACTTAAAATTGTATATCTGTTTGCCTTCAATACTTTCAGTTCAGAATTATTATTTCTCTATAAATCCGTGAATAAAACCTGTTAAACAAGAAACTGATCCCAAAAAGAACGAAGAATAGCATCGTTAAACTACAAAATTAAACATAAAAACAAATAATAAAATTAAAAAATGATTGCACCATCTATTGAGAATGACTAAAAATAAACAGTATGATTTGGGTATTCTGAAAAGGGTGTGATTATGAATAACAAAAAAGTGATTTTTGTAATTGTTTTGATCCTTGGATTTACTGTGTGCCTTGGATGTACGGACTCAAATGAAGGTGCTAAAAAATCAGTTGAATCTGAAACAGTACATACAGAGATTTCACGGGCAAACAAAGAAGCAACACAAGTTTCTACATCTAAAAACACAAATACATCAGAAAAGACAGTACAATTTTCAGAGAGCAAAAAAGAATAACTAATTAGATATGTGACAGAATATTATGGTGCAAAGAAAGTATCCGTTCTTTTCTTTCCATCTTCGAATCCATCATCAAACGGTTTGCTGACAGTTGATTAATTGATCTTAATACTAATATAGCAAATATATTAATAATATCGGTTCTGTTGCAAAAAATCATAATAAGGATTCAATTGAATAAGGAGAAAATCAATAGAACGATAATATGCTATCTAATTCCTTTAAGTGGAAACATTACGAAGGAGAAATCATTTTATTAAACGTCAGATGGTACCTAAAATATCCAGTAAGTTATAGAAATTTAGAGGAAATGATGGCAGAGAGGGGAGTAGAAGTTGATCACAGTACTATCATGAGATGGGTACATCAATACTCTCCTGAAATCGAAAAGAAGGTAAGAAGGCATTTAAGACCAACAAACGACTCTTGGAGAGTTGATGAAACTTACATCAGAGTTAAAGGTAAATGGAAATATTTTTACCGAGCAGTTGACTCAAATGGAGATACAATTGATTTCATGTTAAGTGCAAAACGAGATCAAAAAGCAGCAAAACGTTTCTTTAAGAAAGCTTTGAATTCTAATCATAATCAAATTCCAAGAGTAATCACAGTTGATAAAAATCCAGCTTATCCACCTGCTATAGATAAACTGAAAAATGATAAAATACTACCTATAAACGTAGGCATTCGACAAATCAAGTATTTGAATAACATTATAGAACAAGATCATAGATCCATTAAACGAATAGTTAATCCAATGTTAGGATTTCAGTCTTTTAACACAGCTATTAAGACTTTAAAAGGAATTGAAGCTATGAATATGATTAAAAAAGGACAAATCAAAAACCTAAATTACTCTGGCTTTAATGAAGCTAAATATATTAATCAATTATTTGGAATAGTTCTATAATATTGACACATCTTTTTGAATATTTGTACTTTTGGTTATTGATTATGGATTTACATGCTTATTCTGAGATTTTTTGCAACGGAACCATAATATCCCCATCATTGGCAAACGAATCAGGAATAACAAATCCTGACGTATCCGTCTGTTCAATGATGATGGATGGGACACCTTTGGGAATAGGAAACTACTATTCATCAACAGGAAAAACAGATATAGATGTAAGTGCTTATCCTTAACAATTAATTTTACGGTATTGGTAATTAAAAATAGATATATATGCTTATAACATATATTTCTTTATTAACTGCCCCAGATGCAATAGTTCCAGTCACAAAAAGAATGGTATAGTTGGCGGGCGTCAACGGTACAAATGCTCTGATTGTGGATATAACTATACAGTAGAGCTAAAATCAACTGCTTTTTCCGCCTCTGTAAAAAAACAGGCTTTACAACTTTACCTTGAAGGATTGGGCTTTCGTTCAATAGGAAGAGTTTTAGGGGTGAGTCATGTTTCTGTCCAAAAATGGATAAAGAAATTTGGTCAAGAGTTAGAGGCTCTAAAAAGCGAAAATGAGATATCTATTGTTGAACTGGATGAGATGCACACTTACATCGGTAACAAAAAAATATTGCTGGATCTGGATTGCTGTTGATAGAGTTGGGAAAAAGTTCATCAACTGCTCTTTTGATAGCAGAGGAACGGAAACTGGAAAACTACTCTGGGAAAAATTGAAGAAAAAAGAGATTGGAGAAGTGATGACCGATCACTGGAGAGCATATGCAGAGGTTCTTCCAGAAAAGATCCATACTCAATCAAAAGCAGAAACGTATACTGTTGAAGGATATAACAGCATATTAAGGCATTTTCTAGCAAGATTGAGAAGAAAGACAAAGTGTTATACAAAAAGTCTTGAAATACTAAAGTACTCGGTTCTTCTATTGATGAAATAAAGAAATAAAGAATTAAATATGTTTAGTTAACAATACCAAATAAAGAACTAGATATATTTAAGTAACAATGCCGAAATTAATAATATAAATTTAAATTATCTTCTAATAATATTTTAAATTTATGTTATTATTGTTTTTCAATTGAACCGTTTCGGGCATTCAGGTATGAATGTTCTGTAATTTCCAAATTTCCTTTGAGGTTTATAACTTTCATACCAAAAGTGCAGGCAAAATCTTTAACATTTGTATGAAATTCAGGATTATCAGTAAGCCCACTATCGATTTGTGCAGCAAGGCAATATAGTGGGTTTTTCAGGTAATGCTTGTTGAAATCACGGCTTCCATGTTCGCTTTCCAGTTTCTTCCAGTTAGAAGCCCACATCGGAGTCAAATATATTGTTCCTTTACCCTGAAATTCAGTCATAGCTTCTGCATAAGCTTCATTTCCTCCAAGTGCTAAACTAATGCAGTCTTCTATAATTTCTCCATTTCTGTCTTTCAGGAAAAAAAGCTGACATTGAGGGTCTGATAAATCTTCTTTCAGGTTTCCAAGGGCATGTCCACAGGTTCCATAAAAACAAGGATTCTGTCTGAAAAGGAAGCCATTTCACGAATATTCCTATATACTTCTGTTTTCAGAATTTCAAGATTCGCATGAAGTCCCAGGCTTAAAATATTAACAACAACACTTATTTTTTCCCTACATTTCCTTTTCCTGAAAAAATTTTTTAATAAAGGAAAGCCTGTGAGATATTTTGAAGAATTTCTTAAATCCGGGTTGGATTGGTCTTTAATGAGCATTGGTACTCTATCAAGAAAAGTTGTTCTTGGATTGCAGTTCCTTAATCTGAGCTTACGAAGAAGCCCTAAACTTTCTCGGCTTTCAACAACGATTAACTGCTGTAGGTCACTATCTTTTGATAATACATGTACAAGCTCGTCTTCGAGCATCCCACAGGCAATAATACTCAGTGTAGGCATAGTCGAGTATCCTTTCTTGTAAATCTTTGTTTATAGAATCTTGTTTCTTAAAGTCTTACTTTTGGGATTTATCCGTGTATGTTTTAGACAAGTGTTGTACTGTAAAAATCAACTTCGTTATAGAATTGCATCAGGTAATAAGAAAGTTTTTCTTTTGCTCACGGGTACAGGATAATAGTTAAATTAAATCTTTTATTAAAAACAAAAAAGAGTAAGTGTAAAGGTGAATGAATAGATATTTATCTATTCTCAATTCTACCTTCATCACTTATTTATATTAATTTTTATTTTCCTCTTTATTTAATTCTATAATTATTTGATCAGTTAATTATTTATTTTTTATTGAAAGTTCTGGGAGTTTTTTATCTGGGGTAACACCATAATATTTTGTTCTTGCTGCTCCCCAAATGCAGCCATTTTTCCCAAAAATTTTCAATTCAATGTTCTGGATAGTCTTGCAAATTTTGTTCCCTTCTCTTGCACCCTTGCAGACTATACAGAACTTTTCACAAAATACAGGGGGCTTTCCCTTATTTTCAACCATCTCAACACTCCCACCTATAATTTATTTTTTATCCGGATATTTTGGGTGCTTATTCGGATATATTATGTTGATCTATAATTTTATTCGATCAGAGCGATTAGAGTAATTTCTTTCCTGCGTCGGGACCAGGAGCGCATTGGAATACGTCGCTAATCTTTACTTCTATAAGGTTCTTTGCGGGAAGTCCGGGTTTTGCTGCATTCACAATTGCTTTCATTTTTTCATATTTTTCTCCGGAACTGATTATTTCGGTTTTACCTTTTATCTGGAAGCAACCACCAGTGTCCGGACCCCATACATAGATTGCCACATTTGGGTTTTCTTCAACATTTGACAGAGATTTGGACATGAAATTGTCTGCGATCCAGATTGTTTCATCGTCTACAAGCAGGCAGAACCCTATAGGCACTACATTTGGAACTCCTTCCTTTGAGGCTGTGGCTACTGGAAAGATCTTTACTTTTGAAAAAGCTGTTTTCATATCTTCACTTAATTTTACCATGGTAATCACTATCAATATAGTTACAGTATAGATTTATATATTTAAGCGTTAGAATTATGTACTGAGCGTTTAATTTGTGTATTTTTATGACTCTAAAGAGAAAATAAGTTAATTGAAGCCTTTTATCCAGATATAGGTAAAGCTCTCGGATAAATTTTATAAGTCCGAATATAAGAGATCCATAATCTGGTAAAATGGCCAGCGAAACTTTTTTACCGAACTTTTTTGAAACAAACTCTATAAAAAGCCTTTTCCAACGAAATTGTTTACAATAAAAAGAATAGGCGATTAATTCGAAATATTTCAATAGTATTATATAGTACCAATTAAAGATACTTCTATAGATCAAAATCCTTGTTTATTAGAAAAGTGATCTGGTGAAATAATAAATGCTAATAGATCCCTCGACACACATTGAAAAAGAAAGTGTATTTGTTGACAGGGGAAATTGCATTAAAAATTTTGGTATTGTTAACTAAACATATTTAATTCTTTATTTCTTTATTTCTTTATTTCATCAATAGAAGAACCGAGTACTTTAGCATTTCAAGACTTTTTGTATAACACTTTGTCTTTCTTCTCAATCTTGCTAGAAAATGCCTTAATATGCTGTTATATCCTTCAACAGTATACGTTTCTGCTTTTGATTGAGTATGGATCTTTTCTGGAAGAACCTCTGCATATGCTCTCCAGTGATCGGTCATCACTTCTCCAATCTCTTTTTTCTTCAATTTTTCCCAGAGTAGTTTTCCAGTTTCCGTTCCTCTGCTATCAAAAGAGCAGTTGATGAACTTTTTCCCAACTCTATCAACAGCAATCCAGATCCAGCAATATTTTTTTGTTACCGATGTAAGTGTGCATCTCATCCAGTTCAACAATAGATATCTCATTTTCGCTTTTTAGAGCCTCTAACTCTTGACCAAATTTCTTTATCCATCTTTGGACAGAAACATGACTCACCCCTAAAACTCTTCCTATTGAACGAAAGCCCAATCCTTCAAGGTAAAGTTGTAAAGCCTGTTTTTTTACAGAGGCGGAAAAAGCAGTTGATTTTAGCTCTACTGTATAGTTATATCCACAATCATGGCATTTGTAGCGTTGACGCCCACCAACTATACCGTTCTTTTTGTGACTGGAACTATTGCATCTGGGATAGTTCATGAAGAAATATACTTTCTAATAGTATATAACTATGTTTAAGTATCAAAGCCAAAATTTCAATAGAATCAAAAAATAAAAAGTGCAAAAAGTTCTAATTGATTTAAAACTCCCCAAATATTTACTAAAATTTATATACTTTTTCATCTTTTTAATATCAATATTATATTACTTTCAACTCTTGTTAGCGAGCAAATTTTTGGGGTGTTAAGAATAGACATTAGTAAAAAGGTTCTTTTAGTAACCCTTTTAATTTTTGGTGTTCTTACGGCTGCATTTACGCTTACCCATACTATGCAACTTTCTACCTTTTTAAGACTTGAAGAGAATGATACACGGAATAATGTCGAAAGAGTACAGAATGCCATTTCAACCGAACAGGGGTATCTTGATTACATAGCACAGGATTGGGCCTCCTGGGATGATACCTATAGATTTATTGATGATAGAAACCAGAAGTTTATAGATGAAAACGCTCAGAACATGACTTTTGCTAAGCTTAAAATTAATGTAGTGCTTTTTATAAATAATTCTGGGTCTATTGTTTATTCAAAAGTGGTAGACATCAACACCGAAAAAGAAGAACCGATCCCTGAAGATCTTATTAAATTGGTGAATGACAAAACAATTCTTACGAGAACGCAAAATGAGAAAATCAATGGTTTTATCCTAATAGATGGAAAACCCATGTTTATTTCATGCCATCCTATTCTTACGTCAAATTATACTGGTCCTGTAAAAGGCACTTTGATTTTTGGAAAGTACTTTGACAGTAACCTCCTTTATTCCTTCAAAGAAAATACCTGTTCTTCACTTTTGATGTATACTGTTAATGAAAATCTACCTTCGGATTTTCAGACCAAGCTAAAAAATTTTTCAGAAAACCCAAACCAAACTATTATTAAACCCCTTAACGAAAAAAGGGTTGCTGGCTATTTTGAATTACCTGATATTTCAGGCAAGCCTGCTCTAATTATAAGAGCAGATTTCCCAAGAGAACTTTACTCACGTGGTGAAAGAACTCTAAATAACATGTACCTTTTCCTTTTACTAACTGGTCTTATGACTATGGTTGGAGTTAAATTCGCTCTTGACAAGCTATTTGTTTCCAGGTTGATAGAAATTGATAATTTTGTTACCCGAATTCGATCAGAAAAGGATCTCTCCAGGAGATTGTGTCTTAAAAACAACGATGAACTTTATCGCCTTTCAAAAGAAATAAATGGAATGTTAAATGAAATTTATCTTGTAGAGCAAGAACTAACGACTCAGGAAAGAGAAAAAAAAGTTCTGCTTGATTCCCTGAATGAACTGGTTATTTTCGTGAACCCTCAATATAACATTATCTGGGCAAATAAGGCTGCCCTTGAATTTATGGAGATGGATCTTCAAAAAGCAGTGGGTACAAGCCTTAAAAATACTCCTGAAATAAGTAGTCCACTATCCAATTCCCTAGAACTTGAACAGATATTCATAGCAGGCAATAAAAAATCAGGAGAATTTACTTCTAAAGATGGTAGAGTCTGGCTTGTTCAGGCAATTCCTGTAACTGGAGAGGACAGAAAGATTATAGGAATCCTCGAAACATGTAGAGATATTACAGAAAGAAAAGCTGCAGAAACACTTCTTCAGGAAAAGCAAATTGCAGAAGCATCAAACCGTACAAAGAGCGAATTTCTGGCAAATATGAGTCATGAACTGAGGACTCCGCTTAACTCTATAATAGGATTTTCGGATCTTTTGTATGAAAAAGTATATGGTGAATTAAACGAAAGACAGCTAAAATCCGTAGGAAACATTTCAAAGAGTGGAAAAAACCTTTTGGATCTGATAAATGGTATCCTGGACCTCTCTAAAATAGAAGCTGGAAAGCTGGAACTAAGTTATAAACAATTCGAGCTTGCCAGCAAGCTTAACATAATAAAAAATCTCCTTTCACCTATAGCTGAGCGGAAAAATATTCAAATTGAAATTGATGTCGATGACGACATTGGATGTATCTGTGCTGACGAAGCAAGATTTGCTCAGATAATGTACAACCTTGTAGATAATGCCATAAAATTCTCCTATGAAAATGGACTTGTAAAAATCGGAGCAAGAAAGAAAGGAGATATGGTTGAAATAACAGTGAAAGATACGGGAATTGGTATCAGACCTGAGGACCAGAGCAAAATTTTCAAGCCCTTCAGCCAGGTCGACTCCTTTTTGTCCAAACAATACCAGGGAACCGGGTTAGGTCTTTCACTGGTTAAGCAGATTGTTCATTTGCATAGTGGATATGTCTGGTTCAGGAGCAATATGGGAGAAGGAAGCACCTTTGCTTTCGTAATTCCAATAAAAAATGATAAAATAGATAATGAAACTTCTTGTTAGATAAATTACCTGACTTAAAGCTAATTATTTACTTTTTTCTAACAAAGAAGTTAAAAAGGACAAATTTTATTTTTTACAAGCAAGTTAATTCAGACCTCTGTCGGCTTTAGGAGTTTATCATTAGTGGCCAAACTAAAAAAAACTGGCTTTCTGATATTTTGACTGAACTCGATACAGAGACCGGTAGTTTCTACTTCGACTTTCTGCAAACTTAGTAACTCCTCCAGTGAAAAAGCTGCATATTTATTTTTTCCACTCCTGTGCCTTTCCAGTTGCTCATAGTCAAAGCAAAGACTGTCGTAGCTAGTTACATGCTTTAACCATTCTACTGGAACTTCAAGGCTTGATAAAAGCGGTATAACTGCTTCAAAATAAAACCTGTATATCTTTTTCATAGATAATCTACACCAGTTATCTATTTTAAAATTTATTTTTTCATTTTCAACCGTAAAAATTACAGGATAGATTTTGCAGAATATTGGCTTGAAGTCCCGGCACTCACATACTCCGTCTTCGTTTAAAAATGGGCATATCTTCCCTAATTTTAATACCTGTATAAGAGTCCCATCATCCATTTTAAGAAAGTCTAGGTAGCGGATTTTAAAATTGGAAACACTTATACCCATTTTTGCTGCCATGTACTCCTCTTCTCCAGGTAGCAAAGTGCCTATTTTATTGTGCTCGCAGGTCCCTCCGCATTCCTTGCATATTTCAAAAGTATTTTCGTCCGATCCAGCAAACATTTTATGGAAGTCATCATACATTTCAAAGGATAATTTCTTGTAAATCAACCTAAAACCCCTGTAAACTAATATTAGTTTATTAAACAATTTTTTATAAGTAATATATACATTTATGCCCAATTTGTAATATTATTAGGCATAAAAAAGAAGAAACATATAATTTTATATGATACAGTTAATATTATAATTTCGTTTTCGAAAGATGTATATATGATCAAGTTTTACGAAAGAATTTTACTTTTTAAAACGTTAAAAGAGATGGGAAGAAAATAGCTAGATTTGCTCTGAAAATCAGTTATATTTTTAAGAAAGAAATATGGAATTGATTTTGTTTTTAACTTAAATATCTTTTTTACAATATCTTATTAAAAAATAAAATAATTACATTAATTCTGTTAAGAGTTATTTCATCACTAATGGATAAAGAAAAGCTTGTTGAAAATTTTGAATATAAGTGCTGTTAAAATTCAGTTGAGTGAAACGGCAGAAATCGAGAATGTAGAGATAGCAAGAACAAAAATAACAAAAAAGAAAGAAAAAGAAAATGGATCCAGATTTAATAAAAAAATCATGGTTTCACAAAAATATAACTGCTTTAAAAATAAATATTGAAAGAGAACATTCTCAATTTACATTCTCAATTTACATTCTCAATTTATAATGTTTCCTTTCAATTTCTTGTTAACTTTTATAGGACTTTCATGTTATTCATACCTCAAGGCATCTACAGGCTTTAATTTCGAAGCCCTATAAGCAGGGACAACTCCTGAGAGTACTCCAATCATTATGGCTAGAATAAGCCCATAAGCCATTAGATCAGGAGCAAAGTATATGCTTGAACTCCCCCCTCCCATCATTCGCAAACCCAGCATGGGGAAGAGAGTTGAAACAAAAGCTCCCAATATATCTCCAAGGACACCACCAACAAGACCAACCATTGCAGAATTGAAAAGGAAAATCATGAGTATATCCCTGTTTTTAGCACCTATGGCTTTCATAGTCCCTATTTCCTTTGTCTTTTCAAGGACAGAAGTAAACATGGTATTGGCAATACCGACAGCTCCCACAAGCAATGAAACAGCTGCAATAGCACTAAGGAAGAGAGTCATTGAACTCGTCATTTCAGTGACAGACTCAGCCATAGATTTAGAAGCTGAAACTGAAAAGTCTCTATCCTCATCATTGACAATGTGCCTCGAGATCATGAGCTTATCCACGATATCTTCTGTCAAGTTGTCTACTATGTCTTCACTCTTAGCTTTTACAGAAATAGTGTCATAAACACCAGCTTCGGAACCATTGATTAGACTCACTGCTGTATCGATTGGCATGTAAATGGCTCTGTCACCACTACCTTCTTCTTCGAGGATTCCAACAACACGAACTGCTTTGCCATTTATAGTTATTACTTGGTTAACCCCTATATCCTGGTCATAAGTCCCACTTGCAACGCTACTTCCAATGACTGCTACATTCATATCAGAAGGCTCAAGTAATCTTCCAGATTGTGTTTTTAGGGTGGTCATATATTGCCAGACCTGTGGATCTACGCCTGTAATTGAAAGGGTTGCATTTTGTGCTGCATAAATAACTGGTTCACTACCAGTTATTTCTCCTTCCATATATGTTATATTATTCAATCCTTTAAGTGCCGTAATGTCCTCATCTGTTAATTCAACATCTGTTGTCGTACCACCTCCTCCACCTCCTGGACCTGGCATATTGGACGACGCTTTTGTATACCCTGGAGTTATGGTTATTTTTGTCAGATCCATCTCGGAAAGTCTACTTTGAACTTGTTCTTGCATGGCATCCCCGAGGGAGAGGATGCCAACTACAGATCCGATTCCTATAACTATCCCGATAATGGTCAGCCAGCTTCGCAGTTTACTGTGCACAAGCATGTTCAGACCCATTTTCAGGTAAGTTGATTGTCTCATTTTGAATTCTTCCGGTACTTTTTCGCTCAAGCCATTTCAAAAAAGGCTTGGTTTAATTTATTCATCTCACATCCTTCCGCTCACTAGTGACTACTCTTTTAGATCTTCGGAGCTTCCAGATTTTTATTTCCAGATTTTTTCTCTTTCATTGCCTGAATCTTTTCATGTATTTTCTTGCGATAGACAAAGACTCCACCTGCAAGGACAAGCAACAAGATATATGGTAGATACGAGCTGATTCCACCACGGCTACCTGGTCCTCCTCCTGATGCAGTCATATTTCCGGATGTTGTGCTTCCGTCGAGGTTAACCTCTTTAGTAACGGTCTCTCTTTCCCCTTTTGCATCCGTATACTCAATCTGGACCTTCAGAGGGTTAGAGGAATTCAGAGAATTTGAGCTTGCGCCATTAGAACCAGCTTGACCTGGAGGTGTTCCTGCACCATTTCCACTTGTGTTTCCTCCTGCACTACCCTGATTACTTGAAACATCAAATGAAGCAATTGTGTAATCTCCTTTCTCCAGATTTCCTACAATTGTTGACGAACTTCCTGACACTTTGTATCCATCTTGATCTGGAATAGAAACCTTCACAGCATATGCTATGTTATTACCCACATTTGCAACTGAAAAAGAAGTCTCACTGGAACTACTTTCGGAGAAAGAAACATCAAAATCCGTTGCTCCCCCTACAAAAAGTCCTGCTGTAGTCTGGATACTTTTTGCGCTGGAATCAGAATCTTCATACGAAAGGTTAACATCCAAAGTGTAGAGACCTGGATCAGCACTTACGTCTGCCATTACGGTATAATCGACTTTTACAGATTGACCTGCAGCCAGATACTTGATATATTTTGTGTTATCTGAATATACAGGCAAAACAACGCCTTTAGGATCATTCCAGGAGAAAACCAGATTTTTCAAAGCAGAAGCACCTGTATTTGTAACAATAAATTCCAAAGGTTCTTCCTTTGCTATATCAATATCAGCCTTGCTTACAGTCACAACCTGAGCGTATTCTTTACCCTGAACTTGAACCTGGACTGTTTTTGTAGTAGTGTAAGTCTGTTCATCAGACCCTGATCCACTCTTATAAGTAGTGACGATATCAAGATTATAAGTTCCTTCTGAAGCGTTGGCATCTGTCATAAGTTTGAACTTCAAAACCCCAGTATCATCATCTTCCTGCCTTGCATTAAGATAAGAAATACTCTTTTGAAGATCTTCTCCGGAAAGTTTACTGAATGGATATTCAGGATTGAGTTGAACCTGTACGTCTTTCAAATCAGTGTTTCCGATATCCTGCACGCTGAGAGTAAGTTCAAGAGGTTCTCCAGGTCTGGCATTGTCGGGGTTTTGATTAGTTACATTTACTTGTACAGCTGAAGAATCTATATTTCCATTTGATGCACTGATTGTAGAATTTTGACTAGTTACGGACGCACCAAGTGCTGTACCAGCCCCTAGGCATATGAACGTTGACATTAAAAGTAAAAATATTAATGATGAAAACTTTTTCATTTTAATTCCTCAATTCGGATCTGATTCGTTTTTTGTACTTGTTTCGTTTTCTGCAGTCATTTCGTTTTTTATACCGGATTCATTTTCTGTATTTGGTTCGTTTTCTATATTTGATCCGTTTTCTGTAGCTGGTTCGTTTTCTGTAGCTGGTTCGTTTTCTGTAGCTGGTTCGTTTTCTATATTTGGTTTATTTTTCATATGTGTTTCAATTTTTTCGATCTCGCCGTCTCTGATATATACAACTCTTGTTGCATATCTTACAAGTTCGACGTCGTGAGTCACAATAATAATCGTCTTTCCTTCTTTTTCATTTAACTCGTCTAAGAAATCAAGAATATAATCTCCAGTCTTAGTATCCAGGTTTCCTGTAGGCTCATCTGCCAGGATTATAGGTGGGTTTACAGCCAGGGAACGAGCTATTGCAACTCTTTGCCTCTGCCCTCCTGAGAGCTGAGAAGGAAGGTTATGTTTCTTTTCTGAGAGCCCGACAATATCAAGCAGATATGAGGCCTTTTGCCTAGACATTTGTGGATCTTCTTCCTGAAATTCCATAGGTAACAGCACATTTTCTTCTGTACTAAGTGTAGGAAGAAGGTTGAAACTCTGGAATATGAAACCAATCATCTGTCCTCTAATGACAGAGAGTTCCGATTCGTTAAGTTCTGAAATGTCCTTTGAATTCAGCCAAACTGCTCCCTTTGAAGGTATGTCCAGGCATCCCAACAGATTCATCATAGTACTTTTCCCACTTCCACTGGGCCCAAGAATTATCAGAAATTCTCCTTCGTATATTTCTAGATTTATTCCTTTAAGGGCTGCAAACTCAACCTCACCCATCGTATAAATTTTCCAGACATCGGTCAGCCTGATAAGAGGATCATCTTTATTTTTGGAAATCCTTCCTTCGTTCGAACTGTTACTAAAAATTGTTCCAGAATTAAGATACGGATTTTTTAGATTCGCCCCCGAATTGCCCTCTGGATTACTCTCAGATTCATCGTAGAAACTAGCCTTTTTTTCCAGTGAATCTATAACTTTTGAGGGATTCAACTTTGTTTTAAAAGAATCTATTAGTTCACTAAGTGTCATATATGCCCTCTAGCCCTATAATTGCCTCTTCAGACAGCCTGAACAAGTTCAACTTTTTTCACAATCTGCCTAAAATTTTAATATAAATTTTTGCTTTTGATGTACAGAAAGTTTTTGTTTATATTTCTAATCTCAAATTGATCTTCTGCTAGAATTCAGATTTCTTCTTCTGTTAATTAACGAACCTTGATCGTCTTAGTTAAAGAGGATTAACACAAATCGGTTGCAGATTAATTACCAATCCACGTTTTTGAGGCATTTGAATCATACAAATGCCTCATTTTTGGAATGTAGGCTTTTTGACTGCTTCCTTCTCTCATACTTCAAATCGAAAAATTTGAATTTAGATTGAAGGGCCCTGGTTTTAAGTGGCCAGGTTTTTATTATACTTGCTTTCTATTTCTATTTCTATTTGTTTTTTACGAGTGAAATCTCCGGTTTAATATATAAACCTGCGAGGTGTTTGAAACTTACCTGCCAGCTTTCAGGAGAAGCAAGTCATTTCTTCAATAGGCATTAAATAATAAAAGCATACTTAGCTAAAAATAGGAAATTTAATGAATTAATTTACTAATGAAGCTTTTTAGACTATTTTTTCACTAATTTACTCTTTAATGCACCCATAAATCAAAATTAACCTCCTGATAAAGTATTAGTTGTCATTGAGCGTTCTCAAAAACACCTTTATATCATCTACAAGAACGATCATCTTCGACAAAATAAGAGTTTAGAGTACTTTTTTAGTATATAAAATGGTAATTTTACTCAACAGTAAAAAGCAAGATTTTTTTCAAGGTTTATAGCAAATTAACTTTATAATTAATTATCAACAGAACGGAGTGTATAGTTTTAGGGAATTCTGTTGGAGAAGCTGCTATCAAAATTAAGGAGACTAATAAAATGTGGCTATTGTGAAAATTATAGCTAAAAGAGGTTATGCCGCATTTTAACACCACAATTTGGTGGAAGCAAAAGACCTGAGCTTATACTTATGAACAAAAAAAGGAAAAATAAGCAGAATCAAAATTAAATTGAATAATTAACTTTTATTTTAAAATGTAAGGATTAATTAATCTTTAAATTTGAATTATATAAATATTAGTGTCTTATTTTTTGCAAGTATTTTTATCTCTTTTGTTGCCAATAAGGGGGTGTACAATATTAGCTGGAAAATTAGCTGGAGAACAGCAGAATTGCAATGATAAATAGTTCATGAAGCAAAAATCACTCTCAAATGAAAATCAATCAAATGAACTGAAATTGATTATTGCAAAAATCCATATGTAAATATGGCATTGTTACTTAACTATATCTAGTTCTTTATTTCTTTATTTCATCAATAGAATAACCGAGTACTTTAGCATTTCAAGACTTTTTGTATAACACTTTGTCTTTCTTCTCAATCTTGCTAGAAAATGCCTCAATATGCTGTTATATCCCTCAACTGTAAATGTTTCTGCTTTTGATTGAGTATGGATCTTTTCTGGAGGAAACTCTGCATATGCTCTCCAGTGATCTGTCATCATTTCTCCAATTTATTTTTTCTTCAATTTTTCCCAGAGTAGTTTTCCAGTTTCCGTTCCTCTGATGCCAAAAGAGCAGTTGATGAACTTTTTCCCAACTCTATCAACAGCAATCCAGATCCAGCAATATTTTTTTTGTTACCGATGTAAGTGTGCATCTCATCCATTTCAACAATAGATATCTCACTTTCACTTTTTAGATCCTCTAACTCTTGACCAAATTTCTTTATCCATTTTTGGACAGAAACATGACTTACCCCTAAAACTCTTCCTATTGAGCGAAAGCCTAATCCTTCAAGATAGAGTTGTAAAGCCTGTCTTTTTACAGAGACGGAAATAGCAGTTGATTTTAGCTCTACTGTATAGTTATAGCCACAATCAGAGCATTTGTACCGTTGACGCCCGCCAACTATACCATTCTTTTTGTAATTAGAACTATTGCATCTGGGGCAGTTAATGAAGAAATATACTTTCTAATAGTATATAACTATGTTTAAGTATCAATGCCTCTTATTTTACTTATTAATTTAGGCTTCTTAAGCTGATATAGGTTTTTTAGAAAGTCGGATTTTTTAGCTACTATTTTGTTCTTTATTTATTATTGATACGCACGAGTACTCTGTTTTTAGTTCTGAAATAAGTGAAATCTTCTCTTTTTGGTTTTTGTTCAAATCTCTATTCCATTACTTCTTTTTTAATTGATATTATTTCGCAGTACCATGTTACAGAAGTCGGTAATGCAACTTTATTAAAAAAGTTTCATAAGGATACTTAACTATTTCTCAGAAACTGGTTAGTCCGAAGCATCCCCCATCTTTTTGATGGGGTGAACACATACTATTTAATTTGTGATCTGCTTATATTATTTTGATAACTCTGCTCTCGGACTCATTGGTCTATTAGGTAGGCGCTTATCTCTAATTTCTTACTTTTTGCCTACTTTAGTCTACAGGCATATAGTTTGCCTCGATAATTTCGTTCTCTTTTATCTGTTCATCTCTTCTTAATAAGTTCTTTGTTGTGAATACTATCCATTTCCAGTGAAGTGCGATGTGGATAATAAAGAAAGCCAGCATCAAGATTCCAATTTTATCATGGATAAGGTGAAGAATAAAACCTGCACCGTGGTGGTTAATATACATTACAAGACCTGAATAACCTACCAGGACAAATTGAACGAAGAATATCAAGTTTACTAGATAATTGAGTTTTCTTCTTCCAGTTATCTCTCTTTTACTGAAAAGGCTCTTTGTTGTACTCACTATCCATTTCCAGTGAAGGGCAATGTGGATAACAAAAAACACTGACATTAAGATTCCAATTTTGTCATGGATCAGCCTCAAGATCTGGCCTGCAGCATGTTGATTTAAATACATTACAAGACCTGAATAACCGACTAAGAGAAATTGGATAAAAAATATTAAGTCTATGAAATAGTTATGTTTTGTTTTATTCATTTTCATTCTTCATATTAGATTTACGGCATTGATACTTAAACATAGTTATATACTATTAGAAAGTATATTTCTTCATTAACTGCCCCAGATGCAATAGTTCCAGTCACAAAAAGAACGGTATAGTTGGTGGGCGTCAACGCTACAAATGCTCTGATTGTGGATATAACTATACAGTAGAGCTAAAATCAACTGCTTTTTCCGCCTCTGTTAAAAAACAGGCTTTACAACTTTACCTTGAAGGATTGGGCTTTCGTTCAATAGGAAGATTTTAGGGGTGAGTCATGTTTCTGTCCAAAAACGGATCAAGAAATTTGGTCAGGAGTTAGAGAACCTAAAAAGTGAAAATGAGATATCTATTGTTGAAATGGATGAAATGTACACTTACATCGGTAACAAAAAAAATATTGCTGGATCTGGATTGCTGTTGATAGAGTTGGGAAAAAGTTTATCAACTGCTCTTTTGGTAGCAGAGGAACGGAAACTGGAAAACTACTCTGGGAAAAATTGAAGAAAAAAGACATTGGAGAAGTGATGACAGATCACTGGAGGGCATATGCAGAGTTTCTTCCTGAAACGATTCATACTCAATCAAAAGCAGAAACATTTACAGTTGAGGGATATAACAGCATATTGAGGCACTTTTTGGCAAGGTTAAGAAGAAAGACAAAGTGTTATACAAAAAGTCTTGAAATGCTAAAGTACTCGGTTATTCTTGATGAAATACAGAAATAAAGAACTAGATATATTTAAGTAACAATGCCAAATAAGATTATTGATTCAGTTCTAATATGAGATTATTGACTCAATTTAAATAAATAAAGACCATTACTTTCTGGAAACTTTTACTCAATATTTAAGAGTTGAACAAGCCAAAAATGAGAGATGAAAGTATATTGATTATTAGCGTTGTTCATCTCTTATAATTACTACGTTACCTCGTCCCCTTTTAAACTTTTCAACCAGTTCTCTTCTTTCCAGGTCTGCAAGCATAAGACTGACCTTTCCTTCAGAGTACTTCAATTTGCTTCGAAGATCCTTCTGGGTAATCCTGCCACCTTGTCCTCGGATAATATCCATAACTTCTTGAAGGTCTGCAGGAAGAGGAAGCTTCTTTATGGAGCCGGAGCTTTCAATTTTGGAACTTTCTGTGAGTTCATCACCAGATTTTTCAATGAGAGTTTCTTCTTTCTCTGTTTGTGGCTTGGATTCACCAAGTTCTTTTTCTTTTGCAGGAGAAGGCTCTTTAATTTCTACTGGCTCTACTGGCTCTACTGGCATCTCTTTTTCTGCGATTTCAGGTATTATTTCATTTAATAGCATTTCCCCTTCGGTCTCTTTTACAGGTTCTTCCCCGAGTCCTTTTATAGGCTCATTAGCAGGTTCTACTCTTTCCTCTAGTTCAGATACGGCTTCAAAGAATTTTACCAATTCTTTTTCCTGATATTCCTGTTTTATCTCTGGTTTTATGTCTTTAGAAGGAATTTTTATTTGATCAGAGGCTTCCACCGGAAGTTCGGACACTTTAACATATTTGGGAGGCTCTGTGACAATATGTCCTTTTCCATTTATATACACCATTTTTTGAGGCTGATTTTCCTTTATTTTTTTATTCCTTCTGGAAATATGATAGCCTCCAAGTAGAATGAGAAATAAAAAAGCTGTTATCAGGAGATAAGGCGCATTTATAAAGCCAGCACTATTTGAATCAACTGAATTCGTATTGTTTGAACCATCTTTAGAGCTTTCAATATCACTTACAGCAGTATCTATTATTGAATTTGAAGAATTTTCTGTGCTTTTGCTTTGATTTTCAGAACTACTCATAAGTTCGTCAGAGTAAACCGGAAAGAGTAAGAGATCGCGTACATAGTTTCCTTGATCTTTAATTTTAATTATCTCTGTTGCCGAATATATAACGCTATTATTCTGATAGTAATAGGCTGTAATATTATAATCTCCGGGTACCAGATCAAAAGAGTAAACACCATATCTTGCCACCATAGACTGTGAAGGAGTCGAATTTACTTCAACTACAGCATTTTCCAGAGGCTTGAACGTATCCCAGCGGTATATTGACCCATGGACTGTGGACGTGCTGTTGGCTAATGCAGGTCCCACTAAAGCAAGTATGGCAGCAATACAAATAATATAGAACCTTCGATTCATCTAATAAACCCGGAGTTACATTTTGAGTATAAAATTATTCAAGTATATTATATATTTATCTGGGACGTTCATTGCTTCCCCCAAACGAAATTCTCATGCTTTCCGTTTCGGGAAGCTTTTTCAATTTATATTATACTATTTGCTATGTGTACCGATTACTTCATATATTATTTGTATTTAAGCCCATATTTCAGTATTATTGTTCCTTCTACTTGGCTTATGTTCTTCAGAACTCATTCCGTCCTCAAAGAAAGGTGTCGTCCATTTTTCTTCTTTTACTATTTTACCTGCTTCTTCAATAATGTAAGTGCCGTTTCCCTGAAAAGCTGCATAACCTTCACCATCTGAAGTGAGGTTAATGTTTTCACAAGATAACAGTATAGTCTTACGGGATCCAGAAATGTTTACATCAGAAGAATTTATGTAATACAGACGCACCTTATTATGTGAATCATCCATATCAGGTGAGTCATTTTTCTCTTCAAATGTGTAATTTCCGTTTATATCAATTTCGGAATCGTTGGAAAGATCAAGTATTGCCATTTCTCCATTTTCAAGGTGCATGTTCAGGGTAAAACTGCCCATAAACATAGCTTTTCCTTGTCCTATCGAAATAAGCTGGGATATATTGTTGAGTTCTTCACTTCCATGTGATAGAGACTGAATTTCCTCAAAAATATCTCTCAATACACGATTAGCTTGCATCATTCTTTTCTGAGATAGGACTAAATAATCTTTTCCCAAATTTTCGGACGAGACATTATATTGGCTATTATTCTCAATGGAGCTATTATTTTCTTCTTCAAAAGATTTATCTGCAAGAGCTCGATACTGCTTTGCCTCATTTATAAGACGGTTATAATCTTCAAGCAGAGCTTCAAGTCTACTCACGTCTTTCCCACCTGCTTTATAGCGCTCAATTCCAGTTTTAATCTTTAATGAAATATTTTCTGCTTTCTCTATGTCATTGTCAAGAAGAGATGTTGTAAATTTCAAATCAGGTTTAGAGCCTGGACTAACATCTGGAGCAGGAAAGTCACCGGAATGATTGTTAAGGAGACCTATATAGGGGAAAAAAATAGTTCTAGCCAGATCCTCTGAAGGCGTATAAGTAAATGCCTTTGCATCCTTATCAACACAGCCTGATATCATTATGATGCCTGCAATTATAAGGAACAAGGACAAAAATTTAATATTCATACTGGGCCACGTCCTATGGAAAGAACTCATTATTGGACTCTACGTTTAATTCAAGTTCATATATTAATATTTGGTTGTTTTTCAAAAGTATTTTTCGGAAATTTAGAAATGTCCTGTTAGCTCCAAGACAATTTTAGGATTTCTTGTCTCTCTGAATTTTCCGTGTTTTCTTGCCGACGTTTCATTGAAATAAGAGGAGTCTCGAGATTCTCTTTTGCTGGCAGAAAAACAATTACTTTTTTCGCTGCTTCATAAACTTTTATTTCCCTTCCTTTCCGGCTCCACTTTATGTGTCTTACTCTGATCATCCCGGCATCAAGCAGTGAATCCAGATTATATTTGAGGGTATTCAGGCGCACACCAAGCTCTTCAGCAAGGTTACCTGCCGACATCGACTTCTTATTAAGCAACTTAAGAATTCTGATCGAGGTTTCACTTGAAAGAAGTCGAGCAATTTTTCTGGAATCTTCGGAAAGCTGTAAAATCAGTAATTTTTCCTCAGGGTTATCTGGCATTTTAATCCCTAGCAAGCTTATTTCTGTTATAAATAGTTTCAGTTTAGTAAGTATATTAAAAATTTTAGGAATGAATTAAAAAATATGTTAGGAATACATCGAACGGATATTGCAGGTATACGCATATGGTTTCTTCATTTTAAGCCATTTTTACATGCACATGACAAAGCTATTTTCTAATAGCATACTTTTGGGTTTCTTGAGTGTGGGTGGTAATGTTCGATGTATTCCTAACAGAAACGTTATATTAAGATTTAATAATAAAAGATTACTTACTTTTTTAGGAACATTAATGTATTAAATTTACAATTTATACTTTAAATGAAATAATTTTGCTATTTAATACTTTATGGTTCTTAATTACCCAAATTTAAGGCTTATTATTTATTAAAAGATCCAGAATAGACCTTATTTAAGATATTTAATTGTATTTCAAATCAAAAAAGTTCTTTTGTTCTAAGATCATGTAGGAATCAAAAGGAAACTTATAGAATTGAATTCAGAATTAACTCCAAATTAATTTTTCATGACAATAAATGCGTAATAGATCTTCTGTTACAAAATAAAATATTAAAAGAGCCTAATTAGGAATGAATTAAAAAATAGGTTCCGTTGCAAAAAATATCTGCTAAGGATATAATTAAAATAAAAATGAAATCAAAGATAGTGATATGCTATCTAATTCCTTTAAATGGAAGCACTTTGTTGGTGAAATTATTTTATTGAATGTTAGATGGTACTTAAAATACCCACTTAGTTATAGAAATTTAAAGGAAATGATGGCAGAAAGAGGGATAATAGTCAACCATACAACCATTATGAGATGGGTACATCAATATTCACCTGAAATCGAAAAGAAGGTCAGAAGGCATTTAAGACCAACAAACGACTCTTGGAGAGTTGATGAAACTTATATCAGAGTTAAAGGTGAATGGAAATATTTTTACCGAGCAGTTGACTCAAATGGAGATACAATTGATTTCATGTTAAGTGCAAAACGAGACCAAAAAGCAGCGAACAGATTCTTCAAAAAAGCTTTGAACTCTAATCATAATCAAATTCCAAGAGTAATCACAGTTGATAAAAATCCAGCTTATCCACCTGCTATAGATAAACTGAAAAATGATAAAATACTACCTATAAACGTAGGCATTCGACAAATCAAATATTTGAATAACATTATAGAACAGGATCATAGATCCATTAAACGAATAGTTAATCCAATGTTAGGATTTCAGTCTTTTCATACAGCCATTAAAACTTTAAAAGGAATTGAAGCTATGAATATGATTAAAAAAGGACAAATCAAGAACTTAAATTACTCTGGCTTTAATGAAGCTAAATATATTAATCAATTATTTGGAATAGTTCTATAATATTGACATATCTTTTTGAATATTTTAACTTTTATTCATTATTCATAGATTTACAGGCTTATTCTAAGATTTTTTGCAACGGAACCCTAAATTCTTAAGCATCAATTTGTTAAGATTTATGATTTTACAGTAAAATTGGCATATTGCCTGTTTTATAAACTGATAAAAAGAAAAATTAAATAAAGAATTACATGAATCGTTCAAATCTTTCCTTTTTTGCTTTACATATAGGACAAACACCAGGCGGTTCGTCCATGGCACAGAGATATCCACAAACTTTACATCTCCATACTGGCTTTGAAAGTTTCCCTGAAAATTCCATAGATTCCATCATCTCGGTTTTTTTCTTTTCTTCCTCTCTTATAGCATCTCTTTTTTCTTTAGGAGGGCGCCTTTCAGGAACAGATTCTGCTTCTCTTTCCCCCCGGCTAACCTCATCCGAAACATAAAGTGCACAATAACAGGCTCCATAATTATTCAGATCAGGATCTCTATAGTAACAAGGACAGATAATATCCATATCCTCTTCAAGATTATTAGCAGAAAGCCTGCAAGGACAGGCCCAGTATCCGTACCGCTGTTCGTTAGTGAGCAGCCCTCTGACAAGATCCTTTGTGAACTCAACATCAGGATTGAGATGATATCCTGACTTTTCGACCTGAGTATTCAAATGCCTGTAGACTTTGTCCACTTGTTCATCAGTTATGTCCTCTTCGGTGAATTCCTCTTCTTTCAGCCAAATTCCCCCTTAAACAAAACTTTTTGAGAAAACGTTTTATCAAAAACTAAAACTATTTTTTAGTCTAATTCTTACTTAAAATCTAAGAGCCTCACGGATTTCCTTTTCTTTAAAACCCACGATCGCTTTTTCTCCATTTATAACCGTTGTAGGGAACGAAGTAGAAGGATTGAAGCGTTTTACTTCATCAACCGCCTGATTTTCTTCTTTTTCGTCAAGTTTATCCACATATATGAAATAAAAGTCCACACCAAGATCAGTAAGTAATTTTTTTGTCCTTTTGCACCATACACAAGTACTAAGGCCATACATTACAATATTACCTTTGTCAATTCCTGAAATGTGATTTCCTTGTTCCTTATCCAGAGTAGATATATCCATTCGATTAACCTCCGATCATGATAAATTTAGGGCAGTATGCTATGAATAATTTACCTAAAAAGTACACTTGATCTGAGCCTACAAACAAATTGAAATCTTAGCAGGCTGAAAGTTTTGTGCATTGATTATGAGGAATGTGAACTACCCCTGAGCTAAAGACTCAGGGGCTTCCTGGTTCATTCCTTTCTCTTTTGAGAACAAGTCCCCAGGCTCTTCCCCGCGTTCCGCAGGTGTTAAATAGTTTTCAAACCCCTATCAGGTTTTGATCTATGAAAGCAAATTTTTTAATATTGATAGCTGCGTTAATGTCCCTATCGTGTTCTGTTTTACACTCAGAACAAGTCCACTCTATATCTTTCAAAGTTAACTCAGAGTTGTGGAATCCACAGACATTACAGAGTTTTGAAGAAGGCTCAAACCTACCTATCCTTAGTATGGTTTTTCCATACCATTCAGCCTTATACTCCAATTTTGTTACAAAGCTACTCCAGGCAGAATTCCCTATAGCTTGTGCTAAGTGGTGGTTCTTCTGCATTCCTTTAACATTCAGAGTTTCCAGAGCTATAGCTTGGTTTTCGCTAACAAGTTTAAAATAGAGTTTGTTCTGAAAATCGTTTCTCTGGTTTGTTATCTCTTCATGGAGTACAGCAAGCCTTTGCTTTGCTTTTACTCTGTTCTTAGAACCTTTCTGTTTCTTTGAAACTCTCTGTTGCAAACATTTCATTCTTTTTAGAGAATTTTGCAGGTATTTAGGATTCTCGAACTTTTCTCCTGTGGAGAGTACAGTTTCCAAAATGTTCATCTTCAACTTTGTCTATTTCAATACCTTTTTCTAATTCATTCTTGACATATTCTTCAATTACTTCCAAGACATTTTTCATAACTTCACTTTTTCTTGACGCAGAGGCTTTTACTTTGGATCCATCAATGCTTAATTGTTCAAGACCTATTACTTTTAGGTCTTTGGCTGCCTTAACTGTGTCTTTGAACATTGCAGTAATCAATTTTTCATTTTCTTTTCTGAAATCATTGATTGTTCTAAAATCAGGTTTTAGGTTTTCAGCTAAATACAAGTAAACTATATTTTCTCGAACATTGCGAGCTATCGCTCGCGATGATCGAACTCTATCAAGCATAGATTGAATCAAAATCTTACACATTATGCAAGGATGATAAGCAGGGTGTCCAGAACCACCATACCTGGTTTCAAATTCACTAAAATCCATCTCATCCACAAAAGACTCAACCAAATAGCAGATATAATCTGAAGGAATAAGATCGCGGATATCTGGAGGTAAAGTCCAAACTTGATTCTTTAAAGATTTAATAAAAACCATAAACCAAAAAATTAGTAGAAATTATATAATACTTAATATATTCAAAGCAGAAACCTCTATTACCTAAGATAATTGTCGGACAACCTCCTTGCAGCGGGGTGCACCAGCACTACTTTGATTATTGAGCTGATCCCAAAACTCATTTTTGTCTCAATTATCAGAAACATTCAGACTTTGCTTCATAGTCATAAGCTCGAGTAGTCACAAAAAATACGGGTTCAAAGTGATTTTTAGGATAAGCTCATAGATAAAAGGGGATTTATGTATCCAACATACTCAGAAATATCGGGGATCAAAAGGGATTTTTCTTTCAGGACTTAATATCACGTAAAAAATGAATAAAATACCAAAGTTCAGCAAAAGTTATATTTTATTTGGATTAGCTATTGAATATTTTATAAGGGATATCAAAAAAGCAACTTCCAGACTAGTAGTCATAAGAGAATAAATGTTGTTAGCAAAATCATAAAATGAAAACGGTTACGAAAGATTGCTTATCAAATATAGTACAGTGAAGATCCAGAAATCCCGAAAACAATGAAAAACTAAAACGAAGTAGAGGACATTAAATGGAAGTGGCTTATTTATCTGATATTTTCTTAGAAGCTTTAACAGATAGCGCAAAAATGATTCCATTACTTTTTATTATTTTTATTGGAATCGAGTTGATTGAATATAAATATGCAAACAGTATCAGGGAAGCGGTACAAAAAGCTGGAGTATTGGGACCTGCTATAGGAGCAGTGACTGGTAGTATTCCTCAGTGTGGTATATCCGTTGTAGCTTCTGCTCTATATACGCAAAGGTTAATCACCATTGGCACTTTGCTCGCTGTTTTTTTGTCCACTTCAGATGAGGCAATTCCGGTAATTTTATCCCAACCAGAAAAGGCTAAAATTATTGTGCCTTTGATATTAATAAAAATTATTGTCGCTGTAATCAGTGGATACGCTATTGATTTTGCTTTTAGAAACTCAAACAAAGAAACACTAGCTCATATTAAAGCATATGCAGAAGGTCATGATAACGAACATCATGATCATGAAATAATCCTGGAAGAAAAAGCGTGCTGCGGTCACAGCTCAAGCCCTTCATCAACAAAATTTAATCCTAAAGAGATCATCCTTCACCCTATAATCCATACATTCAAGGTTTTTATTTTTATTTTTATTGTTTCATTTGCAATAAATGTAGGAATTGCTCAGATGGGAGACGAAACTTTTGAAAAAATATTTTTGATGCATAGCGTTTTTCAACCGTTTTTAGTGGCATTATTCGGGCTTATTCCAAATTGTGCTGCTTCTGTTGCGATAACGATGTTGTATCTCAAAGGTGTTATCTCTTATGGATCCGTGATTTCTGGGCTCTGCGCTAGTGGTGGTCTAGGAATATTAGTTTTGTTTAAAGAGGAACATAACAAGAAAGATGTATTGATGATATTGTTTTTACTGTTTGGTATTAGTGTTTTAGCAGGATATGTTATTCAGTATCTTGTACCTTCGTTATGATGTATCTTTAGTTGAGAAACAGATATTCAAAAAAGAAAAACTAAATACAGAGCTAAAAAAGCTTCAGATAAAGAAATAAATAACTAAAGTAAAAAGAAAAAATTTTTTTCTTTTTACTTCAGCAGCTTAATAATTTCTCTTCCAAAAGCATAAAGGTCAGCAGGGCTTCTTGAAGATACGTAATTCCCATCCACGACAACTTCTTTGTCCTCATAAAGTGCTCCTGCAGCTATGATTTCATCCTTTATCCCTGGCCAGCAAGTTGATTTTCGGCCTTTTATGACACCTGCGGAAACAAGAACCTGCGGACCATGGCAGATTGCAGCAACTGGCTTGTTTTCTTTAAAAAAATGCCTCGCAATCTCAAGTGCACTCTCGTCACATCTTATTTTTTTAGGTCCTCTTCCTCCAGGTATTACAAGAATATCGTAATCTGCAGGATTGATGTCTTTAAAAGCGATGTCAACGTTGATCTTATACCCCTGTTCTCCAGTAATCGACCCCTTCTTCGTAGAGGCTACGTGTGTTATAATTCCTTCTTCTTTCAGGCGGTGGTAAGGGTAGAAAAGTTCGAGATCTTCAAAATCATCGACTCCAAATACAAGTGCTTTCATATAAAACTCCTCAGGAATTTTTTAGTGTTATGGTTTTAACCTTACGTTTTATTTTCTGGATTTAGTTTTCATGATTGAAATATGCTGACAATTATTTATCAGAGAGTAGCTGTCCACCAACACCGAGATTTTCTGTGCTATTTTCTTTAACAAGAACAACAAAAGCCTGCTCCGGTATATTCATAATATTTGCTGCAGATGCCGTTAATTCTTTTACAAGTTTATTTTTTTGTTCCTTACTCAATTTTGCTGCTTCAACTGTTATTACGGACATATTATATTCTCCTTTTATTGCATATTTTCTTCTTTTTATTGTAGGTAAACTGCTTCCATGTCCAACTTCGCTTTACTACTTTCTTTTGCAGAACGATAAGTTGCATTCACTGCTTTAGCAAGTGGCAATTTTGTTTTGTATTTATTAATATAATTTAAAAGATCTAAATTTATTATTTTTTGTATGAATTACCAATATTCCAACATTTTCCTACTACATCTCCAGTTTTTAAATAGTTCCTTGTTGGCATTTCAAATAATAATGGCTTTAGCTTCTCATAATCTATTTTTCCATTTTCGTCTAGCATATTTTCTTCAACATGTGTGAACTACTTTTAAGATAAAATTATCATAGTTTTCTGTGTCGTAGATATCAATTACTTCACATTCCATGGAAAGAGGGGATTTATCTATAATGGGTACATTTTTCAATTTTCCCATATGATACAGAAATACGTTGGATTTATCCACTGTTTTTCCAGAAACAATCCCTACATAATCTGCCTCTACAAGCATATCTTCATTTACCAGGTTTACAGACAGTGTTTTATTTTCTTTGATTCCCTGATTTGTATAATGAGATTTTCTGCTGCTGATCATTATGGAATCTAATCCTATGATTCCAATATGCGCTATATTCATCCAATTTACTTTTCCTTCAACCACTGTTCCAACCACCGTTGTAGGCGTTGGATAAAGAGCAATGACTGAACCGATATTCTTTTTCATAGTTATACTCTCCAAATAAATGATTCAAAAATAAGCTATTTCGCGTGTAAAAATTTCGACAATTTCTCCGATATAAAGATCATGATAATCCTTATCAGCATACCACTGTTCATCAATTTGCTCTGTCACAAAGCTTTCTGGTTTGATTGGCTGGCAGCACATTTTTTTGCATAACAAAACCTTGGAAGCCTCATTATAATAAGGAATTCCTTCATAATAATTTATTGTCAAGCCAGATTTTTTCACTTTATTTTCATCTCTTCCTGATACCGTACCCATATATGTTAACATTTTTCCATATCTTTCACGGTCAAAGAAAGAAATAGAGAAATTATCTGAACCATCAATGAATTCTTGGCTTTGATACTTAAACATAGTTATATACTATTAGAAAGTATATTTCTTCATTAACTGCCCCAGATGCAATAGTTCCAGTCACAAAAAGAACGGTATAGTTGGCGGGCGTCAACGGTACAAATGCTCTGATTGTGGCTATAACTATACAGTAGAGCTAAAATCAACTGCTTTTTCCGCTTTTGTAAAAAGACAGGCTTTACAACTCTATCTTGAAGGATTGGGCTTTCGTTCAATAGGAAGAGTTTTAGGGGTAAGTCACGTTTCTGTCCAAAGATGGATAAAGAAATTTGATCAGGAGTTAGAGAACCTAAAAAGTGAAAGTGAGATATCTATTGTTGAAATGGATGAAATGCACACTTACATCGGTAACAAAAAAAATATTGCTGTATCTGGATTGCTGTTGATAGAGTTGGGAAAAAGTTCATCAACTGCTCTTTTGGTAGCAGAGGAACGGAAACTGGAAAACTACTCTGGGAAAAAGTGAAGAAAAAAGAGATTGGAGAAGTAATGACAGATCACTGGAGAGCATATGCAGAGTTTCTTCCAGAAAAGAGTCATACTCAATCAAAAGCAGAAACATTTACAGTTGAGGAATATAACAGCATATTGAGGCATTTTCTAGCAAGATTGAGAAGAAAGACAAAGTGTTATACAAAAAGTCTTGAAATGCTAAAGTACTCGGTTCTTCTATTGATGAAATACAGAAATAAAGAGTTAACTATGTTTAATTAACAATGCCGATTTTTTTAATATTAACTTCAGCTAAATTTAGCAATTTTCTCAGGTGTATTAGTTGTCTGAGGTGTATTAATTGCCTGAAATATTATACAGGCTTTCAATACACTTTAACTCTATTTTTTAGTTAAGGAGCTAAATCCATTAAGAATCTAAATTCGTTAACATAAAAACCTAAATTTATTAATAGAGAAACCTTTACATTTACTTACTTTCATATTTTACTAACATAAAAATAGCAGCCAGTCAAACTCCTAAATAGAAATTTATTAGAGAATTCGACTTTGAATTTTATAGACCGAAAATGAGAGAGGGTGTACTACGAGTACCATTGAAGAGTTCGGTTTCGATCCGGTTTTTCTGGATTTCATGACAAAGTTGTCCATAGCCTTTCTGATAGGAATAATGGTAGGTATAGAAAGGGAACATAGAGGAATTGAACACGAAATTTTTGCCGGTGTAAGAACTTATAGCATAACCTGTATAACAGGTATGTTAACCGCTTTCGTCAGCGATGCAACAGGGCCAAGTTTTGTCTACCTATCTGCACTTTTTTTTGGAATAATCTGTTCTATAATCGCCTATGCAAAGATTTTTCTCTTCAAGCGGATCGGAGTTACCAGTCCTATAAGTCTTTTTTTCATTTTTGTCATGGGAGTCCTTGTGGGATATAACTACGGCCTGTATGCCATTATCTCTTCAATAGTCGTGTCTTTTCTTCTTATTCAGAAAAAACCTCTTCACCAGTTTGCAGGAAATCTAACAAAAGAAGAACTTTACAATGCCATACAGTTTTTGGCTGTAGCTTTTATACTTTATCCAGTGATGCCGGAAAAAGAATTATTCGGAATTATAAACTTGAGGTTTGCGATCCTTATTGTAATTCTTGTTTCACTTATTAGTTTTTTAAGCTACGTGCTCCTGAGAAAATATGGTACAAAGAGCGGGATATGTTATTCAGGATTTATTGGCGGTTTTGTGAACAGTGAAGCTACAACAGCTGCACTTGCAGGTCTTTCTAAACGAGCTGAGGAAATGGCCGATCCTGTGCTTACCGGAATTCTGCTTTGCAATATCTCCATGCTCATTCGAAATTTAATATTAGCTCTGATCGTTGACCCAACCGGTCAGACCACTCTGTTTATGCTTCCCCCCCAGGTAGTAATTATTCTTGTTTCAATAATAATGGTTCTCAGGTACGATAGGAAATTCTGCCCCATAGGTGGAGAAGAACTTAAAATTGAATCCCCTTTCTCGCTTGGTCAAGCATTTAAATTCGGAGCTGCTTTTACTGTCATTCTTATAATAGGAAACTTTGCCTATAAAGTTGCAGGAACTACAGGAATTTATTTCACTGCTCTTGGTGCTCTTGTTAGCAGTTCAGGAGTGATAGTCTCAGTAACTTTACTTGCTGTAAGTGGAAAAATTTCCTATGCAACAGCAGCGAACACTGCCGTGCTTGCAAGTCTTATCAGCACAATGAATAAAATAGTACTTTCTAAAATTTCTGGTTCATCCAGCCTTTTTTCTCTTGCAAAGAAAACTTTCGGGATAATCACAATTATTGGAGCTATTGCTCTACTTTTGTGGAACAGTATGTAAGAGGGAGCTAGAACCGATTTTTGCGTTAATAAATATATATGATTTTTAGAATATCAATATCTAAATTTATAATTTTGCTTACTATCTTAGAATTTGTAATTATAATTTTGTAATTGTTGCTCATCTATGGATATCTGTATATATTCACAAACTTAAAAATATTAATAAGTTGATCTTAAACTGATGAATAATATGGAAACAAACTTTAGACGATTTAAAGAAGTAATTACTTAAAAGAAAAAAATAACTAGAAAAGAGTGAAAAGTATATTTAGGTGTAAGGATCATTTTGAGAACGAAAATAGGGTTTTGAATTCCCTTTAAGAAAAGCCATCAATACTAAAAAATACTGGATGAGCCTATCTCAAAAGCTACTTTATTCTTAATTGTTGGGAATTTTCGGAATTGTTTTCACAATCAAAAGCTTGGTTGAATATATGAAATTGAATGCCTAATAAGCAAATTTTGAGTTTTAGGATAGGCTCGATTTATAAAAAGAGCCAAAATTTCGATATAACTATTAATTTCCAAAATACCATAATTGCAAGATGTGGGGAATAAAATGAAAACAAAAATCATTGTGCTGCTTCTTATATTCAGCACCATTTTACTCTCAGGATGCATGGGGAATGAACAGCCCTCATCAAAAGAAAATGCAACTCCTGCAGAAAACGTAACTACTGTGGAAAATACAACTGTTGTAGGAACACCAGAAGAAAACGTAACTACTGTAGATAATAAAACAGAAGAAAATGTAACTACTGCAGATAATAAAACAGAAGAAAATACAAATAACATGACAACAGGAAGACTCGCGATCTCAAGTCCTAATATTCAGGATACACCTTATCTTGTAAGACTGCAAAATTATAAATCAAGTTCATCGAGTCTTGCGATAAAGAAGGGAGAAAAAGTTTCCTGGCTAAATCTACATGACAATCCAAAAAGAGTCTTTACTCTTGTGAGTCAAGAAAATCTCTTTAATAACACTAGCCTTGTATACAAGCGTTCTTTTACCTATACCTTCAATGAGACAGGAGACTATCACTTCAACATTATTGGTCAGCCCAGGATGAATGTCAATGTTAGTGTGACTGAACCTTGAATAAACACATATTATTAAAGATTATTAAAGTCAAAAATATGAATGTCAAGGAAAACTGGCATAATAAAGTAATTAAATATTGCATATAGTATCAAAGAGAATTAAAACATTGAACACAGATTTTGCGGGAAATGCTGATACATTTCCTGAAAAATCTATTTTTTACATTTTTAAATGAGACTTATTAACATAAATAGAAGTCTTTAATGCCCCGCATTTTTTAGAATAATTTCGGATACAAAGCGCACTAATTTTAGCTTTTTATTATTGAGTTTATCCCAAAACTCAAAATTTCTTCCCTGACTCCTATATCCTAAATAATTAATTGAGTTTTATATAAAGAAAAACAATTCCAATAATTTAAAGAATTGATTCTAATATTGATTTTGGGATGAACTCATTATTAATTTCATTGAACTATTTGGGGAATTTCAAAGAACTTAAAACGAATAAACTGAAGGAAATACGAAAAAGGAGATGATAAGGAGTCTTCACAGCCCAAAGGAGTTAGCAGTAAGCATCTTTTTAAGTGTCAACGGCTTGAATAAGAGATGCCATAAAGCATACGTTCAATAAATTTGGAAACTATAATAGTTTCAGTAAAAAAGACATATGAAAATGAGATGACCATTACTGTAAAATAATATCCCAAAGTATAGCAGTTTTAAATGGAATATAAAACTATAGTTGAAGGTACAACAAAGGTTTCAGTTCCGGTACCTCCAAAGGACGCAACTTTCCCTCCCTCGGCGGCTCCGATTTTTTACAATCCAGAAATGGAGCTTAATCGCGATATTAATGTTGCAGCTACGTCTGCATTTGTGGAGCGTCTTCTTTTACGAAAAGAGATTCTCAGGGAAGAAGTTCGTTATGTGGATGCTTTTTCAGCATCAGGAATAAGGGGGCTTCGAATTGCAGGAGAAGTAGGGATCCATGCAACAATGAATGATTGGAGCCCTGAAGCATTTGAACTAATAAAAGAAAATATAAAAATTAATGGACTTGAAGATAAAACCTTGACTACTCGTAAGAACGCAAATGTGCTACTTCACGAACAAAAATTCCATATTGTAGATATTGATCCTTTTGGAACTCCTGCACCCTTCTTGGATTCAGCATCCGCTTCTGTTCGAAATCTGCTGTCGGTTACGGCAACAGATACGGCTCCTTTATGTGGAGCTCACTTAAAAGCCGGTATAAGGAAGTATGCGGCTGTACCTCTTAACACAGAATATCACAGTGAAATGGGCCTCAGAATTCTCTTGGGGACCTGCGCTAGAGAACTTGCAAAGCACGAAAAAGGAATGTTACCACTTCTTTCTCATGTGACACGCCACTATGTCCGCACTTATCTTGAGATTCTCCATGGAACAAAACAGACAGACCTAACTTTAAAATCAATGGGTTTCAGTATTCATTGTCCAAAATGTGGTTTTCGAGGAATTATATACGGACTTGCACTACATATCGAAAAGAAATGTCCTGTTTGTGAGTCTATTACACAAATTGCAGGGCCTCTCTGGCTTGGGCCATTTAGGGAACAGGCATTCTGTAATGAAGTTATTTCCAAACTTGACGCGCATCCTTTAAACACAAAAGATAAAGCAAAAAAAATAATTACTTCCTGTAGAGATGAACTCGATATCCCGATGTTCTATGATCAGCATGTGATCTGTAAAGAACTTGGAGCTTCTGCAACCGGGATAGAAATCCTGATCAAAGCCCTTGAAGCCTATGGATTTGAAGCTTCAAGAACTCATTTCAGCGGTACATCTTTCCGAACCAGTGCGCCTATAGCGACAATCAAAGAAATAATTAAGGCGCTTTCAGGGTGAATTTTTAGGTGAATATATTGAATTGAAAACAGATATTGGAAATTATCCTAGATTTATATTTAAATCATTAAAAATAATAAAAATTTTTAAATAAAATATATAAGTAATCCGCTAGAAAAATTTCAATGTGATATTATGTCCGATGAAAATGCAGAAAAGTTGTTTTTACAGGAAAAACCCACTCGTGCACTGCTGTTTATAGGCTCGATGGGAAAGACATATTCATCTGTTATTTCTAAAGAAATAGATTCCACCTTTGCCCATACAACAAAAACACTCGCGAAAATGGAACAATTCGGACTTATAAGATTCACATTTGAGGGGCGGATAAAATTTGTAGAACTCACAGAATATGGAAAAGAGGTTGAAACTGCCCTCAAAGAATTCAGGGATATAATCGCAGCAGAACCTCCAAAAGTCCAGAAAGAGGAGTTCCATACAGACACTAATAGAGAAGAAGCTACAGGTGGAGAAGACAAAGAGCACGAACAGAAAGAAGAGATTGACCCTCTGAGTAGCGAAATTATTGAAAAGATTAAAAAATTTAAAAATAAAATAGAAAGTATCCATAAAGATGCAGTAGAGTTAGGAGATAGTAGGGATACGATTATCAGGAAACTTGGTCCTTACAGTCGAGACATTAAAAAAATTCAGAACCAAATTGAAAGGGCAGAAAGTCCTATTAATGAGATGGTCATCTCAGCTCTAGAGGAAAGCGAAGAGCTTCTGGAATCTTACCTAAGGAGCTAAGGAATCGTTCGGTTCTCAGTAAAAAACAGAAAAGAAAAATAGGTAG
Source organism: uncultured Methanosarcinaceae archaeon (assembly GCA_963727895.1). GTDB lineage: Archaea > Halobacteriota > Methanosarcinia > Methanosarcinales > Methanosarcinaceae > Methanosarcina. The sequence goes on along the minus strand of CAVSHT010000005.1, from coordinate 10,658 downwards.
GAAAAATATGATAAAAGTTGTAACCCTCCAGCATATTTACGGTAAGAATCGGGAAAGAATGGCTGGGCTTTTGAAAACCCTGGTTGAAAATGAATTGAAAGATCTTGAAGTAAAAGTTGGAATTTCTATTACTCCTGAAAACTGGGCAGAGTTCACTCTTAAGGGTGAAGATGAGGAAATATCTGCAAATTTACTGACAACCAGATACGGAACACCTGCAGAAAAAATTGAACCTGGAAGGATATATATTGGTTTTCTTCAGGCTTTCAAAGAGGATGCTTTTTTGGTCAATATTGGTGTGCCTGTAAGGATTGAAATCGAGGAACTGAAAGCTTTGGGCAGTGGGAAGCCAAAGCAGCTTGCTTCAAGATTCGGCCTGATACCTCATTTGCCAGCTGAAATTGAGATTATTGAGGCGGATCAGACTTTAAAAGCCCGATTTACGAAAAAACAGCTTGATGTATGGTGGAACTGGAAAAAAGCAGCTACGGATAAAGTAACTGTTAACGGAGCAACGCGTTCGGAAATTAAAAGCGCAATTAAAAAAACGGGTCACGGAAGGGATATTTATGAAATTGAACGTCTGGGGCTACTGGAACATGTAATCGTGTGTCGGGAAAAAACCGATGGTCCGGGTATAGTTGCAGCAATAGGGCATCGACTGAAGTCAGAAATGGGAGTTGTAATTGGAGACGCTCCTAAATAATCTCTAAAAAAGAAAGCTAGTTAAAAAAATATTTATGTGAAACTGTTTGTTTGAAAAATAAGTTTACACTGTTATATTAAAAAGACAATGTCCATGACCTGTCCCATAACATTCGGTTTCGGTAACTTTGTAATTCTTATTGAGTTTTTCTTTGAAAATACCCTCAATAATCCCTTCTCTCAAGGTGCAAAAAGGTTTCCCAATGATTGGCATTGATCTGGCTTTGAGATCGTCTTCGACTTTAAGAGCAGGAAGATCTATGAGTATGGAAACCCGACACTCGTGGAATTCAAGAAAAGCTGCAATTTCCACCAGAAGCTCCTCAGGGATTTCGGATTCAAAAATAGAGGAAATAGATCTTCCAAGATCAATTCCTATCGTTTTTACAACAGGGGTATTATCAATTCCATATGCTTCAAAGCCAAAATAAAGAGCCTGTGATATAATTTCTGAAAAGCATAATCTGTCTTTTCCATTTGCAGGAGCTTTTTCCAGCAAATTCCTGTAATGCTCAATGAAAGGTTCTTGAGAACAGCCCATGTAGTAGGAAGTAAGAGAATAAATCTTTCGGCGGCGATCTTTTGGATCAAAATTTTCTTCTACAAGATAGCATGATTTGAGATTGTTGAGATGCACGGAAATAGTTGATTTGGCTTTTACCGTCGACTTTACAATTTCATCAAATGACCGGGGTTCTTCTTTCAGTAAATTAAGAATCTGGAGTTTTACAGGACTGCCTATAGCTATCAGTCCATTTTTATTGTAAAAAAATTCCGTTTTACTCTCAGATTTTACCATAATATCTTTAGGTAAGTTACATTTACAGTATATAAACCGTTCGCACATCAACGAATAGTACCTTATTTTATATAATTAGAAACATATAATATTGTTTGAATTACAAAAAAGAATTCAAAGTAAATAATTTACAGTTGGAACATTAAATTGGATCTTGGACTAAACATAGTCAAGTTAAATAGATAAGTATTCTACTTGGGATATAATATTTTATATTGAGGGAAAAATATTTGGTACAAAAAGAGTGTTTTATTAGGAGGATATTTGTAGGTACACATACATTTGTATTCGGTTAAGGAATCTGTTAACGTTATAATGACTACTGCAATAATCTTTGCATCTCGATTTACATTTATAAGTTTACAGAAATGGCAACAAAGATAACACATTTTTTATAGATCGTATCTTAACCGAATACAAATGGGTACACATATAATAAAAAGTACACATATAATAAACTGATAAGATAACTCCAGTAAAAACATGTGGGCAGCAGTTATTAAAAGTGTCGAATAAAATGGCTGAAAGATTTAACAGGAACATTAAAAAGTATGGATGCCGCAGACTATCGGCTTGAATATTTAAAAAAAACAAAGGGGAAAAACACATGGGATTAATCAATAGAATGGAAACAGTATTCAAATCAAAAATGAACAAAGTTCTTAACAAGATAGAAGATCCACGGGAAACACTGGACTATTCCTACGAAAGACAGATAGAACTGCTGCAGAATGTAAAAAGAGGAGTTGCAGAAGTTACAAGCTCAAAAAAACGCCTAGAACTCCAGCGTGCAAAACTAATTCAGAATACTGACAAGCTTGAAGGACAGGCTAGAGATGCAATTGCAGCTGGTAGAGAGGATCTTGCAAGGCTTGCTCTTGAAAGAAAAGCTACTATTGGACAGCAGATAGATGGAATCGACAAGGAAATTGCAGAGCTTGAGAAACAGCAAGAAAAACTGATAGAGTCCGAAAAACGCCTTTCGACCAAAGTTGAGATTTTCAGGACTCGAAAAGAGTCTATTAAAGCCCAATATTCAGCTGCTGAAGCCCAGGTAAAAATAAATGAATCCGTTACAGGAATAAGCGAAGAGATGGCAGATGTAGGTCTTGCACTCGAAAGGGCTGAAAATAAGACAGAAGAGATGAAAGCTCGGGCAGCAGCAATTGATGAACTTATGGAAGCTGGCACATTGGAAGATCTTACAGGTAATAAAGACGAAATAGATCGTGAACTCTCAAAAATCAGTACTCAGAATAATGTAGAGTCAGAGCTCGCCAGGCTTAAGGCTGAAGCTGGAAAAGGGTCTGAAGAAGAGAAAAAAGGGGAATAAGGTACTGATAAATAAAAGGAGGTCTGGAGTTGATAATCAGGATTACGGGTGAAGGTCAATATAGAGCACCTGATGCTCTCTATGACGAACTAAACCAGATAGATAACCGAATTGTTAAGCTTGTTGAGGAAGAAAAAGTCGTAGAATTCCACAATGAACTTACTAAATTAATCTTAAATGTCGAAGAAAAAGGAGAGCCTATTGGAGCAGAAGAGATCCTGAAATCAGATATTATAGTGCCTCCTAGAGATTTAAGTCTTGAAGAGGCAAAATCAATATTTAAAGGATGTGGAATCTTTAAGGATTAAATAAGTTACGAATAATTTATACAGAAAACATTTTCATTATTTATTTCCTTTTTCTAAAATAAATAATGAAAATTAATAAAATTATGCAAAGTACAAAAAATACAAAGTAAGCTATGGGTATTCCAAATACGATTGCAGCATTGGATGACATGCTCATACATTATAATCTATTTTTATAGTTATGTACTTTTGTGTTTAATGAAGAAACCTTACAATGATATCAAAACCTTTAGCAAATATGATATTTATTGAGTTATAAAAAGCAACTAACTCGTTGTTAGATAAATAATCCAGCATCAAAGAAATTACTGATCCTATTACAGTAACGACGAAAAAGAGAATTAATCCTTTAAAAAACTCAAATGTAGACAGTTTTACCCCCTCAAAGATAATGCAAAGTGTAACTATATCACTTTTATGAATTGCTTTTTGAAAATTGAAACAGTTGTCCTCAAAGGGTTTAAATTTGATAATATTCGTAATAATGCGAACAGCCATTCTGAAAGTTTAGATCAATTTTGTAAATATATATGGAAAATAATATTGAATGCAAAATACGCTAAGAAAATAATGCATTAAATTAAAAATTTACAGATCAAGATTAAGTTTTATAAAAACAATTTAGGTTAATGAAATATTTTATCACAGATTCAAAACCCTTCTTCCAAAAGTAATATCTATTAGATATTTACAAATGATGACTTTAGATATCTACAATGGGAATTAAAGGCTCTAAATATAACCAAATTTTACTACAGGAATTCTTTTTCATTCAGAAGTTCAGCTGCACTCATGCAGTACTTGAAAAGCTCTTTCCCCCAGCAAATAGCTCTTTCTCCATAAAACAGGGCCAATTGATCCCTTAACTTCCCATCAATTTCAGAGAGTTTGAATGTAAAAAGGTTGTCCGTTACTATTAACGCGGGAATTATCACCGGCTTTCGCAATACAAAAAGACTGGAGTTTCTAGCTTTAGACAATTTTTCTGCTTCATATCGGTGGCTTGAAAATAAACGTTCTGTAACATTTTCGGTCATACATAGCGTAATCTTAGTCTCTTTCTCAGCAAGTTCTGCATAAATTAAAGGAGCTTGTGGGTGAAAATAAGCTGTAAAGGTCAGAACTTCTTTTGAGCTTAACATACTATTAAGAAGTATTTTTGGGGTCTCACCTAAGTGTCCGGTATCAGGTTCAATTAATTCACAGAATCCTAGTTCGTCAATTCTTTTTAGCAGGAACTCAGGAATCGAACTCAAATCATGGCTTGTCCAGTACTCAGTGTTTTCTCCGAAAACTTTTGATATACTAAGGAGAAATTGCATGTTTTCGAGGATCATTTCTCCTATATCGGACAATCTATATATTTTATTGTTCTCGGTTACCAGACCTGAATTTTTCAGTTTTTTAATATGCGGCTGGATAGAATTTGCTTCTACTTTAAGCAGTTTTTTGATTTCACCAATATCCCTTGGTTTTTCCTTCAGAAGCAGCAAAATATCTATTCTTCTACCTGAAATAAGAATCATATTAAGAAGGCATTGTTTCACTATTGTTCACTTACGTTTTTATTCTGCCTCTATGCTAATGCATTAAATATCTTTTCATAAACAGTATTTCATTTTAAATATACTTATGAGCGTTGTAGAAATTCTTTCAATTTTGTCAATATGATAGATATAATTGCATTGAATTAAAGAGTCATGCAGAGTCAATATTATGATAAAACAAGCTACCTGTAAAAATAAAATTATAAGAAATATTCTTACTGGTTTATTAAATATATAAAAATTTCATGGAACTATATAAATTTAAAGTTTCCTGCAAAGCCGGCAACTGCGTAAATCCTGAAAGTTTAAAAATTAGAATGTGCAAATGGATATTGCGTTTCTGTGTTTTTGGATCACGATTTAAGATTTTGTTCTAGATTATAATTATTTAGTTTTTACTACTAATCCAACAATCTTACTTCCAGAGTACCATACCTTAACTTCAAAAGTGTTAGGATTAGCAAATGCTTGTTGTACAGAGCTTTCTATATTACTGGAAGGATTGGATAAATACCTCCAGTCATTACCTGCATAGAGCCACAATGCCCTTTTATTGGTAGAAGGGTAGACTTTCAATTCAAGCCAGTAACTGGTTGCTATGTTACTGGTTACAGATGCTGTAGATGATGATTTTTGTGATAAGACTGCTGGAGCTGTTGTTTGAGCATTTACTTGTAGAGCAGTTCCCTGATTATTAGCAGGTGCAGCACTCAAGACCGATGGAATCATAGCCAGAATTAAACATACCATGAAACCTGCAATTATAAACCGATTTTTTAACATTTCTTCACCTCAACTTATTTTCCCTACTTTTTTCTCTAATTTTATTATTTTTAGAGAATCTACACTAATCAATAGACACTTTTTAAAATAAACTGAACACTATTAAAATTATTTACAATACTTATTAAGTATTATATTTTTAGTCCTTGTATATGATACTTTTGATCCTGTTTCTAGCAAGAAAACTATATAATAAAAAAATAACTATAGTGAAAAATTATTAGGTTACTAATATATATATCACGAGCTCAATGCTGAAATATGTAAACATAAACTAATAAATAATATATGTCCTAATATATATCCTGAAAAATCCAAGCGAAAAAAATATTCTTTGACAGTAGCCTGGAATTTTTGAGCGATAAATCTCAATTGCAAATAATAATCTACTATAATTCTAACCTGTTTACGGAGAAACCTGAGAATCTATCCAGATGGTAATTTTTCCTAAAAAAGGTTAGAAAAGGCTTGAAAATACTGTGAATAAATAGATTTAAATATTAATAATGAGTGCAGATAGATATATATTCTATAAAAATAAAATATAGATGCTCATGCAAAAAAACATTATCTATGGAATTGATATTGCTCGAGGTTCCCCAAGAGCAAAAGAACTTCCCAGATATGCACTTGCTATCCTTAAAGACGGGAAAGTTTCCCATCAAAGTATGCTCCGGCGACAGAAGATCTTCAACATGATCCAGAGAGAAAAGCCGGAGATAATAGCTGTTGATAATATTTTTGAGATTGCAGCCGATAGAAGCGAGCTTCTATCTCTAATGGAAAAGCTGCCTGAAGGCGTTAAACTGGTTCAGGTCACGGGTGGACTGCATCCTGAGCCGCTTGTCAGGCTTGCACGGCAAAAAGGATTTTCTTTTGACCCCAAAAATCCTAATGAAGAAGCCGAAGCATGTGCTCGGCTTGCGGATATGGGGGTTGGACATGAAGTCTCCCTTTTTGAAGATATTACAAAGATAAAAGTCAGTAGAGCTCGTTCTCTTGGAAGAGGAGGCTGGAGCCAGAATCGCTACTGTCGGAAGGTACATGGGACTGTACTGCAAAGAAGCAGGGAAATTGAAAATGTTCTAAAAAACCTTTCCCGAGAAAAAGGCATAAGGTTCGAAGCCATAAACGTAAAAGGTTTCGGAGGTTATGTCAGGTCTGAATTCACTGTCTATGCAAAACGTGGAGAAATACCGATACATCCAATGGCAAGTAACGATGCTCAGGTAAGCGTAAGAAGTGTTGAACGCGATAAAATCCGATACGTTCCTCTTAAACCAAAAAACCCTAGACGTAAATTTACGCTTGTGGGAATTGATCCTGGAACAACTGTGGGAATAGCTATTCTTTCTCTTGATGGAGAGTTACTCTACTTAAAAAGCTTCAGGGGAATATCTCCTGATGAAGTGGTTAAACTTATTGCCGAGTATGGAAAACCTGCAGTTGTTGCCAGTGATGTAACTCCAATGCCTGGTTCAGTTGAGAAAATCCGAAGAAGTTTCAATGCAATTCCAGCAAGTCCTGGGATAGAGGTCTCTGCCGAGGAAAAAATTGCTCTTGGAAAAACTTTTGGTTATTCTAACGACCATGAAAGAGATGCATTGACTGCAGCCCTTCTCACTTATAGAAATTACAAAAATATATTTTCTCGAATTGAAAAGAAGATTCCTCAGAACTTAGATTTCGAACTGGTAAAGTTTTATGTAATCCGTGGAGATTCTATAGAGGCAGCAATTGAAAAAGTCAAGATTTTAAGTGAACCTGAAAAGCCAAAGCCAAGGGAGCTTATAGAAAAGCCTGAGGACAGGACAATCGATGAATCCCTGCTAAAAATGAGAGATACCGTCCAGCGGCAGAATGAACAGATTCAGCACTTGCAGGAGTATCTTGACGAATTAAAGAAAGAACTGCTTTCAAAAGATAGAAAAATCTCAAAACTTCAGTCAAGGTTGAACGGTTTCAAAAAAGAAGCTTATAAAGAAGTACGAAGATTAAAAGAAATTCAGATAAAGGATGAAAACATTGAAAACCTCAAAAAAGAAGCAAGCCATAAAAATAAAACCATAAAAGAACTGCGGCGCAGAAGCAATAAATTACGTAAAATCCAGAAGATGGAAGTTCGTGGCGAAGGTACTGCTGTCAAAGTTATTGCTGCATTTACAAAGGAATCCATTGCTGAAACTAAGGAAAAGTATGGGCTTAAGACAGGCGATGTGGTTTTCCTGGAAAATCCAAGCGGAGGCGGAGCCTCAACAGCTCAAATTCTTGTAGAAGCCGTAATTCGCGCCGTAATTATTCCTGAAGACATTTCTCATGCAGCCGAAGAAACTTTCTTTAGAGGAGATGTGCCAGTCTTAAAAGATATATTGCTCGAAAGAGCCGAAGATTTCGCAATGGCAGAACCAGAAACTCTTAAAGCTGCAATTGCAGACTGGGAAAAAGAAGCCGATGAAAAACGTCACAAAGCCAAACAGGATGAACTTCAGAGTCTCTTTGAAGAATATAAAAGTGAAAGACGTAGGGGTCTGGTTTAAAGAGTCACTTTTTTAGGTTCCTCTGTACTCTTCTTTTTAAAAAAACTTCTGGAATTGGGAGCACTTATTTTTTAAGCAATAAATCCAATCTGAACCAATATGCCAAGTCCCACAAAAGAATCCACTAAAGAACCTTACAGAAGCCCGATTAAAGAGCATTTCCAGCTCAAGGAAACCATAGTTACAATTGCAGCCGATAAGCAGAAATATATCGAAGCTGCAAAAGAATCAATCTGTATTTACAGAGCATCCCTTGAGACTTATATCCTTTCTGACCCTTATTTTCAACTTACTCTTGAACCTTACGAATGCCCAAAAAATGCTCCTGAAATTGTCAGGAGGATGGTAAAAGCAGGCAATACTATGGGAATCGGGCCAATGAGTGCAGTTGCAGGCACAATCTCTGCCCTGGCAGTTGAAGCAATGGTCGAAGCAGGAGCAAAATATGCTATTGTTGATAACGGCGGAGATATCGCACTTATTAATGACAGACCTGTTGTTGTTGGGATATATGCTGGACAATCTCCTATTAAAAATTTGGGACTAATATTCGAACCCAGAAACTCGATTACAGGTGTATGTACTTCGGCAGGGACAGTTGGTCCTTCAATCAGCTTTGGAATGGCAGATGCTGCTGCAATATTCTCAGATGACGTATCTCTTGCGGATGCAGCTGCAACGGCTCTTGGAAATGAGGTAGGTATCGGAAAAGAATCTGTAGAAGCTTCTTTTAAAGCTGTAAAAGGGATTCCAGGAATAAAAGGTGCACTTGTGATCCAGGGAGAGTACATTGGCATGTGGGGGCAGGTTCCAAAAATTACAAGGGCAGATGTTAGGTACGAGTATATAACTAAAGCTTGAGTACTTTCATAGAGATATATTTTTACCTAAAAAATCTGTTATTAAGCAAAAATACTCAAAAGTAAAATATCAACCACTTATTTATGCCCGATCAAAGAACTTTTTCAGGACATTTTTAGGAATAGACATCTTTGGGAGTGAAGATCATTTCTGCATTTTAGAAATTTCTGAAGTTTGGATAGTTGAATCTCAGTTTCCATAAAACTAGAAGTTTTATCACTTAAAACTATTCAATTTAATATGTCCAGGTAAAATTTTGAGCAAGAATCTCCTTCGAATGTTAAATTATATATAAAAATCATTTTAATTACTCTTATTGTGAAATAAACACAATGGGGGAATAAGGTATAGCTAATAATACAGATAAAGTTTCTGAAAATGTCCCAGGACCTTATTATTGTGACTATAGCTGTATAGCATGTCATCTTTGTGTAGATACAGCACCAGAAAATTTCAAGATGAATGAGGATGACTCTAATGCTTATGTATATAAACAGCCTGAAAACGACGAAGAAAAAGAACTCTGTGAGGAAGCATTAGATGCATGTCCTGTAGAAGCAATTGGTAACGATGGTTAAAGAAATTTGCTTAACCCGATTCTAAAATATATTTTTCGGGCTGTATGAACATATTTGTTATATATTTAGTACTCTTTTAATTTATTAATTATTTCTTCACTTCCTGTTGGAGGCTTATCATCCTTTTCATGGCCTGTTAACTGATTTGAACTTTTTTATTCCTTTTCAATCTCATAATATATTTTAGAAAGACCCTGTAAAGTGGAATACCCTTTTCTGGTGATAATATAATCTCCCCGCTCATTTCTCTGCAAAATCATGCCTGTTTCAAGCAATTTCTGAAGATGGAAGAGTAGATTTCCGCCTCGCAGGCCTGTAAGTTTGGAAAGTTCAGAAAAAGTTTTGCTTTCTCCTGAAAGAGCTTTAAGCATCAAAAGACGTTGTCGATTCGCTACTGGCTCACATACTTCGGAGACCAGTTTCTCAGGCTCGATAGTGCTAATATCTATTTTTGTATTATCTTCTTCTTTTTCTTCATAAATCTGAAGCGAACGCATGAGTTTGACTTGCTTTTCAAAAAGATTTGTGGCTTCGGAAAAACATCTGCTGCAGTTTGAGGTTTTTGCTTCATTTTTTAGTTCTTCCAGCCTATTGTGGTATAGTTTTATGGTTTCAGCTTCGATCTTGCCCTTTCCTATAAGCTCTGCGCTTTCTTGCAAAAACTCACTAAAAGATGTCTCACAATAACCACGCATTCCGCAGTCCACAGTCATTCGGGTATGCAGCCTATCGCTTGCATCTTCGCAGAGATACGCGACCATAGGCTTCATGAAGCTCTTTCTCATATCTCCAATCATTCCTTCGATATGCTGTTGGTTTGATCGCTGCAAAAACCTTGAGAACTCATGTCGCAGAGTCGTTACTTCTTCTTTAATAGAATGAAGTTCTTCTCGATAGTAAATTTCAGGATTTTCGTTCGCCGTTTCCATTTTTATTTACCTCTAAAAACACTCAAAAATTGGATTATAGATAATTAAAATTATTATAGTTAAAATTTATATTATAAGGTTAACAATCAAAATTCTAACAACGCTTTTAATTAAAGGCATTATTATAATTTTTTTATTAAAACTGATAATTACAGACACAATTAAAGGTTGTTAAGTAAAGGTTATTTTTCTATACAACTTTAAATTAGTGCATAATAATAACGCTTAAGTATATAAATATATACTGCCTTACTGAGTTTGGTGATTAAAAATTAAGG
>CAVSHT010000004.1:0-491472 GCA_963727895.1 uncultured Methanosarcinaceae archaeon | reverse complement strand
ATTAAACATGCAATTTCAAAAGAAATACCACATATGCTATCATTTAACATCATGTCAATATAACTTAAAGTGAAATTCCCTTTAACTAAATAAAGAATAAAAAAATATAGGATTCTTGTTAAAAATAAATAACTTTTTAACAAGAATCCTATATTTTTTTATTCTTTATTTAGTTAAAGGGAATTTCACTTTAAGTTATATTGACATGATGTTAAATGATAGCATATGTGGTATTTTGTTTGAAATTGCATGTTTAACATTATATTACATACTATATTAACTAACTTACCTGCTGCAGCACCTATCGTTAATTATAGTATGTTGTTATAGGCTTCTTTTACATGGTATTACACAATGTTGGATGATGCTACATAGTGTTGCATAATGTTGCATGAATTTGAAAGATGTTGTATTAATATTATATGTATGAATATTAGAAAATGCCAAACATTAAATAATATAAATATTACTAATAAAATTAGCAAATACAGTAGTAATAAGTGAATATATATAATAAAGGTTAAAAAATTATTTACATATTTATTTTGTAAATTATAAATAATTTATATTTGCAAATTAATTTAATAATTTAAATAATTAATCTTAATTAATAAAAGATTAAAATAAATAATTTATATAGATATATATTATTTAAATAACATTTGCACCTCTAAAAAGTTTTATTAATTAAATTTTAATGATTTTATTTTAGCATTATATAGAATCAATATAAATAATGAATGTAAATAATTATTAATATATTTAGTTATCATTTAAATTATTTATTAATATCGTTAATTTTCAAGAATCATATTTTTCCCTATGAATAAATCTATATTATCTTAAATTATTTATACATGTGAATTCCTTTTCAATTTTGATGGTATCATTAGCTAAAAATGTTCTATTTGGGATAGGCTCATTATGAAATAGAGTTCATGAAACTTATAAAATTAGGTAGCGTTCTCATCCAAAAACCTGGGAGTTCCGAACGGCATTTAAGAGACTCACTTTATTATATTTTGGGAAGAGATTTATTTGAGGTACTTTGACTTATAGGTTGCGAGTTTCTTTTTATCCCTTTGCTGTGGAGTAATGTTCTCGAGTAGGTGTTCTTTGCTAGTGGGGTGTTAAAGAGATGAGAACGCAAGTTATACTAGGGGCTTATTGTATATAATATTTTTAACAGTTAATGTTGTTTAATTTCTCTTTTTTAATGTATCTTTTTAACATTAGTTTATTGATTGAATGTTTATTTCATTGAAATAATGGATCAATTATTTAAAGGAATTACACTCTAAAAAATAGTAAAATAATATACAAGTAATGAAATTTGGACCATGGGAAGAGAGCTAATAACCACCCTAAATGTATAAATATTTCCACAAAAATTTCAATTAATAAGAATAAATCAGTAAAATAGACCTTTAGAATACAACCATTTCACAGAGGGTAAAAATATTCCAAGTGCATATGACAATCGAAGAGGCTCAGTAATAGTTGAAACGGTTCCGTTGCAAAAAATCTTAGAATAAGCCTGTAAATCTATGAATAATGAATAAAAGTTAAAATATTCAAAAAGATATGTCAATATTATAGAACTATTCCAAATAATTGATTAATATATTTAGCTTCATTAAAGCCAGAGTAATTTAAGTTCTTGATTTGTCCTTTTTTAATCATATTCATAGCTTCAATTCCTTTTAAAGTTTTAATGGCTGTATGAAAAGACTGAAATCCTAACATTGGATTAACTATTCGTTTAATGGATCTATGATCCTGTTCTATAATGTTATTCAAATATTTGATTTGTCGAATGCCTACGTTTATAGGTAGTATTTTATCATTTTTCAGTTTATCTATAGCAGGTGGATAAGCTGGATTTTTGTCAACTGTGATTACTCTTGGAATTTGATTATGATTAGAGTTCAAAGCTTTCTTAAAGAAACGTTTTGCTGCTTTTTGGTCTCGTTTTGCACTTAACATGAAATCAATTGTATCTCCATTTGAGTCAACTGCTCGGTAAAAATATTTCCATTCACCTTTAACTCTGATATAAGTTTCATCAACTCTCCAAGAGTCGTTTGTTGGTCTTAAATGCCTTCTGACCTTCTTTTCGATTTCAGGTGAATATTGATGTACCCATCTCATAATGGTTGTATGGTTGACTATTATCCCTCTTTCTGCCATCATTTCCTTTAAATTTCTAGAACTAAGTGGGTATTTTAAGTACCATCTAACATTCAATAAAATAATTTCACCAACAAAGTGCTTCCATTTAAAGGAATTAGATAGCATATCACTATCTTTGATTTCATTTTTATTTTAATTATATCCTTAGCAGATATTTTTTGCAACGGAACCGGAAAAAGTTCATCAACTGCTCTTTAGGCAGCAGAGGAACGGAAACTGGAAAACTACTCTGGGAAAAATTGAAGAAAAAAGAGATTGGAGAAGTGATGACAGATCACTGGAGAGCATATGCAGAGTTTCTTCCAGAAAAGATCCATACTCAATCAAAAGCAGAAACGTATACTGTTGAAGGATATAACAGCATATTGAGGCATTTTCTAGCAAGATTAAGAAGAAAGACAAAGTGTTATACGAAGAGTCTTGAAATGCTAAAGTACTCGGTTATTCTATTGATGAAATAAAGAAATAAAGAACTAGATATAGTTAAGTAACAATGCCCCTGATTTTACTTTACGACCTGATTTTACGGAAAACAAAGTTCAGGCAGATAAGTTCGAGACTGCAATTAACGGTATTGAGTCCAGTTCGAGCATTGCTACTAAAGTACAACTTTCAAATCCTCTGGAAATTCTTACAGCAGGTGCTGTGCCAACAGACTCAGGCACTGAGGTTACTGTTTATATCAATAATCTTGCTCTTGTAAAGGAAAAGAGGGAACTTGATCTCAATTCCGGGGTCAACAAGATAGAATATACCGATGTTGCTTCTCTTATTGACCCTACATCAGTAATGTTTGAAGACACAAAAAATAAGAATACTGCTGTGCTGGAGCAAAATTACGAATATGACCTGGTAAGTAGCTCAAAACTTCTTGAGAAATTCCTGAACAAAGAAATTACTGTAACAGAAAAAGAAGGAGGCACATACACAGGGACACTACTAAGTTACGACAATGGTGTAGTGCTCAGATTGAACGATGGCAAAGTCGTAACAGTTTCCGAAGTTTCAAAGCTTGAGTTCCCAGATTCGGCAGATTTACTTACAAAACCTACTCTGGTCTGGCAAATATACTCACCTGTAGCGGGAGAGCGTGATGTTCTTACTTCCTATCTTACGAGTGGTATGAGCTGGAAGGCAAACTATATCGTAAAAGAAAGTGCAGATGATAAGAAAGCCGATATCCAGGGCTAGGTTAGTGTTGATAATAATGCCGGAACGACCTATAAGGATGCCAGACTCAAGTTAGTTGCAGGGGAAGTTCATCGTGTAGTCACGCCAACAATGGGGGCTGCAGATGTTACTGTGACAGAGGCAGAAACAGCGTACTCAGGAACAAAGGCAGGTTTTGCTGAGGAATCTCTCTTTGAATATCATCTCTATACCCTTGAAATACCGGCTACCCTGAAGAATAACCAGACAAAACAGCTTTCTCTGCTTTCTGTAGATTCCGTACCTGTAGAAAAGGAACTTGTTTTCGATACTTCAAAAAGCAGTAATGTGCAAGTTGCTTTAAAATTCAACAATTCAAAAGAAAAAGGTCTTGGAATGCCTCTTCCTGCAGGGACGGTAAGAGTTTACAAAGCCGATTCTCAGGGTCAACTCCAGTTTCTTGGAGAAGATTCTATAGACCATACACCAAAAGACGAAGAAATTAATGTTGTTGTCGGAGACGCCTTTGATATTACAGGCACAAGAACTCAGACAAATTACAATAAAGTGAGCTCGGATGTCTGGAAAGAGAGTTATGAAACCGAAATTAAAAACCACAAATCTGAAGCTCAGGAAGTAAGAATTGTAGAACATTTCTACGGTGACTGGGAAATAACCTCTAGCTCTGATACATACGAGAAAAAAGACGCCTTTAGCGCTGAATGGAAAATAAAAGTCCCAGCTAACAGCTCAAAGAAAGTTTCCTACACAGTAGAAAGAAGTTCTTAAAACAAAATCGGCAATAATATTGTTTAAAGCCAAATTTCTTAAGCGCAACCTTTGAGCCGCAACCGTTGCGTCGGTTGATCACGCCGATAGGGTTTGGGGATAAGATTATCAAATCCAAACGTTGCCGGGGTTTGCGCTCAAGCTTTTTTTGAAAAGGCTTGTGGTTAAGCTTTTTTTATTAAAATGTCTGTTGAAAATTAGCCCTCTTGAGCGAAGCGAAAAGGGCTTCGTGCTCCCGAAGCGCAATTCGAGTGGATCACTCTGCTGGACAAAACATATTATTACTATCACTCCAATTAACCACTCAGATGATCGTAGGTGTAATGGGACCAGAAGGCTCATACTCAGAAAAAGCTGCAAAATTCTGGATCACGAAAAAAGGGTTGAACAATGCAGAAATTCAGTATTTTGCAGATATAGAAGATGCTTTTCTGGCGATAGTGCAGAAAAAATCCGATATATCAATAGTCCCTATAGAAAATTCTATTGAAGGTTCAGTAGGCGTTACTCTTGATTTGCTTCTTGAGAATGGGGTTGAGATAGTCGGAGAAATAGTTGTCAAAGTTGAACACTGCCTTCTTGCTAAAGGCAGTCCTGAGAAGATAAAGAGTCATACTCTCACATCCGCAGGGACTTGCACAGTGCAGACACTTCTTAAAAAAGAATTTTCCTGACGCTGAACTGAGAAGTACGGGCAGCACTTCCCATGCAGCAAGACTTGCAGGAGAATTTGAAGAGATGGCAGCAATAGCTTC
The DNA here is from genome assembly GCA_963727895.1 of uncultured Methanosarcinaceae archaeon. Taxonomy (GTDB): domain Archaea; phylum Halobacteriota; class Methanosarcinia; order Methanosarcinales; family Methanosarcinaceae; genus Methanosarcina. Next base: position 486,586 of record CAVSHT010000004.1, on the reverse strand, counting down.
CCCTGAAGCTGCCGAATGCTATGGATTAAAAGTTCTTCTATCAAACGTCCAGGACCTAAAAGAAAATTATACCCGTTTCATTGTCTTGAAAGTAGCAGAAAAAAGTTCGGTTGAGCAAATTTTGTGCACTGCGGAAGACCAGCAAGATCTAGTTAAATCACAACCAGATGCTGGACAGAAATCCGGTTATGAATCCCTCTCTGAACTAGAAAGTAAGAATGAAGATTCTAGTCATTCAGTTTTCAAGACCTCTATTATATTATATCTGGAAAAAGACAGGCCAGGGGCGTTATACGGAATTCTCGGAGCTTTTGCAAAGCATAAAATTAACCTTACAAAGATTGAGTCCAGACCTTCAAAAAAGGAACTTGGTGATTACTATTTCTATATTGATTTTAAAGGTCACACAAGCGAAGCAATTATAACAGATGCCTTAACAGAAGTAGAAAGTAAAACTGATACTCTAAGGATACTGGGTTCATATCCAGCTTTCAAAAAGTGAACAGAAAAATTAAAGTGGTCCAAAAGCCAAAAAAGTAATCAAGTCTGTGCGATGTGATGATTTGGATCTTGAAACATCAATTAACAAGTACGAATCTACAGTCCGAGTTTACAGATTAATATATAATGTATTTGATTTTGCTACAACATTTTTTACTTTATATATAATCTTTTCACTAACTAATATGGAAGATATCTTTTCGACAATAAGCGCTTTTGAACCCTATACAGGTATAAAATATAATATTTTAGGCTTTAATGTTCTATTTGAGACTTTAGGAATTATATTGATTGAAATCCTCCTTTCTGTAATAATTACTGCCATTAGATATACAAATAAAGAAAAAAAAGATGCTATAAAACTTATAGAGGAAAATCATCCAGCACTTAAAGAAAGGCTAAGAGCAGCATATGACAATAGGAACACAGAAAATATAATTGTTAAGGATCTAATAGGTGGAGTAGTTGCCGATTTAATACCAATAAAACCCTCCTCACTACTGAACCAAAAATTGTTAATTATAGGAATTGGGTCGATGTTACTCACAGGTGCAGGTTCTACTTATATAGCAGTTACAGATTATCATACAGACATAACTCCTAAATATATCTCCCAAGTGATAGAAAAGGTCCCCCTTTCAAATTCGAATAATAACCTTTACTCTGTGGAAGAAAATGGCGGGACTTCGAACAATAGTAGTCAGGACAGTCTTTTTGGAAAACCTGCTGTTGTGGTGGTGGAAGGAAAACAGGTTGATCTGAAGATTCCTCCAGGTTCAGGACAGGGCTTCACAAACCAGAAAACTGGAAACCAGACTAATCAATCATTTACTCAGTCAGATCTTGTGAGCACTGACGTAAATGCTTCAGATAGTTATTCTGACAATCTACCGGAAGGATACGAGAACGTTATCCAGAGTTATTTTGAAAAACTTTCAGAAGAATAATTTGGAAAATTTATAGAAAGCTGGATTTACCTGCACTCAGTCTTATCAAAAGTTGTCTAAAAGCCATTTTTGAATAACCAGGCAGTATTCTGAAGGCACAATGCTGCAGGAACAGGTAATATACTATCCAGAGAAAGCGGGCTTAAAGCTCTATAAAACAGAAATTAAGGGTGAAGCAGATATGAATGAGACTAATTCCGACTCCGGACAGGCAGCAACGACCTATCAGAATGCAGGCCGTATTTTCAAAACATTTTTTGAAGAAATTGGAAATGTTGTGGTAGGCCAAAATAAAGTAGTGGAGCAAATCATTATTGCAATACTCTGTGAAGGTCATGCTCTTGTTGAAAGTAATCCAGGACTTGGAAAAACACTGATGATCTCTACAGTTTCAAATGCAATGAACCTGAAATTCAGCAGAATCCAGTGTACTCCTGACCTTATGCCTTCTGACATTACAGGGACAAACGTTATTGAAGAAACAGACAACAAAAAAGAATTCAGATTTCAGCCAGGGCCGGTTTTTTCAAACGTCGTTCTTGCAGATGAAATTAATAGAGCATCCCCTAAAACTCAATCAGCCCTTTTGGAAGCTATGCAGGAAAAGCAGGTTACAGTTGGAAATGATACCTTCCTGCTTGACCGACCATTTTTCATTCTTGCTACCCAGAATCCCATAGAAATGGAAGGTACATATCCGCTGCCTGAGGCTCAGCTTGACCGTTTTCTCTTAAAGGTTCTTGTAGATTATCCATCTCATGATGAGGAAATGGAAATAATAAACAGGTATACGAAATCCGAAATCCCGAAAATTTCCAGGGGCATTGATAAATCAACACTTTTAGATTTGCAGAAACTTACAAGGCAGGTTCCAATTTCTGAGGAACTTAAACAGCGCGTTCTTTCTATTGTAGGCATGACAAGACAGGAAAAAGAACATATCGAGTATGGAGCGTCTCCGCGAGCATCCATAGGTCTTATTCTTGCCGCAAAAGCCAGAGCTCTTATAGAAGGCAGGAACTTTGTAAGTAAAGAGGATATTGACTACATGGCATATCCTGTTCTCCGCCACAGACTTATCTTGACCTTTGAAGCTGAAAGAAGCGGAATGACCCCTGACCAGGCTATTGAGAATATTCTCAAGAAAGTAAAGTAAAACCTGAGCTCTGATCGCTTGCCAATCCATAGAAGGGAATGCAGAATAAGTTTAAAATCCTGAAGGATTTTCCGGGTCCGGAATAACCGGATTTTTATTGACGATCCAGAATGACTCGCATAAAACAAAACATTGAAACAGATTTTTTCAGGCAGCTTGACCGCTTTACATTTTCTGTCAGGAAAAGGGTCTCAACAGTCTACGCTGGGAACCGTCCATCCACCAGAAGCGGACGCGGTATCGATACCATTGGGTTCAGGGAGTACGACTTTAATGACAGCCTGAAAGATATTGACTGGAAAGCCTATGCGAGGACTGAAAAACTTTATGTACGGCAGTTTGAGGAAGAAAAAACTCTTACGACCCATATCATTCTTGATGCCAGCAAAAGTATGGATTATCCTGAAAAAGGAACTTCTAAGTTCGAATATGCTGCTATGCTTGCTGCAGGCTATGCCTATATGGTAACAAAATATAACGATAGGTTTGCAATCTCAACTTTCTCACAGGAAATCGATATAAACAAACCTAGCCGTGGAAGAAAAAATCTTTTGCGGACAATTGATAGGCTAACAGAACTTGAACTTTCTGGAGAAACTTCTATAGGGGAGGCTGTCATAAAATATAGTCGGGAAATCAAATCCAGATCTCTTGTAATCCTTATATCTGATTTTCTCCAGGAACCTGAAGCGATAGAGACTGCAGTTTCCAGGTTATCGGACCATGATTTGATTTTGATCCAGGTGCTCGACTCTACGGAAAAAGTGCTTCCCCTCCAGGGTAATAGCAAGCTTATAGATCTTGAAACCGGAGAAGAAATCAGGACTTATGTCAGTGAGAAGTTTAAAGAACGCTATCTTAAAAAGCTCGATGATCACAGCGCAAGGATTAAAAAAGCCTGTATGAAAACAGGAGCTGACTTCTATACTTTTACAACTGACACCCCTATTTTTGATGCTTTCTATCATACAATCAGGAGAAGGAGGCGCTAAAAATGCCTTTTGAAAATCCCCTGGCTCTTATTGCTCTCCTGAGTGTTATCCCTCTTATTATCATTTACATGCTCCGTCCGAAGCCGGCGGTACTTTCAATTCCTTCACTGATGTTTGTCCTGAAGCTTGAGAGAGAACGAAAACGGATATACGCTTCGATAACCAAGATTGTAAGGGATCCACTTTTCTTAATCCAGCTCCTTATGCTGATTCTTCTTTCCACTGCAGCAGCAGGCTACTATTATACTTCACAGGAACCGTTGAGCGGAGAACATACAGTACTGGTTCTTGATACTTCTGCAAGTATGCAGGTTGATTCCCGATTTGCCGATGCTGTTAAGATTGCTGATGAGTATGTGAGCAAGAAAAACAGTATAATTCTAGCTTCAGACACTCCTCTTCTTGCTCTTGACGGAGGAGATGCGTCCAATGCAAAAGATATTCTCAGCAAGGTTAAACCCGGAGCTGGCACTGCCGACCTGTCTGCAGCCATTACCACAGGTATGCGTCTTCTATCTCAGGAAGGAGGAGGAAAAATCATGGTTATTTCGGATTTCACTAATTCGAAAGGAGACGACCCTGTTAGTTCCAAAAATCTGGCTGAATCTTATGGTATTTCAGTTAATTTCGTAAAAGTTGGAAAGCCTGTGGATAACATTGGAATTATAAATGGCTGGATCGAAGCCAATAATGGAAATTATAGCTACACAGGTGTAATTAAAAATTATAAAAACCAAAACGAAAATGTTGAAATCGAGACCGGAAGAGGAACTTTCGAAAATTCAACGTCCTTTTCCATTAATGTACCAGCAGGTGGGACAAACCAGTTCACTATTGGAAACCTTGGACCTGGAATAACGACAGTTCAGCTTAATGTGAAAGATAGTTTATCTGTTGACAACAAAGCTTACATTTCCATTCCAGATACATCCGGGCAGCGTATACTCTATGTTACTGATAATGGAAAATTGCCTTCGAAAACTGCACTTTCACTGATCCCAAACAGTAATCTCAGTGTAGTAAATTCCGTGCCTTCTTCCCTTGATGGTTACACGCTTGTAGTGCTTGCGCAGAAAGAAAATCCAATTGCTAATGATTCGATAACAAGAATTGAAAATTATGTCAGAAACGGAGGCAATGCAGTTTTCATTGCAAGCGGCGCCTTAGCTCCCAATAAAACTGAGGTTGGTCTTGTCAAGATCCTGCCTGTGAAACCTACAGGAATTGAGAACGAAACAAATGAAGTCGACCTTGGAGTTCAGGAATCACAGCAGAGTAGTAGTACAGAGGACATTAGTAGTTATGAGATATCAGTTTACAAATATCTTAACGCAACTGAAAGAACTGGCTCGACAACTCTTGCAACTCTTGATAATGGAGTTCCTATATTGAGTTACTGGCAGGTAGGTAAAGGAACTGTTTTCTATATGGGACTAGATGATGAATTAGGAGACAACGCCTGGAATAATTTCCATAACTTGCCTGAGTACCCTGTATTCTGGATCAAACTTGTTGAATGGCTTGGAGGTACAGGTGATATTTCCGAATACAACCTGAACACAGGCACTTTGACTTCCCTTTCAAAGACTGAAGAAATCAAGACTCCCACGAAAACCTTCACTTCAAACCATGTCCTATTTGATGAAGCTGGAATTTACGAAATATTAGGTAAAAAGATTGCAGTCAACCTTTATAATGACAAAGAATCGAATACAACAGTTGATGCATCTGACGTAATTCAGAGAGCTGTTGCGGAAGATAAGTCCAAACTTGTGAGGTCTGATTCCTATACTGTCAAAAATGACATTATCGATTACCTGATAGGAATTCTGTTCCTGCTCATGCTAGGTGAAATCCTGATTGTGCGCCGGCGGGGTGAACTATGAATTTATCTCTTGAACACCCGGAGATGCTTTTACTTATTATCCCTTTGATAATTGTCGGATTCTATCTCCTGCGGAAAACAAAAACGAAGATTGTTGAATGGAGAATGCTTGTAGCTTTCCTCCTTATACTTGCTCTGGCTGCTCCAATTACAACGGTTACACAAACTGTTAATGAAAGTAATCCTTCACTTGTGCTGATTCAGGATAAAACCGCAAGTATGGGGATTTTTCCAAATGAAACTGGTAATGATTTGTATAAAGCCCTTGCAGCTAATACCCCCACATCTTTAGTTCAGCTTACAGGCGATAAAACAAATCTTGGGGATGCTGTGACCCAGTATTCTGGTAATGGTAATCAGATTGTTCTTACTACTGATGGTAACAACAACTCTGGAAAAAGTCTTGTTGATGCTTTGGGATTTGCAAAAGAAACCAACACTTCAGTTTACCTTGTCGAACCTGAACTTCAGAAAAATGACCTAAGTGTCGAACTTCTTGGAGATAAGGATGTAGTTGTAGACAACCAGAACGAGTTTGATGTAGTTGTCCGTCAGGCTTCCGAGCAAAATGTTAGCTATTCCCTTGAAGTATATGTTGATGGACAGCTTTCTCAGAGTGGTCCTTATTCTCAAAATACTAGAAATTACACAATTCCAATTCCTGAGACTTTTAGCACTCTTGGAGCCCACAATATCAGTGTAAAGATAAGTCCTTCCGGAGAGGATCTGAATAGCATAAATAACGTATATCAAAAATCCCTTTATGTAATCCCCAAACCGAAACTTACTCTTGTTACCAATGAGCCTAATTCTCCTCTTGCTCAGACACTTAATAGCCTTTACAATACTTCGGTTTTCACTACTTATCCTGGAGCAACCGCTCTGAATAGCAGCAAAGCTCTGGTGCTCGATAACCAGTTTGTTAGTAATCTTTCGGAAGATCAGGTAAAGGAAATTAGTAAGTATGTTAATAATGGAGGCGGGTTGGTAGTTGTAGGAGGAGAAAGAGCGTATAATTACGGCAATTATCTTAATTCTTCATTTGAAAAAATTCTGCCTGTACTTTCAAAGCCTTCGGATTATAAAGGAGGACGGGACGTTGTCCTGATTCTTGATATCTCACCAAGTACACAAACGGGAGACAAAAAAACTCTCGATGACATTCTTGGAAATGCTATATCTATTCTTGAGAACAAAAATATAAGAGATGCAAATGCAGGGGTTATAGCATTTGGAAGTCAGGGATATGACGTTTCAGGAGGACTTGTATTCCTGGGGCTTTCCCAGAATCGGGCTATGCTGGAAACTAGAATCAAAGAATTAGTCCCTGATGAACAAACCAAGACTTCTCTTAATGATGGTCTTACATTTGCAAAAACGATGCTTACAGGAGAAACAGGTGAACGTGATGCGATTATCATCTCTGATGGAGGAATTGAGGAATCTTACGATAAGAGTCTCGAGGTCGCTAAAGAATTGAAGAATATGAAAGTAAATCTTTATTTTGTTCATGTTCTTTCACCTGCTACATCTTCACAAATTGATAAAAATACCAGAAAATATTATGCTGAGACTTTAATGCAGAGTCTGGGACTTGAAAACAATTATATGCGTATAAATATGGGAGAAAGAGCAAATATAGGCTTGGAGTCAACTGATAAGTCTCAGGAAGAAGATAATCAAAAAGAAAACGAGAATACTACGTCAGACTATTCTCTCTATGCCTATTCTCAAGATAGCTTCATTACAAAAGGTATTACCCTTGATAATAATACTAGTATCACCGGATATAATGACGTAACTCCAAAAGCCGGAGCTGAGCGCCTGGTTATAACTGATCCAAATGGAAAACCTGTAATTACTACCTGGCGCTTCGGATTAGGAAGGGTTGCAGCTTTTACCACAGACAATGGAGCAGGTGAAGGTTCCCGTTGGGCTACTAATATTTATGCCGGATCAAATAATTCTAAATTAATTTCAAGAATGGTTAACTGGGCAATAGGAAATCCGAGAGCTAAAGAAGGAGTTGTTCTGGATAGTCCTGATACATGGCTTGGTACTCCTTCCAATCTAACACTTACAATTTATGACGAAGGAATCCCACAGTTAAATATGGATGGAAGCCCACTTGATCTTTCTCTTACAGGAAGAAATACTTATGAAGCAACTGTTAACCCGGAAAGTATTGGGATTCATGACATTTCCGGTTATCCAGTTGCAGTAAATTATCAGCTTGAATATAGGGATGTTGGGATCAATAAAGACATAGAACCTCTCATTCTTGCAACTGGAGGGAAAATTTATAGTGAGAAGGAGGCAAGGGCTTTTCTCTTAAAGGATGCCAAGCAGAATTCAGTAAAGCAATCTAACGAGGAAGTAAGTCTGAAAGTGTATGTGCTTCTTGCTGCGCTTTTACTCTACCTGGGTGAAATCATTGCCAGACGTCTAAAAGAAATGAGAAAATTCCAAAATTCACAGGTTGAGGCAAAAGTCTAATTGAGGCAGGATTCTAAGAACAAGAAAATTGGTACTTTCAGGTAATCATCAATTTTTATTATAAGGTTTCTGTAAGAATTGTAATAAAAATCTTTAAGGAAAATAATTGGATTTCCTGAGCCAGTAACCACTTACAGAAACCAATAATAAATTTTGGTCTTGTAGAAAACCTACAAACTTATTTTAATTATCTTTTTTATACTTTTTAACTAAATTCACGAGCCTTCGTGTTCAATGTCGTAATCAGGGTTCATTAAGGTATCTTTTATGCTTGAGTTTTTATCTATGACTACTTCAGGCCAGATTTTAACCCCAGAATGTACTGTTGAATTACTTCCTATAGCTACTCTATGTCCAATAACAGTTCCATTTTCAAGGAAACAGTGGTCTTCTATGGTTGTTTCATCTGCAACCACTCCGCCTGAGATATTGGAATTCTTTCCTATGGACACATTATCGAAAAGATAAGATGAAAGGATCTTTGCATTTTCCTCTATAGTACAGTTAGAGCCTATCACACTGTAAGGACCGATAAGGACGTTATCACCTATGATTGTATTTTCTCCAATTACTATTGGTCCTACAAGAGAAGAATTAGAGCCTATGCACACGTTGTTCCCTATGGATAAAGGACCTCTTATTCTGGCGTTTCGAGTTGTGAAGTTCCCTTCTATTGTCGTTCCAGGAAGTGCATCGAGCATCCAGCGTTGTGCCTGTCTGTAAGCTGCTGAACTTCCGACATCAGTCCATTGTCCCCTCACAAGAACACCGTTTATTTCCTTGTTTTCTTCAAGCATGAAGGGGAACAGGTCTTTCGCAAAATCGTATTTTTTATGTTCAGGTATCCATTCAAATATAGAAGGGTCGCAAACATAAATGCCTGTACTTGCAAGATTGCTGAATATCTGGCCTGCCTTCGGTTTTTCAAGAAAGCGATGGATCTTGTTATTTATATCCATATCTGCAATTCCAAACTCTCTTGGGTCGTCAATTGAAATAAGTCCCATAGTTACAGAGGCATCACTTGTTTCATGGAAACGATACATCTCTCTCAAATCGAGATTCAGGACGTGATCTCCTCCAAGCACAATAAATGGCTCGTCTTTCAGGTATTCCTCAGCATTTTTAACCCCACCTGCGGTTCCAAGTTTTTCTTTCTCATATACATAATCGATATGTACCCCAAATATGTGTCCATTTCCAAGCTGCTCTTCTATTCGCTCTCCCATGTACCCGAGGGTCATGACTATTTCGTTAAATCCTTCTCTTGAAAGATGCTCTATCAGATGTAGGACTGAAGGTTTATTAAGAATCGGTATGCTGGGTTTAGGATGCTTGAAAGTTAGCGGCCTGAGCCTTGTCCCTGTTCCTCCGCACATGATACACGCTTTCATATTTTTCCAAGATGTTCTTATATGAATATATTGTTAACGATCTTTTTCTTTTATTTGAAAGATTATTGATTATGGTATCTCAGATAAATGATATTTATTCAGAAGAGCTGTGATCATTCAGAAGAACATCTTCTTTTCTTTCCACTTTGATTTCTTTTTTCCCTTCATACTCCGAAACTGTACCTGTTACACTGATATAATCCCCTTTCTTGATTGATGCATTAAAAGCCTCAGCTCCTGCAGTTTTTGGAATAAAAATACTCAGGACTTCAGAGTTGCAGTCTACCTGTAAAAGCAGGTGTCCGCCTTTATAGGTGAGCTGTTTACTCAAAACTTCGGCTTGAATAAACACTTTTTCCCCTTCAGCGGATTCCGGAGTGTACGGTTTTTACTTCTTTTCCTGTCTCCTGCCCAGCTGTAAGTTCTGATCCAAAGCAAAGATAGGCTGCCATAAGAGAAGTTAATGTCATAAATAACAGCAATACCATGACTTTTTCTTCTTTTTCCATACTTTGCCTCCTTCATTTGCAGAGTCTGGAATCAATTTATAATTGAGACAAGTTTTATCTCAAGGATCAGAGTTTTGCCTGCAAGTTCATGGTTAAAATCCAGGGTAGCAGAAGTTTCCGTGGAACTAAGTACTGTAACTTCACTTCCGCCGGGTGTTACAATTTTCTTTCCTGTTTCAGGAGGAGTCTGGAGTTCAAGTCTTGAGAGGGGAATCTCCTGGACAAGATAATTCTTATATTCCCCATAAGCGTCTTGAGGAAGAATTATAAAGGTTTTTTCTTCTTCCTCTCTCATTCCAAGGATGCCCCTGTCCATTCCTTTTATTATCTGACCCGTATCTACTCTGAATAAACAAAGGCTCTATATTCTTTTTCTTTGTCATATATCCCTGCTTCTAAGGCTTTTTTCTTCAAAGTGGTATCAAAGACTGTTCCATCCTCTAATTTTCCGGTGTAATCAATAAGGACGTAATCTCCTTTATTCACAATGCGAGAATGTTCCATTATCCCTTTCTCCTGTACATTTTTCTTTCAGTATCCAGGTCATCTATATGTTTCTCAGGATATCAAAAATATGTACATTTCAAAGAAATTCTACAACCATCATTTTGATTTTCAGGAACTTAAATTTATTTTATAGAAACGAGCTTTATATCAAAAATCAAAGTCTTACCTGCAAGCCCATTGTTGGCATCAATAATGATATGTGTATTGTTTACTGCCTTTACCTTGAACCGATTTCCGTATGTGTCGCTAATAGTTTGTCCTGCTTTAGGAAGTTCGGAGAGATTCGTTAGATTTAACTCTTTTATGGGAATAGCCAGGATCTTTGTTTCGTCATATTTTCCATAAGCTTTTTCTGGAGAAATTTTCAATGTTTTTTCTTCTCCGACTTTCATTCCAACTATGCCTTCGTCAAAGCCCTGGATTACCTGACCTGAACCAACTACGAATGTTAGAGGAGTATAATTCTTTTCATCAACGTATAATCCCGCTTTTTTCGCAACTTCTTTTTTTGATGTGTCAAAAACAGTTCCGTTCTCAAACATTCCTGTATAGTCCACCTGGACTGTATCTCCTGATTTTACTGTTCTACTATTTTCTCCTTTATTTCCATTATCCATGCATCCGCTGACAAGAGTTATACTTATCAGGAGCAGAATCGTTATGAAAAAAATTGATCCTTTTCTGGTGTTCATCCTTTGTGTTCCTCCATAGAAACTATTTTCACTACAAAAGTCAGAGTTTTTCCTGCAAGATTGTGGTTAAAATCTATAACAAAACTATTTTCATTTACCTTTGTGATAATACCTGTTAGACCAGTTTCTGTAGCCAAGCGCATTCCAACTTCAGGAGTGAAATCTACAGAATTAATAGGCAACTCTCTTGCTAATTCTTCGTTGTACTCTCCATATGCTTCTTCAGGTGGGATTGTAAGGATTTTTTCTTCTCCAATTTGCATTCCAACAACGCCTTCATCAAACCCTTTTATCATTTGTCCTGCGCCAACATTAAATGTAAGAGGTTTGTAATCTCTCATTTGATTGTATAGCCCTGCCTGAATAGCTGTCTCTTTTATGGAAGTGTCAAAAATTGTGCCGTCTTCAAGTCTGCCTGCGTAATCGACTGAGATGGTATCCCCATTCTCAACTTTTTTACTGGTACTTTCTGTTATATTTTCGGACATAAAAATCAATAAAACAAATGAGAACATGTTAGATAAAAGTGCTGATAAATAAATACTGAAAACCAGTTAAACAAGAGTTTTACGTCTCATAATCACAGGAATTCCTGAAATTTCTGTTTTTAAGCATTAATTTAAAATTTAATCTCTTTTATTTTTGACATATTTTAGAATGTTTGGTCTTATTTTTGACCGTTTTTATCCTTTATTCTCTATTAACGAAGGTTTAAAATATAATTTTCATACATAACTGTATTATTTAATGTATAATGTAGTGAGTAGTTATGGCAACAAGTCAGGAAAGACAAAAGGTGAATTTGGCTAGAATTAAAAGAGTAATGGAAGAGATTGAATGTACAACAAATGATTCTAATCTAATTACTGAGTTGCATGAACTTTTAAGAAAACCTTATTCTCGATCTCTGAAATGGCATATGATTGTGTTTAAAAGTGAAATTGATAAAAGCTTATGGTATTTGGAAGATATAAGAAAAGAAGAGATTGAGATCGAAAAAAAGACGCGAAAGAAAGGAAAAGAACAAAAAGAAGAATCACAGGAAAGTTGTACATTTTCAGATGCAGTTCGCGCATTTAAACTTGATTACCAGATGGTATATGATGCGAAATCAAGTCAATATAAGTTATCCAATTCTGGTTTTTCCAGATACACGAGAGCAAACATTTTTGCAATTCCAAAGTCTATGATTGGAGATGGTAAGTTACAGTGGAGTGAAGAGGTTAAACAAAAGTGGGGAGAAGATAATATTGGAAAAAGGGAATTATTGGAAAGAGGAACTCAAATGAAAAAAATATAATAAGCTTTTTATGCTTGCAGTTTTTAATAGTTCAAGTCTATTGGCAGTGTGACAATTTCTGTAAATTGTAAATCTTAAAAAGTTTTTGGATAGCAAATTTCATGTATGGAACGCAATTGTTTCCATAACACACAAAAAAATTGACTATAATTTGCAGCAAATTTACTATACTACATAAAAATTGTATTACGGAAGTAGGTTCCAAGTTAACTCTAGTTCAGTACTCAACTATTCCAGAAGGATAGTAAATTACTTGCGCTCCTTCAAGATAATATACTCCTCCAGGATGCATATACCCATTTGACCCGCTCCAGTCGAAGTTCAACCAGTATTGAATTTCTCCATCTTTAAGATCTCTGTTTGAGTACCAGATGTTTTCAGCATAGGGATATCTCATCTGTACATACCTGAGAATTTGATACGCTGTTTCATTATTGTTTCCTATGTAAAGTTCTGGATAGGCATGTCCATAGGTCTCATTTGTTACAGTAACGATCCTTGTATTGAATCCCATATTTTTTAAAAGTGCTGCTATGACTATAGAGTAGTCGTCACAGTCACCTTTATAACCCTCACTTATAGTCTGAGAGGCTCCAAAGAAAAAGTCAGCATTACCTTCAGAACGATACTTCCAGTGACGGTTTACATAATCAAATACTTTACAGGCGTCATTAATATTGTACCCTGATGTCTTTCTGGTTATATTAAAAACTTCAGATGAAATTATTTCATTCCCTGATCCAATGCCTCTTTGGAAATTCAGGGATAATTTCCGGTATTCTTCTGGATAAACAATATTTGATTTTTCTTCAGAGTATGTCGGTACTTTTGGGATATCATAATTTATAGAATCATTTGAGTTTTCAGCGCTCTGATTCTCTTTGACCTTGTTTTGTTCTCCTAATACTGTTTCGGAATGTAGGGAACTATTCTCTTCATTGAATATTAATGCGTGCATATCTGTTACCATATCTTCGGAATTCATATATGAAGCAGGGATTTTGTCGACAAGGACAGTATATATACATTCAGCGGTAAATGCAAATATAAGAAAAATAGTTAAAAACTTAATAAGTTTTTTATTAACCAAGCTGTCAACTCCCTGGCTATCGAATAAACAAATTTTTAATTTATATATAAGTCCGAAAGTTATAACCATGCAAAGTATATATTTTTAAGCCTCAAAATTTAAAAAACAAATCTATGTAAAATAATTATAAGTTTTACTATGTAATGATTATTTCTGTGTATAAACACACCTTTTTTGCTATATACGTAAAACTATTTAATCTGTAGCATAATTAAGAACGTATTCTTAAAAAAGTATGATTAAATAAATAAAGTACTTCCAAAATAGAGTCAAATATATTTATATCCCTCGTTTCCTTTTTAAGAACAATCCACATTTACAGTAGTCCAATCCCTCACAATATTTTCCCCCTTTCTGAAAATTTGGGCATGAAGTACGGTATTTACATTTATTTTGTGTTATAAAAGAGAGTATACCTATTTTCATGTCTTCCCAATTATCATATACATTGTCTAAATATATAAAATGTTCCAACTCTCTTATTTTTTCTTATTTTCCTCCTTGAATTTCTCCTAAGTATGGGCATTAGTTGCCAAGTCATATGACAGTTTCTTGGAGATGATTTTTAGCGATTTTTTCAAAGCCAAAATTGAGTATATCTGCAAGGATGTATCTATTATAAACACTTTATTTTTAACTTGAAACGGGATCATTAGTCTGATTCTTTTAAAAGAGCCTGAAACTGATTTTAAAGAGGTCGGGACTCAATTTATTGTTACATTTAAGAGAAAACAGATGGAAGCAGAAGAAAAAGCTGGAGTAAAGGAAGAAGAAAAGAAAGCTGAAAAGGAAAGCAAAGAGTGGTCAGAAAAGTGTCAGAAAAGTGTCAGAAAAGTGGTCTGAAAAATGGCCCGAACTTAACGAGAACCAGCGTAAGATCCTCCTTTTGATCGATGAAAACTCTACTATCTCAAGAAAGGAAATTTCTGAAAAATTGAACATAAATCAATCTGCAATTCAAAAACATATGGATGTATTAAAGAAAAAATGTATTATCAAAAGAGTCGGCCCTGCGAAAGGCGGCCACTGGAAAATTCTGGAGAAATGAGAGACCTTTACAGCTGTACCTTTACAACCATTATTCATCATACTGAGTCTTTCTCATTTGTATTCGGTTAAGGAATCTGTTAACGTTATAATGACTACTGTAATAATCTATGCATCTCTATTTACATTTATAGGTTTACAGAAATGGCAACAAAGATAACACATTTTTTATAGATCGTATCTTAACCGAATACAAATGGAGTATTTCTTGTTACGCTCGACGAAGGAGAGCGACCTTGTCAATGAAATCTAAGAAGGACATTTGGACTTGAAAAAACCGAAAACAATGATTAGAGTTGAAGAAATACATGGAAAATGTAAATACAAAACTTTCGGAGCAGTTCAGGAAATTAGAGGATTTTGAGAGGAAGATTAGGAAAAATCTGGCAGGGCTTGGGTATGAACTCTGAAGTAAGGGAATTAACAATATGAGCTCGTAAATTGTTTGCGAGTAGCGCTTTTATTTAGCATGGCGTTTCAAGTTCAATTGTGTCCCTGTCAAAACTATCAAAAACACTATGCTTTCCAATCTTTATTTCTTGATGTGAACACAAAATTGACTCTGTCTGGTCCTTTTTGACCCTGTTTAAAGTTGAAAAGACTCTAGTTGAAGGGAAAAATAACCAGTTCAACCAGGTAGAAATAATTTGCATTCATCCTGCCCGGCCATTAGAAATTGATATAAACCAATAATCATAGAGAAGTATTTATGAGTCCCGATGAAAACAATGAATTAATTGAAAACGATTTATCCTTGTCTGAATTTCTCGTGCCGGACACTCCGGAGATAAAGGAAATAAAAAGCATTTACAATAAAGAATACGAGTACAGCGAATATCTGAGTGAAATCGAGTTTTCAATTGCCGACTATTACTACAACGAGAACCGGAAAGTAACGGATAAATATGTCATCAGGGCATTAAAGAACATAAAGGAGAATCGTGACAAACCGATCAGTTTCTTTGAAAAACCCCTTGAAAAAGAAATTGTGAAAAGTCTGATTGAACCTCTTGAGGAAAATCTGCTCTACTACCATGAATTCACCCTTGTTCTTGACTATGTTTTGTGGATGATTGACAACAGATCCTGGCTTGAGGACAAACAGGCCTATGTAAAGTGGATCACGTACGTGCTCGGCTTTTTTTCAGAGGAAAAAGAGAAAAAGTACGAAAGGCAGTTCAAAAAATTTGCACACAAAATGGGCGTATCCGGGGCTCAGGTTGATATGCTCCTCATGAAAAAAGAGGCTAAAGATCTTTTCGGTGAGGAGAATTTTTCTGAAGAAGGGGGCTTATTCGAAGGTCTAAGCCCGGAAGATATTTTTGGAGAAGACAGGACGGCAGACTACCTTGAAACCGGTTTCTTTTTAATGAATAATGACGATAAATTCGATTTTCTTCTGGAAAAAGGTCCGGATTATATGGAACTTATGCAGGATTATTTTCTGGATCTTATGGAGAAAGAAGACTTTGATAAAATCCAGGAATTTTACACGAAATTCAATGAAAAGCATAGAAACTTTTCTCCCCTTCAGGTTATGGTTGGAACCATCTATGCTGAGAAAGATCCTGTTCTCGCAGAATTTTATTTTAAGGAAGCCCTAAGATCCATACAAGAATCAAAAGAGGTCCCTGAAGAAATAAAAGAGGAACTGAGAAATCAGATTAACTATCTAACAAACCTCCTCTTTGAAGAACCCGCTGAAGAAGTTGAGGAAAAAGCTATTGAGACCAAAAAAAGTAAACAGACACGCAAAAGCAGCAAAAAAGTTTCAAAAAAAGATTATGGGAACAAAAAAGATGTTTAAGGGAAATTAAAGGAAATTGAAAGGTTCGGAAGGAATATTAAAAAGACTCCAAATAAAAGCCGGAAAAAAATAGGCGAATACAAAAACATTGGAACCTCAATAGTTGTCTTTAATGTGTCTCACTAAGCTTGTTTTTATCTTTAAAACTTCGGGTGTGATCCAGAGTCTCAAACTGCCGCCTTCAAGGGCAAAAATTGAGCTATTCAGAGGTGATTTAAGGGACTTCCAAAACCAGTCTAATGCAATTTTAACCAGTGCTACTCTAAAAACTCAACAGCGTGGTTGAGAATACGCCAGTTCTTTTGCTATGTGTTTCTCCCTGTTCCATTTCAAATTTCAACAGTTTTAAAATGTGTTATGTTATTAAGCGAAAAGATATTCTAAAGGAGAAATGAAAGCTTCTGGGTGTTGCCGATCCCTGAAGTAACATAAGTGTAAAAAACGTTTGAAAAATAGTAGTACTGATTAGAACCATTAACTATCTTTTAGTGGACCGGTCGGGAATTGAACCCGAGGCCTCTACCATGCCAAGGTAGCGATCTTCCCCTGATCTACCGGCCCTTATAAGGCTTTACTTTGCCAGCATCCCTCATACACTCGGGATATTATATAAATCTGTCGCCACTCTGTTTCTGCTCCCTGTAAATATACTTTTGAAATTTCAAATTTTAAAATTTTAAATTATTCAAGCAAAAGATATAAGTAGTAAATTGAGTATTAGAAGTGTTGTCGAAATGGGATGCTTTCCCAAAAAAGCCTTTCAACTTCGATAATTCTAAAAAACCTGATATTTGGGCCCGTAGCTTAGCCTGGTGGAGCGCACGGCTGATAACCGTGAGGTCCTGCGTTCGAATCGCAGCGGGCCCACCAGAATTCTCATCATTTTTCAGGAGATCTTTACAGGTTTTTTATAAATATCTGACTTACCTGGGCCCGTAGCTTAGCTTGGTGGAGCGCACGGCTGATAACCGTGAGGTCCTGCGTTCGAATCGCAGCGGGCCCACCACACACTAAATATTTTCGTTTTGTTTTTTTATTATTAATACTGAACTTTGAATATATTTTCTGAGTTTTTAATTAATTGATTTTCTCAAAATTCTGAATTTTTAATTAATTGAGCTCCTTAAAACCTGTTCAATTCTCACTTTATATTCTAATTTGGACTTTTAATCCTGTTCTGAATACAGTTATTTTATATAAATAAAGATTTGTTTTGTTTACTATGCTTCTGTTTGGACATATTGGTATTACACTTGGAGTATTTATTGTTCTTTGTGTCTTTACCCATCAAATAAAAACTATCATAGATCCTAAGTATCTTGTCCTTGGAGCCCTATTTCCTGACATTCTAGACAAACCTCTAGGTATGGTTATTTTTTCTTCGACTCTGGCAAATGGACGCATTATAGGTCACACTCTAATATTATCTATTTCTCTTTTGTTTATCGGTTTGCACTTGTATGATAAAAGAAGGGACATTAGAATTCTTTCTCTTGCTTCAGGCTCATTTTTCCATCTTATGGAAGACCAGATGTGGGGAAATCCTCGAACTTTATTCTGGCCTCTTTTAGGATGGAGTTTTCCCAAAAATTCTGTGGATCGTACGGGATTAGAATATTTATTAGTACTGTTCAATAGGTCATTTAATTTTCAGTTATCGGAAAGTTATGTTCCTGAAATTTTAGGATTTGGAGTAGTAGTTATTTTGACTTTATACTGGTTAAAAAACGAATTGAATAAAACAAACTCTAAATCTATTCAATGTGAATATTATGAAATGCCAAACACAGAAACAGATGCATTATACATAGCAGGCTTCATAATATTTGGATATATTGTTGTAAAAGCCGTTATAATGCTGTAAAAGCTATGAACCTATCCAAAACTCAAAATTTGAGTTTTGAATCTCATATTTAAGTCATCAATAGGATATTTGAATGGACTTTATGATAGGTTCATTCTAAAAAATAAAGTTCTTTATGAAATATGACATTGTTACTTAAATATATCTAGTTCTTTATTTCTTTATTTCATCAATATAATAACCGAGTACTTTAGCATTTCAAGACTTTTTGTATAACACTTTGTCTTTCTTCTCAACCTTGCCAGAAAATACCTCAATATGCTGTTATATCCCTCAACTGTAAATGTTTCTGCTTTTGATTGAGTATGACTCTTTTCTGGAAGAAACTCTGCATATGCCCTCCAGTGATCTGTCATCACTTCTCCAATCTCTTTTTTCTTCACTTTTTCCCAGAGTAGTTTTCCAGTTTCCGTTCCTCTGCTGCCAAAAGAGCAGTTGATGAACTTTTTCCCAACTCTATCAACAGCAATCTAGATCCAGCAATATTTTTTTTGTTACCGATGTAAGTGTGCATTTCATCCATTTCAACAATAGATATCTCACTTTCACTTTTTAGGTTCTCTAACTCCTGACCAAATTTCTTTATCCATTTTTGGACAGAAACATGACTTACCCCTAAAACGCACATGATATTCTTCGAATAACAAGCACAACTAATGAAAGTACTCTCCGTTCTTTTTTTTGACTATTAAGCCCTCATTACCTTGGGCAGTAAGGTTGTCTTGATTTTGGTTTTTCAAAACCGTTCTAAAACTAATCAGTGAATTGCCATCGAAGGCTCAAGTGTGACTTTGATCACGGATGCTAAATTGGCCTTTTAGGCAATTCCACTGCCCAAATAAATTTGGTGATCTAATTTGATTTAAGTCATAAACAAAGCTTGTGGTTTAGACATTCACAAACTCTTTTTCATTGCTACAATTTTCAGTAGATCTGGTGAAAAACAACAGCAACGTTTCAACAGAGATGATGAAGGAATTTTAGCCCTTAAAAATTGGGTAATATCAGAAAAATGTGATGTTGTTGCATATGAATCAACCAGCTACTTTTGGGTTCCGATTCATGATTCATTGGTAAAGCATCTAACTGTGATAGTTGGAAATGCGCGAGATATGAAGGTATTTACCCATACAAAAACAGATAAGATTGACTCAGAAGTCATTGCACAACTTGCACTTAATAATATGATTCAGCCATCAAGAGTTTTTCCAAAGGATCATATAGATTTTAGATCATATGTTCGACTTCGGTTAACACTTGTACAAAAAAGAACAGATTTAAAAAATAAAGCTCACTCAATTCTTGCATCTGAAATTCAATTCTTGCATCTGAAATGCTACACCTGAATAATGTGCTGACAGACGTTTTTGGCAAGAATGGCAGAATGATCTTATTAGGAATCTCTTCAGGTAAGAGTGTTGATCAGATTATTGCAAGCCTCTCTCCAAATGTTCGGAAAAAAGCTGCTCAGATAAGAGAAATTCTTGATCGAGAAATTTCTCAAAGTGCTGCATTCAGACTTCAGATCTGTCTGAAACTCATAAAAAGTCTTGATGATGAACTCGAAGCTTTAGAAACAGAAATTTTCAATTATGCTTCTCGAAATCATAAGCGAGAAATGGAGATTTTAATGTCAGTTCCAGGTATAGGGGAACTTGGTGCGGCAATTTTACTTGCTGAAATAGGCAACTTTAAGGATTTTTCTTCTGGAAATAAGCTTGCTTCTTGGCTTGGTCTAGTTTCTAATGTGTATCAATCTGCAGTTAAATACTATAACGGCAGAATCACAAAGAGGGGATCAAAAGTAGCAAGGTGGATTCTGACACAGATTGCTCAA
The DNA here is from genome assembly GCA_963727895.1 of uncultured Methanosarcinaceae archaeon. Classification (GTDB taxonomy): domain Archaea; phylum Halobacteriota; class Methanosarcinia; order Methanosarcinales; family Methanosarcinaceae; genus Methanosarcina. Next base: position 466,562 of record CAVSHT010000004.1, on the reverse strand, counting down.
GCAGCAGCAAGAAAGAAGAATAGCAGGTTAAAAGAGTTTTTTAACAGAAAAAAGAAGTCGATTGGACATGCAAAAGCAATTATTGCCTTAGCAAGGAAAATTGCAACGATACTATGGCATCTTATTACAAACGATGAGATGGACGAAGATGAAACCGGATATCAAAAGGGAGAAATCCAAAAGAGAAAGATTATTGAGACTGAGATTTTTTCGGTTGATGAACGGATTAAAATAATTAGTGAAATATTTGCGATTATGGGGAAAAAGGATCAAGAGAGCACGTGAGGATAATCTCCTCATGTACTTTCATGCTAAACTCTTCCTATTGAGCGAAAGCCCAATCCTTCAAGATAGAGTTGTAAAGCCTGTCTTTTTACAGAAGCGGAAAAAGCAGTTGATTTTAGCTATACTGTATAGTTATATCCACAATCATGGCATTTGTACCGTTGACGCCCATCAACTATACCATTTTTTGTGACTGGAACTATTGCATTTTGGGCAGTTCATGAAGAAATATACTTTCTAACAGTATATAACTATGTTTAAGTATCAATGCCTGAAATATAATTCTAATGAATAATTTAGGCAAGGTGTTTCAGACGTTCTATATTTCTAAGCACAATTTTGCTTTCAGCTATTATCTCTTCTTCTATCTTGCTAACGATGCATTCCATTGGGACTGTAAGCCTGTATAGCTTTATCGGCCTGCCTTTTCCTTTTGATTTTTTTTCTTCACGGATATCTATCCAGTTGTTTTCTCGAAGATACCGCATTGCAACACTGACTTCAGGCTGTCTTAATCCTGATATTATTTCAATACTCTGAGATGAAATTTCTCTTCCTTTAGCAAGGCATGCAAGTGTAAGAGCAATTGGTCTACTGACATTTATTTTTCTAAGTAATTCTATCATTTCGTATTCATTTGATCCTATTACTATAGGACTCTGGTCATTTGTGTCAGAAAGTTCCATGATTGAACCACTTTCATCTACCATTTAATCACCCAAAGGACCATTATAGAGTCGATTAATATAAATATTTACTTATTCTATCATTTTTTATATTTGTTGATTTATATCTAAGTTTTTGAGTGATTTTGAGATTTGCTAACTCAAAAAGAGTTCAGATGATGCTGTTTATCGTTTATAATCAAATTTGTAAAGTTTATTCTTTTAAAGTTTTATAATCACTACATTTAAACTATTTTTTAAAACAATCTCCACGAATAAGTCCGTATCTCAATTTAAGGTTTGTTTGAAATTCAAAAGCTGCTTTAAACTCGAACTATATTCTAAAGTATCATGTGCTTTCTATGTTATGGGTTGTTGAATTATTTTGATCATAAAGTAAGTCTAATATTTAACATTGAAATAAGAAATATTTCATCTTCTGGATGACCTGGGATAAACGTGATTATTTTCTACCCTTAAATCTCTAAACTTATATGGATTGTATGAAAGAGTTCTAGGTCCTTATTACTATAAAAGTTTATTCTGTTTATGAGATGAACTCTTTATCTCTATTGAGATGTTTCTTTTCGATAATTTTTGAATATATATTCTGTCCCTGAAATATTCTTAGTTTGACTTTTTTGAAACTTTGATTCTATGAAAAAAGAGATGTCAGGAATAGAATTAAGAGATCGTATAACTTTTAAAATAGTACTACAATTCTATTAAAAGTTCTAGTTCTTATATATTATTTTTTAAGTTTTATCTAAAGTTATTAATCCAGACTCATATTTTATAATAGGATATTTGGATTATTTCTTGATGATTCTGGAATTTAAGTCAATATCAGGAAATATTTTTTAAGCGCTCTATGTTCTGAAGCACAGTTTTGCTTTCGGCCATTATGTCTTCTTCTATTGAGTTAATGATTGTTTCCATCTGCACCGTTAATTTATACAATTTAACTGGTCGACCTTTGCCCTGATTTTTCTTTTCTTCCCTCATGTCTATCCAATCATTTTCTAGAAGATACCTCATTGCAATGCTAACTTCTGGCTGCCTTAACCCTGATACCATTTCGATACATTGGGAAGAAATTTCCTCTCCTTTGGAGAGGCAAGCAAGGGTGAGAGCAACTGGCCTGTTAATATTCAGCCTTCTTAAAAGCTCTACCATTTCATATTCAACCTCTCCTATCTTAAATTCGTTGTCTTTGGATGTAAAATCATTATCTGCCACAACGATCATCTACCATTTATATCGAGATCTCAGTTGGGGAAAATTTTCGAGACTGTTGAGTATCTCACAAAGTCTGTTTTTCACAGTTTATCTAAATAATAATACTCTCTTAATATATATAATTATATGTATATAATACCTTTTCTACACTTCAACATTTTAATTTTATGCGTTGAAATCCTTTATTTGCAAAAAAATGACAAGTGTTATTCTGGTTTTTACAGGTCTTATCTATATATAGTGAAGACATAATAGATCAAAATGTCTTTTTATTGTATTTCCTTTTTTCAGAAAGTGAATTGCAGTACAAGAGATCAAATAAAAATTTATAATTCACTTTTTTCCTTAAAAATTATCCTTATTTTGCATATATTGTTAATTTTTTAACCTTTTTGGGATAGTAAACTTGCTAGATTAGGCAAGTCTTAAATATAAATCCTCGAAAGAGTTAGTATAATGAACGCTTCTCTGGACAAAACTGCTGTATTTATCTGCCATTGCAGTGGGAATATTTCCGAACATATTGATATTAATATTCTTAAGAAAACCCTTAAGGTAGAAGGGATTCCGGTTTTCGATTATGAGTATCTATGTTCTAGAGAGGGACAGATTCTTATCAAAAATAAAATTTCTGAAAAGAATCTAGACCGGATAGTAATAGGTTCATGCACTCCTTCAAAACACGGCACTCTCTTTAAAAAATGTATTCAAGAAGCTGGATTGAATCGGGCAATGCTTGAAATTGCAAACCTTAGAGAGCACTGTGCCTGGGTACACCCGGATAAAGCTGAAGCGACTGAAAAAGCGCTTTCACTTATTCATGGAAAGCTTGGACGCCTGAATAATCACGAATCCCTTGAAGAAATAAAAGTAAACATTGTTCCACAGGCTCTCGTTATTGGTGGAGGAATTGCAGGGATAACTGCAGCAGTGAACCTTGCAGATAATGGAATTTCTACCTATCTTGTTGAGAAGGATTCCAGTATAGGTGGAAATATGGCAAAAATAGGTAAGGTTTTTTCTCCTGACAAGCTTGCTGAAGAGTGCGCGATGTGCTCATTAAGTCCATTGATGAATGAAGTCATGGCTAATCCTAAGATTACTCTTCTAACCTGGACTGAAGTGGAACGATTAAGCGGAAGTGCAGGTAATTTCACAGTCAGACTAAGAAAAAAACCAAGATATGTACATGATAACTGTACAGGGTGTGGCCGATGCAGCCGTATCTGTCCTGTTATTGTTGAAAATGAGTTCAATTGTGGGTACACGGACAAAAAGGCAATTTCTCTGCGTTTTTCTCAATCTGTTCCAAAAATATACTGCATAGATCCTGATCATTGTCTGCAGTTTAAGGGCGAAGCATGTGGAAAATGTGCAGAAGTCTGCAGCTCTGGAGCAATTGACTTTTCTCAAAAAGAAGAAATTATTGATCTCAATGTCGGTGCAGTTGTTGTTGCTACCGGGTTTGATGAGTATGATGCGTCTCAGAAACCGCAGTATGGGTACGGGATTTTCAAAAACGTAATGACCCAGATGGAACTTGCAAGAATGCTTGGTATCAACGGTCCTACAAAAGGAACATTGATCAGACCTTCGGATTTCCACATAGACAACAATATTGTTAATTCAACAGTCAATTGTGGGAGTAAAGTTTCCTCTAAAAATTCTTCTATTGATTATTCGGAGACACCTGAAACACCTAAAAGAATAGTTATGATCCAATGTGTGGGTTCAAGGGACGAAAAAGAAAGTGGGAACCGTTACTGTTCTAGATATTGTTGCATGGCGGCTTTGAAACACTCTAATCTGATAATGAAAAAATATCCGGGTACAGAAATCACGATTTGCTATGTCGATTTGCGAGCTCTTGGTTTTTACGAAAACTACTATCGAGCGGTTCAAGATATGGGGGTCAAATTTGTAAGAGGAAGACCAGCCGAAATTGTGGAGAAACCTGATAAGAGCCTTGTTGTCAGACTCGAAGATACCCTTAACCAGAAAATAAAAGAGCTTCCTGCTGATCTCGTTGTACTCTCTGCGGCCATGGTTCCTTCCAAAGGAACCCGAAAAATTGCCAGTACACTGAATCTCAGCCAGGAAGAAAGTGGCTTTATCAAAGAAAGACACTCTAAATTGAAACCTGTAGACAGTTCACTGGATGGAATTTTTGTCTGCGGTACTGCTCAGAGTCCTAAGGATGTTACGGACACTATTTCACAGGCAGGACTTGCAGCTGTGAGAGCAAGAGCATTTATTGCGGACAGTCCCAAAGCCCTGGTAAACGAAATTCCAACGCTCAACCAGCTTCTTTGTAATCAGTGTAATGAATGTCTCAAATGTCCATTTGAAGCTTTTTCCTTAAATGAAGACGGAAAGATTGCTGTAGATCCGCTTGTCTGTACAGGGTGTGGATATTGCACTGAACTCTGTCAAAACGGCGCTATCCAGATTGAAAGTTTCACGAAAAGTCAGCTAAGGGCTGAAATTGAAGGAGTTGTCAAAGAAGGAGATGTTCTGGGCTTTGTAAACAGCGGGATTGCATCCTTAACCTGCGATAATATTGGGAATAGTGCACTGACCTATCCTTCAAATGTCAAGTTAATCAAGGTGCCAACAAATTTGGTGGTAGATGAAGACCTGTTACTTCAAGCCTTTAAATGTGGGGCAGCCTCAGTCCTTTTTATAGAAGATCCTCCAGACAGTCCGAAAGCTGAGATTATATATCCTCTAACTGTTAGACATTTCGAGAAATTAAAACAAGAAATTGAAGATTCAGAAAATCGACTCTATTTCAAAAAAGCTTACGTTCCAAATACAAGAGGGCTCGCAGGCACTTTTACCAGCCTTGCCCTGGAAAAAGAGATGATAGAATGATTCCATATGTAAACGAATACGATACCCCGGAATGTAAAACCCTTGCAGAAACCGCAAAGAAAAGTATGCGGACACCTGCCTCTCTGGGGCTTGACCGCTGCATTCAGTGCGGAGCCTGTACGGCTTCCTGTCCAGCAGCTCGCTTTACAGATTACAGCCCTCGTCAGATTGTGAAAAAAGTGCTCGAAAATGACCGCAGTGTACTTGAGTCTGAGATGATTTGGTCCTGCTTCTACTGCTATTCTTGCAATGTTCGTTGTCCTAGGAATAATAGCCCTGTGACAATTGTACAGGTACTTAGACAGATGGCAGTTAATGAAGGCATAGGGGTTGAAAAGCTTGCTTATTTCCTTGAGATCGGAGAATATCTTGCAGAAAACGGAGCCAGCAAGATATCTGGTCCTGGAGCTAAAAATATGGAACGAGACCTCGGAGATCGCTGGATCAATTTTAAAAAGAACCTTGAGTCAATTCGTAATGAACTGGGGCTGAGCTTCAAAGATATCAGAAACACACACGGAGAGGTTCAGACCATACTTGAAGCCACAGGTTATTTTGAAAGAGAAAAATGGCTCAAGGCAAGAATACAGGAAAAACTTCTGCATCAGCTCCTGGAAAACCAGTGCATAAAGAAAGAAAATAAGAGTGGAGAGTTCGGCTTTGAAAGCGATAGAAGATATTCCAGACAGCCAGCTTTTATTATTTAAAAGTTGCATGGTTGGACAGGAGTACCCTGGAGTGGAAACCTCCACTTGTTATGTCTATGACAGGCTTGGAATTGACTACTATATAAACGATGAGCAGTCCTGCTGTACAGGAATAGGACATTATACTGATATCTTTGAAGGACTGACAACCGCAGCTATTGCAGCTCGGAATTTTGCAATTGCAAAAAGATGCGGCTATCCCAATATAACCTGCCTCTGCTCAACCTGTTATGCTATAAATAAAGAAGCCTGTGATGTCCTTAATAACAATATCGAGGTTCGGGAAAAAGTCAATTCCATCTTTCGGGAAAAGGGCTTTGATAACCTTGTTTACGAAAAAGATGATATGAATCCGAGAACAAACTTCTATCATGCGGTAGAGATTCTCTTAAGCAAGGTCGATAAGATTCAGGAACTGAAAAAATTCGATTTTTCAGGAATCAAGACGGCATCTCATCACGCCTGCCATTACTATAAGGCTAAGTATCTCGATGTCCTCGGAAACCCTGAAAATCCCCAGTTAATAGATAATATAGCTGCAGCCTGCGGAGCTGATCCTGTTCGCTGGTACGAGGACCGAACTCTTACATGTGGAATGGGTTTTTCCCAGCTTCATCTTAACAAAGATACCTCATTTCAGGTGACTAAGACTAAACTCGACAGCCTTCAAAGAGCAGGTGTGAAACTTATGCTCCATATGTGCCCGAACTGCCAGATCCAGTATGATCGCTACCAGCCGGTTATCGAAAAAGATTTTGGTGTAAAATATGATATGGTGCACATGAATATTGCCCAGTTCGTAGCCCTTTCAATGGGCGCTGATCCCTACAAAGTCTGCGGCTTCCAGACCCACTCGGTGCCACTTGAAGGGTTTCTGGAAAAGAATGGGATAATATGAAATCTGAGTTTATCCCATTCTATAGTTTTAGCCGGTTTTCTTCTTTATTTTGATCTTTTTAATTCTAATTTTCTATTTTGATTTTTGGTATTGTTACTTAAATATATCTAGTTCTTTATTTCTGTATTTCATCAATAGAATAACCGAGTACTTTAGCATTTCAAGACTTTTTTTATAACACTTTGTCTTTCTTCTCAACCTTGCCAAAAAGTGCCTCAATATGCTGTTATATCCTTCAACAGTATACGTTTCTGCTTTGGATTGAGTATGGATCTTTTCTGAAATAAACTCTGCATATGCCCTCCAGTGATCGGTCATCACTTCTCCAATCTCTTTTTTCTTCAATTTTTTTCAGAGTAGTTTTCCAGTTTCCGTTCCTCTGCTACCAAAAGAGCAGTTGATGAACTTTTTCCCAACTCTATCAACAGCAATCCAGATCCAGCAATATTTTTTTTGTTACCGATGTAAGTGTGCATCTCATCCATTTCAACAATAGATATCTCACTTTCACTTTTTAGATTCTCTCACTCTTGACCAAATTTCTTGATCCGTTTTTGGACAGAAACATGACTCACCCCTAAAATCTTCCTATTGAGCGAAAGCCTAATCCTTCAAGATAGAGTTGTAAAGCCTGTCTTTTTACAGAAGCGGAAAAAGCAGTTGATTTTAGCTCTACTGTATAGTTATAGCCACAATCAGAGCATTTGTACCGTTGACGTCCGCCAACTATACCATTCTTTTTGTGACTGGAACTATTACATTTTGGACAGTTCATGCAGAAATATACTTTCTAATAATATATAACTATGTTTAAGTATCAATTCCTGATTTTTTATTTTAATTTTCCCATAACTTTAAAAATTTAAACTTTTAACACTTATATCGATTTCTCCCAGTCCTGTCCCATATCAACGAGAGGTCTCAGCTCAATAATCTCGAAGGTGGCAGTTGCATATATCATCTTTACCGCTTCCTCACCGGCCATTTTTGCGATCTGACTTTTGATCATATCAAGCATCTCTCCGGAAGTTGCAAGTTCTTTCAGTTTTAGATAAACCCTGATCCCTTTCCATGCCATAATATCTGCTCCTGGTTCCATAATCAGGAACATTGCATAAGGGTTTTCCTGAAGATTTGAGAATGTACGGTTCTTACCTGTTGCAACTACAACGGTCTTTTCATCGGTCATCTGAGGTGAGCCGAAAACAGCCGAATCTACTTTTCCGTCTTTACTCGATGTGCTGAGAACTCCAATTCTCGGTTGCTTGTTAAAGTAGTCCATCAATTTTGATGTCATATCAAATCCCTTCTACCACTTATTTCTCTCTCTTTCCTTGTAATCTTGAATGATCAAGCTGCTTGATCCTAAAGTACTGCTAGGAATAGAGCTTAATCACATCTTTAAACTGCAGTAAATATGAGTCGTGAGTAGGCTTAAAACTTCGCTTGAAGAATGAAAATTTCATTCTGAATTCACTGAGGATTTTTTTATCTCAGAATATTCATTTGAGAGTTTTCTAAATACAATCTAACTAAATTTAAGTAGGGGGGTGCATATATTTTTTGTATGTTGGGAACAGATCATGTTTCTATAACACTTGGAACAATATTTCCATTTACTATTCCATTGATATTTTCAGAGAATTCGCAAATCGTATATTGCAGATATCTATAGTATTATATTTCTATAGGATTAAGTGATATTCTAGAAATAGCTAATTCTCTTATAATCGCAGGTGAATCTAATATGGGTGTATTTGATATAATCAAAGACAGAAGAAGCATAAGGGCTTACAAAGACGAACGCATATCAAAGGACAAGCTAGAGAAATTACTGGAGGTTGCAAGGCTTGCACCATCGGCAGCAAACAGGCAGAACTGGAAATTCATTGTTGTTGAAGATGAAGAAGTAAAAAAACAGCTTGTTACTGCTTGCAATAATCAGGCATTCGTAGGCACGGCCTCTCACGTCATCGCAGGCATTGGAGATCCTGCCCAAAAATGGCATCAGGTCGACCTTTCTATTGCTCTTGAACATATCGTTCTGGAAGCTGTTGAGCTAGGACTGGGCACCTGCTGGATTGGTGCTTTCAACGAAGATGATGTCAAAAAACTGCTCAAGATTTCGCAGGACAAAAAAGTGGTCGCTTTACTTACTGTCGGAATTCCAGCTGAATCTCCCGCTGCCAGATCAAGGAAATCTCTTGAAGAAATAGTAGCTTACAACGAATATACATAAAGACTTATATCTTATTACTTTCCTCTGTTTTTTATTACATATTAAATGAGTAACAAAATTTGGATTTAATAATTCTTAATTTATGAAAGTTGCTTTTACTACCTTTTCATTATCTCACAGACAAAAAAATAATATTTTAAATAATCACATTTTAAAGAGTTATTTTTATAAACATTATCTGGATGCAAAGTCAAGTTAAATGGATTATATCTAAACAATATTATATATTTATATAGTTGTAGCAAACACTTAATGTTAATGAATCTAGACAGTAATCATATTGCTGTCACAAAGTGGAGTATGAAGGGGAGCATGAAATCAGAAATTGAAAAATTTCTAGTAAATAATCCGAATCCTGTACTTAGTGCCGATAAGGAAAGTACTGTTCTTTACTCAAACGAGGCAGGTGAACCTTTATTGCAGGAGTGGGGCACGAGAGTAGGGGAAAAATTTCCTTCTTCTATCCAGGATTTAGTGTCAAAAACAATTTATCGAAATATTCCTGAAAAAAAAGAAATTGGAGTTGGAAATAAGGTATATCTGATAACTTTTTATCCTTTACTGGACGAAGGATGCGTCGATATTTATGGATTTGATATAAGTAACTATAAGGCGATTGTGATTAATAAGCGCAAAAAGGCTGAAGAAGAGCTTAAAAGAACGAGTAATGAATTGGAGAAACGTAACCAGGAAACAATAAATGAACGTCAACGTCTATATAATGTTATGGATACGCTCCCGGCAATGATAATTCTATTAACACCTGACTATCATATCGCCTTTGCCAACCGTAGATTCCGTAAAAAATTTGGAGATCCTGGTGGTCGTCATTGTTATGAATATTATTTTGGATTTACCCAGCCGTGTGAATTCTGCGAATCACATAAAGTACTTGAAACCGGTCAACCTCATCACTGGGAAGTAAGCGGTCCGGACGGAAGCGTTTATGATGCCTATAATTTACCGTTTACTGATGTTGACGGTTCCTCCATGATTCTCGAGATGGACATTGATGTTACCGACCAAAAAAAGGCAGAGGAAAGACTTCAAGAAAGTGAAGAAAGGTACCGAAACATTGTAGAGACCGCAAACGAAGGTATAAGCATAATTGATGCTGAAGAAAGAATTACTTTCTTTAATAATCAGATTGAAGATATGTTTGGTTACAGTTCAGAAGAACTACTTGGAAGACCAATGTGGGATTTTCTCAGTGAGGAAAGTAAAGCTATTATTAAATCTATTTTTAGCAAAAAGGGAAAAAATATTAATGAAAGCCTTGAACTTAAATTTATACGTAAAGATGGGTCTCCTCTATGGACGCATACAAATTCCAAATCTCTTTTTGATAAGGATGGTAATTTTTTGGGAACTCTGAATCTTCATAGTGACATAACCCCGCGAAAAGAGGCTGAAGAAGCTCTTATTAATATTGAAACTGTTCGTAAAAAGGAACTTCATCATAGAATAAAGAATAATCTTCAGGTAATCTCATCACTATTAGACCTTCAAGCTGAAAAGTTCAGAAACAGAAAAAATATCAATGAATCGGAAGTCCTGGAAGCCTTCAGAGAAAGTCAGGACCGCGTAATATCAATGGCTCTTATTCATGAGGAATTATATAAAGGCAAAAAGTTCGATAAAATTAATTTTTCGCTGTATATTAAGGAACTTGCTAATGCTCTTTTCTTGACTTACAAGGTCGGTAATGCTAATGTCAGGTTAAATATGGATCTGGAAGAAAATATATTACTCGATATGGACATAGCAGTTCCTTTAGGAATTATTATAAATGAGCTCGTTTCCAATTCTTTTAAATATGCGTTTCCAGATACTGATGACGGAGAAATCCAAATCAAGCTCCATAAAGATGAAAATGTAAAATATAAAAACAGTATTGATAAAAGAAAAAGTGAAGACTATAAATATACGCATTATTCATTGACCATTTCCGATAATGGTGTGGGAATTTCTAAAGACCTTGATCTCAAAGAACTTGATAGTCTTGGACTTCAGCTTGTAACTTTTCTTGTCGACCAGTTAGATGGAGAACTTGAGCTGAAAAAAGACAATGGGACAAAATTCATTATTAGGTTCACTGTGGTAGAAAATGACGGTCATGCATTGTCTCATCGCTACGATTAATTATAGAGCCTATCCCAAAACTTAGAGTTATGTCACCATATCTGGAATTTGAAATAATCAATAAACCTTATGATGCGGAAAATGGTTTTGAAATTATTGGAGATGTTGAATAAAAACTACTTTTGGGATGAGCTCATATATAATTATATAAAATGTAGTGTTTATTTCGCTTTGTAAAAGATCTATCTAATCAGTTTCAAAAGGTTAAGAGTGAATATTTGATACAATAAATTCAAAATGAATATCTGAGATGATGGGTTAAAATAAGTACTTAATACGATGGATTTAAAATGAATACTTAATACGACATAATATTCGCTCAGTTCAAAAATGTGAATTTTCTGAAAGAAACTTAAATGAATTATCTAAAAAAATGGAGAAAATAAATATAGGTTTTTTTGTTAGTATAATTTCGATTTGTATATTCGGATTCCTAATTCTTTAATATTGTCATACATATGCAACAATTTAATATTGAATTCCGAAATCTGAATTTCTCATACTTCATTATTATTGATTATTAGACAGGAGACTTACTTTTGGGAACAATTAGCGAAAAGATTTTATCTCGAGCAGCGGGAGCAGATGCGAAGGCAAATGATTTTGTCCTGGCAGATATTGATTATGCAATGGCACATGACGGTACCTCAGTACTTACAGTTAATGCTTTTGAAGAAATGGAGATGAAAAAAGTCTGGGACCCTTCAAGGATCATAATCCCGTTTGACCACATCGCACCTGCAAATAATGAGACTTCAGCTACCTTGCAAAAAGAAATAAGGGAATGGGTAAAGGAGCAGGGGATTCCTAACTTTTATGAGCTTGGAGAAGGAATCTGTCACCAGGTACTTCCTGAAAATGGATTTGCTTTACCTGGAAAATTGGTTGTGGGAGCAGATTCACATTCCTGCACCTATGGGGCTTTTGGAGCTTTTGCCACAGGCGTAGGAGCTACGGACATGGCTGAGATTTTTGCTACAGGTAAGCTCTGGTTTAAGGTTCCTGAGAGTTTAAGGTTCACTGTTGAAGGAAGTCTTGGGAATGGGGTTTATGCAAAAGACCTTACTCTTTACCTGATCGGGAAGACTGGAATTGACGGTGCCACTTATAAAGCTGTAGAATTTTATGGACAGGCTATCTCCGAACTATCGGTTTCAGGCAGAATGACTCTCTGCAATATGGCAATAGAAATGGGAGCAAAAACCGGAATTGTCCCACCGGACGAAAAGACCTTTGATTTTCTGAAGAATAGGGCAGCTGCTCCTTATGAGTCGGTTTATGCCGATAAAGATGCAGTCTATGCAAAAGAATTAACTTATTCAGCCGACGATATCGAACCTCAGGTAGCCTGTCCGCATCAGGTAGACAACGTAAAACCTGTAGGAGAGGTTGCAGGTACTCCCGTAGACCAGGTTTTTATAGGGACATGTACGAATGGAAGACTTGAAGACCTTGAGGTTGCAGCATCAATTCTTAAAGGAAAAAAAGTTTCTGTCAGGACTATCGTAATTCCAGCATCTCGCACGACTCTTCTTTCAGCAATTGAGAATGGAACAATGGAAACTTTGCTCAAAGCAGGCGTAACTCTTGCAACTCCTGGCTGCGGCCCTTGCCTTGGAGCCCATCAGGGAGTGATTGGGGAAGGAGAAGTTTGTGTTTCAACTGCAAACCGAAACTTTAAGGGCAGAATGGGAAAAGGTGGTTTTATCTACCTTGCATCTCCTGCAACCGCAGCAGCTTCGGCACTGTCAGGTGAAATCACTGATCCAAGGACAATTTGAAGCTGAGAACTGAAAGCCGATTAGTTTTTAATGTTAGCATTTGGGCAACATCGTTTGAAAACTGGTCTTTTTCCCTCTAAATTTCAAATTGATCTGTTCATTTAACTTTTATTATTCTCCAGGCTTTCAATATATTCTCCTTTTTCTGTATTTTCTATATTTTTCTTGTATCCTTACAAAAGTTTTAATTATAGCCAGCGGTCATTTATACAATGAATCTCATATATTTGAATAGGAGGGACAATTATTACTGAAGAACTCAGTCACGAAAACCTTTCACATTTGATTGAGCACTGGATCGAGCACAACGACAGTCACATAAAGAGTTTCAAGGAATGGGCTGAAAAAGCCAAAAAAGATGGTTTTCTTGAAGCTGCAGAGGATATCTTAGAAGCTGCCAGTAAAGTAGAGGAATCAAATGAGTATCTTTCTAAGGCAAAAGAAGGACTTTTCCATAAGTGAAAGCTAAAACTTAAAACCTGATTTTTTCTATTTCTACTTTGGATTTTACAATCATTACTTTTTCTTTTTTGTGAGTTGGATTTTTACAATCATTACATTTTCTTTTTGTGAGCTATTTTTCTAAAGTTATTTGTTTGTGAATTACATTTCTAAAGTTATGTTTGGGCAAGGAGTTTTTTAACTTCTTTTAAATTTGCAACTATCTCTGTAACGCTTGATTCTTCTATATACTTCATAAAATTTGGTTCTTCTTCCTGATACAAATCCTCGCTTTCCATTAGCTCTTCAATAAGGCTATTTCTAAATGTGTTAGACTGAAATTTTTCATTTTCAGTTTTAATCTTTTCAGGTGTACTGTTCTCTCTATTTTCCTGTAAGATTGAGTTCGCAATTTTTATTTTTTCTTCATCTTTTGTATTTTCTTCCTCTATAGAAATAACAACTTTTCCAACTTTGCTGGCACTGTTATCAAGATCTACTGTTCCACTGCTTTCTACGGCATTATTTCTACTATCAGGTTTTGCCTCTATCACTTCATCTTTTGTCCCTATGTTATCTATAGCCCCTATGTTTTCTCTCTTTTCTTCCTCACCTGTTTTTTTCAATTCCTCTAAATTATCAGTTCTCTCTTCTCTTTTTTTCTCTTGCAGCCTGGACTCAGATATTTTTTCGGCTTTTTCTTCTTCTGTATTCTGGAGCTGAACAATCCTGGATTCAATTTCTTTTTTCTCTCTAACCAAGTTTTTTATCTTTTCTTGAATCTCATCTCTGTTTTTTGTCAAATTCTTAATGTCCGTATCTTTAGAATGTCGTAGTTTATGTATCATATTCTTTAATCTATCAATTATCAGATTTTTTAATCCGATCCCTTCTAGATTTTTTGATCCATTAATCTTTAGATTTTTCAGTAAATTCATCTTACTGCCCCACAAACCTTTTCTGTTCTTATATATACAGGAAATATAACTCATTATTTCAGTTTAACTTTTTTCAAGTTTGAAATGTAAATACTTTTGCCACTACGGGTGGTATAAGTATTATGCAAAGTGCAGAAAGTCCTGACGTTAATCCTCCATAAAATAAAAGTTTCCAATTTCCTCCACCTTCTACAATCTTTACCACGAGAGTGTTTCAAATTGTGAGGATAATTATTACTGAAAAGGTAAATTTATACAGTAGGGGTACACTTTCAGCAACGTTGAACATGCTCATTCCAATTCCTGAAGCGCCTCCCTGCGTAGAATTATAAGATTCACTCATTTCAGAAACAAGCCCGCTAAATTTAGCAATTATTTCCATGATAAATATCAGAAGCCCAATCATAACAGCATGGAGAATTATGGCAAGGCCACGAAAACCGGAACTGACAAATTTTCGTTTCATCCTGAGAAGAACAATTGCGAGGCTTGAAGCTGAGACTATATCTTCTATTTCGGCAGGATCTCCTCCAAGTTCTACTGCGTCTGTAAAGATTCTTGAACACCTGTTTATCAGTTCAGAACCTGTTTCTCCGATAAATTTTTCCCAGCAAAGCTTCGACTTAAATCCCATCGAAAGACCTGCATGTAGTTCTTCAACTCCAGGCCTGAGACAGCCTAAAGTCTCCATATCAAGATTTTCCATTGAACTTCTGACAGTAATTCCTGTTGTACCCGCAAGAGTACCCAGAGTCTTTATAAATGCAGGAAAGCTATTGTCTCTTTCATCAATATTTTTGTCGTCTACCATAGCAAAGAAGCCGATTGGAAGTGTAAAGAGAGTAACTGCAAGCAAGATAAACTGTAGCTTTTCTCCCATCAGAATTAAAGCAGTGACTGAAATCGCACCCATTGGAAGCAAAATTCGGCTCAAGAACCTTATTTTTTTCTGTTCTTTTGATCGTCTGCTCAGTGTATGAATTTTCTTTTTAGCAGGAGCTGCCTTGTATATAATGAAAAGAGCAATCCCACATATAAAAACGGTTAATAATACAGATAAGGAGAAGCAATAGTTTCTATATTCTCTATATTGTAGATCATAACTGAAACAAGAATTATCGTAACAACAAGGGTGACGGATACCATAAGGGCAGTATTACCCATCAGTCCATTTTTTCAGAGATTCGATACTTCTTTCATATTCGTCAGAATAAATTTCTTCCCTTGTTAGTTTTTCCTGTTTCAGAAAGTTTTTTTCCGGTTCTCCAGATGAAAGAATATTTGACATTCGCCCAAAGAATTTTGACAGATTTTCATCCTTAAGTCTCTGAGATATATATTTACAGGCTTTTGCATATGCATATCCCCATTTTGAAGCCAGTATATGAATTTGTTTAAAATATTTTGAAGCTTCGTACTCTTTTTGTAATCCTGCATAATCAAAGATTCGGTCTCTTTGAATATCTGCTGTTGAGATTGCTGCCATATATGTAAGCAGGAAGAGAATATCGTCACTAATCCTCTCAACAATTTTAGTGTTTTTTAATTTCCGAGCAAGATTAAAGTATCCTTCAAACCTGTGCTTTGAAGCTTCTAATTTCAAATACTCAATCTTATCCTCAGGATTCATGATGTTATTCCAGCCTCTTCAATCTGGATTAATGTATTGAAAATCTCATAAAAGTTAGTAATTTTTGCCTGATGGATCTTTCTGAGAATCTTTGCTCTTCTTGTCAAGTTCTAGATCTATTTTCCTTACATGGTTTTCCGGAATTTCGAGACGTGGAGCAATCTTTTGTTCCAGCAAATATGAATTGTTCTTTCCCGTAAACTTGAATGTATCTGTAGCAGGATCCCACTTGAATATATCCATAAAATTGAAGGCCTGATTTATTGAATCATAGCCTATTATCTCGTTTATGCTAAGAACTCTTCGTCCCATACCTTTTCCTGGAACATTCACTGCACTTTGGATTATTACTACATTCAGGTTATCCACATAATTCTTTGGTACATTTATTGGATCTCCTGTAAGCCTCTGAATAAGCTTTTCGACTGATGCTGCATGGAATGTAGACATAACAGGGTGTCCTGTCTGCATAGCCTGAAAAGCAATATTGCCTTCCACCCCACGGATTTCTCCAATCATAATCTCATTTGGACGCTGTCGAAGGGCTGCCTTTAACAGGTCAAACATTGAGACATCAGAACCACTATCATCCCTTGTAGTCCTGGTAACTTCCCTAGTCCAGTTCTTGTGTGGAACCTGTAGTTCCGGAGTATCTTCAATAGAAACTATTTTGGATTCAGGCGGGAGAAAAGTAGTTATGGCGTTCATCATAGTGGTCTTTCCCGAAGCTGTTTCCCCTGAAACAAAGCAGTTCATACCTGCTCTCAGCATCATCCACATATATGCAGCCATTGTATAGTCAATTGTTCCAAAATCAATAAGTTCGAGGATTGAAATAGGAGTGCCCATAAATTTCCTAATGGTAAAATTGCTCCCTGCTTGGACACGTCTTCTCCAAAAACTATATTAATCCTTGACCCATCAGAAAGAGCTGTATCAACTATAGGATCCCTGTAGGTTATCGGTTTTCCTACCTTTTCGGACATCTGAATTACAAAAGAGTTGAGTTCTTCTGTCTCCTGAAACGAGATTGATGTTTTAAGGGACGAAAATACCTTATGTTCGACAAAAACCCTTCCAAGTCCACTGCAACTTATATCTTCTATATTTGAATCCATCAGTAAAGGTTCAATAAGTCCCATTCCGATCTTATCCCTAATCATAAGATATTTGATAGCATTAAATTCCTCGGAAGTTACGTGAATAGTCTCATATTTTTCCATTTTAAAGACTTTTCCAACTTCCTTTATATTTCCTAAAATCCCCACCTGGAGCTTACCGTTTTAGCTCGATCTTGGGCAGTTTTTTCTTAATATCTTTACTTTTTTTTTCTGCGTTTTCTTTTGCGTTTTCATCTATAGTGCAAACCTTTTCAAGTGCCTTTTCCAGGAGTTTTTTCTTTTCTTCAGGATCTTTTGTGTTGATATCCTGATTATGTATAACATCAATAAGCAGTTTTTCTACAGCCTCAAGAGTACTGTCCATATTCTGAAATAGACAGGGCTCTATGGGAATGTAATAATTTCTTATATCCTCTCTATCAGGGTAAATGTGAACAGCAACTCCTTTTCCTACAGGATAGATAAGGTTAGGGTGCTTGATGCTTTTCATAGCTCGTGAAATTTTCAGGTGAAATTCCGGAATTGCTATTTCTTCTAAGGGAAGTCTGCAGATATAATCGAGAATATGACGATTTTCTTCCCTGCCCACAAAATCCTGCATTTCTGAAGAAAGTCTGGAACGTACTTCTTCTCTGGAACGCCTTCCATTTATCGGTGCAGGCAGCGGGTTAAACGGTAGACCTTCCATCTTGAATCCTCATTCGGGTTTTTTAACAGCATTACAATTTCCGATTTACTTTTTTTTTCAGGCTTTGACTTTTGAAACTGGAATTATTTTCAGCCCAGTATTCGCTGTCCACATTAAAACTTAACATATTTCCAATAGTTTTTATGGCACCTCTCAGCTTCTGAATTTCCATGGTCTTTATCCGCTTGTCTCCAACCTGTTCTATTCTTAGTTCAATACAGGAGTCGCAAACTGATCTTAGCCTGTAAAGAACTTCCTGGGAGAAAGCGTACCTATGAACACTTATAAAAATGGTCTTTCCATTATCGCAAAGTTTTACACATTCAGTAAAAAATTGGTATTGTTAACTAAACATAGTTAACTCTTTATTTCTGTATTTCATCAATAGAATAACCGAGTACTTTAGCATTTCAAGACTTTTTGTATAACACTTTGTCTTTCTTCTCAACCTTGCCAAAAAGTGCCTCAATATGCTGTTATATCCTTCAACTGTAAATGTTTCTGCTTTTGATTGAGTATGGATCTTTTCTGGACGAAACTCTGCATATGCTCTCCAGTGATCTGTCATCACTTCTCCAATCTCTTTTTTCTTCACTTTTTCCCAGAGTAGTTTTCCAGTTTCCGTTCCTCTGCTGCCAAAAGAGCAGTTGATGAACTTTTTCCCAACTCTATCAACAGCAATCCAGATACAGCAATATTTTTTTTGTTACCGATGTAAGTGTGCATTTCATCCATTTCAACAATAGATATCTCACTTTCACTTTTTAGGTTCTCTAACTCCTGACCAAATTTCGTTATCCATTTTTGGACAGAAACATGACTTACCCCTAAAACTCTTCCTATTGAGCGAAAGCCCAATCCTTCAAGATAGAGTTGTAAAGCCTGTTTTTTGACATAAGTGGAAAAAGCAGTTGATTTTAGCTCTACTGTATAGTTATATCCACAATCAGAGCATTTGTACCGTTGACTACCACCAACTATACCGTTCTTTTTGTGATTAGAACTATTGCATCTGGGGCAGTTCATGAAGAAATATACTTTCTAATAGTATACAACTATGTTTAAGTATCAATGCCAAAAAATTTAATAGTATACTTTCAGAAGTATTCACTGCAAAGAGAGTCAGTGAATCAATTAAGATTAATTCCTCTTCACATTCCTTTATACATTCTAGAAGTGTCTGGAGCATACTTTCGCTTAGCTTGGGATTTTCTTCAATTGAATCCGGATTTATTTCAAATATTCTAGATCTTCCTATTATGAAGTAGTCTGAAATGCCCTGTTTCAGGTTTTCCATATTCTTCAACAGATTCTCTGGATGTTTTTCTCAGTTGTTATAGCTAAAACTTTTTTGTCCTGGTTAAGGGCTCCCCACATAATCTGCTGCATGAAAATTGATTTTCCACTATCATTTGCACCTTCGAGAAGACATAGAGAACCTAGTAGGGATGCCTCCGTCCAGTCTTCTTATCAATTTCCATATTTCCTGATGATATAAATTCTAAAGATTTTTTCTCTTCTCAGTTTCCGAATTATTTGCTATCTCTTCACAGAAATGATTCTTTTTCAAGAAATAATCTCTTCTCCCACATTTTCTCCCATTTTCTCCCCCTCTTTATTTTTTCAAAGATTTCATTATCTTTTACTTAGTAGTTCATCTAATTTAGCTAAACTGATTCTGCCTGCATAATTCTTGACTATCTGAATCAGTCATTAAATTCATGTATCGAAGTATCCTGAAGCTTTTACTCCATTTGGAGCAGCTACCATCAACCAGTCTACACTTCTCGTTTTCCAGGGAATCTTCAAGTATAATCTGTAATTCCATCTTCTCATCTGGGTCAAGAATCCCGGGATTTATCAGATCTGGACTGATACTTCTTACAATCCATCTGTTTTCTAATTGCCTGCATCTTCCTGGTAGGGAATCCATATTGTCTTTGCATTGCCGGATGTATTGGAGTAATTAACGATTACATCCATATAATCGAAGTCTCCTATCTTTGTGGAGCCCGTATTATGCAGGGATACGAAAACGTCGGCTTCATCTGCGTAGATGCCTGTAATCTCGATCTCTGTTTTCAGAATCTCATTCTCATTTTCCTGCATTTCCATTACTGAATCTGTAATTACATCTGCCATGTAAAACCCCCCGTTTGAGCAGACATAAGATGCCAGGAGGATAATTGCAACCGAAACCATTGCTGCAATAACTGTTCCGAATCCCATCATGACACCGTAAAATAGGTTTCTTTCGAAACCCCGTTGTATGCACTGAATTTAATGAAATATTTCTCTCCACTGACAGGTACATCAGTCGGTTTTATTTTGATCTGCAGTGTTTCCCCTTTGTCCCAGTTATCGTCTTTACTTTGCTCTATTGAATAATTCCAGCAAGGAGCCAGACTTCCATTCTCATCATATGGTATCCGTTCAAAGTTTCCGGACTTTCCAAAAAAAAGGTCAGATTCTGAAATCAAACCAGAAGATATTCCCTTAGGTCCCACGTTTTTGACCCATATATTTACCTCAGAACCTTCAGCAGCAGTCGTTTCATGCAAAATTTCCACATCTGTCAGTATCTGGTCTCCCATTGCGTTGGTACGGCTGATTATAGGGTCTCCTGCAGAAATTACAGACGGGTATACAACTGAAACAAATGAAAATACACAGATAATGGATGCTATTGTTAGAATTGCAGAGCTTATCGCTTCCCCACTCATTTTTCAGCCCCCGCCTCACTTTCCGGCTTTTCCTTATCGATTTGAACAAGTTGATACCCAGTTCAAGATAATAAGTGATCAATATAAGATAAATGATTATATGTAATGATACATATTATGTCAGATCAAGGTATTATTGATCATACCAGACAATAATTATTAATCTAGACAATCATTGATTTGATTGATACTGATAACAATTAGTTGATATTAGTTGGAACAATTAATTCTGTTTTTCAGTTGATTCATCAGTTCGTACATTTAATTGAAGGCAAGCCTGTTTTTTCCTTTTGTATCTTCTCTCCAGCCTGAATCTTCATAAAGAGGCTGGATTCTATTTTTGAATTCTTCTGGGTTGAGGATTGCATTCAATTGTGAAAGTACTGTGATATTATCTTTCATGCTAACCCTGTCTTCACATGCAGGTTCTTCAATGGAAAGGTTTGCAATATTTTTTATAATGTATTTTGTTTCTTCAGGAAGCTGTCCGGTAAGTGAATAAAGGTCAAGCAGGACTTCGAGGTTGCTGTGCCCAATTGTCCTGACAGCGTAATCCACCCAGCGCATGAGTTCAACAAGGGTGAACGTATCAATTTTTCGGACTTGATTTTCAGGCTCAATCGTCTGCGTTTCACTTATCGTATTTTTCTGTCGTGATATATTTTGCTCCGGAACCTCATATGAAGGAGCCTTGAACTGGTTCTAACCGGTTCCTGGGCGATATTCTTTATTTTTTTCATCTTTCGACCCCAGTTTCCGAAACACCTTCAGATTTCTTTAAATCCGTTTTTTCTTTATCAGAATCAAGTGTTTGATTTTTATTTTCTGTCTCCTTTTCTTTAGTTTCAGGACCTGGAGATTCCATTTTTCTGGCTGTTATAGAAGGGATTTTCACTTTTGTTTACAGGTCCCTTATATCCACAAGTAAATCTTTGATTTCCCCTTTTACTACTTTAAGTTCCGTTTCCATATCTGCTACTCTTTTCTCCAGTTCCATATTAACCACCAATTGAAAAAAACTAATTTTCCAATTTTTAAATAAGAGAAGGGGGAAGTTCCCCTTGAAATCTCAAGGGGTTACTTCAGAACCATAACCCCATCGAGCTGTGCCGGAGTCACTCTTGTTATTGGAACAATTGCGCCTACCTTCGGTTTTATCTCCATCCTGAATTCTCTGTTTACAACATTAGAAGCGGTGTTACTCTGAAGCATTGAGTCACTAGGAACACTGAGATTTAATTCAACTTTTTCATGCTGTTCTAAAATCGAGTCTCCATCGCTGTCCCCTACAAACTTCTTAGTCCAAGTCACGCTTTGGTTGTATGTATTATTGTCTGCATAAGTTACCACCATCATTCCCGTACCATTATTTTCTCCTATATCTACAGGAGACTGCCCTGCTGTAAGCTGAAGGGTGACAAGAATATTAGTTACCGTAGTCTTTGCATCGTTACTTTTTGCGATCACATCGCCTGCAAGTTCAACTGAAGAAGTAGTCTGTTTGACACCTTCATCGATGGTTTTCTTGGCGGTATCGGAGGTTGTAAACCCTGCCCCGAGCACCACATAAGAAAACACTGCTGCCACAACTACGAAAGCGGTCAGCACAATTGCTGATTCGAGCCCTGTAAAGGCTTTATCGTCTTTTCTAAAAATGCTAAAAATCCCTTTCATTCGATTTCACTCCTACATATTATTTTTGAATGAAAGTATATAGAGAAATTAAAGGGTCAAGTTCTCAGCGCCTGCATTTTTTAATTTTTGACTGGAATTTTTTATGAAAGTTGAGATATTCAGGAGCTGATCTACATGGTTCCCTATTAATAACCCCCATACACATACCAATAAATTTACAATAGATAACTAACATCTTTTAATTTATTAACTTTTCTGAAAAAATGACAAGTTATATGGTGGAAATTTAATCAAGAACCGATAAAATAGTTTCCAATGATTCGAGAGCTATTCTCAATTCTGAAATTATCCTAAAAAAGCCAATATTTCAAGAAATTATTTTAAATAAAAATAGAAAGAGAAGATTTTAATAAAATTTTTCAATTTCATGCTTTACTTCTTCAATTGAGAACTTTTGCCTTACAAGAGGTTTTTCCTGAATTGTCGGTACCCTTTCCTCAAATATCTCTCTCTCATTTTTGTAAAAAATGCCATTTGGGATTTTGTCTCCCCATTCTAAAGATTTTTCAAAGGCTTTAACCTGGTTGGAAGGATCATAGTCGTTCCCAAGTTTATAAACTCTATCCCGATACCATTTGAAAGTATTTATTTTGTTAAAAGTTACACACGGTTGAAGAATATCAAGAAGAGAAAATCCTTTGTGCGTAATAGCAGCTTTCATAAGCTCTTTAAGATATTCCTGGATCTCCTGCAAAACCCCTGGCTACAAAACTACAATTCTGAGAAATTGCCATAGAAAGAGGATTCAGCGGTTCCTGAAGAACACCATAAGGCTGAATTGTTGTGTGGGTTCCTTTGGCTGTAGTAGGAGATGCCTGCCCCTTGGTCAGTCCGTAAACCTGGTTATTATGCACAAACAGGGAAATATTCGGATTCCTGCGAATTGCGTGAAGAAAATGGTTTCCTCCTTCTCCGTAACAGTCACCATCTCCTGCAACTGCGATTATATGAAGGGAATGGTTGGCAAGTTTTGCAGCCGTAGCTACAGGAAGAGTTCTTCCATGCAGTCCATTAAAAGTATGGCACTTGATATAATGGGGTAGTTTTCCAGCCTGTCCTATTCCTGAAACCACAAGAACTTCCCAGGCTTTATATCAAGTTCTATAAGTGCATGCTTAATGGTTGAAAGAATATTGTAAGTTCCCACATCCAGGGCACCAGGCCGGAACCTGTCCTTTATAGTCTTCAAATGTAGGCATGCAGCTCCTCCTTTAGGTTTTCGATTGTAAAAGGTCTACCATCATATTTGCAGATCAAGTGGGAAAACTCAAATCCTGTTTCTGCCCGAATGATTTTTGCAAATTGTCCGCTAGCATTATTTTCTATGCAAATCGTAAAGTCTGCATTCTCAAAAAGCTCAATATAATCAAATCTGTCCCTCTCTGAAAGAGGA
The DNA here is from genome assembly GCA_963727895.1 of uncultured Methanosarcinaceae archaeon. Classification (GTDB taxonomy): domain Archaea; phylum Halobacteriota; class Methanosarcinia; order Methanosarcinales; family Methanosarcinaceae; genus Methanosarcina. The sequence goes on along the minus strand of CAVSHT010000004.1, from coordinate 443,103 downwards.
TAAATCTGGCTGAAGTGAACCATTGCGACTTTTTTGTCCTTTGGAATTGTATCTATGACTTCTTTTATTACACCGTAGGTAGAACCATGTCCTACAAGCACTATTTTTGGAGAAGAATCTCCATATAAAAGCGGAGCATCTATCTCTTCCATTATAAGCGGCATTTTCTTTAGCAACCTTTTCTGAACCATTGTAATTCGGGTCTCAGAATCTTCTATAATATGCCCCTCCTCGTCATGTTCATCGCTATCCGCTACGACAAGGTGTTTTCCTGCTTCTCCAGGAATGGCAAGAGGAGAAATTCCTGTGCTAAAATATTCATAGCGTTTATAAACTTCAACGCCTTCAAGATCTTTTTCTCTCATCCGATAATCATCATAAACCAAGTTGTCCAGGTCGAAGCCTTCAAAAGTCCACTCGGACTCTGCAAGATATTGATCTGACTGAATGAAAACAGGTATTTGATATTTTTCCGCAAATTCGAAAGCCTTATTAGTCAGGTAAAAAGCTTGCTCTGGGGTTCCGGGCTCAAAAATTACTCTTGGAAATTCTCCGTGGCCTGCATGCAGAATAAAAAGGAGATCTCCCTGTTCTGTACGTGTGGGCAATCCCGTAGCCGGCCCAGGGCGTTGCATTTCTGCGATCACAAGAGGGGTTTCGGTTATTCCTGCAAGGGAAAGACCTTCTACCATCAGGGCAAATCCTCCACCAGAAGTTCCAGTCATAGACCTTACACCTGCAAAAGAGGCTCCTATAGCCATATTGATGGCTGAAATTTCGTCTTCAGCCTGTTCAACAACGAGATTATATTCTTCTTCTCTTGAAGCAAGGTAATTCATAATCCCTGTTGAAGGTGACATCGGATATGCCGAATAGAACTTACAGCCGGACATAATTGCTCCCATCCCGATTGCTTGAATTCCGGTTATAAGCATAAGCCTTTTTTTGTTCTCAGGTTCACGGATTCCAAAAGCTTCACAGCGAGGACAATTCTTAACGGCATAATTGTACCCAGCTTCTGCACAGGCAATATTATTTTGGACTATTTCATTTCCTTTTTTCTCAAATGTTTCTCTTAATATTTTTTTAAGTGCATCGAGTCCAATACCAAGTATTCCAAGTGCAGCTCCAGTTGCTGCGGTATTTGCCATAACGCTATTTTTCCCTACATCAAGAGCTATCTTCTTGAAAGGAATATCTATGAACTCAGGTTCCTCATATTTCACTTTGGCAATTTCAGAATCATAGAGAATAAATCCTCCATCACTAACACTTTTCCTGTGAACTTCAATGGTATTCCGATCAAGAGCCAGAAGAATATCAGGCGTCTCTCTGGAAGACATTATTTCCTGGTTAGAAAACCGGATTTGGTAAAAATTATGTCCTCCTCGTATCCTGGACATGTAGTCCTGATGAGTAAAAACATGATAACCTATGCGAGAAAATACTTTTGCAAGAGCTCCTCCTATCGTCTGAAGTCCCTGTCCAGCTTCTCCTCCTATTCTAAGCGTATACTCCAGAAATTTAACCCCCATTTTTATTTTTGATTAATACTGCCTTTAAAATTATTAGTGTTGTTACCAATACTCAGTTTGGTAAAATTACCCTCTTTTCAGTTTTTTAAGGTTTCATCTTTCTTTTTTCGTAAGGCGTTTATTCATTATATAATAAAAAGCGTAAAAATCAAGCCTATAGGCAAGCTTAAAAGACTATAATAAGCCAGAATTTTTACTGGATAGTTTTATTTGTTTTGTAACATCTGGCTTTACTTAACCTTATCTTTTTTCGAATTATCGAAAGATATATTATTCTCATATCTTTATATAATCTTGCTTTTTTCCCCAAAACCCCCTAAAGTTTACAATATTATTTAGGAAAAAAATGTCATTAAACTTGGTTTTGCGCCTCGATTTCCTATTCTGAACCTATGTTCAGAAAAGATACTTTGCCAAATAGTCTTCTTTAACTCCAAAATAATTATAGGCAAACATATATCGCAAGGTCAAAAACTCATAAGTAAATGGTAAATCATCGGCTTCAGCATGGATTGAAATTATCTGATCTTCCAGTCCAATTGACTTGATTCTTTCCTAGTTATCTGTTGCATTTATCCATAGATCAGTTGCAAAAACAGCAACATCATACTCTGTTGCCAAGAAAATTGATGTTAGCCCTCGCCCGCAGCCCAGATCAAGCACTCGCATGCCTTTTTCAAGTTTCAAAGACTCCGCAAGTTCCGAACTTATTTTCATTGAATTTGGACCCATCATGTTTTCTTTAAGAAAATCAGCATCATATTTGAGGCTCTTTTTAAATACTGCTTGGGTTCTTTTTAAGCACTGTTTGATCACTTTTCATTTATTTTTCCACTTATTTTATTTAGTTTAATCTTTATAGTCCCTTCATAGTATTATATACTCCAGCCTCGCCGTGAAATCTTCCACAGAAGACTTACTGGCAAAAGCCTTATAGAGTCTTACTTATATTCATTGTATTTTAACTTTATAAAAATATTTTGTCTGTGTTATTCTAAATAATTGGGATGGTCCTGTTCTACCTTTCTTATTCTCAGTTCAGAATGAATACCAAGCTTAATCTTGTTATTTTCTTTAAGTGAACTACTAATGATTATTTTTCCTATATTATCAAAACTAATGTAACCATAATCAAAAGCACTATCGAGATTTGGAATGAGTAATAGCTCATTATATACATCAAGACGTTCTGTATTCTAATTAATTAAAGAATTGATTTTTTAGAAACCAAAAAAAGGCGGAATATTCAGGAAACATAGCTAGAACAGGAAAGCTATAGTTTTGGAGAAATCTACTTCCCTGAGTTCAACGAAAAGGGGGTCCCTACTCCCCAAGCGGAGTTCAGACAAATCAGGCCCTCTTCAGCAAGTTGAAAAACACTTTCTCACGTCCCTAATTCAGCCCTCTTGAGCGAAGCGAAAAGGGCTTCCGTGCTCCCGAAGCGAAATTCGGGTAGCGAAAAAAGCACCGTCCTCCCGAGACGGGACTCGGGCAATGGAACTCATTTATTTTAGTTTGCCTTTGCTTTCATTTTGTCTATTATTATGTAATCTTTGATAGCACTTACGGAATCAAAAGGAATGAGAATAAAGTTGTCTGCTTTTCTGTATCTGGAAGTATCAAAATTGACATTTGGGGCCACTACCATGTCAATAATGTTTCCCCCTTTAATCTCGACTATAATATTGCTCAGTATTCCTATTTCTGTTCCGTCGGTAGCCATTATCTGTTTGTTAAAGAGGTTCTTTGCAAATTCCTTTGACATTTTATCTTATCTCCGTTCACAGCGTGTTATACGGTCTGGGTAAAGTTGGCTTTTCACTTCGAATATTTTATTCCATTTGAAACTAGGTTCCTTAAAACTTTTTCCTTTTATAAGTTGCTCCTTAAAGGAGCAACTCATTTAAATTTTACCTGTAACCAATATAACCAGCTGTATTTGTGAGTCTCTGGCCTCCTTTGAAATGAGCTTCGATCTTCTCGTAGAACTGAGCAATATCTTCCGTAATTGTTGGTTTTACCTTTTTCAGAGCTTCCTTAAAGTGTCTCATTTCTATGCTTTCTACATCGAAGTTCTCCCTGAGCGCAATCATTACAGCTTCTCTGCACACTGACTCTATATCAGCACCCACGTATCCCTCAGTAATATCAGCAAGGTTTTCAAGAGCCACATCATCAGCAAGAGGTGTATCGTTTGTATGAATGTTGAATATCTTGAGTCTGCCTTTTCGGTCAGGAGAACCTATGTAAACCAATCTGTCAAAACGTCCAGGGCGGATAATTGCAGGATCCAGAAGGTTAGGGCGATTGGTTGCGGCAATTACCACTACATCTTTGAGAGATTCAAGTCCGTCCATCTCTGTCAGGAGCTGATTGAGTACTCTTTCTGAAGTTCGACTATCCGTAGATTCCATTCCTGGCATCGAAGCAATCGAATCTATTTCGTCAAAGAATACCACACATGGGGAAACTTGCCGAGCTTTCTTGAATATTTCTCGGATGGCTTTTTCCGATTCTCCAAGCCACTTTGAAAAAATCTCAGGTCCTTTTACGCTTATGAAGTTCGCATTTGACTCATGGGAAACAGCCTTTGCTATCAGGGTTTTTCCAGTCCCTGGTGGGCCGTAAAGTAGGATTCCTCTAGGAGCTTTTATACCCATCTTAGTGAACTTTTCCGGACTTTTAATGGGCCATTCCACAGCCTCAATAATGGACTGCTTTGCTTCATCGAGCCCTCCCACATCATTCCAGCTAACTGTGGGCATCTCTACATAAATTTCTCTAAGAGCTGAGGGTTCTGCCTCAATCAGGGCATCTTCAAAGTTTTTCTTGGTTACAACGATTTTTTCCAGTCTTTCTGGTGGAATTGCTTCCTTTTCAAGGTCAAGATCCGGCAGATTTTCTCTGAGACACCGCATAGCGGCTTCCTGCACAAGGGCCAGCAAATCTGCGCCTACAAACCCCTGGGTTCTTTCAGCCAGATACATCAGGTATTTATCTGCCTTTTCTTTCCTTTCTCTCTCCAGAGTAGCTTCATCAACTTCATTTTCAGCTTTTTCGATTTCCTCTTTTCCTCGTCTCTTTCTATGGGCATACCCCTTGTATGGATCTGGAGGATCTCATATCTATCTTTTGTATCAGGCACGCCTATATGGATTTCTCTATCAAAGCGACCTGGTCTCCTGAGTGCGGGGTCAATAGCATCCACACGGTTTGTGGCTCCGATAACCACAACCTGTCCTCTTTCTTCCATTCCATCAAGAAGAGTCAGAAGTTGGGCGACCACTCGTCTTTCCACTTCTCCTGTTACATTCTCTCTTTTTGGAGCAATGGAGTCGATTTCATCAATAAAAATGACCGACGGCGCATCCTGAGTTGCCTCTTCAAAGATCTTCCTGAGCCTTTCTTCACTTTCTCCATAGAATTTTCCTACAATCTCAGGACCAGCAATGTAATGGAAACTTGCCCCAGATTCATTAGCTACGGCTTTTGCAATCAGAGTTTTTCCGGTTCCGGGTGGGCCATAGAGAATGACTCCTTTTGGAGGCTCGATATTAAGGTGGGCGAAAAGCTCAGGATGCTTCATAGGCATCTCTATAATTTCTCGGACACGCATGATTTCATTCCCGAGACCTCCTATGTCTTCATAGGTAGTTACGCCTCGGGTTGCTTTTTCGTATCCTTGTACCGGCTTTTTTCGAAGTTCGATAAGCGTAGTTTCTGTAACAAGAACGATAGTATTTGAAGGCTCAGTCTCGACAGCAACAAGAGGAATTACCTGGCTTGTAGTCAGAGATTCCGTCATTGGTTGAGACATTGAATTTATTATAGGAATTATGTCTCCCCTAAAAACCGGCCTTTTGAGAATGTGTCGCTTTATAATTTCATTTGCATGTTCCCCAAACTGAAGTTCAGGACCTCCCTGCATCATGCTTTCCGGAAGTGCCAGAACAAGTTTTTTCGCCTCAGGGGCTTCAACCTTTTTGATGGTTACCTTCTCTCCTATGGAAACACTTGCATTTTGCCGGATGAAGTTATCAATTCTCACGAGTCCCTGATCCCAGTCCTGCCGATCAGCTCTCCAAACCTTTGCCGTGGTCTTTTTCTTACCTCTAATTTCCACGATGTCGCCTGGTGAGAGCTGAAGCTTCAACAAAGTTGTAGGGTCCAGTCGGATAATTCCTCTTCCAAGGTCGATAGGATATGCTTTTTCAACCTTCAACTGTATTTCTTCCATAGATCATCCCGAAAATAGTTGTCTTTTTGATTGTAACCTTTATTTAATAATTACATAACATAAACAGGCAACGTCTCTTTCCGGTTTTTCCGGAATACATATTATGGAACTACCTGTTTTCTATATTAGATGTCTTTTTATTTCAATACCTTTGATCAGGTAGATTTTCATCCATGAGAGTTTGTAATGGAACTGCTACGCCTTGAATATTCTATTCAGTTTTCCGATCCAAAGAAACCCCTTTATAACTGTAGCATTGTCCTGATAATAATTTGTCGGTTAAAGGCATATTTGATAATTCGTTATTGGTTAGAGTGTATTTAATAATTATTTATTTATATTATATTACCAGACATATCTTACTCCCTATATCTTCCATTTATTAAATAAGTTTACCACAACTCCGTATTTCCTCTGAATATTTATATATCTCTAACTTCTGTGTATAAAATTATTTAATCCTCAAAATAATCACTTAAACTTGATATCTTTTGAATTTCCTATCTTTATGATCTTGAATTCTATCCTGAATTCAGGTTTTTCAGGTCATTTTGAATTATATCCTTACGGGTACCTAGGAACTGATATTATGAGCCTTGAAATCACGAAGAACAGAATTATTGATTTTATTAGGAACGAAACCCTTAAAGCAGGTGTAAATGGAGCTGTTGTAGGTATAAGCGGAGGAGTAGACTCAGCCCTTGCCGCAACTCTCACAGTAGAAGCTCTGGGAAGGGATAAAGTGCTTGGAATTCACATGCCGGAATCTGGGCTTACTCTTTCTGAAGATAGCAACGATGCAAAAGCTCTTGCAGACTGGCTGGGAATCGAATTTAAGACTATTGATATTTCAGGAATTATTTCGGTTTTCATGTCTGCAGTTCCGGAAAAAGAATCTGCAGACAGACTCACTATGGGTAACCTGAAGGCAAGAATCAGAATGTCTCTTCTCTATTTCCACGCAAACCAGATGAATCGTATGGTTATAGGAACCGGTAATAAAACTGAGCTCTTGCTTGGTTATTTCACTAAATATGGAGATGGAGGCGTTGATATCGAACCTATTGGGGGGCTTTACAAGACCGAGGTATGGGAACTCTCACGCATGCTTGGGGTTCCGGAGACTCTTATCACGAAAAAACCCTCAGCAGGCCTTTGGGCAGGTCAGACAGATGAAGCTGAACTTGGAATCTCTTACTTAAAAGTAGACGAAGTACTCAAAAAGCTTGAACAGAAAGAAGATCCCGAAACTATTATGAAAACTCTCGGGATTTCTGCAGAACAGATGAACTCAGTTATGAGCCGTATAGAGAGAAGCAAGCATAAAAGATATGCTCCTCCTGCACCATCCATTTGAACTTCCTTAATTCATTCTCTATAGTTCCGTCACCCGAGTTCCATCACCCGAGTCCCGTCTCGGGAGGACGTGCCCTTTTCGCTCACTTTGTTCGCTCAAGAGAGCTGAATAGGGGTAAAAGGAATTGTTTTCCAACATTGAAATGCATAATTTATACGAATTCTGAGTTGGAAACAAGCTTCATTTTTTCTTTGCTCACGTGAATTTTCTTTAGCGAGAAGGGTGAATCTCTATATCAGATCTTTGTTCTCTTACTAGGGGTTTTGCAAGATGTCTGCGGGCGCAGGGAGGGACTTCATATAATCCTGCTGTAAGGTTTCTTTTTATTTCAGATCTTATTTTTGAGGTGGCTTGGGTTCCACATTTTTTACAGCGGAAGCCCTGGGATTGACCTGATGATTTCATATGTTTTCTACAGGTAGGACATACCGGGTTTTCTTCTCTGTAAAGAGTTACAAGATTTTTGATCTCTATTTTTTCAATGTTTAATGTTTGGGAATTTACACTTCCAGATAGTATAACTCTATCTCCTGTTCTCAGTTTCCTTATAAGCAGCCGAAAGTTCTTTGTGGGTTCGAAGGCTGCACAGTCAATTTTGTTTCCTTCCTGATCTTGGATGAAAAATATAACATGTCCTCCGTTAATGGTTTCTGGAATTGCTGAGACTGTGCCTTCTAGCTTGTAAGAGTGCATATCCTTTATTTCTGCAAGACTTTCTGCAGAAAGCAGGTGCATATCAGTACCCTGATTAGTTTTGTATATGGCAAAGCGTTCAATAGGCTCAGTGCTTATCAAGGATGCAGCTTTAGTAACTATTGCCGGATTTTTTCCTCTGATCCCGAAAAGCACAGGATCGGCAGAATGAGGTACACAAACAATGAGTCTATTTTTGAGATCCACTGTGTCCCAGGTTTCTGGATAAGTCTCTCTGTCAGCTTCAAAGAAGCTTCCTTTTTCAATCTCGCGAAGGGTTCCCCATTTTTCCTTTTGACGGTATGCCAGGTATTCGAAAGTATGATCCCATTTTTCGGAGTTAAGCATGGCTCCACAAGCTGCAAGGGCACCTATTAATCCCCTTCCGTTTTTGAATCCTCTTGAGGAAATTCCATATTTTGAGATAAGGTTTTTTGCCTCCTCTATTTCGATCACATCCCTTACTGCTTTTTCCAGAAAGCTCATAAGGATAGGTTTGAGTTTCTCGTAATCATTTTCCAGGATAAAAACCGTGCCAGGATTGGTTTTTTCGCACTCCATACGTGCAAATTTTTCTATTCTGGACACAACGTGATCAATTACTTTTTCTGGGTAGTTAGTCTTGAGTTTCAGTGCTACTGAAGCATTTCCTCTTGTTTTGTAGGGAATTGTAGGATTAAGGCGTATAAGGAGTGGAAGAGTTTTCACTTTTCCATAGACTTGAAGTTCTTCCAGCAGCAGAGCTCCCAGATATGTCGTACACATTCCTTCGTTTGAATCCGTATCATCGATTCCAATAATCATTTTTTCGATTCCAGTTATTGCTTTTTAATTTCCCAGATGTATTTTCATATAATTACATTTTTCGCTATTCTCCGACGTATTTTTACACTTTTGGATTGTCAAAAGTGAAGAAACATATATATAGATGTTCAAACAGAAATTAATACTGGAATGACAAAAGAAGTTCTTATACATCAAATTATTGATGTATTGGCACGTGCAGGTTTTGCACTTTCTGATCGCTGCAATATTCGTCCGAGGAGTTTTGACGTTGCAGCACGGAAAAATGAAACATTATTACTTTGCAAGGTTTTATTTAATATTGACGGCTTGAATGAAGAAACTGCCAGGGAAATGAAGTATCTGGCCGAATATCTTGGAGGTTCTGCCATTGTCGTGGGGGCAAAAACCAGAGATCAGATGCTTGAAGATAGCGTTGTATATATGCGTTATGATATTCTGGCCCTGAACGTGCAGACTCTCTATGACTACTTTATTGAAAATGTTCCTCCTCTGGTATCAGCAGCTCCAGGTGGGCTATATATCTCAATAGAAGGAGAAATTCTAAAAAAATCCCGGATGGATCAGTCAATGTCTCTTGGTACTCTTGCTTCAATGGTAGGAGTTTCAAGGAGAACAATTAGCAAGTATGAAGAAGAAGGTATGGATGCATCGATAGACGTTGTAATCCAGCTTGAAGACATCTTTGGAGTTGAACTAGCAAAACCTATTGATATCTTGAAATCCTGTGGCAGCCGAAAACCCCGGAAAAAGGCAGAATCCGAAGCTGAAAACCAGAAAAAAACCTGTACGCTCTTGCCGGAAGATTTGATCCTCAATACCATTTCCATGCTTGGTTATGACGTACTTCCTACTTTACAGGCTCCTTTCAAGGCTATTTCACGGGATAAATCCTCAGTTATCCTTACAGGAGTCAGTGAATTCAATACGACCGTGGTCAAAAGGGCTCATTTGATGAGCAGTATCTCCTGCATAACAGAGACCCAATCTGTATTTATAATCAATGGACACTCTAAAATAAAATCCGTAGAAAACACGGTTATGATCGAGAAAAAGGAACTTGACAAAATAAGTGATTCTCAGGAACTCCTTAATTTCATAGAAGAACGTAGAGAAACTCACGATGAGAGTTAAAAGCTGCGTTTCCATCGCCCGAGTCCCGTCTCGGGAGGACGGTGCACTTTTCGGCAGAGTTGCGGCTCTGCAGTGCGCTGTCCGTTTCACTCGCTTTGCTCGTTCAAGCGGACGAATTTATAAAAAAGATGCTGAATTAAGCTCAAGAGAACTTTTATAAACTTGTGTTCTTATGGTGCTTTTGTATCTATATAGTCAGTAGCTAGTTTTTCATCTTTCATTATTTTACTTAGAGTTTTTAACTGTGATTTCGTAGTTTTATTAGAATTATTTTCCCTACTCTTCAGGTGTTTTTACTCTTAAGTCAATATATCCAAGAGTCGATGGTAATCCTTCTATTTCTATATCATCAGAACGCGCAGGCAATATATATTCTCGTTTTTCTTTAATTACTCTTTCTAAAGCACTTCTTTTTTCATGTCTAGTCCATATTTTGTCAGAGTAATTTTTTGATATGAACATCACACAGTAGAGAGCTTCCTTTGCATAAATTCTATATAAGTATTCAGTTAAATCCACGCCCCATAGCTTTGCTTGTTCCTCTTCATTCTTATCATAGAAAACTTTGACACCATTATCTTTAAGGTATTTAGCAACTTTTTCAACGTATATTCTTTCTTCACCTGCAAAAGAGAGAGCCACATCATATTCAAATAGCTGTTCTTGTGCTCTAGAACGCTGCTTTTCCTCAATGTAACTTAAAAGAGGATTGAATTCATCCTGCAAATATTTTTGACGCTCATCATAATGACTGAATTTAGGTTTTATATAATACCAGAATTGATCTAAAGTCCTACAACTAACAATAAAATCAGGGATATAGTCATCAAATTCTTTTTGCAAAATTATTTTTTTTCTGAGTTCTTGAAACTTATTTTCATCGGGATCTATACGACCAGTTGCGCGCGAAACCAGTATATTTTGAAGTCTTATTACATCTCTCTTCAACCCACTATACATGAAATAGATTAAGGAAATTTACAGAATATTAAATTTTGGCTTTGATACTTAAACATAGTTATATACTATTAGAAAGTATATTTCTTCATGAACTGCCCCAGATGCAATAGTTCCAGTCACAAAAAGAACGGTATAGTTGGCGGGCGTCAACGGTACAAATGCTCTGATTGTGGCTATAACTATACAGTAGAGCTAAAATCAACTGCTTTTTCCGCTTTTGTAAAAAGACAGGCTTTACAACTCTATCTTGAAGGATTGGGCTTTCGTTCAATAGGACGATTTTTAGGGGTGAGTCATGTTTCTGTCCAAAGATGGATAAAGAAATTTGGTCAGGAGTTAGAGGACCTAAAAAGTGAAAATGAGATATCTATTGTTGAAATGGATGAAATGCACACTTACATCGGTAACAAAAAAAATATTGCTGGATCTGGATTGCTGTTGATAGAGTTGGGAAAAAGTTCATCAATTGCTCTTTTGGTAGCAGAGGAACAGAAACTGGAAAACTACTCTGGGAAAAAGTGAAGAAAAAAGAGATTGGAGAAGTAATGACAGATCACTGGAGAGCATATGCAGAGTTTATTCCAAAAAAGATCCATACTCAATCAAAAGCAGAAACATTTACAGTTGAGGGATATAACAGCATATTGAGGCATTTTCTAGCAAGATTGAGAAGAAAGACAAAGTGTTATAAAAAAGTCTTGAAATGCTAAAGTACTCGGTTATTCTATTGATGAAATACAGAAATAAAGAGTTAACTATGTTTAATTAACAATGCCAAAAAATGAAATCAAAGATAGTGATATGCTATCTAATTCCTTTAAATGGAAGCACTTTGTTGGTGAAATTATTTTATTGAATGTTAGATGGTACTTAAAATACCCACTTAGTTATAGAAGTTTAAAGGAAATGATGGCAGAAAGAGGGATAATAGTCAACCATACAACCATTATGAGATGGGTACATCAATATTCACCTGAAATCGAAAAGAAGGTCAGAAGGCATTTAAGACCAACAAACGACTCTTGGAGAGTTGATGAAACTTATATCAGAGTTAAAGGTGAATGGAAATATTTTTACCGAGCAGTTGACTCAAATGGAGATACAATTGATTTCATGTTAAGTGCAAAACGAAATAAAAAAGCAGCAAAACGTTTCTTTAAGAAAGCTTTGAACTCTAATCATAATCAAATTCCAAGAGTAATCACAGTTGACAAAAATCCAGCTTATCCACCTGCTATAGATAAACTGAAAAATGATAAAATACTACCTATAAACGTAGGCATTCGACAAATCAAATATTTGAATAACATTATAGAACAGGATCATAGATCCATTAAACGAATAGTTAATCCAATGTTAGGATTTCAGTCTTTTCATACAGCCATTAAAACTTTAAAAGGAATTGAAGCTATGAATATGATTAAAAAAGGACAAATCAAGAACTTAAATTACTCTGGCTTTAATGAAGCTAAATATATTAATCAATTATTTGGAATAGTTCTATAATATTGACATATCTTTTTGAATATTTTAACTTTTATTCATTATTCATAGATTTACAGGCTTATTCTAAGATTTTTTGCAACGGAACCACAAATATTTATAATTGAATTCTTTATTGTTTACCTATACGATTTTATACAATTAATACTATGACAGCGAAATGACCATGACTACGAATGTAAAAACGATTCCATTAGCGTTTGGAAGCGGGATTTCTGAGCTGAATATTCCTGAGAAAAACATATCCAGCATCATCTTACCTTCCGAATTGGAAATAAAGGAAGAAGGGTCTTCTCTGATGAGAAAAGCGCTTCAAAATCCCATCAAGAGCCGACAGCTTTCTGAGATTGTAAACCCCAATTCAAAAATTGCAATTATCGTAAGTGATATTACGCGGCCAACTCCTACTGCAAAAATTCTTCCTCTTCTGCTTGAAGAACTTTATCTTGGAGGAGCAAAGAATAAGAATATTACTATTGTTTTTGCCCTCGGACTTCACCGTTTACAGACTGAAGAAGAATGCCGCCAGATTGTAGGAGATGAGATATTCGAAAAAATAAGGTGCATCCAGCATGACAGAAATAGGTGTAAATTGCTTGGAGAGACTAGCTTTGGGACTCCAGTTGAGATTTTTGAAGAAGTCATTGATTCCGATGTCATCATAAGCACAGGTACTGTGGAATTTCACTATTATGCGGGATATGGAGGAGGAGGAAAGTCTATTCTTCCTGGGGTTAGTTCTGAGAAATCCATTCTTTCATTCCATAGCTCTTATAGCAAGCTCTTTGAAGGTGATCCTCTCTCAGGTAGAGTCGATAGTCCGGCAAGAAAGAATATTGAAGAAGCTGCAAAAATTGCAGGTCTTAACTTTATCCTTAATGTTGTGATCAACAACAAAAAAGAGATAGTTGCAGCCGTTGCAGGGAATTTTATTGAAGCTCACAGGAAAGGGACAGAGTATGTCGATTCCATGTATAAGATTCCAGTAGAACCTGCAGACGCTGTAGTTGTTTCCTGTGGGGGTTTTCCAAAGGATATAAACCTTTATCAGGCAACTAAATCCCTTGAAAACGCCACCGCTGCTGTAAAAAGAGGAGGTTCCATTGTCCTTGTAGCCGAATGTGCCGAAGGAATAGGAAACAAAGTCTACGAATGCTGGAGCAGAGAATGCAGAGATCCTGAAGATGCGATTGAACGTTTCAAAAATTGTTTTGAGTTCGGCGGGCATAAAGCTGCTATCGTTGGAAGGGCTGCAAAAGAATTCAAACTTTATCTGGTATCGAAGCTTCCAGAGACCGAAAGTAAAAATGCTTTTTTTATTCCAGCAAAAAGCATAGATGAAGCTCTCGAAAAGGTTCTTTCCGAAAATCCTGATGCTAAAATTCATATTATGCCAGATGGTGGATGGACCTTGCCTGTAAAACTATAAAGAAGTACATACAAAGAAAAAGGTTTTAACTACCTTTATTACTTTTTCTTTAAAATCACCTTCTAGTTCTTTTTATACTTGTTTATTCTTATTATTTTACAAATAAAGAAAAATAGTCCCAGGATTAAAATGTCGGCATAAACATGACTGCAAATACAAAAATAATATCACTTGCTCTTGGAAGCTCTGGAATTGAGTTTGAAATTCCGGAAAAAAATGTATCCAGTATTATTCTGCCTTCAGAACCTGAGAAAAAGGAAGATGGGTTTTCTCTAATTAAAAAAGCCCTTGAAAAACCCATAAACAGTCGAAGGCTTTCTGAATTTGTAAACCCTGATTCGAAGATTGCAATCATAGTTAGCGATGTTACGCGGCCAACTCCTACTGCAAAGCTTCTCCTGCCTCTGTTTGAAGAGCTTCATCTTGGAGGGGCAAAGGACGAAAACATCACTATTTTCTTTGCTCTCGGACTCCATAGAAACCAGACTGAAGAGGAATCCCGAAAACTGGTTGGAGATGAGATCTTCGAAAAAAGGAGGTGTATTCAGCATGATACTCAGAGGTGCAGGCGTATCGGTATAACATCTCGAGGAACTCCAATTGAGGTTTTTGAAGAAGTAATCAACTCCGATGTTATCATAGGAACCGGAAGCATCGAATTCCATTACTACGCAGGGTACAGTGGTGGAGCAAAGTCAGTTCTGCCCGGCGTAAGTTCGAGAGAAACAGTTATCACAAACCATAAAATGATGATTGATGAAAAAGCTGTTTCCGGAAGGGTTGATGGTCCTGTCAGACAGGATATGGAAGAAGCTGCAAAAATTCTCGGTCTTGATTTTATCTTGAATGTGGTTCTTGATAGCAAAAAAGAGATTGTTGCGGCTGTTGCAGGGGATTTTATAGGGGCGCATAGGCAAGGCGTAAAAGCTGTTGACTCTATGTACAAAGTGCCCGTAGAACCTGCAGATGCTGTAATCGTTTCCTGTGGAGGTTTCCCTAAAGATATCAATCTTTTCCAGGCAAATAAGTCGCTTGACAATGCAACTCAGGCTGTGAAAGAAGGAGGCTCCATTATCCTTGTAGCCGAATGTGCAGAAGGGATAGGAAATCAGGTATATGAATGCTGGAACAGAGAGTGCCAGAGCCCTGATGATGCAATTGAACGTTTCAAAAAATGTTTTGAGTTTGGTGGGCACAAAACGGCAATCATTGCAAAAACCTCAAAGAAATTTAAGCTTTATCTGGTCTCAAAGCTTTCAGACGAGCAAACAAGAAATGCATTCTTTACTCCGATGGCAAGTGTAGAAGATGCCTTATCTGAAGTGCTCTCAGAAAATCCTGATGCAAAAATTCACCTTATGCCTCATGGAGGGCAGACTCTGCCGGTCAGAAAAGATAACAATTGATAACTCTTTATGAGCTTATTTTTAATTGAACTATAGATTTTAAAAAACTAGCTCATCTATTAAAATAATATCTTAAAATATAAATTAAAAAATAAATTAAATATAAATAGATACATATAAAGAGGAAACCGAAACCTAAGGTTTCGATAAGTTTCCACTTTGCATTTTTTATATAAAATTAAGGCCTTTTGATAAGAACGTTTGCAATAAAGGCGACGACTGCGAGAACGGCCATAGCATAGAGGGTTGATAAATATGAACCTGTAGCGGTACGGAGCGTACCAGCTACATAAGGACCAATAAGTGCAGCACCAATAAGGCTGGTATTTACTATCCCCAAATTCTGGGCAAAATATTTTTTCCCATAAAAGACACTTGCAAAAACGGTATTCATTGTGGGAACTCCACCATAAGAAAGACCTGTAAGCGCAAATCCTAGAAGAAGAAGAGAAATGTTCTTTGAAACGGCTGCAGCGATTAATATCACTATAGCTGTGATATAAGTTGCATTGATTATAGTCATTGTCTTTTTTAAACCTATCCTATCGCAAACTGCCCCAAGAACTACCCTTCCTAAGCCATTGCAAACCGAAATCAGACCAACTCCAAAGGCAGCTAGCGATGCTGTGGCTTTAAGGTCACTTGCAAAAGGAGCTGCGTGTCCAATCAGAGCAAGACCCATTGCAGTTGATAGAATGCTCCAGACCAGAAATATCCAAAAAGTGGGTCTTTTTATCATTGAAGAAGAATTTATTTCCAGACCTACAATATCAGCATCTTTTGCCTTGGCAACAGCTTTTGGGAAAACATAATTTGAAGGTGGAAGCACTAATAATCGAGAGCCTATAAAAACCACTATTCCAAAGGCTATACCTAGATACAAAAAGGTTTCACGCCAGCCTATTGCTGTGATGAGCTCATTTGTAGTGGAGCCAAGTAGCATACCTCCTAAACCAAACCCCATAAGAAGAAGGCCAGAAATTGCACCTGTTTTATCTGGAAACCACTTTGTCACTGTGCTTATGACCGCATTATAGCTAAGACCAATGCCGAAGCCGCTTATGATACCATATGTTATATAAATGCCTGTAAGACTGTTTATCTTTGAAGATGCAACAAAGCCACACAATAGGAAAACGGCTGAAATCAAGGTAGTAAAGCTTGGAGACTTTTTACCAGTGATAAAACCTCCTGCCATCCCTCCTAAACAGAAGAATATGATTGAAATTGTGAAAATAAGAGATGTCTGAGCACGAGTCCATCCAAAGTCCTTTTCAAGCGGTGCAATAAATAAAGACCACGCATAAAGCATTCCTAAAAATAAAAATAATACTATACCGATAACAACGTAAAACCATCTGTTATTAGTTCTATCCATGGAAACAGTCCTTCCAATATTAATTTTTGAATTATTTTGACTAACCGACATTAAATGAATATTAAGAAAGTCTCACTTTTCCGGATTGTTTTCATGAGTGGAGACTTGATTTGTAATCCAAAATGCGAGATTTAAAAAGCGAATCTTGGTTCTTTATAAACCAGTAAGCTTTTAAACCTTCAATTATCTAAAACGTAAATCTAATTTCAATGTCTAATGCACTTGATTTTGCATCTTAAGTGTATACTCTTTCCAGTCTATTGTAGCTGATTTATATAATTTTTCTACAAGACCTAAATTTCATATTTAGAGATAGATTCAATAATATGATAATCAATAGCATGACACTTGTTATCAGTGTACATTATTACTGTTATTATTTAAATATATTGAAAAAAATCAGAATTTGTTTCTAAAAATTAATTGGAAGTATCCCTAAAACATATTATTTTACCATCGAGCCGATCCCAAAACTCAAAATCGTTTATTTAGATCTTGAATTTGCAATCATTAATTTGAGCTTCGGATAATGAAAACAATACTGAAAATTTTATGATTTTGAGAATAAAATTGGTTTTGGGATGGCCTCATCAAGTGAGATTCTATAGTTCAAATAAATGGTTCCGTTGCAAAAAATCTTAGAATAAGCCTGTAAATCTATGAATAATGAATAAAAGTTAAAATATTCAAAAAGATATGTCAATATTATAGAACTATTCCAAATAATTGATTAATATATTTAGCTTCATTAAAGCCAGAGTAATTTAAGTTCTTGATTTGTCCTTTTTTAATCATATTCATAGCTTCAATTCCTTTTAAAGTTTTAATGGCTGTATGAAAAGACTGAAATCCTAACATTGGATTAACTATTCGTTTAATGGATCTATGATCCTGTTCTATAATGTTATTCAAATATTTGATTTGTCGAATGCCTACGTTTATAGGTAGTATTTTATCATTTTTCAGTTTATCTATAGCAGGTGGATAAGCTGGATTTTTGTCAACTGTGATTACTCTTGGAATTTGATTATGATTAGAGTTCAAAGCTTTTTTGAAGAATCTGTTCGCTGCTTTTTTATTTCGTTTTGCACTTAACATGAAATCAATTGTATCTCCATTTGAGTCAACTGCTCGGTAAAAATATTTCCATTCACCTTTAACTCTGATGTAAGTTTCATCAACTCTCCAAGAGTCGTTTGTTGGTCTTAAATGCCTTCTGACCTTCTTTTCGATTTCAGGTGAATATTGATGTACCCATCTCATAATGGTTGTATGGTTGACTATTATCCCTCTTTCTGCCATCATTTCCTTTAAACTTCTATAACTAAGTGGGTATTTTAAGTACCATCTAACATTCAATAAAATAATTTCACCAACAAAGTGCTTCCATTTAAAGGAATTAGATAGCATATCACTATCTTTGATTTCATTTTTATTTTAATTATATCCTTAGCAGATATTTTTTGCAACGGAACCTAAAAATTTAATAAAGTCTAATAAACAGCCTCAAGCAATGCATTCAACTTTACAACTGTATGATAAAATTGTTGCACATTTTTCGAGTTGGAAAATTCTCCATTGAATTTGAAGAGGATACGAAAATTTCAAGAAAAAAGCAACATATTACCTAAAATGTTGACTAGACTTTAGGAGATCCACATAACCTCAATTACCGGAGCCAAAACGAATATGATTAAAAAAGGACAAATCAAAAATTTTAATTATTCTGGTCTTAATGAAGCTAAATATATTAATCAATTATTTGGAATAGTTCTATAATATTGATAAATCTTCTTGAATATTTTGATTTTTGCTCATTGTCTGCAGATTGACGTGCTTATTCTAATATTTTTTGCAACGGAACCTGGAAAAGGAGTATATTGTCAAGCAATAGAAGCTTAATATCCGGCCTTAGAACTGCCAAGAACAAAAGCCGGATAAAAGTGATTTCAAATAAGTGATTTCAAATAAGTGATTTCAAATAAGTGATTTCAAATAAACAATAAATAAATTAATTTAAAACTATAAAACGTTTTTCTTTTTTAAAACGTGGAGTTGATAAAATTACTGATAATAAATTAACAAATGAAGAAAAGAAGAAGAGAAAACAGCAAATGAAGTTAGAAAAGCTTAAAAACAAAGTGATACCTGCTAAAGACAGATATTAAATTAATTTATTTATTTTCTAATATTTTTACATCAAAAAAATCGGTTCCGTTGCAAAAAAATTATGAAAGGGATTTACTGAAATAATAGAAATGTAGGAGTATATGTTATGCCAGTAAATTCCTTTAAATGGAAACATTATGCAGGGGAGATTATTTTACTAAATATCAGATGGTACTTAAAATAGTTATTAAGTTATTGAAATTTAAAGGAAATGATGGTAGAAAGAGGAGTAGAAGTTGATCACACTACGATAATGAGATGGGTACATCAATACTCTCCTGAAATTGAAAAGAAAGTACGTAGATATTTAAAGCGGTTCTGTTGCAAAAAATCCGGCGGTGGTGCAAACTACCTTAAACTCCTTAAAACCCACAGCAAAGAGCCTGCTTTCTTCTTTACACCTATGTATGCAAGTTCATGGAGAGAACTTTTAAATATCGATAAACTTCATTCAAATCCTGATAAAGCATTAAAAATGGCAAAAAAAATCAATGACTTAGCGGGGTACTCAAGAGTTGCAAAGGTCAATACAGGTCTTACATATGTAAAAGATATCGATAAAAAGATCAATGAATACGCAAAATTGTTTGGATATAGTACATTTGAGGTCAGCGGGACCCAGAAGATATTTGAAAAGTGCTATCTTTCCATCAAGAAAGAAATCATGAATATAGTTTGATTAAAGGGTCTTTGAATGCCTGTATTAAGTATAGTTGCTTGTGAAATACTTGAAGATGAACTAGTATATGTTCTCTCAAAAGACCCTGAAATTAAAAGGCTATTTGTGGTAGAGAACAGAAACAGCTTGCGATTTATAAAAAAACTCAGGTATGAAAATCTTAAGCCCTTTACGTTTTCTTCTGACAAGTTGTATCCTACTATATCGGAAATCAATAGAGAATCACTCGGTAGTTTCGTGAGAAAGTTCTCGAATATCCCTCTCTGCAAAAAAATGTGTATGATTCCATTCAATAAAGAAAAGAAACAAGAATTAACTGTTGTTGTGAATCTTCTTAGAAAAGCTTTACATTCTGATATTGATTTTTTGCAATCTGAAGTTTATCTGAATGCCAAAGAAATGTCAAAAATCTCAAATGGTATTCTTCTATTCTATGGAAAATGTGGCTTCAGTTCTGTAAAAGTTCAAGCAGAATTGCAGCAACTTGATTGTCCTGTTTATTTTCTGAGGGATGATGGAAGAAACGTTGTTGATGACTGTATAAGCATAGCACTTGGCGGAAACGAGATTTACACAAAAACAATGTTATCGGGAAATGGTAAAGGAGCTATATATGCAACACCAATGGTGCTTTCCGACCTGAATGAAACTAATTACAAATCTTCTGAATCTTATAAAAAGATTAGCAAATATCTAAATTCCCCTATGTATAGTCTTCTTTTTAAAATTAATAACCCAGACTATAAAGATATTAATTTTCATAGAAATGCGTCTGAATTTGCAAAAATTTTTAACATGAATATTATCAACGTAAATGGGACAATGAAGATAGCAATTAATTCTTACATGGAAGCTAAAACAGATATATATAAAAATCTGTAGTAGTTTTAACTATATTAGAATTATTTCGCCTATTTAAAAATGTAGGTATATTGTACTGAATTACCTAAATTCCCATTTGGCTTAAGGTATCTATAACTTCATTGCCTATTTTTTACAAAAATATAGTTTCTGTTTAGTAACACTTATTTTAATCGATATCTACAGACACTGAGAAGAGTGCCTATGTGTTTCTGTGTATTTTTTTGCATTTGATGGACCGGTTATCGAAGGAAACAAGTGAATTCCTATATAATATGGAATGATCGAGAAAACAAACACATAGGCAATTGTGGAAAATTCAGCCCAGAAAGGGCAATTTCTTTATAATAATCAGACGATAAAACAGAAATAACATTTTTAGTATTACGGCTTTTAGCAAAGTTATGTCAGTTCTGTGTATTGAACCAATTTGACAATATCAAGTTATAAACAACCACTTAGAAATAGAAAAGTTTTAAAATAATGTCTATTTTTTAATATCAGATTATTCATGAAGAGAAACGTAAGGTGCAAGGTTCTTCATTGATAATAGATTTTTTGTCAAAATTTACACATTTAAACAATCAATTCGGACATATGATAAGATGTTCGAATATGATGTCTTCCTTAGCTACAGTTCGAATAATCGAAGGACCGTACATGCTCTTGCTAGGAGACTTAAAAAGGATGGTGTGCGCGTTTGGCTGGACTCATGGGTTATTCAACCTGGAGATTCTATTCCTTTAAAGATTCAACAAGGTTTAGAAAAATCCTACACGCTTTTAATGTGTATGTCTCCAGATTATTTTGGCTCAGAATGGGGAAAACTGGAGCATCAGTCTATACTTTTTCGTGATCCTACAAATACAAAGCGTCGTTTAATTCCACTACTAATTATAGATTGCACTATACCTGATATCATTGCTCATTTTTCTTATATAGACTGGAGAATGCACTCAAACAAATCATATGCCAGGATCCTTGATTCTTGTAAAGAAAAGGAATCTAAACTCATCTCAACTGCTGTAGATTTAGATGTGCAACTAAATGACTCTAGATACCATACAGAAAATAAGAACAGATTTATAGAGAAAAACAAAGAAGAGGGAAAACTAGAGAATAGAAAAAAAGATTCTAGGTTTTCTCTGGACTCTAATTCTACTAGAGCAATTGTATGCAATGATTATGGATATCTCTCACCACAAGAAAGGAATAAAGAAATAGAGGAACAATATAAGCTGGCTTTAGAAAATGAGCCTAATAATGCAAACAAACACATAAATTATGGAGATTTCCTTAGACAAATGGAGAGAAAGAAAGAGGCAGAAGAACAGTATAAATTGGCTTTAGAATATGAGCCTAACAATGCAAATGCGCACAATAATTATGGATTACTACTTTCAGAAACTGAAAGGAAGAAAGAGGCAGAAGAACAGTATAAATTGGCTTTAGAATATGAGCCTAATAATGCAAATACGCACAGTAATTATGGTGTTCTTCTTGCAAAAACAGGAAGAAAAAAAGAGGCAGAAGAACATTTTAAGATTTCCTTTGAATGTAACCCTACTTCTGCAATTGCACACAACAATTATGGAGATTTCCTTAGACAAATGGGAAGAAAAAGAGAGGCAGAAGAACAGTATAAACTGGCTTTAGAATATGAGCCTAACAATGCAAATGCGCACAATAATTATGGTGTTCTTCTTGCAGAAACAGGGAGAAAAAAAGAGGCAGAAGAACATTTTAAGATTTCCTTTGAATGTAACCCTACTTCTGCAATTGCACACAACAATTATGGAGATTTCCTTAGACAAATGGGAAGAAAAAGAGAGGCAGAAGAACAGTATAAACTGGCTTTAGAATATGAGCCTAACAATGCAAATGCGCACAATAATTATGGTGTTCTTCTTGCAGAAACAGGGAGAAAAAAAGAGGCAGAAGAACATTTTAAGATTGCTATAAAATATGATCCTAAAAATATAAACGCACAAAAGAATTACGACTTTCTCCTAAAACAAATAGCTCAAGGAAAAGAAGCAGAAAAACAGAAACCTAAAAGTAATGAAACAAATGCTCATATTTCTTGCTTAAATACTCATGTAATCAATCAAAAATCAATTGAAATACCGGAAACAAAAAAACCATGGTATAAATTTTGGTAAATTATGATATTTACTTTAAGACAAAATGCATCTCATCCATTTCAACAATAGATATAGCATTTTCACTTTTTAGGTTCTCTAACTCTTGACCAAATTTCTTGATCCATTTTTGGACAGAAACATGACTTACCGACAGTGTAACATAAGTTCGGTAAAATTACAAATTTTAAAAAGTTTTTGAGCCAAAAATTCCATATCAGAAGATCAATTTATTCTACTGTATACAAAAAATTAACTTAGAATTTACAGCAAGTTTTGCTATCCTGTCCCTCAAGAATAAGCATTAAAAACGAACTTCTCGATATTATGTTCGTATATCAATTTTGAAATAATATCAAAAAAGTAACATTTTACACAAAATGTTGACTAGATTTTAGGAGATCTGCATAAATTCGATTACCGGAACCAAAACGAATATGATAAAAAAGGACAAGTCAATAATCTAAATTACTCTGGTCTTGATTACATTATATATACTAAATCAATTATTTAATATATTTCTATAATATTGATACATCTTTTTGAATATTTTAACTTTTGTTCATAATCCATAGATTTACAAACTGATTCTAAGATTTGTTGCAACGGAATCGGATAGATGTTCAGTGATAACAGCAATTGTTCAAGAGCTCCAAGATCCATTTTTGTTCTCCAAAATATGAATATGGGTAAATGGAACAACTAATACATTTTTTCTGTGATTGAAAACCCATCAAATTTGAAGAGGATACGTAAATACAACTCTAGGGACCTAAAAAATCTTATGAAACAATAAGTGCATATAAATGTTTTATTCCCTCAAATAACATTAAATCTAGATTTCCCTTAAAAAATACATTCTATTTTTGTCTAAAACTTGATTTTATTTCGTTAAAAATCGTAAAATTTATTGAGGAGGACGTATAATCCTCCTCTGGTGTTTGTTTGTGAAACCTCCGCTTATCCCAACAAACGAAGATTACAAATGGAAATTGCTTTCAGAGATATTAAACGTTTTTGATTTACGATCCACCAAGCAAATTCTTTCACAACATGAAATCTTACCTCTCGAAAAATCAATACCTGCTCTGAAAATCGTTATTCTGAGCATGTATTTTTGCCTTGAAATTTCCTATGTAGTCAGAGAATTAGACGAAAAGAAAAAATTACGAAAATTTATGAGAATAACGTCAGTACCTTCTGAAAATGAAGTATACAGTGTCATGAGCAGCTTTGATCCTAAGCAATTTATCAACTTTGTTATTGGATTACTTAACAATGTTTGTTCTCGGCGTAAAAGAGGTTTAAGCCATATCATAATCGATAGCACAGACATCAATCTTGATCTTAACTGGTTTAAGAGAAAAATTAGCAAAAAGATGTTAGAAGATCGAGAATTTAAATGGGGACACTCTAAACATCGAGGTTATTTCATAGGAATGAAACTGAGTCTTGCCATGGAATATCCAAGCTTAAAACCGTTAGCTTTCATCGTTAATGAAGCAAATGTTAGTGAATACACGGTTTATCCTCAGATTCTAGAAGAGCTAAAGAGAAGAAAGAAAATAAGACCAGGAGATGTACTTTATTTCGATAAAGGTTATTTTTCATATGAAAATTATGTAATAGGAATAGCGAAATACAAAATAGTTTCGATTATTTTTTCCAAGGATAAATTGCAATTATAATAAACTTTTCGATATGCTAAGCTATCCTCTGAACATATTTGATTCAAAAAGAAATACGAAAGAAGAAAAGAAAATATATAATAGACTTGTAGCAAAATTTAAAACTTTGATGGAAAATTGGGGAGGACTTAAGCCTATTAGATCTCTCATTGAGGACGTATTTAAATTAGCCAAAAAAACGTGCAATATGGAGAATTTACACCGATATACGATGCGTTCTGTAAAAAAATATTGTTCTTTAGCTGTATTTTTGACAGGGGCAATTACTGCATTCTTTATTAGTGATAAAAAGGGATTACAACACTTGGCTGAGAGTTAAGAAAAAAGTACCATATAATTAACGACTTAAAGTAAGAAGATGGGTTCAAATCTCAACTCTATCTCAAAAAGATACAATACCTATCCATTCCCCCATAAATCTATGCTTATTTAACTGATGGTTCGAAATCTTAATTGTCCTATTTCTCGTATCTACAAAAGACATGGAAAGTGCATTAAAATTATTTGAAATAGTCTATCACATGAATCACAAAAAGAATAGAAGGATTATATTTTAGCTCGTTGATATTCTTGAGGTTCGTAAGTCTACCTGTGTAAGTTGACCACTTTGAATTGCAAAAATAGATGAGTTCCCGACATTTTTACTTTTAAAATAAACTCTCAAACCGTATTTGCCCGATGGTACTGTTTTGGTGGTGTATAATCCTTTTGTGTCACTAACACAAATATTGGCTGATAAGTCAGATGTTGCATTATATAATTCTATATATGAGCCATTAACTACATCAGCTACAAGTAATGGAGTAACTCCATCACTAGCATAAACTACACCAGTTGCCTTACCAGAGTCACTTGGTAAACTTACGACTTGCCCGAATGTCACCGAACTGAAGAACAAAATGAAGATTAATACAAGTACCACTAATACTTTAATAAATCTTTCTTTTTTTATTCTATTCCACATTTTCAATCCCTCTAAAAAATATGTTGCAGTGAAAAAACCTAGCTTTATCGCAAAATTAGCGAAACCTTTATAATTAGAAAAGTTAACCATTCTCATTATCGAGAAAAAGGTATACAAAGGAAAGTTATATAGTATCAAACTGTGGAAATTTTGTTTCTACACTACAACAGTTAAACTTAGTTATAGTTTATTAAAAAGTTAAATCTTTTCTATCATTGGATAATGTGAAGTAATAACTTGAAGTTCAGATTATAATATTTTCAGAAATTCAGGTACAAATTGTCTTTAAGGCTATCACTTGATCCCACAAGATCATACGCACTTGAGACTTAAAATTAAGTACCTAGACGTTATGGTTAAAATTAATATTTTAAATGTTTAAACTGACATTCCTTAGATGTTCACTAAAATTCCACAAATTTCTCGCTATCGTTTTTTTTCTGGAAATTGTTTTGCCTATCTAAGCATATTTTAGAAACATTTCACATTTTCCGATTATATGCCTTTAATGAAAGCTTTTAACTTTAATTTCCAGAAGATTCTGCGGAATGTCAATTTAAATGTTCAACGCTATCGTTTTTTGGCTCAAGTATATGAGTCCTATCCTAAACGTACAATCAAGTTTAATTTTTAGATATGCTTGGAGCAATTACTGCTTTGGCTAATTTCATATCCTGATCCGATGTGATTAGAATATCGACTAACTTATCATTAGGCCCAAAGTGTTGCCCATTGTCAATACTGTCTGTTGTTTTCCATCCAGTTTTAAGGCTGAATTCTACAGAGCGTTTTATATTTGGATTAGTTAAATCAATAATAATACCATCGTTGGCTTTTGAATATTCTTTTACAGAACCAGTGTTTATTGGCGCTGTTGCAAAAAATAGACCTACTTTTTCAATTGGTGTTATATAATCTGTCGCACCTGTAATTAGGGGAAAGGCACACATTGGAACCATTTTACCATTTCGATCCTTCTGACAAATTCCACATGTATAATCAATATCGGTGTTAGTATCTTGGAATTCGAAATCAGTTTTTTGACCGCTGCTATTTTTTATTATGTTACCACTTGAATCAACGACAAGCATATCACCAAAATCCATTGATATAGATTTCGTACTCAAGAAGCTTACGTCAGGAGCAATTACAATTTTTGAAATAAAACCTGAGTAAATTTCAGTCCAAGTTAGTGTGGTATCATCTTCATATTCATCATACCTATAACCCTGCCAGACAAGAGGAGCGCCTCCTGCTGCACTACTCTGTACAGCCTTAAATATGTATAAATTGTATTTACCATTGTGTAGCTTAGTTAGAGTCGGGTCTTGATCAGTATTAACTATATTAATATCCAATTCATATTCCATTCTTAATCACCCTATTTAGACAGTACTTACGCATTTGGGTATAAAATCAACGCCAATAATCGAAAATTTCGGAAATCAAAATCTTACATGCGGTTTTTACTGTAGTTGATTTTCGCCTCAGAAGGGCGTAAGTCTTATTATATTCAGTGACTTTTTTATTTTTTTCTGCTTTGCATATATCTACAAGGTAAAATTACTAAGAGATCCATTTTCGTAAGATTCCACATATGGATATAGTAATATAGGACTTACGTAGTTGAACTGAAATTCTGATAAGGCTATTTGCACCTGATTTTATTTCTCAACCGCGTAAATCCTAGTAATAAATGGAATCAACGATTTTGAAGTAATGTTATAAAAATATCTTAGGTGTTAACATTACTACACAATTAATAGATATAAATTTTTTGTTGAATTTCAAGTCTTCAACTTTTTAATGTCTTAAAGATTTTTTTGCCCAACGCCCAAAAAGGCAAAATAAGCAATGAGTTCTATAAAAATATCTCATTACTGTTTAGCTAGTAAAGTTTCTGCTTTTTTGTTTTGTTTATGCACAGGTTTTATTGTAAAACCTGTGTATTTTGGCCCTTTTTGACTCATTTTTTACCCGAAAATGAGGCTAAAAGTGCTTGAAATACACAGATTTTAATAAAAATTGTGTATAATATGAGTTGCCTATTTTTTAACATTATCACTATTTTTAATTTCAAGGTGGTCTCAAACATTAAATTCAAGTATTGAAACCTCTAAATGAGTAATAGATGAACAGTCTTACCCCTATTTACCAAAAAAGTATAAGAGATTTGAAATCCCTCATTATTGAGTTTTTCAAAGAAGAAAACGTTATTGTAATACTTTTTGGTTCGCGAGCAAGAGGGGATTATAATAAAGTTTCGGACATAGACATTGGAATTCTTCCAGAAAATAGATTGGACAGGAAAAAATTGGTTATATTGAAAGAAAAGATTGATAATCTTAATTTTCCCTATACTGTTGATGTGGTAGATCTTTCCAGAGTCTCGGAAGCTTTTAGAGAAAAGGCACTTAGAGAGGGTATTGTTTGGAAAAATTAAAGCTTAGATCTGAAACTGCAATAAAAGCTTTGAAAACCTTAGAAGAAATTGTTGATGAACCATATTCAACAATAGTAAGAGATGCTTCAATTAAAAGATTTGAGTACTCATTTGACATTTTCTGGAAGGTTATAAAAGATTATCTTCGAGTTAAGGAAGGCATTGAGTGTGCTTCACCTAAATCTTGTTTTAGAGAAGCATTTAAGGTAGGTATAATTTCGGAGGAAGAAACTGTAAAAGTCCTTGAAATGACCGATGATAGAAATCTCAGTACTCATACGTATGATGAAGAAGCAATAGAAGAAATCTACCAACAAGTCAGAGATTACTGGAAGCTGATGGACGATATTTGCAAGCGAATTATCGAATCTTCCATAAATCACTAACAAACACATGAAGCATATTAAAATAGTAAAGTGCATAGATATTTACACAAAAATGCACAGGTTTTACAATAAAAACTGTGCATAATTGAAATTTTTTTGGGATATTTTCCACTTAAAACGAACATGAAATTCTTCAAAAAACAGGCACAAAATATGAAAGTACTTTAAAGAACTTTCATGTCAAATCATGTATAATATTTAATTTAGTGCCTTATTGAAAATTGATTTTTCTCGTAACTTTTTATACAATGTTTCCACTGGATTAATCATTTATTTCATATTTTTTCTTATCTTGAGAGATTTCTTCTTTAGATGTTTCTAGTTTTTCATCTATTTCATGATCTGTAGAGTTTATACAAGTTTCGGAGGTTTCTTCAATATTTAATATTGGGCTCGTGGGCATTTTCAAACCTTTAGCAGCTTGAGTAGCTGTCATTAAGCCGGAAAGTTGTATATCTTTAGCAGCTGCTTGAGCCGCTGTCATTAAGCTGGAAATTTCATAACATATAGGGGATATCATTGGCTGGGGTATTGGCTCTACAGATATCATTAATTCCATTGATGCTTTTTTAACGGCTTTTTCAAGCAGTTCCTTCTCATCATAATTTGGCTTTTCGTAAACCATCTTAGTTAAGTTCTCACATTCACTAAAAAGACCATTAAATAAAACATCAAATCTATCTTTTGTAGGCAATTCAAGCTCTAGCTCTTCTTTTATGAAAAGCATCAGCTCATTAAAATTTTTGTGTTTTACCCATAGTGCATTTTTCTTTCTAAGAAATTCTCCCATCTCGTTTTCTGGTATTCTTTCTCCTATCCAGTAAATACCCCATGGGAAAGAGCCTTGGTCATCAGATACTTCATCAAGAATTTTGTTAATGCTACTGTCATTTCCTCCATATCCAATGAATATTAGTCCTGTTTCTGAAAATATGTTTTTAATTACTGGTATTATTTTATTACTTAATGTATCAGTTTCATCTTTCGTATTAAGTGGAGAAAGTTTTGAGTCACCATGTAACTTAATTATCATAGGGCGCGTATCGGCTATTTTTAAAAAGCCAGCGAGGGCTTCATGAAAAATAACAATAGGCTTTTGATAAGTGTAAAGATAAAGTGCATCTGCAATCATATCATCAAAATTTGTAGTGAGAATTATGTTACACTGAACATTATATTTTTCCATTAGCTTTGCTAAAATAGCATAACCAAATCCAGGATCACAATCTTTAACCAAGTCTTCTATTTCTGTTTGTCTTTCTTTTGGAGTTGGAAAAAGAGTTTCTATTATTTCACCGCAAAGTTGTGCTGCGTTATTCTTGTTATAACTTGGAAATCTTGTTTTCAACCATTCCCCGAGGTTTTCCTGATCTCCTGTTTCAATTTCTTTAAGTTTTGGAAGCCATATTTTGTCTACGAGGAATCCCGCAGTTAAGATACCTGATGACACAGAGCAGCCTGCACCCAAAAATAAGGAAAATTTTGCCTTTTTATTTATAATTAGATTTTTAAACCTACAAATAAATTCGTGTACTTCAATTACTTTAATTTCAGCTTCCATTTTTAAGCCTTACCACAAATTAATTACTTTTATACATATGTTATATGATCTTTGCTTATGAATTTATAAAAACTAATTGAAAGTTATTTATATATATTTCATAATGCATAGGTTTTGCTATAAAATCTGTGCATCATTAAAATGTCGTTTTGATTAAATTTCTATAGATACCTAAATATAAATTTAATACAGAGAATAATCACACATGGAATTAACACAAAGATAAACTGTATAAAAGAAAGTTTTATTTTAACTAATGTAAAGCAAACAGCTGTTAAAATAAGAAAAAATAGGGTTAGATAAGAAATTGCATTATAAAAATTAATAGCGTTAAACGAATCTAAAAATTGGGAAATATGAAAATTAGGATTATCATTGTCTAAAGAAATCTTAAACTGAACCAAATAATAAGAAAAGCCAATAATGTAAGCAATCGAAACTAAAAAAAACAATATGAAATTAATAAATAAAATTGGCCGATTAAAGTATGAAAATATGAATATAAAGGATCAAAAAGAGTTTTGAAATTGTCAATTATAGAGTCAGAAAATAAGTAAACAATCATACCGTTGTACGCTTCACAAACAATTACTAAAAATGCAAGAACTTCAAAAAGTGTTTTGAAAAAATTTATTTTTTTATTGAAATTAAAAATTTTAACTGGATCTGCTATAAATTTGTTTTTATCTACTGCTATAGGTTGCATTATTATAACAAAGATTGCATATAAAGCACCAATGGTTCCCATTATTGTTGAAGGCAAAATAGTAGAGTCAGTCATTAATTAAATTACAGATTATACATTACTAATAATTTATTATATTTTTAATTAAGTGTCCTGTTTCAATTTTTCTGTAAATTCAAAGTCAAATGCCTAGATATTCACAGATATGTGAACAAAATGCATAGGTTATACTAAATTACCTAGACTTAAAGTGAAAAAGTAGAATCTTCCTTTTTTAAAAATACAGAGAGAGCCTTTTAAAAGCTCTCTCAAATTGGCATAGAAAATACTAAACTCCTTCTGTTTTGCTCTTCCTGGGCTTCTCTTTAAGCCTCAAAATTCAAATATTCTGATTTTTATTAAGAACCTTCTGCCCCATTGGAGTTAATTCGAACCACCCTAACTTTTCTACATCTAAAGATCCATTGATAGGTCCATTAATAACTTGATCTGTTTCTTTATACACAATAAGACCCAAGTCAAAAACTTGGCCTACTTTGCGGGTGGTGACAGCTACGCTGATAAGGGTTCAGAATGTGAGAGATAAGATAGAAAAGATTTTGAGTTAGCTGTTTTAAATTAAGATGTTGGTAGATGCTATGGATAATGATGCTCATTATGAAGACAATATTACACTTGATCCTGAATCATACCGTTGTAGACAGATTTACGCCTTCTTTGGAGTTACAATGTATTACATCCAGTGTTTAGAAAGAACTTTAGCCATGTTAGGAGCTACCGTATATAACCCAAATGCAGATAAATTTACCAGAGAGGAATACGATGTTATTCTTGAAAAAAAATTTACTAAGTCGTTGGGTCAAATGATAACACAAATCAAAAAGTCTGTTGATCTACCAGATGATTTTGAAAAGAAGCTTGCCGATGCTCTGAAGAAGAGAAACTTTGTAGCACACCATTATTTCTGGAATCGTGCCATGAAGATGAGCCATACGCGAGGGTAAGAAGAAATGATTGCTGAACTAAGTCAATTGAGTACGTATTTTCAAGAGATGGATAAGGAATTAGATTCAGTTTTGAGAAAATGGGGGAAAGCTAAAGGAGTAACAGATACCTATATTCATAGAGTTATGGGTGACATGCTTCTTTTGGAAATAAAAGACATCGATGACGAAGAAGCTGTAAAACAAGTTATGAACACTTTAATTTATCAAGTTTTAGATGACGCTACTTCAAATAAATGAAAAGAGAAGATGATAAAAGATATCTGAAAAATTACAAAATACCTCTAGTATGCAGAACTAACATAACTTTACTAATAACTGTAATACAGAAAACGTTATTTTTGTTTTATCGTCTGATTATTATAATAAAAATTACCAATTTCAGGCTGATTTATCTACAATTGCCTATGTGTTTGTTTTCTCGATTGTTCTAAAGTTTATCGGAATATGCTTGTTTCCTTCGATAAATGGTCCTATTTAACAACTTTTTATTATTAAAGAAAAACAGCACGTCTGAAAAAGACCCGATTGATATTGTTTTTTACTGTTATAGATTTACGCGTCACTGCTTCAAAAACTATCAAAGAGTACGCTAAAGGTATATCTTTTTCGAAAGTAATTTTTATGGAGAATTCACTGATCAGTGTTTATTTCAAAGTTCAGTTTTATTTCCATAGCCGTGTGTAAATAATGTTAGTTCAATGAGATAATTTTTTATAATCAGCCTATATATATTATAATCAAACCATAGCTAAAAAAGTTTATAGCGGGGGAAAATATGAGAATTCGAGTAGTTAGTTCAAGAGAAGAAATTTTTACATTAAATTCTAATGAGCGTATTGTTCACCTGGCCTTTAGGCCGTCAAACAAGGATATCTTTGCACTGGTTGAGACCTGCCCAAAAATTGAGGTAATTCAGTTACCTAAATCTTACATGGTTACGGTTTCAAACTCTATTCAAATGTTCCTTCAGATGCAGAGAATCCAGCTTATCGAAGGCGATGTCTGGGGCCACAGGAGGGACATAAACGAATATTACACAGTTCCATCCTCAGTTATTGAGAAAATAAAGGAAATGAAAATCGAAGGTAAATCCACTGAGGACATTGAAGCAAAGGTTTCAAGGGAAAGCAAGCTTACCCCTGGAATGGTTACTTATATCATGAATAAGGAATCTCCTGCCTAAGTTTGTGCATGATCAAAGATGTCTATGTAAGCAGATACTTTACTGGAGATTGGAATGGACAGTGTGTCGAATACAGTGTATCAGATGTTATGTAAATTCTAATTTATGATGCAGGGGTTTTGAGGTAAGACCTATCTATAAAGAGAAGACAAAAGAGAAGACAACAGTTTGTTCAAAATGTTGCCTCTTCCTGTAAAAATGTTTTACCTCAAAAAAATGAATATTTTAAGGGTTCTGTTGCAAAAAAATCATAATAAGGATTTATTTGTATTCGGTTAAGATACGATTTAAGAAATGTGTTATTTTTGTTGCTATTTCTGTAAACCGATAAATATAAATCGAGATGCATAAATTATTACAGTAGTCATTGTAACGTTAACAGATTCCTTAACCGAATACAAATGAAAGATAATCAAGTTTTACTTCACACAGCTGGTTCGGAAGGAAAATTAAATCTATTTCGAATTTTGTAATAGGTATTGTAATTCTTTAAAGCCTTATTAAAAATAACATTATATTCTCTACCTATGTTCTTCCATGTCATTTTTCTACCAAAGTCGTATGCTTTTTTACGCATATTATCATACTCTTCTGGATTTTCGATTAAGTGCAAGAGAGATTTTTTAAAGCCATCCGTGTCTCCAAAATCAACAAGTAACCCCCGATTGTCGGAAAGCATTTCTCGAGCGTACCAATAAGGAGTGGAAACGATTGCTTTTCCCATGCCAATTGCATAGGTTAGAGCACCGCTTACTGTCTGCTCTTGAGAGAGGTAAGGAGATACGTAAATGTCACTGGCAAGAATATAGTTACAAAGTTCTTCTTTTTCGACAAATTTGTCATGGAATATCACATTCTTCTCAAGATTGAATTCTGATACTTTATTCTTGAGAGACTGCCTATACATTTCTCCAAAATTCTTTTTAATTATAGGATGCGTAACACCAAGTATAAGATAAACGATGTCAGAATACTGGTTCACAACCTCAGGAAGAGCCTCAAGTATATTTTCAATACCTTTATTCTGGCTAAGCAAGCCGAAAGTAAGAACAAGCGGAGTCCCTTTTAGATTTAGCATTTCCTTATACTTAGTGCAGTTGTTAAACGGATAGTCAGGGACTCCATGAAAGATTAATTCGATTTTGTCCTCAGGAACTTTATAAATGTTTTTTAGTATATCTACCGCAGTCTGGCTCATTACAATTAGCTTTTCGGAATACATGATGAGTTTTTCTGTGGACACTCGATATTCAGGTTCAGGCTCCCAGATTACTGTATGCATCGTGCTTATTATAGGCTTGTTGATTCTTGAAAGAAGAGCAAAAATGTAGTCTCCCGCATTTCCCCCAAAAAGTCCAAATTCATGCTGAAGACATATTATATCGATGTCAGATTGGTTTATAAGGTTCCGTTGCAAAAAATATCTGCTAAGGATATAATTAAAATAAAAATGAAATCAAAGATAGTGATATGCTATCTAATTCCTTTAAATGGAAGCACTTTGTTGGTGAAATTATTTTATTGAATGTTAGATGGTACTTAAAATACCCACTTAGTTATAGAAGTTTAAAGGAAATGATGGCAGAAAGAGGGATAATAGTCAACCATACAACCATTATGAGATGGGTACATCAATATTCACCTGAAATCGAAAAGAAGGTCAGAAGGCATTTAAGACCAACAAACGACTCTTGGAGAGTTGATGAAACTTATATCAGAGTTAAAGGTGAATGGAAATATTTTTACCGAGCAGTTGACTCAAATGGAGATACAATTGATTTCATGTTAAGTGCAAAACGAAATAAAAAAGCAGCAAAACGTTTCTTTAAGAAAGCTTTGAACTCTAATCATAATCAAATTCCAAGAGTAATCACAGTTGACAAAAATCCAGCTTATCCACCTGCTATAGATAAACTGAAAAATGATAAAATACTACCTATAAACGTAGGCATTCGACAAATCAAATATTTGAATAACATTATAGAACAGGATCATAGATCCATTAAACGAATAGTTAATCCAATGTTAGGATTTCAGTCTTTTCATACAGCCATTAAAACTTTAAAAGGAATTGAAGCTATGAATATGATTAAAAAAGGACAAATCAAGAACTTAAATTACTCTGGCTTTAATGAAGCTAAATATATTAATCAATTATTTGGAATAGTTCTATAATATTGACATATCTTTTTGAATATTTTAACTTTTATTCATTATTCATAGATTTACAGGCTTATTCTAAGATTTTTTGCAACGGAACCGTGTTGAGCGAACCCTGCATAAAGTCGATTTTTCGCTATGCTTACCCTATTGCAGGGGTAAGCGCAGTGTCACCCGACCCCTGCATAAGCCGATTGAACCTTATTTTTTATTGTTACCCCTGCAAGCTTATCGATTTGACCCCTGCATAAGCATAATGCTATCGATTTGTTTTTTGTATATACTAGGTTAACATATCGATTCAAGGTTATTGTTCACACTTTTTTGATTTCAGTAGAATTTTTGAGTTTTCATCGAATATTTCATTGATTGCCCTTTGCAACCTCTATTGATTTTTGTATTAACAAAATAGACTATATATGTTTTCAGATTATCATTCGCGGAGATGTTTGAATATTTAGGAGGCATATATGCAAAAGCAAACCTTTAACTTGTGCTGCTATGATAAGAAAAAGAATTAGAAGACTAGATAAGATAAAACTCTGTGAGAATGAGTTTTAAAACACGTTCTTAGAAAATGCGCCAATTAATGAAAATAGGTATATAAGGAAGCAAAGAAGGTTTAGAAAATGGGCATACTGAAAAAGATTTTAGGCAAAGAAAAAACTGAAATCAAAAAGAAATCTAAAAAAGCTAGGGATGATGCAAATAGAAAGAAAATGAGAACCCCGTCATCGGAAAAGACCTCGATTCTTGATAAAATTAGGTCACAAAAAGAACAAGGCGCGAAGAAGGCACCAAAGGTTAAAGCTGAGCTTGCAGCACAAAAAGCCGCTCAAAAATCAGCACAGAAAACAGTAAAACGCAGATAATTTTATTCCTTTTTTCTCCTTTTTAATTATTCTTTTTGCTTATGACCCGCTTAACACGTCTTGTTCTCACGCAAGTCACAAACGAAAATAAACCTATTAACCCCAATTGAATACTTCTAATGACTCATACATAAATCGGCAATTATATCTATAAAGAATCATACTATTTTTTAGATATTTAGGAGTTAAGGAAGTGTTGAACCATGGCAGCTTTTCGAAAGCAACAGAGACTTTATAACAATTGCAAGAGAAGTAGGGGTTTAAATCCTTACTTTATTAAATTTTTATCATTTTTCATTTCTCTATGTATGAATTAGTATCTTTTTTATACTGAATTAAAGCTCTTTTAAGTCTCTATTTTCAAAAACAGAATTAACTCCCAAATATTCCCAAATATGCCCAATTATTCCCATTTATTGCCCAACAAATCAGCATCGGGAGAATTTTTCTCCATTTTTGCCCCAAAAATGAGAGTACAAAATTTTCATGCATATTTTTACAGTATAAAAAATGGTTCCGTTGCAAAAAATCTTAGAATAAGCCTGTAAATCTATGAATAATGAATAAAAGTTAAAATATTCAAAAAGATATGTCAATATTATAGAACTATTCCAAATAATTGATTAATATATTTAGCTTCATTAAGACCAGAGTAATTTAGATTCTTGACTTGTTCTTTTTTAATCATATTCATAGCTTCAATTCCTTTTAAAGTTTTAATGGCTGTATGAAAAGACTGAAATCCTAACATTGGATTAACTATTCGTTTAATGGATCTATGATCCTGTTCTATAATGTTATTCAAATATTTGATTTGTCGAATGCCTACGTTTATAGGTAGTATTTTATCATTTTTCAGTTTATCTATAGCAGGTGGATAAGCTGGATTTTTGTCAACTGTGATTACTCTTGGAATTTGATTATGATTAGAGTTCAAAGCTTTCTTAAAGAAACGTTTTGCTGCTTTTTTATTTCGTTTTGCACTTAACATGAAATCAATTGTATCTCCATTTGAGTCAACTGCTCGGTAAAAATATTTCCATTCACCTTTAACTCTGATATAAGTTTCATCAACTCTCCAAGAGTCGTTTGTTGGTCTTAAATGCCTTCTGACCTTCTTTTCGATTTCAGGTGAATATTGATGTACCCATCTCATAATGGTTGTATGGTTGACTATTATCCCTCTTTCTGCCATCATTTCCTTTAAATTTCTATAACTAAGTGGGTATTTTAAGTACCATCTAACATTCAATAAAATAATTTCACCTACAAAGTGCTTCCATTTAAAGGAATTAGATAGCATATCACTATCTTTGATTTCATTTTTATTTTAATTATATCCTTAGCAGATATTTTTTGCAACGGAACCGTTTATATCGATATGCTTTGCCTTTTATTGGCTTTAGTCACCGAAAATACTTATGCTCAGTTTGCTTTTGATAATGAGGCATTGTTACTTAACTATATCTAGTTCTTTCTTTCTTTATTTCATCAATAGAATAACCTAGTACTTTAGCATTTCAAGACTCTTCGTATAACACTTTGTCTTTCTTCTCAATCTTGCCAAAAAGTGCTTCAATATGCTGTTATATCCTTCAACAGTATACGTTTCTGCTTTTGATTGAGTATGGATCTTTTCTGGAAGAAACTCTGCATATGCTCTCCAGTGATCGGTCATCACTTCTCCAATCTCTTTTTTCTTCAATTTTTCCCAGAGTAGTTTTCCAGTTTATGTTCCTCTGCTACCAAAAGAGCAGTTGATGAACTTTTTCCCAACTCTATCAACAGCAATCCAGATCCAGCAATATTTTTTTTGTTACCGATGTAAGTATGCATCTCATCCATTTCAACAATAGATATCTCATTTTCACTTTTTAGAGCCTCTAACTCCGGACCAAATTTATTTATCCATCTTTGGACAGAAACATGACTTACCCCTAAAACTCTTCCTATTGAACGAAAGCCCAATCCTTCAAGATAGAATTGTAAAGCCTGTCTTTTTACAGAAGCGGAAAAAGCAGTTGATTTTAGCTCTACTGTATAGTTATAGCCACAATCAGAGCATTTGTACCGTTGACGCCCGCCAACTATACCATTATTTTTGTAATTAGAACTATTGCATCTGGGGCAGTTTGAAGAAATATATGTTATAAGCATATATATCTATTTTTATGTACCAATGCCCTATTTTTTAGCTAAGGAAACTAAGGAAACTAAGGAAATATAATATATAATGTCTATACATACTTATAATAAATTATTTTTATAAAGATTTTTCCTTAGGTGTCCTTAGGTGTTTAAATACTCAAATCTATTTTTCCTTAGGTCATATGAGCAAATTTTTGATTAAGTTTTGCCTGAATGAAATATTGCTTCCTACATATTTAGAATAACTCCGACCCAGCCCTGGCTAAGCTCCGCCGGCCAGCCGTTTCAAGGATATTTTGGAAGCGAGCCTTCGTACCTTGGCTAAGCCAAATATCCCCTTGGCTTGAACAATTATGGCTACTGGAGCCAGCAAGCCCGCTATAGAGGAGCTAACTGGCTCCAGAGAGGCTCCACGTGGGTGAGAGGGGATAGATGACTGGCCTGAAGACCTTTATGATTTGTTCTAAAAAATTGACTAATGTTATTGCAATAATCATATGATACAAATTGAGCTAATAAATTAAAAGATATATTTAAAATTAAAATAAAAAAGAAGAACTATACACGTTTTCGGTTAGTGTATTCAAAAATAAGCATTATAATCCATTATCGTGGAGTATAATACATAATAAAAACTCCTACAAGTGCAATGAAAGCTCCAATTATTTCAAATTTATCAGGATGTTTTTTATCGATAAGTGCACCCCAAATAAGAGATGAAATTATAAAAATTCCTCCATATGCAGCATAAACCCTACCAAAATTAGCGTGCTGGAATGTGGGGATGA
Organism: uncultured Methanosarcinaceae archaeon; assembly: GCA_963727895.1. Taxonomy (GTDB): domain Archaea; phylum Halobacteriota; class Methanosarcinia; order Methanosarcinales; family Methanosarcinaceae; genus Methanosarcina. The sequence continues at coordinate 404,932 of CAVSHT010000004.1, read as the reverse complement.
TTCCATAAATTGCTAATGTTAATCCTCCAAGTACACCAAAAGCAATTTTTTTATCTTCCCTTAACCATAGCCAGACTAAATAACCACCTCCAATTTCAAATAAAGCAGCTAAGAAGAAAAGACCAAGAGAAAAAACTAAATCATTCATTTACTTCATCCTTCCTGGGCCAGTAGTATATAATCGATACCCCAACAAGAATTATCAAGGCACCTAAGAGAAAAAACTAAATCATTCATTTACTTCATCCTTCCTGGGCCAGTAGTATATAATCGATACCCCAACAAGAATTATCAAGGCACCTAAGAGAAAAAACTAAATCATTCATTTACTTCATCCTTCCTGGGCCAGTAGTATATAATCGATACCCCAACAAGAATTATCAAGGCACCTATTAGATCATATTTATCTGGAGCAGTTTTGTCGAACACCCAACCCCATAAAATAGACATAACAACAAAAATCCCCCCATAAGTTGCATATATTCTATGGAAATCTGCTGGTTGAAAAGTCGGTACGATCCCATATAAAAATAAGACGATTGCTCCTAAAAATGCAAATTGCAAACCTCCCGCTTCTCGCAACCATATCCATATAAAGTATCCTCCGCCAATTTCAAAAATGCCCGCAAGGATAAAAAGGAGAATAGTATACGTAAAGCATTGTTTTCTAGAAACACACCTTGATTCAAGAGAATTTTTTATATCAATTAAGTGTTTTTTGATCCCAAGATAATCGTTTTCTGAACATTGTCCAATTTGTGGTTTCATGCAACCAGTAAATGCATTCCTTGTTATTATATATTATGTTATTTATACTGGACACTAGAATAACTTTATAGACTATTGATATTCGAGAAAGATTCATTTATTAACCATAAGGTGACTACTTCAAATTATCGCACAGCTGTAGGCGGAACTGAGCATTTCTACTTTGCTGGCAACTGGGAATTCAAAAACAACTCAAAATATGAAATTGAGCCTGTACAGCTTTACTAATTTTATTATTTTTTACTAGATTTCAATTACTATTTTCAATCCTTTACATTTATTTTTATAAAGTATATGCTTCGATGTTAAACTGTTGGAAAGTGCGGACTTAATAATTTTATTTATATTTGACTTTTATTTTGTTGAAAAACTTACATATTTTGTTGTGAAGCTTAAATATTATCGGAGTTCCCGGAGATATTGGAAGCAAACTTAATATCTAATACAGAAAAAAAAGGGTATTGTTAACTAAACATAGTTAACTCTTTCTTTCTTTATTTCATCAATAGAATAACCTAGTACTTTAGCATTTCAAGACTCTTCGTATAACACTTTGTCTTTCTTCTCAATCTTGCCAAAAAGTGCTTCAATATGCTGTTATATCCTTCAACAGTATACGTTTCTGCTTTTGATTGAGTATGGATCTTTTCTGGAAGAACCTCTGCATATGCCCTCCAGTGATCGGTCATCACTTCTCCAATCTCTTTTTTCTTCAATTTTTCCCAGAGTAGTTTTCCAGTTTATGTTCCTCTGCTACCAAAAGAGCAGTTGATGAACTTTTTCCCAACTCTATCAACAGCAATCCAGATCCAGCAATATTTTTTTTGTTACCGATGTAAGTGTGCATCTCATCCATTTCAACAATAGATATCTCATTTTCACTTTTTAGGTTCTCTCACTCTTGACCAAATTTCTTTATCAATTTTTGGACAGAAACATGACTTACCCCTAAAACTCGTCCTATTGAGCGAAAGCCCAATCCTTCAAGATAAAGTTGTAAAGCCTGTCTTTTTACAGAAGCGGAAAAAGCAGTTGATTTTAGCTCTACTGTATAGTTATAGCCACCAGCATAAATCGTTTTCAGAGTGTGCGTTTGACTTTCATCATCGGATGATAGTACTATTTCAACACCATCGTCTTTTGATTTATTCCTTTGGTCTTCTGTAAAGTCGATATCTATCCCTGAGGACATTAACTTAAAAGATTCAATAATTGTTGATTTCCCACCATTATTGGGACCAACAATTACCGTAAGACCCGATCCTCTGTTATTTTCATGAGGTTTTGCGAGTTTTAGCTCTTGTTTATCTGCAAAACCACGAAAACCTTTGATATTTATGCTTTCAAACATGTTTTCACCGCATAGAATTAAATGCTTAGAGCCTATCCGAAAAGTAGTCAAATGCTATAACTTTTACAATATGCAATATACAAAATCGGAACGGATACTTTGATATTATAGACCTATTGTGACTTCAACATGCATTACTGACTTTTCGGATAAGCTCTTAGTCGCCACACACAAAATAATTTTTAGAACCGTTCAAATCTAACTATTAAACCAACCTATGATCTTAAAGTAGAGTTACTCTCTATTGTTCTCGAAATTTAATTTTGAAACAAGATCTCTTTTTAATTTCTTCAATCCTTCTCTATCATTGTGGTACAAAATATATCTATGATGTCTCAAATCAAAAGGTATATCCTCATCATTTTGGGTAATTGGGAGCACAGTCTTTCCTAGAGCATGTGCGATTCCTGCTTCATAGAAAACGTTTGAATTCTTACCAGTAAAATCTACAACAACAATAGATGATCGGAAAATCAGTTCAAATATATCCTAAATTATCGCACTATGATGCCAAAAATCATCTGCTCTATGGCAAGACATTCCAACTTCATAACAGACATCTTTTATACATTCATATACATCATCAAATTCGATTGAAAAAGGCATCATTACAGATACGCAGTTGGGCACATTAGGTTTTTTAGGAATTTCAAAAACAGAAGGTGAAAATGTAATTTTCTTTTGCACATTTTTAGTAGCTGAAATAAACGTATCCTCGGTTTCACATAAATTTAGTTCTCCTGTGACTTCGTCACTTATGATAGCTAAATTAAATGATTTTAATATTTGATTTGCATAGTTAATTGTAGATTTAAATACTGATTTTTTCTTTTTTTCAGGAAATTGAACTATCTCATTTGTAAGTTCTATTGCAGTTTCTTCAGGAGATTTGACTGGTTTAACTGTTTTATGTGAAAGCTCTATTATAGTTTCTTCGGAAACTTTGACTATAGTATTTGAGGGATCAGTCTCGACGGCAACTAGAGGAATTACCTGACTTGTAGTCAGAGATTCTGTCATTGACTGAGACATTGAATTTATTATAGGAATGATGTCTCCCATGAAAACTGGTCTTTTGAGAATATGTTGCTTTATAATTTCATTTGCATGTTCACCAAACTGAAGTTCCGGGCCTCCCTGCATTATACTTTCCGGAAGTGCCAGAAAGAGTTTTTTCGCTTCAGGGGCCTCAACCTTTTTGATGGTTACTTTCTCTCCTATGGAAACACCTGCGTTTTGCTGGATGAAGTTATCAATTCTCACAAAATACTTATTCCACTCATATCTATCAGCTCTCCAAACTTTTGCCGTGGTCTTTTTCTTACCCTTTATTTCCACGGTGTCGCCTATCGAGAGCTGAAGTTTTCTCAAGGTTGTGGGATCAAGTCGGATAATTCCTTTTCCAAGGTCAACAGGAAATGCTATTTCAACCCTTAACTGTATTTCTTCCATTTCTTCCATAAGTACTATAAAACAGAATTATTATCTTACATTTATTTTTTTATAATTTAGTTAAGTCTGCGATAAAGTGGCAAATTTTGATTATGTCCTTCCTTACTCAGAATCAGGGATATTTTATCCTCTGCGTGGCAATATTGCTACTTCTGTAATCCTCTGGCTCAAGGATATTTACCAAACCGGCACAATTACTCCAATCATATCCCCAAAACCAGCTACAGCGGCTCTACATATCGTACAGTAGCCAGTCTGCCCGATGTGTTGTTACCCACACATCGGAGTGTTTGTTGGTTAGCAGGACTGGAAGTAAAGATTCAGCCTGTGAATATCCTTTTAGTCTCATTACACATATAAGGTTCAGAAAAGTACTTTCATTTGTTTGTGCATATTATTCAAACAATTTAAAATTCGTTTTGGGGAAAAATATTATGATGGAACTAATTCAAGGCTTGCCAAATAATGTTCTGGGTATTATTGGTAGCGGAACAATAACAGGAGAAGACTCCGACACTGTACTAATTCCTGCAATGAAAGACAAACTGCAAAGACACAAGAAGATTCGCATGCTCTATCAATTGAAAACGGGCTTTCCACATTATGCACTCGATGCTTACTTAGAAGATGCGAAAGTCTCGCGGCATACACTTTCATTTGAAAAAGTTGCAGTTGTTTCCGATGTTCACTGGATAAATGATTCTGTTAATCTATTTAAATTCATTATTCCTGTCCAAGTGAAAGTTTTCAGTAATAGTGAATTTGACAAAGCAAAGGCTTGGGTCAATGAATAATAGTCTTGATATCAATAGGCGTATTAGGTACGTGGAAATAATGCAGCTGAATTTTACTCTAAGAACGTCACAATTAGAACATAATTAAATTTCTCCCAAAAAAAGAAAATAAAATAGGAACACTTTAAAATGGGAAGGATGTCATGAAGACTCCATTTTATAATTACTTCTTTGGTTTTGGTTTCTTGGCGTCGCCCTTTGGTTTACAAGCCATATGTTCACCTCTGTTAATAGAGTAATAGATTTTAGAACTTATTTACTTATTGTATTCGTTCAAAAACTAAGCTTCTTATAAAATCAGTAAAAGTTTCAAAACTGTATTCTATGAGAGGTTGTATAAGATGTTTTAAGTTTATTACTTGTTTCTGTCCCTGCCTAAGTTTCATGGCCCAGTTTAAGGATATTTAGCGTATTCTCATTACTCTTTTTTTGATAGCTCTAGCAATAAGGTTTAGTCTTGGGCAAATAATATTCCTGCATCTATAAATTATGCTTAAGTCATTGACGCTTATGATAACGGTTTTTATCTTAATCAAGAGTTCTATGAATTACAAACGTTGCTCTGTAGAAATAGTCGGGGCAAAGCATATGAAATACCCTGGTTATTTGATAAATCCAAATTCCTAAAGTACATTATTTTTTGTGAAGATTACGGCCTTCTTTTCTAGATATAATACACCTCTCTCCTTTTAGTGGAATAAAAGACTTTAATAGCTTAGTTCTACAGGAAAAAACTTCACATGTGTGGTAGGAGTGGATATAAAGGACTGTCGGAAGACATAGAAGGGATCTCTCGTCTCAAATGTCTTAAACTCAATTTTAAACGGATATGTGATGAGGGTTAAAAAATTATTATTATTATTAGAATCTACCTATTTTGAAGATCAAGTGTTATAAAGCTTTAAACTCGCTTTTTGATTTTTATTTAAGATCCTAAAAATAAGTATGTTTATATGCAAAAATTAACTAGTTGATTTCGATTGTAAGTACCATTAGATCAAATGTAACCTAATAAGATAAAAAAAAGTAATGTTTATTGAATAAAAAACATTAGTTCTCTAAAACCCATAGAAATTCCCTAAAATTCTATTAGGTTTCGATTGTTGGTATTTTCAGATCAAATTCAACCCAAGATTAAATACGGAGGAAACGTAATGCGAAAAAATATGTTTAAAACAGTATGTATTTTTACATTGGTCTTTTTAGTTCTGTCAATGACAGGAGCAGCAAGTAATTGTACAACAAAAAGTAATTGTACAACAAAAACAGACGCAAAGAACGATGTTTTCACATGTAACTGTAAATCTGGTTCTTGTTGCTTTAATGTATTGAAGAACGATAAAGGATGCAACCTCAAAGTTACAACTGTAGGATGCTTCACTACCGCAAAGGGTGGAAAAGTCTGCATGAAGAGCAATGGTAACTTCTGTTACACAAAACCAGCAAGCTGCAAATCTTGCACTGACAGTTTCAAGTACTGTGTAAAAGGTAAAAATGGATCTGATTGTGCAACCGTTACAATTAAAAACAGTTGCTCAAGCTGTTCAAGCTGCTCAACCTGCTGAAAGTACCTTCAGTACTTGATTCGGTAGGAATACTTTTGCAATCAAGCACATTAAAGGGAAAAGGAAGTGTGATCTTCCGGGGTTTAACCCCTAAAATCCCTTAATGCTTTTACTTAATAACTATCTATTTTTACCATTCTTGATGTCGATAGAACTGAATTATATTTTGCTGGGATATTTTATCCTCTGCATGGCAATATTGTCACTTCTTCAATTCTTCAGCTTAAGGATATTAGCCTATGGCATAATTACTCCAACCATATCCCTATTCGCTTCTATCATATCCTCGAGCCCGCACAGCTTTATTTGTCTTTTTTTAACGATATTCATAGCTCCAATAATTGAGTTGACGCTGATCTTTTTATTATATTCGAAATTGATATAAGAACATAATAAAAAGAGGTTGATGCTTAACGCTTATTCCTGAGGAATATACAGTAAAACTTGAAAATATCCCGTTAAAATACGAACTTTTTTTATAAATGTTTGTATTTTGAAGTCTCCTGCAAAATTAGATTTTTAGAGATTATTCGTTGCATAATAGAGTTCACTTCTGCCATATTATTTTTGCAACGGAACCAAAAAATAGCTGTCAATATTTATATCAAAAAAATAATTGTCGAAACATATAAGCAGATTAATATATTAGGAAGACAACCTAAAAAACTGATCCTACATTATCACCAACGGTGAAAAATAAAAAATTCTATACAAGGAGGTTGGTTTTCGAATTGGATTCCAACTTCATATAATTCTTATTTACATGTGGGAAAAATGAAAAACTTTATAACTTATGTATTACATAATAAAATTTACTTTCAGAAGTGAGAGGGGAGCTCTCCCCTCTCACTTTGGTTAACACATTCGTTTTTTAATCAATTTAGTACCCTATTTATATCTCGTTTTTTGATGCTATGGATTTTTATACAATCTTTGGGAAGGGTAGCCGTTTTTTAAAGCTGTTGTTTATTTTGACAACGCTTCACTATACATTACCGACTTTATTTAATATATACCTTTTTACATTTAATACATTTTTATGTTAATCCCTTTTTATTTCAAACCGTTGTGCAGGTTTTTTCGGGCATTGAAGCCGTTTTTCGCTACAGTGTTGAATTTTCTTCTTTTTTGAAGGTATGGGCAAATATTCCAACCATCTGAGAATTCTTCTGGGTTTTACGTGATGGCGGGTGAATTTTAAGGATGAAAGGTTTGATGATGAGCTGGATGAATGAGAGATTCTGATCGGGTACAATAAGCAGAGAGAAAACCAGAATACAAAAAGAAAACGAGATTAATAAATAGTGGAAATAGGTATTATAAGGAAGCAAAGGAGATTCCGAAAATGGGCATATTGATAAAGATTTTAGGCAAAGAAGAAACTGAAACCAAAAAGAAATCTAAAAAGGCTAGAGATGATGCAAATAGAGAGAAAATGAGAGCTCCTTCACCGGGAAAAAAATCTATATTTGATAAAGTTAGATCACAAAAAGAACAAAGTACAAAGAAGATACCAAAGGTTAAAGCTGAGCGTGCAGCACAAAAAGCCGCTCAAAAATCAGCACAAAAATCGGCACAGAAAACAGTAAAGCGCAGATAATTGTTCCTTTTCTTTTTTCTTGGCAGTGTCGCAAGTCTGATGTATTTAAAGTTAAGGACCCACAGCGAAATAACTTAGGCACATTTTGATACTGTACTTAATTAGTTTCATAAGCAGCTCCATCGATTTTGTTCCAAAATAAGGCTTTGCTAATTAACTATAGTTATTTATTATGAGAACCTATATTTCTGCATGAACTGCCCCAAATGCAATAGTTCTAATTACAAAAAGAATGGTATAGTTGGCGGACGTCAACGGTACAAATGCTCTGATTGTGGCTATAACTATACAGTAGAGCTAAAATCAACTGCTTTTTCCGCTTCTGTAAAAAGACAAGGCTTTACAACTCTATCTTGAAGGATTGGGCTTTCGCTCAATAGGACGAGTTTTAGGGGTAAGTCATGTTTCTGTCCAAAAATTGATAAAGAAATTTGGTCAAGAGTGAGAGAACCTAAAAAGTGAAAATGAGATATCTATTGTTGAAATGGATGAGATGCACACTTACATCGGTAACAAAAAAAATATTGCTGGATCTGGATTGCTGTTGATAGAGTTGGGAAAAAGTTCATCAACTGCTCTTTTGGTAGCAGAGGAACATAAACTGGAAAACTACTCTGGGAAAAATTGAAGAAAAAAGAGATTGGAGAAGTGATGACCGATCACTGGAGGGCATATGCAGAGGTTCTTCCAGAAAAGATCCATACTCAATCAAAAGCAGAAACGTATACTGTTGAAGGATATAACAGCATATTGAAGCACTTTTTGGCAAGATTGAGAAGAAAGACAAAGTGTTATACGAAGAGTCTTGAAATGCTAAAGTACTAGGTTATTCTATTGATGAAATAAAGAAAGAAAGAACTAGATATAGTTAAGTAACAATGCCAAATCAGGAAATATGCAAGATAATGCAACAATGCCTCCAGAAGGAAAAATGGGGAACATGCCACCGAATTCAACAATGCACCCAGATAATATGTCAGCAACGGTACAATGCTTCCCAGAGGAGCAACTTCACCAGCAGGAGCTCCAAGTAATAGGTCATAATTAGAACTTATAATTTTTAGCCACAAAAGTAGGTTCAAAAGCCCGTATTTCACCTTTAGCGTGTTTGCAAACCTCCTAAATATCCCTAGTGGTTATCTCTGGCTTGTTTATTATTTTAGAGGGTATTCTCGGTACTGACTCTGATATTGGCTTTGGATATACTTCCTTGACTTTTTTTATGTTTTTACTATTTGAGGGTATATTTTTGGTGCTGTTTTTTTGAAATCTAGGGATAATAAGTAGATAACTTGAATCATGCACAAAAGCCTTTATACAACCTTCAATATTTGCGCTGATTTTATTTCTAATTTTCCTTAACTGCTTAACTGTGACTATGATTTACGGCTCTGTATGCGATCTTGGTGTTCTCTTATCCTAAAGTAACAAGCAGGTCAGAGATATGATTAGCGTTAACTATAACAAATTTATTTATGTGTTTAGACCTATATTAGATAATTCAGAGATTATAGGAGGCATTATTAATGGATGCAGCAACACAGAATAACATAAAAGATAAACTAAGAGTAATTCAGTCAAATAACAAGAAAATAAAAATTGCAAAAATACAAATTTCAATAATTGAAGAAAAAATGAAAAAATACGTTGATGAAAATGGTGAACTTAAAAAAGAAATTAATAGACGAATGGGGAAATCAAGTCTTCAAATGAATTTGCGGTGACACGCCTATAATGCATATAATTAAGTACATATATACAATTTTAACGTTAATTTGTTTTCATGTCTAATTATTTTGCCGTTAAAGATCTAACTCCGCCGTAACTATGTACAAATTCTTGAAGCTTATCTATGATCATATCACATGGGATTACAAAGGGTTTATCTGTGATTGTGAGAGTGAGATTATCTGCTCCATCCCATTTGAAATGACCTTTAACGCCATGTCCTTCCATTTCCCCTTCATTTCCTGAGGGTACATGAATTCCATAATCTTCAAGCTTTTGTTTCTACCATTAAATACGTTTGAATTAACATTGTGAAATGTTATCGGGTCACATCCCATATTCTCTCCCCCTTATTTATATTTTGTAGAAAATTTTATTTTCAATCGTTGAACATGCACTTTAGGTACAAAATTTATAAACATACCATGCAAATTTACATTTTAGCGTTTTTAGACTAGTAATATATATTATAATAATATGTTTATAATATCCATTTTATCGATATATTATTTGTAGAATTTAATGTAAGAATCTCAAAATTCTTGATCGATTTTAAGTTCCATTTATACCACCTTTTACAAAACTATGGAATTATTGAGATCTTCCTAAAATATTCAAGAAAACTAAAAATGCAAGAAACCGCTACTTTAGATATATTTTTATTCACTAGAGTTCATATGACTATTAATAACAAAAATCAAAAGGTGGGATGAGTGGTTGATCCAAAGTGCCATAATAACCCTGAATATGAACAAAATGACTTTCTAGCCTTTGCATTACTAGCGCTACTTGTCTTATTTGCGATCAGGTACATTATTTATTCCTATATCATTGTTCGCTATATTATTCCATATATCAGATTATACATACTGAATTTTCTGTGACCAGCCTGAGATTCAGCAGGGAACATTTGAGGGCGTCACATCGAACGTTTAAAGTCGGCATCTTACATCCTAATCAAATTAAACTATCGAAAAATCCAGATTAAGTGCATGTTTGTAAAAACCAGCCCAATAATTAAAAAATAACAAAAACATATATATAAAAATGTATTAAATGTAATTAAGTATATATTATAGTTGATATGTCTACTGTCTAAGCCGATCGCAGAACTTTAGAAAAACAAGCGATTAACCTAAAACGCACATGCTTTTCTTCGAATAACAAGCACAACTAATGAAAGTACTCTTCGTTCTTTTTTTTGACTATTAAGTCCTCATTACCTTGGGCAGTAAGGTTGTCTCGATTTTGGTTTTTCAAAACCGTCCTAAAACTAATCAGTGAATTGCCATCGAAGGCTCAAGTGTGACTTTGATCACGGATGCTAAATTGGCCTTTTAGGCAATTCCACTGCCCAAATAAATTTGGTGATCTAATTTGATTGAAGTCATAAACAAAGCTTGTGGTTTAGACATTCACAAACTCTTTTTCATTGCTACAATTTTCAGTAGATCTGGTGAAAAACAACAGCAACGTTTCAACAGAGATGATGAAGGAATTTTAGCCCTTAAAAATTGGGTAATATCAGAAAAATGTGATGTTGTTGCATGTGAATCAACCAGCGACTTTTGGGTTCCGATTCATGATTCATTGGTAAAGCATCTAACTGTGATAGTTGGAAATGCGCGAGATATGAAGGTATTTACCCATACAAAAACATATAAGATTGACTCAGAAGTCATTGCACAACTTGCACTTAATAATATGATTCAGCCATCAAGAGTTTTTCCAAAGGATCATATAGATTTTAGATCATATGTTCGACTTCGGTTAACACTTGTACAAAAAAGAACAGATTTAAAAAATAAAGCTCACTCAATTCTTGCATCTGAAATGCTACACCTGAATAATGTTCTGACAGACGTTTTTGGCAAGAATGGCAGAATGATTTTATTAGGAATCTCTTCAGGTAAGAGTGTTGATCAGATTATTGCAAGCCTCTCTCCAAATGTTCGGAAAAAAGCTGCTCAGATAAGAGAAATTCTTGATCGAGAAATTTCTCAAAGTGCTGCATTCAGACTTCAGATCTGTCTGGAACTCATAAAAAGTCTTGATGATGAACTCGAAGCTTTAGAAACAGAAATTTTCAATTATGCTTCTCGAAATCATAAGCGAGAAATGGAGATTTTAATGTCAGTTCCAGGTATAGGGGAACTTGGTGCGGCAATTTTACTTGCTGAAATAGGCAACTTTAAGGATTTTTCTTCTGGAAATAAGCTTGCTTCTTGGCTTGGTCTAGTTCCTAATGTGTATCAATCTACAGATAAATACTATAACGGCAGAATCACAAAGAGGGGATCAAAAGTAGCAAGGTGGATTCTGACACAGATTGCTCAAGCAGCAGCAAGAAAGAAGAATAGCAGGTTAAAAGAGTTTTTTAACAGAAAAAAGAAGTCGATTGGAAATGCAAAAGCAATTATTGCCTTAGCAAGGAAAATTGCAACGATACTATGGCATCTTATTACAAACGATGAGATGGACGAAGATGAAACCGGATATCAAAAGGGAGAAATCCAAAAGAGAAATATTATTGAAACTGAGATTTTTTAGGTTGATGAACGGATTAAAATAATTAGTGGAATATTTGCGATTATGGGGAAAAAGGATCAAGAGAGCACGTGAGGATAATCTCCTCATGTACTTTCATGCTAAATCATCCTATTGAGCGAAAGCCCAATCCTTCAAGGTAAAGTTGTAAAGCCTGTCTTTTTACAAAAGCGGAAAAAGCAGTTGATTTTAGCTCTACTGTATAGTTATATCCACAATCAGAGCATTTGTACCGTTGACGCCCACCAACTATACCATTCTTTTTGTAATTAGAACTATTGCATCTGGGGCAGTTCATGAAGAAATATATGTTATAAGCATATATATCTATTTTTTAGTACCAATGCCGATTTAAAAATTGGCTCAAGTAGGAAGCCGGCAACATTCGCAACTGCAAATCCGGTAGCTTTTCTCTTAGCATCTGTTGATAGGCCTTCTGTATTTCTCAGCCTATTCAACGATTGATTATATACGCTTTGTAGTTCATCCTTATGCCTATATATTGCTGCTACAAATGGTTGTAATACATGACCATAATTTGAACATATTATGTGACGAGTATTCTCAAGCCTACAAAGTTTATCATTATCTTCAATCTTCTCTAGTGGTGGGATTTTCTCTATAGTTATTCTTTGCTGCACACCATCTGGAGCATATTTCTTGATGAATTCATCTTCACCTGTCATTAATATGTTTGATCTAATTATTGTTCTATCTGCGAGTGTATGCGTTGCAGTACTTCGAAGACCACCTGAACCATTTCCAATCTTATAGCCAAGATAATCGCGAACCTTGTCATCTGTGATTGTAGACTCATCAATGTATCCGGGATAATCCTTGAAAACACCAAATATTACATTGATTGCAGCTAGTGTAATATCACCACCAAGTATTATACCGTCACCTGTATCACTTGGATTTCCGTGCATGCTCGCAGATATCATTTGAGTAAATGTTTTTCCAAATGTTGTTGAGCAAATATAACCGAGGACACTTGGTGGTAATTTAAAGATGGATAACAACATCGATCCCATCATATAGTAGCCTGCAAATCGAATTCGATCATATTCAAGCCACTCTTTGACAGCATCTGCCCAAACATTACAATCCCCACGTGGCTCTATCATTCATGCAGCATTGACATTTTTACTATCAATGAACACAGCATCTTTTATTACAAGCTCGCCATTAACACCACAAAATAGCGATCTTCCATTGGTGTATATTGTACAAGATTCATCAAGAAAACCAATCACTGAAGATGCTTGTCCCCTTGTGAATTTAGTGTTTTGCGGGTCACATGCCAGATTTGTGGTTATAAATGCATTAAAATACATTATCACGTCATCTATTCTTGTTTCTGGCAGTCGCATATTGAATTGTCCAATAAGCACCTTTTTTAATTATGTCTTGACCATGACTGCACTTAGTGGTACACAAGCTGTATGTATTTCATCACCATCAACCCATTTGACTACAACATATGTTTGTGATGATGCTTTCATAAATGAGTTGTCTGATGTATTATCATCTATGAATTGTTTTACTGTGTAGTGACCAACAATTGCTGGAAATATATCACAGATTGGTACATCATATGCAGGTCTTTTAAGCGTTGCAGGTTTAGTCTTTGTAATACCAGCCGGTGTTACATTATGATCACTCGGGACCGGACATTCAAAAAGATAGGTTCTATCGTCTTTCCAATCTACATTGTTCAGTGTTGCCTTTTTTATAGCGTCAAATTCATCGACGGGTGACTCAGCCTTAACTGGATCAAATTCTTCTTTTGATACATACTTGCCATGTGTATCTACATATCTTGTCTGATCATTTCGTACATGGCTCTTCGCAGTCAAATAGTTCTGTGACTTCTCTGGGATATTATCGGGCACAAACTGAGGTTCTCCCTTAACTGAAACGGGTGACTGAACTTCTTCGAATATATTTCCGAGCTCTTTTTCTTTTTGTTCAAGTTTTTCAATTTGAGGCCTTTCCAGAACGGGCGACTCCTTAAGAATATCCAGAGTCGTTATTATTTCAATATTTTCAATATTATCTGTTGTCATATTACCCACTCCTTGTTGAGTGGAAGCACGAAACAAACCAAAATCGAGAATGGTAAACTCAATCTTTAAATATTTTCAAACCCATGTAATATATGGGCTTTGCAACCATTTTATTCACCATTTTGGCTTGGGAGGCAGATCTGGCCCCGCTCTCGTACTTCCTGCTTTTTGAGATTTACTTTCTCCCGAGAGGCTTGCCATCAATTCTTAGGTCTTTCATTAGTATCCGCCTCCAAACATTTCTAAAATCAAATCATTCAGCCATCCACTTCGACTATCACCACATCTTTCTCTATCGATGATAGCTATGACCTTTGGATCAAAGGCCAGGGAGGTATTAATTTTTTTATCGAATTTTATTGCTCTGGCCATTATTGCTCACCCGCCACTTCCAATATGATCTGCACCATTGCTTTCTCAATGGAATTGCCAAATTTTAAGAAGTAATCAATACTAGCACGATGTTTCATAACTAGTTCAGTAGCTCGTTGTTGTGTTGAATCCAAATTATTGCCTCGAAATGAATTTAGAAAAGTAGTGACGTACTGTCATCAGGCAAGCCCGCCGAAGCAATTTCACAACTTATAATAATTAATTACTGTTTCATTCCTAATAGGTCTTTTGTTGTTGATTTAGACAAAACGTAAATAAGAAAAACTAGACTGGATTAATTATTCAAGGATATATCCCTACGCTTGACTACGAGGCTCTAGGAATCAATTAATGATGATACTGAGGTGGAGAAACAAAAAAAATTACTTTTGTATCAAAGCTGTAAATTTTTCTGCGAGTTTCGGGTCGCTAATAATTGCAGCCATAAACTCTTTCATTGCAATATCATTTGACTGCTGAACTTCTTTTGTGAGGGGTGCCCCACAATTGTGGCAGAACGTCGCATTAGCCGGTATCATCTTCCAGCATTTTGGGCACTTCCCAACTTTTAAACCTTTATCATTTTGCTTCTTCTCAACAAGCCCATAACGGTCACAAAGAACAGCATTCTCAACATCCTCCCCGCTTAGACTAATGTATAATGAAGGCATTGCACTACCGGATTCCCAGCCAAGATAAGTTCGCATCATTGATTCGCCCCAGACCTTACTTAGCTGAGTCGCTGTTGTGTGACGGAACAAGTGTGGATAGATTCGCTTCTTTATCCCAGTGTCTCTGGCAACTTCCTTTACGATGCTATAAATCTGCCATAGCCTATACTCCTCCGCACATTCTGCCCACCTGCAAGCCAGAGCGGAGCATCAGGATTGTCATTGCTTGGATGCTGTCTTAAATAATAATCAATATATGGAGCTGCGAATACTAGAGGCACTGTACGAGGACCTGTCTTGCCTTTGGGGAATGTAAGATTTCCACCATTTTGTGTCAATTCAAAATCCTGAACCCTGCACGATGCAATTTCACCTGCACGACAGCCACTCTCAGCCAAGACAGCAATTATCGCTTTATCCCTCGGCTTATCAGCTTAGGCAATCATTTTTTCAATTTCAGCTGTTGTCAAAAGGTCGTTTGCCTGAACCCTCTTCGTTTGTCCTCCAAGTTCAATTTGATCTGAAAAATGTTTATATTTCGGCTGTTCATATCTTTTTGCGTACCATTTGAGAAATTTCTTTATGCCTGCTGTATATACCTTTTTGCTGGCATCAGCCACAGGTTTGCCATCAGGTCGTTTCCAAATATTTATAGCAGCCTGTATATCTTCTACATCATCAATCGTCAGATTGTCTAGGTCTTTTTTATATTTCTCAGCATAAATCGTACAACAGCGACGTTATTCTTGACTGTTATGTCCGATTTGACCTTCCTACTCACTTGCATTGATGTGACATATTTATGCATTATGTCACGACTGATTTTAGGTATTTTTTCATATTCTTCTTTACTCATAAAAAATGTTTGAATCGACGATTTCTCGCCCGCTTTCTCAAAAAAATAACCAAATATTTATATTCAGTCCAGTGTATAACTAAATATTAAACTGTTTAAATATCTATTCACAAAAGCTAAAAATAGATCCTCCTGTATTTAAGGTAAAATATCAGAAAAGGCGTTGGGGAAGTTGCTCTGCAGAAAATGTACTTAGGATAAATTTCCAGCTTATTATGGCTCCTCCCAAACAGCTTGAATATGTGGTAGTGCATGAGATCTGCCATGTAAAAGAGAAAAACCATTCTGCTCGGTTCTGGAAACTGGTCCAAGAACTCATGCCTGATTATGAAGAATACAGGAATAGCCTGAAAAAGAATGGCTGGAAATATGTGCTTTGAAGCAGTAAAGCTAGTATTTTCTTTTAAAAATAATTATCATGGCTTTTCTGTTATATTAGTCGGGTTATTTTTCATATTATTGGATTCTGTTTCGACAATGTACTATTGAATCTTTAAATTTATATATGATAAAAGTATACTAAAGGAATGGGCATCTGGGAAGGTCATAATAGACCTTAACTTTTTTAATAACCCCCCATACCCCCAACTCCCCAACACCGGATGCCCAATTGTATTAATGGAATCAGTATCTTTTAGTTCCTTTACCTTTCTTGTCCATAAGTGTTATTTATGGTTTTATAAGAGTAGAAAATCTTTCTTTCTCATATTGACGTTTTTACTTACAAGAAATCCTCATTTAACCTATTTATTGTCAAGTAGGTCTATTTTTAAATATATTTTTGTTTGAATATCTGCCCGAAAATAGGTTCTACTGTTTTAAATTAAAAGCTTAAAAAAAGTTATTTACTTAAATAACTACTATTTAGATCCTTTTTACTAAAAAAACCATATATTTGAGGTAAAAATACTTCACAAATGTACGTAAAAATATTTAGAATAAAAAATCAAAAGGTAGATACTGATCAAATTTAAAAAATAAATACAAATTAAATTTTAGGGAAATGTTGAGGGATTTATATCCATTAAATATTAACAACTCTACTTAAAAACCCGAGAGTAAGGCGGTTTATAAGCTGTAAATATGTTAAATATAAATAAAAATAACTTTAAAATTTTAAAAACCTTTATTTTATAAATTAATCCTTTTAAAACACTTATTTTTTTAATTTAACCTTTTTAAGCTATTATTTAGTATAAGTATATTTATATTGAATCTGATGAATTTTAGAATTGTCAAGCCGCAGAGAAGCGGTAAGACAATTAGAACAGGTAAATTAAACAGGTAATTTTAGTTACGAAACAAGGTCGAGTAATAACAAAGGGAAATAAAAATTAAACTTGATTTAAAACAAATGTTTGGAGTTAGGCGTATGTTGAAAATGAAAAAGATACTGGGAATATTTCTGGCAGTCTGTTTTGTACTGTCTGTGACAGCTGCAGCAACAAGCGCAGCGCCGTACACAGATGGAAGGAAACAGGGCAACCATGGAAAGAATACATTTAACAATTACGACAAGAAAAAATTTGACAATAATAGGAATAAGTGGGATGCAGATAAAAAAAATATGACCGCGAAAGAGTAAAATGGGACCGTGAAAAGAATGCCTGGAAATCTAAGAAACACGGCAAAGATTATGATTACTGGTACAGAATGTATTTGAAATGGTTATTTGGATTTAATAAATGGTGTAATGGATATTACAAGTATTATAATAACTACCATAAATACTACCGCTGAGGCAGATGGTAAGAGCGAGCTGTAAAGTAAGAAAATAATTACCTAACATACATCCCCTGGATTAAAAAATCAATAATCTGGATTTAAGAGAAAATAACCTGATTGAAATAAGTAACTGTGATTAAAAACAATAACATAAAGAGCAGTAAGACCAAGTGCAGTGAGATTCTTACCACTCAAAAATGGGGAGAATCACAACTTACCAAACTTTAAAGAATAATGTGAACTCCCCTAATTTTTGATTTTCTGTTAATGTTTTGCATATAGGTTACATTTTTGTCAATATAATTTAGATCCCTTTTCTCTCTTTATCTGTTAAGCTCACAATATTTTCACGCCCATGCTTAAACTTATTAATCAATCCTCTTTTTTCTAGCTCTGTTAGTAGAAGGCTAACTTTTACTTCTGAATACCCAAGTCTGCTGCGTAGTTCCTTTTGCGTTATCTTACCCCTGTGACCCCTAATTATGTTAAGGATTTCATGCAGGTCACTTGAAAGAGGAGGATTCTGTAGAGCAGCAGTTTCAATTTTAGAATAATTATCTACATGTTCTATTATTGGTTCTGTTATGGAAACTGCTTCTCCAGTACTTTGAAACTCATATTTTATTCCAGAACCGAGGCTTTTCCCCAAAACCTTCAATATAAATCCCGTTATATCAAATTTCCTTGCTTGAGATCTTTTTTTACTCGTCTTTTTGTGCCTTCTGGAAAGTTTATAGCTTTCACCTAACAGGAAAAAAAGCACAAGAATTATTCCCAAATGATTTATGGTAAAATAGTCAACCCTGATTTTTTCCGCAGGATTTACATTGTTAATGTTATTTGTTTTATCCCGAATTGCTTCAACTGTCCTATTTTCAGATACTTTATAAAGAAGGAGATCAAAAACGTAGTTTCCTTCATCTTCAATTTTCAAAGTTGTTTGTTTTGAATAGACTAAAGTGTTGTTTCTATAATAGTTAGCTGTAATAATGTAGTCTCCAGGCCCCAATTCAAAGGAATATACTCCATTTTTTGCTACTATTGATTGAGGAGGGTTGGAATTGATATTAATCACAGTATCATTTAGGGGTTCAAGAGTATCCCAGGCATAGGTTGCTCCATGGATCGTTGCAGTAGTGTTGCTGTCGACTAAGAAAGGAACCCCTACAGTGAGTAAAACAGGCACTCCTAAGGCGAAAGCAGCAGTGCAAAAGATATAGAACCTCAGATTCATCTCTACCAGTAAACCCATATTGTAAGTTGAGGTTGTGGATTAGCCATTAAAAATAATGAGTATAAAATCCTCAAGATCTCTTCGAGTGTAGATCAGATCCTTTCTTGGACTTTCTCATTGACTCTCCCCCATAACCCAGTATGAATTTGCTACAGTATACTTCAATATTGCCCCAGACAATATGAAACATATATGATTTTGAAGCAGGTGTCAGTTAGCCTGCTTCACTCTTACAAAGTTTTATGCAATTTATCTAGTTAGGTGAGTATAAATTGTAAATAAATATTTTTATTTGTATTATTGTATATTAATATAAAAAGTAAAAATAAATATACTGGTTAGTTTTCAAGGATTCTTATCCTTTATTTCAAACAAGTATATCTATTTCCATTGTAACTGTCGATGTATCCTTTTCGGTATCCTTTATTGTAGCTGTCTTTGTAATATTTTGCCCATTGTGACTCATTTGGAGGAGAAGGAATTTTAGAGAGGGCTTCTTTACTGCCGTATTGATTGCAGTCTTTTTGGCCCTGCTTTTTCCCATATTCGTAACCTTTTCTATAACCATCACTGTATCCATCTTTATTCTTGCTATTACTAGCTGCACTAACAGATACAGCTGTCACAGATAAAATGAAACAGAGTATCAGCAAAATAGCAAGAGTCTTTTTTGTTTTGTCAAATTTTTTATATATCATAAGTCGTACTCCTAATTTTCTTAATTGAATGAAAAAGTGATTCATGCAGAGAAGAAAAAGTCCTTTTCTAAGATCTGCAGTTTTTAGATTTCCTATAACAAAATCTGTGATTTTTGTGTTCTAGTGAAGAATCCAACCCTTAGCCCATTAACCTGAATTCAATTTTTTAATTCTCAAACCTGAAGAAATAACCCCTATAAATCCTTGAATTCACAAACCTGAACGTGATCCTTCGATTAACTGACCCGAATTTACCCCTTAAAGTCAATAACCTGAATTTCAAATTTGAAGATTGATTTAGTATTGTTGAAGTGTTTTGAAGGCTATCTGTGAACTAGCACCCATAATATTAACTGGATTAAATATAAATGTATCTATAATAAAACGATTTAATCAATTAAATTGATATAATAAGTATTTTTAATGCTTTAATTTAATATTTAATAAAAAATATCCTGTTATATACTCTGATTCTTAAAAATTCTGTGTTTTTTGGAATATATGCATAATAATAGCTTTTTTCCAGTTCTAAATCCACTGCAAATAAACACTCTGGTTGAATAAAAAACTAGGAAAATAGAGCTTTTTGGAAAGCCTGGAAAATAACTCATTTCTATTTTATCTAGGACTAACGCGGTTGAATCTTTTTTCTGCAAATTATATTAAAATACAACCATTACTATATTATTAGAGGTATGATCAAAAAATCTTTGAGTTGAATGGCAATAAATCCGCCTAAATGTACTGAACTTGATTATATCAACTTTCTTATTGTTTCTTCAAGAGTATTTATCTGTACAGAAGCTTCTAAGTGCAGTTATTTTAACTCGAATAGTCCAGCTCATGACTCTTTTACTCGTTTACTTCTAAGGCAGCCTCCGGACACGGAAGACTTTATGGGAATATAAAATATCTCATCACTCCTGAAACTGGATTTCTTATTATCGAGGATAATGTTCTTGATACACCTTATTCCAAACATACTGTTCTCTATAAACCTTATTCCAAACACATTGAACTTGTTTACAGGCAATGGAGTGTAAACATCATCAGATTGTAAATGGCTTTAATCTTGAAACCTTTTGCAGTAAGAAAAAAGGAAAGAGTTAGCAAAAAAAGTCTGGAAAATTGAAGAGTATCATAGAGGAATAAAACAGTTTTGTGGAGTAAAGCGTTGTCAGGCAAGAAGGATCAATGTTCAAAGAGCACATATTATGGTGGCGATGAGAGCATTTCTAAGATTTGAAATCCAAAGAATAAAAACAGGAATTACATGGTTTGAAACTACATGGTTTGAAACAAAGTGGAACATTACAATAAATGCAGTTAATCAATTTATAAGAAAGCCAATCTATACTTTGGTTTAAAAATTGTAAAATTAAAAAGTTGCCTGCAAAGCAGGCAAATGCGTAAGTCCTATTATGGAAACTTCTATTATGGAAACTTCTATTATGGAAACTTCTATTATGGAAACTTCTATTATGGAAACTTCTATTATGGAAACTTCTATTATGGAAACTTCTATTATGGAAACTTCTATTATGGAAACTTCTATTATGGAAACTTCTATTATGGAAACTTCTATTATGGAAACTTCTATTATGGAAACTTCTATTATGGAAACTTCTATTATGGAAACTTCTATTATGGAAACTTCTATTATGGAAACTTCTATTATGGAAACTTCTATTATGGAAACTTCTATTATGGAAACTTCTATTATGGAAACTTCTATTATGGAAACTTCTATTTTATGGAAGTGAACTTTAGTTTGCTTTGGCCTTATACACAAGTTGCAAAAAAATATAATGAATCTTGATTATTGAATGAAGCTAAAGAAAAATAACAAATTATTTAATTTGATAGTTTATTTAAAAATCAGTAACCTTCAGTATAAATAATAATATGAATTTAGGAACGGTCATAAGATTTATTATACATAATATCTATACAAAATAGTGTAGGTTTGTTTAAAAATTAATTTGAAAGTAGATGGTAGGGTTACCGAGTCCCTATTCTCGAACCCTACCTGCGATCCAACCCAAAGATTAAGAGGAAACCCATAACTCTTAATCTATATACTTATACAGGTATGAGATATATATATCATAATCGCCCCAAAAAACCTATCCATACCAAAAGTTTTAATTGCATATAATCATTCTCTTTCATTTTAAATTTTAATGCCGTTGAAAATTTCAGGGATAGATGAACAAGAAATGTTGTTTCATTAAAAAACTGAATTTAATTGCATACATTATTTTGCATAAACTCATTTTCTCAACATATACTCTATATTACCTGAAGGCAAGAGTCTAACAAGTCTAATAAATTTTTTGATTATGCCTATTGAATAAATGTATATTTTTACCTCCTAATAATATTATTTTATAGTATATAACTCAACTATAAGTGTGTCAAAAGATGTAATTAAAAAGAAAAAGGAGTTAAGAAGAAGTCTATTTTTATTCAGTCGAATACCCCGCTGGCTTGGAGGCTGTACAATTTGGTCGTAATAAAAAAGCGCTAAAAAGAAAGCAAATAAGACATTTAAATCAAAAAAGAGAGAATTCTTTGATTACCGACGGTAATTATCGGACAGCCCCCTTGCTGCGGGGTGCGCCAGCACAACTTTGATATGTAAATTTGGCATTGGTATACAAAAATAGATATGTATGCTTATAACATATATTTCTTCATGAACTGCCCCAGATGCAATAGTTCCAGTCACAAAAAGAACGGTATAGTTGGTGGGCGTCAACGCTACAAATGCTCTGATTGTGGATATAACTATACAGTAGAGCTAAAATCAACTGCTTTTTCCGCTTCTGCAAAAAGACAGGCTTTACAACTCTATCTTGAAGGATTGGGTTTTCGCTCAATAGGAAGAGTTTTAGGGGTAAGTCATGTTTCTGTCCAAAGATGGATCAAGAAATTTGGTCCGGAGTTAGAGGCTTTAAAAAGTGAAAATGAGATATCTATTGTTGAAATGGACGAGATGCAACTTACATCGGTAACAAAAAAAAATATTGCTGGATCTGGATTGCTGTTGATAGAGTTGGGAAAAAGTTCATCAACTGCTCTTTTGGTAGCAGAGGAACGGAAACTGGAAAACTACTCTGGGAAAAATTGAAGAAAAAAGAGATTGGAGAAGTGATGACAGATCACTGGAGAGCATATGCAGAGTTTCTTCCAGAAAAGATCCATACTCAATCCAAAGCAGAAACATTTACAGTTGAGGGATATAACAGCATATTGAGGCATTTTCTAGCAAGATTGAGAAGAAAGACAAAGTGTTATACGAAGAGTCTTGAAATGCTAAAGTACTCGGTTATTCTATTGATAAAATACATAAATAAAGAACTAGATATATTTAAATAACAATGCCAAGAACACTATTAAATCCGATTGGAGAAAAACAAGATGAATACATCAAGAAAAGATTGGTTTACTTCACTGAAAATATTTACTATTTGGCTGATTATCGTTGTAGGAGGAGGACTGCTACAGGTCAGAGGCAAGCCTACTCAACTTGATGAATTAGTTAAAAACCAGCTTGTTTTTGGAGTGCTTGGTGCAGTTATTTTTTTGTATATGGTACTTACATATTTAAATTGGTGGAATCGGGTAGGGTGGAAAGGCCCGAATAATTTACAGAATTTACGTCTGTTATGGCTACCTACAATATTTCTTCTCTTCTTGCTGGTGACAGTTTTATTTACAGACTTGCCGCCGACCCGAGTACTTTTACTTGTAGTTCTCAATACCTTAATAGTAGGTATCAACGAAGAGTTGATGTTTCGGGGCGTATTGTTCCATGGAACTTCATCAGCATTTGGTATCTGGCGTGCAGTGTGGATTACGGCAATTATTTTTGGTTCGGTTCATACATTAAATGGATTAATAACAGGAGATTTTAAGGCAAGCGTAGTTCAGGCTTTTTTTGCAGTTATGTTTGGGGTCTGGACGATAGCTTTACGTATACGTATCGACACAGTAATTCCGTTAATCATTATTCATTGGCTATGGGACTGCCTGGTATTTCTGACAAGTCCTTCTCAGGGGCTAGTGTTAGTACTTTTTTCGTTTATTCTGTTCTTTTATGGCATCTGGTTATTACGGGACTATCAACCTGGAAAAGTATACTTACAAGGATAGGCTGTTTATTTTTAGATCAACCAACCGTTGCGCCGGTTGATCACGCCTAAGGTGTCGTTTTTAGTATTCATGTCAGCAATAAGTTTTAAGCAGTTTTTCGAGGAATATCCAGACTTTCTCTATCGAAGGAATGAAGATCCTTTCCGAAGGGCTATGTGCATATTTAATCGTCGGCCCGAAAGAAATCATTTCCATACCCTTATGCACTGAACCAATTATTCCACATTCAAGTCCTGCATGAATCACTTCAATCTCAGGCTCTTCTCCAAAAGTCTCGGTATAGACCTGTTTACATTTTAAGAGTAGTTCAGATTTCGTTTCAGGTTCCCAGGCAGGATATCCGGGTTCATGTTCAACCAATGCACCTGCAAGTTTTGCGACAGCTTCTAATTTTCCACTAATTTCAGCCAGCCGGGAGTTATTTGAACTGCGCTGGCTTGATACGATTATTACTTTGTTTTCCACCGTTCTTACTGTTGCAAGGTTATTTGAGGTTTCGACGAGTCCCTGAATATTCTCTGACATTCTGTAAACTCCATGCGGCAGTCCCAGAATTAGCTCTATTAGCTTCTCTTCGGTTTTGGCTGAAAAAACCCGAATATGAGATACTTTTTCTTTTTGTATCTTATATTCAGCAACTTCAAAGATTATTTCTCTACTAATTTCTTCAAGATTCAAAGTAAGTTTTGGATCAGTTTTTGCATACTCAGCCTTGAATGTTTGCTTTAGACTCGACAAGGCTCTTTCTGTGTCTTCGAGTTTTTCCTTATTGACTGCAACAAAGGATTCTGCAGTACTTGGAATTGCATTATGGACACTTCCTCCATTCAGCAAAATGAGCCTTATATTTTCTGGCCCAAGCTTTTCTCTGAGTCCAGCCAATACAAAGGAAAACAGTTGTATTCCGTTTGCTCGCTGCTTATTTATTTCAACTCCAGAATGTCCGCCTTCTAATCCTTCAACCGAGAGCCTGAAAAAATGGAATAAATTTTCTTCTTCAACATCAAATATTTCCCATTCAACAGGTAATGTAATCAGCGAATTCTGCCCGCCTGCACACCCTATTACAAAAATTCCTTCATCCTCTGAGTCAAGATTCAGAAGTATTTTTCCTTCGAAAAAATCAGCTTTAAGTCTCCTTGCTCCTGTCAAGCCTGTCTCTTCATCTACCGTAAAAAGCAGCTCAAGGGGAGGATGTTCTATTTCTCCTTTTTTCCCGGATTCTGCCAGTACAAGTCCAATTGCAAGTGCAATACCATTATCTGCGCCTATGGAAATCCCATCTCCTCGCAACCAGTTTCCATCACAAACGCATTTCACAGGGTCTCTGGAAAAGTCGTGTTTTGAATCTTTACATTTCTCGCAGACCATATCCATATGTCCCTGCAGGATAAGTGTGGGAGACTGTTCATATCCAGCCGTTGCAGGAACTTTGATAAGTACGTTGTTTAAGGAATCAGTTTTTACTTCAAAACCTCTAGATCGGCTCCATTCCTGAAGCCATATTGAAATCTGTTCTTCATGCTTTGAACGTCTTGGAATTTTATTAATTTCTTCAAAGACTTCGAGGATCTGTTGAGTTTTAGGATGCATAGGGATCATTTTTTATTTTCTTAATGAAAGTTGTTTTTAGGGTTATTTTAGGGCTTCTAGTAATGTTTAATTTACAGAATCACTTATTTTTAGAATTTAGTAATAACAGTCATGTATCTTGAACATGCTTGAAGGTATTTGAATAACGCCTCTATGCTAATTATTTTTTCTGGTTTTTTAATGATACATTGAATTATTGCTCTACATTTTAATCAAAATTCCAAAATTGAAATAAAGAAAATTATCATAGTAATATTTGTCTTTTATATATACAGTAAAATCAAGTTGCGTGCGGCCACCCCACCCTAAAGGATGGAGTATGCTTCGGGCCGTCCGCCCGATTAATTGGAGACAGATGATTAAGCATCCTTTAACAAAGTTTCCTTACTATAAGTGATTGAAATTTTGACCTCGGTTTCCTATCCGATTTACTATCTACATAAAAGGAAGCTATGGTTTAGATATTCAAAGAGAAATAAGAAGAGGCGAGGGTCCACTTCATCCCTAATCTAAAGAATGGGGTATTCGTGACCCTCTGCGCTCCCGTTGTAATAAAAGGCATGGAATTAAAATGATCTCAAAAGCAGTTAAAGAATTTGATTTTTAGATTCAGTTACTGAAAAGGGTTCCGTTGCAAAAAATATCTGCTAAGGATATAATTAAAATAAAAATGAAATCAAAGATAGTGATATGCTATCTAATTCCTTTAAATGGAAGCACTTTGTAGGTGAAATTATTTTATTGAATGTTAGATGGTACTTAAAATACCCACTTAGTTATAGAAATTTAAAGGAAATGATGGCAGAAAGAGGGATAATAGTCAACCATACAACCATTATGAGATGGGTACATCAATATTCACCTGAAATCGAAAAGAAGGTCAGAAGGCATTTAAGACCAACAAACGACTCTTGGAGAGTTGATGAAACTTATATCAGAGTTAAAGGTGAATGGAAATATTTTTACCGAGCAGTTGACTCAAATGGAGATACAATTGATTTCATGTTAAGTGCAAAACGAAATAAAAAAGCAGCGAACAGATTCTTCAAAAAAGCTTTGAACTCTAATCATAATCAAATTCCAAGAGTAATCACAGTTGACAAAAATCCAGCTTATCCACCTGCTATAGATAAACTGAAAAATGATAAAATACTACCTATAAACGTAGGCATTCGACAAATCAAATATTTGAATAACATTATAGAACAAGATCATAGATCCATTAAACGAATCGTTAATCCAATGTTAGGATTTCAGTCTTTTCATACAGCCATTAAAACTTTAAAAGGAATTGAAGCGATGAATATGATTAAAAAAGGACAAATCAAGAACTTAAATTACTCTGGCTTTAATGAAGCTAAATATATTAATCAATTATTTGGAATAGTTCTATAATATTGACATATCTTTTTGAATATTTTAACTTTTATTCATTATTCATAGATTTACAGGCTTATTCTAAGATTTTTTGCAACGGAACCGGTAATTCCACTACCCAGATAAATCAGGTTATTTTAATAGTAGAAATAGTAAACAAAGTTTGTGGTTTAAATATTTCTCACAGTTTTTTAATTACCACTATCTTTAATATTCCTTTAAGTAAAAACAACTGAACCTGATTTTAAGATTCTTTCGTATAAGCTTCATAAGTTAAATTTAATTTCTCAACTGTTTTTTCCCAATCGTATTTCTCAGCTTTCTGATGAGCAGCGTTTGAAATCTTTCTATAACCCGAGTTTTTCTCAATTATTTTTTCTATGGCTCTTGAAATGTCTCTTTCATCCGGTTGAACAACAAATCCATCAATTTCCTCTTCAACCAGTCCCTGTGCAGCGTTGTACTTTGCTCTTACGGTTATCACAGGTACTGCACAGGCAAAAGCCTCAATAACAACCATTCCAAATCCTTCTCGGCTTGAGGGCAGCACAAGTACCTTTGAAACCTTGATTTTTCCGATAAGTGCTTTATACTCCTGAAAACCTGAAAACTCAATACTCTCATAAACTCCAGTTTTTTTTGCGAGTTCAACCAGCGATAACTTTTCAGGTCCATCTCCAACAATACAGCATTTGACATTCGGAAAATCTTCTTTAAGAAGAGATACAGCTTTAACCAGGAGATCAACATTTTTTTCTTTTATAAGCCGGCCTGCAAAAATAATATCGTATCTTTTATTCTCAAATTCCAGAAAAGATGTTCTGCCTTCGGGCTCAATCCTGGAAATTTCTTTAAGATCTATCCCGTTATGAATAACCTGAATCCTTTCTTCAGGAACTTTAAGATCTTTAAGCCTCTTTTTTGTCCATTCCGAAACTGCAATGTGTTTATCAGATAATTTCGAAACCGTTTTTTCGATCAATTTTCCAAAAAATCCTGCTTTTCCCATATATACGTACCAGTAATCATCCCACACTTCGTGCCAGGTAAACACTGCGGGAGTCTTTTTCAGGATTGAAATCATTTTTACGGTAAAGCAAGAAAAATAGGGAAAGACACTTACATCTATAAGGTCAAAATTCTCTTTCCTGAGTTCTGGAAACAGTTTTATGGAAAAGACAATTGCTTCAGAGATTGAACGCCTGCCGTTTACATATAGATCTCGAGCTTTGCAAACTCCATGCAGGGTCATACTTTCATATCTGATGGTATTTTCTCCTTCCCACCATTTGACACCGTAAATGTGTACTTCATAACCTTTGTCTGAAAGCCGTTTTCCTAGCTCATGGATACGCATTTCTGCACCACCTTTGACCCAGGGGTAGACAGCATCATAAACAAAGGCGATCTTCATTATACCACTTACCAGTCAGTATCTACTTCAAGAAGCATTACGCTCAGGACAATAGCTGAAAAAATCATTTGAAGACCGATAAAAGCAAAAACCATAGAAACAGCTGCACTTTTCACTTCTGAGAGAGATCCATACCCTGAACTGATCCATGTGTATATTACTCTTAGTCCGAGCAAAATTCCTACACCCAGGATTATTGAACCTGCAAGCAACTCTTTTTCAAGAGAATGATAGTTCAGCCACTTTGAATTAATGTTTTTACTCTTAGGGTGCCCACCCCGGACAAGACTATACATTTTCATATAGCTTCCAGTAGATAGAGTCTGTCCTCCCATAATTAAGAGCATACAGCCTAAAATAAATGAATGGAGTCTGTTTTGTGCTCCTTCACCACTAAACAGAAGAGAACAGATTACCAAAATACCAAGAACAAAAACTACAGCTCCAGGCAGAAGAAGAAATGGTAGAGGGCGGTATAACATCATAAACCTGATATGACGCCAGCCGTCGTGAAATGAACGCAGTTTGGAAGGAGCTTTTCGTGAATAATAAGTTATGGAAACTTCTTTAATTCTCAATCCACATTTTGCAGCCTCAATTACCATCTCAGATGCAAGCTCCATGCCGTGAGTTTTAAGGTTCATTTTCTCAAGTGCTTCTTTTGTAAAAGCTCGCATTCCACAGTGAGCGTCCGAGATTTTTGTTTTAAAAAGAAAGTTTAACATTGCTGTCAGGAAAGGATTTCCTATATATTGATGCAGCCATGGCATAGCTCCTTTTTTGATGTCGCCTTTAAGCCTGGTTCCCATTATAAAGTCTGCTTCTCCTGCCATAAGTGGGTCAAAGAACTTATCCAACTCAAGTAAGTCGTATGTATTGTCTGCATCGGCAATAGCAATATAGTCCCCTTTTGCTTCAGCCAGCCCTTTAAGGTAAGCATTTCCGTAACCTTTTATTGGACCTATGACTTTTGCACCCATTAATGACGCAATCTCTGCAGTCCTGTCTGAAGAGTTGTCAGCAATTATTATCTCTCCTTCTAAACCATATTTTTTGAATATAGACTGAGCTTTTTCTATGCAAATTCGAATGGTTTCTTCTTCATTCATGGAAGGCATTACGATAGAAAGAGAGGGCATGTCCAGCTTATAAAGCATTATATCCTAATAACTATTTTGATAGATTATATTTACTGAAATCTATACACATTCAATTTTTTTAAATATTCGCAATTAACTAATGAAGTAAATTAGGAGTACAGGACTCTTAGGAATAAGTCGATCACAAATCTTAGTCAGAAAAAATTAACTTTTGCTAACAAGATATATAATATCAGAAAACTATTTTTAAGAGGGAATCTTAACTTTTCTGGGGATTCTTAATCCGTTTTATTATTGAAATCATTTTATTTACGTCCCAATTGGTCTTAATGGAGGATCTGAATGGTTAAAGTAAACGTTGTATTTCACAGTATTCATGGTCATATTTACAAAATGGCAGAAGCTATAGCCGAAGGAGCAAGAGAAGTTGAAGGAGCTGAAGTAGAGATTTATCAGGTTCCTGAAACTCTACCTTATGAAGTTCTGGAAAAAATGGGGGCAATCGAAACAAAAAATCTTTTTTCGCATATTCCTGTAGTTACCAGAAGCATGTATGAAGAAGTATTTGCAGGGGCAGATGCAATTATTTTTGGGACACCCACACGTTTTGGAAATATGTCAGCCCAGATGCGTACGGTTTTTGATGGTCTTGGAGGATTATGGAGCAGAAATGCTCTTGTTGGAAAAGTTGGAAGTATCTTTACTTCCAGTGGAACACAACATGGAGGTCAGGAATCTACTATCTTAACAACACATGTTACCCTGCTTCATCTAGGAATGATTATTGTAGGGCTTCCTTATTCAGAAACTCGACAGAGAAGTATGGATGAGATCACAGGTGGTAGTCCCTATGGAGCTTCCACGATTGCAGGAGCTGATGAAAACCGTCAACCTTCTGAGAATGAGCTTGAAATGGCTCGTTATCAGGGCAGATATGTAGCTCAAATTGCAAAAAAACTTGCTGGAAAATAAAAGAGATTCTATAACTAAAAAATATTGGAAAACCCTTTATAAGGGAGTTCTCCACATTTTTTGTTTCTTACCTTACAAGATCTCAACCAGGGGTTGGGAAAATTCTCTGGGTTCATACATCTCCTGAGCTTTTATCAGGCATTCCAGAGTACAGTAAATTGCTTTTTCCTCAACTTTTTTAAGGACAAAGAATTCTTTTCCACAAATGGGGCATGTTTTTTTCACGTGAGACATTATAAACACGTACTTTCTGTATGTAAGTAATTTTTTAATATTTGTCTAGAAGACATTTACTAAATTTTTAATATTTATCTATAAGACATTTACTAAGATAGCATAATAAAATATAAATATTCTTATTAAATTTATATATATCTTCAATAAGAAATTAATGTTTTCTACTGACGAGTCTGTTCTTACTTTTTAAAAACGGAATATAAAGAAACACATTTCCCCTTAAATGCCGTTTAGACGATGAAAATTTGACACGTATATTTATTTTTACTAATGTTTTTGATAAAATATTTCTATGGCTAAAATCCAGTTTTCACCAAATTTTTTATACTAAGCTATTTGAGGTAATAAATTCATCTCTCGTAATAGGGTATTTTCACAAAGGAAAACAGGAGGTATCGGGGTTAGACCTCTAATTTTCGGAAATGGGAGAATCCTGATCTGTGAAGACGAAAAAGGGATTATAAGGGATATATATTTTCCATATGTAGGACTCGAAAATCATGGAAATTCGATAAAAGTTGGCATATGTGACCTTGAATCCCTTTATTGTAGCTGGCTTGAAAACTGGAAGATTCGACAGAGATATAAATCCGAGTTTAAGGAAGACTTCTGCAAGCGTCTTCTTGAAAACTCAGGAGAGGGCAGGAAAATAAATAAAAAATACGGTAGTCAGGAAGGAAACCGGCAAATTCCTGAGGTCTGCAAGGGAATTATCTCAAATATAGGAGAAACAGTATTCGAAAATTCTGAGATCGGACTCAAAATTACAGTTTGGGAAGCTGTTCACCCTTCGGTAAATATTTTTTACAGGACCTTTGAGGTGATGAATACTTCAAATGAATCTAAACATTTACGCCTTTTCTCAAACCAGAATTATCGGATTCTTGAGACCAAAATAGGAGAAACTGCTGTAATCGATAAAACTAGGCTTATCCATTACAAGCGTGACAGATATTTTCTGCATGCAAGTGATCCTGCTTTTGACCAGTATGCAGTTGGGACTGCAGAATGGAGAGGACTTGAAGGCACATGGAAAGATATGGAAAATGACTCCTCTCTCAGTGGAAATCCCGTATCTCATGGTTCTGTAGATTCCACTCTTGGTTGGACCCTCCCTGAACTGAAGCCAGGAGAATCAACAAGAATACATTACTGGATAATTCTTGGCAAAAAATACTGCAGTGTGCTTCAGATTCATAAACAGGAAAAAGAAGCTGGAGGAAAAGCTCTTTTTCATCATAACTTCAATTTCTGGAACTCGTTTACTGAAAGAGTGTCCGTCCTTCCGGAATTTGCACGAATGTCTCAGTTACCCCAAAATATTTTTCAGTGCTTTTATAGGAAGTCTCCTTGCAGTTGTTGCTCACATGGATATTACGGGCTCGGTAGTTGCATCTTGCGATTCGGATATAAAGCAATTCGGAGCAGACCTTTACAGCTATTGCTGGCCCAGGGATGCCGCCTGGATTTGCCTTGCACTCGATAGGGCGCGATACCATCACCTTAGCGCCGAGACATTTGAGTTTTTCTCAAAAGTCATCACACCCAGAGGTAACTTTCTTCACAAGTATACGCCTGCAGGAGATTTCGGAAGCACATGGCATCCTGTCCCTATGATTCAGATAGATGAAACAGGGCTTCCTCTTTATGCCCTGTATAACAACTGGGAGATTTCAAAGAGTGTCTGGACCACTGGCAGATACTACCGAAGGCTTGTGATCCCAACAGCAAATTATCTTACAAAAGCGATTGATAAAGAAACAGACCTCCCAATATCGAGTTTTGACTTATGGGAAGAGCGAAAGGGTGTGCATACATATAGTTCATGTACAGTTTATGCTGGCCTCAATGGAGCCTATGAACTCTCCAGTTCTCTTGGCGATTATGACAATGCAAACATCTGGAAAGAAGCTGCAGATCGAATCCATAAATCAATTCTGGAGAACCTTTACGATAAAAGACTAAAGCGTTTCCGCCGTTCTCTTGATGATCCAACTCTTGATTCCTCGGTCTTTGCGGTCTGGTACTTTAAAATTCTCCCTCCCGATGATCCCAGAATTGTCCAGACAATGAAGGCTATTGAACGTGAACTTAAGCGTCCTTCAGGCGGGATTGCCAGGTATCTTCACGACACCTACTTTGGTTACATGAACAGCTGGATTATCTGCACTCTCTGGCTGTCCCAATGGCATTCAGCAGTTGGTAATCTTGACCGAGCTCTTGAAATCCTGAACTGGTGTGCAGTTCACGCCCACCCAACAGGTCTTTTCTCTGAACAAATCGATGATAAAGGCAAATCTCTCTCAGTTCTCCCCCTTGCCTGGTCCCATTCAGCCTACATCCTTGCTGTCCTCGAATATCTACAAGCCCTTGAGAAAAAAGAAGGCTGTTAATGTAATTATTTAGAAAAATAAAATTATAAAGATGATTACAAAAAATACACACATAAGGCAAATAAATGTTCTACAAATAGATATTCTTGTCTCATCTAAATGTCTTTGTTATGATTCTTATGATTCAGCCCTCTTGAGCGAAGCGAAAAGGGCTTCGTGCTCCCGAAGCGAAACTCGGGTAGCGAAAAAAGGTCACCGTCCTCCCGAGACGGGACTCGGGTGACGGGACTCGGGTGATGGAACTCGGGTGACGGAATTCGGGCGTTAAAACATTTTCTCAAAATACAGGTACCCGTTCTCTTCTTTCTTGAAAGTGAAGCCGTGTTTGAGGTACATGTCTATTGCTTTCGTGAGAGTTGAATCGGTTTTAAGAACCGCACCTGAACCGTTTTTTTCAGCAAAATCGAGAGCAGTCCTGAAAAGCCGTTTTCCATTGCCTTTGCTTCTGAAGTCCTTTTTAAGATATATACGCCGGATTTCACACAAATTTCCTTTAAGTTTTTGAACACCTGCCGTGCCTACAACTTTACAGTCGACGATTCCTATAAAAAATGCGCCTCCGCTTCCAAAATAGTAACCGTTTATGTCGTTGAGGTCGGCATCTTTTAACCTGTCTGGTTCAAAACCGTGTTCTGCCAAAACTCCAAGCACAACCTCACGGACTTCTTCCTTTCTGGAATCATCGTATCTCTCGATTATCATCTATTTCGCTCCAAAATGGCAGTTTTAGCTCATTTGTCAGTTTTCAGGCTTTTTTGATGGTCCAGGGTTCAAATAACTCTGAGAATTAAGATATTTTGCCGGATTTTTGAGAAAATCTAGAGATACAGTGTAAAATATCTTCGTGCCGGTAATAAGGATCTCTTCATCAATATCAAACTTGCATGAATGATTGATTTCCACTATCTTTTTTTCCGGGTTTCTGGTGCCCAGAGAAATAAAAATTCCTGGAACTTTCTGCAGGTAACTTGCAAAATCTTCGGCAGCAAAGGTTTTTTCTAGTTCAGGGTAGACTGTAAGTTCAGGAAAACTCTCCTGCAGCTTTGAATTTACAGCATTTGTGAACACAGGATCATTTACAAGGACAGGATATCCATGCAGTATATCAAGCTTGTAGTCAGGAAAACCTGAAAATTCTTCTCCTGCTTTTGCGTATCTTTTTACTACCTCATCCAGACGTTCCTTTATTGTCCTGTCAATGATATCTGTAGTTTCCCGATCAAAAGTCCGATAACTTCCAAGAATTTCTACAGTATCAGGAATTCTATTGAACTGGGCTCCTCCTCGAATCCTTCCAACTCCAATGATATACTTATCCGGTTCAAGCCGTTTTTCCAGAGTAGGATAAAGGCTGCTAAGAAAATCCGTTGCTATTCTGACGGGATCAATACAGCTTTCAGGCTTTGAGATATGGCCTCCCTTTCCTGTGAGAGTTATTTCAAATCTGTTGGTGCTTGCCATAAAAGGTCCTGGACGGAAACCCACACTTCCTGATTCGTGATTGGTAAAGATGTGCATACCCATAACCGCATCCACACCCTCAAGCCCTCCTTCTGCAATTACCCTTTCCGAACCTCCTGGTGGAATTTCCTCTGCAGGCTGGAAGATAAGGCGAACTTCCCCTGGAAAATTCCTATTTTCCTGAAAAAGCCGTGCAGCCCCAAAAAGCATTGCCATATGCCCATCATGTCCGCAGGCGTGCATTACTCCTTCATTTCTGGAGACATAGTCATTATTTCTTCCAGTTAATTCTTCCTGCACCTGTAATCCATCCGTATCCGAACGAAGGGCAATGCAAGGGCCCGGTAGTGTTCCCCGAATACTTGCAAGTACGCCGGTATCTGCAATTTTTCTGGCTTCTATTCCCAGTTCTCCAAGTATTTTCAGGATTTTCTTTTGGGTCTCATATTCTTCAAAACTGAGTTCGGGGTATCTGTGAAATTCGCGCCTGAGCTGTATAATCCAGGCTTCAAGCGCTTCTGCACTCGGATTCTCTCTCAAAAGCATTACCTCGGATGTTCTGCACCTACAGTCTGTTCCGTTTAATATATCTGCCATATTTAATATCTGTAAACTCCTCTATATATATTCCATTATTGTAAAAGTTAAGCATGTTATTTACCCAGAAAGTTTCGTCTTAAAACATAGTTGTATTTCAAAGTAGGATTTTTCAAATAGTTTCTTCAAAAGTTTGTAATTTATTTAAAAGCTACTGTATTAAATGATTTTTAAAAGCTTTTATCCTGCAGTTATCTGAAAGCTTTTACTAACAGGTTTATACCTGATAATTATATACAGGAATGGTACAATACATTTCCTGACTATTTATTATAATTATTATAAAGCCCTGGACGTTAAGGTTCCTTAAATCCGAGTACTCTTAGGTACTTTTATAAGTTCCAGGATGATGGTATAAATGCTCAAAACACGCCTGAGAGATTTTCTTGTCACGAAAGATAACTGGCTTTTTGCGGTTTCCGACTATTTCCGTAGTGATGGAATCCGGGCCACGCTCCGCTATGTGCCCGATGAGAACGGGGAGAGGGAGTTAAATGGAATTAGATATAAAAAATACGATTTTGGTCCGGCTTTTGAGTTCATGAGGAAGCACAGGCCTGAATGGGTTCAGGATGTTCATGTAGTTCCTGAATCCGAGGTAAAGCAGGTGCTTCGTCCTTCAGACGTGATTCCCAAACTTGTAAATTCTGACAACCGCGTAAGGGCAATTGTAAAAACACTTGATCTGGCAGGCATTCCCAGAACAAGCATGGGAGTTACAGGTTCGATGCTTGCAGGTCTCCAGAATGAGAGTTCGGATATTGACTTTGTTGTATATGGTCCTGTATGGTTCAGGGCAAGGGATGCAATAACTGCTGCAAAACAACAGGAAGGTCCCATTGAAGAAATTGATGAAGAAATGTGGCAGAGAATCTACAGAAAGAGAATTCCGGAGATTTCATTTGACGAATTCATGCTCCACGAGTCCAGAAAAGGCAACAGGGGCATGGTTGATGGCACTTATTTTGATCTTCTTTTCGTAAGGGAGTGGGACCAGATAAAAGAGCCTCTTCTGCGCGGAAAAGACACCGTCAAAATGAAAATCGAAGCCAAAGTTACAAATGCCGACTTTGCCTTTGACAGCCCTGCATATTACAAAGTCGAGCACGATGAAATCGACCACGTACTCTCATATACCCATACTTATGCAGGTCAGGCACTTCCTGGGGAAATTATAGAAGCTTGCGGCATTGTCGAAGAAGTCGGAGATATAAAGCGGCTTGTAGTAGGCACTTCAAGAGAGCCAAAAGGGGAATGGATAAGGTCGCTTACCTGGCTTGAACAATGTGGATATATATGAGAAGAAGAAAAAAGAACTAAAATAACAGAGGCTTCTGTTTCAAGCTCTAAACTTCTGTTTCAAGTCATAAGTTTTTATATCAAGCAGTTAGAAATGAGAGAATAATTGAAGAAAAAATATATTCTGAAAAGGAAAGATTTTACCCAAACTTGATAGGCACATTTTTTCCTCATTTATCTCTATTCTCATTTGACTACTTTTTTTTCTTCAATATACCATATAAAGTTAGTAATTCAACAATTGTAAAGGCTCCTTCGAATCCTGGAGAACTTTTATTTTCGTTATTTTTTAGATTTGAAGTCATATTTTCCTGTTTTTCTATATCAGACATTGTTACTTTATTTTGGGTCTGGTTTTCTCTTATTTTTGCTGGAGATATCTCTATTGATTGAATTTTCTTTTCAGTGCCTGAAATTGCAAAGGGAGAAAATCCTGGAGTTTCTGCGGTAAAGTAAAGATAAATCTCATCTTCTCCACTAAGAGTTGTAGGTAATTTATTCCATGAATTCTGATCGTATCTATACAGGGTTATTGTACTTTCATTGATGTTGTTTTCAGAAATCCAGGATTTTTTTACTCTAAAACTTATTCTGGCATTTTCAAAATTTTCAGAGCTTGAAAAACCACTGTTTCCTATCCATATATTTGCATTTCTATACACAGTTCCTGGGGCAGGTTCCTTAACAATTGAAGAAGTATTTTTAAGCATCTCTACAATAGCAGTTGTTTTTCCAAAACTCTTTTTTGGATCAAACTCCACGCTAACAATTTCATTTGTTTCATTTTTAAAAGTAAAACATGTGTGAGTACCTTTGAATATTTGTACATTAGATATTTCCTTTAGTTCGATATTCTTTGTTGATTCAGGAGAAACTGCAGCTCCCCCACCTCCACTACTAGAACTTCCTCCTCCGCTACTAGTGCTTTCTGTTCCACTACTTGCGCTTCCTCCTCCACTGTTGCTACGACTGCTACTTTCTTCACTACTTCCATTTTCGTCACTTTCTTTACTTGTTTCAAAAATGGGTGATGTTTCAATAACAGTTATATATCCTGTTTTTGTCCTGGTACTATTTCCATACGTACTGTTAGTTGTCTTTAATATTACAGTGTAATTACCGGGATTTTCATATCTATAAATCGGATTCTTTTCTTTTGAGTCAATGTTCCCATTTCCATCAAAATCCCACTCCCATGAATCAGGACTAATCGTGGATAAACCTGTAAACTGGACAGTCAAAGGTGAATATCCCGTAAGAGGATTTGCAGAAAAATTTGCTTCTGCTATCTGAGATGCCACTGTTACTTCTGAAGATCCTTTTACAGGGGCAGCAGGGACAGAATAAGCAGAAATATTGCCAGATAATGTAAAGTTTCCAGGCTTGGAATTCGAAGGCACAGTTACATTGTATACAATTGTCTTTTCTTCTCCAGTTGACAGATTTTCGGTCCATATCCACTCAAGAGTAGATTCTTTAAATGTGCTGCTGTTCTGGAACGCAGTAACAGTATTTCCTCTCTGGCTTATCTGCCATCCATCAGGAAGGTCTTCATCAAGTGTAAGGGCTTCAATATCCTGGTCTATCTTTATGTTTACAGTCACCGCAAAACTTTCACCTGGATAAACACTTCTAGCAGAGAGTTCTCGGCTTGCTTCTATTCCTGCGGCTGAAGCAGGAAGAATAGTCCAGGCAAGTAGAAAAATAAGAATAAAACCTGAGATAAAACTTGAAAATTTTATTTTACTTCTGGTCCTAAAGAGTTTAACAATATTCATAAAGATAGGTCCTTAATTATTTTTCACATATTTTTCTGTCACCCGATTATCTCAAAACTAATCAAAATTATTAATTGTGTTTTGGTGTATATTATTATAACTGTTTTTCTGCTTTTTTGTTGTGACCTCTTAAAAACAAAGTTCTTCTTCTATGTTTTAGTTTTTCAAAAAATAAAGTTAAAATATAGTATTTTTTCGTATTAAACATCTTATTATAGCTTACAGTCTTATAATGACCTGTCTGGATATGTACAGATACCTTCAGTCCTAACTACAACTAAAACCAAATATAAACAATTCGGTTCCGTTGCAAAAAATCTTAGAATAAGCCTGTAAATCTATGAATAATGAATAAAAGTTAAAATATTCAAAAAGATATGTCAATATTATAGAACTATTCCAAATAATTGATTAATATATTTAGCTTCATTAAAGCCAGAGTAATTTAAGTTCTTGATTTGTCCTTTTTTAATCATATTCATAGCTTCAATTCCTTTTAAAGTTTTAATGGCTGTATGAAAAGACTGAAATCCTAACATTGGATTAACTATTCGTTTAATGGATCTATGATCCTGTTCTATAATGTTATTCAAATATTTGATTTGTCGAATGCCTACGTTTATAGGTAGTATTTTATCATTTTTCAGTTTATCTATAGCAGGTGGATAAGCTGGATTTTTGTCAACTGTGATTACTCTTGGAATTTGATTATGATTAGAGTTCAAAGCTTTCTTAAAGAAACGTTTTGCTGCTTTTTGGTCTCGTTTTGCACTTAACATGAAATCAATTGTATCTCCATTTGAGTCAACTGCTCGGTAAAAATATTTCCATTCACCTTTAACTCTGATGTAAGTTTCATCAACTCTTCAAGAGTTATTAGTTGGTCTTAAATGCCTTCTGACCTTCTTTTCGATTTCAGGTGAATATTGATGTACCCATCTCATAATGGTTGTATGGTTGACTATTATCCCTCTTTCTGCCATCATTTCCTTTAAATTTCCATAACTAAGTGGGTATTTTAAGTACCATCTAACATTCAATAAAATAATTTCACCAACAAAGTGCTTCCATTTAAAGGAATTAGATAGCATATCACTATCTTTGATTTCATTTTTATTTTAATTATATCCTTAGCAGATATTTTTTGCAACGGAACCCTTTAATCTCTTAATAAATCAAAAATCATTTTTACTTTCACGCATCCTCTATCTCAAAATTTATATTTCTCTTCTTAAGCTCTTTTATAATCTCTTCCATAAACACGCCATGCTCTTGTGCATGCCTGTGGTGAAATTCTTTAACTTTGCCTGGCTCTCCGCCGACGCTGGTAATTTCCACGCCGCAGGAGGGACTTTTGGAAACTCCGATAATTGTTATATTTACGCCGTTGACTGCAAGGTCTTCGAGCAGGTCTGCAAAATGGGTAAAGATTTCTCTGCAAAAACACCGGTAGGCAGGATGATCGAGCTGGTCTTTAGTAATTTCACGGCGTTTCATACCGAAAAATATGGTTTCAGGGCAAGGGAGTTGGATAACATTCGCGCCTCGTATATCAATAGGTTGGGTGGGTTTTACTCCTTTTACCCTCGCAAGCGGGTTGAGAAGGCAGTGACCTATAACCAAAACTTTTTCGTTATCGCTACCGATAGTGGATTTTTCAGAAATCAGAGAAGAATCATTTGTTTCCAAATTTTTCATATTAATCACTTTTATTCGCCTGGTATTTGTAGTGCCTT
The DNA here is from genome assembly GCA_963727895.1 of uncultured Methanosarcinaceae archaeon. Taxonomy (GTDB): domain Archaea; phylum Halobacteriota; class Methanosarcinia; order Methanosarcinales; family Methanosarcinaceae; genus Methanosarcina. The sequence continues at coordinate 365,387 of CAVSHT010000004.1, read as the reverse complement.
GAGTAAATTGCAGATTTCATTGCATTAGACAAGAGATTTTATATTTATCCTCGGCATATCTATCCGAAAAATGGAATCTGTGATCCTGCATACAATCAATATTTTTGTAATTTGTTGAGAACAGTTGCAAAAAAGTGTAGGTACACTGTCTTTATATTGGAAGGTCACGGCATATGCATGAAGACTTTGGAACATTACTCAATAACGGATTCAAAAGCTGGCTTAGAAATTTAAATATCTGTATTCCTTTCACCATTAATTTTCTTATTGAACTTATTCTTTATGTCCTTTTCTTTGGCTTAATGGGCATTTTACTCTTTACTTCAAGTGCCGGAAGTGTTGTAAATACTTCCAGCCTTTCCAATGAAGAACTTTTTGCCATGATGTGGGAAGGATTTTCTAAGAATATAGTATTGTCAATATCTCTTATTCTTGGATTTTTCCTGTTCTTGATGTTCGTGCAGTCCTATTTCACAGCAGGAGCAATAGGAATGGCAAAGAAGTCCTTGGAAACAGGAGATACTGTTCTCTCGGACATGCTGGTTTCAGGTTCGAAAAACGCCTTTAGATTATTTATGACAACCCTACTACTTACATTAATCCTGTTTGTAGGAATAGTATTTCTGGTGCCTGGAGCACTTTCTATAGGGAACCTTACTAAGATTCTTGAAAATCCAAATTCTATACAAGGTACAGCCGTACTAGCTGTAGGAATTATTTTATGGACTACTTACTTAATAATAATAAATCTTGTATTTTCCCTCAGTACATATGCCCTTGTAATCGAAGAGCTTGGACCCCTCGAGGCTTTGAGTGCAGGGTTCCGTTTCTTTATGAATAACAAGCTAGATGTTTTCGTCATATGGATGATTTATACAGGGCTCACGTTACTCAACGCGTTCGTTAGTGAATTTGCAGGCTCAGGAAGTATTCTGATAGCAGCTAGCTCTCTTGTGCCGATTTTGATATTAAAGCCTCTTGCGACCGTTCTATGGACACGTATTTACCTAACGAAAAAAGGAAAAGAACTTTATGACCCTTCATATCTGCTTTCCTACGAAAGCTTCTAAAAGATTGGCTTCATATATATTTTCAAAAAATATTCAAAAAGACCTTTCTGATAGATTGCCTCTAAAAGGCTACTGCCTTTATTTTTATTTTCAAGCCCGACCTAGCAATTTGCAGGTCTGGCATACATCTTCATTGCAGGTCTCTCCACAAATCCTGCATTTTTTGAGATGTGCAGGAGGCATTTCTTTTGCAAGAGCTCCCGCAAGCTTGTCAAAACCTCTGAGTAAAGAATATTTAGTTCCCGGATGTTTTGCCTCAAAGTTATTCAGAAGCTCACGTATTTCCCCTCGCAAAGCTTCTCCTGCATAAGGACATTCACTAAAATCCACAGGTAGAGAATTTACAATGGCATAAAGTGCCACTTCTTTTTCAGGAATATTCCTTAGAGGTTTTGCCCGTAACACCAGGCCGTCAATAGCTGCCGGCGGAGCAAGCCTGACCATGCGCTCCATATCTCCCCTTAAGTGATTAAGAAGGATTGTCTGGGCTTCATCATCCAGATTATGCCCTGTGACGAGTTTTGTTGCTCCTATTTCGAGTGCAGCTTTATTAAGGACATTTTTCCTAAGAACTCCGCAATAGCTGCATGCGCCTTTTTCCCGATCCATTGCCGCCAGCTCGTCCATAGTTACTCCATGTACATCTTTAAAAGATTTTATAACATGCTGGACTCCAAGCATCTTTGTGAGGCTTTTTGCGAGTTCTAGGGAATGCGGACGGTATCCATTTATTCCTTCATCCACTGAGATTGCTATGATTTTAATGTCAGGTCTGTTCCCTAGAATTTTATGCATTACATAGAGAGCAACTGAGCTATCTTTACCCCCACTTAAGGCAACAGCTATTACATCGTTTTTTTGGATACTGTATTCTCTCCGGATTGTCAGTTTGATTTTTCTTTCAACATCTTCTACAAAATGTTTTTTGCAAAGATGCATTCCGGAATATTTCTGAAAAACGATAGCTTCATGATTGCATTTTTTGCATTTGATTGTCATCTAAATCCTTTTTTCTACGAATTGCTGAAAATAATCTGAAAAAATTAAACCTTACCTATAGATACATAATCAAGTTTTTTTAATAATATTATGTCAGGGTTCTTTTAGAACAGGAACCGCTCATATATATGGTTTTGTATGTGTTTTTAATAACAAATATTTACAGCTCTCTTTTTTCTGACTACTCCAATCCCGAAAATCCCAATTTTGGAAACTTGATTGTTTTTGATGAAGTTATTTCTTGATTTTAGTGAATTATTAGTGAATTTATTATCTAGTTTGACAGGAATTTTCATTTCATCAGTATGCTGAGATAGAAATTGTAACAATAATACTAGAAAAACGGAGAGAAATAAAACAACACTAACTATGAAAATGTGATCATAAAGAAGGCAATTGAAGTGAGAGGAAAAACAGTATTGAGAGGGATTTACCTCTCACTTCTTTTTGCTTCTGAAATTAAGGGAATCGGAAGTGAGGAATGGCGAACCTCTTTCCGTTTCCCATATGAAGTATCTCCTGAAACTAAAGCTTGAGGAATGGCAAAAAACCTCGGTGGCTTCTGATTAAGGGAGAGCTTCTGACTTATGGAGGACAAGGTTGAGGAATGGCGAACCTCGGTATCCTTGCTCTACATATTCACTAAATGCTACTCATGAACCCCATTCAAAATTAGCATTTAGAACTACATAATATAAGATATCGGTCACATATAAAACATAAATGGAATTGATTTTTTATTTTCTTTGATGTGATCAAAGGAACAAAAAATTTTGAGGCACTTATCAACCAGTTAGATTATATTTTTATATATGCTTCCAAAATATCATAAAAGATTACGGAACTCCACCACAAAAAATTTATATTATAACTTTTAAAATTAAAGAACTAAATCTTTTTAGTATAGTTAAATTAATCTAACTACTTTCTTATTTCTTTTTTATAACGTTCCTATTTCTTTTTATCACTTTCTTATTCTATTCTATTATTTTAATTCTTCATTTTGAATGATAAGCAATTTCTTTTCACAAGTATGCTTAAAATATCTGTTTATAGAAATAATTGTAACTACCTGTAATAGTTTTTAAAGATTTAAACAAAGTATTGGGTGGTTACTAAGTGGAAGGTGTCTCTTTATTCTTACTTTTTTGTCAATTTTAGGGGGTTACCTTCTTGGCATAATCTCAGGTCTTCTTCCTGGAATACATAAAATAATTTTGCACTTGCACTAGTAGCCTTTGCCCCATTCCTAGCTGAGAAAGGACTTGCACCTTTTTACATAGCTGTGATTATTTTTTCAAACGCTATATCTCAGATCTTTCATGACATAATCCCATCAATATTTTTAGGAGCGCCGGATGGAGATACCGCACTAACAGTCCTGCCAGGACACAGGCTTCTGCTTGATGGAGCAGGAGCCGAAGCAGTTCGCCTTTCAGCACTTGGAAGCGCGGGCTCGGTAGTTGCCGCTCTGATTTTCGTGGTACCTTTTTCTCTCTTTTTTAAAGCTGTTTATCCTTATATTGAAGCGCATATGGCATGGATTCTTATTTTAATAGTATTTCTGATGCTTGCAAGTGAAAAAAATGAAAAAGATGACGATTCTAAAAAGAGAAATCTACTTGCAAAATATAAGTACAAATTTTTTGCGTTAGTTTTATTCTTGATCACAGGCTTACTTGGGCTTTTTGCATTTTCCAGAGAATTTCTAATGGTTCCAATTGTAAGTTTTGGAGAACCTTCTATACTCCTTCCCCTCTTGAGTGGGCTTTTCGGAGCATCCCAATTAATTATAAGCCTTCTAACAAGCTCTAAAATTCCAGAGGAATCTGTTTCTGCACTCAAACTTTCTCGAAAACGAATTTTGAGAGGAATCCTTACAGGCAGTGCAGCGGGTTCACTTGTGGCATGGCTCCCAGGACTTTCTTCAGCAATTGCAGCACTTCTCACTGGTCTTGCCGCAAAAGTGGATTTTGACAGAATTCCCCTTAAGAAAAAAACCTCCGAACCTGAGCTTGGAAAGCTAAAAACTTCTCTCTATTCTGATCCTTATGCCAGTAATCCTGCAACACTTGAGAGTTCGAAAGAATTCATAATTTCAAGTTCCGGAGTAAATACCTCAAACGCAATTTTCGGGCTGGTAGCTTTTGTGGTTCCGTTGCAAAAAATCTTAGAATAAGCCTGTAAATCTATGAATAATGAATAAAAGTTAAAATATTCAAAAAGATATGTCAATATTATAGAACTATTCCAAATAATTGATTAATATATTTAGCTTCATTAAAGCCAGAGTAATTTAAGTTCTTGATTTGTCCTTTTTTAATCATATTCATAGCTTCAATTCCTTTTAAAGTTTTAATGGCTGTATGAAAAGACTGAAATCCTAACATTGGATTAACTATTCGTTTAATGGATCTATGATCCTGTTCTATAATGTTATTCAAATATTTGATTTGTCGAATGCCTACGTTTATAGGTAGTATTTTATCATTTTTCAGTTTATCTATAGCAGGTGGATAAGCTGGATTTTTGTCAACTGTGATTACTCTTGGAATTTGATTATGATTAGAGTTCAAAGCTTTCTTAAAGAAACGTTTTGCTGCTTTTTGGTCTCGTTTTGCACTTAACATGAAATCAATTGTATCTCCATTTGAGTCAACTGCTCGGTAAAAATATTTCCATTCACCTTTAACTCTGATATAAGTTTCATCAACTCTCCAAGAGTCGTTTGTTGGTCTTAAATGCCTTCTGACCTTCTTTTCGATTTCAGGTGAATATTGATGTACCCATCTCATAATAGTTGTATGGTTGACTATTATCCCTCTTTCTGCCATCATTTCCTTTAAATTTCCATAACTAAGTGGGTATTTTAAGTACCATCTAACATTCAATAAAATAATTTCACCAACAAAGTGCTTCCATTTAAAGGAATTAGATAGCATATCACTATCTTTGATTTCATTTTTATTTTAATTATATCCTTAGCAGATATTTTTTGCAACGGAACCATATACTCAATCCCGAGTTTTTCAGGATAGAGAAGTGGTATTGTCATTAATACGGCATAAATAAAAACACTAATTAATAAAGAAACAACAAAAAGAGGTATTTCGGCAGGATGTTTGAGATTCTTTATTTCACTATCTAGCAATGTATTTGTCCCCCCATTTCTCTAAAAAATGTATGTTTCATCTCCCCGTTAAAATGGAGCACACAGTTCAATTTTATTTAGAATTCTTAAGATATACCTTGTACTTACGGTAATATACATTTTACTGTTAAATACAATTATTACTGTGTGAGTACTAATTAAAGAGCATTTTTACTTCAGTTGATACAAATATCTTTTTAACGTATATTTCGTGACTTATTATATGGGTCATAAAAAAGAACAGTTTGAACAGGGGAAATTCATTTCTTTCATTGATGCATAATTATATTGGGGCCTTTATTTGGGAATAGCTAATACGCTATGGGGAACGTTTCAACTAATTTACGGAACCGTAAATACAAGTTATGATTATTTCAAAACTATAATAATTTTAAATGGGAGTTCGGGGAAATGGATGAGAATCAAAGCAAATACATACGCTGGTTTAATGAAACGTCGATTGAAGATGTTCCACTTGTGGGTGGAAAAAATGCCTCTCTTGGGGAAATGTACAGGGAACTTACTCCAAAGGGAGTAAAAATCCCAAACGGTTTCTCAGTAACTGCTGAAGCCTACTGGCATGTCCTCAAAACCGGAGGAATTCTAGAAAAGCTCAAGCAAACTCTGGAAGGACTTGATACCTCAAATGTAGCTGACCTTGCAAAAAAAGGAAAAGCTGCAAGGGATTTGATTCTTGGTGCAGGAATTCCGGATGATCTATGGCAGGAAATAAAAGCTGGATATGACCATTTATGTGAGCAATATGGAGAAAACACTGATGTTGCCGTAAGGAGTTCGGCTACAGCTGAAGATCTTCCAACTGCTTCTTTTGCGGGCCAGCAGGAATCTTATCTTAATATCCGGGGTTATCCAGCACTTCGGGACGCTTGCGTACGCTGTATTGCCTCACTTTTTACTGATAGGGCTATTTCTTATCGAGTAATAAATAACTTTGACCATTTTAAAGTGGCTCTGTCAATAGGAATAATGAAAATGGTCCGATCTGATATGGCTTCAAGCGGCGTTATATTTACTCTGGATACAGAAACAGGTTTCAGGGACGTAGTTTTTATCACAGGCTCCTATGGGCTTGGGGAGAATATCGTGCAGGGTCAGGTCAATCCAGACGAGTTCTACGTTTTCAAGTCAACTTTCAAGGACGGGTACAAGCCGATTCTCGAAAAAAATGTGGGAGATAAAAAAATTAAGATGATCTATGGGCAAGGCGGTTCCAAAATGCTTACCCGGAATGTCGAGGTTTCTGAGGCTGATAGAAGTCGATTCTGTATCAATGATGAAGAAGTGCTTAAACTTGCATGGTACGCTATTACCATTGAAGACTATTACTCAAATAAAAATAAGAAGCCCATGCCCATGGATATCGAATGGGCAAAGGATGGGATAACAGGAGAACTCTTTATAGTGCAGGCGAGACCGGAAACTGTTCAGTCTCAAAAAAGTCAAGACATTCTGGAAACTTATGTGCTCGAAAAGAAATCTAATGTCCTTGCAAAAGGCAAGAGCATAGGAGACAAAATTGCTGCTGGAAAAGCACATGTAATCCCCAATGTTTCAGATCTGCCTTCTTTTAAACAGGGAGAGATCCTGATTGCTGATTCTACAACTCCGGACTGGGAGCCTGTGATGAAAATAGCGGCTGCAATTGTCACGAACCGGGGAGGAAGAACCTCCCATGCTGCAATTGTTAGCCGGGAACTGGGAGTTCCGGCAGTTGTGGGAACAGGTAACGCGACCGAAGTTCTCGAGACGGGTAAGGAAATTACCGTAAGCTGTGCTGAAGGTGAAGATGGGATTGTGTACGAGGGAATTCTTCCTTTCCACAAAGATACATTGAGCCTTAAAGGCACAAAACGCCCTAAAACTGAAATTATGATGAATCTTGGAAATCCTGAAGGAGCTTTTAGCCTTTCCATGGTCCCAAACGATGGAATTGGGCTTGCAAGGCTGGAATTTATTATTTCAAACTATATCAAGATCCATCCAATGGCTCTAGTGCATCCTGAAAAGGTTAAGGATCCGAAGATCCTTCAGGAAATTGAGGAACTTACGCAAAATTCTGATAACAAAGAAGAATATTTTGTAGAGAAACTTGCTCAGGGAGTTGGAACCATTGCTGCTGCTTTTTACCCAAAAAGTGTTGTAGTCCGCACAAGCGACTTCAAAAGCAATGAGTATGAAAGCCTTCTTGGAGGCAGTTATTTTGAAGGAAAAGAGGATAATCCAATGCTGGGGTTCAGGGGAGCTTCTCGTTATTTCAATGAGCGTTACAGGGAAGGTTTTGCCCTTGAATGCAGAGCTCTGAAAAAAGTTAGAGAAGAAATGGGGCTTAAAAATCTAATTATTATGATTCCCTTCTGCAGAACCGTTGAAGAAGCTCAAAAAGTAATTGCAGAAATGGAGAAAAACGGTTTAAAGAGGGGAGAAAATGGGCTTCAGATCTATGTCATGTGCGAGATTCCAAATAATGTTCTTCAAATTGACGAATTCAGTAAATATTTCGATGGCTTCTCGATAGGCTCAAACGATCTGACCCAGCTGACTCTTGGAGTTGACAGAGACTCGGAAATCCTTACTGCAGAGTTTGATGAAAGAGATCCAGGAGTTATGAAAATAATGGCAATGGCTGTACAGGGAGCAAAGCAGAATAGAAGACACAGCGGGATCTGTGGACAGGCACCCAGTGACTATCCCGAAATCGCAGAGTTCCTGGTAAAAGAGGGGATAGATTCCATTTCACTTAATCCGGATTCGATTATGAAAGTTACTCTTAAAGTTCTTGAAACGGAAAAGAAGCTTGGAAGGTAATAATCCCCATGAGGCATGAATATTGGAAGCGAATACAAAGTCCAATTTTAAAACCAATATTTTGTCTAAGTATTCCAATATAAAGAAAGGTTCCGTTGCAAAAAATCTTAGAATAAGCCTGTAAATCTATGAATAATGAATAAAAGTTAAAATATTCAAAAAGATATGTCAATATTATAGAACTATTCCAAATAATTGATTAATATATTTAGCTTCATTAAAGCCAGAGTAATTTAAGTTCTTGATTTGTCCTTTTTTAATCATATTCATAGCTTCAATTCCTTTTAAAGTTTTAATGGCTGTATGAAAAGACTGAAATCCTAACATTGGATTAACTATTCGTTTAATGGATCTATGATCTTGTTTTATAATGTTATTCAAATATTTGATTTGTCGAATGCCTACGTTTATAGGTAGTATTTTATCATTTTTCAGTTTATCTATAGCAGGTGGATAAGCTGGATTTTTGTCAACTGTGATTACTCTTGGAATTTGATTATGATTAGAGTTCAAAGCTTTTTTGAAGAATCTGTTCGCTGCTTTTTGGTCTCGTTTTGCACTTAACATGAAATCAATTGTATCTCCATTTGAGTCAACTGCTCGGTAAAAATATTTCCATTCACCTTTAACTCTGATATAAGTTTTATCAACTCTCCAAGAATCGTTTGTTGGTCTTAAATGCCTTCTGACCTTCTTTTCGATTTCAGGTGAATATTGATGTACCCATCTCATAATGGTTGTATGGTTGACTATTATCCCTCTTTCTGCCATCATTTCCTTTAAATTTCTATAACTAAGTGGGTATTTTAAGTACCATCTAACATTCAATAAAATAATTTCACCAACAAAGTGCTTCCATTTAAAGGAATTAGATAGCATATCACTATCTTTGATTTCATTTTTATTTTAATTATATCCTTAGCAGATATTTTTTGCAACGGAACCCGTATTTTTAAGCATTAAAGGCTTTTTAAATGACCATAATCGTTGCGTATTTGCTTTTGTTTGTGGTGAAGATTCATCCAGAAAACCTATGATATATTGGTCATCTGGACCAATATACTCTGGAATTGCTTTTATTAACTTTTTTAAAATTTCCTCAGCGTTTTCAGGTCTTCTATAGTTAAGAGTATATGGTTTTGAATGATACTTAAAATTATGTAGTATGACCCAAATTTGCTTCTGTGAATACTCTACACCATATTTTTCCTTTACTATCTCTAAAACACTTCTTGTAGTCCAGTAATCCTTTTTTTCTAACAAAATTTTTAATTCTTTTATTTGCTTATCGGTAAGCTTGGGTTTTCGTCCTCCACCAAAATTTGGTATTAAGGCGGCATAGCCACCTTTATTCCAATTTTCTTGCCAATAATATCCTGTTTTCTTAGTAGCTCCAACTTTAGTTGTAGCTTTTTCAACAGAATCCCCTAAAAATCGGATTTGACAAAATAGAGTCTTTTAAGCATTCTTGAATTGTTTTCATGTCTGATTGAAACGTTAATCTCATCAAGAGTTATATTTTGATAAATAGGAATGTGTTCTTTTCCCACCATAAGAATAGAGAAGTGGTAATACGTGTAAGAAGTTGCATTCAAGACTATAGTTATAAACTCCAGTTCCCGCGAGATAAAGAAATTGCTTAAGCTTCAGGCAGTTTCATCACATCATTAAAGAAGTGTAAAAAAATTCAAAGTTGTCCACTGCTTCAGGAGAAAGCCCCATTTCTTCAAACATCTTCTTGAAAAATGCACGATATTCCTCTTAAGGTATCGATTCTCCACCGCTTCCGAGATGCATTATGATTTCGAGCCTGACTTTTCCTGAAGCACTGAGTTCAACTATGTACCTGTTTCCTGTGTACCTCTGTTCCCCTTATCATAATTTATTACCCTTGCCTCCGGAATAAAACATCTTGCCGAACCCAGCCGGTTCCCGTCCTTTAAAAAAAATTCCATGCCCGAACCTGTTGTGGGGTATAAAATACCCAAACTGGATCTGTAACTGGAAATGTTACTGTTTTCCATAAGATAAGCATATACAGCTGGAATATCTGGAGATTCGTTCACCTGTATTTCAGCATCCCATGTCTGGTTTTGTGCGGCTTTTTTCAGAGCCTCAAGATACTTTCCGGGACTTTTTCATCCGAGCCAAAGAGGAGCCTGAGTTTTTCAAGCGTCCAGAAGTCATCTGGGAATTCCGATCTCTGTAAAGGAGAATTTGGATCAGAGTGACTAAAGTTCGAGACAGCAACGCAGGTTCTTGTCCAGTTTTCCGACCTGTCTTCGCATACAAAGACTATAATCTCAGAGTTATCGTTATAGTTAAGCCTTATATCCTGCACAAGAGGAGCACTTCCAAAGCTTTTCCGAATCTCCGGGACATCCCCGGGTTCAAAGCCCGAAAAGTTTCCGGGCTAGGACTAGGCGCCTTCCACTTCATAGCCGGCTTTCTCCGCTTTCGTGAGTACGGGACTGTAATTAAGAGGCCCAATATCGATTTCCTTGGAATGGTACCATGAACTGTCAATAAAAGACATAATTATGAAGGAACATAAAGATACAACACGAAAAGAAGGGGAAGGAGAAATAATAATATCAGTATGGCTTTTTGCTTATTCATGAAACTCTTAACTCTGGAAAAGCATCAGTTGACTGGAAAGCTGTTAATATTCTTTATATATCGAACTTAAAAATACTGGAGTTAATATCTCGGAGGTTTTCACAATATTATATGAGATATACCGAACTTTGTAAATAACTTGCCTAATTTCATTACTGATTTAAAAAATTACCTCTAATCAGAGAAAAAAGCGTAGTGATCGCATACAGAAAATTCAGTATCCAAATTATGAATATAAATATAAAAGAAATTGAAAATAAGAGGTAAAAGTCATGAAAGTAATAGCGATAAACGGAAGTCCTCGAAAGAAATGGAATACAGCAACCCTGCTTGAAAAAGCTCTTGAAGGAGCAACTTCAGAGGGTGCAGAAACAGAAATAATCCACCTCTATGACTTCAATTTTAAAGGCTGTACAAGTTGTTTTGCCTGCAAATTGAAGGACGGAAAAAGCTATGGAAAATGTGCAATGCATGACGATTTGACACCTGTGCTTGAGAGGTTGAAAGATGCAGATGCAGTGATACTCGGATCGCCAATTTACCTTGGGAACTCTACAGGCGAGATGAGATCATTCATGGAGCGTTATGTATTTCCATACCTCGTTTATTCCGATAGTCTTCCCTCGCTTTATCCAAAAAACATTCCTGTTGGTTTTATCTACACGATGGGGATAAAGGAAGAATATTTTGATATGTTTGGGCTCAAGAAAACTATAGAATTAAATGAAAATTTTACGAAGAGGATCTTTGGATATTCTGAATCACTTTGCAGTACCGATACTTATCAGTTTGACGACTATTCAAAGTATGTGGCAGACAAATTTGATCTCGAGGAAAAAGCAAAAAGGAGAAAGGAAGTTTTTCCGCTGGACTGTCAGAAAGCTTTTGAGATGGGAGCAAAGTTCGTAAAGCGACAAAAAGAAATGGAAGTAAGGAAATAAAAAAGATGAACATTTGAATCTCAGGATAAGCTCCTTACTATTGCTTTGTCCATTTATATCACATGCATCTTTTTGTTAACATTTTTCTCATTTTGATTATTGTTTTCAGGTAGTTCCCTTTATACCTCTTTTTTGTAGAATAGTCCATGCTGCAATCACTAAAGCCCACAGCCAACGATGATAGCTCCAAGTACAGGGATTTTGTCTTCCCATTCAAGGGATATGAGCCGCATGCCTACAGCTCCGAGGGTGAAATAGGTGAAAATCAGTAAGGAAGAAGCTGATCCAACGTCTTTATCGACCTGTTCCAGTACGAGATTGTTGCTTGGAGGACGGCTAAGACCTATTGAAAATGTGACAAGGAACATTGGCAGGGCAAAACTCCATGTGCTATGTTGTCCAGTGAAAAAGAGAATAATCCCACCCAGAAAAATTCCAGCAAATCCAATCGTCATTAGATGCTTTGAACTTGTGCTTCTTATCAACCGAAGGCAGGAAAAAGAACCTACCATCAAGGCTAGAGCATTGAAGGCAAAAAATAGCTATAATTCTGCTCGTTCAGCCCAAATTAATTAACATAAATGGCAGAAGAGCCTGCAATGAATGTGTATAAGGGAAAAAGGCTTATTGACATGACAAGAACCAGAACAATATAGGAAGGATTGAGCAGCAGTCAGCCATAACTGTGTATCATTCTTGATAAAGGAACATCGGACACCTGAGAAAGCGTCTCTGAAAAACGTAGAACACCAAGTAGCCCTATAACTCCAGCGGTTGCCTGTATAATAAATATCCAGTGCCAGGAGAACCTGGTGAGTATCCAGCCTCCAAGTACGGGAGCAATCATAGGAGCAAGAGCTATAATTACAGATATGTAAGCCAAAATTTTTTCTCTTTCATTCCCGGAAAAAATGTCCTTTGTCATTGCCATTGAAATAGAAGAGCTTGCAGCAGCTCCTGCTGCCTGTAAAATGCGTAAGAAAATAAGTGTGGAAGCGTTTGAAGCCATAGCGCAGAAAAAACTTGCAATTATATATACTGTAAGTCCAAAAAGGAGAGGCTTTCGGCGTCCAAACCGGTCTGAAACCGGACCGTAGAAAAGAAGACAAAACCCATAAGTAACGAAAAAGCTGATTATAATCAGGTTAACTATAGACAGCGGCTGGTTCCAGGTTTTGGCAAGGGAAGGAATTGCAGGCAGGATCATATATCTGTGGACAGAGGGGGAAATACGGTCAAAAGAGCCAGTAGCAGCACCGTCCCTTTTAAATTAGTTCTTAATTCTCCATTTCGTTTTTCTATGAAATTATCTTTTTCTTTTTGAAAATGCATAACAAAACCCATTTTACATTTTTACTGGTAAAATATTATAACTGGCTATAAAGAGTAAACCCAGTTTACAATATAATTATAATTATTAACAAAACTAAATACAATGAAAGAAACATAGCGGATAAAACTTTCTCTGTTGCTAAAAAGAAGTTTGGAGAAACTAAAGCAAAAAAATTCTATAATCAAGTAAAAGAAATAAAAATTAAACTGATAGTCTATAATGTAAACAAAAAAGTTGTAGTAATTATTTACATAAATTAGGGGTTCCACAGACCCCTGAATTAAAAAGTATTTTATTACTTAAATGCCTAGTTATAGTGGGCGAATAAATAAGATAAAATAGTAGTTTAAGGAGTTGGTAAACTTTATGGGAGATCAAAATGAGGAAATGTATTTTTCAGAATTGCAAGCATGTAAACTAGATTTTTTAGAATGGACTCCAGATAAGGGAGTGAATGTTAGTGAAACATCAAGGCAATTTGCAAGAGATTTTCTAAAATTATCAAACATAGAAGACTACAGCAAGATCAAAGAATTTAATGGAGCTAAAAAGATATTCAATGAAATAGCTTCATTGCTGGTTCAATGTAAAACTGAAAATAACGGAATGATTTCTAAAGCAACCATAGAAGAAATAGCAGAAATCAGCGGGACTACAGATAGAAGAGTTTATACAGTACTGGAAGCACTAGAAATTGAAGGATGGCAACCATCAAAGTGCTATGAAGAAAAGAACTAATAATCAACTTTAAATTTATCAAGGGAAATTCAGTTAAATTTAGGGTTATTAAAAAGGGATTAAACGGCGCCTCCGGTTTCTGATTTCCATCCGGAAATAGGCGTTCTTTTTTGAAATCATCTTGTGAGAATGATTTAAGTATTAAATGTAGTATCAGGATATATGCAAGCAATTGAGGTATCTCACCTAATCAAGAAATTTGGTTCTCTTACTGCACTCAATGATATTAGTTTCTCAGTTGGTGAAGGAGAAACATTTGGTTTTTTGGGTCCCAATGGGGCTGGCAAGACTACTACAATTCGTATTTTGACTGGAGTTTCAAGACCTACATCTGGAACGGCAGCTATTTTTGGCCATGATATTGAGCACGATACTATTGCTGCAAGGCAGTCAATGGGGATTGTTGCCGAAAATTCCAATGTTTATGATGACCTGACAGCATGGCAAAATCTAATGTTTTCCGCCGAGCTCTATCATGTGGGGCGGAAAGAAAGAGAAAATAAGGCAACCGAACTACTTAATAAATTTGAATTATATGACCGGCGCAATGATAAAGCGCATGGTTTTTCGAAGGGGATGAAGCGGCGTCTGACGCTCGCAATGGGACTGGTTAATAGTCCACATTTATTGTTCCTGGACGAACCAACCTCAGGACTCGACGTACAAAGCAATCTTATCATTCGAGATGTGGTTTCAGATCTTGTTAAGGATGGTGTTACTGTTTTTTTAACGACGCATAATATTGAGGAGGCAAATGTCATGTGTGATAGGGTAGCAATTATTAATAAAGGGCATATTGTTGCAATTGACTCTCCTGAATCATTGAAGAAAACAATAGAAAGCGTGCAGTCGATTGAAGTTTCTTTTGATTATAATTCAGCAGATCAGCTTGACGAGCTCAGACGTTTCTCCATGGTAAACGAGGCACAAAAAGAAGGTGATAAATTTAAGCTCTATACTGAAGATCCTTCTGAAGCTATCAATGCCTTAATGGATTACGCTCATGCAAATAACCTTAAAGTTATAAGTATCACAACTCTTGGTCCGAGCCTAGAAGATGTATTCATAAAGTTAACAGGTCTACAACGGGCAACAGGTGAGAAAATTCATGCAATTGACTGATAATACAGGACTGATAAAGCGTCTGTCTTTTGAAATTTCCGCCGCCTGGGCGATTGCAAAAAAAGATATGCGGATTTACTATTTCAAGCCTAATATCATAGTTTCCGGCATTTTCTTCCCGCTTTTTATGTTCCTCGCCTTTGCTATTGGAAAAAATACGGCTCCAGGTGTCCTCATCCCGGGATTAATATCAATTACCCTCCTATTTTCTGCTTCATCAATAGAACCGGTCTCGATACCTATCGAAAGACGGGTAAAAACTTTTGAACGTCTACTTTCTGCACCGATTTCTTTATATTCACTGGTTTCAGGTGAAAGTCTGAGTGGTTTTCTATATAGCCTCGGCATCGCTTGTTTACCGCTTGCCATAGGTGTTCTTGTGTTCGGCACTCCTATAATGAACGTACCGATCCTTATTATTTCTATGATACTTACAGCATTCTGTTTTGCAACTCTTGGGACATTATTTGCCGCATATCCTACAGAGAATGTGGGAGAAGTTATGTCAATGCTAAACACGGTTAGACTACCGCTTATTTTTATTTCCGGCGTTTTTATTCCTATATCAACCATGCCTAAGATTGGGCAGCAGATTGCACTGGTGTCTCCCCTCACATATGGAAATGATTTGATTGAGTACGCATATACCGGTAAATCGTTATTTTCACCTGTCCTAGATATCCTGTTGTTGGTAATATTTATCCTGCTTTTCCAGGTAACGGCAAATTATCTCTACAAGAAATTCAATGAATGAGAAAGACGATGAGATCGAAATTAGAAAAAGTAATTAGAAGAACAGTGGGGTTGGAAATTTGTTATAAACTGAGGACTTCGAGATGAGAAAAAACGATATCATTAAAGCCTGTGGTAAAACTATAAGTTATGAGATCGTTTACAGTAGAAATAGAAAGAGGGCAGCTATTTTTGTTTTTCCAGATATGAAAGTTGAGTTTCGAGCACCTCATGGGATGAGTACGAATATTATTCGAGAAATGGTTGAGAGAAAGCTCTTTGGATCTTAAAAAAGCTTGAATGGTTTGAAGCAAATAGGCTGCCAGATCAAAAAAAGCAGTATCTTGAAGGTGAAATCTACTTTTATCTGGGTAAAGAGTATCCTCTAAAAATCAAATTGATGGATAATATCAAAAAACCTCTTACTTCTTTCAATGATTGTCAACTTATAGTAGAGATTCCGAAAAATGCTCCTGAAGACCAGCTTTCAATTCTGGTGAAAGAAGCTATCTGGACTTTTTATAGCAAGCGCGCTGAAGAGGCAGTTGAGAGGGTTCTGAAGATTTATTCAAGAGATATTGGATCGATTTAATATTTATTTTTGGACTCTCAAAATTATTTGTGTGGTTCACTACATCATTTTGCAACTAAAGTGTAAAAAATGCAATTCTAGAAGAAGCGACAATAAAAAAAATAGTTAATAGATTAAATATTTTTTCGCCTGAAGAGCTGACTGAGTCGATTTTTCCTCCTACCCCTGCAGCCAGCTTGTCTAGAGGCTTTATAAAGAAGTTATAATAGATACGTCTTTAACTCTCACTTGTCCTTTGCCAGCAGTGCCTGTAAATTCATATTCTACCAGCCCACATTCTATGCCAAAGTGTTCGCAGAGCAGCTTTTGAATTCCACTCGAGTGGAACTTGTTCTATATATTTTGCTGCTCAATAATAATTTCGAAGCCAGGACCAATATATATAGCTATGCAGTCACTCTTTCTATACTTTTCATCTAGATGTTCGATTAGTTGCTCAAGTGTATAAATCTCTTTTATTTGTGCACGACTTTTTTTGTGGTGGAATATAATTAAATTTCGAATATAAGGTATTGATACTTAAACATAGTTATATACTATTAGAAAGTATATTTCTTCATTAACTGCCCCAGATGCAATAGTTCCAGTCACAAAAAGAACGGTATAGTTGGTGAGAACGGTATAGTTGGCGGGCGTCAACGGTACAAATGCTCTGATTGTGGCTATAACTATACAGTAGAGCTAAAATCAACTGCTTTTTCCGCTTCTGTAAAAAGACAGGCTTTACAACTCTATCTTGAAGGATTAGGCTTTCGTTCAATAGGACGATTTTTAGGGGTGAGTCATGTTTCTGTCCAAAAATGGATAAAGAAATTTGGTCAGGAGTTAGAGGCTCTAAAAAGTGAAAATGAGATATCTATTGTTGAAATGGATGAAATGCACACGTACATCGGCAACAAATAAAAATATTGCTGGATCTGGATTGCTGTTGATAGAGTTGGGAAAAAGTTCATCAACTGCTCTTTTGGTAGCAGAGGAACAGAAACTGGAAACCTACTCTAGGAAAAAATGAAGAAAAAAGAAATTGGAGAAGTGATGACAGATCACTGGAGGGCATATGCAGAATTTCTTCCTGAAAAGAGTCATACTCAATCAAAAGCAGAAACATTTACAGTTGAGGGATATAACAGCATATTGAGGCATTTTCTAGCAAGATTGAGAAGAAAGACAAAGTGTTATACAAAAAGTCTTGAAATGCTAAAGTACTCGGTTATTCTATTGATGAAATACAGAAATAAAGAACTAGATATAGTTAAGTAACAATACCTGCTCTGAAATATCGGCTTTATAGAAATACTCTAAATTCTTTTTTACCCAATAAATTTCTCAAAATAATATTTTAAAATTTCTTCTTATTTATCCCAAAAAATGAGGAGAACTTTTTATTGTCGTCAAATAAAAAGTATATTTATCTATTTATTTCAGCTTGTAAAAGTCCTCAGAAGTACTTGCTTTCAGTTTTTTATGTAAGAAGCCTTACAACATTAGATTTGTTGTAAGGCTTGGCATATATTTAGTCCTGATTAACAATTGATTCTTTCACAATTCCTCTGCTTGAGCTCTCATCTCTTTGAGGTATTCTCATTCTATAGAATGAACGCCAGACAAATACTAACGCAATCAAAAGGAATACGCCGCCTACATATGGTGCCATACTTCTGAACGACTCTGAGATAGCCATTTCCATAGATAACAATCCAAACAAAGTAGTGAACTTGATTATAGGATTCAGGGCAACTGAGGAAGTATCTTTAAATGGATCTCCTACAGTATCGCCTACCACGGTTGCCTCATGTAAAGCTGTGCCTTTTTCCTGAAGGTTTACTTCCACTACTTTTTTGGCATTATCCCAGCATCCGCCAGCATTTGCCATGAATACTGCCTGGAACAGTCCGAATACTGCAATGGAAATCAAATATGCGACAAAGAATGCAACAGAATCATTTCCAGCTATAGGAGCGGAGAGGCAAGAGAACGCCAGGGTAAAAGAAAATATGGCTACAAATATATTGAACATACCCTGCTGTGCATACTGGGTACAGATTTTTACCACTTCTTTTGACTTTTCAGTAGATGCTTTCTGACTGGCATTTTCATCAAGCTGTATATTTTCTTTGATATATTCAACTGCCCTGTAAGCTCCGGTAGTTACGGCCTGCATTGATGCTCCGGTAAACCAGTAAATTACACAGCCTCCTGCTAATAATCCGAAAATTGTATATGGATTAAGCAGAGTCAGAATTTGTTCTGGCTGTACACCAAGAACTTCCTTAATGACAAGAATCAAAGAGAAGATCATGGTTGTAGCACCAACCACAGCTGTACCTATCAAAACCGGTTTGGCTGTGGCCTTAAAAGTATTTCCTGCTCCATCATTTGCTTCCAAATAATGTTTGGCTTTATCGAAATCCGGTTCAAAGTTGAATTCTCTCTTGATCTGCTCCTTTATTTTTGGGATAGTTTCAATAAGTGACAGTTCGTAAATGGACTGAGCGTTATCCGTTACCGGTCCATAGCTGTCAACTGCTATAGTAACAGGGCCCATGCCCAGCATCCCAAAAGCTACCAGGCCAAATGCAAATATGGAAGGATAAATCATTATCTCGCTCAAGCCAAAACCACTGGCGAAATAGGCAAAGTACATCAGTAAAAGGAATACCATGCCGATCCAGAATGCACTGAAGTTACCTGCAACTAGTCCGGAAAGTATGTTGAGAGACGGACCACCTTCTCTAGAAGCTTTAACAACCTCAGCTACATGCTTTGAATTCGGGCTTGTAAATATCTTGGTAAATTCTGGAATTAAAGCTGCTCCCAAGGTACCACAGCTTATTATTACTGCCAGCACAGACCATACGTTTTGTAACTGAACAGGTGCCTGAGAACCCGGACCCAGCAAGTAATAGCTTACTGCAAATGTTACTACTATGGAAAGAATAGAAGTGATCCATATAAGGCTGGTAAGAGGCTGTTCAAAATCGAAATCGTCTTTGTTGCTAAATCTTACTTGACTGAGTGTTCTGTTGATGTAAAAAGAAGTTACTGAAGTGATAATCATGAGTACACGCATTACGAAAATCCATGTAAGCAGCGTCGCTGTCAAAGCAGGCTGCACAGCCAGAACAATGAATGAGACGAGTGCAACTCCGGTTACACCATAGGTTTCAAATCCGTCTGCAGTAGGTCCGACACTATCTCCTGCGTTATCTCCAGTACAATCAGCAATAACTCCTGGATTACGTGGGTCGTCTTCTTTTATTCCGAAAACTATTTTCATCAGGTCAGAACCAATATCTGCGATTTTGGTGAATATACCGCCTGCAATACGTAATGCGCTAGCTCCAAGAGACTCTCCAACTGCAAAGCCTACGAAGCTTGCTCCAGCCAGATTCCTTGGAACAAAAAGCAATATAATTAACATCATTATTAACTCAACGCAGACAAGAAGTACTCCTATACTCATTCCTGCGTCAAGAGCAATGTTTAAGAGTTTAAGTGGTTTTTTTTCAAGGGATACGAATGCAGTCCTGCTATTTGCTAGAGTATTCATACGAATTCCATACCATGCTACACTGTAAGAACCAAGTATTCCTATAATGGTAGAGGCAAGGATTAGCAATACTCCGCTAAGAGGTGTTTCCTGCAAGAATCCGAAATAGAAGGCTATACATACGCCTATAAAAACAAATAATATACACAACAGCTTTCCCTGTTGGATAAGATAGGTCTTACAGGTCTCGTAAATTGTGTTAGCCACATCCAGCATGGACTGGTGAGCCTTTATTTTCTTTACTTTTGTAAACTGATAAAGACCGAATAACATGCCTAATATACAGACAATAATACCGTAGAACAATAGATTGTTTTGTTCTGGGCTCAAGTTCGGTATTTTAAGATTCGCTTCACTGGCAGATGCCAGTGCCGGTGTCAGTGACAGTATGGTTAAACCAATAAAACTTTCAAGTGTTGCCTTAACCACCCTATTTTTTGCTACAACATTCATTTAGCCGATCACTTCTCTGATAATGTTTTTATATTAAGAGTCTATCTTAAAATCCAAATTATTCATATAATTGGATAATGAACAACATTAACTTTAAAATTTATACTGTGAATAATTTCAACGATTTAGATATTCTGCGACTTGAAATATATTATTTTATTCCATAGACTTATGTATTTGAAGTCTAAAATCCAGTGAAATAACTATTATTGATTAAAATTACCACTTAAACTGTTAAAAAATTCAATAAAAACGTTTTTAGCTCAATGCATAATATGCATAAGCTTTATCCCAATCATAGAAACAAGTTTAATTTTAAGACAAGCTCTTAGTTTTGTTTCCAACAAAAACGTAAACAGTTATTTTTATATAAACTTTATTACTTCTATTTAACAACAATTTTTTTTATATTTTATTTTTAAATTTCTCTTTATAAATTTGTTATATATTTGAGTTGAATCTACATATAAAACTGATTTTGATATGGATATTAAGAGTCTTTATTCATTTTTCTATGTCTATTTTTCTTGACGCAACCTATTACACAGACTAACTATTGTGTTCTTTAATATAATAAAGAAATAACAAATGCTATTGATAGGAAGTTAAGTCCTGATGAGATGAACTCCTTAATCAAAGCAAATACAGCAGACAAAACAAAATAAAAACAAAAGAATTAGGAATTATGCTCATATTTCTTCTGCCATTCACTAGATCTAAAATCCTATAGAATTTATATGGAATACAAACGAAAGAAAATTACCTGTCAGGTTTATTCAAACAATTAAATACATGGAAATAATACTTAAAAATAAATTAAATAGAACATCAAGGTCATTATCATTTGTAAAAACTGAATAGAAATATTCAATCCATATATCAAACTATAATTTATTGAGTTAAAAGTTCTAGAAACCAAGAGGGTTGACGTTTGCAAAAAATTAATTTACATATGGTGATTGTTTGAAAGCCGTCAAAACTCTAATATGTCAGCGATACGAGAATTCCTACGAATTTATGCGATATAATTTATTATCCCTTGCTTTTAATACTGGTTTGGTTATTGCAAAAATTCTTGATATTTGTGCATTTCCTGCGGTAATGGACTATTTGTGGCAGATTATTAAGTTTGATACTCGAAACTTTACCGAAATTGAGCAACAGGAAGCTAAAAGCATATTTGAAAACAGAATAAATTACCAGAAAGTACACATTGACGAAGCATCATTCATCGCCTGGATGGTAGCAAAGCTAAAAAAGTACTCAGGTATGGGGATTACTACTTTTCACACAATCAATTTTAATAGAAAGCTTAATACTGCTGCAGGCAATTCTGACATGAAGTGGCTAATACATGAATTAACTCATGTAGCACAGATGGAAAATACAGGTTCACAATATCTGGTTGAAGCTTTTTATGCCCAAGCAAGTGAAGGATATAAATACAGACTAGGTGAAAAAAAGCATTTTCGAGAATATAACCGCGAGCAACAAGCATGTATTGTTGCAGACTATTATATTGCACGCTGCTCACGCAGTTCAACTGCGGCATATGATCCCTATATCATAGAACTAAAAGTAGGAAAACTATAAAAAAGAGTTATAAAAATTACCTAATTATATTAATCCATAAGCGATTAAAAAGGTTGCTTGAATACTTGAAATTGTTTTTATTCTAATTTGCTTTCTCAATAAGGTCTTTCAGGATCATACTCTAAATCAGCTATTCAGGAAGAAAAGAAAATACTAACATAATTATTGCAACAAGCAGAAAAACCCATCCTGGGTCCAGAATATTTGAGATTAAAGCTGTCCGGGCAGTAGGAGGAGAAATCCACAGAAACTCCCTTAGTGATTCCATCCAGATCAGCCAGAATCACCTTGAAGTTGTTGGTAAATTAGGAAAACTTCGGTCCATAAAGAAAATAGAAATAGAGCCAAGATCAAGAGAAGAAGCTCTCAGATATGCAAAAGATGAAGAAATAATGCTTCTTGACCACTTTTCTCCTGAGGAATTGAGAAAGATCGGACCTGAACTTAAGCAACTCAATCCAAAACTTGAAATTGCCGTAGGAGGAATTGAAGCGAAAAAAATCCCAGAATACGCACAGCTTGTGGATATTATTGTTATAAGTGCTCCTTATTATGCAAAACCATTGGACTTAACAACAAAGATTGAGAAAATCTAAAGGGATAATGAATAATCTCTAAACCGATTGAGATGAAACAGATGGTTTTGGATAAAGGTTTAATTCATTCTGATATTTGTGTCCCTATTGGCTCAAATAGAAAAACTTATTTATACTTCATAGAGGCTTTTTTGGATGAAGTTGGGTAGGTTTCTCGTCAGTATAGTAAAGAAAAATCTGTTTTTGAATAGAGATTGCTTTTTACTATTCTTTTTCTTCTACACTAGGCTTATGATAAACCTATATATTTGCTTAGCTTCATAAAGGATAAAGTACAATAATAGTATGGAGTGAGTAACTGTGCATAAATTGACTAAAGTAGTGGGTTATACCTTAGCAACCATAGGATTTGCTTGTGTTGTAAAACATATTATGCATTACAAAAAAGGTTGCAGTTTGTGCGGTTGGCATAAAATAAAGGTAAAAGAGGAACAACAAACTGATTCAACTGTATCTCACGAAACAAAGGTGGAAGAAGAAACGAAAAAAGGTACAAGGTATGGTTCTAATCCAATCCGTTATTAAATCCAATATTATCAATATTATAATTGATCAATGATTATTCACAAAAGACATATTTATTTTTATAAATGTCATATTTTATAAATATCATACAAGAAAAAAACATTGCAGATCGTCTTTATAAAAGAGTCGCAACCTTGGTTTGAGGATTGGAATTGCAAATCATGAGCATTTTATAAGGAACTTGCAATTTTTGTTCGGAACTCACTCAATCCGATTTCTGACAATTTTCCAAAAAACTAATGAGCGACATTTTATTCATTTTCTTTCTTTATTCAGTGCATTTATTTTCACTTGTTTCTCATCCATCTCTTGTTTGTATTTATTTTTAATTGTTTTGACCTCTCTATAAATAAACATTCTTTCTTTGGTTCCGTTGCAAAAAATCTTAGAATAAGCCTGTAAATCTATGAATAATGAATAAAAGTTAAAATATTCAAAAAGATATGTCAATATTATAGAACTATTCCAAATAATTGATTAATATATTTAGCTTCATTAAAGCCAGAGTAATTTAAGTTCTTGATTTGTCCTTTTTTAATCATATTCATAGCTTCAATTCCTTTTAAAGTTTTAATGGCTGTATGAAAAGACTGAAATCCTAACATTGGATTAACTATTCGTTTAATGGATCTATGATCCTGTTCTATAATGTTATTCAAATATTTGATTTGTCGAATGCCTACGTTTATAGGTAGTATTTTATCATTTTTCAGTTTATCTATAGCAGGTGGATAAGCTGGATTTTTGTCAACTGTGATTACTCTTGGAATTTGATTATGATTAGAGTTCAAAGCTTTTTTGAAGAATCTGTTCGCTGCTTTTTTATTTCGTTTTGCACTTAACATGAAATCAATTGTATCTCCATTTGAGTCAACTGCTCGGTAAAAATATTTCCATTCACCTTTAACTCTGATATAAGTTTCATCAACTCTCCAAGAGTCGTTTGTTGGTCTTAAATGCCTTCTGACCTTCTTTTCGATTTCAGGTGAATATTGATGTACCCATCTCATAATGGTTGTATGGTTGACTATTATCCCTCTTTCTGCCATCATTTCCTTTAAATTTCTATAACTAAGTGGGTATTTTAAGTACCATCTAACATTCAATAAAATAATTTCACCTACAAAGTGCTTCCATTTAAAGGAATTAGATAGCATATCACTATCTTTGATTTCATTTTTATTTTAATTATATCCTTAGCAGATATTTTTTGCAACGGAACCAATGGGAGTGCTTGATTCGGTTTCAAAGTCAAGACTTGAGAACCTTGAGGATATACTTTCCAGGCTTCAGAAAATTTTGGAAAAGGAACTCGAAAATAAAAAACTGACCGATGAAGAGTACGAATTTATCAAAAATTTAGGAGATCAGCTTGAAGGCACTGTAGGGGACGTTGATGAGAAAGCCAGCAAAACCACAGTTGTGGATGATGTTCATACCGATGGGAACACGGAAACCGTGCTTGAGGAAGGAACAGGATACGTGGATATGGTGATTGTGGCTTACAAAGTTCCTGATGGCAGGATACTTCTAGGAGCAGGGCCCGTTGTGAGTTACTATGAGTTCAAACAGCCCATGTCTGACTGCCTGACCGATGAAAAATGGAGATAAATGTTGGGGGCAAACCCACCTAATAGACCAGAGTGGACTTCCACATACATTTCTTAATTTTTGCTGAACGGAATAGTAAATTATAATCTAAAAGAAATAATAAACAATAGCAAAAAATGGAAATTAATAAAAAACTAAACCAAAAGTTTTCAAACGGAGAGAAGATTCTCAAATAGAAAACTTCTCTTCTCCTTTTTCATTAGTCTTTTTTTCCTGTCTGACCTGTGTAATCAGCTTTTCAAGCTGTTCTCTTGAGATGCTTTTATGTTTTTCTTCGGTGCAGACCTTGACTTTATCTATCAGGGAACAGAGTTCCTCTCGCTCAAGACAGAAACCTATGCTGTTAATTATACCTTTAAGAGCTTTTGTGCCTGTATGCTTTCCGACAACAAGGTTGCGTTTCCCGCCAACCATTTCTGGGAGAAATAGTTCATAGGTACGCGGCTCTTCAAGGATTGCTGCGACGTGGATTCCGGACTCATGGGTAAAGGCATTTTGTCCGACAACAGCTTTATTTATGGAAGGTGTGATGCCTGAATATTCCGAGACCATTTTAGAAAGAGCTGTCAGTTTTGTGGTATCATAGCGGTCTATTCCGTACTGAACCCTTAGTGCAACCATTACTTCTTCAAGGGAAGCATTTCCTGCCCTTTCTCCGATTGCATTAACGGTAATATGGAGCTGTTTTGCTCCAGCTTCGGCGGCTGCAAGAGTATTTGCAGTAGCCATCCCAAGGTCGTCATGGCAGTGAATACAGATTGAGGTATTGACTTCCTTGAATATTTCGCTAACAAGATAGTGAGTCGTTGTAGGGTTAAGAATACCTATAGTATCTGCAAGGCTTACGTACTGCACTTTATATTCATTTTCTGCTTCCTTGAAAGCTTTTTTAAGGCGGTCGATTGGAGTTCGGCTTGCGTCTTCAGCTGCAAAACGTACTTTTAAGCCATGGTCGGTTGCATATTCAATAGTTTCTTTGGCGCAGTCGAGCATATCTTCAAAACTTCGGTGGTACTTGTATTTGAGATGCATGTCCGACATTGCAATAAAGATACTCACAATATCAACATCACATTCAAGGGCAGCATCTACATCTCCTTTTACTGCTCTTGAGAGGCAGCAGATTCTTGAATTTAAGCCTTGATTTGTAATTTCCTTAACGGTTTCCTTCTCATTTGTAGAAACTACTGGAAATCCGGCTTCTATAACCTCGACACCCATAGAATCAAGTTCACTGGCCATAGCCAGCTTCTGTTCTTTCGTGAACACAACGCCAGGAGTCTGTTCTCCATCGCGTAAAGTCACGTCACAGAGTTCGATATCTAGGGGGCGATATTCTATAAAATCCATAAGTTCATTTCTGGAATACTGCTCGCTCTCTGACATTACAATTACATCCTGTGATTTTTAATTATTGTGAGGTATTTCCTGATAAATTTAGATTTCATAATTATTTTTTATGATATATAGATAATCTGTCTAAAAAATAACTCAAAGGCTGGATAAGCAAATAATGGGTTCAAACATCCCTAAAAGTCAGAAAATCTTGTATCTTGTCAAAATTAAGCATAGCTTTACCTTCATATGTATAAATGTTTTCCTAGGAGGAATTGAATTTCCGGTAATGGTTTATCGAAAATCAAAATAAATATAAAATTAAATTAGATACTTCAGTTTTCACGAATAAATTTTCAGTTAAAAGTCATATGTAAAAATCAAAGTTGTGCTGGCGCACCCCGCTGCAAGCAATGGGGGGGTTATATTCACGCCACCGCTCGAACTCCGTTAAAGGAAATAATAACCCTAAACAATTTAGTTTGAGCAGAAGTTAGCAACCAAAAAATGGAATTGGTAAATTATGTTATCATCAACGGTTATCGGGGAAGTTTCCATCCCCGCAGCAAGCTAGCTGGGTATTCGACTGGAATAAAATCTTGTATTCCATAAAGAAATAGATTTTACGATAAAACCTATGCATAAATTCAGAGCACATTTTACCAAAATTTAGTCTTAGCAAAGTTTAAGAATTTGATTCTTACTTATATTTTTGGCATTGGTAAACAAAAATAGATATATGTGCTTATAACATATATTTCTTCATGAACTGCCCAAAATGCAATAGTTCCAGTCACAAAAAGAACGGTATAGTTGGCGGGCGTCAACGCTACAAATGCCATGATTGTGGATATAACTATACAGTAGAGCTAAAATCAACTGCTTTTTCCGCCTCTGTTAAAAAACAGGCTTTACAACTTTACCTTGAAGGATTGGGCTTTCGTTCAATAGGAAGAGTTTTAGGGGTTAGTCATGTTTCTGTCCAAAGATGGATAAAGAAATTTGGTCAGGAGTTAGAGGACCTAAAAAGTGAAAGTGAGATATCTATTGTTGAAATGGATGAGATGCACACTTACATCGGTAACAAAAAAAATATTGCTGGATCTGGATTGCTATTGATAGAGTTGGGAAAAAGTTCATCAACTGCTCTTTTGATAGCAGAGGAACGGAAACTGGAAAACTACTCTGGGAAAAAGTGAAGAAAAAAGAGATTGGAGAAGTGATGACCTATCACTGGAGAGCATATGCAGAGTTTATTCCAAAAAAGATCCATACTCAATCAAAAGCAGAAACGTATACCGTTGAAGGATATAACAGCATATTGAGGCACTTTCTGGCAAGATTGAGAAGAAAGAGACAAAGTGTTATACGAAGAGTCTTGAAATGCTAAAGTACTCGGTTATTCTATTGATGAAATACAGAAATAAATAATTAAATATAGTTAAGTAACAATGCCATATTTTTTAAATTTTCATATTAGTTAGAATAATAATAATAATAATAATAATAATAATAATAATAATATTTGCAATAACATAAGAGGAAAACAGAATCTATACTCTGTTATACTGTTTATTTTTCGTGTATAAACATTTGGGCTAGGGATTTAAAAAAGATGCTGTAAGATTATAGATGGATAGCATTGTAATATTTTGCAAATAAAAACAAGAAAAAAAGATAGGTTAGTAGATTAGGGGGAAGAAAAAATTCCATTAGTTGATATCAAACTCATTGAAGGTGTATTATCCACTAACGAGAAAGAGAAGCTCATCAAGGACATAACAGATGTTATAGTCTCGTTTATAGGAGAAAGTCTCCGTAGTTATACATTGGTAGTAGTTCAGGAAGTAAAGAGCGGAAGCTGGGGAGTAGGTGGGCAGACTATTGGATTGGAAGACGTAAGGGTTATGCAAAAGGGACATGAACATGATTAAAATAGGACAAATAAAAAATTTTAATTACTCTATTCTTAATGAAGCTAAATATACTAATCAATTATTTAGAATAGTTCTTTACTAGTGATATATTTTCTTTGAATATTTTGATTTCTACTCATTACTTATAGATTTGGCTTTGATACTTAAACATAGTTATATACTATTAGAAAGTATATTTCTTCATTAACTGCCCCAGATGCAATAGTTCCAGTCACAAAAAGAACGGTATAGTTGGCGGGCGTCAACGGTACAAATGCTCTGATTGTGGCTATAACTATACAGTAGAGCTAAAATCAACTGCTTTTTCCGCTTTTGTAAAAAGACAGGCTTTACAACTCTATCTTGAAGGATTGGGCTTTCGTTCAATAGGACGATTTTTAGGGGTGAGTCATGTTTCTGTCCAAAGATGGATAAAGAAATTTGGTCAGGAGTTAGAGGACCTAAAAAGTGAAAATGAGATATCTATTGTTGAAATGGATGAAATGCACACTTACATCGGTAACAAAAAAAATATTGCTGGATCTGGATTGCTGTTGATAGAGTTGGGAAAAAGTTCATCAACTGCTCTTTTGGTAGCAGAGGAACAGAAACTGGAAAACTACTCTGGGAAAAAGTGAAGAAAAAAGAGATTGGAGAAGTAATGACAGATCACTGGAGAGCATATGCAGAGTTTCTTCCAGAAAAGAGTCATACTCAATCAAAAGCAGAAACATTTACAGTTGAGGGATATAACAGCATATTGAGGCATTTTCTAGCAAGATTGAGAAGAAAGACAAAGTGTTATACAAAAAGTCTTGAAATGCTAAAGTACTCGGTTATTCTATTGATGAAATACAGAAATAAAGAGTTAACTATGTTTAATTAACAATGCCATAGATTTACATATTTTTTTGAATTTTTTGCAACGGAACCTAAAAGTTTTTCTCAAGTAAGCTTTCTCTGCACCCTTTCATAGAAACAGGCATCTGAGATCTTCACAAAACGGGCAGGAAATTTGGATTTTTTAAGTTTGACAATATCATCAGGCTTGATCCTGTAAGACTTCTGTCCATCAATTGCAATAACCGCCTCTTTTTTTGGAGCTGATAGCTTTATTGTGATTTCGCTATCTGAGGGGATTACCCAGGGCCTTGAGGAAAGTTTAAAAGGAGCTACAGGAACAACTACTATTGCATTTACTCTGGGGCTTATAATAGGACCGCCTGCACTCATTGCATAAGCAGTAGAACCTGTAGGAGTTGCAAAAACGACACCATCCGCACGTATTGAGTCGAGAAGACAGTCATCTACATAAACTTCAAACTGGATTATCTTTGCTGTCTTTGCAGACATTATCGCAATCTCATTCGTTGCGGTTTCAATCATTTCTCGATTAAGGAAGACATCAACTCGCATTCTCTCGAGGTACGAAAAACCATAAAGCACTTCTTCTATAGTTTCAATAGCATTTTCGGGCTCAACGTCTACAAGAAAGCCTAATGTACCCATGTTGATTCCAAGTATAGGAAGAGGATCTTTCATCTTAGCAATATTTCGGAGAACTGTGCCATCGCCTCCTACACTGATGATAAGTTCCACTCCTTTTTCCCTCATTCTTTCAACTGGAGTGCCTTCTATTCCGAGTACCTCAGCCGTGGGTGTGGCGACAAAAATTTTAACCTTCGAGCTGAAGTGGGCAAGAATCTCTCTTACCTTTTCAATTACTTCAGGCCTGTCGCAGCGCGCAGCTATTCCTATTTTCTTTATCGCCAACTTATCCCCCAGAGAGCAATTTTAAAAGTTTTTTATGTACGTGTCCATTGGATGCGATCATTTCCACTCTTGAAGTAACATTATCGGGAAGTCTTAAAGAATTTCCGTATCCATCCGTAACAAGCCCTCCTGCTTCAGCCAGAATCAACTGTCCTGCTGCCACATCGGTCACACGCAAAGCATTTCTGACATCTACAAAAGCATCAAGCCTACCTGAAGCTACATAGCAAAGCTCAAGGGCTACACTCCCAAATAACCTCACTCTTCTGACACTACTAGCTATTTTTCGGGTTCTTTCTACATTTTGCCTGTAGCCGTAAACACTGACACATAGTTTCTTCAGTTCCGAATTAACAGAAGTTTTTATTTTTTTCCCGTTAAGATAAGCTCCTTTTCCAGCTTCTGCATAGTATTCTTCGCGTAATGCAAGGTTACTCACATATCCGAACCTGAGATCTGAGAGGTCATGAGAAGAAACGGCTAGAGACACACTGTAAAATGGAATCCCTACAGAAGAATTATATGTCCCGTCAAGTGGGTCCAGAACAACAGAAAACTCGGGTGAATCTCCTAAAATAAGTTCTCCGAGCTCCTCGCTGATAATTCTCATGGACCTGCCGTCTTCTTTTAGGACTTCAACAATAGCATCCTCTGCTGCAAGGTCTATTTTGGTAGTAGGAGTTCCATCAGCTCCCATACAAATAAAACTACTTGCAGCATCAGTACCTGCGAGATCACATATAGAATCTGACGCGGCTTTAAAAGCCTCCCTAGATAATTTCAAAAAGTCTGAATTTGTTGAATTCATATCTGAACCAGTTTATTTAATTAAAGAGTTTAAATTGTTCTGTGACAGCGCAGAAATTAATATTTAGATATTTCGGTCTTTAGTATTACTAGGAAGATCAAAAGATAAAATTTCAAAAAATTCTAGTTTTATAGACTCACTTTTTTGTTATATCTTTGTCGCTAGAAATACTCATTTGAAAGTTTAAATAAATTTATTAAGAGTTTCCGATTCATTGAGTAACTATAGATAAATACGAACTATTATTATGTTATGAATATAGGTATTATTTCACCTGTATTAAATAAGTTTTAGAATTTCTGGCAACATGATGGTTAAAAATAAATATGCAAAACTTTGGGGAAAAATATGAACGAAATCCAACGAAAATTTGATGATATTTCACAAAAATACGATGGGCAGAGAAAGAAGTTTATTCCTTGTTTCGATGATTTTTATGGAGTATCAGTATCCACAGCATCCATAGATACGGAAAATCCAAAAATACTGGATATAGGAGCTGGAACAGGACTTTTATCAGCATTTCTTATGGAAAGATATCCAGATGCTTCATTTACCCTTATTGATATATCGGAAAAGATGTTGGATATAGCAAAATCCCGGTTTAAGGGGAAATCAAATGTAAAATATATTGTAGCCGATTATTCAAAATATTCTTTTGTTGAAAAATATGACCTGGTAGTTTCAGCCTTATCTATCCATCATCTAGAAGATGAAGAAAAAAAGAGAATTTACAAAAAAAGTTATTCTTTACTCAAAAAAAATGGGATTTTTATTAATGCTGATCAGGTATATGGAGAAACTCCTTTTATAGAAACCCTTAACAAAAATATATGGAGACATTATATAGAAAACAGTGGCCTGCCTAAAGAAGAAATCCTTGCTGGTTATGAAAGAATTAAGCTTGATAAAGAATCAACATTAGACCAACAAATGAACTGGCTTAAAGAAGCAGGTTTTTGTGATGTTAGCTGTGTATATAAATTCTATCATTTTGCAGTGATGTTTGGGAGAAAAGTTGTCGTTTCGGATTTATCTTGACTGTGAGGTCTATTTTCTTTTTATTAATTTACTCTTAATTGCGCTATAAGAGGCAATGTAAAAATAACTCTAAAAAAGGCTCTGTATAAACCCTCATGAGTCTTTAGCACATGCGTTAAGCATGAAAAACTTTATCTACAGAACTTGGATATTCAAACTACCCAATACCTATGAAAAAACATTTCTTGGAATAAATTAGGAAAAGTAAAAGCACTTGATGTGAAAAGTCCTGAAAAGTCCTCATCAATTAAAACTGGATGAACAGATTTCCTTTATATGATGGATTGTTTTCAATTTCTTCTATTATCAAGTCTAAAAAAATAATAAACAAATCAAAATAAAAAAATGACTTGAAATTATAAAGAATTGAATGTTAATTTTTACTGGGGAATTATAAGACAGTCTTAGATTTTCTTAGTCACAGTGACTTTAGTTGCAGTAGCATTTTTACCTGCTATTGTAGTCTTAGTTGCAGTAGCATTTTTACCTGCTATTGTTGTCTTAGTTGCAGTAGCATTTTTACCTGCTATTGTAGTCTTAGTTACATCTTTAATCCCTGAAGTTTTCATGTCCGTTTTTGCATTTATTGCCGTAGCTGTTACTGATAGAATGAATAAAACTATCAGTAAAATAGCTAATGTCTTTTTTGTTTTACCAAATATTTGTTTAATCATTTTTCCACTCCCTTTAATTTACAATGCTACAATTTTAATCCGTTTTTTAATTGTATGGTTCGATCAAACTTAGGTTAAGATTTCTTACTGCAACATAACTTTTTTTCATTTCAATAGGTCTTTCCATATTTCAGAACATCTTGAGCTTTTTTCAAGTTAGCTATTATCTTTTTTTTCATTTCAATAGTATTTTCCATGTCTTTAATTCTCGTTTCAAAAAATAATATTTTCATGTCTATGTACATAACTGCAAGTTCCTTTTTTTGTTCTGCAGTTAACTCTTTTAACACGTCAATAGGTAACCTACAATGTCCTGAAGTGTGCTCCATCGCTTGTTCTTCGTGCATTTAACTACCCCCTTTTATAAATACTGAGCAAAAATTTGTTTTTGATAATACAATCGATTGTTTTTAGAGACTTTGACTTTTCTGCAGTCACTAAACTTTGCTATTTATCTTACTTTCTATTGACTGAAATCAAAAACCCAGAAGTTGCAGAAAGTCTCAATTTCGATTTGTATTACTACTCATTAGTATTAATTAAATATAATATTAATAGAAATATAAATAAGAAAGGAATATTTAATGGAAGTAAATACGTATCATGCCTACAATTCAAGAAATAAAGCTACTTAAAAGCAAAGATCTAAAAAGTATATCTTTAGAAAGCACGTCTTCAGAAAAACGGTTCCGTTGCAAAAAATATCTGCTAAGGATATAATTAAAATAAAAATGAAATCAAAGATAGTGATATGCTATCTAATTCCTTTAAATGGAAGCACTTTGTTGGTGAAATTATTTTATTGAATGTTAGATGGTACTTAAAATACCCACTTAGTTATAGAAATTTAAAGGAAATGATGGCAGAAAGAGGGATAATAGTCAACCATACAACCATTATGAGATGGGTACATCAATATTCACCTGAAATCGAAAAGAAGGTCAGAAGGCATTTAAGACCAACAAACGACTCTTGGAGAGTTGATGAAACTTATATCAGAGTTAAAGGTGAATGGAAATATTTTTACCGAGCAGTTGACTCAAATGGAGATACAATTGATTTCATGTTAAGTGCAAAACGAAATAAAAAAGCAGCAAAACGTTTCTTTAAGAAAGCTTTGAACTCTAATCATAATCAAATTCCAAGAGTAATCACAGTTGACAAAAATCCAGCTTATCCACCTGCTATAGATAAACTGAAAAATGATAAAATACTACCTATAAACGTAGGCATTCGACAAATCAAATATTTGAATAACATTATAGAACAGGATCATAGATCCATTAAACGAATAGTTAATCCAATGTTAGGATTTCAGTCTTTTCATACAGCCATTAAAACTTTAAAAGGAATTGAAGCTATGAATATGATTAAAAAAGGACAAATCAAGAACTTAAATTACTCTGGCTTTAATGAAGCTAAATATATTAATCAATTATTTGGAATAGTTCTATAATATTGACATATCTTTTTGAATATTTTAACTTTTATTCATTATTCATAGATTTACAGGCTTATTCTAAGATTTTTTGCAACGGAACCCATGATCTAGCAGTTTCAATTTTCTCGTTCTTATTATTTAAAGGATAATTAAAAATCTACTTGAGAATTTATAACCTGTAAATTTCATTCCATTAGTCAATCCTCTATCTATACTGAACTCGAACGATTAACAACTTGCTTCATTTGTAGCTTCAAGGACCTCTTGGGAAATCTGGATAAGCCTGAACCATGTATTTAAAGCTGAGCGAAGAGAAATCACATCCTGAGCTTTTACATCTAGTATCAGCTTATTTGTGTCTTCCAGAGACAGATCTATTGCCGACCTGTCTGAAAAATTATCAGCGAGCTCTGGTAGAAGAGCTCTGTAAATAGTATCTGCAGTTTCTGATTCAAAAATGAATTCTGCGAAAAGTTTCAAAGAATTCCTCCTGAACAAACCTATTTTTGAAGTGGATAAGAAATAATAAATTTACAATTTGCTTTGGAAGTTGATTTTAATATTAATTTTAAAAAATTGGTTTATAACATTCGGTTTTAAAGGGTTTATAAATCAATAATTTTTAAAACCTCGAAGATTAAGTTTAAAAAGGGACTTTCCATTTCCTATAAAATCAATATCTTTTTCCTCAATTACTATTAAGGTGGAATTGGCAGGAAGTTGATCTATTTTATCGCTTTCAATTCTTTGAAAATGGAAAAAAGACTCAAGGGCATCTGCAATATCTCCAGAACCTGAAAGTGCGGGCTCAACATCCGGAAACCAGTAAGAATCCAGTTCTTTCGAATACCAGTCTGTAAATCTTAGCGAAAAAAGAAGCTTTCCAGTTTCATCATGAAAACTGAGATCCCCTGGATTTCCGTGATACTCTCCTATAACTATTAAAAACTCATTCTCTGAAAACTCCATGAGCTCCCGCATTCCCATCTTTCCACGTGGTATATACTTGCCTTTTATAAACCGAGAAAGCAACTTACAAAGTACCCGGCTCTTTGGAGAGGGTTTTCGAGAAGAAGTAACTAGCATACTTTCCCTGATAAGTTAAGAGTATTTGATACTTTCCCTTCACTTAGATAATAGTTTATATTTATCTTTCTCTGGTTGTGTACACAAATTATTAAAAAAAGTTGTAAAGTTATTGCATTGTAAAGTTATTACAAATACCTTATTTGTCAAATGATTACAAGTACCTTGCTTTATTATAGTTCATCGTTTTCTTTTTCCTTCATCTTTCAAAAATGATCCACAACAGAAAAGAAAATAACAAAATACAAAATTGGAAAGGTTTGGAATTAGCCTTGCCGTATAAAATAATTATTTCAGATATATATTTTCTATAAATGTTACTCTTGTGATTTTTTTGCAATTGCGAACAATGTAACAATTCCAAACTCAGCAAAGACCGGTTTTTGGATCTTAGCGAGTTCTTCGTAAATATCCTGTTTAATCTTTTCCTTAATTTCTTCTGGGATATCTTTCAACAAACTCCTCATACTATTCCTTTCTTCCAGGTTTTTCAAAAATTCTTCAGGTAAACGATAATGTCTTGGAATCGTTTTTGGTTCAATTGAAATAAAGGTAAAACCGGCTTCCGACAGAAGATTATGGAGTTCCTGTGCATTGACTCTACTTATTCCCCTATGTAATTCATAATTCCTTGTAATGTTATATTTTGCCAAAATAGGATCTATAAGCATTTTCATCATATCAGGACTGTCTCTATCAAGCGTTGTCATTCCTACACTGCCCCCTGATTGAAGCACTCTATATGTTTCACTGAGAGCGGTTCTCTTGTCATCAATCCAGTGGAATGAAGAACAGAAATAAGCATGTTTGATTGAGTTGTCAGGTATTTCACTAAGATCTTCAGCCTGTCCTACAAGAAAAAGGACACTATTGAGAGAATCAACGCCAAACTTTTTCCGTGCAAGTTCTATACGATACGAGGAAGGATCGATACATATAAGCTTGCCGGGTGGCCCAATAAGTCTCGAGACATTTGCAGCCTGCCATCCTGTTCCGCAGCCTATATCAAGTACAGAATCTCCGCTCTTTATTCTCATCATTTCTATCAGTGTTTGACCTTTCTGAAACTGGTGATCGCAATTTTGATCATAATTTTCAGCATTTTCTGGGGTATCCCAGTCAATTTCACTCATTATATTCGCCTTCTTGAATATTTTAAGGTAATGAAAAAACTGTGATCTGATTCCTTATTCTGTTAAACATTTCATTAGTGCTAGCATCTGGTATAAAATTATTAATATGAATAATTGGCTATCAAATTTAATACAAGTAAACCTTTATTGCAGAGCTTTAAGGATTTCATCCGTTTTCCTTACCCTGCCTATTCTTTTGAATATAAAGTTTATAGCTGCATTATGTTGTTCCTCAGATCTGGCAGCCATAGCATCTTCAGCAAAAATTTGTTGGAAACCGTACTCGTAGGCAAAACGTGCTGTACTCTCAACGCCAAAGTCGGTTGAAATTCCACAGAGCACAATTGTATTCATTCCACGCCTGCGTAACTGGAGTTCCAGGTCTGTTCCATAAAATGCTCCCCATTGTTTTTTGGATATAACAATATCCTTTGAAGTAGGAGACATTTCAGGCACAAATTCAGACCAGTCAGGAGACGGGGCTGAGGAACTCAAAAATGATTCATCGCTTAAAACATTGATCATTGTTTCTTTTGTAATTATAACATGCACAAGGAATACAGGCATATCATTTTTCCTAAATGTATTCACGAGTTTTGCGGCATTTTTTATAACGTCCTGTGCAAGATAGGGCTTTGTTGCTTGAGAAACTATTCCTTTCTGTAAGTCTATAACCACAAGAGCTATTTTGGCTTTATCAATAGTTAATTCCTTCATACTATCGCCATACCAACACTAGCTTTAAGTTATTTATTCGCTCTGTAGGTGAACCCGAAAAAGTCAGTTATAGATACCAATTCAAGCAGTTTGAAATTTTGTGCTATTATTTTTCAATTTAACTGCGTTAATCAATTTCTATATTCACAAAGAATTCCTTGATTACTACTTTTAAGACAATTAACCGATGCAAAAGGCTTTGTATTCTATGACATTTTATTTAATTATATTTAAATCTAAATAATATGACTCAGGACTTACGCAGTAAACTAAAATAAATAGCATGAGATTGAAATTTTTTAGTTGTAGTATTGTAACAGCTTACTCATGCTTTTTTGCTCTAAAATTCTCAAGTCCTAAAGACACGAAACGATTAGATTTATTGAAACGGGGGGCTTCAAATGAGGATGACTACACAACAGAATCTCATCAATGCATTTGGGGGAGAAAGTCAGGCATATATGAGGTATGCACATTTTGCAAATCAGGCTGAAAACGAAAAATATAGTAATGTGGCTCGACTGTTTAGTGCAATTGCTCACGCTGAATATATACATGCAGGAGACCACTTTCGAGAGTTAAAACACCTTGATGGAGGATTTGTCGCAAATAGCATGGCAGCTTTTGGTCCTGGAGATACCAGGAAAAACCTTAAACTTGCCATTGCCGGTGAAACATACGAGATTGAAGAAATGTATCCAACATACATTGAAGTTGCCAAATTCCAGGAAGAAAAAGGCGCACAAAGAAGTTTTGAATGGTCCTGGGGTACTGAAAAAATGCATAAAATACTTTATGAAAAAGCATTAGACTCGGTGAATTCAGGAAAAGACGTAGAACTGGGCCCTGTTCAGGTTTGCGAGGTATGCGGATATACCCTTGAAGGAGATGCACCTGATGTATGCCCTATATGTGGTGCATTGAAAGAAAAATTTACAGCGTTTGAATAATGAGTCTGTCCGAAAAGTCAAAACTACCAGTTGAAAAGTTATAGTCTGTTTTATGGTTACAGAATATGCCACGAAATCTCACGGATAGGTCTCTAATAAGAATTATCTGGAATTGAATGCAGGAATTATGCAGTTAAACTGAGAAATCAATGTTGTTAACCTTTAACAGTCTGAGAAGTAAACTGAACCATCACATCGAATGTACCTGATTTTGGACTTTAAGCGCGTAAATCCTAAGATATAGAAAATAAAAGGATAGGATAACAATGGCTAAAGCAAAGATTGCGATAAATGGTTACGGAACTATAGGAAAAAGGGTTGCAGATGCCGTTAAGGCTCAGGACGACATGGAAGTTGTTGGGGTTTCCAAGACAAAGCCAAATTATGAGGCTGCAGTGGCACATAAACTTGGATACGATATATATGCTCCTGCTGAGAACACTGAAGCTTTTGAGAAAGAAGGAATGCAAACAGCCGGAACAATTGAAGAAATGGTCGAAAAGGCTGATCTTGTTGTGGACTGCACTCCAGGGGGAGTTGGGGAAAAAAATAAGCCACTTTATGAAAAGGCTGGAATAAAGGCAATCTGGCAGGGAGGCGAAAGCCATCCACTTGCAGGCTTTTCCTTTAATGCAGAGAGTAATTACGAACAGGCTTTGGGACACGATCTGGTAAGAGTTGTTTCATGTAATACTACAGCACTTTGCAGGGCTATTTATCCGCTAGACAAGGAGTTGGAAGTAAAAAAAGTAAGAGTAAGTCTTACAAGAAGAGCAGTTGATCCCAATGAAATTAAAAAGGGCCCTGTTAATGCAATCATACTTAACCCGATAAAGCTTCCGTCTCACCACGGACCGGATGTCAGGAGTGTTCTCCCTCACATAAACATAACAACTGCAGCTATAAAAGTCCCGACGACCCTTATGCATGTGCACACTGTAAATATGGAAGTCAATAAGGACTGCACTGCAGAAGACGTTCGGAGTATTTTTGGTTCTCAGTCCAGGATCCGTTTAGTAGGACAGGGAATTACTTCAACAGCCGAAATAATTGAATTTGCTAGAGATATTAGACGCCCAAGAAATGATATGTGGGAGCTCTGTATCTGGCCCGAATCCGTTACAGTGACTGAAAAAGAGATTTACTTCTTCCATGCTGTCCATCAGGAGTCTATTGTAGTTCCGGAAAACGTTGACGCTATAAGGGCTATGATGGAACTTGAAAGCGAAGGTGCAAAGTCAATTGATAAGACAAATAAGGCTATTGGACTATGTAACAAATGAAAACATTAACAAAGAGGACATGGATATCTAAGTCTCGATATGGAGAATGATCCGAAATATCATCTTAGAAAGCTTCGAGCTTTGTTTTTGGTTGACTTTATTCAATAAAGTTCTATATTCAATAAAGTTATATATTCAGGTTTTACGCAAAAAAGACCACATTTAATACTTTTTTAGAGTTGAGAGTTCTAACAGTTAACTACAGAAATACACTATTCTTTGGAACACTGCATTTTCAGGATTTGTATAACATAGATCTAAAAATAATCAAAAAATGCGGGGTACATTATGCCACATCAGATGGTAGAATAATTCCTTTTTGCACATACAATATATTTTATAGGGATTCAGTTGAATCAAAGTTCTCGGTGCCTTATGAATAAGAGCATAAGTAAGTTAGAAATTTCTGTTGGAGAAATTAGCACTGTTTAAATGAAATTGCTCGATAGAGGGGATAATATGACATGGGAAGAACAGGGGGAACTATTTGTAAGATGCAAAAAAAATCCTATACTTACCGTTGACAATTGGCCTTACAAGGCAAATTCAGTTTTTAACCCTGCAGCTGCTATAGTCGATGGGAAAACTCTGCTGCTTGTCAGGGTTGAAGATCACAGGGGCTTTTCTCACCTTACGGTAGCCAGGAGTAAGAACGGGATTGATGGTTGGGAAATTGATTCTGAACCAACTTTTGCTCCGGATTCCATAAATTATCCTGAAGAGATATACGGTATCGAAGATCCGCGTATAACCTACATAGATGAGCTGGAAAAATGGGCTGTAACATACACGGCATTTTCAGCTTCTGGACCCTTAACTTCACTTGCCTTTACAGAAGACTTCCGGAATTTTGATCGAATGGGTGCTACACTACCTCCTGAAAATAAGGATTCTGCTCTTTTTCCTGTAAGGTTTAATGGCAGATGGGCAATGTTACACAGACCTGTATCCTGCATGTATGGTACAAAAATAAATATCTGGATATCTTTTTCACCTGATATGAAACATTGGGGAAGCCATCAGGTTCTTCTGTATTCTAGAGATGGAGGATGGTGGGATGCAGACAAGATAGGATTGTCTCCTCATCCAATCCAAACACCTGATGGGTGGTTAATTATGTACTATGGAGCACGCAGAACAACAGCTAAAACGAGTTATCGGGTAGGACTAGCTCTTCTTGACCTTGAAAATCCAAGAAAAGTGCTCCACAGGTCAGAGGGATGGATTTTCGGGCCTCGTGAAATGTATGAACGTAGTGGAGACGTTAATGATATTGTTTTTCCCTGTGGATGGGTTGTAGTTGAAGATGAACTTCGCATTTATTACGGTAGTGCAGATACATCTGTATCAATGGCAAGTGCAAAAATGAGAGATGTTCTGCAGTATATCCGTGAATGTCCTGGGACACAATGTCCTAAATAATACTGCAAATAGTTTTGAAGAAAACAGGGAAATAAAGACTATTAAAAGGTTTAATTTCACGGTCAATCTTTCACAGATCAATCATTTACAGTATAGGTGGACTAGAGCTTCCTATTTAATAATGAAATTATGTTATATATTTTTATTTTTCAGCTTCAATATATAAATCGGAATTTGATATTGTTTATAGATTTTTTATGACTGAAAAAATGAGATATTATTTTAAAATTTATTGATAATATATTATTTTAAAATTTACTAAAATTTTTGGCATTGGTAAACAAAAATAGATATATGTGCTTATAACACATATTTCTTCATGAACTGCCCAAAATGTAATAGTTCTAATCACAAAAAGAATGGTATAGTTGGTGAGAACGGTATAGTTGGTGGTCGTCAACGCCACAAATGCCATAATTGTGGATATAACTATACAGTAGAGCTAAAATCAACTGCTTTTTCTGCCTCTGTTAAAAAACAGGCTTTACAACTTTACCTTGAAGGATTAGGCTTTCGTTCAATAGGACGATTTTTAGGGGTGAGTCATGTTTCTGTCCAAAGATGGATAAAGAAATTTGGTCAGGAGTTAGAGGACCTAAAAAGTGAAAATGAGATATCTATTGTTGAAATGGATAAAATGCACACTCACATCGGTAACAAAAAAAATATTGCTGGATCTGGATTGCTGTTGATAGAGATGGGAAAAAGTTCATCAACTGCTCTTTTGGTAGCA
The DNA here is from genome assembly GCA_963727895.1 of uncultured Methanosarcinaceae archaeon. Lineage (GTDB taxonomy): Archaea > Halobacteriota > Methanosarcinia > Methanosarcinales > Methanosarcinaceae > Methanosarcina. The sequence goes on along the minus strand of CAVSHT010000004.1, from coordinate 324,624 downwards.
GAGGAACGGAAACTGGAAAACTACTCTGGGAAAAAGTGAAGAAAAAAGAGATTGGAGAAGTGATGACAGATCACTGGAGAGCATATGCAGAGTTTTTTCCAGAAAAGATCCATACTCAATCAAAAGCAGAAACATTTACAGTTGAAGGATATAACAGCATATTGAGGCACTTTTTGGCAAGGTTGAGAAGAAAGACAAAGTGTTATACAAAAAGTCTTGAAATGCTAAAGTACTCGGTTATTCTATTGATGAAATACAGAAATAAAGAACTAGATATATTTAGATAACAATACCAAAAAGATATTGGGAAAAATCATGGCTGTGGGGGTTTATTCATAAAGGAAAATGTGAAGCTCAAAGTTGATGAAATAAAAGAGTTACCTGCAGATGAAGTCCTGAAAAAACTTGATTCAAGTAATAAGGGACTTTTTTCATCTGAAGCTGAGAGCCGGATTAAGCAGTATGGTTATAATGAAATTTCCGAAAAAAGGTTAGTCCACTTAAAAAATTTTTAAGTTATTTTTGGGGCCCAATTCCCTGGATGATCGAAGTGGCAGCTATAATTTCAGGAATTATCCAGCGCTGGGAAGATTTTGTGATCATCTCCTTGCTTCTTATCTTAAATGGAGTTGTGGGATTCTGGCAGGAACACAAAGCTGACAACGCAATTGAACTCCTTAAGCAGAAAATGGCTCTGAATGCCAGAGTACTTAGAGGAGGGCAATGGACCTAAATACCTGCAAGGGAACTTGTCCCACGGGATGTTGTCCGTGTACGTTCAGGAGATATTGTGCCTGCCGACCTTAAGCTTATAGAAGGAGAATATCTGCAGGTAGACGAATCAGCCCTTACTGGAGAATCCTTGCCTGTAGAAAAAAAATATGATGGCATTGCTTATTCAGGATCCGTTATCCAGAAAGGAGAAATGAATGCTCTGGTTGTGGCTACTGGAATGAATACCTATTTTGGCGAGACAACAAAACTGGTAGCTGAGATTAGGACAAGGAGCCATTTTCAAAAAGCTGTCCTCAAAATAGGAAACTACCTGATTGTCCTTGCAGGTTTTATTGTTGCAATTGTTTTAGTTATTGAATAACTTTTCAGGCACACTCCTTTTCTGGAAACTCTCCAGTTTGCTCTTGTGTTGATAGTAGCTGCAATTCCTGCAGCCCTTCCTGCTGTAATGTCCCTTTCAATGGCCGTGGGCGCCACTGAACTCGCAAAAAAAGGAGCCATTGTCAGTAAACTGGTCTCTATAGAGGAAATGGCCGGAATGGACGTTCTATGTTCAGACAAAACCGGTACAATTACCCAGAACAAATTAAAATTGTCCGAATTCGTACCTCTCGGAGACTTTAACGAAAACGACTTTCTGATCTACGGTTCGCTGGCTTCAAGGGAAGAAGATAATGACCCGATTGATAATGCAATCCTCCAGAAGGCAAAGGCTGAAGGATCAATTAAAGAAAAAATAGGTACTTATAAAGTCAAGGAGTTCACGCCATTTGACCCCGTCATAAAGCACACCGAGGCTACAGTTAAAGGGCCTGATGGGAGCTTAAAGTTGCAAAAGGTGCACCCCAGGTTATTCTGGACATGTCAAGCAATAAAGAGGAAATAAGGCAGAAAGTAGAAGAAAAAGTAGATTTTCTGGCTTCAAAAGGATATCGTGCCCTTGGAATGTGTGTGGAAGAAAAGGGAAAATACAGGTTTGCAGGACTTTTTGGACTTTATGACCCACCACATGAAGATTCCGCTGATACCATAAAGACAGCAAATTCTTTAAATGTAGACGTGAAAATGGTAACTGGGACCACATTGCCATTGCCAGGGAGATAGCAAGACAGGTAGGCCTTGGCACGAATATAATTACAGCTGACGATTTCACAGAAAAATCTGATTCTGAAGCAAAGGAAGTTGTAGAGAAAGCAGACGGGTTTGCCCAGGTATTTCCCGAACACAAATACAGGATCGTTGGACTCCTTCTGAAAGAAGGACATATTGTCGGCATGACAGGCGATGGAGTTAACGATGTCCCTGCCCTGAAAATGGCTGATGCGGGAATTGCTGTTGCGGGGGCTACAGATGCTGCAAAATCCGCTGCAGATATCGTGTTTACAATTTCAGGTCTTTCGGTCATTATTAATGCAATAAAGGAAAGCCGCAAGATATTCCAGAGGATGAAGAGCTATTCCATCTACAGAATTGCCGAAACTGTCCGGGTACTTTTTTTCATTGCCACTGCAATAATTGTGTTTAATTTTTATCCCGTAACCGCTGTAATGATTGTTTTGCTTGCAATTTTCAATGATGCTCCTATAATGGCTATTGCATATGATAATGTGCATTATTCTCAAAAACCAGAAAAATGGAACATGCGAGAAGTCCTGAGGATATCCACATTTCTGGGAATCATAGGTGTGATTGCTTCATTCTTAATATACTATATCGGAGCCAGGGTTCTTCATCTCAGTCCTGATATACTGCAGTCTTTTATTTTCCTGAAACTTGCAATAGCTGGGCATCTGACCACATTTGTTGCTCGCAATCGTGGGCACTTCTGGTCTCCTCCCCCGGGAAAACTTCTCTTTTGGGCTGCAGTGATTACAAAAATTCTGGCAACACTCGTTGAAGTGTACGGATTATATATATCTGCTATAGGATGGAAGCTGGCAGGTTTTGTCTGGATCTATGCACTTGTGGCTTTTGTTATAACCGATTTTCTGAAAGTGAAGTATTATAAAATAATGGACCAGAGTAGCTGATTTTTTGGAATTAAAGAAAATAAAACAAGTATACATTTTTTAGGAATAGTATCGGGTAATGAAACTATACACAAATGCCAAGGTCTATGAGACTATATACAGAGACTTCATTTATTGCCGAAAAATTGAGCTTAATTTTTTTCAATTTTTCCATTTAAATTATTTATTCCAATAAAAAATAGGTAATACCGTTAAAATAATTACTCTCGTTAAACATTTTAACGTTAACCAATATCCATAAATGCTTAAAATTTAATTTCAGGTAATTATATATCGTTTTTATCTTATGTTTACATACCTAAAGCATAGCAAACAAGATCAGACAAAAATATTGTACAGGAATTCTCATCAATTGATCACTGTATGAGAATTCTACTTTTTTAATATAATAATATTTTGGGCAAAAATAGAAATGAGAGAATTTCTACATAGCCAGAATATTCACAAATAATAAATCAAAAATATTTAGATTTTCAAAATCAATTTTTTCGGAAATGAAAACCTCATTATCTAAAATAATTTATTGTATATGATGCCTAAAAGAAGCAGAAAAATTATTGTTTTAACAAATATCCCAAATAGTGAATATCTTAATTAATGAAAAAGAGGGAAAATCATAATAGAATTGATTAAAGGAAGCCTGGAAGATTTTTATTCCTGTCATTCTATCCCCCGATAAAATAATCCAAAAAATATACCGCATCAATATATTTATTGGATTAGGACTTCTTCCAGGCAATTCTTTACTCACATATCCTACCAGTCAGTTCTCTATTTCTCCACTTGTGTTGATCCATCCATTTTGTCTTACATGGTCTAATTTTGTCTTACATGGTCTAAGATACTCTTTTTGATCTACTCTTATTTTATGGTGGTTACAAATTATAATAGTTTTCAAATTTATTTAAAATTAATTATATGAAAAATTGGTTACGAACAAATAATATTTCCGTACTAAATGTTATTTTCTCAGACAACATTAAAATATTAATTATGAAAATTATTATCAAATCTTTAGTTAATGAAATCTATCGAATATTTAAAAGAAAAGAATAAAAATTCATGCAGCTGTAACCTCAGAAACTTTACCACTAAGAGTTTTTATTGGTCCTAGAGCAAAATACAACCCTTATAAATAATAATAAATATTTAGAGTTTCAGTTAATAGAATCCAAGACTAGATAAAGTTCCTGTTAAAAACTCGGATGAACCGTTCCTAAAAAGCAACAAGTTCCTAAAAAGCAACAAATCTGTAGATGCTTCTTAATTTACTTCTGTTAACCATACTTATACCAAGTTTAATTTTCAATTTCCACTTCACGTATCTTCATCCCATACATTTTAATATTCAAAATACCGTAACTATGGTTCACTTAAGCATGCCAATCATCTTTAGGTGACTTTATTTGATATACTCTGATCGAATCAATGCATTACCCCCATACCTTTTTGCTACAATAGATGAAGCAAGAGACGAATTAATTGCCAAGGGAGTTGACGTCATCGACCTTGGTGTTGGAGATCCTGACATGCCGACACACCCTCACATTGTCGAGGCTATGCGAGAAGCTGTTTGCGATCCAAAAACGCACCAGTATCCGTCTTACGCTGGAAGAGCGGATTTCAGGAAAGCGGCGGCAGATTGGTGTAAAAAATACAAAGGGGTTGAACTTGACCCTGCAACTGAAGTCCTTTCCCTGCTCGGGTCAAAGGAAGCAGTAGCGCATATCCCACTCGCTTTTGTCAACCCCGGCGATGTCGTGCTCTACACTGAGCCTGGATATCCAGTTTACAAAATAGGAACAATGTTTGCGGGTGGAGAGCCTTATCCATTGCCACTGACTGCTGAATATAATTTCTTGCCTGATCTTGACTCAACTCCAGCAGATGTCCTGAAAAAAGCAAAACTTTTCTTCTTTAATTATCCTAATAACCCAACGGCTGCAACCGCAGATATGCAGTTTTTTGAAAAGGTCGTTGAGTTCTGCAAAAAGAACGACATTATTGCTGTGCATGACAATGCCTACTGCCAGATGGCATACGACGGGTATGAGTCTCCTTCTTTCCTTGCAGTTCCCGGGGCAATGGACATTGGAATGGAACTATATTCGCATTCCAAGACCTATAACATGACAGGTTGGAGGCTTGGGTTTGCAGTTGGAAACAAAGATCTTATAAAAGGTCTTGGTAAGGTTAAGTCCAATGTCGATTCAGGCGTCTTTGATGCTATTCAGATCGCAGGCATTGCAGCCCTCTGCTCTTCTCAGGATTGTGTAAAAGAAACAAATAAGGTCTATCAGGAGAGGCGGGATGCTCTCATAGAAGGACTTACAGCTATGGGCCTTAAAGTAAAGCCACCAAAAGCTACTTTCTATATCTGGGCTCCTGTTCCGAAAGGTTTCACCTCAATCAGCTTTGCAAAAATCTTGCTTGAAGAAGCAGGAATCGTTGCAACTCCTGGTGTAGGATTTGGAGACGCTGGAGAAGGTTACATCAGGTTTGCTCTTACAAAGCCTGTTGACAGGATTAAAGAAGCTGTAGAAAGGATGAAAAAATTGAAATTCTAACTATATTTGAAGAATTTCATAATTGTAGAGAAACTTTCATCATATCTAAAGATGAAATTTCTCAATGATTTTCTCGTCACTTGAATTCAGTTTCATGGAAGTAAGATACGTCATCTCATCTTCCTGTATTAACTTAATGTTGTCAACTGTATTAGCACCTTTATCAAAAACAATAAAAGACCCTTTTTTGAGCTTACTTTTTACCTGGTTATAAGTCTCAGGAAAATGTTACAGATCAAGAACATTTCCTTTGTTGACTGTAATTCCAATGGGTATATTAATTGGCTTTTTGAGTTCACTGACTCCAACTGTTATCTGAAGCTTATCAGGTCTATGATCTCTGCTATACCCGTATTTACCAAGCTTGGCTTTAGTTCCGTGAAGAACAATACTTGTCCAGTCCAGGTTTATATCTGTCTCTTCAAAACCATATACTAAAAAAAGATTACCTAAAATAGCTGAGATAATTTCTTCTTTATTACGTCCCAGGATTTCAAGGGTCCAGTAAAGGACTTTTTCATGAAAACTCTCTAGATTCAAAATCTCGAGAATTTCGTCCTGATTTAACTATTTACCAGTTTCTTTAATGCTAAAGTTCTCGGTGAGCTTATAGCTCACCAAACCTATTAACAAGCTATTGAAATCCAAACCCTGGCTTTCATGCTTGCTAAAAATATCAGAGAAATTAAGTTTTTCATAAAAGTATTGGACAGCAAGCATCGATCCGATCGGAACACATATATTCTTGTTGGGAATAGTTGGAAATGCTCTTATTTTTGTTTTTATATTCATTGGACCGAATAAAACAAAACAAAGAGCACTTATTTTTATCTAATTGTCAAACTCAGGTTAAAATGTTAGTCACATTAAAATTTACGAATATAATATTCTAACAAATTGAATATTCTGGAAATTATGGAATCTCCAATTGACTAAAAGCTCTAAGATGTATCATTTCTAGGAGCTTATCCGGATGTATGAATTGAGAATTGCTTTGAAGCAAGTTTTTTCCCGAAAAAGGCAGACTTTTTTTGCCATACTTGCAGTCGCCCTTGCCGTAGCTGGAATTACAGTAATGATGGCAATGCTTTCTGGCTTTCAAGGAGAGCTTCTAAAATCCAGCATTGAAAACAATCCTCATATTGTTGTCAATCCTCAGAAACAAATGCAGAAATTCTGAATCTTCTAAACACTCAGAAGGTTTTCGTAAATGTTTTCTATATTCTCATTTACGGGATTGCAGGTTTTGGAATTGCAAATACTCTGATTGCCATTGTTGCCCAAAGGACACCAGAAATAGGTATCTTAAAAGCCATGGGAGCCTCTCAAAAAAGCATAATGATCGTCTTTCTTTTTCAGTCAGTAATTCTTGGAACTATTGGGTTAGTTTTGGGCACTGTTCTTGGTTATATTGCAACCATTGCTCTTCAGAGTTATAAAATCGCAGTTCCTCAGGAAATGTATTTCGGGCTACAGACTCTTCCTCTTGAGATCGAACCTATAAACTTCGTATATGCTGCTTTCTTTGCTTTTATCATTAACATCATCTCAGGGATCTATCCTGCAAGAAAGGCTGCAAAGCTTGATCCTGTAAAAGCTATAGAAAGTTCCTGAAAATGATTTACTAAACGGTTGGCAAACTCAGACTGTTTATATTTTAATAACTCTACTGAGGCATGAAAATTATGACAGACGAAAGCCCAATAATAGAGCTTAAAAATCTAACAAAAACTTATAAAAATAGAATTGAATTCTATGCTCTTGATAATGGGAATCTAAAAATAAAAAAGGGAGAATTCGTGGCAATTGTTGGGCCATCAGGTTCAGGTAAAAGCACACTTATGCATCTTATCGGCCTTATGGATACTCCTACCTCAGGCACCTTACTAATAGACAGAAAGGATGTGACAAATCTCTCTGACAAAGAACGTTCTGAAATAAGAAATCGGATGCTTGGTTTTGTTTTCCAGTACCATCATTTGCTTCCTGATTTTACAGCCCTGGAAAATGTAATGATGCCTCTTTTAATTGCTGGAAAAAAGAGGAAAGAAGCAAAAGAAGTTGCCGAAAAATTCCTTCAAGAAGTCGATCTTGAAAACCGGATGAATCATAAACCCGGTGAACTTTCAGGAGGGCAAAATCAGAGGGTTGCAAGAGCAAGAGCATTGAGCTGTTCCCCTGCAATAGTGCTCGGGGATGAACCTACAGGCAATCTTGATACAAAAACGGGTGAAATGATTTATGAATTGCTCAGGCGGCTGAACAAGGAGTATAATCAGACTTTCATTGTGGTTACTCATGACGATGATATGGCTTTAAAAGCTGACAGGATTATCAGGCTTGTAGACGGGAAAATCATGGTTCAATATGAAAAATTAGATCATGTGAAAGAGTAGATCACATGAGAGGTTAGAGCATGTAAAGGAAACATCAGCAAATATATATTCAGCAGAAATTGTCATTTTACACTTTTTATTACCTTAGGAGCGCAGAGGGATGCGTCAGTGCAACTTTGATTTTCAATCCTCTTATTTTCGGTTAATACCAATTTTTTCCTTCTCTTCCATGTATTTATGTTTCAATCTCCTATCATTAAAAAATAGAACCATTAATAAGTTTTATCAGTTGCGTTGAAAACTATAATATATAATCGATAACATACTTTTACAGACATCTACATAAAATCTCAAAAGAGGTGAATTTGAGACTATGGATGACCTTGAAGGTGTATTAAAGGGACAGAAGATTGCTTATTTTTCTATGGAAATTGGACTTAAAAGTGAAATACCTACTTATGCAGGTGGTTTGGGTGTACTTGCAGGAGATACTATTCGCTCGGCTGCGGATCTAAATATTCCTTTGGTAGCGGTAACACTGGTAAGCAATAAAGGTTATTTCAGACAAATTTTTGACTCTTCCGGAAACCAGGTCGAACATACTGAAGAATGGAATCCTGCACGCTTTATGACGCTTCTTGAAGAAAAGGTAAGTGTAAAAATTCAAAATCGAGACGTCAAAATCAGGGCATGGATGTATAACTGTAAAAGTCTTACAGGAGGCTGTGTGCCCATAATTTTTCTCGATACTGATGTCGATGGAAATGAGCCGGAAGATCGTAGGATCACGGATTTTCTTTATGGAGGGGATCAGCGCTACAGGCTCAAGCAAGAGATTGTATTGGGGGTAGGAGGAGTTCGGATGCTTTCTGCTCTGGGCTTCAAGGTTCGAAAATACCATATGAATGAAGGACATTCAAGCCTTTTGGGACTGGAACTTCTTACTCGTAACGGTACTGATCCTGCGAAAGTGAAGGAGCTTTGTATTTTTACTACTCATACCCCTGTAGAGGCTGGACACGATAAGTTTGATTACGGGCTTGTAGAAGATCTTTTTTGGGACAAAAACGATGTGGGAATTCTCAAAAGATTTGGAGGAGTTGACCGCTTTAATACAAGCCTTTTTGCCCTTAACCTGTCGAACTATATTAATGGAGTTACAAAAAGGCACAGCAAGATTTCAAGTGAACTCTTTCCAGGTTATAAAATCCAGGCAATAACAAACGGCGTTCATTCGTATACCTGGACTTCTCCTTATTTCAGGAAACTTTATGATCGTTATCTCCCTGGCTGGGCAAATGAACCTGAACTTCTGGTAAGGATAGATGGAATTCCGGATAGTGAGATATGGGAAGCCCGTTGGGACGCAAAAAAAGCTCTTATCGATGAGGTGAACAAAAGGACAGGCGTGGGTATGGAATATGATGTCCTGACAATCGGCTTTGCAAGGCGCATGACTGAATACAAGCGTGCAACCCTTGTTCTGTCTGATCTTGAGCGTCTCAAAAAAATAAATAGAAGAGGTAAAATCCAGCTTATTTTTGCAGGAAAAGCCCATCCACGTGACGAAGCCGGAAAACAGATTATTAGAGAGATTTTCAAAAAAATAGAAATTCTGAGAAAAGATATAAAGATTGTTTTTCTGGAAAATTATGATATGGACCTTGCTGCAAAAATGATATCCGGGGTTGATGTCTGGCTCAACACTCCAACTCGACCGTATGAGGCTTCTGGTACAAGCGGCATGAAAGCTGCTCACAATGGAGTTGTGAATTTCAGTGTACTCGATGGCTGGTGGATCGAAGGATGGATTGAAGGCGTAACAGGTTGGGCAATGGGTCCTCAGCCCGAAGAAAACCTTTCTGAAGAAGAAGCAAAGGCTGCTGAACTTAGCGATCTTTACAATAAATTGTATTATATAATTGTTCCTATGTATTATGACCGCAAGGATGAGTGGGTTAAGCTAATCAATAATTCCATAGGTATGATAGCCTACTATTTCAATAGCCACAGGATGATGCGGCGTTATGTCACACATGCTTATTTGTAAATTTGTTGGGCTTTTATCAGAGTTCATGAGTTTGAAACTCTATTTCATAATATTTTTTGTAACATAGAAAACTTAAATTTTTTGGCTTTGATACTTAAACATAGTTATATATTATTAAAAAGTATATTTCTTCATGAACTATCCCAGATGCAATAGTTCCAGTCACAAAAAGAACGGTATAGTTGGTGGGCGTCAACGCTACAAATGCCATGATTGTGGATATAACTATACAGTAGAGCTAAAATCAACTGCTTTTTCCGCCTCTGTAAAAAAACAGGCTTTACAACTTTACCTTGAAGGATTGGGCTTTCGTTCAATAGGAAGAGTTTTAGGGGTGAGTCATGTTTCTGTCCAAAAATGGATAAAGAAATTTGGTCAAGAGTTAGAGGCTCTAAAAAGCGAAAATGAGATATCTATTGTTGAACTGGATGAGATGCACACTTACATCGGTAACAAAAAAAAATATTGCTGGATCTGGATTGCTGTTGATAGAGTTGGAAAAAAGTTCATCAACTGCTCTTTTGGTAGCAGAGGAACAGAAACTGGAAAACTACTCTGGGAAAAAGTGAAGAAAAAAGAGATTGGAGAAGTAATGACAGATCACTGGAGAGCATATGCAGAGTTTATTCCAAAAAAGATCCATACTCAATCAAAAGCAGAAACATTTACAGTTGAGGGATATAACAGCATATTGAGGCATTTTCTAGCAAGATTGAGAAGAAAGACAAAGTGTTATACAAAAAGTCTTGAAATGCTAAAGTACTCGGTTATTCTATTGATGAAATACAGAAATAAAGAGTTAACTATGTTTAATTAACAATGCCGGAAAAAGTTCATCAACTGCTCTTTTGGTAGCAGAGGAACAGAAACTGGAAAACTACTCTGGGAAAAAGTGAAGAAAAAAGAGATTGGAGAAGTAATGACAGATCACTGGAGAGCATATGCAGAGTTTATTCCAAAAAAGATCCATACTCAATCAAAAGCAGAAACATTTACAGTTGAGGGATATAACAGCATATTGAGGCATTTTCTAGCAAGATTGAGAAGAAAGACAAAGTGTTATACAAAAAGTCTTGAAATGCTAAAGTACTCGGTTATTCTATTGATGAAATACAGAAATAAAGAGTTAACTATGTTTAATTAACAATGCCGGAAAAAGTTCATCAACTGCTCTTTTGGTAGCAGAGGAACGGAAACTGGAAAACTACTCTGGGAAAAAGTGAAGAAAAAAGAGATTGGAGAAGTGATGACCGATCACTGGAGAGCATATGCAGAGTTTCTTCCAGAAAAGAGTCATACTCAATCAAAAGCAGAAACATTTACAGTTGAGGGATATAACAGCATATTGAGGCATTTTCTAGCAAGATTGAGAAGAAAGACAAAGTGTTATACAAAAAGTCTTGAAATGCTAAAGTACTCGGTTATTCTATTGATGAAATAAATAAATAAATAAATAAATAAAGAACTAGATATAGTTAAGTAACAATGCCCTTTTTCCCAACTCTATCAACAGCAATCCAGATCCAGCAATATTTTTTTTGTTGACGATGTAAGTGTGCATTTCATCCATTTCAACAATAGATATCTCATTTTCACTTTTTAGAGCCTCTAACTCCTGACCAAATTTCTTGATCCATCTTTGGACAGAAACATGACTCACCCCTAAAAATCGTCCTATTGAGCGAAAGCCCAATCCTTCAAGGTAAAGTTGTAAAGCCTGTCTTTTTACAAAAGCCGAAAAAGCAGTTGATTTTAGCTCTACTGTATAGTTATAGCCACAATCATGGCATTTGTACCGTTGACGCCCACCAACTATACCATTCTTTTTGTGACTGGAACTATTGCATCTTGGGCAGTTCATGAAGAAATATACTTTCTAATAGTATATAACTATGTTTAAGTATCGAAGCCAAGAATAAATTTGAAAAATTATTGAATATGGTTATAAATTAGTTAATAACTTGCAAAGAACAAACAACTAATAGTTTTAATATAAAACACATCGTAAGGGCCTTTCTAAGCCCTTAGTTTGATGCAACTTATGTCCACAACTTTCTTGGTTGTATTTAATTTTGTTGAAGACCAGATACAATATTTATATTTTCCCTCGACTTCTTTTTTTCAAAGAATTATAGCATGTCATGCATATCAATAAAATACTTTTAAATAGAATATATTCCCGGCAATATTAACATTTAAAAATATCTCCTGAACCCCAATTCATGACCCAAATAAAATAAAAAAACTTGGAGGCATTTAGTGCAATATAGTATGGGAATTGATGCCGGAGGCACCTACACTGATTCAATTATTATTCGTGACTCTGATGGCAAAGTGATGGATTCGAATAAAGCGCTTACTACATATCCCGACCTGCTGATAGGAATAAAGAGTTCTATAGACGGGCTGGATAAAAAATATCTCAAAGAAGTAAAAATTGTTTCTGTTTCTACAACCCTTGCTACAAATACGATTCTTGAAAAAAATGGCTATCCTGTAGGGTTAATCCTCGTAGGTGATTATGAAATTCCAGATAGAATGAATGTTGATTGCTACACCATCGTAAAAGGAGGGCACGATCATCATGGAGCCGAACTGGTTCCTCTTGATATGGACACAGTGGAGGCTTTTGTTAATAAAGTCAAGGATAAAGTCTCAGCTTTTGCAGTTTCTTCCTATTTCAGTATTAGAAACCCTGCTCACGAACTGGCAATTAAAGCCCGTATCCAGGAACTTACGGGAATGCCTGTTGTTTGTGGGCACGAACTTTCTCTCGACCTTGGTGCTTACGAGAGAGGAATTACAGCTTATCTGAACGCCCAGCTAATTCCTATTGCAAATCAGTTTATCCACTCAATAAGAGAAGAAATACCCAGACGTGGAATGACTGCAAAGCTGTTGATGCTAAAGTGTGATGGTTCAGTTGTGGGCATCAATGAAGCCCTGGAAAAACCAATCGAATCTGTCTTTTCGGGCCCCGCAGCAAGCCTTGTAGGAGCGTCCCATCTTTCAGGACTTGAAACCTGCGCAGTTATTGATGTCGGTGGGACAAGTACAGATGTTTCCATGCTTGAAAAAGGAGTGCCTGAACTCTGTGCTGAAGGAGCTGTGGTTGGAGGATGGCAGACAAAAGTTAAAGCTATCCGGATGGAGACATCAGCAATGGGAGGGGATAGTCATGTCTGGATTAAAAATATGAAAATAAATATCGGCCCAAGAAGAATTATTCCACTTTGCGTTGCAGCTGTCAAATATCCGGGCTTTCGAGAAACTCTAAAAAAAGGAAGGATTCCAGGAACCATGAACTTTGAAGAAAATGTGCAGCCTACTAAATTATTTGTAAGGACAGGCGCTGAACCTTCAGATATTGGAAAGCTTGAAAAGGAACTCTTTAATAAAATAGGAGATTTTCCAACCTCACTTAATGATATATTATGGGAAACCAAGAAAATGCTGTATCCAGGCCTTCTTGACTCACTCCTAAGAAAACGCCTGATCCAGGCAATCGGTTTTACTCCAACCGATGCTCTTCATGTACTTGGAGAATATACGGTTTGGGATGAGGAAGCCTCAAAAATTGGAGCAAAAATCCTTGAACGCTATACTCAGACAGACTATATAAAACTCTGCAAACAGATAAAACAGAACGTTGCAAGGAATATGGCTTTAAACCTCGTATCTTTCATTTTGGAAGACGTGCCTTCTAATGAAATAGAAAAAATCCTTCTGTCGAATAGATTTACGCAGTTTCGGATGAAAATTCCTGTAGTACTGATAGGAGGTCCTGTAGTCGCATACATTAATGAATTAAAGCAAATTCTCGATGCAGAAATTGTAATCCCAGAACATTCCGAAGTCGGAAATGCCGTTGGCGCTGTTGTAGGTAAAGGCATAAAAAGGATTGAAGTCCTGATTAAAAATACTTATTCAAAGGACAAAAAAAGGCTTGTTCTTTTATTCTCACCTCAAGGAAGAGAAACTTTCGGAAGCTATCCCGAAGCTCTGGAATATGCCAATGTCTTGGGAAGAAAACTTGTCATAGAATACATGACTGAAGCTGGAATTGATAAAGATCAGATCCAAATTGAGGTTAATAAAAAAGATATTGCTTTGAGTGAAGCAGGTTCAATACCCATAGAGACAAAACTTGTTTTTGTTGGAGTTGGAATGCCAGCAGCTTGAGTTCCGGAAAAACCTTCCGGAACATTTATATTTCCCCCAATAGTGCAAATAATATAATTACTAAATTCAGTATTCATTCTTTAATTTCGTGCCTTTCCCTGAACAATTGTTTATTTGAGAAATTATAGATTTATGATTCGGAAAATAGGTTTTTAGATAACTTAATGACTTATTCTCCTGAATTAAATAAGCAAAATATCGGCATCTAATAAAATGGCATAAACGAAACAAGTTTCAAATAACAAGGGAAAAGCAGACAAAAAACTGGAAATATAAAAATGGAGATATTAAAATGGCATACAATTCAAAAATGGTATATGAACTGGGTATTGATGCAGGTGGAACTTATACTGATTCGGTTTTAATTCGAAAATCAGATGGAAAAGTGATATGCTCAAACAAAGCGCTGACAACGTATCCTGATCCTCTTGAAGGAATAAAGAAATCAATTGATGGACTTGACCCAGAAATGTTAAAACTGGTAACTGTAGTTTCGGTTTCAACCACCCTTGCCACCAATACTATTCTTGAAAAAACAGGATATCCTGTAGGTTTGATCCTTATTGGAAATTATGATATCCCTGAGGACTCTGAAATTGAAAACTGGATCATGGTGCAGGGAGGACATGACAGTAACGGTGAAGAAGTAGCGGTTCTTGACCTGCAAGCCGTAGAAAATTTCGTAGTTGGAATAAAAGACAAGGTCTCGGCTTTTGCAGTCTCTTCTTATTTCAGCGTACGAAACCCTGAGCATGAGCTGCGTGTAAAGACCCTGATCCAGGAACTTACAGGGCTGCCTGTTGTCTGCGGGCATGAACTTGCTCAGTCCCTCGGAGCTTATGAAAGAGGAGTTACTGCCTATCTCAATGCTCAGCTCCTGCCTGTTGCAGAAGGTTTCATAAAGACAGTAGCAAGTGAAATCGAAAGGAGAGGACTCAACTCAAGAATTGCAATGCTTCGCTGTGACGGGTCAGTTGTAAGTATGCATGAAGCCATGAAAAAACCTATTGAATCGGTCTTTTCAGGCCCTGCAGCAAGTCTTCTGGGGGCTTCTTACCTATCCAGGTGCGATACTTGCACTGTAATTGACGTTGGAGGGACAAGTACGGATGTATCCCTTATCTATAAAGGGCTTCCTCATCTCAGTGAGGCAGGAACAGTTGTTGGCGGCTGGCAGACCAAAGTCAGAGCACTGCGCATGGAAACTTCAGCAATGGGAGGGGACAGTCATATCTGGGTTCAGAGTGGAAATATAAATATAGGTCCAAAAAGAGTCATACCGCTTTGCAGAGCCGCAGTCCTGTATCCTGATTTCATGAACACTCTGAAAAAACGCTGGATTCCAGACAGGCTCAAATTGAACGAACATATTCAGGCAACAAAATTCTTTGTCCGAACAGAGCAGGAACCTGTTAACTTGAACATGGAAGAAAAAGAGCTCCTTGCACTTATAAGAAACGACCCTTGTTCTCTCAAAGATGTTTACTGGGATCGAAACATCTTGCCTCCAAAAAAAGTAATGGATTCTCTGATCCAAAAAAGGCTCGTTCAGGCAATCGGTTTTACCCCTACGGATGCCCTGCATGTGCTTGAAGAATATACTGAATGGGATACAGAAGCCTCAGAAATTGGTGCTACTCTGCTTGCAAACTTCATGGGGATTGACAGACATGAGTTCTGTTTAAGAGTTAAACACCTCTTTGCCAGAAACATGGCAAGAGATCTGATTGCTTTTCTGATGGAAGGAGTTGATAGAAGCGAAATCCAGAAAATGATTGAAGGTAGCCTCTTCTCTCGTTTTAAAGTAGATATCCCTGTTGTCCTTCTTGGAGGCCCTGTACAGGCTTATGTGGACGAACTGAATACGTTGATAGATGCCGAGATTCTTGTTCCTGAGTACTCATATGTTGGAAATGCGGTAGGAGCTCTTGCAGGAAAAGGAACAAAACGTATTGAGATAACTGTGCGGACACTTTATAGTGAGTCTAAGTATGACCTTAAAACGAAGGGCATTTTTGTATACACTCCTCTCGGAAGAAGGCATTTTGTGATAAGAAATGAAGCCTTAGAATTTGCCGATGAGTTTGGGAGAAAGTTAATTCTTGATTATATGGCTGAGTCTGAACTTTGTCCTGAACAGGTTACAGTTAGTGTAAAAAAGAAAGACATAAAAACCCATGATAGTGAAGTTCCAATAGAAACCAAATTCATATTTGAAGGGATTGCAAATTCTGATGTCTATGAGGAATGTCTATAAAGAAACTTTATAAAGAGTAAATATGATTAAAAATTTGATGAATTAACAGAGAGCCTATCCTAAAACTCAAAATTTGCTTATTAGGCATTCAATTTCATATATTCAACCAAGCTTTTGATTGTGAAAACAATTTCGAAAATTCCCAACAATTAAGACTAAAGTAGCTTTTGGGATAGGCTCAGAGAATACTAATTCTCTGGATTCTAATTTATGGAAGCTACTCTGTCTCTAAAAATTATAAGTTAAAAGGACAAAGTTCATAACTCTGGTGTACGTTTGGAAAATAAAAGGTAGTACTACCAGCCCAATCTGTTAACTTAAATCTTCAAAAAATTTTAATTGTATTTAATATTATTGGTTTCTTATACAATGGAAACCGCACAGTAAACATATAATTTCCTTAAGGAGTTAACATGATCCCAAGAAAAGCATTTTTGACAAAGGGTACCGGGGTACACAAAGACAGATTAGCATCCTTTGAACTTGCACTAAGGGATGCAAGAATTGAGAAATATAATCTTGTAAGTGTTTCAAGTATTCTGCCCCCGAATTGCAAAATAGTACCCAGAGAAGAAGGAGTCAGCGAGTTAAAACCTGGTGCCATTGTCCATTGTGTACTTGCAAGGAATGAGACTAATGAGCCCCATCGGTTAATAGCTTCAGCTATCGGAACTGCGGTTCCTGTAAATGAAGAAAACTACGGTTATATTTCTGAACATCACTCTTTTGGAGAAGAAGAAATTCCCGCAGGAGAATATGCTGAAGACCTGGCAGCAACAATGCTTGCAACTACTCTGGGAATAGAGTTTGATGCTGAGATGGCATGGCATGAGAGAGAACAGGTGTATAAAGCAAGCGGGCACATTTTTGATACATTCCATATTTGTCAGACCGCAAACGGCGATAAGGATGGAAAATGGACAACGGTTGTAGCAGCTATGGTCTTTGTAACAAAACCTGATTAATAAAAATACATCTAAAAAATAAAGTAGATCTCATAATACATAAACTATAAAAGAAATTTACAGGCGTTTTTTAAAATTTTTGGCATTGTTACTTAACTATATCTAGTTCTTTATTTCTGTATTTCATCAATAGAATAACCGAGTACTTTAGCATTTCAAGACTCTTCGTATAACACTTTGTCTTTCTTCTCAACCTTGCCAGAAAATACCTCAATATGCTGTTATATCCCTCAACTGTAAATGTTTCTGCTTTTGATTGAGTATGGATCTTTTCTGGAATAAACTCTGCATATGCTCTCCAGTGATCTATCATCACTTCTCCAATGTCTTTTTTCTTCAATTTTTCCCAGAGTAGTTTTCCAGTTTTCGTTCCTCTGCTACCAAAAGAGCAGTTGATGAACTTTTTCCCAATTCTATCAACAGCAATCCAGATCCAGCAATATTTTTTTTGTTACCGATGTGAGTGTGCATTTTATCCATTTCAACAATAGATATCTCACTTTCACTTTTTAGGTTCTCTTACTCTTGACCAAATTTCTTGATCCATTTTTGGACAGAAACATGACTTACCCCTAAAACTCTTTCTATTGAGCGAAAGCCCAATCCTTCAAAGTAAAGTTGTAAAGCCTGTTTTTTGACATAAGTGAAAAAAGCAGTTGATTTTAGCTCTACTGTATAGTTATATCCACAATCATGGCATTTGTAGCGTTGACGCCCACCAACTATACCATTCTTTTTGTGACTGGAACTATTGCATCTGGGGCAGTTAATGAAGAAATAGAGGTTCTCATAATAAATAACTATAGTTAATTAGCAAAGCCAAATTTTTATATGAATAAGGGAAAGAATTATGGTTTTCCCACTTCATGAATTATATTGAGGCTTGAAACTATTTTTAATTTATTAAATTCCAGTTGAATTAATCAACTGAACATCCTGAATTGCTATACTCAATCTCCGTGTATCATTATTATTTAGTTCTTGGAAGTCACATGGTCTTTCTGTACCTTCAGGTACATTTAAAAGAATAATATTCTTCCCATTATTTAAGGTGACGGGAATACTTACTGTGTTTAAATTAGTGTTGATACTCTGTTTACTTTGGAGAATGTTTCCATTATACACCTCCAGTGTTCTTGGAGAATTGAAGCTGCATGCTTTGAGTTTTAATGTTGCATTTTCAGCAACACCTGAATAAATTAACAGCGTAGCATTGTTCGATATCCATCTTGTCGCTGTGCCATCCCAATTCTCCAACTGATTCCATCTATCACCTAAAAGCATAAACGGACGAATTGTTTCATTAGGAACACGATACACAATTAGCTGATCTTTATCATATGTTTCTGGTTCAGTTTTCAATGTCCGGGCCAGTAAATCAGTTAAAAAGCTTAGCTGTTCATTAGACAACTGATCCTTATGGATAATAACGTATCTTATATTATTGGCATTTAAGGCCGAAGTACCTATTTCAGTTACATCCTGCTGTAAAATGTCCTGAGTTCCTAAGGAATAATGTTGTAGTTCTTTAATAAATGGAGTTTGAGTTTGGAAATCACTAACATTGGCTGGATATCTTGCTGCATATCCACCTACAAGAGATTTATTATGGACTGTCTGATAGTATAAATACTCAAAAGTCATATACCCTGCGTTAGCGTTTTGAGGAATTTCAAGCAAAGCATAGTTATCAGTGTCATTGCTAATTGTATTGTAAAATTCAGGAACATTTACCTGCGAAGTTGGGTATGGAATACACAAGTATTCAAAAATTAAAAGAACTCCTACTATGGAAAAGAGAAGCTTTTTTCGGTCGGGTTTATACTTAAGTAATTCCGAAAAACCATATCCTCCTAACACAGCGTATCCAAGTGTAGCGAGAACAAAAAATCTACCAACTGTTCTGCAATTCTTCAGAAATGGAATTGTATCAGAAAACAGTTGATATGGAAGTTGTATCTTCAGATTTAAATCAGTAAAAGTAGATCCACCGTTAAAATGTACTATGGGTCCTAGACTAACTATTGTAAAGAAAGCTGTAGATATCAACCAGAACTTTATGTCGGGTTTTCTCCTTGATTTAAGAAATGCAAAGGCTGAAAGAACCAGAACAATATATCCAATATAATTTACTCTTTCAGCAGGCCAGCTTGGAAGATTTGAATATAAGTTTGATGTAAATTGACCAAGCAACGGATGCAAATTCGAAGGAAGGAAAAAACTCATCACATCGTTTGATAATTTTGGAATATCGTTAACATTAGGCTTTAAGAAGTTTTCCTTTGAAAGTGCAATAGATATTTCGTTTATTGTTAAAGGCAGGATTCCAAGAAAACTAACCACGCCAAAAATGACATATTTTTTGATAATTTCTTTCAAAGAATAAATAAAGTTATTTTTAAACTTGATATTTATGAAAAAATCATATAAAAATACAAATCCTGTAAAGATCCCCATAAATAGCATATATTGAAGATCACTCATTGCTACTAGAATGAAAAATATTCCTGCAAGGACAGAGTTTTTTGTTCCTCCTTCTTTAACTGTTTTCATAAGAAACAGCGTACAAAAAGGAAACCATTCAACATTTGCTGCTCCAAAAAAATAGAGTCCTCTGGAAAAGTGATATGGAGAAAATGCAAATATAATTCCTGCAATAAAGGCAGCATATTTATTATCTGTAAGATATTTTACCAGTAGATACGAACCAATAGCTCCTATTATAAAAGTTAAGAGCCATAATAGTGTGTATATAACGTGTAGCTCTAAAAAGGGAGACATTAATACATATAGTATTTGATTAAATGCTGATGAAAATGGTGTTGAGTCGATACCATTTGGATAAAAAAGTAGATTGTCATGTGTTAAAGAAGTTAAATTTGGATTCTGTATTGCCACTTTTGTGTACCATAAGATTCTCATCCACTGAAAAGAATCAGCAGCCGTTCCAGGAATATCTGTTTTTATCTTAAATAAAACAGGATAGGTAAGAATAGCTGTCAAAAAGGTATATGCTATTCCCACTAAAGAATATTCCCGTAGATTATTAAAGTATTTATGGGTATTAACCTTATTATTATTTTTATTAATTATTTTCTTTGCCAGGCCAGGCGTTTTTTCAATTTCCATGAAATTGTCTCCCAATTCCAGAACATTTTTTACTTTTATATCTTAAAGTAATTTTGTTGGCTTTGTAGCAAATCTATCTAAAAAAGTCTCATGAAACTTAATTAAACATAAATATTCGGCCATTTAGATCAAGTTAATTGAGATCAGTTGTTTTAGAAGATTTTTACCGAGACATTTGGTTTATTCATTTATTTAGTTAATTGGTTAGTTAATTGGTTAGTTAATTGGTTAGTTGATTAGTTATTTTTACATAGCACCATTGTCCAGGGAAATGGCTTTCGAACTTCTAAAACTTCGAAGTAAGTTTCTACGAAATGCACGAATTTTTCTGAACTCCATTTTTGAACGTGTTCAAGATCATTCCCAAAACGTGTAAAATTTTTACCTTGCAAAAAGTTCATTGCACAGAAATAAGGTTCATTAGGCACGCTAATAATACAGTAATTTTTAGAGATTCTTTTGATTTCCTGAAGGGCTAATTCTGGTTTTTCGAGGTGTTCCAGTACTTCTGTTGCTATAACAAGATCAAAACTGTTTTCTTTAAAGGAAATGTCATATATACTTCCTGAACAAAAATTACATTCTGGATTTTTTTCCTTTGCAATTCTTAAAGCATTTCTTGAAATATCAACGCCTGTTATTTTTGGGAAATCCAGAGAATTTATAACAAATCCTTCTCCACAGCCTATATCAATGACGTCATTTATATTTTTTAAAGGAGCTACAGTTTCATTCAAATTTTTAATAAAATTATTTATCACTATGCCCATAAGCGGATTTTTTGAATTGTATTTTTTGTAATTTCTACTCTTGTTCTGGTTCATCTAACCCCTCCTGTTTAAAACGCATGTTTTTTGTTTTTAATCCCAAAGTTATCTAAATTTTTTGTCATTTCGTTTTGAGTGTTATCTCATTTTTGTATTTGACTATTCTAAACATTATATTTTATCTTTTTATACACTTTCATTGAAATTTTACCTGAATCATTGAGTTTTAAGATTTTTTCCTTAAAGTGAGCAGGAATCCAAATACTGCTGGTAATAATGTAGTTATGAAATATAGAATTACAGAGCAGGAAAAACCATATGCAGAACTTTCATTCAATAACTTAAATATTGTAACGCTTACAAATTCTCGAACCCCAAACCCTGATATAGATATTGGAAAATTACCCAAAACTACTACTATTGGAAGAGAAAAAGTAAGTAAGCTATTTAATGATGGATTTAAAGATTTTATTACTATCCAGTACACAAGTAAGTTCAGCAAGTAATATCCAAGGGTTAGCACAAATACAGAAAAAACTGCTTTTTTATTTCCAGTAATTTCGTTTATTGTTTTAATATAATTTTCTTTGAATCCAGTATTTTTAGAAAATATTCCAAAAATAAGATTGACAATTTTTTCATTTGTGATGACAACTATTCCAGCTATAAAAATCATTGTCATCGGTGCCATAATATAGATTAAATTTTTGTCTTTGAAAAAGAAAACTATAGATAATATACTTAAAATTAGAAGACAGATCATATCTATAACTCTGTCCATTACTACAGTTGGTATACTTCTGGAGCTTTCAGCATCTAAATAAAAAGCTCTTGAAACTTCTCCCGCTCTTCCCGGAGTAAGAGAACCATAAAAGTTACCTATTAAGATTATTTCTAGTGACCGTTTTACTGGGATTTTGACATCTATACAGTCAAGTAAAGTCTGCCATTTCCTCGCTTTGAGCAGGTACATCAAAACAATAAAAGGTAATGATAGAGAAAGTAATCCCAGATTCATCTGAGTAAATGTTTCGTAAATTGTCTTCAGGTCAAGTTTAACTATAAGGTAAATCATTAAACCTGAAGTAACTACGATTTTAAATGCCGTTTTCCAATTCATAAGTATCGTACTTTATAATATAATCATCGTTATTTCTCGAGTTTGCGATCATTTCTCCTATTAAACCAAGGGAAATAAACTGAGCTCCAACAACCATAAGTAGTATTCCTAACAGAAGGAGCGGCCTGGATCCAATTTTGATGCCCTGGAACCAGATAAAGACCATGTACAGATTTATAATTATTGCTATGAATATTAGCAAGAAGCCAATACCTCCAAATATGTGAAGAGGCCTTTTCTTGTACAGATTTAAAAATGTGACTGTAATTAGATCCAGAAAACCTTTAAAAAGTCTTTCAATTCCATATTTTGATTTTCCATGTATTCTAGGATGGTGTTCTACTTCAATTTCTCCTACACTATAACCTCTCCAGTGAGCTAAAGCTGGAATATAGCGATGGAACTCTCCATATAATCTTAAGTTTTTTACAACATAATTTTTATATCCTTTAAATCCACAATTGAAGTCATGAATGTTGACTCCTGTGATATGTCGGGTCAATGCATTGAAGAATTTTGAGGGAATAGTCTTTGAAACAGGATCCTGTCTGTTAATCTTCCAGCCGGAAACCATATCATATTCGTTTAATTTCTCTAGAAAATTGGGAATTTCTTTAGGATCGTCCTGCAGATCTCCATCCATTGTAATAACAAGTTTTCCCCTTGATTTTTTAAACCCACAGGAGAGAGCCGCAGATTTTCCATAGTTCCTCTGAAACCGCACAATTTTAACTCTGCTATCTTTGATTGCTTTTAATTTCGTAAAAGTATCATCAATTGATCCATCATCTATAAAAATAACTTCCGAAGTTTTACCCAGTCTAGAAAGAATTAAACGCAATTGATTATATAGTTCCCCTACGTTCTCTCCTTCATTACAAACCGGAATTATGATTGAGAGATCTAGTTTATCGGGCATTTACCGTTTTCTCCTAACAATGTCTCATTGTATCTGTAAAGTTGTAAACCAAGAGTTTTTAAGACCTATTTATGCTCATAAAATTTGGGCTAATTGAGAATTTGACTTGAAATTGACACAAATTGGAATAAAACCTTTTCTACAATATATCTTAACCGTTTTAAAATATATATAATACTGATTTATATAATTTTGAATTAATTTTGTAATTAATTAGAAACCCCTTGATCTATAAAATAAACCTAAATAAAGATTACTAAAGTAAAAATACTCTCCAATTCTTACCAAAGTTTTTCTGCATAATAATATATAAAAAGCAAGAATATTCTTTTATAAGCTGATCCTAAAACTCAAAATCATTGTTATAAGTTATATAGTTACAATAATGAATAGAACTTTTGAGCATGAAATGAATTGTAAATATTTATGATATGAATATCAAAGTTGCAGTGGCGCTAACATACCCTGCAGAATTTATGAATAAAGAGAAAGGCTTTGCTAATTAACTATAGTTATTTATTATGAGAACCTCTATTTCTTCATTAACTGCCCCAGATGCAATAGTTCCAGTCACAAAAAGAATGGTATAGTTGGTGGGCGTCAACGCTACAAATGCCATGATTATGGATATAACTATACAGTAGAGCTAAAATCAACTGCTTTTTCCACTTATGTCAAAAAACAGGCTTTACAACTCTATCTTGAAGGATTGGGCTTTCGCTCAATAGGAAGAGTTTTAGGGGTGAGTCATGTTTCTGTCCAAAAATGGATAACGAAATTTGGTCAGGAGTTAGAGGATCTAAAAAGTGAAAATGAGATATCTATTGTTGAAATGGATGAAATGAACACTTACATTGGTAACAAAAAAAATATTGC
Organism: uncultured Methanosarcinaceae archaeon; assembly: GCA_963727895.1. Classification (GTDB taxonomy): domain Archaea; phylum Halobacteriota; class Methanosarcinia; order Methanosarcinales; family Methanosarcinaceae; genus Methanosarcina. The sequence goes on along the minus strand of CAVSHT010000004.1, from coordinate 300,691 downwards.
TGGATCTGGATTGCTGTTGATAGAGTTGGGAAAAAGTTCATCAACTGCTCTTTTGGTAGCAGAAAAACAGAAACTGGAAAACTACTCTGGGAAAAATTGAAGAAAAAATAAATTGGAGAAATGCTGACAGATCACTGGAGAGCATATGCAGAGTTTATTCCAGAAAAGAGTCATACTCAATCCAAAGCAGAAACATTTACAGTTGAAGGATATAACAGCATATTGAGGCATTTTCTAGCAAGATTAAGAAGAAAGACAAAGTGTTATACAAAAAGTCTTGAAATGCTAAAGTACTCGGTTATTCTATTGATGAAATACAGAAATAAAGAACTAGATATAGTTAAGTAACAATGCCAAGAGAAAATGTAGGACACTTTTATAACAAAAGCATTCTTTACTAAAAACTCCATAACTTTATTTATTTTCACTACACCCAGATCATTCTGTTTTTTCCTTTTTTAGCAGCAAGATTTCAGACTTATTCACTTTATCTTCGTCCTTATATTTTGCCTCATCTTCAAGGCTTGACAGAACAGAACTGGAAAGGATAAGTATGCAGCCTATAAGGGTTTTTATGGATATGGGATCTTTTAAGAGGAGATAAGCAAAAAATATCGTGCTTACAGGCTCAAGCAGGGAAAGTATGCTTGCATTCTGGGCTTTTACATGTTCAAGCCCTGTAAAATAAAGAATTGAGCCTATTGAAGTGATTGTTAGTCCGAGAAAAAGGAGAAGAGGCAGATTATCTAGAAGGGATTTTGTCGAAGCCTGCGTTATAAAAGGAAACAGCAGTAAAAGTGTTATGCAGGTTGAGATAAGGATCTGTTCAATACCTGAATATTCGTCTCTAAGGTAGCGAGAAGTCACAGTAACGCAGGCGTAGCAAAGCCCTGAAAAAAGCCCCATAAGAACTCCAAAAAGATATCCAGGCTCAAGTTTTGAGCCCGAAATAAGGTTTTCAGGACCGATAACAATTATCACGCCCACAAAAGAAATAATCAGTGCAGAAAGACTTTTTCTACTATATTTTTCTTTCAAGATGATAGGAGCAAACAGTAAAACATAAAATGGAGCTGTATAAAGCAAAAGTACAGATATTGAGACATTTGTAAAGTTTATAGCCGTATAATAAGAGACCATTGCCCCCGCCTGCCATGCTCCAAGCAATATCAGGGTTTTTCGCTTCCCTCGGAACTTAATTCCTGACAGCTTTCCAGTTACTGCCAGATAGGCCGCAAGAGCAACAAGCCCTAAAAGAAGCTGGTAAAACACAACGGACCCTGCGGACATATTCTTTACATATACAAAAAAAATTCCTGAAAACCCGTAAATAACGGATGCGGCAACTACCTGAATATTTGCCTTTACATGCTGTTGCTCCATGACTCTCAAGATAGGAACCAGATTAAATAAGACTTTCTTGAGTCTGTTGAAATAATATCAGGACAACCAGACAGCTAACAATCAGTAAATTACAGAAGAAGAGTGGTGAAAAATGTTTGAGTGACTTTTTCAAGTGTCATTACTCACAACTATTTCTGTGACTCAATTTTAGTCCCTTCTTGTAATCCCTAACGCAGTTGCTGAAGATTCAGTCTTGGAAAGTTTGTTCTTCACACCAAGTACCTTAACAATCACCATACTGATCTCAAAAAAGATTATCATGGGGATGGCAACCATCATTTCACTGAAGACATCTGTACCAGGAGTAACGACAGCTGCAACAAACATGATAATAACATAAATGTGTTTGCGGTAGGTCACAAGAGTACTATATTTTACAAATCCACTTCGGGTAAGGAAAGTAAGTACTATAGGGAACTCAAAGACCAGCCCAAAAATCGCTGTAGTTGTTGCTATAAATGATATGAAACTAAAAACCGAATAAGTCGCAGTCACACCTGAATCTGCTGCATCAATGTATAGGAACTTAAGAAAAAGAGGTAACATAAAGAAATAAGAATATGCACATCCAATAACAAACATAATAATAACTGATATAGTTAGAAAAATGAATTGTCCTTTTCCAATAGATACTGGAACTTTGATTGAATACTTTTTTGAGATGGCACGATAAATATAGAATGCAATAACAGGTAGAGTAAGGAGTGCTCCTATTATGATAGAGAGCTTTAGCTCCAGCATCATTACTTCAAGAGGAGATACATAGACCAGCTTTGCGCCCTCAGGAAGAAGGTCAATTTTCATTCTCTTGATTAGAGGACTTGTAAACTGGAAAGAGACAATAATTCCTGCAAGAAAAACCCCACTAATCACAAGTAACTTATTTCGCAGGGTCCGTAGAATTACACTGAGATTTTCAATGGCTTCAGACATATTGAGTACCTATCCTGAGAAGCAAAAGAAAGTTCTTTATCCTATTTAAGGGAACTCTTATATTCATTACAGTGAGACTTGCTCACTACATAGATTTATCATCAACTTTCTTTTACCTATTTTGTTTTTTCGCTTTAGTTTTATCCCGCTCTTTATGAAATCCTTCAATTATTCCATGGAACTCCAGCCATTCAGGAGAAGTTCTGTTAAAGAAAAAAACAACCCCGATACGGAATTTGATGTTTGAGTATCGGGAACTGAGAAATTACAGTTATTTTCATCAATTAGATTATCTTAACAGATTATTTTATTAATACGATATATATAATATTAATTATTCTTATTAAGTTATACAATCAAGGTATAATTAAGGTATGATTTTATAATCAAATAATATTGTGGTTCATAATCTCTTCAGCAATTATCGTAATCGCGTTTTAGTAATCATTTTTAAATGATAATAGTATAATGGCTTAGTGTCATAAGTTTGCGTCATAAATTTTCAGTATACAGTTATCAAGTATGCAAATATATAGTAGAAAGATATTGCGAAAATATATCTTAAAATGGTTGTAATCTATATGGAAAAATGACGTATTATAGCAGATACAAAATTTACTATAATGTTATGTTCCGATATTAATATATTTATATAGGTACATGTAAGAGCAGAAAAAATGGATTCACAGCACGTAGGCAACGGAAATACTTCCAATGAAACAGTATCCGGAATTAATTCGTATACTTGCGGTGTCCCAGGAGATACTGAAGAGTCTCTCGTGACCCACCTGTTAGAGCTCAGAAACCGGCTGGCAATCGTTTTAATCTGGCTTTGTGTAGGAATAATTATTGCTTATCCATTCTCGGCGAAAGGAATGCTGCTGATCTGGAAGGAGTTTATTAGTCCTGACCTCTATATGACAGCTTACTCGCCTCTGGAATGGACCTTTGCTCGCCTCAAGCTCTGCCTTGTCTTTGCTTTAGCTACTTCAATCCCTCTGCTTTTCTACCAGCTTTACAGGTTTGCAGGCAAAGGGCTTTATCCGCATGAGAAACGGTTTTTCCTCAAGATCATCCCAGCATCTTTCCTGCTTTTCATCTTTGGAGCTTCTATAGGTTATTTTATCGTCCTGCCTATAATGTTCAAATACATTTTATTTTTTTCAGGTGACACGGCTACAGCACAGCTTTCCGTTCAGAATACTCTATCAGCCGTAACCACAATCCTGGCAGGTTTTGGAATTGTATTTCAGCTACCTCTACTTGTGGTTTTTGCCGTGAAAATGGGGCTCATACAGTATCAGACCCTCAAAAAGCAGAGATTTATGGTTTACAGTATAATTGTAGCATTTTCACTATTCCTTTCTCCAGACCCTACTTTTATTGCCCAGATTCTTGTGGCATTTCTACTTGGAATCCTGTTTGAATTCAGTTTATTACTAATTAGAGTATTTTGAGTAATTATTAATCAGGATATTTTGGGAAATCAGACCCTTTTGAGGACCCTTTTGCTCAATTAATTGCCTTTTTCTTTTAATAAATATAAATTTTTAATGAATGTCCCGTTTGTTGATGTTATCCGATTCGATTACAAGAATTTTTATATAAGATTATTGATAATAACCTCCTATGATAGGCACACAAGAATTGATAGCAATCCTTATTGTTGCTCTCTTCCTCTTTGGGCCTCAGAAGCTTCCCGAACTTGCGCGGTCTTTAGGAAGTGCAATGGGGGAATTTAAAAAAGCGCAGCGTGCTTCTGAGCTTGAGCTTAATCAATTCGACGCTTACACACGAAAAGCCGCGAATATAGTTACTTCCAAAGAAAAAGAAAAGGAACAAAAGGATAATTCTGAAAGCAGTACAGAAGCAAAAAACAATACAGATCTAAAAGCCAGCGCGACCTTGGTAAATACTCCTGAAACCGAAAAATATATCCTTGAAAAGAAAGAGCTACAGAAAAACTGAAGCATCAGGATCAAGCTAAGACAAAAGGAGAACTAGAAAAAAGAGGCAAATAAAAAGAATTAGATATATAATTTATATAAAATAATAAAGAATAATAGAAACTTTATATAACATTAAAAATCTTAGCTTAATTTAGAGATATTTTAATATTCAGATTATTAATACCCGCTGAATCATTATCTAAAAATACGACAGCTTGAGGTTAAGCCATGATAGGTGCACAGGAACTTATACCAATCTTCGCAATAATTGTACTCCTTTTTGGGGCATCTAAACTTCCGGAGCTGGCAAGGTCCATGGGAAGTTCGGTTGGAGAATTTAAGAAAGCTCAGAAGGAATCCGAATTAAGTCTTCGTGAGTTTGAAAAATCTATATCTTCTGAGCCTTCAGTTCCAAAGACTAAAGTACAGGAAACTGCTCAGAAACTAGGAATTGAGATAAGAGGTAAGACCGACGATCAGCTTTTGGAAGAAATCCAGAAAGCCGCAGAAAGACCAAAAGAGGTTTCTGAACCCTGATAATCCTGAAAAGTGAATTTCTTTTTTATTTTCATGGCATTACTTCAGGTTTAGCCTTTTATTGAAGCCTGTCATTTTTTATTTTAACTGAAATTCTTATTTTTAACCAGTTGAAACTGGATTGTGAAAAACAACTTAAAAGGAGTTCTTTTGTGACAGAACTAATCAGTGAAGTCGACAAAAACGATAATTTTCTTGGCCTGCGCGAGCGGGAGGAGTTTTATTCAGGAAGCTATATTCACAGAGCTGCTCAACTTATTTTACTCAACTCTGAAAATAAAATGCTTATCCAGAAAAGATCGCCTCAAAAAAAGTGGTTTCCAGATCGTTATACATACTCAGTAAGCGGTACTGTAGCAAACGAATCTTATGAAGCCTGCATGAAAAGGGAAATGCTTGAAGAAATAGGAATATCGGTTCCATTCAGGAAATTATTCAAAATTCCCTGCATTTTCCAAAACAAAGGTGCTTTTCACACAGTATTTTCAGGTCGATGCTCAGAAAAAACTGCAAGCTTAATTCAACCTGATCCAGAAGAGGCATCATATGTAGAATGGATAGAGATTGAAGAATTATATGACAAAATAAAAGTTGAACCCGATAAATATACGCCTTCCCTGCAAACAGGAATCATAAAAATCTTTCAAGAAGGTTATGAGAAATATATATCTGAGAAATAAAACTATCCTCGCAGAGAAAAAGTAACTCAATAGTTTCTGGAAATTTAGTATATTACGGTTTTTATATAGTTCTTTTCTGCTACCAGTTTTTCTCTCTAATATCTTCTTAACTTCTTATTTTCTTTGTAGTGCAGTCCTTGCTTTTTTTCTTTAAACATCTTTTCTGCCATATTAGTAATAAAGCTTAATATTCATATTCATCTGGATCCTGCTTTGAGCCTGCAAATTCACCTATAATCGGAATGTGTTCCCCACATTTGGGACAGGTTTTTTCAGGTGTGATTTCGTACTTTTTAATTTCAAAAAAGCCACGGGTAATCAAGGTCTTTCCACAGTTAGGACAAAAAGTATTATTGTGCTCACTGTCAGGGACATTACCCATATAAACATACTTCATCCCTTCCTCAGTTGCAATCTTACATGCTTCCTCCATGGTGTTTATAGGTGTAGGAGGTAAATCTTGCATCTTGTACTGAGGATGAAAGCGTGTAAAATGAAGAGGAGTTTCAGGTCCCATATTTTTATATACCCATTTTGAAAGTTCTCTTAACTCATCAGGAGAATCGTTTCTACTGGGAATAATAAGATTTGTTATCTCTACATGGATTCCAAGTTCTTTTGCGAGGACAGAAGCTTCAAGTACAGGAGCTAGTTTTGCACTGGCAACATCGTGATAATATTTTTCACTAAATGCTTTGATATCAATATTGGCGGCATCCAGATAAGGCGCAATATGTCTGAGGGCATTAGGCGTCATATATCCGTTTGTTACATAGATTGTTGCAATCCCTGCGGCTTTTGCCAGTTTTGCACATTCGTAGGTATATTCGTGCCAGATTGTAGGTTCATTGTAGGTCCAGGCAATTGAACTTGAGCGTGAGAGAAGTGTTCTTTCTATCAATTCATCGGGAAGAACATCCATTGTATAAGCATCTTCTAGACAAGCCTGGGAAATCGACCAGTTCTGACAGTGTTTACAACGAAAATTGCATCCAACTGACCCAACTGAATAAACATAAGACCCTGGATAAAAATGATAGAGCGGTTTCTTTTCAATAGGATCAATTGCCTCGCTTGAAACTGTCCCATAAATAAGAGTGTATAGATCGCCTTTCCTGTTTTCTCTGACCCCACAAAAGCCTCTTTTTCCTGGGGAAATCTTACAGCTATGAGCACAGAGATTACAATGTACTTTATTATCTTTTATTTTCTCGTAGAACATGGCTTCTTTTATCATATCAATCCCCATTTAGAAATTGTTTTACAGCATAATAACGTTGCTGTTTCAGATTTTTTTAGTTCCACATGAAAAAGTGATCAATTCAATAAGCTTTCTTTGCACGATAATGCTTTCCCGGCGCAGAAGTAAGGATTTACTTTCTACGTTGAAACTTAAGAGTACATTTATTGGCATTGGTATACAAAAATAGATATATATGCTTATAACATATATTTCTTCATGAACTGCCCCAGATGCAATAGCTCCAGTCACAAAAAGAACGGTATAGTTGGCGGGCGTCAACGCTACAAATGCTCTGATTGTGGATATAACTATACAGTAGAGCTAAAATCAACTGCTTTTTCCGCTTCTGTAAAAAGACAGGCTTTACAACTTTACCTTGAAGGATTGGGCTTTCGTTCAATAGGAAGAGTTTTAGGGGTTAGTCATGTTTCTGTCCAAAGATGGATAAAGAAATTTGGTCAGGAGTTAGAGAACCTAAAAAGTGAAAGTGAGATATCTATTGTTGAAATGGATGAGATGCACACTTACATCGGTAACAAAAAAAATATTGCTGGATCTGGATTGCTGTTGATAGAGTTGGGAAAAAGTTCATCAACTGCTCTTTTGGTAGCAGAGGAACATAAACTGGAAAACTACTCTGGGAAAAATTGAAGAAAAAAGAGATTGGAGAAGTGATGACCTATCACTGGAGGGCATATGCAGAGTTTCTTCCAGAAACTATTCATACTCAATCAAAAGCAGAAACATTTACAGTTGAGGGATATAACAGCATATTGAGGCACTTTCTGGCAAGATTGAGAAGAAAGACAAAGTGTGATACAAAAAGTCTTGAAATGCTAAAGTACTCGGTTATTCCATTGATGAAATACAGAAATAAAGAACTAGGTATAGTTAAGTAACAATACCCATTTATTATTTCATAGATCAGAATAAATCAAATTTAAGGGATTAGCCTTAAACAGCTAAGAACAATTTATAGATAGTAAGAGAAAAAAGGAGAAGATTGTTCTAAATAGTACAATCCTATTCAAAATATTACAATAAGTCGAGATTTAATCACAATAGATTAATATTTCTTTTAAACAGCTGTAATATATGGGAAAATTATTTGCTACAGTATTATAATTACATTCATTTTTCTAATTGTTTGTTTTTAATCAGGCATTATAGGCATCATAGATCTGCCAGATCCATATAATAAACCATAGTAAAAATCCAGCACCAAATATATGCATCATACCGGTAACGATAAAAGCTATCCAGATACCCAAAGCCTTGAACAGATGCCCTTTTACAAGCTGGCCCAGCCCTGGAATGAAAAAAGAAAATAAGGCTGGAATTCCGTGTGTTCTGCAACAGTTCATAGAACTTACCTTTTTTAAGGTTCTAAATAGGAAGAGAAGTATAAATAACTTAACTTATAAAAGTTGTTTTATTTAAAACAACTTTTTTTGGTACATTTTCTATTATATATTTTTAACCTGTTTTTATGAATTCTAGACTTTTCATATGCTTTTTATATCTTTTGCAACCCACAAAATCAGTCCCATTAAAATTACAATTTATATTACAGCCATGAAATTACAATTTCTATCATCAAATGAATACACAGATAATTATGTATATTTCAATACTTACTCTACGCCCTGAATACCTGCCCTTTTACAAGCTGGCCTGAACCAAGGATAAAAAGAATAGTGCTTTAACTCCATGTATTATCTTATGATAACTGAACTATGCTATCGTAACCCATAAACTCCAATAATATTATATAATAATCAGATAAAAATTAGAAAATATAGAAATAAATATTCCAATCTATCTATAATTACTTACTGTAGTTTTTAGAATGTCCTGTCTGAATTTTGCCTTTCTTATAAAAAGCATGTTTGAGAATATAAAAATAAGTTTTCAGAAACGTTCTTATAATTCTCTAAAATTATGAGCCAAAATTAATATATATGATAGTATTTAACTACTCGATATATTTTGATATTAATTAAAAAATCAATAATGTTAACTATGACAACCTAATGAATTCTAGCTTTTAAGGCGAGCTTTTCCTAAAACACATATCAGTTTTTGACCTGCATAAGAACTGATTATTTGTTTTAATTTAGAGGTTTTTTGGAGTCTGGATATGGATAAACAGGACGATAAAGATTCAAGCTGGGACAAAATAAAGTCTTCGTGGAATTCGTTGCCAGAACTTATAAAATTAATTGGTACTTTATTGAGTATAGCTATTGCTCTAAAAACTCTTATTCCTGCATCTGCGGTAGGAATTAGTGATTTTAATGCCGGTCCGGAAACTATTGAGCCAGGAGGATCTTCTATTTTGAACTGGAATGTTTCTGGAGCTGATAATATTACCATAGAACCTGACATCGGTGTTGTAAGTTCGAATGGATCTCTTTCTGTATCTCCTAACGAAACTACAACTTATAAATTAATAGCTACGAGTAAGGGAAGTGAAAAAGTAGCACTCTGTACTGTTACGGTTAATGGAGAATCTCAAAACAGTCTTCTCATCAGCTCGTTTGAGGCAAGTCCTAACACTATCACAACAGGAGAAAGTGCGATTCTTAACTGGCACGTTTCCGGAGTTCAAAATGTTACCATAGAACCTGAGATAGGAGTTGAAAATTCTACCGGAACATTGAAAGTAGCTCCTGCCAACACGACAACATACAAACTTAAAGCTTCAAACGGAGAAAAAGAGGACGAAGCTTATTGTACTGTTACAGTTGAAGAAAATAATACCTCTTCTGAGAATGTTTCTTCATCAAACCAATCAGGTGAAGAAAAGTCTGCATCTCAGGGAAACACGACTTCTCAGGATAATACTGCATCTAAGGACACAGTAGCTCAAAATACAGCTTCTCAAGATACAACATCTCAAAACACGGCTTCTCAGGACACAACATCTCAAAACACAGCTTCTGAGGAAAATACAACATTAAATAAAGTGCCATCTATAGGCTCATTTAGTGTAAGTCCCGTTATTATTGAGGAAGGAGAAAGCTCAAAGTTAATATGGAGCGTTTCATCAGCTACCAAAGTCTCGATTGAACCTGAAATAGGAACAGTAGATTCAACAGGAAGCCAGAGTATATCCCCGAGTAAAACTACGACTTATACTTTGACAGCCACAAACAAATATGGAATTGTGACGGCTACTAAAGTAGTAATTGTACAGAAGTCTTCTGAATCATCTTCTCAAGGATCAACTTCTACGTCTTCTAATTCGTCAACTTCAACATCAGGAAAAATTTCATCGACAAATAAGACAGAAGTCAATAAATCTTCCTCTAGTACCGAATCCTCCGAAAATGAGACAAACTAAATATTTAATATACAATAAACTGGATATCCACGAGAACTGGATGTCCAGGATAAACATATAATTTCGATGAACAACTTCTAGTAAAAAGAAATTTCCAGTAAAGAGAATATTATAGAAAAAGAAAATAATCCCATAAAATAAGAATATACAATAAGTAGAACAACTGTAAGATTTATGAATTGCAAAAAACAAACCTCAAATTTTCCAGAATGGAACCCACCTGCTCCTTCAACGGTCTATATCAAAATTAAGAATATACCCTATGAAACTTTCAAAAAACGGCTGAATGAGGGACTTGTAACCACTGAACTTGACCAGATTCGGTACCGGTTGGAAAGGAGAATTTACTGCTGCGAGGTTTGTTCTAAATATGTTAACGGATATTGCATTATAACAAATCGTAAGGTTGAGAAAGAATGGATTTGTAAATCCTTTGTGCCAAAAAAGGAATTTGAATACCTTGATTTCAGGCTTGGATCGGATACATCTCCAGAATTCAGGTATCTTTCGGAAACCGGTATTCAAAAAAACTGTTTTGAAGACGAAAATCCGGAAGAAAGTGATCTGAAAAGCGCAGAAAGCCTCTATGAAGAAGGAGTAACTCTGTATAAACAGGGAAGACTCAGGCTTGCACTTGAGGCTTTTAACAAGATACTTTCAGAAAATCCTGATAATTTTCCAGCTCTATTTCATAAAGGGAACACGCTGCTAAAGCTTAAACGCTACGAAGAAGCTCTTGAAGCTTTTGAAAGTGCATCTAGAATAAATTCAAATAATTCAGGACTCTGGACCAATAAAGGATTTGCATTATTAAAACACGAACACTTCAAGCAAGCATTTGAGGCTTTTGAAAGGTCTATTTCTCTGAATCCAGTACAGAAAAATGCCTGGAACGGAAAGGATATGGTGCTTGCTCGAATACATCAGTGTGAAGAAGAACTTAAAGAATATGATAAAGTTATGGAAAAGAATCCTGAGGACAAAAACATCTGGTTTGAAAAAGGTAAGCTGCATTTAAGGCTTGAGGAACTTGATAAATCTAGAGAAGCTTTTGAAAAAGCCCTTGAGGGAAAAGTTGAAAATGCAGATGCCTGGCATCTCAGAGGAAAAGTATTTTTTGAAATCGGTTCTGAAAAAGAAGCCCTGCAAGCTTTTGAAAAAGCAATAAGACAGAACCCTAATTTTCCTGAAGCCTGGTATGAGAAAGGCATAGTTTTCCTGAAACTTGGCAACCAGAAAGGAGCGGAAAACTCTTTTAAAATCGCCGCTAATCTGTGGGAAAGCAAAGGTCTCAAAGCAAAGGCTGAAATGGCTCGTACAAGAGTTAAAAAGCTTGACCGTAGATAAGATTGGTTTTTGAGACATTAAATAGCAATCGAGAATTTGTGGAAGAATCAATCATTCGTTATTTTTAGGCAGCCCTTTTTTGGAGAACATTTAGCTTTTTATAAAAGTAATTTGAAATATAGTATCATACCTTAAAAAGAATAGTAAAAGTTGCATTACATCCTGAGTTTGACAGTTAGATAAAAATAAGTGCTCTTATTTTGTTTTATTCGGTCCAATGAATATTAAAACAAAAATAATAGCATTTCCAACTATTCCCAACAAGAATATATATGTTCCTATCGGGTCTATGCTTGCTGTCCAATACTTTTATGAAAAACTTAATTTTTCTGATATTTTTAGTAAGCATAAAAGCCGGGGTTTGGATCTCAATAGCTTGTTAATAGGCTTGGTGAGCTATAAGCTCACCGAGAACTTTAGCATTAAAGAAGCTGGTAAATGGTTAAATCAGGACGAAATTCTCGAGATTTTGAATCTAGAGAGTTTTCATGAAAAAGTCCTTTACCGGACCCTTGAAATCCTGGGACGTAATAAGGAAAAAATTCTATCGGAAATCTTAGACAATTTTCGGTTTATGGTTTTGAAGAGACAGATATAAACCTGGACTGGACAAGTATTGTTCTTCACGGAACTAAAGCCAAGCTTGGTAAATACGGGTATAGCAGAGATCATAGACCTGATAAGCTTCAGATAACAGTTGGAGTCAGTGAACTCAAAAAGCCAATTAATATACCCATTGGAATTACAGTCAACAAAGGAAATGTTCTTGATCTGAAACATTTTCTTAAGACTTATAACCAGGTAAAAAGTAAGCTCAAAAAAGGGTCTCTTATTGTTTTTGATAAAGGTGCTAATACAGTTGACAACATTAAGTGGCATTGTTAACTAAACATAGTTAACTCTTTATTTCTGTATTTCATCAATAGAATAACCGAGTACTTTAGCATTTCAAGACTCTTCGTATAACACTTTGTCTTTCTTCTCAATCTTGCCAGGAAATGCCTCAATATGCTGTTATATCCCTTAACTGTAAATGTTTCTGCTTTTGATTGAGTATGGATCTTTTCTGGAAGAAACTCTGCATATGCCCTCCAGTGATCTGTCATCACTTCTCCAATCTATTTTTTCTTCACTTTTTCCCAGAGTAGTTTTCCAGTTTCCGTTCCTCTGCTGCCAAAAGAGCAGTTGATGAACTTTTTCCCAACTCTATCAACAGCAATCCAGATCCAGCAATATTTTTTTTGTTACCGATGTAAGTGTGCATCTCATCCATTTCAACAATAGATATCTCACTTTCACTTTTTAGATTCTCTCACTCTTGACCAAATTTCTTGATCCGTTTTTGGACAGAAACATGACTCACCCCTAAAATCTTCCTATTGAACGAAAGCCCAATCCTTCAAGGTAAAGTTGTAAAGCCTGTTTTTTAACAGAGGCGGAAAAAGCAGTTGATTTTAGCTCTACTGTATAGTTATATCCACAATCAGAGCATTTGTACCGTTGACGCCCGCCAACTATACCATTCTTTTTGTGACTGGAACTATTACATTTTGGGCAGTTCATGAAGAAATATACTTTCTAAGGTTCCGTTGCAAAAAATCTTAGAATAAGCCTGTAAATCTATGAATAATGAATAAAAGTTAAAATATTCAAAAAGATATGTCAATATTATAGAACTATTCCAAATAATTGATTAATATATTTAGCTTCATTAAAGCCAGAGTAATTTAAGTTCTTGATTTGTCCTTTTTTAATCATATTCATAGCTTCAATTCCTTTTAAAGTTTTAATGGCTGTATGAAAAGACTGAAATCCTAACATTGGATTAACTATTCGTTTAATGGATCTATGATCCTGTTCTATAATGTTATTCAAATATTTGATTTGTCGAATGCCTACGTTTATAGGTAGTATTTTATCATTTTTCAGTTTATCTATAGCAGGTGGATAAGCTGGATTTTTGTCAACTGTGATTACTCTTGGAATTTGATTATGATTAGAGTTCAAAGCTTTCTTAAAGAAACGTTTTGCTGCTTTTTTATTTCGTTTTGCACTTAACATGAAATCAATTGTATCTCCATTTGAGTCAACTGCTCGGTAAAAATATTTCCATTCACCTTTAACTCTGATATAAGTTTCATCAACTCTCCAAGAGTCGTTTGTTGGTCTTAAATGCCTTCTGACCTTCTTTTCGATTTCAGGTGAATATTGATGTACCCATCTCATAATGGTTGTATGGTTGACTATTATCCCTCTTTCTGCCATCATTTCCTTTAAATTTCTATAACTAAGTGGGTATTTTAAGTACCATCTAACATTCAATAAAATAATTTCACCAACAAAGTGCTTCCATTTAAAGGAATTAGATAGCATATCACTATCTTTGATTTCATTTTTATTTTAATTATATCCTTAGCAGATATTTTTTGCAACGGAACCAACAATTCAATTAAACATGTAGATATTTTTGAAAATTCATTTATCTGAAGGAACAAAAAGTGTCCTTTTTTGTTGATAATTATTAAAATAAACGCAAAAAAATATAACAAAAATTTCTTTTAAGTTTTATAATTCCGGCAAGCAAAAAAAAGTTATTTAGGCGTTCCGGAATTCCCAGGGTTAGAGGTTGATTTCAGTTCCTATTTCACTTTAAACCTCAAGTTGAGATCCTTCATATTCTGAGCTTATTTGTACCTTTTATTCGTTTATTTTTTAATTATTACCACTTATTTCCTGATTTTTTTGATTTTGAACCTTTATTTGGTCTGAAAGCCCGTTCCGGGCACTTCTTAGAATCGGTTTTTCCTCGTACTTCAAAACCTAGGCTGAAACATTCGCCTTTTATTTCATCAATAGCCGTGTAAAATCTGCAGTCTTGGCATGTAGGCATTCGGATTACTACCTCCAGATATATGAAGGCCATCTGGTTTTTATCCCAGTATGTTTGCCCGGATACACCTTATAAAGTAAGAATTGCAATTCTCACCAGATACCGTAAGTTTAAGGATGTATCCTCTAAAATAATATGTATCTGGAAATAAAACATTTTTGGTAGACTATAATCGAATGTAGGAGTTTTCCATAATAATATTTATATCTCATCCGAATCACTAGGAAGGTTGAGTCTTTGCTTACATACCTGGCTCATTATACTTTATAAATATTGCAATAATTTTATTTTTATAATTTCAATTAATTGTTAACTGTAAATATCTTTCAATTTAATTAATTAACATTTAAGTAGGGACAATGTGAACGAAAAATATCCCAAGTACTTACTGAATGAAAAACAGCTTAAGTACTTGCAGCAAAACAAGAAAAAAATAGGATTTTTTATTTTAGTGTTTATTTTTTTAATTGCACTGGTAATATTCGGTCATCATACAATACAATCTAATTCTCCTGTCTCACTATATAATAAAACAGTTTATGTTGCGGCTGATGGAAGTGGGAATTATACCTGTGATGGAAGTGATGACCAGGTAGAAATAAACAAAGCTCTTGCATATGTTGCAGAAAATCCTCAGTTCACAACTGTTTACCTGAAAGGCCCAAATACATATGTTATTTCCGATAGTATTCTAATCTGCAGTAACACTGTTTTAGAGGGAGACCCTACAGCCGTAGTTAAACTTGAAGACAACGCAGACTGGCCAGTAAATAAACCCCTGATAACACAAATAGATGCAGATAAAAGCTACAATAATATCACCATAAAAGGCTTTGAAATTAATGGAAATCATGACAATAATGAAGATAAGAAAAATGGAGATGGCTATTACAATATGATCCATTTCCTTAATTCAAAAAATATACAGGTTCATGACATGTATATGCACGATGGGCATGGAGATGGGCTGAGAGCGGAAAGGAGTTCTAATATCCAGTATTACAACAATAAAATCTACAAACTGGGACATGATGGTCTCTTCGCCATTCGTTGCCAGAACATAGAAGCCTGGAATAATACAATAACTTGCAGGACTAATAGTGGTCTTAGAGTCTGGAACTCAAACCAGGTTAAATTCCATGATAACGTGATAGATTCTTTCTACGACTGGAGTGCAGGTGGACCTGGCATTCAGATAGAAAAAGGCGGAGCAGCTACAAATGTTATGGATGATATTGATATTTACAATAATACTATCCATAATACTTATGGGCCTGGAATCTGGCTTTTCAATCATGATACCGTTTCTTATACCAAAGACATGGGAAAAAACGTCTATATTCATAATAACGTCTTCTACGATACAGGTACTAATCCTAACATTACCTGGGTAGGAGGCATTGTAACTAGCGGATTCCATAATACAACCATAGAAAATAATGTATTTGACGGCGTATATCATGCTGCTATTATCAATATGTATCCTAATGGTTATTCTCCAGCTTACTCTCCAAAACCGGGATATACGACAATCGTTCGCAATAACATCATCGTAAATACTCAGAAACGTACAAAAGACCCTGAAGGAACAGGATATGCAGTAATTAACTATCTTCCTGAAACACATAATCTTGTGCTGGAAAATAATTGTCTGTACAATAACTCTGCAGGTAACTATCTGAATTGCACATCAACAACTGATATCTACGCAAATCCTCTCTTTGTAGACTCAAGCAAACATGATTATCACCTGAAGTCAAATTCTCCGTGTATTGGTACCGGATATATTTCCTCAGATTCTTCAAACAATTCCGGAGAAACTGTTAATCAGGTCAACATAGGAAGATATACTTGAAATTGTGAAACTCGACTTTGTAGAAAACCTATATAAACCAGTTTTAAGAAGCTAGAATTGAATACGTAAAACAGGAATATGTCATTTATTTCAAATAAATAGAGATTAGTTATATCTGAGAATTAAATAGAGATTATTTACTTCTGAGGCTGAGAATTAAATAGAGATTATTTACTTCTGAGAATTTCTACAAAGCCGAATAATATTCCCTTTTAAGCACATGTGTCCTCGGTTTCTGGTGGTGAAACCATTTGCAACCTGATTGCTTCTTTCCATTGGAGCCAGAGAGCAAATAATCCAATAGCACCGATCGCAAGCCATGCAATTAAAACGCCTAAGCCCTGTCCTAAGATGTAAGAAATTATCAAGGGCAGTCCATCCCACATTGCATGTAAAATGGAGACGAACAGATAAGCACCAATAACTTTCCAGTTAATACGGAAGTCACATTTTTTGCTTTCTCGAAATAGAACACTAGCTAAAATAGCGGTCCAGGTTCCATGTCCAAGAGGAGAAAGAAGACCTCGGAGTAAAGTCACTTCCACTGTTGCTGAAATATTCCCATGACTTTCTAAAAGAGCCGTAAAAGCATAACCACTACTTTCCAGAGCTGCAAACCCCATTCCGGAGGCTGCGCCTAATATCAATCCATCCATTTCGGAGTCATGTTGTTTATGACGTGCAATCACAAGCACTCCCAGAATTTTAGTAAACTCCTCGATAAGTCCTATTCTTAGAATTGCACTAAGATTTAATTGCCGAATAAAAAATGGCTCTAAAATAGATGCTGCAATAATGCCCAGCAGCCCACCATAGAAGAAAGCCATGGAGACAGTTGGCATTGTCAGACGACTGAGGTTCCTGCGCTCGTATATGAAAGCCACGTAGGCTACAGGGACCATAAAGTTGCCGACCATTACCAGAGTAGGAAACAGATTTGTATTTTTTGTTATCAGCAAGGCTATTAATAAGAAAATATAGAAAAATGCTGCAGTGGTTAAAACTTTTAGCCAGGCATTCTTCCGGACTGCTGGTATAGGTTCTTGAATTTCTATTGTGTTGCCCATAATTACCTATCCCTGTCAATCATTTTACTTGGTTAGTGACTTTTCAGTCTGCTTTTCAGTGGAGGATACCTGATATCTTAATATAGACAAGTAAAAGAGGTCTTCAATGTCAACTTTGTAAGGTTTTCCAGTAATGTCAATTGCAAGAACCTCGTAACATCCTCTCCCCAATTTTTCATTTTCCCTCTGCTATTATTATAATATAGGTGGAACTTTAAATATTATGGCTTCAATTACCATATTCAGTAAGCTTTGAAATATTTAAGAAACAGAAATATTTAAGAAACATTGTGATGTCCATAAAAAAGCGATAATTAAAGTAAAAACTAATTAAAGAAAAGCTAATTAAAGTAAAAGTCTAAGACAGAGACTTGTGAGATTAGGGTAAATTTAATCTCTAAACTATATTCATGTTTGAAACAGAGTAAATTATGTAATAATATTTAACAAGGTTTAATGGGATTTTTGTAATGAAAAATCCCTTTTGCGTATTGTATTATGTTCTAATAGATCTAAAACTTTTTTACTAAACATTTTTCTGTAATTTCTTACTTTTAAGGGTTTATACGCGTCACATTAACAGTCTTTTTATTTGGCAAATCATTAACAATTTCATATTCAAATCCCATAGAGCCTAACTCTGTGACAAACCACTTTGGAAGATGACTGCAGATAACATCCAGCCTGTTGAATTCTCCATTTTTTATATAAGGAATAAGAATTTTCTTTGAAGTTAAGTCTGGATGTTTAAACATGACTTTTTCGATATTAATTGAGAAATCGCCTTCATTTTCTCCAGGTTCCAGATATTGCATTATATCAAATTTAGGTGGTTCTTTCTGACGTTCCTCAATTGTCTCAACCATATCTTTTTTGATCGAATCAAGAATATTCAACACGCTGCTATTTTCCACAAGAAATATGTCGAAACCAGCTGCTTGAAAAGTCCCGGATGCAATTCCAGGGATTTCACTTGCAACAATCACTTTTACATCATCGCCGAGTTGCTTAATTAGATCAGCCACAGCCATGCGTACTGCAGCCATACCCCCTGCATCACAAGCTTTATTTTCAAAACGGTTCAGGACTTTCCATTCCCCACCTTCTTTTTCATATATTGCAATGAATCCAGGTTCAAATATTGAACTGGATTCCTGGTTATCGTTTTCCACAACTGCGATTTTCAAGATGCATCCTCCTGTCGTGTCAGAATTTATAATTTTTCAAATAAATTAAAACAATTTTTTCGCCTTTGAAACATCTAATCTGTCTACATAAGCTCTACAAACTTCATTCTGTAATCAAAGGAATATATTTTTCGCTGGATTGATTATATCTAGATATTATAAACCAGTTAATATAATAAGCTCGTCAAATACGTAATTGACTGAAAAAGTAAAAAAAGCTTTAAAGGCAGTTTCAGCGAAAATCTCACAGAAAAGGTTCATGGATGTTCTATTCAGCTCAAAACTAATGCTATAAAGTACATTTTCCTGATATACATGTTCTCATTATGACGTACTTATTTTTTTGGAATATAGGCTTTCAGTTTCATCAAAATGTCTGTTCCACGTCTATGTAATTTATTGATATCTTCCTGATATACAACCGCTGCTGGCACTAAAAGCAATGGAACAGTTGCTGCAGCTTTAAATCCTTCTGAAATAGGCAGTACAGATAATATACTTGCTCCGGTAGCACCGTAAATAGGAACTATAGGAATTAGTGCTGCTAAACCAAAAGATCTTCTGAAATGAATTCCTATTTTTGCAGCCAGAAAACCATTAGATCCCAGGATTACACCAATACCGATGCTTGGTCCTATAGTCCGAAACGGATTATATGATGGTCCAACATAGAGTCCAAAATCGATGCCAAAAAATGAAATAAGACCATGGAATTGATCTCTTTCCTGACTGGAGTTACCTCCAAGTCCTGATACAACTATACCTATGTCCAGTTGTAGAGGTCCTCTTTCTGCTACCCTTCCATACATTATATTATTACTTTCCCTGATCAATAATATATTTCTTTCTTCTGATTTTATCAGACACTTTTATCTTTCTTTCAAAAATTCATTAAAAACAAATAAACTTTTGAGCCAATAAAATCACACAGATCATGTTTTTTAATTTTTTAAGTAAATAATCCGTATCTAATTACATATATCCTTTTTTCAGAGAGGTAGACTTGTCCCTATTTCCTTCAAACCAGTTGCAATATTCTTCTGGGCACTGTTTTTCAGGACACTTAAGAATAAAATCCATTATATCGTTAAATTTTGCACTGGCTACTGATACTGATGTATCGGCTCCTCCATAATAAATACGGAGCTCATCGCCCACCTGAACCCAGCCGCAGGGAAAAACAACGTCATTTACGTCTCCACTACGTTCATATTGCTCACGTGGTCCAAAAACCCAGCCTTCTGACCTGCGTAGTACTTTAGTGGGGTCTTCAAGATCAAGGAGAGCCAATCCAAGCCTATAGCTTGTCTTAGCTGTTGTCTGGCGCACTCCGTGGTACATAATTAGCCATCCTTCAGGTGTACGGAGAGGCTGCGGAGATAAACCGATCTTATAAGCGTCCCACCATCCGCCTTCTCTAGCATACAGGAGAACTTCAGGCTTTTCCCAGGCTTTCATATCGCAAGAAAATGAGATCCATATATTAGCTTTTAAAATGTGACCAGTAGGTGCAGGTCTGTGTAACATTGCCCATTTGCCTTTAAATTTTACGGGAAAAACTGCAGCATCTTTATTATCAGGTGGCATTAAAGGTCCTATTCGGTCAAAATTTTGGAAGTCCTCTGTAAAAGCAAGATCAGGTAAAGGACCTGAATCCGAATAAGCTACATACACTATAGCCCACTTTTTCATTTCATCTATGTAAGTTATGCGTGGATCTTCAACGCCATATATTTCTTCAGGGTAATTTACAGGATCAGGAAAAAATGTTGGTTTACTGTCAATTTTCCAGTTATCTATTCCGTTTTCACTTCTAGCTACCGTAAAGTGAGAAAAACCCCTATGGTCTTCGACCCTGACCAGTAACAGGATTTTACTATCAACTACGGCGGCAGCGGGATTAAATACCGTGTGAGCCCGATACGGCCAATCGTCAACAGTTAGTATAGGATTTTTTCTATACCGGAAAAATAGCTCTCCATGGTCTTTCCAGGTCATATTATCTTCATTTCCTCCCCAACAAATTAGTCCCCTTATTTATTCTGAAAAATTTGATAAATAGTAGAAAATATTCACATCTCCAGTTCTGGAGATATTGCATCTAAGAGTGCAGGAGACACCACGCCTAAAAGTGGTTTGATCTCAAGTACATCTTCCACGTAAGCTCTAAAAATTTCTGCAACACTCCATGCCTGTGCGATACAACCACCTGGAGAATGAGGGTAGTCCCCATCAAATACTTCGGAAATACTGCCTATACCTGCAATTTCAAGATGCGTATCAAAACCCTGCAAGAGAGCCCGCATGTTTTCAAGGCTTTCTTTTGAATAATTGTGGACTTTCCTATAAGCTCTCACATAAGCTCCAAGCAGCCAGGGCCAGACTGTTCCATTATGATAGGCAGTATCTCTGGTGAATGCATCTCCATGATACTGTCCTTTATATAATGGATGATCAGTCGAAAGAGTCCTAAGCCCAAAGGGTGTCAAAAGATCTTTTTCAACTCGATCTACAATTGCTTTTTCTTTATCTAAAGAAAGCATAGTGTTAGGAAGAGCTACTGCGAAGATTTGATTTGGACGGATTGCAGGGTCTTTAACTTCATTTCCGGATTCATCCTTATATACGAGGTCAAAAAGGCAGTTAGTTTCAGGGTTCCAGAAAATACTCTCAAAATTCGAAGCAACACCATCTGCAAGCATATCATATGAGGAAACATCTTTTCCAAGAAGAGTACCCAGACTGGAAGCAATTTTCAAGGCATTGTACCAGAGAGCATTGATTTCACAGGCTTTCCCTGCTCTTGGGGTTACTGCCCACTCTCCAATTTTAGCATCCATCCAGGTTAGCTGGGGTCCCTGTTGAATAAGATGATCAGAATCCATACCGATTCCAAAATCCGTACCATTACGATAGTTTTCTATAATAGCCTCTACAGTGTCCCAGATTTCTGAAAGGAAAAGAAAGTTACTCGTATATGCAAAATAGCAGCTAACTGAATGAATAAACCAGAGAGAAGCGTCCACTGTATTATAGACTGGTTCTCCTCCAAAAGCCGGAAAAGTATTGGGAATTAAGCCTTTCCTGCAATATCGAGCAAAGTTCATGAGAACGGATCTGGCCTCTTCATGGCGATAAGGAATTAAAAACAATCCAGTCAGAGAAATCATAGCATCTCTTCCCCAGTCAGAATACCAGTGATATCCTGCAATTACAGTATTTTCACCTGAAGACGGATTTTTCACTGTAAAAGTGTCTGTTGCCCTGAGAAGTTTAAGAGCAAAGGAATCTGTAAGCCTGGAATTGAGAACAAGAAGATTCTGTCGGTTTACTGCTCTTTTATAGAGTTCATCAACCTTCCTGAGATTAAGAGAAGATATTTCATCTGTTGAAGCAACGATAAAGAAACGAGAAATTCCAGGTTTTATTTTGCTTTCGAAATATCCCGGATTTAAATTATCCTCCTGAGAGTTAAGTCCTCTTTTCTTTTCAGCGTCATACTCCAGATTATAATGCCACCTGGGATCAGAATGATATTCTAGATTGGATGAAAGATAAAAAGTAAAACCATTAGAACTCTCAATTTCTACTCCTGCAGGATAGGCTTTCTGAGAAAAAGAGAGATATCCTGAGCGAGCAGTGTAATGAAAATCTCTTGAGTTTATCAGAGGGAAGATTCTTAACAAAGCTTCTTTTTCTTTTCTGGATTCAATATCATAGAGAATACAGGTCGTGTTACTGTTATAAACCATGAAAACCTTTTTTTTCATGGTAAAATCATCGGGCTGGTAAACCCAGAAAGGAAGTGGGTTTTGACTATATTCTAAAAGGTAATTGAAGCCATTAGATGCAATATTCTCTGGATACTTATGGGCTGCGAGTTTATACGTTTCATCATTAACTGAAATTTCCTCATCAAGGGATGAAAGCAGTACAACCCTTCCGTGAAAGTTTCTTGGAGCTGCTACAAGCAGTCCGTGGTAAGTCCTTGTATTTGCCCCAATTACTGTGGAAGAAGCATATCCTCCAAGTCCATTTCCTGTAATCCACTCTCTTTTTATTCCTTCTTCATATGTTGAAAGAGAATCTACCCCAAGCCTGACTCCACTCATATATATTCGATTATGTTTGATTTATTAAATACCTGTGCGTTTGGAAAAAGTAACTACTATTAATGTTAATAATTTCTTTTTATGTTTCTAAGCTCTATCTGCTGCTTTCAAAAATTCCTTTTTGAGTAAAACTTTATTAGTTGAATGGAAAGACATTTCTATTCAGAGTTATGGATTTAATAATATATTACTGGATATTATAACAACTGTAATGGAACTTGAGCCTCATGACATATACATATCTGAACCCAAAAGTAGCCCTTATGGGGGCTGGTTGTGTAAAAGAAATCGGCAAGCATGCAAAAGTACTTGGAGCTACAAAAGCCCTGATAGTTTCCGGTAAAAGCAAGCATGGGGAAAATCTTGCACAGGACATTTTACAATTCTTGAAAAAGATTGTCTGGAAGGTACAATCTTTCCGGGAGCAGAACCAAATCCTACAGATACTTCAGTTATGGAAGGAGCTGATATCTACAGAAAAGAAAACTGCAATATGATAATTGCTGTCGGAGGCGGGAGTCCGATGGACTGTGCAAAAGCAATTGGTATTATAGTGTATAACGGTGGGTTGATTAATGATTATGAGGGCGTCGGGAAAGTTACTAAGGGAATTCCTCCACTAATTACAGTAAATACGACTGCTGGCACTGCAAGTGAGATGACAAGTTTTACGATTATTACGGATACAAAGCGGCATATCAAGATGGCAATTGTAGATCCCCGCATTACTCCTGATATTGCAGTTAATGATCCTGAACTCATGGTAAGTATGCCTCCTGCACTTACGGCTGCAACCGGTATGGATGCCTTAACTCATGCAGTTGAAGCTTATGTCTCTACTATGGATACACCTACCACGGATGCAGCTGCTATCAAGTCCATAGAACTTATCTCAAAATATTTGCGTGAAGCTGTTGCTCATGGCGAAGACGTGAAAACCGGGGATATGATGGCACATGCTGAATATCTTGCAGGAATTGCATTCAATAATTCAAGCCTCGGATATGTGCATTCTATGGCACACCAGCTAGGTGGGCTTTACGACCTTCCACATGGGGTTTGCAATGCGATTCTTCTCCCGTATGTGGAAGCATACAACAAGCAGGTTGCCCCTGAACGCTTTGCTGATATTGCGAGGACAATGGGGGAAAATATAGAGGGGCTAAGTGTAGAAGAAGCCGCAGATAAAGCTATAAACGCGATCAAAAAGCTTGCATCTGATATTGGAATTCCTTCAGGATTAAAAGAGCTTGGCGCAAAAGAAGAAGACCTTGAACTCCTTGCTAAAAATGCGATGCAGGATGTTTGCCGACTGACAAACCCAAGAGAACTTTCAAAGGAAGATATTATTGAGATTTACAGGAAAGCTATGTAAGATGTCTTAAAAACAATATGTCTCAAAAAAGCAACTTTGGAAAGATCACTCTTAGAAAGAGCAACTGAAATTGAGATTTTTAATTGTTAACTATATCTCTTTCTGTTTCTCTTTTTTATTCAATGTTGCGAATTTACTGTAAATTTAAAGTCTTATTTTTGTATGCGGTAAATAATTTTATTTTTCAAATACAGTATATTCTGTTGAAATATTTTAAAATTAAAATTTTAAAAATCAAAGTGCTCAATTTATATTCAGTTGTATTATATATTAGATCTATATAATGATATTAATGGGGAAACGAGGAGCAAAACCAAAGTTTACTGATATTTCTTGTCCTAATCAAGATTGCAAATTCTACGGTATTTTTGGGAAAGGAAATACCATAGGCAACTGTATCTATCAAATCAAGAACAAGAGAGTTCTAAAATATATCTGCCACGAATGCGGCAAAGTATTCAACGATCGTACAAACACTTTCTTTGATAATGTTCGAAAAGATGAATCTGTTGTCATATTAGCCTTAAAGATGGCTATCAAGGGAATGTCAATACAATCCATAGCTGAGTTATTGGAAGTTCAACCATCTACAGTTAGTAACAGAAAGTGAAGATGACAGAACATGGATGTGAGTGAGTTTTGCTCCTGAATCCAGGTTTAATTATTGATTTTGTACTGGGACCCTGAAAACAGTATGTGGCTGACGAATTGATACAAACTACAGATAAACATCTTTCAGATCCAAAGCCTCTTTTCGTTACAGATGGACTAAAATTCTATGCTGAATCTCTTTTGAAAAAAATACGGTAAATATATGGAGTTTCCAAAAACAGGAACGTGAGGAAGACCTAATAAACCAAAAATAGTACTTGATAATGATTTGAAATATGCTCAGGTTGCCAAAAATAGGAAAGGAATGAGGCTTCAAAAAATAGAAAAAGGATTGTTTTTGGTCAGAATATAGATCAAAGTAAAGTATCAACAAGTTTACTTGAAAGACAGAACTTGACTTTTAGACAGGACAATAATAGAATTTCAAGAAAAACAATAGGATTTTCAAAGAAATTTAGAGGACTATTCAATCAAATGAGACTTTACTGTACTTATTTTAACTTTTGCAGAGAGCATAGAAGATTAGCAAAAGAAATGAAAAATGGAAGTTTGGAAAACAAAACATCTGCATAAGAGTGTATAGAATTACTAAAAAGAAATGGAAATTTGCAGAGTTGTTAAACTACAGAAGTCTCAAAAACGTCAACTAATTAAACAGGGAGCATCCAAGGTTAAGAACTTCAAAATCTGGGACTTGCTTGATTGTCTTGTCGATTTACAGGATAGAGAGTGTTCAATTGGGTATTTCTATTGATTCCCATGGAAATGTTAAGAGTATTATTGTTTGTTTCAGGTAATCCAATTGTGACCGTAAGATTTTCCTCTGTTATAGAAGGAGGTTTAGCAAGCGGGAGATAATCAATTTCACTTCCGTTAATTTTGAAAGGAAAGTCGCAGATTCCATCAGAATTTGAATCGTTTGAGACCTGAGAAAAGTCGGTCCCTTCCAGATTAGCCCAGAAATTCCCTCCAAGGTTTTGTCCTCCAACTATATTTGTTCCAGGCGACTGTGTAGTATTCCAGGTGTTTCCTTCTGCGTTTTCTATTTTTACATTTATGCTATTGTTGAAGTAGTTGTTATAAATTCGATTACCTGCACTGTAGTCCAGTAAATAAATGCCTGATTCATTAGTCGCTGTTATTTTATTATTGGACAACTCGTTTTTGTTACATTCTTCTTTTAGAATAATGCCTGTATTGCCTTTTGAGATTGTATTGTTATAAACTCTGGAGTCAAAAACGAAAGTTAAATAGATTCCTTTTTCGCAGTCTGAAATCATGTTATCACACAAAACAGTTCGTGCCTGAACGTCATAGATATCGATGCCGGTAGTGCAGTTTATGATTTCATTTCTTGATACGAGATTGTTTCCACCACAACAAGCAATACTTATCCCTTCTCCGTTAGAAAGCATATTTTGAAATATTATATTGTCCCAGCAGTGAGCCCCAATCACGATATTACTTTCTTCGATAGTATTGTTTACCAATACATTATCTCCACATCCTTCATCAAGCCAGATATTGTTTCGAGGGAGTGTGTTATTTAAGAGTGTATTGTTTCTGGAGTTCTGTAGATAGGCTCCATACCGGTTTTCGAAAATCCTGTTATTTTCAATTGTGCAGTTGTTAACCTGCTCAAGACAAATTCCTGCTGGCGGACAACCAATTCCATTCCATTTGAAATGTGAATTCGATCCGGAATTAGAAGATACGGAATTAGAAGATCCATAATTATAGGTTTTATTCAGATTTAAATCTCCGAAATCACTTGAATTAACGAGATTACTTGAATTATTGTCCATAAAAGAAGAGTTTGCAGAACTTGAAACATTAATCAGGCTGGATATTTTCATTGGTCTAGTTATGCTGAAGCCGCTTATTGTTACATTATTGGCTTTTACCTGAAAAACACTGGAATTTAGATCTCTTGCTTTTACAAGCACATTTTCGGGGTTATCAAATTCAGAACTGATTTTTATCCCTGAAACGTTGACAACAACGTTTTCTTGATATTCTCCGGCTTTAACAATGATAAGATCTCCAGACGTGGAATTATTTACAGCAGCCTGAATAGAATTTCCTGGATCTACACAAATAACTTTTTCACTTCCTAAACTTGTTGAAAACAGAAATAAGACAACAACAAATGCAGCACTGAACCTCCACCTGTTAGAAAAATCTCCGATAAACATGATTTTCAGAACTAGCCCCCCTAGAAACTTTATCTAGCCCTTTTAGCTCAGAATGAGATCAAATTTGAACCAAAACTTGAACCAACCATTGTTAAATGAATAGAATTTGCTATTATACAGATTAAATCAATAATTTATATATTAACTGTTTCTTTATTTTTCAGGCCGACTTGAATGTTCCACGTATTCTATTACCGAGCCATCAGGATGCTTTACTGTCATGTTTCTGCCGGTTGGGACCTTATCTGGACCCCGGATTATTTCTGCACCTTTTTCTTCCAGATAAGCCTTGAATTCGTCAAGAGAATCGACAAGAAAAGTAGCCTGCGTGATTCGAAAAGGTTTTAGAGCTTCATCCGAGCCGGCTATTAGCAAAATATTTTCTATTTGAGCTAGTTCAAGCCCGATTTGCGGAATTTCAAAGCGCATGGCTGGGGACGAGCCGAGAAGTTCTTCATAAAACTCAAGGGCAGAGTTCAGGTCGTTTATGTAGAGACGGGAAAGTGTTTGAAGGATTTTCATAGTTACCTAAATAACTGTCATGTTGAATTAGTTATTAGGTAAAATTGAACTTGAATATTAATCATTCAAAAAATTCTCCAACTTAGTTCATCTCTTCAAACCTTTCTCGAAATCTTTAAGATTTCTCTCTATCAATCCTGAGTTCGTTCAAAATTTTGTGGAGATTGTAATTCAATCTCAATTTCACTCCCTTTTAAACTCTTAAGACATGGAGAAACCAAGAAAAAGAAGAGTAACATAAATAAGAATGCATATTGCGTTGTGTTATCCTTCCAGTCAATAAACGAGAATGCAGTAAAAAAAAGAGAGAATATAATTAGCAAAATTGAATTAAGCAGTTTATAAATTGGTTGAAAAAGCATTAATATTTTTGTAGTATAGTTATACAAAATCAAAAGAAATAAAAATGAGGATTCTGGTAGTAATAATCCAAAAATAGAAAATAATAAAAAGAAAAATGTAATCTTTCTTCTAAAACTGTGGGAAGGTGACTCCAACCACCACTTTGGTATTGAAGTGTCTATTTTGTGATTCCAAATTTCTTCAAGTAACTGTTTTGCAGAGTTAGTTACCTTAGGTTCAAAATTGAGTTTTCTACAATTTGTGAGTTCATCCTTTGCTGAAAAATAATCTTTGAGCTTATAATAGAAGCAACCTAAAAAATAACTATTATATGATTCAATCTTTAATGTATTATATCCCAAGAGTTCATAAGTTACTTTTGCTAATAATTTAATTGAAATATTTGAATTAAATTTACGTTTAACTAAAAAGGATTGTGTGCTCATCAACAACTTTTTTCTCATTTTCTCGTATCTTTTTAAATTTAAACATTCAGTTGTACCGTTTAAACAAATAGATGTGCTCGTTTTTTCGAGATCTCCTATGGAAGTACTTATTTTTTCGAGATCTCTTATGCATGAAAGAATTAAATCTTGATACTTTTTATCGTTAGGATCAAAGCTAACTTCTGCCTTGAGGTATTTGGCATAAACTTCCCATATTAAGATTAATGGACTACCAGTACTCAATGAAATTGCTTCTTTAAAATAATGGATAGCATTATCATAGTTTTGTTTTTCAAGTTCAACTCTTCCTTTTAACAACAAAGTGGAATCATTTATAGTATCTTTAAATGAAACATCATCTAATGTTGAACTAGCATTTTTTAAGTCACCAATAGCCAGATAAAGTTCTGTCAAGTTATTATGCGCAGGAATAAAGTCACAATCATAAAAAATTGATTTTTTAAACGACTCTATAGCGGTATCAAATTGCTTAAGACTTAAAAGAACTAGACCCTTTTCATTCCATGCGAAGCTGGAAGTTGGATCAAACTTTAAAGAATCTTCGAAAAGATTTAAGGCTTCTTCAAGTTTTCCAATAGTATAATAAACAGTAGCCTTACCAGATAAGGCAAAAGCTGGTTTTGGATCATCTAGATTTAATGACTCATTAAAAGCCTCTATAGATTTATTAAATTGCCCCAAACTTGCAAAAGCAACACCTTTCCCATTCAACGAAAAAGTAAGCTCTTTAATATCTGGTTTTTCTTTGATTGCATTCTTACTGAGTGCAGTTTTGTAAGCTTCAATAGCATCAGTGTATTTCTGAAGGTTTAATAAAACAAGGCCTTTGCCATTCCATGAAAAAGCATTATCTTGGTCAATATTAATTGATGTATCAAAAGCCTCTAAGGCATCATCATATCTTTTTAGGGCATTGTTACTTAACTATATCTAGTTCTTTATTTCTTTATTTCATCAATAGAATAACCGAGTACTTTA
Source organism: uncultured Methanosarcinaceae archaeon (assembly GCA_963727895.1). Lineage (GTDB taxonomy): Archaea > Halobacteriota > Methanosarcinia > Methanosarcinales > Methanosarcinaceae > Methanosarcina. The sequence continues at coordinate 271,650 of CAVSHT010000004.1, read as the reverse complement.
GCATTTCAAGACTCTTCGTATAACACTTTGTCTTTCTTCTCAACCTTGCCAAAAAGTGCCTCAATATGCTGTTATATCCCTTAACTGTAAATGTTTCTGCTTTTGATTGAGTATGGATCTTTTCTGGAAGAAACTCTGCATATGCCCTCCAGTGATCAGTCATCACTTCTCCAATCTCTTTTTTCTTCATTTTTTCCTAGAGTAGTTTTCCAGTTTTCGTTCCTCTGCTACCAAAAGAGCAGTTGATGAACTTTTTCCCAACTCTATCAACAGCAATCCAGATCCAGCAATATTTTTTTGTTACCGATGTAAGTGTGCATCTCATCCATTTCAACAATAGATATCTCATTTTCACTTTTTAGGTCCTCTAACTCCTTACCAAATTTCTTTATCCATCTTTGGACAGAAACATGACTCACCCCTAAAAACCGCCCTATTGAGCGAAAGCCCAATTCTTCAAGGTAAAGTTGTAAAGCCTGTCTATTAACAGAGGCGGAAAAAGCAGTCGATTTTAGCTCTACTGTATAGTTATATCCACAATCATGGCATTTGTAGCGTTGACGCCCACCAACTATACCGTTCTTTTTGTGACTGGAACTATTGCATCTGGGGCAGTTAATGAAGAAATATACTTTCTAATAGTATATAACTATGTTTAAGTATCAATGCCCTTGGAAGGTCATTCCCTGGGTAATTGACCCAGGTATGAGAAGTGGAATTCCAGTAGAGAAACACGACAATGTGGTTACTTTTTATGGTGATTACTCCGGATATCAAAAAATTCTTGGGATGGAGAATACCAACCTTACATATGTCTTTTTGCTGGACAAAAATGGAATTATCCGCTGGAAAGGGCAAGGCTATGCTAGACCTGAAGCTGAAAGAGAACTTTTTGAGATTGCAGAGACTCTCAGATGACAGATGATTTATGACAGATAATTTATGACAGATAATTTCAGGTAAATTATGGGAAAAATGGTGGGAAACTAAAGGAGTAAAATTAGATATATTAGAAATTGCCATAATTTAATAAAATTATTTATTTTTAAAATCATATAACTTAAGCACATATAACTTGTAGGGGGAATAAGTTGTTATCCAAAATACCTTTAGAGCTTTCAAGTGTATCTGAAGAAGATATTGATAACGAAATTCTCAGAGCCGCAATAATTGCTGAGCTTGACGCTGTAAACCTTTATGAGCAGATGGCAAACTTGACAAAAAACGAAAATATAAAATCTGTACTGCTGGATATAGCAAAAGAAGAAAAAACACACATAGGAGAGTTTCAGGCCCTCCTACTCCAATTCGACCCTCAACATAAACAGGAACTTGAGGCTGGAGCTAAAGAGGTAGAAGAGGAGCTATCTAAATAACTCTAGCCTAAAAGAAGCCTGAAAGAACCTTGATCAAATCAACGTATAAAAATTCTTAAACCTTTTTTCTTTTTATATCTATTCTCATCTTTTTCTTTTTATATCTATTCTCATTTTCATATCTATTTTCATCTGATAATTCTAATTTTCTTCATATTTTTTTGTAATTTATTAGCCCTGTAAAAATTGTTTTAGTTCAGAGATTAATTCAGAGTTCGGAGATTTTTAAAGATTTATCCAGAGTATTAACAGCAGATGAATTCCTGTAAACATAGGTACAAGAAATTTAAACATAGGCTTCTGGGTCTTGTGCCTGAAATGCTGCATCCCGAGCAATGCACCAATCGGTCCAAAAAAAGAAGCAATCAAAAGGCTTGATTCGGAGATTCTCCACTTATCCTTTTTTGCCTTGAATTTATCTATTCCATACAGAGCATAAGAAGCTGCATTAATGAGAGCATAAATAATAGGGAAAAGAAGATATAAAGTTTCTATCATAGAAATGGATTTTTCTTTATAATAATTAAAGGCTGTGGAATTTTACTTAATAACATTGATCTTTTCAGTCAGTATAAATAGAGTATTTAAATAAATGAATGCCCAAAAACATACCTGATAAAATGTTCGTAAAAAAGTTGGACTAAATTTTGGAATAAAAATGATCTGGCTATGAGGTTTTAAATGAGTATATACCGGAACGAAATTGAATCAGAGAGAAAAAACGAGGATATTAGCCGCAGAAACATACCTTCTCCTCCACCTACGGTCTTAAAAGTAAGCCATTACCTTCTGACTCTTATTCTGGTTCCGTTGCAAAAAATATCTGCTAAGGATATAATTAAAATAAAAATGAAATCAAAGATAGTGATATGCTATCTAATTCCTTTAAATGGAAGCACTTTGTAGGTGAAATTATTTTATTGAATGTTAGATGGTACTTAAAATACCCACTTAGTTATAGAAATTTAAAGGAAATGATGGCAGAAAGAGGGATAATAGTCAACCATACAACCATTATGAGATGGGTACATCAATATTCACCTGAAATCGAAAAGAAGGTCAGAAGGCATTTAAGACCAACAAACGACTCTTGGAGAGTTGATGAAACTTATATCAGAGTTAAAGGTGAATGGAAATATTTTTACCGAGCAGTTGACTCAAATGGAGATACAATTGATTTCATGTTAAGTGCAAAACGAAATAAAAAAGCAGCAAAACGTTTCTTTAAGAAAGCTTTGAACTCTAATCATAATCAAATTCCAAGAGTAATCACAGTTGACAAAAATCCAGCTTATCCACCTGCTATAGATAAACTGAAAAATGATAAAATACTACCTATAAACGTAGGCATTCGACAAATCAAATATTTGAATAACATTATAGAACAGGATCATAGATCCATTAAACGAATAGTTAATCCAATGTTAGGATTTCAGTCTTTTCATACAGCCATTAAAACTTTAAAAGGAATTGAAGCTATGAATATGATTAAAAAAGAACAAGTCAAGAATCTAAATTACTCTGGTCTTAATGAAGCTAAATATATTAATCAATTATTTGGAATAGTTCTATAATATTGACATATCTTTTTGAATATTTTAACTTTTATTCATTATTCATAGATTTACAGGCTTATTCTAAGATTTTTTGCAACGGAACCATATAAACTCACAAAAAGCGGTGCGAAATACCTTGCAAAATATTGTTGGCGGCTGCATGAGGGCTTCAGTCTATCACTATATAAAGTAAAAAAGATGCCAAAGCGAGATAAAGTCATAGCTGAGTGCAATGCTGAAGCTGAGTTGAGAGATGCTATATTTGAAAAAACAGGTGTTGAAATACCTAGAAAGCCAAAACCAACAATAAAAGAACTATTAAACTTTGATCCCGCTGAGTTAACCGATTACATGGGCATTACAAAAATGGGAGCGCTTGAAATGGGAATTACAGGATTCGACTTTGAGGTTTAATTCTCATTCTTTAACCTCATACCACAATCAAAATAAACGTATTGATTTGGGATATTTGATAGTTGAGCCAATTCCGACCTTTAATTTTTGTCTCAATTTCTGACCTTTAATTTTGACCTCAATTTTAAATATTTACACTCCATGTAGCTGCCTCCACGAAAACTGCCTTATATTATATTCTTGAGCGGCTTTGAGCGGTCCGTTCGCTGAATCTCGAATTTATTATAATTGTTGTAAAAATTGTGATAACCGCTGTACCAGCTGTTATAATTGCCGTACCAGCTGTTATATTTTAACAACCACGCCATGTACATTTTATACCAATTATTGCAATATTTGTCGTGCTTCTTGTGGTTCCACTCATTCTTTTGGCGGTTCCAATTATTCCTTTGTTGGTCCCAATTATTCTTTTGGCGATTCCACTCATTCTTTTGGCGATCCCAATTATTCTTTTGTTGGTTCCAATTATTTCTATCCCCAGTATTCTTTTGCTGGTTCAAATTATTTTTATCCCCAGTATTCTTCCCACCATTATTATATGCATTATTCGGAGCTGCACTTACTGCCGCAACTGTCACTGACATTACAAAACAAAATGCCAGCAAAATTCCTAGTATCTTTCTCATTTTCAGCATTTTATTTACCCCATATATTTGCTGTTTGGATAGCCTTCCTCTATTGTCTTAAGTATCTCGCTGATTATTCATAGTATGACAATCCTAAAATAAGCCGGCTAAAATATAAACATACTTATAAATAATAATTTATAAAAGGGGAATAATTATAAAGATAATGGTTTCTAAAAGATTAAATATGAAAATATCTTTTTATAAGTAATATAACTATGAAACCACGATCCAAATGACTTAATTTCTTAAACAATGGTTTAAAAATTTTTATTTATGTATATAATAAATACATCCTGTTGTGAAAATGTCCAAATAAGTATGTGAATGTATGATGAACAAAAGTCAAAATATCCAAGGAAAATATATGGATATTATAGAAATGGTCCAACTAGTTGATTAATATGAACAGATTCAGAAGACCGCTGATAAGATGGGAAAAGAAAATGGAGAATTACCTTGCTATGCTTCATTTTGCATGTGCATGGATAATATTCAGGGCAGCAGGACTTTTCGGATAGGCTCTTAATGAGTATGATTATTGTAACTATCTATCGATTCCACAAAAAACCTCTTTATTTTATATTTGCGAGAGGCGCTGCTCAGATCATTCTGCGGTTCTGGAAAACGGCGATGATTTTTGAGGATTTTGAGGATATTTTGAGCGTTTTCAGCGATATTTGTGTATATCCAAGATCCTGATATCATGTTGTGGAGGCTCTACGAAAGCTCCAGTAACAAGCATATCCTCGATGAGTGCCGAATTTTCATTTTGGTTCTGAGCTATAGTAAACTATGGATTATATATCTTAAATTTAGATTCAACCAAATATACATATTAGATCAAACATATACATAGTCAATATGACAATACTGAATCTTTATAGAACGCCATATATTGATGAACATCTCATTCCTCTTATCAACTCAATGGCTCACGCAAGAAATTGTAGCAGGTCTGACATAATTAGAGAAATATTATATTCGAGACTTAATTATATCCCACCACAAAAGAGCAGGGAGCAAATTAAAGAAATATATGAGCTTGAGCAACTCTTGGATCAGCCTGATAAGTAAAAAGAATAATTGCATATCTACATACATTGATCCGGGGTTTGAAATAATTATATTAAAAGAACAAACATATAATCTACATCAGTCGAGCTAGTTACAAAAGCTGCTGTGTGAGCATTTTGGAATAGAATGCAAGTGGATAGAATATGAATTTACAGGCACTGCTAGCAAGGGCTCGATGCGAGTTAAAAAAACATCTACTATAACTTCTTTACAAAGTTTCTTAACAAGCTGGCTGTTGAGTGAGGGGTAAAATACTCAACGGTCTAATAATATTCAAACATATAATGATTTATATAATTAAGAATTCGAACCTTTTTTGTATCTTTTTCATCTTCAAAAGACAAATCAAGATTGGGTGCCAACCAACCATTAGAAAATAACTTATAAATCTCCATAAGTTTTACGGAATAATCTTTCGAGCCTCTATATAATATCTTTTTTCGTTTTCCTTTCCAAGGGAAAATGATTTTCTTGGAAGAATACCTTTCTTTTTTATAAGGGTAAAAAAATTGCTCTTTTTTAAAGGAGGAAGGAAAAAACCAATGTTACCCTGTTTTTTTGCAAGTTTTTCTACGACATCAGGATCATGCTCGTAGTCAACTGAATAATTATCAATAATCTCGTCAAGAGTTTCGACTTCAAGATCATGCATGGGATTCTCAAAAACCAACACACCACATTTATTTGCTGTAACAAACCCTATTGAATGATTTGTAGCGGGAAAATCGGCATTTGAAAAGCAGATATTGGTTTCTTCAATCCTTGCATTGAATTTTTTGAGCAGCTCTTCAGGCTCAATTCCACTTACAACCCGATGAATCGGTTCAAAGGAAAGTCCAGGGTCGTGAACATTGACAAGCTCAACCATTACATACCTTGCAGGATGGTCAGCCTTCACAGTCCCTTTAATTTGTTCCCAGAAACTCTTTGCAGCAGCAAGACTGTGATTTCCATCCCCTACAAGAAGGGGTCCAAGGTTCTGAATTTTATCCGATATTTCAGTAATTACTTGTTCATTACTGATCTTGTAACCTATGATGTGACCGCCATTTTCCATCAGATCAAAATCATAAACCTTATTTTCTTCACAAATAAGGTCTTCCGGATTTTGGGAAATAACTTGGAAATCAGGATCATTGTATAATACTAAAATGTGGGAAAGTTCCAATTCTGCATTTTCTCTTATCCTGACTCTTGCTGGAAGTCTTTCTTTAATAGTTCCTTCAGTTGGCTTGATGAATGAATCGGATCCGTCGAACTGATATTCTTCCAAATCGACCGCAACTACGAGACCTATTCTTTCCTTGCCTGAAACCAAACGCTTTACGAAAATAAAGCAGGGACCATAGTCAACAAGGAATTCTTTGTAGTCACTTAGATTTTTGTGAATTTTATTTACTCTATTTTCCTCTAAAGGCAGATATATTTCCGGATAAATTAGATTATAAGTAGAAGGAGTGTTTCCAACAAATTCTTCAACCCTTTTCCAGTATTTCAGATCCTGAGTGTGCTGATCACAGGCAATTACTGCCCACTTTTCCCAATTGTTCTTTGGAAGAAGAACGCGAGGAACATGTAAAATCATGATAAAGTAAAAAAAGAGAGAGCATATAAAGATTTCTGAACTAATTTATAAATATGCGTTTGATCAAAAATAAGGTTATTTTACGATGTCATATCCGGCATTTTTCCATGCAGTCATGCTTCCAAGCACATTATATACATTATAACCATGCTTTTTTAAAATTGAGGCTGCAATTCCTGAACGTCGGGAACTATCACAATAAACAATTAACGGAAACTCTTTTGGGACTATATTTTCTTCAAGCTCGCCAACATAAATATTTTTAGCTCCTTCAATGTGCCCTTCTTTCCATTCTTTCTTCTTCCTTACATCCAGAAGTGTTATATTCTCCTTATTCTCCAATTTATTCTTCAAACTATGAACAGATATAAGGTTGAATTCGTCTACAGGTAAGGCCTTCATATACCAAGCTGCAATTCCACCGTTTAAAAACCCCACGATATTGTCATAACCAAGGCGGACCAGATACCTTACAGCAGTTTCAAGTTGCTCTTTTTCTTCCAGCACGAGAAGTATGGGTTTATCATAAGGAAGCACCCAGCCGGCAAAGGAAGGTATTCCTCCTAACCAGATGCTGTAGCTATTTTTTATATGTGCTCCTCCAAAGGAATGAGGCATGCGTGTATCCAATATCACTGCCCCTTTTTCTATTTCTGCCCTGAACTCCTCGGGTGAAAGCATCTTTGGAACTGGAAGACCTTTGAGCAGAGGGGGTCCTTGCCTGTTATACTGCTCCATTTTTTAAAATAAGGAGGAAACTCAAGCTGCTCTTCAAGCTTGAACCTGATAAATTCGTTCTTGTCAGTTTTTTGCAAAACAGGATTCTGGATACGTTCAAGTCCAAAAGTACTGTGGTTCCTTTTGGCGATAGCTCCCCCACAAACTGAACCTGAACCATGTGCAGGACATAATATTACTCCGTCTCTCAAAGGAAGGATTTTGTTAAAAATGCTGTCATAGAGGTTTGCTGCAAGCCTTGGAGCTTCTTCTGGACCATAGAGATCGGTTCTTCCGGAGTCGCCTATGAAAACAGTGCATCCCCTGTAAAGACCATTATTGGATCTTTTCCTGTATCAAGGTCTGTCAGTGTATAGGACACGCTTTCATCAGTATGACCCGGAGTATATAAAGTAGTCAACTTCATAGAGCTAAAATTAAATTCCTGTCCCTCTTTCAAATAACTTCCATACTTGAAATCTATTCCCTCACCATGATAAATCTCTGCAGCTGTAAGCTTTTTCAGTTCCGGGGAACCAATTACATAGTCCTCGTTTCTGTGAGTCTCAAAAATATATATTATATTCATACCCTCTCTTCTGGCAAGATCAACATAGACCTGACAGTCTCTTCGAGAATCGATAACTATGGCTTCATCTTCCGAGCCAATGAAATAAGAAAGATGCGCCAGACCTTCTGATTTAATACGTTCAAATTTCAAGCTAAACCCCCTTAAAAAATATTTTAAATTTAATAAATTTCTACTAAATGCAGATTCTTCCCCTTTTAAATATACAACTGTACACCTTATATTTATTACGAAAAATTCTATTTCCCAGAAAGTTATCCAGAGATATTAATAAATTTCAAAGCATTTCAGATATTAATAAATTTCAAATCACTTCAATATCTACGTATCATTTCTGCTTGACATTCCGTCTCAGGCCATCCTTTAAAACCTCTTAGCTTGTTTATTTTTCAAGATAATTTATTACCTCATCAGCCTGAAAACCAAGATCCTTGAGTATACGTTCAAGAACTGTCCCTGTTCTGCTTATACCTTCCACGCAATAAACAACGATGCCTTTTCCTGTATTCATTTCTTCTCTTATTACATTAGTCGCCTTTCTTACAGGCCACTCCAGTGTGTCAGAATTGTATGGAAAATTACCATGATGCAGATATTCTAATTCTGCAGAAAAGAGAACTTTGAGAGAATAGGGATCATAAGAAGCCTTAAACTCACAGAGACAGACAGCACTTGAGAAACCTGAATCCCTAGTTTCCATGGATGTGCATTCTGAGATAAGACATTCCATCTAGAATTAGGGGTTCCTTAAGAACTACGTAATAATTCTTGGAATTCTGATGCCTTCTATTGCAGGCTTCACCAGAGGACTCAATAACAAAAACGCCATGCTATGAATAGGAAGAAACAAAGTATTAGATGAAGCTTATAATAAGTAAAACTGGACACCTATAGGGGCTGAACGAAAACTTAATATATTGAAGTAAGGCACTTATAACGTGGTTAAATAAATATATTTAATAAGTCCTTTAACGAAATTTCCTCTCAGGACAAGTTTTTTTCAATTTGAATAGCTACAATATATTTATGAAAAATAGGTAAAAATAAAAATATAAAATTTTAATGTTTAATATTAAAAAGTCCATAAAACATATGGACAAAGATCCAAGAAATAAGACACAAAAAACGATATATTAGAAGAAGAATATATATATATAGAAAGAAACGGGCTTTGAATTAAAGCAAAATTATTTGATGGATATAAATTTTCTGTATCCATTCCATCAGGACGAATAAATTTAAAAATCTATATATAGAGTTATAACTCACATAGTTTACTACATCAGTAAAGGTGGTAATCAATGGTATCCATCCGAGCGAAAATTAAATCAAGATTAGAGAAATTTGTAGAGGTTGATTCCAGTGGATATCGAAGGGCAATCCTATGTATTTTTATAAAAGTAAAAAAAGCGACTATTGACGAGCTGCATGAAATGCTTACAAGTAAGTATAATGTATCGAGGAACACTGTCGCATCCATGGTAGGGTATATCCATTCGAAGCTTGGAATTTTAAGGGCACATAAAGAGTCTTATAAAACCCCAATGGTTTACTTTCTAAGAGAAGAGTATATGGACATACTTATGAAGATTGTAACCTCACAGACACCTGTTGAGTTTAAAACTTAAGGATATTAACATATAAACATGCCTGATGGACAATGTCGCTCGTAAAAGATGCACCAAAAACAGCAACGACTATTGTAGTAAGATCGGATGCCAATACCCGCATAAGCCATTCAAGGGATCCATATTATACCCTTATGCGGCGCATTTTTCAAGAAGATGCCACTGCTATCAGAGGTCGCAAGTTCCTGACGCTAATAGAAGAGCGTCAAGCTGGAGGAAATGCGATCCGAACTGATGAATGGGAGACTCTTTTAGAGGAACTCCAAATAGGTCGTGCCTCATTTTATGCAATGCGTAACAAACTTCTTGGAGCAGGTATGATCTCAATAAAAAATAGAGAATATAAACTTTCAGGTCAGTTCTCAAAAGACCTTTTAGATATGGCTCGTTGGTGGTGGACTGCAATTTTAAATCAACCTGAGGAAAACTTGTAAAAACGTAATTCTTTTTTGGCTTTGTAGAAATTTTCTATATTCTGTTTTTACTTAAAAATTTGTAAAGCTGGAAAAAGTGTTTTTCTTTTTTAGATTAACTCGTTACTCCTGTAAATATTCTATACTTTTACCTAATTTTAACACTCAGTATGTTTTTAGCCGAAAGATTTTTATATGAAATCTTCATTTAGAAGATACGCTTAAAGCGTGTCTAAAGCCAAAAGAAATGCGCCTAATAGCTAAAAATCATTGAAGCCCGGTAGTGTAGTGGTCAATCATGTGGGACTCTGGATCCTGCAACCTCGGTTCGAATCCGTGCCGGGCTATGTTTCTTTTTTGTAGTCTTATTTGTCAATCATAAGAAATAGTTGTTCTCCATCTTTTTCGTTTTCATTCTTCTCATTTTCTTCCACAATTTTCAAAACATTAATAAATGCCCGCATTAACTTATTTGAAAATATTTATAAATTTATGGCTGCAATGAACTACTATGCAAACTTATCAGGGGATCATTGTTGATGCTATTTCCAAGCGGAAGTTTAAAGGCGAAATTGCCATTGAAAATGGGAAGATCATAAGTATCAAAGAGAAGGAGCACGATAAAGAGCAGTATATTCTTCCAGGACTTATAGACGCGCATGTACATATAGAAAGTTCAATGACCGTACCTTCGGTTTTTGCTCGGATGGCAATTTCAAGAGGTACGGTTGCAGTTGTTAGCGATCCTCATGAGATTGCAAACGTCATGGGAGAAGAAGGCATTGAGTACATGCTTGAGGATTCTAAAAAAGCTCCTCTAAAGGTATTTTTTGGAGTACCATCGTGTGTGCCGTCCACGCCCTTTGAATCCGCAGGAGCGGTGCTGGATGCCGAGACTGTTGACCGGTTGCTGGCAAGGGATGATCTGTATTACCTTTCAGAAATGATGAATTTCCCTGGAGTGATCATGGAATTTCCTGAGGTAATGGCAAAACTAGAATCCGCGAAAAAATACGGCAAAAATATAGATGGGCACGCGCCCGGTTTGAAGGGAGAAGATCTCCAGAAATACGTGGGTTCAGGAATTTCCACAGACCACGAATCTTTTTCTTATGAGGAAGCGGTTGAGAAAATAAATATCGGGATGAAGATACTGATCCGGGAGGGAAGTTCAGCTCGGAATTTTGAGACACTGTACCGGTTGATAGACGAATATCCCGAATCAGTAATGCTCTGCACTGATGATTCTCACCCTGATACCTTGATATATGAGGGACATATCGATAAGTTTCTCAGGCGCGGGCAGGAAAAAGGACTTGATATATATAATCTCATCGGAGCAGCAGTGATCAATTCAGTGGAACATTATGAGCTTAATGTCGGAATGTTGCGAGAAGGAGACCCTGCTGATTTTATTATTGTAGATGACCTGAAAACTTTCAAAGTGCTGAAGACCTTTATTGATGGAAATTGTGTTTACAATAACGGAAAAGTTCTTTTTTCAGTTGAAAAAGCCCCTGCAAAAAATGTATTCAACAGACGTAAGATCTCACTTGATGATGTAAAACTAAGTGTGCCTGTTTCGGGTAATAATGAGGAACTGAAGAAAAAAATCCGAGTAATTATTGCTCAGGAGGGGGAACTGGTCACAGGTCAGGAATTGACAATTCCAAAGATAGAAAATGGAAACCTTGTTTCAGATCCCACTCGAGATATTTTGAAAATGGTTGTCCTGAGCCGGTATGCTGATGACCCTGTCCAGATCGGTTTCATAAAGAATATTGGCCTGAAAAAAGGGGCTATTGCAAGCAGCATTGCTCATGATAGTCACAATATAATTGCAGTTGGAGCAACGGATGAAGACATCGTTAGGGCTGTCAATAGGCTGGTGGAGAATAAAGGAGGAATCGTTGTTGGAACCGCAGATAGTCTACTTGATCTTCCACTAGAGGTTTCAGGCCTTATGAGCACTCTGGACGGAAAAGAAGTAGCTATAAGGTACCAGCAATTGAATAAAGAAGCTCGGAAACTGGGAACTTCATTTATGTCGCCTTTTATGACGCTTTCATTTATGTCGCTCCTTGTAATTCCCGAACTTAAATTAGGAGATAAAGGCCTGTTTGATGTGACAAAATTCGAGTTTGTTGAGCTTTTTACAGATGAATAAGCCAAAAAAGTGCTGGCAGAAATATTTTCTGCCTTTTTATAATTGGGCATTGGTACACAAAAATAGATATATATGCTTATAACATATATTTCTGCATGAACTGCCCCAGATGCAATAGTTCTAATTACAAAAAGAATGGTATAGTTGGCGGACGTCAACGGTACAAATGCTCTGATTGTGGCTATAACTATACAGTAGAGCTAAAATCAACTGCTTTTTCCGCTTCTGTAAAAAGACAGGCTTTACAACTTTACCTTGGAGGATTGGGCTTTCGCTCAATAGGACGAGTTTTAGGGGTAAGTCATGTTTCTGTCCAAAAATTGATAAAGAAATTTGGTCAGGAGTGAGAGAACCTAAAAAGTGAAAATGAGATATCTATTGTTGAAATGGATAAAATGCACACTCACATCGGTAACAAAAAAAATATTGCTGGATCTGGATTGCTGTTGATAGAGTTGGGAAAAAGTTCATCAACTGCTCTTTTGGTAGCAGAGGAACGGAAACTGGAAAACTACTCTGAAAAAAATTGAAGAAAAAAGAGATTGGAGAAGTGATGACCGATCACTGGAGGGCATATGCAGAGTTTATTTCAGAAAAGATCCATACTCAATCCAAAGCAGAAACGTATACTGTTGAAGGATATAACAGCATATTGAGGCACTTTTTGGCAAGGTTGAGAAGAAAGACAAAGTGTTATAAAAAAGTCTTGAAATGCTAAAGTACTCGGTTATTCTATTGATGAAATACAGAAATAAAGAACTAGATATAGTTAAGTAACAATACCTAATGTATTTTTACCTTTCCAGCTATTTCGGTCTTTTTAAATTCCGTCTTTCTTTTAAATATTGATTTATTGCAGTCCATGATCATTTAGAGTTTGGTTAAGTCTTTTATAGTTAATATAAAATTCAAATTTAGATTTCTCCAGCGGTTATCAGTTAAGAAGTTTTCTTGCTTGAAAACGATCAATTTTACACCAGAAACCTGCCTTAAATTTTCCAAGGTATGAAATCAAAGAAATATCATACTTTGGAGTTGTAATATTAGCAGCAATAATTAGATTAAATCAAGTTTTGGGATAGGCTCATTCAATAAATGAAACAATAAATGAAAAAGAGATACAATCTAATATGATATAAAAATAAAATGAAATAAAATAGTCAAGTAGAATCAGTGAAGCTCCTTACGGACTTCTTTCCAGTTCTTTCCTGCACAGATCTTCTTTGCGATTTTTACCGCATCAAGTGGTGTTTTTCCATAAACTGAATTGCCAAAAGTCTCAACAAAACGTCTGTCTATAGCAGCCCCGCCACAGGCTACGGGAACGTCTTCAGAGTCAAGAACCTCTGCAAGATCTTTAAGACCTTCTTTGGTTGTACTCATTAGAGTTGTACCGGTAACCAGGTCAGCATTTGCAGCTCTTACGGCTCTAACGGCTTCTTCCACTGTTATATCTTTTCCAAGATCAACTACTTCGAAACCATTTGCTCTAAGGATAGCGGCTACAATGTTCTTGCCTATGTCATGCACATCTCCTTCAATAACAAGAGACACAACTCTTCCCTTAGAGGGCATTTCTCCAACTCTTTCTTGGCAGAGTTCCACTCCTCCTACAAGGGCTTCATTAGCCAGTAGAATTTCCGGCACATAGCTTTCCCCTATGTCGTAAAGCTCACATACAGTCTGAATTCCGGGCATAAGAGCATTTAAAACCACATCTGTTGGGTCTCTTCCTTCTTCAAGCAGGGCAGCTGTGAGTTTCACTGCGTCTGCACTGTTTCCCTCGATAACTGCTTCTGCCACGGCTGTATATTCGGGATCTTTTGGCTTATTCTGTTTCTTTATCTGGTTGGCAGGGGTCATTTCTTTGTTTTTATCTCCAAGATCTACTCCCAGGCCGATCATGATCCCTTCGTCAATTAGTTTTTTAAACTTTGCAGGTTCTTTTTCTTTCATCTCGAGTATTCTCTGAACTGCAATGTCAATATGCCTAATCATTCTTTCATCCCCCCAGCGCGTTTTCTCTCATATTTCTTCCAATTCCGACTCCTATCTGCCTGATAAGATCTTCTACGTCGTCGTACTTGGGAATTGGAGTCTCCTTGCAGGCCCTGACATATGCGCTGAGATTTTCTAGAGAGGTTCCAAATGAGACACCACATGAAGTCCCGACGATATCAGCTCCTTGGAGAATGCATTCTCTGGTTATGTTATAAACTTGTTCTGGGGTCCCGTTTGGCATCAGATCTATGACATCCAGGCTTCCTAGAATGGACATATCGTTGCCAACTACCCGACGACAATACCATACCGGAACCTCATCAAAGGAAAAACAGTCAATTCCGCTTTGCTTTATGTAAGGCAGGAGCTTACTGGTATCCCCGCAGATGTGCAGGATCTGGGGACAGCTAATTTCCTTTGCTATTTTTTGGTGAGACGGAAGTATAAATTCCCTGTATGTTTCCGCAGAAATCAAATCGCCGGAAGCCGAAGGATCAGCCAGAAAGATAACATGTGCTCCGTAGACAGTCTGCAATTTCCCGTAAGCTATGACGAAATCAGTTGCTGCTTCAATGAAAGCGTGAGCTTTTTCTGGGTCAGTCTTTGTCCACCGAGCCATATTTTCAACGCCTGCGATGTGACCTGCTACCGTAAAGGGAGATGTAAGTACTGGAATAATAGGAAGCACGCCGTCATAGCGTTTTCTCAGTTCTTCGATTGCTCCAAGCACCACTGGAATCCTTCCGGTTTCTTCCAAGTTATCAGGCCAGATTACATCGGCAGGATCCGTATAAACAGGGCCAATTACAGGAGGTCTGTCTGGTTTCTTCCAGTCAAGTTTGCACCCAAGAACCTCCGCTTCGAGATAAATATCAAATTGGGGACGGGCAGCCTCAATGCCGCAAACTTCATAGGGGGCGGCAGCAAGGTCTGCCATCATCTTGCTGTCAAAGTGAGCTTTTGGCCAGGAAGCATTGCATACTTGCATCAATTCTGGTGTGGTCTGAGCGAGGGGATTTGCAGGGGGGACATAGTCAACCCTGCCTCCAAGCACTGCTGCCAGAACTCTTCGGGCTGGAGTCATTTCACTTACCATGCTATACATCTCCTTTTTAATCCAAATTTATTTTATATTGCCATTTGTATATAAACAAATTATACTTTGCAACCAGAGATCACAAACTGATTAATTTTTTGAATGCTATCTTGGAGTAAAAGAAGTAGTGATCTGCTGCCATATAAAAGCCTGAAATGCCTTTTTTACATTCTTTTTATAAGTTTTCTTCTGGGTCTTGGAAATATATACGGAAGTTATTCTTCTTTCGGCAGAAATTCATAGTTTTTACACAAACATTTATTAATATGAACATCTTAACATTTAAATAAATTCATTAATACAAGAAGGAAAAACTTATATATTGCTCTTAAAAATTACATTACGAAATTTTTAACAATTGATCTCGTTATAGGAGTGAGTGAGTCACAAATAACCTGTGACCGTCTGATTGTAGATGGAGTGAACCATCGCTAGCTTTTTTGTTTTCATTTAAAAATATCTGAATTCTTTGTAAAATAGGGTTTTCTTAGCTCTTCTCTGTTTTATTGCTTAGTTACACAACTACCCTACCAAAATGAAAAACATCTAGTATAAATGTGATTTTCAACAACAAACTTTTTTAAATATTATATATCACTTTCTACTTTTCTCAAAATAAATACAACTTTAAAACTCTTGAATGCGGTTTTTCAAAAAGAATAAATATATCTGTAATATTTTATAGATTATTAAATATAAAAAATCCACTTCAGGGATTAAGGATCATGGTAAATGTAATTTCCCATATGGGAGTAGGTTTTCTCATTGCTATGGCCTTAGGCCTGAAAGGAAATAAACTAAAAATTGTAGTTTTATTATCTGTTTTTCCTGATCTGGATTTTATTCTGTATTCGGCATTTATCTTTGTGAATAACAGCCTTAGTCCAGAGGGCAGAAATCAGCTTTTTTACCTTATAGGGCACAGAGAGTTCATGCATTCAATCCTTTTTATATTTCTGATTACTTTCATTATATGGTTTAAAACAAAAGATTGGCTTTTTACTATAGGAGGATTCCAATCTCTTTTTTTTCATTCTTACCTTGACTATGTCACAAGCTGGAAAATGCGTCCCTTCTATCCTTTCAGTAAGGACGCTTCAATTATGGATGCAATTTATTTTTTTGACCCTCTGTTAAATTTGCTTCCTCTTCTACTCCTATTTATTTTGATTATGGGAAATTTGAGTAAAAGGGTATATCTTAAAGGAAAAATAAATAGTTTTTTCACTTTCATATCAAAATTTGACGACAAACTTTATGCCTTGTTTATTTTTATATTACTCTTCTGGCTTACTGTTATGCCGATTTCAAAAGCTTTCTTGATAAGCCGGGTTTCCTGGACAGAAAAAGCTGAAATAAGCTATCAGAACACTTATCCAGAATCAGTAAACAAATTCTTGGCAGCTTACTCATATAATTCTACCCATTACAAAGTCCTAGAAATAAGTTATCTTTCAGGAATCGAGAAAAGTCTGTATGTTAAAAAAGTTTCTGTAGAGGGAAATATCTCTAATAGTGCTGCTTATGTTAAACGAGTCGAAAAACTCTATAGAACAGGCGTTCCTCAGGAAATTGATTATCCTATCTTCTCGATTTCCGAAACAAAAGACTCTATAGTGGTTATCCTTAGTGACGTCAGAAATCCTTGCATTCAAGAACTTGCTTACTTCAAATCTTTTTACAGGTTTGTTTTCGACAAGAATAATAAAAAAGAGTATGAAGTTTATGTAAGTAGGCATGGGATGAAGGAAAAGAGACTGGGTAGAAACTGGTTTGGATGAACCGTCTAATACCTGTTAGAAACTTTAGCTCTGTATTATGATAGTACCTTAGGAAAATATGTATAAATTTTCCTCAGAAAACTGAAAATAACTCAACAAAAATGTGTCAAGCCATTAAGTTCAAATGAATGAAGACTCGTTATCTTAGAAAGTTCTTATAGAGTTCTGTTAATACTAGGTAAATTCCATCTTTACCTACTTTTTAAAATAATAACAAGCCCTCTTTCTTCAAATTAGGAGGCATCAAGAAATGATGATCGCAGGAATAGACGAAGCTGGAAAAGGTCCAGTAATTGGGCCCATGTGCATAGGAGGCGTAAAAATTGAAGAATCTAAAGCTCATATCCTCAAAGTTCTTGGGGTTGCAGATTCCAAGAAATTGACGCCAAAAAAGCGAGAGCAACTTGCATCTCAGATTAAAAAACATGCAGACGGCTTTTTTGTTCTTGAAGTCAGCCCTTCTCAGATAGATGAACTTCGAAAGATTATGACAATGAATGAAATCATGGTTGTCTGTTTTTCAAAAGTTCTCGAACAGTTAAAACCAGATATTATATATGCTGATGCTGCTGATGTCAAAGCCGAACGCTTTGCAGATAACCTCCGTAAGCAGTACGCAAAAACCAGTCCTACTCATGCAAAAGAGATAGAAATAATTTCTATGCATCAGGCAGACGCTATTTATCCTGTTGTTTCGGCAGCCTCAATTATTGCGAAGGTCCGCAGAGATGAACTTATAGAAGAATTAAAGAAAAAATGGGGTCTGGACTTCGGCAGCGGTTATCCTTCAGACCCGAAAACAAAAGAATTCCTGCTGAATTGGGGAAAAGAGCACTCTGGAGAATTCCCTGTAATAGTTAGACAGTCTTGGAAGACTGTAGAAAATATAAGAGAAGAGCTGAAAAAGGCCGAAATGAAGTAAGAAATCGGGAAACTGAAAGAGCTGTCACTAATAGGTTTTTCAGTTTGTTTGCATTTGATCAGGAAAAAATAAATCAGGTTTCGAGATAATTGCAATTAATTGGAGGTCAGCGTAGTTTTTCTTTTTTTGCTTTTTCCCATATCTTGAAGCCTCCATAATAAGACAGGTATAAAAATCCTATTATGCTGCTGATCCCATAAGAAATAATACGTTCCAGTAAAACGAAACTGCTTGCTGACGCAACGGATAGCCCAAAATACAGAAGTAAAGATATCAATCCTCCTTCAATGATTCCAAGCCCTCCTGGAGTTAATGGCAGAGCTCCTAGAAAGAAAGATAGAATTGAAACTGTTATTATTAAATTTAAAGAGAGATTGATATTCAGAGCTAAAGAGACTAATTTGAGGCGTATTACATCAAGGACCCAGACTCCACAAGATAAAAAGAGGACAGGAATAAATGATTTTTTGAACAGATTCCAGTTTTGCTGTATAACCTTTAAAAGAGACACAAATTTCTCTCGAAAAACCCATGTTATGATTCCTGCTATCAAAATAACTATGAAAAGTAAATGGATTGTTCGTAAAGTTAAACCATGAGGCAGTAATTTAATCTCTAAAGAGGGAAATGAATACAGGATATAAATAAATAAAAAAGCAACAGGAATTGCTTCAACTAATCTTTCGAAAAAGATCGTCTTGAAGGCATTGGTATAACTTATCCCAAAGAGTTTATTGGCCCACAGAATCCTAAAGGATTCTCCTCCTGCCATATTTCCTCCTGGAGTAACATTGTTTATAAATACTGCTCCAAAATAAATCGGAACAAGTTTCGTGGCTTTTGGATCATAACCTATACAGGAGAGAACCTGCTGCCAGCGGACTGAGTATAAGTACACACTTAGCAAGTACACTGAAATAGCCAGAAAAACATAACGTAACCTTGTTCCCTCAAGTGTGTTCAACACTTCTTTAAGAATAGGCGCGATATCTATCCAGTAACTTTGAACTAGAAGCACCCCAGCCGTGAGAAATAAAAGGGTCACAATAACTTTTACCAGGGTTCCTATTTTCAAAAGAATACCTCACAAGGTTTAGAGTCTAGGTTTTATGAAATAAAATTTTCTATTTAGCTTTCTTAAACTTTAATTTGCTTTTTGAACGTTGTATTTTTGAATTATCAATCGAATTTTTTATCATGAAAGCACTCTTAAAAGTATATTAGGAATAGATAACTTTGAGGATCTATGCTAAGTCTTCATTTAATCATGCGCTTTCTAGATCACGTTTACTCTGAATATATGCGATAATGCCTGGAAGTAACGAAATAAGAATTACTCCAAGTATTACAAAGCTGAAGTTATCTTTTACAACTGGCAAGTTTCCAAAGAAGTATCCTCCAAAAAGAAACGACATTACCCATGCAACTCCCCCAATGACATTGTAGCTAATGAATGTCGGATAGGGCATTGTTCCAATTCCTGCTACAAACGGTGCAAAGGTACGGATGATAGGGACAAAGCGGGCTATAATTATTGTTTTTACCCCATACTTCTCAAAGAATGCATGTGTACGGTCAAGATGTTCCTGTTTAATAAAAGGTATATTTTCACTACTTGCTACTCTATCTCTTAATAAATGACCTATTTGATAATTGACAGTATCTCCTGCAACGGCTGCAAGACATAAAACAACTAAAATAGTAAATAAATTGAATGAACCACTGGCAGCCAGAGCTCCAGCTGCAAAGATAAAAGAATCACCCGGTAAGAAAGGAGTTACTACCAGCCCAGTCTCACAAAAGACAATAACAAACAACAGTAAGTACGTTAATAGACCATATTCATTTGTTATTGCACTTAAGTGAGTATCAAGATTCAAAAATAAATCTATAAGATAATTTGGATCTAACATATGAGCACTTCAATAAAATATATATTATTTATATTATTGGCTGAAAAATTATCTCTTTTAGTTTTGTTCTTTTCTTGGATAATGCTGTTTTAAACTTATTTAACTGTGCAGTCTAAAACGAAAAATTCTTCATTGTTGAGTTTGATTAATAATATAAGTCTTAGTAAATTTTGTTCTACATCTACTTATAAGTCACTTATGGGCAGCAATCCAAAAACAGGAAGTTTTTAAACATTCTACAAAACTACTTGTTTCTTTTCAGTTTCTTGGAGCTTCTTTGGATAGGCTTTCTATAAAGCCATAAATGATGATGTAGTGTATTCTTGAATTAATATACACTAGCTTTCAGCCTTTTTTGATATTTCCAATTAACGTAAGTGCCAGAAAAGCGAGAAAAATTCTAAATTTCAAGCTAATTTTGTTCACTCAACGAAAATTTTTGATATTGACTGATTAGAGCTGTGTGTTTGAGTTATATGTTATTCCAAAGACTGTGAACATGATTTTTAAAACCGCCATATATTGAAACCTTTTCAAAAATGAGTATATTTTTTCCTTCGATGTGTGTGTACCGATGGTCTATTTGTATCTGATTGGTATTATATATTAGAAACTCATATGTTTATATTATGGGGAAACGAGGTCCAAAACCACAATTCATTGGCGTTTCCTGCCCAAACAAAAACTGCAAGCTCTATGGTCTTACTAACCAAGGCAATGTTGCTGGAAATGGAACTTACATAAGTCGTGGAAAAAAACAAGAAAATATCTTTGCTGCCATTGCGGTAAAGTATTTAACGACCATACAGACACTTTTTATCATAATCTTCGCAAAGCTGAGAAAACTATTGATTTAACTTTAAAAATGTCTATGAAAGGTATGAGCATTGAAGCCATTGCCGATGTTTTAGAGGTAGAATCTGCCAGTCTAAAACGATGGTTAGCTCGTGCAGCTAACCAAGGCAATAAAGTAAATGACAGCATGATGAAAAACATGGATGTACCCAAGATAGAAATGGATGAACTATGGGTAATAATTCAAAAAAAAATCCTAGAATGAAAGATTATGAAGATGATGGACCATGGATGTGGATAGCTTTTGCACCAGGTTGTAGGCTAATACTTGACTTTGTAATCGGACCAAGAAAACAGTATGTTGCGGATAAATTAATTGAGTCAGTTAAAAAACATCTTTCTGATAAAATCCCTTTTTTGTCACAGATGGGTTGAACTTTTATAGAGAAGCTCCTTTGAAACATTTTGGAGTTTTGATTGAGTTTCCAAGGACTGGGAAAAGAGGAAGACCAAAGAAACCAAAAATTTTTCCCTCTGATGATTTGAAATATGCACAGGTAGTCAAAATAAGAATAAATGGGTTACTTAAGAAAGTAGAGAAGAAGACTATCTTTGGAAAAGACATTGAACAAAGCGAAATCTCAACAACTTTACTTGAAAGACAAAACCTGACTTTTAGGCAGGATAACAACAGAGTTTCAAGAAAAACAATAGGATTTTCAAAAGCGAAAGAATAGTTAGAGTATCAAATGAGGTTATATTGTACCCATTTTAACTTCTGTAGAGGTCATGGAGGATTGAAGTACAAAGATGAAAGAGGGATTGAATGTAAAAATACACCTGCAAGAAAAGCAGGAATTGTGGACTCAATATAGACTTTAAAGGAACTGCTGACATTCAGGTGTTTTAAAACATCAATCAAATAAAAATGGACCATCTGTGTACCATTGAAGTCATAAAAAAGATATTATACGATTACTTAGGATTAGAAATGCTCATTCTAAAAGAGACAAAATGCTATAAATCTCTGCATACAATAACAACATATTATCGAAGAAAATGATAACATATGATCAAAGACAATGTAAAAGAACTTTTAAAAACGATACCCTCTGATGTAACACTTGTCGTTGCAGTAAAATATGCCTCAAAAATACAAATAGAAGAAGCCGTAAAAGCAGGCGTTACAGACATAGGCTTCAACCATTACCAGCAGATGAAATGTTTGGCTCTACATCTTCCACCTGAGATAAAAACTCACTTCATTGGCACACTCCAGTTAAACAAAGCAAAAAAAGTAGTAAACCTGAATCCCTATTTAATAGAAAGTGTTGATTCATACGAACTTGCAGAAAAGATAAACGATGCAGCAAAAGAAAATAAAACAATTCAGAAAATCCTTATACAAGTGAAGACAGACGAAAAAAAACACACAGGCGTAAAGCCCGAAGATCTCTTGAAACTCCTAGAGCAAATATCAACTCTCAAATACTTAAGTTTTGAAGGTCTGATGACAATCCCGCCGAAAAGCGAAGACCCAAAAGATTCAAGGAAATATTTCAAAGAATTAAAAGACTTAAAAGATAAAGCAGAGAAGCATTCAAAAAAACATTTTCAATATCTCTCAATGGGAATGACAGACGATTATCAAATAGCAATCGAAGAAGGTGCAAGCATCGTCCGCATCGGTAGAAAGGTTTTCGATTTATTATGTTAACATAGAATCATTTTCATTTTGAGGCCGCTTTTTTCTGTGCCAGCATAGCCCTGAAAAAGGCTGCATTGTAGGGGTCTTTCAGAGAGACGCTCAGGGCATCGCTGAATATACTCTTGATAAGATTGTTGACCTTGAGATTGAGGTCGTTATTGTTTTTCATAAAAACCCACTTTATAAAGTAGACATTATTCTTACGTTGCAATGAGAACTGTAAAGTTCTCTTTAAAAGAAAATAGATAGCATATTACTACCTGGTTTATTCTTCATTCTTTTGTATTTTTCTTACAATTTTTTTGCAACAGAACCTTTGTAACTGAATTCTCAAATATAATTAACTTCATCAGTTGTGGAAATGTTGTATATTAGAAAGTTTTTAAACTGGTTCTGTTGCAAAAATTTAAAAATAAATCAGATCTAGAAGGATATTATAAAGCAATAAATACCGTTGAAAAATTAAAAGATGAAGTATGGCTTTAACAGGTACTGTGAAGTTTGCAGGGGATTTGAGCTTTTTCAGCCACCTTCGAACCTATAAAAGATCTTATCCTGCAAATTTCATAATACCAGTTAAAAAAACGTTCTTTACAATAAAATCAGATTTTTTTCACCACAGTCTTATAACCCTACTTGAGCTTTGAAATTCTCAAGACCAATGTCTTCAATGTGTTTTCCAAGTCTCTTTTTAGTACCTGAGTTTTTGTAGTAATCAATTATCCTATCAATAGCTTCTAAGACTTCCTCTTCAGATAATTCCTTTGCTACAATGTCAGCAAGTCTTGGAGATGCAGCTACAGCACCTCCTACCATCAGGGTATATCCTTTGGAAGTACCAATTACTCCAATGTCTTTAATAGCTGATTCAGAGCAAGAGTTTTGGCATCCTGAGACGCCTATCTTTAGCTTGGAAGGCATAGGCATTCCATGATATTTCTCATCGAGCTTCAGACCAAGCCCTAGAGAATCTTGCTTTGCCTGCTTACAAAAAGTTGTACCGGGGCAAATCTTTATACTCCTTACACATAGCCCTACAGCTGCCCCCGGTTTGATTCCGAGATCAGCCCATATATTATCAAGATCTTTTTCTTTTAAGCCCACTATCGCAATTCTTTGGGCCGAAGTTACTTTAAGGGCTGCTGCTCCATATTTTTCAGCAACATCAGCAATTTTCCTGAGGGTTGCAGGATCTACAACACCTCCTGGAATGTGGGGAGCTATTGCATAAGTTTCACGGTCTCTCTGAACGATTGCACCTTTTTCAAGCAAGTTATCTTTCATATAGATAGATCTCCTAATGATTCAGTCAAGTTTATGAAGGTTAACATAATTATACAACTGCAGTTGAACCTGAAATATGTCTAGTTCTAGTAAACTTGATTACATTCTTTAGTTTGCAGATTATAATAATTACCAAATTTATTTATAATTAATTATATGAAAAATTGGTTCTGAACAAATAATATCCCTATATAAAATGTTTTTTAGCAAAAACTATTTAAATATTTATTATTATGTCATTTGGTTATCTGTATGATAAATATGAATTAAAAATTGGCTTTGTAGAAATCCTCTAATTTCTGTTTTTGCCCACAGATTTATATAAATAAAATTGTAAAAATGCTCCTTACTTTTTGTCCCCACAAAACTAGGTCGTTTATCTTTATGCAGTTGATGTTTTCATAATTAATTTATCAGTGCTGGAAATATCTGATGTTTTGTGCATCAAGTATGCTATTAACCTTACTAAATTGAAAAAATATATGATGAGCCACAAAAAGTGTTTTGTAAATAACATCAACTAACTAATAGTTTACGACCATATTTTGCTTTTCAAATAAAATAAAAGTTGTTCACTAATTACAAAATAAATTTTATTTAATCAAATGAGGACATAGGTTATTCTCAGCAAAAGTTTATGATAAAATAAGACTACAAAGAAAATAATATATAATCCCAAAAAATAGTACTGTTTGTACTTATTTCTTGATATAAACTTTTTAAAATTTGTGTGGGAAATAATAACAGTAAAAAATATAAATTTTGAATTTAAAATTAAATACATAAATGTATAAATTAAGGCTAAAAATATACATTAATCCATAAAATTAAAAGAAATCATTGATATCATTAAATAAGATTTTTTGTTTTAACTATATAAATAATTAAAAAAATGAAACTTAATCTGGATACAGGCTCCTTCTTCAGAAAGGAGTAACTGATAATATGTGAAATATGTATCTGACCAAAGAGTATGTGTCTTTGAGTCTGAAGTTCGCAGTGCCTTTATAAAAATAATTTTGGAAAAATATATGAAAAAGGAAAATGTGCGTAATCTGTTTGTGAATAAAAGAATTATTTCATTTGCATTCATTTTTTTGCTACTGAGTCCTACTTTTGGTTCGGCAAGTATGTTTGATAGTAGATCAGTGGGTTGCTTTAATGGAGCTTTTGAAGTCAAAGCAGGAATTTTTTTGAAAGAAAGCGAAATCTCTTCTTCGTTTTTTACTCAGGATCTTTCATTATCTCTTTTTGAAAACCGAGAGAAGAAGAGCAAACATATTGAAGAAATAAGCCCACTTTTACTTCTAGCAGTTGGTATCCTTGCAGGTTTCAATCCCTGTCTCCTTGCAGTAATGGCATTTCTTGCTTCAGTAACCCTTCTTAAGAATGGGAGAAGAGAGGAAATGCTCAAAATCACAATTGGTTTTTCAGCTGGAATCTTTATCATGTACATGCTTTGGGGAATAAGTATTCTCAGTATTGTTAATTTCCTGCCTGATATCCAGGAAAATTTTATAAAACTCTCAATATTGATTATTTACCTGCTAGGTTTCTGGCATATTTTTGATGCTTACTGGTTAAAAAAGCATGCACAATCTACCTTTCGGACTCCCAAATCCTTAAAAAATTTTATGGAGAAAATGGACAAAAATAATATTCTTCTATTGTCTTTCCTTTCAGGAAGTATGTTTTCCTTTGTCAAAGCTCCTTGCGTGGGAGCAATATACCTCTCTCTTTTGAGCATCCTTGCAATAAAAACAGATATATTAAGGGGAACAATATACATGGGACTTTACAATTTTGGACTTTTACTTCCAGTGATAACTCTAGGCCTTCTCCTTAAATTTGGACTTAGTCCCAATACAGTTACTCAATTTAGGGAAAAATGGAGAGTGGAAATAAGGCTGACAACAGGATTTATACTGATTTCCGTTGCCCTGCTTATGTATCTTGGAATAATTTAATTCAAAAAACCTAAATTTTCACACACACTAAATAGTTAAATATATATTCTAAATAGATACCGAATAAATTAAAGAACTGTTTGCATTTCTCCCAAATTAGTCCTCTTCTTTAGTTAAACCCCGCGTTTTTATTTATGCTTAATTATAGTCTTGAACGCAACTATTTACACTTGGGTTCTCATCACGAACTAGAAACACAATATTCTTCGGATCAAAAAATGGGCCCGTTAAATTTCAAGTGTAATTCTTTGCGTAAATGACTATAGTTCACTTGAGCAAAGTAAGTGAGTGAAAAGGACGTTGTCCTCCTGAGAAATGACTCGGGCGGTCAGACTGCATGCTCTGTATCTGGCTCTTCAGAAGATGAAGAAATTCGTTTTTCTTCAATCATTTCTAGGAGTCTGTCCATTACTTCTTCGATTCCTTTTTCGGTAACTGTTGAAATATTAAATTCTATTTCTTCTAGCTTCTGGAATTCAGATCTGTCAACCTTGTTCGCAACCACAAGTATGGGAAGCTTGAAGTTCTCCTTAATTTCTGCAAGTAAACGCTTCTGGTCTTCGATTTCGTATCCACAGCTTTCACTTGGATCAATCATAAACATTACAACTGCATCAAGGTAATGGATCGCAGTCATTGCCTGCTTTTCGATATCGTTTCTCTCGGACATAGGACGATCAAGAAGACCCGGAGTATCCATAACCTGATAACGCACTCCGTTTCGAGTAAAATGCCCGATTGTTACTCCTTTTGTTGTAAAAGGATAAGGTGCAATTTCTGGACTTGCACCTGTAATTTTTGAGACAAAGCTTGATTTTCCAACATTAGGATAGCCAGCAATTACTATTGTAGGCTCTTCCTGGACATCAGGGAGTTTCCGCAAGATATTTCTTGCTTCATTGAGGAAGAGAAGCTCCTTATTAATAGATTTAATGATCGAAGCAAGTCTTCCAAAAGCTTCTTTTCGGATAGGCTCGGGAATCTCGGAATCTCGGATTTTTCCAACGTACATCCTTGCAACTTCATGGATCTTTCTGCTGGCCCAATCCGCAGATGCAAGTGACATCTTGAGTTTTTCCACTCCAACTAAAATATCAGTTAGTTCATAATAGAATCTGGGCAATCGTTCAAAACTAGGGAACCGCCGGACTATGTTTGCAAGATTATCCGTTAGAATGTTTGCAGCTGTCAACAGCATGGATTCATTAGCTCTGAGTCTGCTTTCCTTGTTTTCTATTGTTTTTCCGGACATAGCTCGTGCGGATCGTTTAAAAGCTTTATTTATTAATTCCTCAGAAGTAGGAACTGTATGGATTTTCTCGAAGATCATCATATTCTAACCCTTTGGGAACTCTGCTAAATTATATAAACATTATTATATATGAAATAAAACTTTAACAAAACAAATATGCAAGCAAGAGGCTCGCAGAAATTCCTGAAGGTGATTCCCTTAGAGGAAATTTATTGCTCGGTTTTTAGTTTTACAATGACAAATGCTGGTAATAAACTCTATATATAGTATAAATCAAATAGATATTTGAAACAGGACCGGACTCTTTTTATATTTGTAATAATAATTTGTAATAAGATTTATAATCATTAATTATGGTAAATATATGCACTAACTTACATTATCGTTATAAATAATATACATCATCCTTATAAAGTATATGAAATTAATGGTGGTAGTATGGAACTCACTCCTATTCAAAAAGACATTATTCTTTCATTAATCAATCTTCAGCGACAAAAAGACCGAGCAATTAAAGGGGAAGAAATAGCTGAGGTCATCAAGCGCAATCCTGGAACTATCCGCAATCAGATGCAGTTATTAAAGGCACTGGGGCTTGTTGAAGGAGTTCCTGGGCCAAAAGGAGGCTATAAACCCACAGGAGCAGCATATGACGCATTAAAAATTCAACAATTGAAAAATGAGTCAGTAGTTCCCCTTTACAGAAATAGTGTGCCTGTTAATGGGGCTACCGCTGCTGAAATTAGTTTTACGACCGTTCGGAGTCCAGATGCCTGTAGTGGAGTCATCCGAGTAATCGGAAACACAAAAGAATTTGCGATGGAAGATAAGCTTCAGGTAGGACCTACACCTGTAAACCGCCTGATAATACGGGGAGAAGTTACAGGAAGAGATGACACTAACAATTCTATTCTTTTCAATATTACAGAAATGATCTCTCTCCCCAAGAAACATGTCAAACATTATATGAAATACCCTCCTATGCTTGTGAACCTAAATGCAAGTATTCAAGAAGCAACGAGACTTTTTATCAGGAACAATACTCATGGGGCTCCTGTGGAAGATAAAGGAAAAATGGTAGGGATCATTACTTATACAGATATTGCCCATGCAATTGCTCAGGGCAAACCAAATGTGAAAGTTAAAGATATTATGACAAAAGAACTCATAACAGTTGATGGAGATATGCAATTATATGATGTTGTAAAACTTTTCCATAAGTACAATGTAGGACGACTTGTTGTAACAATTAATGGCGTACCCAAAGGCACATTGTCAAAAACAGATGTCCTTAACGAATTGGCAGTATATTGAAAGAATTTTGAACGAATTAATATTTGAAAGTATATAATCTCAAACTTGGAGGTAAAAACCTCCAGGCTTTAATCCCTCTTCATACTTTCATGTCGGGCGCTGAGTTCGGCCGCGATTTCATCAAGAGTAATATTATTTGCCGCAAGTAACACCAGAAGGTGGAAAATAAGATCTGAACTTTCATAAATAATCTCTTCATGGTTTTCGTTTCTGACTGCAAGAATTGTTTCAATTGATTCTTCTCCTACTTTTTCAAGAATCTTATTCATACCTTTTCGATGGTTCAAAAGCTTGCAAACGTATGAACGTTCGTCATAGTTCTGTTTTCGGTCCAGGATGATTTCATATACCCTGTTAAAGATTGATAGGTCAGCATCCGGCATTATAACACCTGTTTAATTAAACATGGATAAATAATTACAAAATTTAATTGAAGAATATATCTAAAAAAGTAAAATCAGAAGGCTCTTCAAACCTTCCTTGGATCAGTGATCTCTCCAGTAAGAGCTGATGCTCCTGCAGTTGCTGGGGAAGATAGATATACAAAAGACTCCGGACTTCCTTCTCTGCCCTTGAAGTTGCGGTTCGATGTCGCAAGGCCTACCTCTCCTGCTCCAAGCAAGCCGAAAGAGCCTCCCATACAGGGCCCACAGCATGGGAATTCTACAATTGCACCTGCGTTCATGAGTTTTTCTATATACCCTGCTTTAAGGAGTTTCATATACTCAGTCCTTGAAGCTGGGACAACAAGCAAGCGGGTGCCCTTTGCAACTGGTTCATCACCCATTATGTCGGCCATGAGCTTAATATCTTCGAACCTTCCATTTGTACAGGAACCCACAAAGATCTGGTCCAGTTTAGTACCCTCTACCTCGGTTACGGGTTTTACGTTATCCACGTGATGGGGACAGGCTACCTGAGGCTCCAGGTCAGAGATATTATAGTGGCGGACTTCAGCATATTTGGCATCTTTATCGGATTTCCAATATGGGTCAAATTCGTAATAAAGAATCCGCTCTTTCAGATAATCTACAGTCATTTCATCGGCTTCGATAATTCCTGCCTTTCCTCCCATCTCAATTGCCATGTTAGACATAGTCATTCTTTCGGGAATAGAAAGCGAGCGAATTGTTGAACCTCCAAACTCGGCTGCCATATATCTGGCACCTTCTACCCCTACGTCGCCTATCAGATGGAGAATAAGGTCCTTCGAGTAAGCGCGTCTTGGCAGGTTGCCTTCTACTTCAAAGCGGAAAGTTTCAGGTACCCTGAACCAGAGTTTGCCAGTGGCAAAAACGGCAGCCATATCTGTAGACCCTATACCTGTAGAAAATGCGCCCAGAGCACCATAAGCACAGGTATGCGAATCAGAACCGACTATAAGGTTTCCTGGCAACACATGCCCTTTTTCTGGAAGAACCTGGTGGCAAACTCCTTCATATACATCATAATTCAAAATGCCCTGTTCTTTAGCAAACTTTCGAAGCATGATATGATTTGCTGTGGCATTAATAGAATCCGCAGGAACCTGGTGATCGAATACGATCACTATTTTCTTCGGGTCCCATACTTTTTTCTCTTCTCTATCCTTCATAATCTCGTAAAAGCCTTGGACTGCCAGCGGACCTGTAATATCATGAGTCATTGCCAGGTCTATATTTGCCAGCACGAAATCTCCAGCTTTTACGGGACTTCCGGAGGCCTTCGAAAATATCTTTTCCGAAACGGTCATCGGATGATTTTCATTACCAGACATCCCGGTCATGGGAGTAACTGGCTCTTTATAATAAATAAATTTAATTGATGATGAAGCAAACAAAAACTAAAAAACTTTTTAAGCTTCTGCACAGGCATAATTATTTTAAAATTAACAAATTTAACCGACAAATTTTATAATATAAATAGATTATATTACATTTGTATTCGGTTAAGATACGATCTATAAAAATGTGTTATCTTTGTTGCCATTTCTGTAAACCTATAAATGTAAATCGAGATGCATAGATTATTGCAGTAGTCATTATAACGTTAACAGACTCCTTAACCGAATACAAATGGATTATATTATAATATAAATAGATTATATGATCGACTCTGTATCCTTTTTACCACTAAATTTTGCTGTTGAATTCTCAAACTATCAACTTTATAAAAATTATCTTTTTATAAAAAATTAACATATTGTTTTACTTAAAAATCCTAAGATACTTTACATTTTTGAGAACATATTAACGTTTGCTCCTTTTTTAATATTGTTTCAAGAAGTGTAGAGGCTATTTTTTAAATTAACACAATAAGGAACTACATAAAGGAACTACATAAAACAATGAAAATTGGTTAATATTATTTGGCAACATGGATTTTAGAGAAACATGTTTTGCTAGCAGGGTAATAGATGAATATAAGGTGATAATCAAGGGGGAAATTTTGGTGAAATTTTAAAACTTTTTTATGATTATTTTTGTGTAAACTCAACTATTAAATAGTTTTACAAAATTATATGTAATATTTTTATATAATAATATGAGTTAATCTACTATAGTTTTAAATAACGATTGTCTTTGTGTTTAACTATTCTGTTTGAACTAGAGTAGCTAAATTTGAACCGAGCAAAATAAATATATTACAGAAGTTACAACATCTTTATCATATTATGTCAGTTGATACCATCAGTGAGAAAATTGTATGCCCAAACCCCGAATGTGTATATTATCTTAAGACAGAAGGGAAAGCAGTAATAAAGCGGGGAAAGTATAGAACGGGTCACCAGAGGTACTATTGCAAACATTGTGGAAAATTTTTTATGGAAACAATAGGCACCTCTGTTTATCGCAAGCACCTATCCGCTGACGAGATAAAGTTGATATATCGGCTTTTTCTTGAAAAGAATGGGATACGAAGTATTGAACGAATAACAGGACATCACAGAGATACTATTAGTCATTTGATAAAAGGTACGGTGAAAAACCAGAAAACGGAAGAATATCTAATCAATCAAATTGGGCTGACATCCAGTGAATGTGAGAAATTATGGGTAATTCTTGAAAAAAAGAGAGCTACTTCTCGATAGTTACCTTGAAAATGCAAGAATAAGCTTACTTTTTCTGAGTATGTTTAAGGCCAGTTACATAATATATAACCTGGATATTTCGAAAAAGAAATAACCTGAAAGAAATAAATTGTAAAATATTATATTATAACAAGTATTGCATATATTAAAAAACTTTGCCTAGTTGTTAAATTTATTTAGACACTGATTGTGAGTATTTGAAAAACCATTAGCATAAGTACACATACAACATGTAAATCTTTATAATTATCCCCCATTTAAAAGATTTACTTGCTTTTCTGAATGATTAATGACTTACTTATACAACTTCTTTGGATTTTAGTTTTTTATTAAATTCTTATGTAAATTATTGAGCCGATCCCAAAACTCAAAATCGCTTATTCAAGCGCTTCAACAGTTGTTTTCATGACTTTGATTATGGAGTATCGCTTGTCATTAGCTTCTACAACAATCCAAGGATCATTTATTGTACTTGTTTTTTGAAGCATCTCGTCGACTGCAATTTTATAATCATCCCACCGACATCTATTTCGCTAGTCTTTGTCAGTAATTTTCCATTTTTTCTTCGGACTTTTCTTTTCTAAAACATTCTATTGTTGCCCTGCTGTACCAACTTCTATCAAAAATTCCAATTTTTCCTTTCACAGGAATACTGGACCAGAAACACATAATAAAGGTTTGAGAAACTCTTCGTTACAGGACATTGTTATTGTATGAAAATCGTATTCATGGGGGTCAAGTGTAAGGATAAAACGATTAATATTCTCAACCATTCCTGAAAAGTGCCAGCCTTCGAAAACAAGAACAACAAGTATTTTTAATTTTCAAGCTTTTCGTTGCAGTTCTCCAAGTTTGGCTTTTAGTAATTTCTCGTTTTTCTTATATTTCATCAATGGTTATTGTTTTTGATAAATCGATTTTTTCAAGCATAATAAAGTCCCTCAGTTATTTTAGAATCAATGTTATTTTTAAATCATCAATGTCGAGTTAGATATTGTTAAAAGATATATAATTTTATATTTTGATAAATAGTGTAAACTACATATATTTCAAAATCAGGTTATATTTTTTGAAAACATATATATTGATCTGTTTTTAGTATATTTAAAAATAGAAATTATAGAATAAATGCTACTCACTATCTATATTAGTTCTTTGTCAATATATTGTCAATTGCTAAATATAATCCGTGATTATTATTTTTTATATTAAATAATTATATTGAGAAAAATAGGATTATATATGGGTAATATTCTTTTTGAGATATTTTTGTTTAAGTAAGTCTAGATGTTCTAAGTACAGTTTTATTTTATAAATATATTCATATATTACATAAGTATAATTTAGCTCCGTGTAACTGCATATTACTATTGTGTAACCTGTTTTTTTGATGCACAAAATTATATCTTTTTATTAATATATTTGTTTTTAATTTAGTACTGTGGTTTAATGTCCTACTATACCTCCAATTATGTATTGTATATAATGTATTATATCTAATTTACGATTTGCAAAAAAGTGCTATCTATTTTAGAGGACATAATATATATTAAATAATTAGTATTTAAGTATATTTTGCCATTACTTATACTTTAATAATTATATTCAATGACATATTGTTATATATATATTATTCGTAATTAGTTATGGCATTTTTAAATATCATGCTATTAAAAAACATATCTTTTTATTTATATATACAAATTGATTACTTATTAAGTTAATACTTTAAAACTAAGTTATAATATATAATGTATTATACTTTAGATGCCCTCTACTATAAAGTATATTTTAAACATAATGCTTGTTACGTTAAAAAGATCCAAAATCACATGCGGAATTTTATTAACTTTTTGGGCATTATTCACTTAATTACATAATGTAAATGTTTCGGTATTATTTGAATATATTTATAATATATCTTTCTGAGTAATTAGGGTATACTTTGTTTGTTGAACTAATATGTATTCCTATAGTAATAATTAGATATAAATGTAGATAGTTAATGAAACATTATTAATAGTTTATATCATTTGACTATTTTTTATGCAATATACTTGTTTAGAAAAGAATATTGTAATATTCCTATATTCTTATATGTTATATGAATAGACACCATTATATCCTT
Source organism: uncultured Methanosarcinaceae archaeon (assembly GCA_963727895.1). Classification (GTDB taxonomy): domain Archaea; phylum Halobacteriota; class Methanosarcinia; order Methanosarcinales; family Methanosarcinaceae; genus Methanosarcina. The sequence goes on along the minus strand of CAVSHT010000004.1, from coordinate 238,271 downwards.
TATTTAATTTCCTTACATCTCTTTTTACGTTTAATGGGGCGGTTATCGACCAAATACCTCATATTCATATATAATTTGGAATAGTTGACTTTACAAAAGTAGACCATAAAACTGATATTTGAAAAGTATTGTCACATATTCTTATGAAGTATAGGAATGATTTTCCAATTTACGATATGTTGCATAAAAATAGGTTCAAAAAGCAAATAATATAAGAACATATTATGATTATGTATAGGGGGTATAAATATTACCAATAATTATTAGTAAAAGCAGGTTTTGTATACCCAGATTTGTTCCTAAACAATGTTAAAGATAATATCAACAGATAAAATTTGCCTGAAAAAGTATTTCTTTCTTGTAATTTTAACAATAAGTTCTTGATATCGCATGGTTTATATATGCCTATATTTATATACTACTTTTTCAGTGAAATACTATGGACTTACTAATTAGAATAATTACAAATAACCATAGAATCTATAATGATTAAATTGTGTGACATCTTTGAGTATACAAAAACAAATATTTAACATCACATATTTATATATTCTAAATATCTGCTTATACTGTAAAAATCGTAACAGTGATAATATATTACATACATATTACACATTAGTTTTGATGTATTAATATAATAATACTTTGCAAATATATGTTTTATTACTAATTCACCCCTCCTAAAATAAAATATTTTTGTAACATTATTAAAATACTAACTTGGTATCAAATATTTCTTCGAAGAGTTTGTATTTTTTTCGGGCCCTGTAAAGATATTGGCGAATAGGAGTTTCATTTTTAGCCCTAGAAAAAAGAGCTTCGATCTCTCCTTTAGAGAATACAGCTTCAAGCTTTTTTATAGGAATTGATTTAAGTCCCTCCAAATCATCAATTCTCTGGTTGCTGATGAGAATTTGTATTGGAAGTAAAGATATATGGACTTCTTCTACCCAATTCCAGTCGGAATCATAGATATTTGCATAAAAAGCTCCGCAAGAAGCGCATTTTGTTACGATTATATTTTTATCCTCTACAGTATGATAACTGAAGCTCATAAGAATAGAATCGCAATTAGAGCAATTACCGATCTCATTTTTTTCCAGGCTATAAGCATTTATTTGATTCTCGTCAATATAAAGATCCTTGTCTTTAAGATCATAGCTGTATTCCATATTGTTTCCTTTCCAAGGTGAGATTGATGAAGTCAAAAATCATTGGTTTTCAATATATTTCTTACATACTACTTCTTTGTAAATATTATATGTTAATTGATATTAAAAGAGTATATGTATTTCTCATTTTTGAAGAGTTTTATAAAATTTAAATATTCTAACAAATAACGCATACAGAAAAATGATCACAACTAAATATAGCATAATCAAAATAATATTTGTTTATTATAATCTTTTGGATCATTTGATCTGACATTTATTACTGTTTAATTAAAAATTAAGGTATTGTTACTTAACTATATCTAGTTCTTTATTTCTTTATTTCATCAATAGAATAACCGAGTACTTTAGCATTTCAAGACTTTTTGTATAACACTTTGTCTTTCGTCTCAATCTTGCCAGAAAATGCTTCAATATGCTGTTATATCCTTCAACAGTATACGTTTCTGCTTTGGATTGAGTATGGATCTTTTCTGGAAGAAACTCTGCATATGCTCTCCAGTGATCTGTCATTACTTCTCCAATCTCTTTTTTCTTCACTTTTTCCCAGAGTAGTTTTCCAGTTTCCGTTCCTCTGCTGCCAAAAGAGCAGTTGATGAACTTTTTCCCAACTCCATCAACAGCAATCCAGATCCAGCAATATTTTTTTTGTTACCGATGTAAGTGTGCATCTCATCCATTTCAACAATAGATATCTCACTTTCACTTTTTAGGTCCTCTAACTCCTGACCAAATTTCTTGATCCATCTTTGGACAGAAAACATGACTCACCCCTAAAACTCTTCCTATTGAACGAAAGCCCAATCCTTCAAGATAGAGTTGTAAAGCCTGTCTTTTTACAGAAGTGGAAAAAGCAGTTGATTTTAGCTCTACTGTATAGTTATAGCCACAATCAGAGCATTTGTACCGTTGACGCCCGCCAACTATACCGTTCTTTTTGTGACTGGAACTATTACATTTTGGGCAGTTCATGAAGAAATATATGTTATAAGCATATATACCTATTTTTAATTACCAATGCCAAAAAAAATCAGTAGAATTAGAAAAAGGAAAATTAGAAAAAAGAATGTAAAAATAGAGACTGCTTGAAATACAAAAAGCTTCAGACCAGTTCAGCCTTTGTTATCTTCACTTCAGTTTTCGGGCGGTCCTGACGGTCAGTTTTTACTTTTGCGATAGAATCTATAACATCCATGCCTTCTACTACTTTTCCAAAGACAGGGTGCATCTTGTCAAGATGACTATTGTTCACAAGGTTAATAAAAAACTGACTGCCGCCTGTGTTTGGACCTGCATTTGCCATAGAGATAGTGCCCCTATCGTTGCGGTTATGGTTTGTGAATTCGTCCGGGATCTCGTAGCCTGGCCCACCCATGCCTGTGCCTGTCGGATCTCCGCCCTGGATCATAAATTTGTCGATTACCCTATGGAAAATAACTTCGTCATAGAATCCTTTCTCTACGAGTTTTGCGAAATTTCCTGCTGTAATTGGCATGTCTTCAAAAAGTTCGATTGTTATATTGCCTATTGTGGTATGAAGAACAACTTTCTTTCCCTTCCATATAGCCATTTCTTTTCCTCTATTTGTTATTTTTATTTTTAGTTTTATTTTTATTTTTATTTTTGAGTGTTTTTCTGTTGGCTTATTTTGTCAGCTTTCTGCATTGTATGTCCAACTACAATGTAAATGCTTCGCCTCCCGAGTTCCGTCACCCGAGTTCCGTCTCGGGAGGGCGGTGCCTTTTTCGCTTCGCTCAAGAGGGCTGATTTATTTATTATAAATACTGATCTGAGTCAAAATGCTGAATTATGGATCAAAAATGTGTTTTTTCAATTTATTGAAGATGAATATATTTTGAAAATGCAATTTTATTTTTCTTTTCAGATGAACAAATAGTTAAAAAATTGAGGTTTCTTGGTTTTAAGACATTTATAACAATATGTTTATTTTTTTGAAGTCTCATACTTTATTAAATATTTAGGGTCATTCATTATATTTTTATAGACGTACTTGATTATTTTTTATCATAGTGGACATTTAATTAAGTTTTAAGGATTACTAGTGGGGAGATTCTTGTAAATAGAGACCAGGTTTTTTTATCATGTAGTAGCTGTAAGCATCTTGTTTGTGCTATCAACAATTTCAACTTCTGTAGCTTTAGCTGATGAAACGTTAGCTGATGAAACGGGAAATGTTTTAGAAAATGAAAGTAATCAAACAGATCTCGCATCAATGTATAATGAAAATGAGCTGGAGAATCAGGAAATCGGTCTGAACTTTCGTTTTCTTACATCCATGCTTCAAATGCTTGACCTTAACCTTAACCTTATAGACGGACTTATGAATTCTCGCGTCGAAGAATATCCGTTTCTGAAACCTACAATTGAAGGAACAGATACAGGCTAGCAACAACAAATTCCATAATTGCTATGCTGGAATCAGACCCTGAAAATTTGAGTGAAACAGAAAATGATTTTGCTTCTTTAAATGAAAATATGGCACAGATTAACGAAAGCCTTGAATATCCATACGGCATGATCGAAGCTGCCAATTCGACCCTTGAACAACCAGATGGCAACATGCCTATGATTGTCGAGATGTTCAAAAGTGTAAAAAGCATGGTAGAACTCTTTGAGTGAAACGAGACTGAAGTCAAAAATTGTTGTTAAGCTACGACTTCAATAAGCAAATATTGGCTTTGTATAACTCCTCAAAAGTAACTAATCTCCATTATTATTGCTAAAAATCAGGAATGAAATTGGACAATTAATCGAGTGTGAAAAACTGGACGCAATAATTTTCCTAAATAAGAGTTGGAAGTGGGATTGTTTGAAAATTACCTTGCTTGAAAGTTACCTTGCTTGAAAGTTATTTTATTTCACTCAAATTGCAAGCTTCATCCATTGGTTAGTCAAGAAATTCTTCAAAAGAATCGATGAAAGACTCCAGTCTCCTTCTAACCTCATACAAATCGTGCCTTCCTTCCATGCGCCAGATCTCATGTCCTTCAAAATCGTAAAGTATCGATAAAGGCAGTGTACTTTTTTCATATTTACTTATTATTTCCGGGGAATTTTCTACGTTTACAACTTCGACAAACAAGGCGTTATTAAATTTTGGTTCTGTTAGCAGTACTTCATGCATGAAAAACATTAAGTCTTGGTTTTCTTTGTTGCTTATGAATTTTATATTAATGCGATATACCAGCTTGTTGCCATAATAAGAAAATAACAAACGCTGCAAGACCGTGTTTATTGTTTCATCCGGGTGGATTTTGGCTTCGTTAAGACCATCATGGAGGTCTTGTGTGAATTCTTACGTTCTCTGTAGTATGGGAGAGCTCAGGAAAACTCCTTTTCCTGCCATTAGTCACGAACCAGTAACTGCCGTTTTCGTGTATAAGTTCACAGCTATCATCATATCGTGTTAACAATTTTTTAATTATCGTGCCTCTTGACTCCCATGCACTATCGCTGTTTCTATCTCTACAAAAATCAAGTGCGTCGTAGAGTTCGGCACTAATTTTAATGGTTTTTGTTTCCATGGGTTCACCTCATAAGGATCATACATTTGGTTAATATATAAAAAACGTTCGCCGTGGCACTCAGGTAAACTCCTCTTGAATGCTATAGCACTATTTGTAAACCCTATTGTAAAGAATTCTTTATATCCGGTCTTTATAAAGTAAGAGTTTCGATTCCCCTTTTTATCCTTGTCCGACGTTGTTGCAAAATAAGTATAAATCATCGCAATTAGAAAAGTAAATCATTCTTCTCAACCAGAAAGGAATCCTATCTAAGTATTCAATCAACAATATTAAATTAACTTTTAAACCATATATATCTTAATAAGGCATTGGTAATTAAAAATAGGTATATATGCTTATAACATATATTTCTTCATGAACTGCCCAAAATGTAATAGTTCCAGTCACAAAAAGAATGGTATAGTTGGCGGGCGTCAACGGTACAAATGCTCTGATTGTGGATATAACTATACAGTAGAGCTAAAATCAACTGCTTTTTCCGCTTCTGTAAAAAGACAGGCTTTACAACTTTACCTTGAAGGATTGGGCTTTCGTTCAATAGGAAGAGTTTTAGGGGTGAGTCATGTTTCTGTCCAAAGATGGATAAAGAAATTTGGTCAGGATTTAGAGGACCTAAAAAGTGAAAGTGAGATATCTATTGTTGAAATGGATGAGATGCACACTTACATCGGTAACAAAAAAAATATTGCTGGATCTGGATTGCTGTTGATAGAGTTGGGAAAAAGTTCATCAACTGCTCTTTTGGTAGCAGAGGAACGGAAACTGGAAAACTACTCTGGGAAAAATTGAAGAAAAAAGAGATTGGAGAAGTGATGACAGATCACTGGAGAGCATATGCAGAGTTTCTTCCAGAAAAAATCCATACTCAATCCAAAGCAAAAACGTATACTGTTGAAGGATATAACAGCATATTGAGGCATTTTTTAGCAAGGTTGAGAAGAAAGACAAAGTGTTATACAAAAAGTCTTGAAATGCTAAAGTACTCGGTTATTCTATTGATGAAATAAAGAAATAAAGAACTAGATATAGTTAAGTAACAATACCTCTTAATAATTATGCAATTTGTCTTGCTGTCGTAGCCGCACATATACATACTCTATTAATTATATCATATTACAAAATTTTTTTCGTGATCTATTGACACACTATCGTTATCTTAAAAGTAAATAATAATTTTTGCAACGGAACCGATAGGAGAATTAAATATCTCACAAGAGAAGTAGAGAACCTTTACACATATATTGATTGGAGTAAAAATAAAAACGTGGATTATATTCTCAAAAATCTTCAACTATTTTTACATTAACTTTAGTATTTATGTAAGTACATCGCAGCAGCTGGAGCGATCGTTAAGGCGTACATCAATACTACAAATAGCAATGCTTTGAGTTTTGTGTTTATGGAAATTCGCCCCTGATTTTTTACCTTAATTTTATCAGGTTATTTATAAAAATAAATTATTTGAAAATTTTTGTGTGTAATACAGTTTGTATATTAAGGTAATTATCAATAATAGAAAACATAACCAATATACGTTTAAGTTCAAAATGATGATCAATTAAAATACAATAGAATCACCATAAAAAAGAAAAAGCCGTTTTTATTAAGATTAAAAGTTTATTAGTTACGGATAATAATCAGTACCCCACCCAATATTAACTTTATTCCCACAATACTTATTCCCTGTAAACGTATCCAATCGCCCTGGATAAGTATCAGTATAAATATAAACTCCGTATCCACAATTTTTAAATGTGTTTTTTGAAACCAATGGAAGCCCAGCCAGATCTCCTAAATAAAGCCCACACTTTGACTTTGAAATAGTATTTCCTGTGATTGTTACCCCTCCCATTATAGTGTCATACAACATAATTGTGCCACCTATAATCTGATTATTAATTATAGAAGAACAGGTCACTCCTCCAGCCAAGTCGATGCCACAATTATAAAAATAGTTATTGCGTATGATTCCAACACCTGCATAATTGCTGCTAAATCCGTATTTCTGAATAGAAAAACCATTTATTGTACATCTGCCTCCATTTAAATAGAAACCATTAACTTTAGGGTATTTTGTACCTAAAAACGTTAGATCTTTAGTGATTCTGACATTTTCTTTGTATGTGCCAGGAGCTACTTTGATGGTGTCTCCATCATGCACGGCATTTGCTGCTTTCTGGATAGTTTTATACTTATCTTTTGGTCCGACATTTAGAGTTGCAGCCGAAGTCACTGAAGAAACAATAATTATAATCAGTATTATAGCCAACAAAGCTAAAGCCAACTTATGCAACTTTTCATGGTTTCTCATTATTCTATTCCTTCATCGTTCGTTTGCTTTTCAATAAAAACTATCAATATTTGTAACTCTTATACACATTTAAACTATTTTGAATAATCAAAAATTTTATGAAAATATCATACTGTTAATGAGTTTGGGTATAGAAAAACGAACAAATACAAAAAACAATTAAATTAGTGGCAAGATATAATTGACAGTTCCGACAGTATCTAAAAAAGAGCGTATTGAGGTATTTGAGTACATAAAAAGGCATTTCCAGGATATGAAGTTAAATAAATATCACACTCTAAAATTGTAATTTTAACAGCAATAAGGAATCAAGTTTTGGAATGAACTCTTTAATAAATGTTTTTCCTTAAATATTTCCCAAGAGAATATTATGCTATCCAATGATATTATACTATCCACTGATGCTCAGTTTTTAGCACAAAAACAATAACGGCTACCGTGTTTATATAAAATTACATATATTTTGAAGCGCATTTTAATTACTAGAAGTAATTATTTTGCGAGATGAAAATTTTTTATTAAACTTTTTTGAAAAGAATGGTACTTCTCAAAAAAATAGGGAAATTGTCTTAAAATATATTGACAAATATTTTAGAGATCCCAATAAAGACTTGTCTGAGATGACAGTTCAAAATAATATTAATGTTTTGTCTATAATTTTGCAATTTGTCGATACCGATCTTGACAAGCTAACGCAGGACGACATAGACAAATTCAAAATTGGCATTAGCAAATATAAAAAGGACAATGGACAGCCAATTGCAAAAGCGTCGAGAAAATATTATTTGATCGGTTTTAAGCAGTTTTTAAAATGGACGGCAAAAGAGTATCACAAGCTTGAGTATAAAGAATTACTCGATAATTTTTCAATACAGATAAAACCAACTGAAAAAAATGCTAGTGACCTCTTGACCGAAGAAGAAATCAACAAAATGTTTACAGCAGCAATATATCCTCGGGATAAAGCAATTTTGTCTGTGTTGTATGAATCAGGCTGTCGAGCAGGCGAGCTTGTCAGCATGCAAATAAAGCATGTGAGGTTCACAGATGAATTTGTATGGGTCACATTCCCGAGAAGCAAAACAAAAATACGTGCAGTCCCTCTAAAGGAGTCTATAATATATTTGTCTGCTTGGCTCTCACATCATCCCAGAAAAGATGATGAAGATGCACCTCTTTGGGTCTCACTGAATCCAACTAAAAAAGATGGCTCTGATCGAGCTTACCAGCCAATGCAGCGCGATGCTGTTCTCTACATGATTCGCAGGTTAGCGAAACGAGCGGGGATAAAGAAGCGATGCTATACTCATCTGTTCAGACATTGTGCAGCCACAAAAATGTCAAAAGAATGGACAGAACCCAGAATGAAAAACTTTTTTGGCTGGTCAACTCACTCAGCAATGCCTTCGGTCTACTCACATTTGGGAGCTGGGGATTTCGAAGAAGCAATGAGAAAACTGTGCGGCACAGCAGAAGAAAGAAAACCTGAACCTAAATTCCAAAAATGTCCCAGATGCAAGCGTGAATTGCCAAAAAGGGCTGAGTACTGTGATGTTTGCGGCGCAAAGCTTGGGAAGCAGCAGGTTCAAAAAGCTGATGATGATCTTGCAAGTCAAATGCGTCGTATACTCTTAGAAGAGCATCCAGAGATCTTACAAAAAATTGTTCTCGCGATGACAAAATCACAAAATCAATAACGGTAAAAGATTACATATATGTTGAAACAATAATTATTATTGAAAGTGACTTACTTCGGCGAGATTGCCTCGATGAAAGCATATCACTCTTTTAAATGAATATCGAGGCAATATTATGACCCAAACATTTGAAGAACAGGCTACTGAGCTTGTCCGCCAAAATACTGACAGTGTAAAGAGGATTACACAGTATCATTCTGACGCTTTCACTAGAGCAATGGCTCAAGTGTTTCTTGAGACAGCGGGTGAGCAGCCATGCCAGACCTAAAAATGGTCAAAGCCTGCCCGAATTGCAACTCCATAAACATCTTCAAGCAAAAAAATGGGAGATGACATTGCAGACATTGCAAAATCACTTCTCTGAACCAACATTGCGAGAAGTAAATGAGGGTAAGAAAAGATGGCCATATCAATAAAAATCAGTAAAAAATCGGCACACTCTATATTGTTTGTTATAAGTATTGGTGTCGGGCATCTAATTCATCATAGCAAGCATCATGCATGCTAGCAATTGAATTGAGGAAACATTTCATTTGTAACATATGATCCGAACTTTGACTGATACGCCAACTATACAATCCTAATTGATTTAAAATATATCTTTTGTCTTTTGAATTTTCAAATTTTATCTCATCTATTACTTTAATAACCTCTTGTAACAATTTTGGTATACTTAAATTCTGATCGTTGATTAATTGATATAGATGCTTAGTATAATTTTCATTATTTATTGCTTTTTGAAGTAGTTCTTTTACATCGGAGGGTTCTATATAGGATATTAAGTTTTTTACTTTTCGTGATGAGATATGGTTATTTTTATCGGTAAGAAAACCTAAATATCCAATGCCTTTTCTAAGAGAACCGTCACAATCCTCAGCAATTATCTTAAGGACATCATCTTCATAAGTAATACCTTCCTCATCACATAGTTTCTCTAAGTAGGCTTCGATTATATGTGTAGGTATCTTTTGAAAACGTAGAACGTTCATTCTTTCTCCTTGAAGTTGCGATATTAATTTTTCAGAATAGTTGGTTGCAAAAATAAATCTAACGTGTTTATATTCGTTAGCTTCTAAAATTTTTCGTAAAGCACTTTGAGCCCCACGATTTAGATCATCACATTCATCAAGAAAGACAATACGAAAAGGAGCTTGTATAGGTTTATTTTTTATGAAATTTTTTAATTTACTATTTATAAACTTTAAATCGTTATTATTATTAGGTACATTAATCTCTAGGAAATTAAATTTCCACTTATATCCAAGAATCTCACATGCTACTATTCTTGCTACTGATGTTTTGCCCACTCCGGATGGTCCTATAAAAATCATATGATTAATGTGCTTTTTTTCCACCATATCTTTGAGAATTTCGTGAAGGTGAGCTTGCCCAATTATCTTTGATAAATCTTCGGGTTGATATTTTTCAACTAAAGCTATACTTTTATCAGCTGCATGTGTCTTTTTTTTAGCTTGTTCATCCTCGGTTATATTTGATTTGGGTGTATCTTCCCGCTCTTTTAATGCATCTATATCTTTATTTGTATCTTTCTCAGCCATAATATATCTAGTGTATTATTAGTTTTTAACATATTAAAGTTTAGGAGTAAGTTTTATGTAATATAAACGGTATTTGTATTAATGATTTTTATGGATCATAGGGGCATTGATAGGAAACTATTAGATTGTGACTCTGTTAAAAACAATTTAAATAACACTTATTCTGATGAAGTGAAGCCTATAGATGGAGATGGGTTAAGCAAAAGCGAACGTAAATTAAAACAATTTCAGGACGAAGAACTTAGGAAATATAAAAAAGAAGAACTAGAAACAAGAAAAGTTATTACAAATCAAATTGTTGAAATAGATCCTAAAGTACTTCATGCTCACGAAGTAAACGTTGCATTATATGGTCTTGAAAATGTAGATCTTACCTTAGTTGATAGCATTAGAAAAAAAGGTCAGTTAGAACCTATTGTAATCACGGACGATAATATTATCATCTCTGGCCATAGAAGATGGTTAGCGTTAAAATATATTGGCATTGTTATTTAAATATATCTAGTTCTTTATTTCTTTATTTCATCAATAGAATAACCGAGTACTTTAGCATTTCAAGACTCTTCGTATAACACTTTGTCTTTCTTCTCAACCTTGCTAAAAAATGCCTCAATATGCTGTTATATCCTTCAACAGTATACGTTTTTGCTTTGGATTGAGTATGACTCTTTTCAGGAAGAAACTCTGCATATGCCCTCCAGTGATCTGTCATCACTTCTCCAATCTCTTTTTTCTTCAATTTTTCCCAGAGTAGTTTTCCAGTTTCCGTTCCTCTGCTATCAAAAGAGCAGTTGATGAACTTTTTCCCAACTCTATCAACAGCAATCCAGATCCAGCAATATTTTTTTTGTTACCGATGTAAGTGTGCATTTTATCCATTTCAACAATAGATATCTCATTTTCACTTTTTAGGTCTTCTAACTCCTGACCAAATTTCTTTATCCATCTTTGGACAGAAACATGACTCACCCCTAAAAATCGTCCTATTGAACGAAAGCCCAATCCTTCAAGGTAAAGTTGTAAAACCTGTCTTTTTACAGAAGCGGAAAAAGCAGTTGATTTTAGCTCTACTGTATAGTTATAGCCACAATCAGAGCATTTGTAGCGTTGACGCCCGCCAACTATACCATTCTTTTTGTGACTGGAACTATTACATTTTGGGCAGTTCATGAAGAAATATACTTTCTAATAGTATATAACTATGTTTAAGTATCAATGACATGCCTGTATTCCTTGTGTATGTTATAATTACAAAAGAAACAATGATCAATGTTTTAAGCGACGAATCATTTTTGAGTTCCTCAGCCCCGTCTCCTGACTGGTCTGAATTTGTGCCTGAAATGTCTCCTACTTCAAAGGACATTGTTATATCCAAAAGACAATGGGAAGCATTTTATGGAACAGACCTGGAACTACAGTTACGCAGGCGTGGAATGAATACAATTGTGCTCTGTGGAATTTCAACCGACTTTGGCGTTGAGAGTACAGCACGTTTTGCCTACGAGTACGGTTTCCAACAAATTTTTGCTGAAGATGCTATGGCTGCCAGATCTACGGAACAGCATAATGCAGCTGTAAACTTTATATTTAAAAGAATTGGCAGAGTAAGGAAAACGGATGAAATCCTTAAAGCTCTGCAATAAGGTTAAAAATATTTAATCCTGTTATTCCAATATTGGTTAGTAATACAAGTGCCTTTTTAGAAAGTTCTCATAAACTATGGACCTTTCTATATAATCTGTACTACATTTTGGAAATAAGAAAATAAGAAAACAATAAAAAATCCATTTTCAAGATTTGGTTGCAGCCATTATGGCGAGGTTACGGGATTTCCATAAACAATCAACATAACTAAATCCTGCTGCCTTCATATCATGGAACATCTCCCAAACTGTTCCAGGTTTATCTCCCATCTTTTTGGCGTTTTCCAGTCGATTGCGCTTTAGCTCCTCAAAGGTCCATTCTTGCCCGAGCTTTTCCTTAAGCTGTATTATCAGAGAAGATATGTGGTTATTGAGTTCCCATTGACCAATAGCTGGAGATTCTTCCCTGAAAAGATCTCCATTTATAAATAGACCCTTCTCTTTTAGAAGTTCATATACATCGGAATACAGTTTAATTCTGTTTTCAAACTCTACATGATGAATAGAAAAACAGGAAACAACAGCATCAAATCCTCTATCTTCAGTTATGTCCAGGATTCCCTGATTTAAATCTCGTTTGACTACAGTAATATTTTTGTTCTCCCTGAATCGTTCATTGCTTCGTCTGATCATTTCTTCAGAAAAATCTAGCATAAGAACCTCTGCCTGAGGCTTTAACTTCAGGATTTCCGCTGTCACATCGCCCAGACCACAGCCCAGGTCAATTATTTTAGGGTTCATTGACCCCAGTTCTATTGCTACCCTTGAGATAATTGACAATATTTCTTTTCTTTCAGGTATTATTATATCAGCTGTCTGGGCATATTTTTCAGCAGCTTCTGGATGAGTCCATCCTTCTTTTTTCTCTATTTCCATAGCCAGAAATATCTCTTTAATCAGATATAAAGTCCAGACTTTTCCTGTAATTCCAGATAAACAAAAGCTTAGGAAAAGATCTATGTCTTTATCAATAAATATAACAAAATTAATTCTGTCAAATTTCAATAATATGTTTTCTTATTTCTCATCTTTTATTTCTCATATGTCCATTACTCTCTTTTTGGGTAGTAAATATCTTTTTAGGCAGTATATTACAAAAAAGTACATACATGATTAAATAATAGTTACTATTTAAAAGATATCATCAATTCAAATGCAAAATAATAGCAGCTTAAAATGAGGCAACATATGGACGCATTTAAACCATTGAAAGCAGATTCATTTGATTTTAGTCCTTTTCGGATAATAGGAAATGAATGGATGCTAATTACAGCAGAAAAAGAAGGAAAAGTTAACAGCATGACCGCCTCATGGGGTGGACTTGGTGTAATATGGAATAAAAACGTTGCATTTATTGTAGTACGCAAGAGCCGTTATACAAAAGAATTCGGCATTGTTAATTAAACATAGTTAACTCTTTATTTATTTATTTCATCAATAGAATAACCGAGTACTTTAGCATTTCAAGACTTTTTGTATAACACTTTGTCTTTCTTCTCAATCTTGCTAGAAAATGCCTCAATATGCTGTTATATCCCTCAACTGTAAATGTTTCTGCTTTTGATTGAGTATGACTCTTTTCAGGAAGAAACTCTGCATATGCTCTCCAGTGATCTGTCACCACTTCTCCAATCTCTTTTTTCTTCACTTTTTCCCAGAGTAGTTTTCCAGTTTCTGTTTCTCTGCTACCAAAAGAGCAGTTGATGAACTTTTTCCCAACTCTATCAACAGCAATCCAGATCCAGCAATATTTTTTTTGTTACCGATGTAAGTGTGCATTTCATCCATTTCAACAATAGATATCTCATTTTCACTTTTTAGGTCCTCTAACTCCTGACCAAATTTCTTTATCCATCTTTGGACAGAAACATGACTCACCCCTAAAAATCGTCCTATTGAACGAAAGCCCAATCCTTCAAGATAGAGTTGTAAAGCCTGTCTTTTTACAAAAGCGGAAAAAGCAGTTGATTTTAGCTCTACTGTATAGTTATAGCCACAATCAGAGCATTTGTACCGTTGACGCCCGCCAACTATACCGTTCTTTTTGTGACTGGAACTATTGCATCTGGGGCAGTTAATGAAGAAATATACTTTCTAATAGTATATAACTATGTTTAAGTATCAAAGCCAAAAAATCAAGTCAAATTATATTGAATCTGGTTGTTTTATACCTCTATATATTCAACTTCAATAGGTTTGTTTTCCTTTTCTTCAATGGTTATTAGAGTGCAGGAACCTTTAGAGGCTTCTCCTGGATTTACCACTACAGTCTTTCCGACCTTCTCCAGACCTTTTGCCTCATGGATATGACCGCAGACTATTAAGTCAACCCTGTCAAGTAATTTCTGGATAGCTTTGCTACCCACGTGTCCAGACGGAAGTTCATCCCTTGCACCGTAAGGAGGGGCATGAGTTAGAAGCACTATGGTTCCACAATCTTTGCTATTTTCTGCAGAGCAAACCATTTCTTCAAGAGTTTTTTCAATTTCTTCTTCTGACAGCTCAAAGGGAGTATTAAAAGGAGTTGGATTTGAGCCTCCTAATCCTATAAACCTTATATTTCCTATCTGTTCAGCTTTTCCATGCAGGTTTATGGCTTTTGAAAGATCAAGGGCTTTTAAGATGCTTTTATTATCGCAATTTCCAGGAATTGCAAGTACAGGTTTGTCAAACATTTCCATTAATTCTTCAACCTTCTCATCGGGCCCGAAATTGGTAATATCCCCAACAATAACTACAAGGTCGAAATCTTTTGCTTCTTCCATCATTTTCTTTATTTTTGAATAATCCCCATGGGGATCAGAAATTGCTAGTATCTTCATCGTTGTCCGATCCTGTTATTCTTAATAACCTTAAGGTCCTATTGTTTGTATGTACATTCAGTCTTTGGTTTCTCTTAATTATTGAGCTTATCTTGAAACACGCATATATATTTCATACAGAATTTTTTGATAAATATCTTTTTCTAAAAAATTTTCTGATAGCCTTTTTTAAAGGTTTGCATACATCTTTTATATTCCTTGCATAAATATAGTGCCCATGCGCGATATTGTTATTATAGGGCACAAGGCAAAGACAAGCGGTGATATTTCCTTAAATGACCTTCCAGGTTCTGCAGGAAGAATGGATATTCTTTGCCGCTGCGTGAGTTCTGCCCTGTTTCTCTCATTCGGAATGCGCAGGGACGTAAATGTACACCTGCTTCTTTTAGGAGAACCTGACCCTGGAAAAATTATCCGTTTTGAAGGACTCCACCTGAGATACCTCAACCCGGATGAGCGAAGTAGTGGTTCACTTATCCAGAAAGCTCTTAAAAAAGACGCAACTGAACAAGATACCCGTTCCACTCCAGGCGTATGGATTCAAAGAGGAGACTTAGCTTCTTTGCTCTCAAAATTTGAGGGCCGCAACCTACTTTACCTGAGAGAAGACGGAGAAGACATAAGAACACTCGCAAGTGAAATCCAGGACCCAGTTTTTATTCTAGGAGATCATGTGGGAGTTACTGAAGAAGAAGAAGCACAGATCCTCGAAGCAGGAGCGAAAATTATCTCAGTAGGTCCTCTTTCTCTTCATTCCAATCACTGTATAACCCTTGTCCATAATGAATTGGATAGAGCTGAAGTAGAAATAGGAGAACTACCCGGAGAAGCGGATAGCACGGTCAAGGATTAATGGAAACTTAAAATGAGTTTATAAGAACTAAGCTGCAACAGGAATCATTGAATATAATGAGATATAACCAGAGGTGAATAATAGTAAAGATTGTAAAGAAACTCCTGCTCAACACAAAAGTTATATCTCATTTCCTGTATCTGAACAGAAATTTATCCAGATTTAATTTTCCCGAATATTTTTTCGGGTATTTACATTTTCCGAAGATTTGCCTTAAGAGGTGCTGTCAATAAAGTATAGGTCTTTAAGGCAAGCGCCATTTGTCCAGTATTTAATCTTTGCTTCCTGATTACCAACTCAGGCATATTTCCAAACAAATAATTAAGATAGTGAACGAAAATGGATGTACTTGAAACTTCAAAAAAGATTCTGCATGAAGGCCCTATATGTAATAACTGCCTGGGCCGACAGTTTGCGAAACTGTCTACTGGCCTGAGCAACAAAGAACGTGGTCAGGCCTTGAAACTCGCCCTTGTCCTCGAAGGGGATCGAATTTACAAAACTGAGAAAAACGACTCTCTTCTTAACGAACTTATCCTTTGCAGTGAATTTGCAAGAAAGACGCTTGGAATAGGGGGCGAAGACGAACAGTGCTGGGTTTGCCTTGACCTGTTCAAAAGACTGGACGAGTGGGTAGATGAAGCCGTAAAAGCTCTTGAAGGTCTTGAATATTCGACATTCCTTGTAGGCACAAAGGTTAGTGGGCTTCTGAGTGAAAACGAAGAAATCCTGTGGGCTGAAGTCGGAACTGCATATGCTGAACAGCTTAAAACCGAGCTTAACAGGGAAGTAGGCAAAAGAATTGCCGAAAAAGTTCAGAAAGATGTTGATTTTGAAAATCCTGATATCACAATTACCCTTGACCTTGCAAAAAACAAACTTGAACTTCAGGTCCGCTCAGTATATGTTTTAGGTCGCTACCGCAAATTGATTAGAGGAATCCCACAGACCCGCTGGCCGTGCCGGAAATGTAAGGGTAAAGGCTGCGAAAGCTGTAATTTTACAGGAAAACAGTATCCTGAATCCGTAGACGAGCTTATAAAAGATCCCGTAGTAGAGGCTTTTCAGGCAATTGATACGGCTTTTCATGGTTCAGGAAGAGAAGATATTGATGCCCTGATGCTTGGAAGTGGCAGACCTTTTGTAGTTGAAGCAAAATCTCCCAAAAGGCGCAACACAGACCTTGAAGAACTCATGAAGAAAATTAACGAAAAAGCTGCCGGAAAAGTTGAGGTAAGAGAACTTTCTTTCGTTGGAAAGGGTATGATTGAGACTCTAAAAAGCTCAAAAGCGGATAAAACTTATAAGCTTAAAGTTACATTTAAAGAGCCTGTTTCGGAGGAAAAGCTTAAATCCAGCATTGACGCTTTAAGTGACATCGAAATCTCACAGCAGACTCCAAGGCGTGTGCTTCACAGGCGTGCTGACCTTGTCAGGAAAAGGCACGTACACAGCATTAAACTTGATGAGCTGACAGATGAAGGTTACGCATACATAACAGTAAACTGCGAAGGCGGACTGTATGTAAAAGAGCTTGTTTCCGGAGATGAAGGCAGGACTAAACCAAGCCTGACTGAACTATTAAGTATTCCTGCACTTGTAGAAGATCTTGATGTTGTCAAGGTCGATATTTAAATTTAATCGAATCAAATTTATTTAATATTGGGTATTTATTTAATATGACGGGTCAGGAACTTTTTCCCTGACTAAGGACTTATTTCAATAATATCCATCTCATATAGAGAAAACTGTATAAACGATAAACAAATTAATCGAGCATTCTAAGGAGGAACATGCGATGACAAACTCCCACGGTGAAAAACGCTGTACAAGGTACAAATTACAGAAGACAGTTCGTGAAAGAGGAATTTCCCCTGTAAGCAAAGCAATTCAGGAATTCGAAGAAGGGCAGATGGTCCACATTGACATCGACCCAAGCATCCAGAAAGGAATGCCAAATCCTAAGTTTCAGGGTTCTACAGGAAAGGTAATTGGGCAGCGCGGGCGTTCATATATTCTTGAAGTCCGCAATGGAAATGCAATGAAGGAAGTCTTTTCTCTTCCTCAACACCTCAAACCACAAAAGTATTAATTCCCTTATTCAGATAGTTAGGTTGTAAAACCTAACTCTTTTATCTGAGACTACAGTATGCAGGCTTCTACCGTAAGCTCGAGCTTTGGTCAGAGTTATTTGGTAACTTGCAAGAGTGGGGGCTGTAATTAAGCGTAATAAACGTAATGTCCTTGAAAACCTGCTGACGATAGGGAAATTAGAAAAAACTGATTTTAAATATCCGAGATTTTATCTCTAGGTGGGAATATCTATAATTATATATTGTTTGTAGACATATACCTGACCAGATCAGGATAAAATTATTCGGACTAGTTTCAGATTACTAAACAATAGAATCTAGTGTATGTAGGCAGTCTGGATAAAGCTTGACAGTGTACAGGATGCATTGTCCTTTGGCTAGTTCAGATTTATAGATAACAGGTACAAATTTGCTTGCAGCCAGGAACTCATGAAGAATTGAAGAGTGATCGAGTAGATTACTCAGCAGGAAATAGCAACTAGCTACAGTTTTTAAGTCATAAAGAGTGTATTCCAATGATAGTTAAGGAAGTCCTCAGTGAAGAATTATTGACCTTGGCCGAAGTCAGAGAACTACTTATCAACATCGCTGAAGAGCGCAGAGAAAGGGGGCTCGAAGTTGAATATGGATTTAGAAAAGCCTTGCATCATGCCGAACAGTTCTCAAAGGTCAGCGCAGAAAAATCTAGAGAACTGGTTAATAAGCTGCTAGAACTCGAAAAAATGAAGCCTGCAATTGCTGTCAGGATTGCAGATATTCTTCCTCAATCCAGAGATGAAGTCCGATCAATATACGCTAAAGAAAAATATACCTTAAACAATGAAGAACTTGATACAATTCTTGATTATGTGCAGGAGACTCTTGAATAAGACTAAAATGATAAGGGAATAAGCTATATAGCAGTTTTTATCTTTTTATTTATAAGAGAAGTATCCGAAACTTAACGTACTTGAATTATCAGGGAGTACCCTGATCTAAATATAGGCACAGAGGATTCTTTGAGTTAGGAATATATTGAGTCAGGGGATACCGGTTAAAAGGTGGTCTGAAGTTTACAGACTACTAATTATTAATAATTTGCAAATAGTCAACATGTCTGACTAATAGGATAGATACCGGGCTGAATAAAAGTAAGCCAGGCGTATAATAAGGATCACATAGGTCCTGAAACATATCTTCGATGGATTTCATATTTTATTGATAGGATGGGTGCTGATGAGAGTAGAGAAGTCGCAATCAGGTAGAACGTACGCTGGCAGATCAGCTGCTGAAAAACCTTCTTATGGCGGCAGGCGTCCGACAGGTATATCGCAATCAAATAGGCAATCTGAAAGAGCTCCGCGCTCATCAGGAAAATCCATTGAAAATTCGCAGGAACGAGAAGAGTATGCCTGGGTTCTTGATTATTTACCATATGGAAAATCAGTTGACGGTCCAGCCGCATACCAAAAGAAACCTCTTGTTCAGGCGGTGGGAGATAAAAAATTTACTCTTATAGAGCTCATTCCAAAAAGTGGCGTGATCCCTCAGATACAATCAAGGGTTTACATCGGATCAGGAGATCGGAATGAAATAGATCACGTAAAACAAAGAATAGGTCATTCTGATCTTACGACCGGGGCTAACCTTGAATTGCCCTTTATCCTTGAAGCCTGTGTTAGATATCAGGAGCCACGCTTTGTAAAGTTTTTCAATGATGCTCACTCCATTACTACCCGTTTGCATATGCTTGATCTCCTCCCAGGAATAGGCAAAAAGCTCATGTGGTCTATAATCGATGAGCGCAAAAAGGGAGAATTCAAGAGTTTTCAGGATATTCGGGAGAGAATTCCAAGTCTTCATGACCCGACTAAAGTCCTTGCCCATAGAATTGAAGAAGAACTTAAGGATGATTTCATTAAGTACAGGCTGTTCACAACTCCAGCACGCCGCCAGAAAGCTGAATGAGAGAAGAATCCCCAAGTTCCACATTTTTTAATAATGCTTTAATTGTTAAGTTTTTCAACTTTTGATTATCCCTTTAATTTATATACTGATTTGGCTTCAAATTTGAAAGACAAACATATGTGATTTACTCAGGAGGTTTTCATCTCTGGTTCGTTCTCTTCTTAAAAAATATAATATAACAGGAGGTACTTTTGATCAACATTTCCTAGTTGACGAAAGCTATCTGGATAAAATAGTGGCTGCTGCCGATCTTGAGCCTGAAGATATTGTACTTGAAATAGGTGCAGGTGTTGGAAACCTAACTGAAAGGCTTTCAAGGAAAGCAAAAAAAGTAATTGCAATTGAACTTGATCCTGTTCTGGTCAGAGTCCTACACGACCGTTTTGATGAAGTAGAAAATATTGAAATTATTGTCGGTAACGCCCTGAAAGTTGATTTTCCGGAGTTTGATAAGGTTGTATCAAATCTTCCCTATTCCATTTCTTCTGATATCACTTTCAAGCTCTTTCGCTATAAATTCAAACTTGGTGTTCTCATGTACCAGTACGAATTTGCAGTCAGAATGGTTTCCCTGCCTAACTGCAAAGATTACTCGCGCCTTACTGTTGACACCTGTTATTTTGCTGACGCATCTATTTTGATGAAAGTTCAAAAAAACGCTTTTGAACCAGCACCTGAAGTTGATTCTGCAGTGATTAAACTTGTTCCTCGCCCAGCACCTTTCGAAGTCAAAGACCAGGCTTTCTTTATGGATTTTGTAGGCGCAGTCTTCAGCCAGCGTAGGAAAAAATTGAGAAATGCAATCCTGAACACAAATTATTTGCTCAAAATTCCCAGAATTAAAGAAGTAATTGTTCGCCTTCCTGAGGATATGCTGAGCAAACGCGCTGAAAACCTGAATCCTGAAGAGCTTGCATGGATTGCAAATCAGATAATTGATTTAAAGAAGTTAATTCTAGATGAAGAATCAAAGAAACAATGAATAACCAAGAACAATAAAAAACTACGAACAGTAAATAACCCGAAAAATAAATGGCATTGATACTTAAACATAGTTATGTACTATTAGAAAGTATATTTCTTCATTAACTGCCCCAGATGCAATAGTTCCAGTCACAAAAAGAATGGTATAGTTGGTGGTCATCAACGCTACAAATGCCATGATTGTGGATATAACTACACAGTAGAGCTAAAATCAACTGCTTTTTCCACTTCTGTAAAAAGACAGGCTTTACAACTCTATCTTGAAGGATTGGGCTTTCGCTCAATAGGAAGAATTTTAGGGGTAAGTCATGTTTCTGTCCAAAAATGGATCAAGAAATTTGGTCAAGAGTGAGAGAACCTAAAAAGTGAAAGTGAGATATCTATTGTTGAAATGGATGAGATGCACACTTACATCGGTAACAAAAAAAAATATTGCTGGATCTGGATTGCTGTTGATAGAGTTGGGAAAAAGTTCATCAACTGCTCTTTTGGTAGCAGAGAAACAGAAACTGGAAAACTACTCTAGGAAAAAATGAAGAAAAAAGAGATTGGAGAAGTGGTGACAGATCACTGGAGGGCATATGCAGAGTTTCTTCCTGAAAAGAGTCATACTCAATCAAAAGCAGAAACATTTACAGTTGAGGGATATAACAGCATATTGAGGCATTTTCTAGCAAGATTGAGAAGAAAGACAAAGTGTTATACAAAAAGTCTTGAAATGCTAAAGTACTCGGTTATTCTATTGATGAAATAAATAAATAAATAAATAAATAAATAAAGAACTAGATATAGTTAAGTAACAATGCCAAATAAATAACTTGAAATTATGGTAGAAATCGAATACAAAAAAGCCCAGATCAAGCTTGGGAATATGGATCTTGTCTATGAACCTGCAGAAGACTCTTTTCTATTTGCCGACGCAGCCCTTATAGAAGCAAAATCAGGAATGCGCGTTCTTGAAGTTGGAACAGGGTCAGGTTTTGTTTCAGCTGTGCTTCTTGCAAACCTGAAAGATATTCAGTTAATAGCTACGGAAATCAATCCCCATGCTTCTCGCTGTGCAAAAATAAATGCTGTTGAGGTTATCCGTACAGACCTTTTTGAAGGGCTCAGACTCAGAAGTCCTGAAGCTCGGTTTGACCTCATACTCTTTAATCCACCCTATTTGCCCACATCAAAAGAGGAAAAAGTTCCTGGCTGGCTAAATTATGCTTTTGATGGCGGAATCAGCGGAAGGGATACTTTAGATCGATTTCTTGATGAAGTAAAAAATTATCTCAAGCCCAGAGGAGAAATTCTTGTGCTTATTTCTTCTATTACCGGACTTGATGAGGTTAAGGAAAAAATGGAAAAACTGGGATTTGAAGCTGATGTTATAGCTAGAAAAAAGGTTTCTTTTGAGGAATTACTGGTTGTTCGAGGGAAACTTTTGTGACTTGCATGTAATTATTAATACGTTCATCCCAAAACTCGGAATACAGAATTTTTAATATACTGTAAAAAAATAAATAAAAAGAAGGTTAGCTAGCTCGTTTCCAGGCTACGTTAAAACTCGTACCACTGCTGCTGAGTGTAGAAGGTTGTGCTTTTACTTGCCCTTTACTATTTACCATAGTGATGCTATTCACTGAAGATCCATATGAAGCGATATTTTCAGAAACACCATTAATTGTGGCAGAGCAAGTACCATCAATAAAGGTATAATCAGATCCAAAGGATGTAGTTCCAAAGTTTGCTAACGGCAGTATTCTATTGAACCAGGGAGCTTCGACAATCCATTCGGCAGATTTCTTTTCATAACCTGCATCTGGATGGGATTCATTGTCTGACTGTCCAGTTGTTACATCAGTAATATTTGCATAACATACTCCATCTTTAAACTTGACTTCTGCGGACATATTATCTCCTGGCTTTACCTGTATATCATCAAACTTGTAGCAAGGCTCAGGGTAGAATTCATACCAGGCATAGTAGCTCGCAACATTCTTGGAAGGGTTATCGCTGCTAGTTCCTATCTGCTCAACAGTGCTTGATGTATCACCATCAATACCAATCCAGTTAGCTGAATATGAATTTCCAGTTTTTGAGTTAACTGCAGGTACAATCCATGACCCCTTCACACTGGTTACTTCACCTGTAGAAGTGACTACATCATAACCAGCCCAGTTGGTTGAATATGAATTTACCATTCCATTCTTTACAGTGGATGGTATGCCAGCAGGAACTTTTGGATGACCATGATGATCATTTTCTTGATGATCATTTGCTGCAAGTACAGGGCTTGCCATAACAACAAGAAGTATCATTAAAATCAATGTTTTTTTGGGAACGTTCATAAAAATACTCCTATATTCAAGTTTAATTTTATACACTTGATATAATAATAAAAGTTGAATACTAATTATTTTTATTTTAAGTGTTAGAATACACGGATTCGCTAATATATAAAAATGTATAAGTTTTTGAACGAAAAATATGTAGGTTTATGAACAGTCAAAAACGATGTAATTATAGTTGTGACTACAATTAACTTTCTATAGTTATTCTTATCTTCTTGTTTATCCATTCCTCATTTAAGTTATGGCATAATACCTGGATACCTTAATATATTGCTATCCGGATAATTTGAAAGGGCTGATCCGGATAAAACTACTGTGATATCTGGAAAAATAGCATATCCAACTGCCAGCAAGCAGATTATCGCTAGAGCAAATATAGAGGCAATTTTGAGGGTTTTATCTATCATGGTTGAATCAAGGTCATAACAATTTTGTAACTATATAACTTTGTTGATTTTTTATTATTTTTAAAATTCAGTAAATTTTGACGTGGTTTTGATGAAAACGTTTGTGAACTTTACTAGTTTATAGGTTATGGAAATAGCTGGGTTACTGACGATAACTATATTATTGGATGTAAAATTGTCAGTAAGATAGTTACTGAATATTAATTATCAATAGTTTTTTATACTTTTAATCCTATGAAAGTTCGGCGGGTCGACTGATCTATTTGTTACATGAAAAAATTTTCCTCCTTTAACTTCTTCCACTGTTAATAATAAAAACTCCCAACGATACCCCAACTTGTCGGCCTGCCAATACCTCCTATTTTGTAAAATTAAAGCTTAAAACAGAAATTCAACTGCATCTTTTTTATGGATTTTGCAACAGAACCCGATCATTATTAATTTTTGTATATCCCAAGTTCTATATTCTATCAATATTAATTACCACCTCAAATATTATATTTAAAACTGGCAAGTTATGGACGTTTTTAAACTCAAAGTGCTTGTCTGATTGACTGGAGATAAAAACTGGATGTATTATGACGAAGCCGCAGATGCGGTTATAAAGACCCTGAACACGTCCGAAGAAAGCGGGCTGAGTTCGAAAGAAGCGGAAAAACGGCTTGAAAAATACGGAAAAAACGAACTTAAAGAAGAAGAAAAAACTTCGGTTGTAAAACTTTTTCTTTCCCAGTTCAAGAGTTTTTTGATAATAATTTTAATTGTTGCAGCAATGGTTTCCGCTTTCCTCGGAGAGCTTGTTGACGCTTTTGTGATCCTATTTACTGTAGTCCTTGCCGGCGTGCTCGGTTTTGTTCAGGAATACAGGGCCGAAGAGTCAATCAAACTATTGAAATCATTGACAAGTCCCGAAGCGTTGATTATAAGGGATGGAAAAGAAGGAAAAGTTCTTTCTTCACTTCTTGTCCCTGGCGATATTTTGCTTTTGCAAGCAGGAGACAGAATTCCTGCAGATTCAAGGCTTCTTGAGGCTCTTTCCCTAAAAATAGATGAATCCTCTCTTACCGGAGAATCTGTTCCTGTAGAAAAAAGTACCAATACTTTTCCTACTGAAACCCCACAGCCGGACAGGAAAAATATGGTTTATACCGGCACTTCAGTCACTTACGGAAGGGGAAAAGCCGTTATTACTACAACAGGCATGAATACGGCTTTCGGGAAGCTGGCTGGGCTTCTTGAAAATATTGAACGAGAAAGAACCCCTCTTCAGGAAAAACTTGACCAGTTCGGGCGCTGGCTAGGGACTGCAACCCTTATAGTTGTGGCTTTTGTAGCTATACTCGGAATCATAGAAGGTTTTGATCCTTTTGAAATGTTTCTCTGGGGAGTTGCCCTTGCTGTTGCTGCAATTCCGGAAGCTCTTCCTGCAGTTGTGACAGTCGGACTTGCTCTTGGCGTTCGAAGAATGGTGAAAAGGCATGCCCTTGTAAGAAAACTGCCATCTGTAGAAACACTCGGCTCCACCAACATCATTTGTACTGATAAAACTGGAACACTTACTCAGAACAAAATGACTGTTGAAAAGGTGTACGTAAATGGAACTCTCTTAAAAGTTACAGGTGAAGGATACAAACCCACAGGAGATTTTTTCAATGGAGACATTCCTGTTTCTGAAGATATACACCTTCACAAACTACTGGTTACAGGAGCTCTTTGTAATGATGCCGGATTAGTTGAGAAAGAAGATGCGTGGGATATCACAGGCGACCCTACAGAAGGCGCTCTTGTAGTCGCAGCAGCTAAAGAAGGTCTCTGGAAAACTGCTCTTGAGGAAAAACATGAACGTAAAAGAGAAGTTCCTTTCTCTTCCGAAAGGAAGATGATGACTACCTTAAACAGTTCAGAAGATGGACTTTATGCATATTCCAAGGGTGCTCCTGAGGTTATCCTTGCTTCCTGCACGAAAATTTTCCATGAAGGGCGTGAAGAAGAGTTAACTCCTGATAAAAAGCAGGAAATCCTCAATGTCCTACACGATCTGGCAAATCAGACACTTCGGGTTATGGGATTTGCCTACCGCAAGGTTTCAGAAGCTATTTCCCCAGAAGAAGCTGAAAAAGAAATGGTTTTTGCAGGGCTTATGGGTATGCGCGATCCCCCAAGAGAAGAAGTCAAAGTTGGAATTGCCACCTGTACCAGTGCAGGAATCAGGACTATAATGATTACCGGCGACCACAAGACTACGGCTTTTGCAATTGCAAGGGAACTTGGAATTTTCCGGGAAGGAGATCTTGTTCTTACAGGAACCGAATTAGAAACTCTTAGCGATAGAGAATTTGACGATATCGTGGAGAAAGTTTCTGTCTATGCAAGGGTTTATCCCGAACATAAGCTGAGAGTAGTTGAAGCTCTCAAGAAAAAAGGATACATAGTCGCAATGACCGGAGACGGGGTAAACGATGCTCCTGCTCTGAAAGCCGCAGATATGGGCATTGCAATGGGTATTACAGGCACAGATGTCAGTAAAGAAGCCTCAAGTATGATTCTGACCGACGACAATTTTGCGTCCATCGTGTCAGCAGTAGAAGAAGGCCGGAATATCCTGAAAAATATAAAAAATTTCATTGCTTACGGTCTTACCTGTCATATCGGCCTGGTTATCATCGTGCTTGTCGGAGTGCTTGCATGGCAGACTCTGCCTGTTATTACAGTCCAGATCCTATGGATTAACCTTATAACAGATGGTCTGCCTCCAATGGCACTCTCCCTTGAAGCTCCTGACAGAGGGCTTATGAAACAGAAGCCAAATAAAGCAAAAGAAGGATTAGTTTCCAAGAGAATAATTGTAGTGAGCCTTGGATTAGGAACTTTGATTGCGATCCAATCTCTCTGGGTCCTTTATGATTCTCTTAATAAAGGAGTGCCTCTTCCAAAGATTCAGACTCTAATCTTTACTCTGGTAGTTATTTCCTTGATGTTCAACGCTTTTAACTGGCGTTCAGAAAGATATTCAGTAATCTCCCTGGGAATTTTTACCAATAAAGCCCTTATCTATGCTGTACTGAGTACAGTAATCCTGCAGCTGGCCGCAATCTATATTCCGATTATGCAAATGGCTTTCAGGACTGTTCCATTATCGCTTTTCGATTGGGCTATGGTAATTCCGCTGGCTTCAACCACGCTTATAGCTATGGAGTTTGTGAAGTATCTGGAATGGAGAACTCACAGGTAAATATTAACTGAAGAGATCACAGGTAAATATTAGAAATAGGGTTTGCTTTCAAGCATACTCCTGTTTCATTTTTCATTAGATATTTTTTAGAAAATGAAGCTTTTTTTAATTTACTTTGACTTACAGACGTTTTCTTTTTTAAAAATGTTCCTGAAATAAAATGTTCCTGAAATAAAATGTTCCTGAAATAAAATATTCCTGAAATAAAATGTTCCTGAAATAAAATGTTCCTGAAATAAAATGTTCCTGTAATCATATATAGAACAAAAACAATAAGTATGAACATTATGACTCCAGTAAACAGGGAAAATCCCATTTGTTCGGAATTCTTCCCAGAATTTATCATAGGCATTGAACCGCCGGCTGAAAGGACAGAAAAAGTTTTCTGGTTTATTTTCCGGGGCCGTGAAGTTCTCCTCAAGCTTAATAAAAACCCTGGAGCAATTCCAAAACTGCTAGATTTTGGGGAGCTTGGGCTTTCGGGAATAAGGGAACAGTATCTTGGAACGCTTGAAGGAACTCATTGCTATTCCGTAGAGCTTCCTGAAGACGCACAGTCGCCTGAAGGAATGGAGTTTGTAGATCTCAGGCAAGCGTATTCGGAAATTAGTGAAAATTGCTTTGCGCTTGTAAATAAAGCAGTCCAGATTATGGAATGGGACAGAACAAACCAGTTTTGCAGTCGCTGCGGGACAAAAACCCTGCAAAAACCAGGAGAAAGGGGAAAAGAGTGTCCTGAATGTGGAGAGCTTTTCTTTCCGAGAATTTCACCTGCTGTGATCGTACTTATCCGAAAAGGACATGAAGTTTTACTTGCAAGGTCACCGAATTTTCCGATAGGAAGGTACGGTTTGATAGCCGGTTTCATTGAACCAGGGGAATCAGCCGAAGCTGCAGTCGTCAGGGAAATCAGGGAAGAAGTTGGAATTAAAGTCAGAAATATCAATTATTTCGGGACACAGGCCTGGCCGTTTCCAAATTCTCTTATGATCGGGTTTACTGCGGAATATCATTCAGGGGACATTCAGCCCGATGGATTTGAAATCGAAGATGCTCAGTGGTTTTCGGTTGAAAATCTGCCTGATTTGCCTGGAAAAATAAGCATTGCGAGAAAGCTGATTGACTATTTCCTTAAAAAAGAAGGACTGGAAGTTTAAAGCCATATTGATAATTCAATTTAGAATTTCAATTCAGAATTTTATTCTTCTAGCTGCAACTTTTTTAATTCATTTTATCATTTTTAGGATGTTCATCGGACTTGCCGTGTTCTAGGTCTTTTTATTCCATAACCTGAGTTCAGGGATACTGTATCAATGGCGTTATATTGTAATATATATTTTGTTGAACAAAGGTGTAAACGTGGGAAACAGATACAAAACAGTGGATTTTGAAACCTGGAAAAGAAAAGATTATTGTCAAATATACAGGAATGCAGTATAGCCTCAATATTGTGTGAGTTTTGAACTTGATGTAACGAATTTTAAAAAGCACGTTAAAGAAAATAACTGGTCATTTACAATGGCATTTATATTTGCCGTTACGAAATGCGCAAATGAAATCGAAGAGTTTCGGTATCGTTTTCTTGATGGTGAAGTTGTGTTATATGAGTCCATTGATACGTCATTTACATATCTGGATAAAGAAACCGAATTATTTAAGGTAGTAAATGTTCCCATGAAGGATACGATTGAGAAGTTTGTACAACTAGCAACCGTAACGACAGAAAATCAAAAAGAACATTTTAAAGGACCTGTAGAAAACTATGTATATCAATTCTCTGCCTTGCCGTGGATAACGTTTACGCATATTTCGCACACGGATTTCGGAAACAGGGAAAAAGCGCAACCCATATTTGATTGGGGAAAATATCATGAAAGAGAAGGCAAATTTATGATGCCGTTTGCAGTCCAGGTTCATCATGCATTTGTTGACGGTATTCATATTGGCAAACTTGCGGATAAGCTGCAGAGATATTTGGATGAAATGTAGATTAATCAGTAGTTCACTAATTTTTGGTTTTCTTAAAATTATGTCTTCAGAATATGTAGATTTTACATGAACTTTATTCTCTACTCTTGAAAACCAAAAAGGAAAATTTTTAACCATTACCTTTTATTATATTCATGGTGTTGGCAGTTGGTCGACCAAGAGAAATTCACAACCAATGTCTAAGCGAGGATCCACAAGATCGTATGTATGCATTAGTGGAATTAAAGGATTTTTTTTCATCCATGCCAAACAAGCAACAGGCATGGAACGACTTACATAGACTGACTAATGATGAAGACAGTGATGTTAGGTCTATTGCTGCCAGAGCTCTCGAATTTGCTTATTCTCAAGTGCCAGATAAACAACAAGCATAGAATGATTTATATGGACTGACTAATGATGAAAACAATTATGTGAGTTATAAAGCTGCCAGAGCTCTCGAATTTGCTTATTCTCAAGTGCCAGATAAACAACAGGTATGGAATGACTTACATAGACTAACTAATGATGAAGACAGTGATGTTAGGTCTATTGCTGTCTCTACCCTTGGTTTTGCTTTTTCTCAAGTGCCTAATAAACAACAGGCATGGAATGATTTAATTAGATTAACCAGTAATGAAAATATTTATATGAGGTCTAGTGCTGCCTTTGCTCTTGGTTCTGCGTATTCCTACTTTCCAGATAAACAACAGGCATGGAATGATTTACATAGGTTGACCAATGATGAATACAGCTATGTGAGGCGTAATGCTGCTTTAATTCTTGGTTCTGCTTATTCTCAAGTGCCAGATAAACAACAGGCATGGAACGAATTAATTAGACTGACTAATGATGAAGACAGGTCTGTGAGATCCTTCTCAAATCATTCTCTTGGAAGAATTTCAATATTCATGGCTTCCCAGGCAGAAACAGATGAAGATTACAAAAAGGAATTGGAAAAGGCAATTGGATATTTTGAAATTGCAGTAAAGGAAGCACCTTACGATAATCCTGCTCAATTTTGTCTTCCTTTTTATCGCTCATTCCATACAATAATTTTCAAAAAACAGGAAGCTAAAGAAGAAGTGAACAAATATCTGGAAGAAGCTAAAGCTGCAATTGAAGGCTCAGAGGGTAAAAAACAGCTTTTTGAAGCTGTTGAAAACCTCGCAGAAGCATTAAAAGAAGTCCAGAATTTGGAAAATTTAGACTTACAGTCGATGAAAGGTGAGCTCAATTTCTATAGGAAATACTGTGATCATGCTGCAGAACTAATGAAAGACACTGACGAAAAAGCACCGTTTGCGACAGAATTTCTGAGAAAAGGACTACCTCTTTTGGATAGAAATCTAAAAGAGCTTATTGAAAAGATTCAGGAAAAAGCAAGAGCTACTTACAAGGAATCAATAGGAACTGAAGTCGAAAAAGCTGCACATGCTGTCTGTAAGGAAGTCCAAAAATGGGAAATTGGCAGTCAGGAAGAGATGACACAAAAAATAGAGGACGTTGCCTATTTATTAAAAATGAAAGTAGCAGATCTTCCTGAAAATAGATATATTCTAAACAAGATTGAGGCAATGAAACAAGAAAGAAATCTGGCAAAACAATATGATGCCTTACTTTTTGTGATTGGGCAGATTCCCATGATGAAAGTAATTTCAGAGCAAGAGTTGGATCAAAAATTAGATGAAAAACTTCAAAAGTTTGATCGCATCTTCGATGAAATTATTTGCGTTAAAGATAAGTTGAATTGCATAAGCTTTGATATTTCCAAAATCAAACTGAACTCAGCTGATGTTATATCAGATCTCTAAATCATGAAAGAGGAATTGGAAAAACTGAGTGAGACAGAAAGTCTAAGTACACTCTCTAACGAAAAATTTGATTCCATTCAGGCTGAGAAGCTAAATGGTTTAAACAATACGGCATTGATACTTAAACATAGTTATATACTATTAGAAAGTATATTTCTTCATTAACTGCCCCAAATGCAATAGTTCCAGTCACAAAAAGAACGGTATAGTTGGCGGGCGTCAACGGTACAAATGCTCTGATTGTGGCTATAACTATACAGTAGAGCTAAAATCAACTGCTTTTTCCGCTTCTGTAAAAAGATAGGCTTTACAACTTTACCTTGAAGGATTGGGCTTTCGTTCAATAGGAAGAGTTTTAGGGGTGAGTCATGTTTCTGTCCAAAAATGGATAAAGAAATTTGGTCAAGAGTGAGAGGACCTAAAAAGTGAAAATGAGATATCTATTGTTGAAATGGATGAGATGCATACTTACATCTGTAACAAAAAAATATTGATGGATCCTTTTGGTAACAGAGGAACAGAAACTGGAAAACTACTCTGGGAAAAATTGAAGAAAAAAGAGATTGGAGAAGTGATGACAGATTACTGGAGAACATATGCAGAGTTTCTTCCAGAAAAGATCCATACTCAATCAAAAGCAGAAACGTATACTGTTGAAGGATATAACAGCATATTGAAGCACTTTTTGGCAAGATTGAGAAGAAAGACAAAGTATTATACGAAGAGTCTTGAAATGCTAAAGTACTCGGTTATTATATTGATGAAATACAGAAATAAAGAGTTAACTATGTTTAGTTAGCAATACCAACAATACTATTCTAGAGCGCTTGGATGAAATAAAAATCTTAATACATGAGCTTTCCAATGATAATAATGAGATCTATGAGGAATATTCTCGGAGATTGGATGAACTAAAACAATCAAAATTAGATACGTTATTACAAAGATACTCAGCAGTAATTTCCTTAATTGGTTTTGTAATCTCAGGGATTTCAATAGCTCATTGAAAATATCTATAAATGTAAACTAAATTATTGTCCTTTTTTCGGCTTTGTAAAAATCCTTAATATTCAGTCAAAAATCAAAGTTAATAAGAATTCAAAAAGTATTATCACTTATTGGATAGATTTGCCTATTTCAATCTACTGTTAGTGAATTTGGTAGTTTTTATATAGAGTCAAGATTACAGTGAATTAAGTCAATATAAAACCGAAAAATACTAAAAATTAAGAACATCGTTAAAACTTGAACATATAAGTCGACACTGAATTGCAGGATCTTGTGGGAGCGAGTTTCCTGCAATTTAAATAATCTTTTTCTTATTGCAGTTTTTGAATAATATTCCTTATAGAGATTCTCAAAATTTCCAGGAAGGCTTTTCTTTTTTCTAGATCTCAATTGCTTTCTGCGGAATTAAAGTCTGCATTTATTGCATATAATTATCATAATGACTTTGAATTGTATTCTTATCTTCATGAGACTTTGCAAGTTCTCTTTACACTGTCTCAAATATGTGTTTTCTATTCTAATGCCTGCACTTTGAGTTTTCGTAATTTTCATTTGTACTCCAATTTTACTTTTTTGTACTTTCTCTTGTGCTTTTATTTCATTTACTGTACTTTTCAGTACTAAAAACTCAAGCCCATTAACAACTGCCTTTGTCCATATCCTACTATTGTTTCTGAATATAGAACAATTCTTGTAGAAAAGTGAATTAAAAGCTATTAGAGAGCAGGCAAGAAGGTTATAGATTTATTATGTAAATAACCATAATAAAATAATAGTTTTAAAACCTTTAATTTAATAATTGGTCATTTTTAAATGTTAAATTATATATTGAACTCTCAAAAACTATTATTTTTTATTATAAATCGTTTAAAAGCTATATTTAAATAATAATTTTACTTTTATATATTTTTATTTATACGTATGCTTATATTTTATCGAGTTCATGTTAGGATTGTCAAGCTGAGACGAGTCAGCGAAGTAATCAAGAAAATAAAGTAAGGCTATCTGAACAGCAGATATTTGGAGTGAGGTATATGGTGAAAATCAAAAAGATATTGGGAATTCTCCTGGCAGTCTGTTTTGTACTGTCAGTAACAGTTGCGTCAGTAAGCGCAGCTCCGAATAACACGTATAGGAAAGACAACAGTAAAGACAACGGAAAGAATATTGGAGACAAAAACAATTGGTCCCGCCAAAAAAATGATTGGGACAGACAAAAGAATGAATGGGGCCGCCAAAAGAACGATTGGGATCGTCAAAGGAATAATTGGGACAGACAAAAGAATGAATGGGGCCACAAGAAACACGACAAATCTTATGACAACTGGTACATAATGTATATAATGTGGTTTGCAAAATATAACAGCTGGTATTCAAAATATAACGGCTGGTACAGAGGTTATAACAATTTTTACAACAATTATCATAAATACTACCGCTAAAGCAGAGAAATATTGATCCTAAGTGGCTGATGTTTAAGCATTTACACCCCTAACTATGGTACTAGCAATAAAAACGTATAACTGTGTAGTTAAAAGTTGAGTATAACTTAAATAAATCTTAACTGGCTGATGTTTAAGTGTTTACATTAGCCAGTTGTGCTGTTTTCTTTTTTAATATTTGAGCATTAGAAAAGTAATTTTTATCTTTGGAGTAGGCTTGAAAATGAGATGGGGACATTGAAATTTAAAAGGGGATAGGTATATGTTTGATATTAAATGTGAATACGCTTTAAAATGTTCTGGATATCAAAACAATTCATATACATGTACAAAAGCTTGTGACAAGCGCTACTGTGGAATATACAGGAAGCTTAGAAATGAGGCTTGTACTGTCAATGACAAAGGTATCAGAATTTTCATTATTATCTACTAGATCTAGACAGGTATCATTTTATTATGGATATTTTCATTTTTATTGTTTTAATTTACTTTATTGTTTTAATGTGCCCGTCCCCAAAACCTGTTTTTAATTAAATTCCAAAGACATCTTTTAAGTTTCCGCTGAACATGTTTCCTTCATTTATAACATTGAATTTATCAGGCACTGTAACAGCGATTGCATACCCTGCGTATGCGTCCTTATTGAAAGGAGCCACAGTATTCTTTATTTCATTGTTTTTCAAGCGCACAACATACCCAGACCCTGCAGAAGTAGTTATGTAGGTTCCTATTCGGATGCCGTTACAGTTTCCATCCAGGATATTTTCCTGAATATCTACCTCTGTCCATCCATCGAGGCATATTCCAGCAACGGCTGAAAGCCTATCAGCAGTTTCTTTATCTTTAAATACAGGCATTTGTCCGCAGTTTGTAATGGTATTTCCTTTAATTATAAGACCGGTTGCTGCATCTAAGGCAGGTGCAGTATGACCAGCCGCCCAGATACCTGGACTCTGGCACCCATCAATAATGTTATTGATTATCTGAACATTCGATGTAGTTTCGTTTGCCCTGGAGTTTTCAACCTGAATACCCGGACCTGTACGAGGTTTGTACTTTGCAGTGCTCCTTATTGTGTTGTTTCGGAAAATTACACTTCTGGAACCTTTTGAGCGCAGACCTGAATTGATCCTTGTATAGATTTCATTTCCTGAAGCTTCTACGTCAACACACCTTTCACAATAGAAACCGTCATGCCCGATGCCGTATATTTTGTTTTCAGATACGGTTACGTCTTTAGAGTCCAGAATCCTTACACCATCACCCATTGAATTTTGAATTTTCACGTTCTGGATTTTGACTTTTGAAGCTTTGTTTCCTCCAAATAGGTTATGGTAACCTTTCCCATGAAGCACATTCTGTTTATCAGCCAGCCCATCAAACGTGAACCCTTCAAACAGATAATTTTCGCCAGAAAAACTGAAAACTGGCACCTGCGGCTTCCAGAGGCAAGTCGAAGCATATGGTATTAGCTGGATGATTGCTTTTTCATCTCCACTTATGGTCGTGCCAGGATGCAGCTGAATAGGAGTTTCAGCCGTAAATGTTTTTTTCGTTCCTGTTGTTTTAAGCTCTACTTCTTCATATTTCCGGCCATTGCCGACTTTATCAAAACTACTCTGAAGAAATGTCCCTGGTGTTAGAGTCAGTACGTTTGTCATATATTATGCAGGTTCCTTGAATGTTGAAAAAGAAAATTGAATTTTTATTGAGATCTTTTAATTTTAAGACTTTTATTATACTTGTAATTGTAAAGATGAAATGCTCGAGGTTCTATCAAGTTGATGGATGTTAGACATTTTATAGACTCAGCAGTATCTGGAATAATTCCTTCGCATCCGTAGACTTGACAGTACTTTTTTCACGTCAGTGTGAAATTCAAACTTACAAAAAAGGGCGTTTAACAGGTTCAAGTATCAAGTTCCCTGATCACCTTTTCAAACAAATTTTCAGGTATTGTTACTTAAATATATCTAGTTCTTTATTTCTGTATTTCATCAATAGAATAACCGAGTACTTTAGCATTTCAAGACTCTTCGTATAACACTTTGTCTTTCTTCTCAACCTTGCCAGAAAGTGCTTCAATATGCTGTTATATCCTTCAACAGTATACGTTTCTGCTTTGGATTGAGTATGGATCTTTTCTGGAAGAAACTCTGCATATGCTCTCCAGTGATCTGTCATCACTTCTCCAATCTCTTTTTTCTTCACTTTTTCCCAGAGTAGTTTTCCAGTTTCCGTTCCTCTGCTATCAAAAGAGCAGTTGATGAACTTTTTCCCAACTCTATCAACAGCAATCCAGATCCAGCAATATTTTTATTGTTACCGATGTAAGTGTGCATCTCATCCATTTCAACAATAGATATCTCATTTTCACTTTTTAGGTCCTCTAACTCCTGACCAAATTTCTTTATCCATCTTTGGACAGAAACATGACTCACCCCTAAAACTCTTCCTATTGAACGAAAGCCCAATCCTTCAAGATAGAGTTGTAAAGCCTGTTTTTTAACAGAGGCGGAAAAAGCAGTTGATTTTAGCTCTACTGTATAGTTATAGCCACAATCAGAGCATTTGTACCGTTGACGCCCACCAACTATACCGTTCTTTTTGTAATTAGAACTATTGCATCTGGGGCAGTTCATGAAGAAATATACTTTCTAATAGTATATAACTATGTTTAAGTATCAATGACAAAATTAAGATTCTCTCCCCAAATTTCCTTGAAGTTTACTCTTTAATATTTACTCTCTTAAACTTGAGATAAACCAGAAGTACTCCAATGAAACTGCCCAAAACCGCATATTTTATAATTTTCTTAAATTTTATCATGAGGGTCATCTCATATTTTGTTGCATAGTTTATGTGTTGTACATATATTACATTTTTTCTTTAGAATTTTTTTGGATTAATGAATCACTCAGGTATTTATATTTAAGATTTTCAAAGACAATCTGGCTTTTACTCTTCAAAAGTTAAAAAATGAATAATAAATTTTCCATAGAGAAACGCATAGAGGGCAAACTTTATTTGAAATCAGGCGTGTAACTCTCAAAAGCTTTGAATTTATTCTCACAAGTATTAAGAAATTATAATTTCTTCTCTCAGATTCTATTTTGTATGCTCCGTTTTTGGTGATTCTTTGTCTTCAAAAATTAGTCGTGAAAGCTTTATCCGGTCTGTTGCAGACCTTTTAAGAAAAGCAGAAATCGAGCTTCCTGAAGATGTAGTGAATGCTCTCAGGAAAGCTGAGACTTCAGAAGAAAATCAGGTTGCAAAATCGCAGCTTAAGGCAATCCTAAAGAACCTTGAAATTGCTAAAAAATACAGAGTTCCCATGTGTCAGGACACGGGCATTATGATCTTTTTTGCGGAAATTGGAACTGAGTTTCAAGCAGGTTTTGATCTGGAAGCAGCAATTAGAGAGGCGGTAACCATTGCAACAACCGAAATTCCTCTCCGCCCGAACGCCGTTGATCCTCTAACCAGAAAAAATAGCGGAAATAATACTGGAACTGGAATCCCAGATATTCACTGGAAACCTATTCCCGGAAACCATTTAAAGCTCACTGCTGCACCTAAAGGTGCAGGTTCAGAAAATATGAGTTCACTGCGTATGTTTAATCCAACTGAAACCGGAAACATCAAAAACTTCGTTTTAGAGACCGTAGTAAACGCTGGAGGAATGCCCTGTCCTCCTTTAACAATAGGAATTGGAATTGGCGGTTCTTTTGATGCCGCAGCTAGGCTCGCAAAAGAAGCTTTACTTGAGCCTCTTGACGCTCCTATGGAGGGATTGGAAAGAGAAATCTTTGAGGCTATAAACGCTCTTGGGATTGGCTGTATGGGTCTTGGCGGGAGCACAACTGTCCTTGCAGTGCACTTAAAAACAGCTCACTGTCACACAGCTTCCCTCCCAGTTGCAGTGAACATTCAGTGTTGGGCAAATCGTCATGCTTCAGTAGTTTTCAGGGGGGATGAATAATGGAATATCACCTAAAAACTCCACTTAAAAAAGAGGATATCGAAAAACTCACTGCGGGAGATATTGTCTATATCTCAGGAGAAGTCCTGACAGCCAGAGACGAAGCCCATGCCAGAATTCTCGAAATGGGAGAGCAGAACGAAGAACTTCCTTTTTCCCTCGAAGGAGCAGTAGTCTACCACTGTGGTCCCTTAATGCAGAAAAACGAAAACGGCTGGAAAGTAATATCCGCAGGTCCTACAACAAGTGGCAGGATGTCAAAAATGACACCTTCTCTCCTGAAATCTCACGGAGTTCGGGCAATTATTGGTAAAGGCGGAATGAAAGATATAGCCAATGTTCTGAAGAACCGATGTGTTTATCTGGCTTATACAGGAGGATGTGCAGCTCTCGCTGCAGAGTTAATCAAAGAAGTAAAAGCTGTCCACTGGTTTGACCTTGGAATGCCTGAGGCAGTCTGGGTACTCAGAGTCGAAGAATTTGGACCGCTTATTGTAGGGATCGATGCAAAAGGAAATGATATTTTTGCAGAAGTAAGAGAAAAAGCTCGAAAACAGCTTGAAATACAGGACTAAATTCAATATTTTTCGATAGCAATAAAATGAATTAAAGGCAACATAGATTATTAAAGGCAACATGGACTATATTCTATAGTTTTCAATACTTCTACAGTCTGCCAAATTAGGAGTTTCAGAAAACAGATTTTCTGAAGCCTCAGTTTTACAGATATTTAATACAGAGATTTAGTCTTCTAATTCTAATACTTGCTCTAATTATAGTCTTCCTCAAGCTGCCTGAAAGCCTTTACAAGAGATTCCATTTTTCGGACAATAATTTTTCCGAGAAGGGAAAGATCATATATTTTATCCTGCTGAATCACGAGCCCATTTTCCTTTAATTTTTTAAGCTGGGGGAGGATCGCAACTGAATTTGTATCAAGCTCATTATTGATCTCATCAATGGCCCTGGGCTTTTCCTTGAGAAGGAGGAGTAGCTCAGTCCTTTTTTCGGATGACAAAAGAATTGTGATTAGAGAAGATCTCATCATTTCTATTGTAAATAATAATAAATATATATTTTATCATTCTTAATATTATGAATTTTATAACAAATCAAGTTAAGAACTTTTGTTGACAGAAAGATCTTTGATTGACAGAAAAATTCTCTTTTTTATCTCCAGATGTACCTGTCATAAAGCGTTCTATAATGTTTTTGAGGACAATTGTGATCTATACCACACCCTTTATCTTCGCTCCTTAGTCTGTCTCGAATGCCCCCCTCACACCTGGCAGCATGATATAGATAATAACGAGGGTATTCACGAGAACTGAAAATTTTACATCATACCATGAGCCTCCTGTAACTAGTACTACAAAATCAATACAAAGATTGAATATCGTAATGATGGCCAAAAACATCCAGGCTTGCTGATCCATTTGCCAGAGCATCTGAGCCAGCCACACCCATATGTAGACGAGCAGACCGTACAGCAGTGCATACCAAAGACTGAAAATACGGCCTTCAATAAATCCTAAAAAAGGTAAAAAGCCGAGAAATCGGAGCATTACAATAGCATTTAAAAAAGCCAGAATTACGGCTATAAAAGCCAAAATCGTGACACCAATAGGTCTTTCCATAATAAAGTATCCCCCTTATCCTGTAATATCCGTTATCAGGTTCGTATTTTTAATCCCCATATAAGTGATCCTATTCCCCCGAGAATAAGGAGAAAACCGAATATCCATGGCAAAAACAGGACTCCTACCAGAGAATTGGTTAGGAGTAGCAGACCTATAATTATTGTAAGAATACCAATAATCCCTATTCCCCATCCTCCTCCTTTAAGGGCTAGAGCAATTTTTACGACCCCGTTGATAATAGCCCATATTCCTATAAAGATAATGAACAAAGTAAGAACTATTAAAGAACTGTAAATTGGGTAAATCAATATAACGACTCCTGCAATAATGCTCAAGATACCCGAAAGCAGTTTCCATACCCTATTTCCAGAAAATATCAATGCCCCAATAACAGAAAGAATTCCTTCTGCTAACCAGAAAATACCAAGGATCTGTATGAGTAAAACAGTAGTTGCTGCAGGCCTGTATAAAAGGAATAAACCTAAAAGAATGGCAATTATCCCCTCCAAGAGAACAACCCACCAGGGCACCTGCAGTATTTCATAGCTGACATTGTTATCATAATTAGTTGACTGTTCGAACATCAACTGGTTGTTCCATATAGTCCATCCTCCCCAAATATATAGCTTCTTAATCCATACTCCCTCTGCTAGAATGTTAAGAATTTACATGAGCACCGTAAAAGAGGTATAATTTATCCTATACGAAACCTCATGTTTCTGGATGATTTACTAACTGCTCATAAATAACTAGAATCAAAGAGAATATAGACTTCCTCCTCCACAAAGAAGAAGAATCTCTTTTTTCCGGGTCAATTAATCGATGGAATCCGCTATGTTATCTACCCTATCTTTAATAAACCCCACAGAACTCTGTTGTTAAAGATTATTAACTGAATGAATCTTTTCCATCACGAATTACCGGAGTGACATAAGCTAAAGTAAACTGTTTATTTACCACTCAACATCACTAAGATAGGATATTATTAAAATATTAATTTCAATATTAATCCATCTTCAAACTTGACCAAAGACGAAGCAGTGGGATAATTAATTATATATTGATCATTATATATAAGCTAACTTATTATTATTTTTCAAAAAAGTCTTCTAGTTAAAAATAAAGCCGTACCGTACACAAAAGCAGATACACAGAAAACAGGTAAACAAGGAAGCAGGAAACAAGGAAACAGGTAAATAAGGAACACTGTTTAAATAAAATCTTATATTCCAGAGGATAATTGATGAATCCGACAAATCAACGGGATATTCCCCTTTATATCTACCATGCCGGGCAATGTGACCCGAAAAAGTGTACTGGAAGGAAATTGGCTCGCTTTGACCTTGCCCGTCTTTACGACAGGATATCAAGACTGCCCAGATCAGCGATCCTTCTGGACCCACTGCAGAAAAAGCTCTTTCTCCTGCCGATGATTTCGGAAAAGGGATTATCGTACTCGATTGTTCCTGGGAAGAAGTGGAAAGAGTTTTTCCCGAACTTGCGAAAGCTGAACCTTGAGCATAGGGCTCTTCCCTATCTGCTTGCAGGCAATCCTGTGAATTTCGGAAGGCCTTTCAAACTCAATTCAGCCGAAGCCTTTGCAGCAGCTCTCTACATTTTAGGGCATAAAGAACAGGCTGAAAAAGTTCTCTCCAAGTTTAACTGGGGGCACAGTTTTCTCGAACTCAATAAGGAACCGCTTGAAGAATATGCAACTGCAAAGAACAGTACTGAGATTGTGGAAATTCAGAGCCATTATATCTAATCATTTTTGAAAGCTATCAAGCCCTGACTCACTGGAGACAGGAGATCCGTATCAAAGACCTGAAGCAAAGAAAAGGGTGTTTGCGTAATGAGAG
This sequence comes from uncultured Methanosarcinaceae archaeon, assembly GCA_963727895.1. Classification (GTDB taxonomy): domain Archaea; phylum Halobacteriota; class Methanosarcinia; order Methanosarcinales; family Methanosarcinaceae; genus Methanosarcina. The sequence goes on along the minus strand of CAVSHT010000004.1, from coordinate 197,951 downwards.
CACCAGTGAAAACAGAGGCCAGAAAACAGATAGGAGTTATAGGCGCAGGGGCTTGTGGCAGTGAGGTCAGGGCCCTTGCAGAAATGGTGGGAAGAGAAGTCGCAAAAAGAGGGGCGGTTCTGCTCTGCGGAGGTCTGGGCGGAGTCATGGAGGCCGCAGCATACGGAGCAAAGCAGGAAGGAGGAATAACCCTGGGAATTTTGCCCGGAGTCCTGAGAGAGGAAGCAAATCTCTGGATAGATATCGCAGTCGTCAGCGGGATGGGGCATGCCAGAAATGCTCTTATAGCGCAGTCTTCGGATGCATTGATTGCAGTTAATGGAGAATACGGAACACTTTCGGAGATAGCCCTTGGCCTGAAGATGGGAAAACCTGTAGTCGTACTCGAACCAGGCTGGAAAATCGAAGGCGTGCACAGAGCAAAAAGTCCTGAAGAAGCCGTAGAACTTGCTTTTAGGCTGATTGAAGGTGATGGAAAACCCTGAGAACATCAGCCGGAGATAAGAAGGATTATGAAGAAGACTAATTTAAGAAGGATTAATTGAGAAGGAATAAATTGGAATGAATAAATGGATCCAAGAGAAGCTGCTGGGTGAATAAATAATTTTCGCTCAAGCCTTTTTTTAAAAGGCTTGGGATAAAGAGCTCTGAACCTAATTTTAGTTACGGATGACAGTATATTTGGAGATTCGATCCAAAAATTTATATTGCAAAAGGAAACTTCAAGAATTAGGAGGCAGGCTTTGTCTCAGACTGGCAGGAGTTTTGGGGTACGCCAGTGTTCCTCCATAGAATATAAAAAAATTATACCGGAGTTTTAAATGCACCTTATTGTAACGGAAAAAAATATAGCAGCAAGGAGGATAGCTGCGATTCTGGCTCCAAAAAACCCTAAGAAGGATAGAGTCAGCGGAGTGGACGTATACCGGTATGAGATCGTGTCCGATGGGAATAGTCAGGAGACTGTGGTTGTAGGGCTGTCGGGCCATATAGTAGGAATCGACTTTCCCAAGGAGTACAATAATTGGCAGAAAGTGGAAGCTAAAGCCCTTATCGACGCCGATATCATAACAACTCCTATCAACCGGAAGATCGTAACTGCCCTTAGAAGCCTGGGAAAAGAGGCAAGCAGGGTCACAATTGCTACGGACTACGATCGGGAAGGAGAACTGATAGGTGTCGAAGCCCTTAATATTATAAAAAAGGTAAATCCAGATGCTCCTTTTGACCGGGTCCGCTACAGTGCAATAACCCCAAAAGCAATAGAAGCCGCTTTTTCAAACCCAACAGATGTCGATTTTAATCTCGCGGACGCAGGCCATTCAAGGCAGGTCATTGACCTGGTATGGGGCGCAGCTCTTACCCGTTATATTTCTCTTGCCGCAGGCAGGCTTGGAAAGATGTTCCTTTCCGTAGGCAGAGTACAGTCGCCAACCCTTTCTCTTATTGTTGACAGAGAAAAAGAAAGAAATGTTTTCGTTCCGACTCCTTACTGGGAGATTCATGCCGAACTTCAAAATGCAGAAGGAGAAACTTTTTTCAGTTCAACATTCAACTCGCCGTTTTCTGGACAAAGAAGACGCAGCAAAAGCCTTCAAGAAACTGGGAAAACAGGCCGAATTAAAGGAAATCGAAAAAGGAAAAAAGACTGACCAGCCTCCAACTCCGTTCAACACCACAGGTTTCATAAGCGCAGCAAACTCAATCGGGCTCAGTCCCGCAAACGCAATGCGCATAGCTGAATCTCTCTATACGAACGGTTACATTTCATACCCCAGGACTGACAATACGGTTTATCCCGATACCCTTGACCTGAGGGCACAGATTGAGATTTTCAAAGAAGGCCCCTTTAAAGAATACGCAGACGCCCTGCTTGAGAAAGCCGAACTCATTCCTACGCGAGGAAAAAAAGAAACCACCGACCACCCGCCTATTTATCCTGCTTCCCTCGCAAAAAAAGATGACTTAAAAGAGGAAGAATGGAAAGTTTATGAACTTGTAGTCAGGCGTTTTTTTGCTACCTTTGCCGGACCAAGCGAATGGGAAACCATGCGTTTGAGACTTGACATCAATGGAGAAGAATTAAGAGCAAACGGAGCAAGGCTTGTGGAACCGGGATGGAGATGGTACTATCCTTACAATGCGCCTGAAGACAGGCTATTTCCCGAACTTCATGAAGGTGATATCCTGAAAGTGATTAAAAAAGAGATGCTGGATAAAGAAACCCAGCCTCCTGGACGTTACGGGCAGGGTAGACTTATCAATATTATGGAAGAATTAGGTCTTGGGACAAAGGCAACCAGGCACGAAATAATCAGTAAACTCTATTCAAGGGCTTATATTCATGGAAACCCGGTTCAGCCTACGAACACTTCTTTTGCAGTTATGGATACTCTTGAAAAGTATTCTCCCACTATTACAAAGCCGGACATGACACAGCTTCTGGAAGAAAACATGGACCTGATTGCAGAAGGCAAGATTAAAGAGATTGCCGTTCTGGAAGAATCAAGGGATATACTAAAGCAAGTATTTTCGGAACTTGATAAAAACCGGGACAAAATAGTAGAATCTCTTCAAGCAGGTCTGAGGGAAGACAAAATAATTGGTGTCTGCCCTGAATGCGGAAATGAGCTTATGATCCGGCGTTCCAAGAGAGGAAGCCGTTTCATAGGCTGTAATAATTATCCTAACTGTACATTTTCCCTTCCTCTGCCAAGAAGCGGACAGATTATAGTTACTGACAAATCCTGTGAAGCACATGGACTGCATCATATCCGCATAATCAATTCGGGAAAACGACCCTGGGATCTTGGATGCCCTCATTGCAATTTTATAGAATGGCAGAAAACTCAAAAGGAAGAGCAGGCTCAACAACCTAAAAAAGAAAGGCCCAAATCAATTCAGGACTTGGAAGGCGTGGGAAAAGCGACAGCAGGAAAGCTGGAAGAAGCCGGGATTACAAGTGTAGAAGCTCTGGCAGAAGCTGATCCTGTAGAACTTGCAAAAACAATAAAGATGAGCGTAAAGAAAATTAAAAACTGGCAGGTTTCATGTAACGGTGCAATTGGAGATGCATGAAAATAACTCTTAATGACACCGGTTTTTTATTTTACCTGCTTTTAGAGGTTTGAATCTAAATCTCTGATTCATCAGATGAAATGCATTTCTGAACCGCAAAAATGCAAAAAATTATCTTAATAGTTATTTGGACTTACTGTATTTATCAATGTTGAATTCAAAAAACAAGAAAACTTCAGAAACAAATTTTTTGAAAAATAGAAAAAATAGCTATGAAATCTGGCAAAAAGGTGAATGAACCTTTTTGTCAGACTTGATTTACTAAATCAATATTTAATTACAATTGATTTTTCTTATCTTCTTCTGTAGAGTGCTACTCCAACAAGTCCGGCTATTCCGTAAATCATTTCAAAGCCAGGTGTACTTGTGCTTCCAGAAGTGTTTTGGGTAGAATTATTTGAACTCTCTGTCTGCTCAGGCATTTCAGTATTTGTTGCTGTACTGTCGTTATTAATATCCTGAATATTAGATTCGGTTTCATTTACAGCTTGTGTTACATTATCTGTTTCATTCACTGCTGCTGTTACATTATCTGTTCCATTTACAGCTTCTGTTACGTTATCTGTTCCATTTACAGCTTCTGTTACGTTATCTGTTCCATTTACAGCTTCTGTTGCGTTATCTGCTCCATTCACAGATATTGTTGAAGTAGAACTTGAAGTAGAATCTGAAGCGGAACTTGAAGTAGAACTAACTATACTGGCGCTACCGGTACCACTGCCACTGCCGCTGCTGCTGTCACTACTATCGCTACTATCGCTACTATCGCTACTATCGCTACTATCACTACTGCTGCTACTGCTACTACTATCTTCATTAGCAATGTTATCTTCTGTTAAATTTATTTCACTAATTTTTGAGACATAACCATTTTCATTGCTTGCTGTAAGTGTTACTGTATAGTTTCCTGCTGCGGAATAAGTATGTACTGGATTCTCATCGGTTGAAGTTTCTCCGTCTCCGAAGTCCCAGGACCATGAGGTTGCATTTTGAGATGCGTCAGTAAATTGTACAGAGCCACTGGAATTATCTGCACTAAAATCAGCTACTGGGAGCCCACTTCCTACAGTTATATCCTGAGTTTTTGCACTCCAGCCATTTGCATTCTTTACTGCCAGGATAACAGTATATTTTCCATCTGTAGTGTAGTTATGAGTTGGATTCTCCTTGGTTGAACTGTTTCCGTCTCCAAACTTCCAGTACCAGGCAGTTGCTCTTGTACTATTATCAGTGAAGGTTACATTCAATGGTGCACTTCCAGAAGTAGACGATGCAGTGAAATCTGCAACTGGTGTGTTTGAACTACCCATATTGGCAGTTACATAGGCTACTTTTGTAAGTGAGTCATTTCCATCGGGTCCCCATACTAGCAGCGTAACATTATAAACACCAGGTTTTTTAATATTATGGTGAGTTGTTATGTTTGCACTGTCGGTTCCACCGCTGTTAGTAGTGTTTCCTGTTACTACATTTGTAAATGTAAATTTCCAATTAGTAATGTTCCCTGTGACATTACCAGTAAACCTGGTATATAAGGTAACAGATCCATTTGTAACATTTGAAGAAAAGTCATTAACTTTTACATTGCCTTCTGCTAGAGTTGTGGGCATTAATAGTATACCTAATACTAATAAGACCATCGTAGGCAAGAACCATTTTTTCATATCAAATTCTCCTTTGGACGACCGCACATAAGGTACAAGATAAAGCGCAAATAAGTCTCTCATAAATTATGACCTAAGCGGCTTGAAAATTTTATTCTACTGATTTCCAGCCCAATTGCGTAAGTCCCATTTTTTATTGTCTGTCGGCTATTCACCATTTGACATTCACAAATTTGAATAAATAATATATAAACCTATTTTTCAAATCAAAACACTTAAAAGAACTTATATTAAATATGAGATTTTAAAGTTTCTCAAAAACTATTTTTTTCTGGATATAAATCCTTCAAGTATCCTGTGAACTCTCAACGTAGTTTTCCTATGAGTCTCAATATGATTAAAAAGGATTAAAAGAAAAAGTAAGATATAACAGATCCCTTTTTACGGAAAAGCTAAAAATTTTTTGCCACTTTGTTTTAACATTAATCACGACTGTTTATTCCTGATATTTTTTATACACTCTCACTTTTTTGTGTTATTTGTTAGCTTAACAATGCTAACTTACGAAATGTATTTATTTATTATTTTAAAAATATCTGAATCTTGCAAAAATCTTTGACTGCCATTCCCCATAGAAGTATTTAACAAATATTATAACAAATATTATATTTAAGATATTTAATAGATTTTAACAGAGGTTTTATTCTGGAGCTTACTTTTAAAGGCGGATGCAGGGAAGTAGGACGTTCGGGTTTGCTTGTAAATGGGGAGGTTCTGCTCGATTACGGGATAAAAACAGGAGATATTCCAGAATATCCTCTCAATAGCATGGAACCGAAGGTCGTGCTTGTTTCACATGGGCATCTTGATCACTGCGGGGCTGTACCCAACCTGATGTACCAGAATCCTGATGTTTTTATGACCCCGCCGACTGCAGAGTTTACCTACCTTGCTCGGCAAAGATACCCTGAAACTTGCAGAAAGCACACTGTCAGGCGTATCTCCTTTTGATCCTGATGACCTCCAGAAACTTGCAGGCGAACACAAAAAATAGACTATAATAAGCCTTTCAAAAGCTATGGGTACAAGATTTGCTTTTATGATGCAGGCCACATCCCTGGAGCTTCTGGTATCTTCCTTGAATCCGAATCCGGAGAAAGTCTGTTTTATACCGGAGATTTCAACCTTGAGGAAACAAGGCTTGTGCCCGGGGCTGCTGAATTTCCCGAAGCCGATACTCTGATTCTTGAGAGCACGTATTTTGGGGAAGACCATATCCCGCGAAAAGAAACCGAAGAAAGGTTTATCGAATCGGTCCTGGAAACCTGGATAGGGGAGGCACTGCTCTTATCCCTGCCTTTGCAATAGGCAGGACTCAGGAGATACTTATGCTCCTTGATGCTCACGGAATCAGGGCTTATGTGGACGGCATGGGCAGAGATGTGTACAAGATCCTTAAAAAATATCCTGAATATCTTAAAAATCCTGAGCTTCTTGATAGGGCTTTTGGACGTGCGGTTTCCGTAAAAGACCAGCATCGGGATTCAGTCCTTAAAGAACCGTCAGTTATTGTTACTACAGCCGGAATGCTGAATGGTGGACCTGTACTTTATTATCTTGAGCCGGCTTTACAAAGATCCCAAATCAAAAGTCCTGCTTACAGGCTACCAGGTTGAAGGCACAAACGGCAGGCTGGCTCTTGAGCACGGACTTATTGAGACCAGAGGAGATATTCTTACGCTCAAGCCCAGAGTAGAGCAGTATGATTTTTCCGCCCACAGCGGAGATAGCGAGCTCAAAAAGGTTGTAAAGGATTTCTGCAAGAAAGGTACTGAAAGAGTTTTTGTAATGCATGGAGACAAAACCGAAAGCTTTGCAGAGTGGATTTCGGAAGAAATCGGCGTGGATGCATATGCGCCCGCAAACGGGGAATCTTTTAGGTTTTAAGAGATTATGAGCTTTTTTAAAAGTTCTAACCCAGCCATTTTCAAAAGTTGCGAAATACTTAAACCCAGACAATTCCAATACCTGAGCATGATTCTCAATCCTGAATCCGAAGTTCTTGATACACTTGCAAAGAGCATACTTCTGGCTGCACGGACTGCACCAAAAGCCAAAGGAGTAGATGATATAATAACTGCCCTTGTTGAAAAAGAAGACATTGAAGCTCTTGCCTCATGTATGGAAAAGTTAGCAGATAAAAAGGGTTCAAGCTTTGCTTTTCTGAAAAGGGACGCTGCAAATCTTCGAAATGCAGGAGCTGTTGTCCTCATTGGTGTCAAATCCAGTGGAGCTGCAGGTTTGAACTGTGGAGCCTGCGGTTTTGAAACCTGTGCTGAGATGCTGAACCAGCAGAAAGTAGATGTAGATTTTAAGGGTCCAAACTGCATGCTCAAATATGTAGACCTGGGAATCGCTATAGGTGCAGCCGTTGCAAAAGCCAAGGATTTCTGCATTGACAACAGAGTAATGTACTCAATTGGCGCAGCAGCTAGAGTTTCAGGCTTGCTGGATGCAGATGTTGTTTTTGGAATTCCGTTGAGTGTAACCGGGAAGAATATCTTTTTTGACAGAAAATAAGGTTAAAAAATAATCTCGCGTAAAGATTCTCGAAAGTTGAAACGGTATAAAAAAGATAATTCTTCTGGTCTGACATCTTATATGCCTTACCAGATATTTTGAATGTTCAAAGAGTTCTATGTCAATGCTCATTGTCCTGTCATCAATAAGAACTGAAGGAAATTCGTATCCTTTTTCCGTTATCTGGCAGGTGCATTGTCATTAATAGCAATATTTTCATGCGCTACTTTGTTACTTTTAGTCATCTTCATTATCAATGTCGTCGTCTGTTAAATATACTGTACTAGCTTTTGAGACAGACCCATTTTCATTGCTTGCTGTAAGTGTTACTGTATAGTTTCCAGCTGCGGAATAAGTATGTAATGGACTCTCATCAGTTGAGATTTCTCCATCTCCGAAGTCCCAGGACCATGAGGTTGCATTTTGAGATAAATCTGTAAATTGTACAGAGCCAGTGGAATTATCTGCACTAAAATCAACTACAGGGAGTCCATTTTGTACAGTTATGTTTTGAGTTTTTGCACTCCAACCATTTGTATTGTTTACTGCCAGGATAACAGTATGGTTCCCGTCTGCAGTGTAGTTATGAGTTGGATTTTCTTCGGTCGAATTATTTCCATCTCCGAAATTCCAGTACCAGGAAGTTGCATTTCTACTATTATCAGTAAATGATACGTTTAATGGTGCATTTCCCAAAGTGGAAGACACATTGAAATCTGCAACTGGTGTGCTTGAGTTATTCATATTGGCAGTTACATAGGCTACCTTTGTAAGTGAGTCATTTCCATCGGGTCCCCATGCCAGCAATGTAACATTATAAACACCAGGTCTTTTAATATTGTGGTGAGTTGTTATGTTTACATTATCGTTTCCACCACTGTAAGTAGTATTTCCTGTTACTAAATTTGTAAATATAAACTTCCAATTAGTAATATTTCCAGAAACGTTGCCAGTAAATCTGGTATATAATGTAACAGTTCCATTTGTAACATTAGAAGAGAAGTCATTAACTTTTACATTGCCTTCTGCTAGAGTTGTAGGCATTAATAGTATACCTAATACTAGTAAAACCACCATAAGCAAGAAATATTTTTTCATATAAAATGCTCCTAAGGACGAGCGCATATGAGGTACAAGAAAAAACACGGATAAGTCTTTCATGACTATGACTTAAGCGGCTCGAAAACTTTATTCTACTAATTTCCAGCACGATTGCGTAAGTCCATTTTGTTTTTATTGTCTGTTGGCTATTTACCATCAGACAGTCGTAAAATTGAATAAATTATATATAAACCTATTTTTCTAAATAAAAAAATTAAAAGAACTTCTATAAAATATGAAATTTCAAGTTTTCTCAAAAACTATTTTTTTCGGGATAAGAACCTGTCAATATTCTTGTAAACTCTTAATAATACAGTTTTCCTATGAGCACAACATGATTAAATGATATTTAAAGAAGAAGTATGATCTAACAGATACTTTTTTGTAAGAATAAACAGAAAAATTTCTGGTCATTGGCTTAAAATAAATTAATTGGCATTGGTAACTAAATATATCTAGTTATTTATTTCTATATTTCATCAATAGAAGAACCGAGTACTTTAGCATTTCAATATCTTTGTATAACACTTTGTCTCTTTCTTCTCAATCTTGCCAGAAAGTGCCTCAATATGCTGTTATATCCTTCAACTGTAAATTTTTCTGCTTTTGATTGAGTATGGATCTTTTCTGGAAGAAACTCTGCATATGCTCTCCAGTGATCGGTCATCACTTCTCCAATGTTTATTTTCTTCAATTTTTCCCAGAGTAGTTTTCCAGTTTCTGTTCCTCTGTTACCAAAAAAGCAGTTGATAAACTTTTTCCCAACTCTATCAATAGCAATCCAGATCCAACAATATTTTTTTTGTTACCGATGTAAGTATGCATTTCATTCAGTTCGACAATAGATATCTCATTTTCACTTTTTAGGTTCTCTAACTCCTGACCAAATATCGACTTTGATAATTAACCATAGTTATTTATTAGGAGAAAACCATATTTAAGTGCCAAACCCTGCGTTTTTATTGTGAGCTTGCTGAGAGTTTTATTGAGTCTTATTCATTTATATTAAGTTCCTGTTTATTCAAAAACTCAGTTAGGCTCGGCAATTATTCTAAGCAGATCTAATATTCCATCAGACTCAAAAGACTTTACTATAAAACCCATCGAGCCTATTTTCATGGATTCCGTTATCAAAATCTGATGGCCAAGAGAAGAAAACATTGCCATTTTTGCTTTATGGTCTATAACGAGAAACTCATTAAATAACGTTTTCCAATATATGTTATCTGGCACATTTCCCGGCACCATTATATCCATTAAAACGAGATCCGGCTTTACTTCCAGATATTTTTGAACGGCTTCTTCTTCATCAGCTACTTCAGCAACTACCTCATGCCCATGTCTAAAAAGAATATCCTTGATTGCTATTCGCATAAATTCAGCATCTTCTACAATCATCACTCGGGTCATAAGCAGATCCTTCTTTTTATTTTTAGTAATAAATATATATTAGTTAATAATTTTCACATAAAATTATATAATTAAATCCTCTTCGTCTTACATGTACATAATAAATTTACATGTAAACTTACCATGCCATAGTATATTAATTTATTTAGTATGTTTTTGAAACAAAAGCCTCCACTCTTCCAACTTATTAAATTGACCCCACTATAATCTAATAATAAATTAACTTTTACTTTATTTTTAACGAGAAAGAGGAACAATATTTCTCTATTGACTAGTCCTCTTCATGAATTAAAAACAAGTGTTCTTATTCAAAAGCCTACTTCTTGACACAATTAAGCGTTTTAATAACAACTCAAATTCTAAAATTATATTATAATTAACTGGTTGTGTGAATGAAAATATCCTTTAAATCTAAAAATTTATATACTCATTTACTGTATTAGATTATACAAAATGCCAAGGTGGCGAAGCGGTCACGCAATCGCCAGCAGAGCGATTCAGTCCTGGTTCAAATCCGGACCTTGGCTTCTTTAATTTTTAAATAACTTTTATATTAGACAGCAGTTTTTGACTCTTAGTTTTGATTTCATTTAACTTTAGATTTTTTAGTCTTCTTGAACGCCAGTTTTGAGTTTCAATTGTTTCATCGCATGATATCACCGAATAAATTTGTGGTTAAAGTTTCTACCAGCAAGATTAAAATCAAATCTTTTCAAAAAAGGTTTGTGTTGTGCAACTAGACTATACAAGATTTCATTTATGATAGTATTCTCTTAAAAGTTTGTAATTAAATTTTTTTAAAAAGGAGTGGACTGGATTGGAAAAACCTTTTTTATATATGGAGTTATATAAAAATAGTTATTAATAACAGTTAATCTAACCAGAAACGGACCGCTGATCTATTGGCAAAAGACAAACGCATAAGGTTTCCATCAGGATCATATCAGGTTTCATATAAAGGTATCAGCTACACAATAGACCCTGAAAATGACATTGTAGAAATGAGCCAGAGATTAAATCCAAGATATAGTCCTGAAAGTAGGGAAGAAGCTACAAACCTGGCAAATAAACTTGGAATCGAAAAAATTCAAAAAAGGACCAGTTTGTTCTCGAAACTCCTTCTTTTATCAATGCTGTTATTCCTATTTTTGATGTTTGCTCCTGGTTATTTCTCTCTAAAATCTGAAAACTTTTTTTTATCAGCCGGAAAATATCTTACAATTATATCAGAAGTTGTTTTTCTTTACATGTTTGGTTATTACAGGGCTACAATGAATTATTGTACGGATTCTTACTGCGAAAAATGCGAGAAACATTTCGTTTTTGAGGAATTTCAACCTCCCCTTGTAAAAGAAGAGAGTAAAGCTGATGCCTATACGAAAACCCTAACACAATACTGGCATTGTAGAAACTGTGGGTATGAATACATAAAAATCGAACCTCAATCTGTAGATCATCACTATGAGAAAAAGCAAATTCATTCAACAGAGGATACCTGTGAAGAATGTGGGAAAGAACATACAGTAGAAGAATACAGAAATATTGATGTATTAAACTACTTTTTCAGAAAGAAAATCAGATATTTTAAATGCAGAAACTGCGGATACCATGAAATCAGAATAATTAAAAGGTTTTAAATGATTCAAGAATTCCAAGTCTCCTATTCACTGTAATATGATATCCTTCCAATATTTATCTGGCTTTCCTTAATCTATTTTTGTTTTTTATGAAAAAACTTGATATAGTCTTCAATCGAGCAAAAAATTCTATCAAATTTTTCGGGTCTCATACTTTTTAACTTTATTTTTATAATTTTAATTTAAGCTACTTACCGAATAATTTTTACTTAAATCTGATAACGCTGAAATCATAGTAGTTTTGAACAGTCATACTAGCTTTGTGATCTTCATATCTTAATGTCAACTTATTGTAAACGGAAACGTTTATTATATAGTATACAATATGCATCGATGTTGATTTGCTTAAAATTAATGGTTAACACTAATTTAATTTATCTTCCCCATTTATTTTTCATATCTCATCTGTTGAGTAAAAAATTACAAATTTAGTAATAAATTCAATGAAAGCTGAAGTAAAAAAAATCAGTAGTGGACTTCAAACTAAAATCAATAACGATCTCAGCTAGATTAAGGTTAAGCTGTAAGCAGTGAGGATTTAATTTCATGAGCAGAAAAACTGTATTTCCAAAGATAATGTGTACTCAGCACCCAGATTCAGCATCAAAATATATTTCTACACAGGAAGAGCCGGAAGAAGCTATAGAGGCTGCAACAGTATTCGGTTGTGACGAGTACATGCCGGATTATGAGGGCAAAGCTACCCCTTACCATCAAAATGTCCAGATCGTGTCAAAACTTATAGAAGAGACAGACCTTGTGCCCGGAAAGGATATTTTCCTCACTCCAAGAGCTCCTAGCGCAGTTCAAGAAAATCGATTCAGGCAGCTCATGGTTATGATGTCAATTGCTGAGGCTAACTACAATGCCTTTAAATACTCAGATGTCCAGGCAATCAACGAGTTCATCCATCCAATGACAGACACTGTCAAGGAAATAGTTGAAGCTCAGCAGCAATGGTAGACGTAAGTGAGCTTGCAAAAAAGGAATTCGGGTTCTCAATGGAGGCACCGCGAATAGTTCCTCTTATTGAGGATGCTCCTGCCCTTCTACAAGCAAAAGAACTTGCAAAGAATACGATTTTTGCCTGGGAAGAGAACTTTGGAGCAGTTCCCGAAAAATTCAGGATATTTCTGGGTAAATCCGATTCTGCTCTATCCTTTGGACATGTTACTAGCACACTGTCATGCAAATACGCAATAAATGGAGTCTGCGAGCTAAATTCCGAACTCGAAACCCAAACTGGCATCATATTCGGTGCAGGAACGCTTCCTTTCAGAGGGCACCTTGATTTAAAAAATGCAGAAAACTTTTTCAGGGAATATCAGGGAGTCGGGACGATTACTCTCCAGTCTGCTCTCAGGTACAGCCATAAAAAAGGAGATGCTGAAGCCCTGGTAAAACTTGCAAAAGACAGGCTTCCTGAAATACCTGAATTTTCTTCCGCTGAAGAAAAAGAAGAAATAATAAACCTGATAGGGATCTTTGGGACGAGTTACAGCCAGACACTCAGACAACTGGCTTCTACAATAAATCAGATAGCTGCTCTTCTTCCCCAGCAACGCGATCGTCTTATGCATAAAGGTACAGGCGGCTATTCAAGAAGCGCTCCTGATATTTCAAGCCTGATCAAACTCTGCCGCACTGATATAGGAAATGATCTTGAAGCCAGCATCCCTGCTGAAAACCTTCAACTTCCAAGGGCAATCAAGTTTACTGGTGCGCTCTATTCGATAGGCTTGCCTCCTGAATTCATAGGTACAGGTCGTGCCCTTGAAGCAGCAAGAGAAAAATTAGGAGAAAATGCCTGTGAACACTTGCTCACAAGATATTTCCCCTCTCTTGAAGGTGACCTTAATTTTGCATATAGATATCTGGATCTCAATGTAGCTTCCCGTTTCTTATCTAAGAAATGTCAGGAGGAAGTTCGCAAAGACATCGAAATTCTAAATGATACTTTTGATATTAAGACCAAACCTGAACCTTCATACCGCCTCCTTGTGGAAATGATGCAGTCTGATTTATTTCAATTAGGAAGTCAAGAAAGCTGCATGGATGAAGAAGTTTCCCAGCTTGTATGCTCAACCATCACCAAAATGGGAAAAATAAGAAAAGCTCTCAGTTAAGTTATTCCATACCCGAATGGTTAACTCTTATTTTTTATTATTTTACTCTTATTTGTTATAATTTGACCTGAAGAACTAAGAAAATATGTTATTTTTTTGAAGTCTCCTTTTTCGAGTCATTTTTATTGAAATCCTGTTTTTCTAGATCTTCTTGCTCAATTTCTTCTGCTTCAAATTCTTTAGCTTCTAAATTTTCTGCATCAAATTTTTCGACTTCAAAATCTTCTACTGAGACTTCTTCAAAATCTTCTTCTGAAGTTTCTTCAAAATCCGATTTTTCTACAGTAACTTCATCCCTGTCTTCTGAACCTTCTTTATTACTTTGTTTGCCTATTCCACTCTTAATTTCAGAGATAGTTTCATCAAGATCTCTTTTAATTTCATATTTCCGGAAAAAATGAGTCAATACATTTGAAATATCTCGTTCTAAAATTTCGTCAGCATGAGGATGCTCTGGAGTAATATACTGAGGCCAGTCTATTAACTGGACACCGTCTTCTGAAGCAAAGATGTTGTATTCACTTAAATCGGCATGGATAATTCCTAATGAATAAGTAATTTTCACCTGTTTAAGTATTTCATCAAGATACCATGCTGGATCAGTAAGTTTTGTTTTTGAGAGAAGGCTGCCTTTTGCAAGTTCCATAACTATTGCATGCCTGTTATGGTCAAAAGGTTTCGGGATAGAGACTTTAGGATACAGAGTAGTCATTATGTCGTACTCTCGCTGGGCAGCAAGTCTGGCTGCGTAGATCCATGAAAAGTGTTCCCTTTCCCCAAGATGTTCACGTACTCGTTTTATTTGCTTGAAGCTTGTTCTTCCTTCTCTATGGAGCTTGATTACAACAGGGACAGGTTCTCCAATTGCGAGCTCAGGTGGCAATATCGCTTCGTAAACAACTGATTCTTTTCCTACTCCAATTTCATCTCCTATTGCACTGATACTCTTACGCTTGACAAAGGCATTGAGAGCAAGGGCATCGTATCCTTCAAAGTAAATCTGAAAACCTTCATAAGGCTGAGTATTCCTTACCACAAGCTTATTCCGGACAAGCTTTTTTAGCTTATATTCTAATTTTTCAATAGGCAGTCGAGTATACTTGTTTAGTTCGTCTATTGGAACCCATTCAAAATGTTTCATACCGGTTTCAATGCCAGTAAGAATTCTAAAATCTTTAGAGTCAAGTTCCTTAAAAACCCTCAGTGCGTCCTCGATCATCTTGATACTAAATAGAGCTGTCGATATTTAAATAATAGGTCTTATTCTTCGGTCTTATATTGAATTCAAGTTGAAAAAAAAGCAGATTATATGGAAAATTTACACAGATATATGAGAGAACAGGGCAGTTAAGAGATTTAAGTGAATTTCTTACAATCAGGACTATAATAAGGAATACCTGAATTTTAGATTTATAAAAATATGGAAAGGATAGTTGCTTACGAGAAAACGATTATAAACGGACAAGAAGAAGGGGATGAAACTTATCCTTCATAATAATCCTTTTGAATCTGGTGTGTGAAATGAGGCTTTTAGTATTTTCTCATAAGCAACCGGATTCTTATTACCCATTACTATTATATAAAAATTATCCTGGGGGTATTGTGTAGTTGTCGGGGTTTTAAATATATCTCAAAACATTGTGTATTTTCGGTGGCTCGTTGAGAAAGTTAGAGTTTTATATCCCAACATCAATACTAAAAAAATAGATCCAGTTCCTATTGCGGATGAGTTTAAATTGTTTGTAAAAAAGAATGGAGATATTAGAATAATTTAAATCATAGGCTTTTTTGTTGCACTTTTTGTAGCTAATTACAATACATTCGTAATAAGCTCAATAAGTACTCTAATCTTTAGTTGCTTATTTGGTCTTGATGTTGTTCACCATTTGGGCGTTATTGCGTTATTCTTACCATGAAACGTTTAGATCTCCAAAAGATCTGTTTATAATATCTTTACTTAAATGTTGTTGTTATTCTCTTTAACTTGTCTTCTAATAAATATCAGTAGTTTTTTAAATATACAATAACTTTAATATTTTTATGTCAGAATTTTCTTTTACAGATTTCATACTCGCAATTCTTGTATTAATAGGAGCGTGTGTGGGAGGGTATTGGTCGTATCTTGGTTCACAAAATGCGATTAAAACCCAATTAAAAAACGAAACAAAAAATGTTGCCAAAGCTTTTAAGCTAGACATTAAAACTATACAGAATTCTCCATATTTTTTCACTGCTTATAAACTTTACACCGAGGAAAAATCTACAACATTTTGTAAGGAAAATATCGGGAACACTCCAACACCGCATTACCCTCCTTATCCATTTTACAACATAAAAACTGGTTTATATTTTATATACCAACATGATCTACCCAAATTGGATTACAATCTGTCGATAAAAATTTGTAACTTTTATAATGATTTGATTGTTGCTGAAGATTTCAGATATTTCATATCACAAAACCCGAATTTCATGGAAGAATTAGACGGAGAAATAGTTCAAAAATACGGTGAAATGACGAAGTTCAGTAGTTCGCTAAAATCTTTCCTCCACTTTTCCTTTTCCTCCACTTATCTCAAACACCTTACTATTGTCCTTACTCTTAACTTCTGTCTGAGCCATTCCTCAATCAGAAGTATAAATACTTCAAATCTGAATTTATCCTCATCTATCACCTGTGGTCCTCTCTTGACGATTGTAAAATGTTTTTTCTGAATGTATAACCATGTATTTTTTAGGAGAAAAGATATCATTGCATAAAAATACCTGATAATAGCGTTTTTTGATGAGGTCTTTGGCTTAACTATATTCCTCATCCTGTAGGAAGATTCAATAGCAAACCTTTTCCTATAAACCGTACTGACCTTTCGGTTCCGTTGCAAAAAATCTCAGAATAAGCATGTAAATCCATAATCAATAACCAAAAGTACAAATATTCAAAAAGATGTGTCAATATTATAGAACTATTCCAAATAATTGATTAATATATTTAGCTTCATTAAAGCCAGAGTAATTTAGGTTTTTGATTTGTCCTTTTTTAATCATATTCATAGCTTCAATTCCTTTTAAAGTCTTAATAGCTGTGTTAAAAGACTGAAATCCTAACATTGGATTAACTATTCGTTTAATGGATCTATGATCTTGTTCTATAATGTTATTCAAATACTTGATTTGTCGAATGCCTACGTTTATAGGTAGTATTTTATCATTTTTCAGTTTATCTATAGCAGGTGGATAAGCTGGATTTTTATCAACTGTGATTACTCTTGGAATTTGATTATGATTAGAATTCAAAGCTTTCTTAAAGAAACGTTTTGCTGCTTTTTGATCTCGTTTTGCACTTAACATGAAATCAATTGTATCTCCATTTGAGTCAACTGCTCGGTAAAAATATTTCCATTTACCTTTAACTCTGATGTAAGTTTCATCAACTCTCCAAGAGTCGTTTGTTGGTCTTAAATGCCTTCTTACCTTCTTTTCGATTTCAGGAGAGTATTGATGTACCCATCTCATGATAGTACTGTGATCAACTTCTACTCCCCTCTCTGCCATCATTTTCTCTAAATTTCTATAACTTACTGGATATTTTAGGTACCATCTGACGTTTAATAAAATGATTTCTCCTTCGTAATGTTTCCACTTAAAGGAATTAGATAGCATATTATCGTTCTATTGATTTTCTCCTTATTCAATTGAATCCTTATTATGATTTTTTGCAACAGAACCGCAAATTCTCTTATATCGTGATTTATAGCCATTACTCCGATATTGTCGATAACCATTAAATCTACTTCAGAAGATATGGAACTGAGGTATTCTATTATATCTGTATCCACAGCGCAGAGTCCTTTCCGAAATTTGGAAGCGCTTTTGATTTTATTTATTTTGTCTTCAAAGATATTTTTAATACTGAGCTGTCCATTTGCCAGAAAAGGTTTGAGGTCAAGATTGAGATTTCTGGATTGACTGAGAATATCTTCCGTAAGTTCTCTTGTAAGGATAAGTATGCACTTTTTTCCTCTTTCGCAGCTTCTGTGAAGAAAATGAATCCCAAGAATAGTTTTCCCGGCACCTGGAGGACCTGTGACCAGAATACTTTTTCCTTTAGGGAAACCTCCATCCATTAACGTATCCAACCCTTCTATCCCTGTAGACAAACTCTCCATACTATCACATCTTAATGCAAAAATTGCTTATTTATGAGAGATGTTCTAAGTAATATAAATTTCTCTAAAAAAAACAATCAGTTGGATACAACAGGATTAAATAAATTTTAATTAAAGGGAGACAATAGGCATAGAAAAGGACGTAATTAATAAGCAGCAACCTCAATGGGAAAAAGCATTTGAAAGCTCATGTTCTAGATTAGAGGCAAAGCTTCACATAAAGGAAACACAGCATAGTATCAAATTCAATTATATGAGGGTAAAAAGTAAAGAATATGTTATCTATCAAGAATATCTGGTGACTACTCACTATTTTCTTTCAATATTCTTTTTGCTTCTCGCAAGTCAATTTTTGCATGGGTTCCATGTTTTTCAAGAAGGTATAATAGGTTTGAACCTTTCAATAGTGTTAATGGTTTACCCTTTGCGAAATCGTATGAATCGGACCCATAATCTGAAGTAGTTACCAGTATTCCTTTTGTTGCGCCTTCATTTAAAATAGTTCCGTATAAGTCTCTTACTGCTGAAACTCCAACTGGATTTGTGTATCTCTTTGCTTGAATTACTATTTTTCCGCCTCTAATAGGGTCAGGGTCGAAAGCTATAGCATCTACACTGCCATCCCTACTGGCTTGCGTTACTTTTACTTCTCCACCATTGACTTTGAATTCTCTTTCAAATAGTTCCCTAATCAAGTGCTCAAATTCTTCCCAGTCCATTGCAGCGAGATTAGTTGAATTATCAATTTTATCCTCGACTTCATAGCTATCTACAAATCGTTTGTCCTCTCTGCTAATTTGTAAAATCGGCTGAATCGGTGTTAGAGTACTTAATTTGCTACTTGCAACTCCCTTTAAGCTCTTAAAGCAGGTCTTGGGATCAACGTTTGATAAGTCTATGTCTATGAATTCTTCTTTCTTTGCTTGTATGCTTAAAATGCAGTTGTTTTCTTCTTTACCTGTCGCTTTATTTATTGATTTTACCCAGCCATTGAAAGAAATGGTATCAATCGCGCTTGCCAGATCAGATTCAAAAAGCTCATGCAGCGTTCTGAGAGTTATTTTATATATAACTTCATCATAAATTATCTTTATTTGATTGTTTGGTATTAGAATTTCGGTATTGTTACTTAACTATATCTAGTTCTTTATTTCTTTATTTCATCAATGGAATTACCGAGTACTTTAGCATTTCAAGACTCTTCGTATAACACTTTGTCTTTCTTCTCAACCTTGCCAAAAAGTGCCTCAATATGCTGTTATATCCTTCAACAGTATACGTTTCTGCTTTGGATTGAGTATGGATCTTTTCTGGAATAAACTCTGCATATGCTCTCCAGTGATCGGTCATCACTTCTCCAATCTCTTTTTTCTTCACTTTTTCCCTGAGTAGTTTTCCAGTTTCCGTTCCTCTGCTACCAAAAGAGCAGTTGATGAACTTTTTCCCATCTCTATCAACAGCAATCCAGATCCAGCAATATTTTTTTTGTTACCGATGTAAGTGTGCATCTCATCCATTTCAACAATAGATATCTCATTTTCACTTTTTAGGTCCTCTAACTCCTGACCAAATTTCTTGATCCATCTTTGGACAGAAACATGACTCACCCCTAAAACTCTTCCTATTGAACGAAAGCCTAATCCTTCAAGGTAAAGTTGTAAAGCCTGTCTTTTAACAGAGGCGGAAAAAGCAGTTGATTTTAGCTCTACTGTATAGTTATATCCACAATTATGGCATTTGTGGCGTTGACGACCACCAACTATACCGTTCTTTTTGTGACTGGAACTATTGCATCTGGGGCAGTTCATGAAGAAATATACTTTCTAATAGTATATAACTATGTTTAAGTATCAATGCCTAAATTATTCTCACGAAAAACACTTTGACAGAGAAAAAATATACAGGCAAACTACACTCTTCTAAATTTAAGCAAAGTTTGATAAGTAAAAGTTAAGTCAAACTGATACATGTGAATTCTTGAAACTGTTGTTTTATTATGATAAAACAAAATTTGGTTTTATTATAAAGTCAAAAAGCGTTCCTTTTGTAAGGTTATTTATGGAAATTTCGGCTCTGTAGGAATCCTCTGAACTAAAACCTTTTATTAATTTAAAACAAATGCCTGATACATTTTTACTTGTTTCTTTTCCAGTTTCCTGGAATTGATTTAGATAGGTTTTCTACAAAGCCTTCAAGTTAGCCAAGAACATACTCTATGCCTGATTTACATATATAGGAGGAAATATGTTTTAAATTACTGTTTATTATCTGTGTTTTTAGTTTAGTTCGTTGTTTCTGATGAACTCTAAAAATTTGCCATTAATGTATTTTTAAACAATACATGCGGTAAATCTATCTTCAAAAATTTGCAACTTTTGCATGTAATATCTTATTTTCTACCATTATCAATCTGACTTCTGCATCAAGCAGTTTGTTCACCGCTTCTTCTCGTCGGCTTTCTGCTTTTCTTACCAGTTCGCCAATACTTTGAATTTGTGAAGACAATTTATTGGTGATTGTATCCAGTTTTTTAGATTCCGTCTCGAGAATCTTAACTTCTGCTAATTTCCTTAATTCAGCTGCGGAATTTATTATATTTTCAAAGTATGCAATTCTCTCTGTGGCCATCTCGAGTTCTGCCTTTATTCGTTCAACTTCTTCTTCATCGCTCTTTTGGTTGTGTTCTTGTTTCTCAATGTACTGTTCTGCATTCAATTTAATAACCTCCTGATTTTACCTGTAGTAATCATTACATCCTCAAGTGTTAATAAATGTTTAGCTTTCAAAAATTATACTGAAAGTTGGCAGGGACATATCTGCAACTCCCTACGAAAGAACTGGTAAATCTCAAGGAGATCTGAAAAGGATCTTTGGTAACATTAAGAGTTTACTCTTTACCAGTATCATTTACTTTTAACTGGTAAAAATGATACTTATATGGTTTCCAGGTGTCTTTAATTGCCCCATCGGTAATATTCACGGTTCTGTTTTCCCATAAGACATCATATATTCCGTTTGGCACGCCGGTAATTGTTGCCTTATTCACCACACCATTTGCTTCAATAAAATCGAGCATACTGGATGATGCAACTAATTTCCTACCGTCTGCATCGGTAAAGATGTAAGCTGTAACTGCAGAAATTGTGCCACCAGGATCTGAATTTATGTTTGTTCTGCCGCTGGTTACTTTTGTTGTCAGAAGTGTCCTGTTTCCGTTTATTATCCAGGGCCAGACCTGTTCATATCTTGGCCTGAAGCTAGCCCATCCAGTATCGCAAGGAGTATCTTTTGCATATTTATTTGCATATGAGAAAACACCCTGAGCCCCTCCCAAAATACCCATAACGATCTGACTTGTCTGTCGATCACTCACTTTTTGTGAAGTATTTAAGTCTGGATTGGATGAATTTATTTTGCAGGCATTCCCAAATGTTTCTGTTGTTAAGTACACTGTTTTTCCTGCTTTTTTCCAGGCAGGTTCATTAGTAATAAGGTTGCCATAAGTCCAGGCGTGTGGACGGTCATGAAATATCGTATATCCGGTAAAAAAGGCAATATCCAGGCCTGGAATAAATTTTGTACTTCCATTACTTGCCATATCACCTAAATAATCGCCAGCAACAGTATTGGGGAAATATTTTTTCATAGCTTCATGCATGGCAATGATTTTAGCAGGATCGGTTGGTTCGTCAGGGAAATAAACCCCAAAGAAATCTTTATCAGTAACTCCCAGCTCTTTGACTTCTTTCCAGAAATTTTCGCTACTCATTTCTGGACCACCGGGAACGATTAGATAATTTGAAACCCCCAACTTTTTGGCTTTTGTAACATTATCAACAAATTCTTGTGGAGTTATAGAAGCTGTCCATCCAAAGTGAACAAGCTTTGCGTTACCTGATATGCATGTGTTATCTGCTTCGCATCCCATATATCCATATGGTGGGACTGTACCACGCGGATACGGAAATTTACTATTGTTTGATGAATCTTTATGTGATACATTTTGTTCGTTAGTTGCCAGGGTAGCCGATGAGCCGATGATTAAAAAACAAACAAGGATTGCTGAAGTAAAGGATACTAAGTATAAAATACTCTTTTTTGTCATATGTTCCCATCCCCCATTTCTATTTCTAATTTGGAAATATCTCTATGTTATTCGGTGAGTATTATAATTATAGTATAATATTTATATTTACAGGAGCATGTTCTATCTATTGAGAGTTTTTCTGAAAAGTTAAAAACCGCATATATCTGGAGAGATATTGTTTGGTTCTGTTGCAAAAAATCATAATAAGGATTCAATTGAATAAGGAGAAAATCAATAGAACGATAATATGCTATCTAATTCCTTTAAGTGGAAACATTACGAAGGAGAAATCATTTTATTAAACGTCAGATGGTACCTAAAATATCCAGTAAGTTATAGAAATTTAGAGGAAATGATGGCAGAAAGGGGAGTAATAGTCAACCATACAACCATATTATGAGATGGGTACATCAATACTCTCCTGAAATCGAAAAGAAGGTAAGAAGGCATTTAAGACCAACAAACGACTCTTGGAGAGTTGATGAAACTTACATCAGAGTTAAAGGTAAATGGAAATATTTTTACCGAGCAGTTGACTCAAATGGAGATACAATTGATTTCATGTTAAGTGCAAAACGAGATCAAAAAGCAGCAAAACGTTTCTTTAAGAAAGCTTTGAATTCTAATCATAATCAAATTCCAAGAGTAATCACAGTTGATAAAAATCCAGCTTATCCACCTGCTATAGATAAACTGAAAAATGATAAAATACTACCTATAAACGTAGGCATTCGACAAATCAAGTATTTGAATAACATTATAGAACAAGATCATAGATCCATTAAACGAATAGTTAATCCAATGTTAGGATTTCAGTCTTTTAACACAGCTATTAAGACTTTAAAAGGAATTGAAGCTATGAATATGATTAAAAAAGGACAAATCAAAAACCTAAATTACTCTGGCTTTAATGAAGCTAAATATATTAATCAATTATTTGGAATAGTTCTATAATATTGACACATCTTTTTGAATATTTGTACTTTTGGTTATTGATTATGGATTTACATGCTTATTCTGAGATTTTTTGCAACGGAACCGGTGTTACTAAATGGAAAATATAAGTCTTTTTGAAAAAAAGACTATGACAGTTATAGATCACTTAAGTCAATTGGGAGTTTAGTACAATCAGTCATTTAATTATTCTAGTAGATATAATTCCTAAAGCACAACCGATGATGCCTGAAACCAGGACAAAAATATTTTCATATAAATCTGTTGCGGAGTCAACATACGTTGTTACATTTGTTCCATTTGTTCCATTTGCATATTCCACTGTATGAGAATAAGAAGTTGGCACAAATTGTGCAAAAAAAAATGTAGTATATAAATATAGTTGAGACAATAAATATGACACTAAATAAAATCGATTTTTCTATTATTTTTTTCTGCTCAATGTTCATATATATAATCGCCATTAGGTGTTATAGATCTTTAGTAGATTTTATTCGCAGTTGGAACTTAGCCCTATTCGAAGAGTAGAGTACATGTAGTCTATGGGGTCTTGGATAAATTTTCGGCATTTGGTGATCTCTATAAAGAGATTAAACCTCATCAACACAGTACCCAAAGAAGAAAGTATACGTACTTTGTACTTTTTTGATATATGAACGTTTTTAACTTCGAAAGTTCGTATTTCTGATTATGGTGCCAGAGCAAAAATGGCAGCAACGAGTAAAAATTAAATATCTTTTTAATACTGGGTTAGAAAACAAAGTATAAAAACCAACGTATTTATAGAACGTTGGTATACTATTTTTTGAAGGGATTTTTATAGAAAATGGATTAATAACAGCAGACGGCACTAAAAGTGTTAACTGTCGAAGAGTATGATCGATTTGTTAAGGCGATACCTGCAAAGTTTAAGCTTATTTTTGAACTTAACACAATTACGGGACTTCGCTATGTCGAATTACAAAGATTATATTATAATCCATCATGGTACATTGAGAGCAGGAATCAAATTATACTCCCAAAGGAAGCTCAGAAGAAGGTTAAACAGAAAGCACCAAAGCGCACTATTGACAAACTTCCCACTACTTTTCCATATCTAATTAAGGCATTTCAGGAAGGTAGAAGACCTCCAGATCGTACAAGTTGGTGGGATAACCTTAGCAGGTGGTCTGAGAAAGCAGATATAAGCCCGAAAGTCGGCCCGAAGACTCCCAGGAAAACAATAGAGTCATGGATGCTTAAAGCTGGAATACCGGAAATTGAGATTTACAGTAGACAGGGACACGACCCAGTAACGTCATTAAGGCACTATCAGAGTTTAAGTTTTACAGATTATGAAATGAAAGATATTGAAAAGAGACTTACTGAGTGGGGAATTTTAAGGTGATGAGCGTAGCCGATGCTTATCGAGAGGTTTTGAACGGTACGAAGATTGAAGAAACCGGATTGGATTTGAAATCTATTAAAAAACTTAAACTTTTCATGCTATATGTTGATAGAGATATGCTACAAACTGAGATCACAAAAAAGACAGGGCTGAGTAGATCCAGTATTTACCAGTTAAAAAAAGTCCGTGGTGAACATTCACAAAATCAATGACGACCAGAAGATATCAAAAATCTAGGTATTCTTCATGCAAACTCCTCATCCGTAAAATAATTGGATCAAGTTTTGTTGTACCTACTTTTGTCCAGTAACTGCAAATATCACACTGAGTCTCACCATCTGAATGCAATTTCAGGTTAGCATTTCATTTTGGACATATTTTCAGATATTTCATGAATAAAATCCTTGAATTTTCATTTTTAAATTTGATACAGAGTCTTGAATATGAAACCCTAATTTGACAGAAACATAAATATTATGATGAATAAATCAGCCACATGGTTATATTTTGTTACAACTGTAATTTATAGACTACATTCTTTGATTTTTGATAGTTTCATTTTTCCAAAAAATTCTATGCCGACAGAAAGTGTTTTTGTAAGGAATCACTATATAAATTGACAACTTATGTCAAATTAAAGATGTAATGCAAGAAGAAGCCCAGA
Source organism: uncultured Methanosarcinaceae archaeon (assembly GCA_963727895.1). Taxonomy (GTDB): domain Archaea; phylum Halobacteriota; class Methanosarcinia; order Methanosarcinales; family Methanosarcinaceae; genus Methanosarcina. The sequence continues at coordinate 173,157 of CAVSHT010000004.1, read as the reverse complement.
AGTGCTGTAGCTACTGTATCCCCCAATACAGTCTCCCGAAGTTATGCTCCCCCAAGCAAAGGTTCGAAGAAAGATCAGCAACCTCAAGGAGATTCTTTTACTTTGGTGATACCCCATCTCGATTTCCCAACTCCAGCACATAGCAATATTATAAATTATATTAAATAAGTTATCTAATAAATTGTTTTTAAACGAAATATAATTTAATGCATTTTATTTTTACACCATTAAAATATGTTATGTAATATAATTATTTAATTATATTGCAATTTTAAATTAGAAACAATTTTTGATATCAATGATGATATATATAACCGTGCTATTATAAATGTATAGATTAAGAGTAATAGGGTTTCTTCTTAATCTTTGGGTTGGATCGCAGGTAGGGATTTGAGAATAGGGACTCAAAACTCTACCATCTACTTCTAAATTGATCTCCAGAAATTCTGAATTTTTTTCTTCTGCTCCTGTTTAGGTTCAATCAATTCGTTGCACAAGCATGTTATAACCTTTTCCAGGTCAGCCATGCTTTATACTGAACCTTATTTTGAACTCCGGGTTCCGTTGCAAAAAATATGGCTTATTCACAAAATCAGTAAAAACCATCACAATTCGGAAAGTTAATCATTTTTATACAGGAGAAACTGATATGAAAAAGGTGAAAATTATAGTGTCAAATTGCAGAACTATTTTTTTTGCAATGGAACCACAAAACCTATGCATAAACCGTAGGGTAAATTTACAGAAAAATTGATACACTACCTTTTTGTGACTATAGTTTCCTCTTAGACGTTGTGTCCATTCTTCCTTATTTCGCCTGAGTCAAAGGCTTATTAATAATTTTTACCATAAGTAAGATAATCAGTCAATGCTTTGTTAAACTTAACATCTAGAAATTCAAGCGCGCTAGGTATGAGAAAGCTGAACTCTGATTTATCATCTTTCTCAGAGCTTATTTTCACATCATAATTATTATAAAAATTCACAATAAAGTATCCACGCCGTGCGTTTCGTGCATGTTGAATTATCTTTTCACGATTCTTCGCGTACATTTGCCGAGCCATTTTTTCAGGTAACATGATATCACTGTTTGTTTTGCATCCTATTAGTCCTTTTTCCGTTGTGCAAAAAATCTGGCTTTGTTACAAAATCAGATTTTTTGCACCAATCAGAATAGTTACCTCCAAGCCATCTTGTCAAGCATCTGGATTAAGTTATTTGCCTCATCAAAGGATAAGTCAGTCCAGCTCTTTTTGCAATGTTCTTTGCAACACTGACTAATTTTTTTATGCCTCTCCATATAATTAAGAGACTTTATTACTAAATTTTTTTGCTTAAATGTTATCGAAGAATCTATAAACTCCATAAATATTCCTCATGTTATTTTTCAGTAGCTTAATCACTCTAAAAATAGAAAATACTATAACAGTATATCTTTTAATACTTATATATAGAGCTCATGTTATATATATACATGCATTGAAATATATTATTGATATATAGGAGTCCGTCGCAAAAAATATCTGCTAGGGATATACTAAAATAAAAAGGAAATAAAAAGCAGTAATATGCTATTTAATTCCTTTAAATGAAAACACTTTGTAGGTGAAGTTATCTTATTGAACGTAAGATGAGTACTTAAGATACCATTGAGCTACAGAAATTTAAAGGAAATGATGATAGAAAGAAGAATTCAAGTTGATCACAGTACAATAATGAGATGGATGAATCAATATTCCCCTTAAATAGAAACGAAGATCAGAAAACATTTAAGACCAACACACGATTTGTGGAGAGCTGATGAAACTTACATTAAAGTAAAAGGAGGCATTGTTAACTAAACATAGTTAACTCTTTATTTCTGTATTTCATCAATAGAATAACCGAGTACTTTAGTATTTCAAGACTTTTTGTATAACACTTTGTCTTTCTTCTCAATCTTGCTAGAAAATGCTTCAATATGCTGTTATATCTCCTTCAACAGTATACGTTTCTGCTTTGGATTGAGTATGACTCTTTTCTGGAAGAACCTCTGCATATGCTCTCCAGTGATCTGTCATCACTTCTCCAATCTCTTTTTTCTTCACTTTTTCCCAGAGTAGTTTTCCAGTTTCCGTTCCTCTGCTGCCAAAAGAGCAGTTGATGAACTTTTTTCCAACTCTATCAACAGCAATCCAGATCCAGCAATATTTTTTTTGTTACCGATGTAAGTGTGCATCTCATCCAGTTCAACAATAGATATCTCATTTTCGCTTTTTAGAGCCTCTAACTCCTGACCAAATTTCTTTATCCATCTTTGGACAGAAACATGACTCACCCCTAAAACTCTTCCTATTGAACGAAAGCCCAATCCTTCAAGGTAAAGTTGTAAAGCCTGTTTTTTGACAGAGGCGGAAAAAGCAGTTGATTTTAGCTCTACTGTATAGTTATATCCACAATCATGGCATTTGTACCGTTGACGCCCGCCAACTATACCGTTCTTTTTGTGACTGGAACTATTGCATCTGGGGCAGTTCATGAAGAAATATACTTTCTAATAGTATATAACTATAATTAATTATCAAAACCGATGTTTTTTCATAATACATTCACAGTTTTACATCACAACATTTTTATTTATTAGTGATTGAAAGTGAATTACAAGTGACAAAAACACTGAAAGTAGTTGACAAGGGATGAATTTTTATGAGCAGAGAAAAAAGAACACTGGCTATTTTGCTGGTTGTCTTATTTGTAGTATCACTAACAGCTGCGTCAGCAGGTGCATCTTCTTTGGCTCCATCATGCCAAACGACAGAAATAAAATTCATTAATCCATATCAATATCACTTGAGTGGCAATTGTATCAGCGTGATGTATACACCTATGGGTCCAGGTGCAGTGTCAAATCTTGTATATAATAATAAAAAATTTGGGACATTTCATTTTACCAATAAAGAAATACATTGCGTCGACATACCAGAACTCGGTACTTTGGTTAGTATCACTCTGGGCACTTTAAAACCTATACCAGGTGCTCCACCTCAGCCATTATTTACCTTTTTACTTCCAAAAGTTAATTTATTAAATAAGAAAAATACCTCAGCGTCGTTTCATACAATCGGTATTACAACTTCTTACAAAGCTGCTTCCCTCCCTTCTTCGGCTCGTATTGGGCAAGCTGAATCGTATGTTATAACTAATTTAATTGGTACGGCATTTAATTGTAACAATATTATCTCATCAAACAACCTTTCAAAAAAGATTAAAGGACAGAATATGACTTCTGACAGCAAAATCAATGAACCAAACCAATTTGTTCTAAATGGAACTGGAAAAAAGCATAAAGATGTACATATAAGCTATTCGACAACTAGCATCACAGGTAAACCTCTTTTCAGCTATGAGGATTCAAAAGGTATGCGCAGTTTTACAGGAGATGAAATCCGAACACAAAAAACGGAAATAGGTACGATAGTGACAGTGACCTTACAAAGTGTTTCGGATTCTCATACTATAACACTGACTTTGTTAGTGCCTGACATTAATCTTGATAATTCAGCACAAGAATTTAAGACTATAGCGATCCGAACAACTAGTAAAACAACTATTGGTGGAGAAGGCCTTGTTAAAGGAGCAGTGGAATCCTATGAAGTAATAGATCTTCAAGGGACTGCTAATATCATTATTTCTTGAGTTAACTCCGATTTTTAATTGGTCCCAATCAAATTGCGGACCTTTATCCATTGCAGTATTCGGTTCTGGTGCAAAAAATCTGGCTATTTTACAAAATTAATCAAATTCTTCACATTTTGGAAAGTTAAACAAAATCTCACCAAAAAATTTGGCACAAAAAAGTAATTATTATATCCTTAAAGTACGAGACGAAAATTTTTGCACCACAACCTCATATTTTAACCGAATACAAATGAAAACCTTTATGAGAATGAATTTTAAAACACGCTCTTAGAAAATAAGCTAATTAATGGAAATAGGTATGTATAAGAAAGCAAAGGAGGTTTAGAAAATGGGCATATTGAGAAAGATTTTAGGCAAAGAATAAACTGAAACCAAAAAGAAATCTAAAAAGGCGAATGATGATGCAAATAGAAAGAAAATGATAACATATTCTCCGGAAAAGGCATCGATCTTTGATAAAGCTAGATCACATAAAGAACAAAATTCAAAGAAGGCACCAAGAGTTAAGGCTGAGCGTGCAGCACAGAAAACAGCACAGAAATCAGCACAGAAAACAGTAAAGCGCAGATAATTGTTCCTTTTCTTTTTCTTCGCGGTGTCGCAAATTTGGTATCCTCTTCAAATTCAATGGAGAAGTTTCCAACTCGAAAAATATACAACAATTTTATCGTACAGTTATAAAGTTGAATGCATCGTTTGAGGTTGTTTTTTAGACTTGGTTAAATTTTTAAATTTTCAGCAAATGCATGAAATTTACTTTTACCCATACAATTTGAAGAGAATACTGAGTATTCATCATTCAACTATCAAAGTCCAATGGAAATATGGAATTCCTCGGGAGTTTTCATTGAGTGTTGTTACTGCAGGAGGTCTGTGGACACGAAGATTAAAAGACTAAAACTTTGCTAATGACACTGATTTAAGATTTTTGGTGACATATCTGATCAGAAATTATTTTACTCCGTACTACTAAGGAGAATGAGAAGATGTCTAAGTTTGACCCTGTAACATCTTACAATACAAAAAAGCTTATAGAAATTGATATTCTAAAGTGTGCTATTTTATTAATCATATTATCTCATTTAGGATTTTTTTTAAATTTTTCGATGGATGTATATCCATCACTTCATTATGCATATTTTGGTCCTACTTTTGCGTATATAGGGCTTTCAATGTTTATTTTTGCCTCTGGATACACTCTTTCTAGCAGATATAAAAGTCTTGAAACTAAGGAAGGTATAACTCAATACTTTAAAAAAAGAGTCACCAGAATTTATCCTATATGGTGGATTGGATTATTATTTGAGTTCATTATATTTGGGATTTTTCATATTAACCCTGCTCCTTATACTGAAAATTTTTTTAGTTTTATGGGATTATTGTATCAACTGACAGGAATTCATGGGTTTTTTAAAGCTGATATGGATATAGGAGGTGGACATATAGATTGGTTTGTCGGCACAATTATGGTATACTATGTTATTTATGCAATAATCGCAAAATACGCAAGAGATGATATTGAAATATTCATTATTTCTTTAAGCATATATATTGTATGTTATCTGTACCATATTTTTGATCCTAGATTCTATTTATATTATCCTGTTTTTTTAATTGGGATTTTTGCTGGAAGATATAATTTACTAAACATAACCCACTCATATCTTTCGCAAATTCCTCTAAGTGTTCAAGAAGTTATATATTATATAGCTCAGTCGTCATACGCAACTTATGTGATTCATCAACCTCTTCTTTCAGTTGTAAAATATCTTAATAATAAATTAGGTGTTACTGGACCTATGGAATTCTGTGTTATTTTTATTGCTAGTTTGATCGTAATTATAATTGGATACCATATTCAAAAATGGGTATCAGGATTCAACTATAGCACTTTTAATCGATTCATGGCTCAAAAGAATATAAACTGGATTTCAAAATAAGGTGAAAAAGATATTAGAAGCTGCTCCTGAATATAGAAAAAGTGGTTGTGTTGCAAAAATTTTCGTCTCGGACTTTAAGGATATAATAATTACTTTTTTGTGCCAAATTTTTTGGTGAGATTTTGTTTAACTTTCCAAAATGTGAAGAATTTGATTAATTTTGTAAAATAGCCAGATTTTTTGCACCAGAACCAAATATGATCTATAAGAAATGCGTTATTTTCATTGCCTTTTCTGTAAACCTATAAATGGAAATCGAGACGCATAAAGGATTTCAATAGTTATTTTAACGGTAACAGATTCCTTAACCGATGACCAATTAATCATTCTTATTACTCAGAAAAATAGGACATAAAGGTGCCAATTATGGCCTCAAAGCGTGAGAAGAAAATTTATGCAACGGAACCAAAAATACTGCATTTTAAGCTTGATAATTCCAATTTTAAAAATCCTGCTTTCTGCTTCTGAAGCATGTCAACTTTCAGTTTTGTTTTGAGACCTTTCTTTTAGATTTTACTTTATTTGATCTTATGTGATTAATTACTAGACCTATAGCACCCAAAGCAATAGCGCCGCCTACATATACCCAAACCGAAAGTGGAAATTTAAAAAACTTCATACTAATATGTACAAAGAGAATGTATATAAAAATTATCTTAAATTATATACAAATACTGTTGAAAATAATTAGCTCCTTTAAGGATTCTGTTGCAAAAGAATCTCAAAATAAGCATGTAAATCTATGAATGATAAACAAAAGTTAAAATATTCAAGAAAATGAGTTCCATTGCATAAAATCCGGCTTTTTTACAATTTGATAGTATCAACTAATTAATTTGAGAGTACAAACAATAAAGAAATAAGAAAAATGAAATTACACCCCAACTTCAAAAGCTTTCAGAATCCCCACTAAGTATAACCAATTCGGTTTCAAGCATCTGTTCTAAAAGTTCACTTTCAATATAATCATACTGTAAGCCAATGTTAACAAGCCGTTTGTACGTGGTATCATCCACATATGCAATGTTCAACCTTTTTAGCACATTAGCTATCGCAGTTTCTATCGTTTTGTTTTCCAGTTTCAACTCCCCTCCCATAATAACTATTTATCGGTAGTTGTATATTTTATCCTATGCGGTATAAACGGACAAAACGGACAAGTTCAAAAATTTCAAAATAAGCATGTAAATCTATGGATAATGAAAAAATCAAAATATTCGAGAAAATGTATCAATATTATAGAACTATTCCAAATAATTGATTAATATATTTAGCTTCATTAAGACCAGAGTAATTTAGATTCTTGACTTGTCCTTTTAGGCCTCAAACAAAAGGTAAAATTGAAAATACGGTAGGTTACGTCAAAAGGGATTTCTTCCTTGGAAGAAGGTTTACCTCTCTTGAAGAACTGAATGGCCAAGTTAACAGTTGGTTAGAAAGAGTAAATTCAACTGTCCATGGAACAACCTATCAAATCCCTCTTGAATGCTTTAAGGAGGAGGACCTGAACCCTCTGGGTCAGGTTCCTCCTTACAAAGTTGTTAAGAAGGAGACCAGAAAGGTCTCCAGAGACTGTTATATTTCATTTCTTGGAAATAAGTATTCTGTTCCTTACAGGTATGCAGGAAGAACTGCAGAGATTCATATTTTTGAAGAAAAATTAGAGATCTATGTTGATTATGAAAAGATCTGTGAACATGCAATTCTCCCAGGTAACTGCAGAGTTTCAAGGAAAAAGGAACATTTCCAGGGTTTACTGAGTGAGATTCTTAAAGAGAACTCAAAATGCAAGAAAAATTCACAGATTCCGTTGAAATCCTCAGGTCCTGAAGTTGAAAAAAGGTCTCTTGATGTCTATGAAATATTTAGCCAGGGAGGTTTTGAATGAACAACTTCACCTATGAGAGGCTTCACAACAATCTGCAATACCTGAAACTGAATACTGTTGAAGAGCTCCTTGACAACTTTCTTGAAATTGTTGTAAGGGACAACAAGACAACAATGGAAGTTCTTGATTATCTATTTGAACAGGAAAAGAAACACAGAGAAGCTGTTGCAATTGAGAGAAAGATGAAAAGTGCAGTTTTTCCTGTTAAAAAGACTCTTGAGGAATTCTATTTTGATTTTCAGAAATCCATTGATAAGAAGATAATCGAAGACCTTGCAACCTTGAGATTTGTTCATAATTCAGAGAATGTTGTTTTCTTTGGTCCACCAGGTGTTGGCAAGTCTCACCTTGTAATTGCTCTTGGAATCGAAGCAGTAAAGTCGGGGATTTCGGTTTACTTTACCAATACAGGAAACCTTATTGAAAGGTTGAAAACAGCAAATCAAGAAGGAATGCTTGAAAAGAAACTCAGGGACTTGATAAAGTATAAAGTGCTGATTATTGATGAAATAGGATATCTCCCATTTGACGAAGAAGGAACTCACTGTTTATTTCAGCTAATCTCAAGACGTTATGAAAGGAATTCAATGATCTTAACATCGAATAAGTCGTATGGAGAATGGGAGAGATATTCAAGGACCATGTAATAGCGGCTGTAACAGTATGGAACCTGTGCTTGATAGGCTTCTCCATCATTCTACGACGATTAATATCAAAGGGGAAAGTTACAGGCTGAAAGAAAGGAAAAAACAGGGTATAAAAACAGGAAATCTATACCAGTAATTTTTAACAAGTTCATGAAAAATTGAGTAAACTTTATATCACAAGGTGGGGAAAATTAATCAGGACAAAATGGGGAAAAGTAAACCGGCATTGACAAAAGGGAAGTAAAGGATAATGACATGCTATCTAATCCCTTAAATGGAAGCATTTTGTGGGTGAAATTATTTTATTGAATGTTAGATGGTACTTAAAATATCCATTAAGTTATCGAAATTTAAAGGAAATGATGGCAGAAAGGGGAGTAATAGTCAACCATACAACCATATTATGAGATGGGTACATCAATACTCTCCTGAAATCGAAAAGAAGGTCAGAAGGCATTTAAGACCAACAAACGACTCTTGGAGAGTTGATGAAACTTATATCAGAGTTAAAGGTAAATGGAAATATTTTTACCGAGCAGTTGACTCAAATGGAGATACAATTGATTTTATGTTAAGTGCAAAACGAGACCAAAAAGCAGCAAAACGTTTCTTTAAGAAAGCTTTGAATTCTAATCATAATCAAATTCCAAGAGTAATCACAGTTGACAAAAATCCAGCTTATCCACCTGCTATAAATAAACTGAAAAATGATAAAATACTACCTATAAACGTAGGCATTCGACAAATCAAGTATTTGAATAACATTATAGAACAGGATCATAGATCCATTAAACGAATAGTTAATCCAATGTTAGGATTTCAGTCTTTTCGATCTGCTAATAAAACTTTAAAAGGAATTGAAGCGATGAATATGATTAAAAAAGGACAAGTCAAGAATCTAAATTACTCTGGTCTTAATGAAGCTAAATATATTAATCAATTATTTGGAATAGTTCTATAATATTGATACATCTTCTTGAATATTTTAACTTCTGTTCATTGTCTATAGATTTACATGCTTATTTTGAAATTTTTTGCAACGGAACCCAATTCTGTTCCATACTGTTATCTAGAATTTTTGTTACCCCGATCAAAAAATTACTCCGGAGAAAATAATTTTCTGAAAAATTTGATCAAGAAGTATAGTTGACCCTAAAACCCGATGATCGGGAATATGCAGGAATCTATGACAAATCATAAGCTTTATTAAACGTGGGCACACTATAAGAAAAATATATATTCTAAAAAAATATTTTTAAAAGTTGGTTATAAAAATGCTAACAAAATGAAGTAATAACTTAAAAAAATGTATAGTATAGAGATTGATGGTAGGAATTCCAAGTCCCTATTCAAGGATTCCTACCTGCGATCCAACCCAAAGATTAAGAAGAAACCCTACTCTCAATCTGCATAATTCAATGATATTTGAATATATATCATAATCGCTTTAAAATTAAATTTATAATTTGAATTTTTTCTATGACAGTTATATTTAATAATAGCTAAATTTTTAATATCATTAAAAATTTTAAATGAATGAAACGTAAGATAAATTTATGTAGTTAATTTGAAAGTTTTGTATAACAGTATTTAGATAATTGCATATTTATTATTATGTATAACAGAGGTATTTTCAGAATATTTTTTATAAAATAAATCAAGAGTAATGATAAAAAATTAATTTGAGAAACAGCGCAAAGTAATCAAAATTAAATAGTAACTGTTTTGTCCTTGATTCAGAAAGGCAAAATCATCTCCTCAACGTACAAATAACACTGCTTTCTAAAGCCAGTTGAATTAAGAATAGGCATTGTTACTCAAATATATCTAGTTCTTTATTTCTGTATTTCATCAATGGAATAACCGAGTACTTTAGCATTTCAAGACTCTTCGTATAACACTTTGTCTTTCTTCTCAACCTTGCCAAAAAGTGCCTCAATATGCTGTTATATCCCTCAACTGTAAATGTTTCTGCTTTTGATTGAGTATGAATCGTTTCTGGAAGAAACTCTGCATATGCCCTCCAGTAATCGGTCATCACTTCTCCAATCTCTTTTTTCTTCAATTTTTCCCAGAATAGTTTTCCAGTTTCCGTTCCTCTGCTACCAAAAGAGCAGTTGATGAACTTTTTCCCAACTCTATCAACAGCAATCCAGATCCAGCAATATTTTTTTGTTACCTATGTAAGTGTGCATTTCATCTATTTCAACAATAGATATCTCATTTTCACTTTTTAGGTCCTCTAACTACTGACCAAATTTCTTTATCCATCTTTGGACAGAAACATGACTCACCCCTAAAACTCTTCCTATTGAACGAAAGCCCAATCCTTCAAGGTAAAGTTGTAAAGCCTGTTTTTTAACAGAGGCGGAAAAAGCAGTTGATTTTAACTCTACTGTATAGTTATATCCACAATCATGGCATTTGTAGCGTTGACGCCCACCAACTATACCGTTCTTTTTGTGACTGGAACTATTGCATCTGGGGCAGTTCATGAAGAAATATACTTTCTAAGAAATATACTTTCTAATAGTATATAACTATGTTTAAGTATCAATGCCGTTATTTTAATTTGAGCATGAGGTTTAATAGGCATTTGTTTGGAAAATATTTTTTTCTTTTTTAGCATTTCCCAGTAATTGCATTGGTACTTTTAAGAGAATCAAGTAAAATATTTTCCATATCTTTTAAGACATTTGTGGCTTCTTCAGTTCGTCTGTTAGCTTCCTCTAAATTAGCTTCTCTCTCTGGATCTAATTCTCGTCTAGTAGAAACTTTTACCCATTTCTCTCGCCATTTACTTTTCTGCAAATTAATTTTATTATCAAGCATATACTGATCAGGCGCTGAAATTACCTTATGTTCGTTTAATCCGTCGTGTGACATCTCTACAAAATAACCCAATACACGATGACTAGAGGTACTAATTCGCTGATGTTTACGACCTACTCTAATCTGATCATCACTCATTTAACATTCCCACTATTCTGTTATTTTGAGTTAGTTTATGAATTATAACAAGTAATTGTATAAAAAATTATGTAAAACGCAATCATGCAAATGCTAACTCAATATTTTCATGGTTTTCAACTTTGAATTCAAATTTACCGTGTTAGCCTATATATAAATAATGAATTCAGGAATCAATAGTGTCATCTTTGTTGATTCAATAAAATTAATTAAGTTTTAATTAGAACTTAAATAAGTTTTAACCAGTTAAGTAAATTTAAAAAAGCTATTTAATTAACATACATTTTCTTAAACTCGGAAATTTGCTTGCTGCTCCCCACAACTGCAATAATATCTCCTGGCTTTATAATTGTCTGTCTTTTAATATCTGTTATAACGAGTTTTCCGCGTTCAATTCCTATTACAGTACACCCGATATTTCCTTCAAGGTCAAGTTCTTCTATTGACATGTTATCAAGGAGAGAACCTTTGTCAACGCGGTGTTTTTCGATATCTATTCCCTCATAAAGCATTATATCTTCATCGATTCTGCAACTTTTTCCCATACAATTTGCAGTCATTTTGGCAAGCATCTGGCCAGCTACTATGGAAAGAGAACCTACATAGTCTGCTCCTGCCTTGTAGATCTTGTCAATAGATTTTACGGAATTTGCCCTTGCCACAATTGTAAGTTCAGGATTCAGACTTCTGCAAATAAGAGTTGCAAAGATAACACTGGTATCGTCATTGAGGGCTACAAATACAAAAGAAGCAGTTTTCATTCCAGAGGCAATTAATATCTCTTCATCTGCTCCGTTACCGACTACATGTTCAAAGTCAACGTTTTCAAAGACTTTTTCGTTAGAGTCCACGACTACAAAACGAAATGGTCCTCCAGAGAGAGTACTTACAATACTTTTACCCACATCTCCATACCCAAGTACGACAAGATGCCCTTTTGATTCCATTTTTGACTCCAGAATCTTCAAAATCAATATTTTTAAAGTTTAACTAAAAAGATTGGTATGTGAAACTCAGAAACTTTTTATTTATACATTTAAAATTTATAATGTATTTCAAGCTATCGATTCAGTGCGTCAATTTCTTCAGTTTTGAAAGTCCTTCACGAGTCCCTACAGCCAGTATAACTGAGTTTTCCTGGATTATATCTTCCTCTTTAGGATCAAAAGAAAGAGTTCCACTTTTCCAGATTCCTACAATTTTTGCACCTATAATATTCTGCTGGCTGGAAACCTCTTTGACCGATTTACCTATAAGGGGACTTTTCAGATAAACAGGAAATTCTACTACATGAACCCCCTCAAATATTTCAGTCGCTCCAGTTACTCTGTTCACAAGCCTATCCATAGCTTTTTTTCCGATAAATTGCCCTAACATTGATTTTGGAGAGACAACGGTATCAGCCCCTGCATATTTGAGATATTTTGAGTTAGCTCTATCTTCTACAATGCCAATTATACTGAGGTTCTGATACTCTCTAGCGGTAAGTATTATGTTAGCGTTTATTTCATCAGACTTATTAGCAATAAGGAGTCTGGCTTTTTGGATTTCGGCACTAATAAGTGTCTGTTTATCACTTGAAACTCCAAAAATGCACGGAATGCCTTTATAAGAAAGCTCTCGAATTACAGTTTCGTCTTCGTCTATTATAACAAATAGCAATTCCTGATCAGCCAACTCATCTATTAGGGTTTCAACCAGTTGATTGTATCCACAGATAATAACATGCTCTTTCATGGCTTGAGAAGCTTTTCTAGGTAGCCTGAACTTGATAACTCTATCCATCCACGGAGTAACAATGTAAGTTACAAGAAATCCCGAAATCAATATGATGCCTGAAATCTGTACAATTACTGAAAAAAGTCTTCCTGCTTGGGAATTAAAGACAACATTGCCATAGGTAGATGTGGCCCAGTAAAGAGCAGTTATTGGATTTGCATTTTCAAACTGATTCTCACGAATCATCAGATATTCAAAAATAAGTATGTAAATGATAAGCACAAGAACAGCTGTAATCTTGTACACAAAATTACGCTTCTTGCGGAATAACCTCCGAAATCTGGTTCTCAAACTTATTTTTTTTCCTCCTAAAGTAAACATATTTAAATCTTGCTTGAAAACTTTCTTTATATAAAGCTGAGAAATCTTATAGATGTTACTAATAAATTAACATAGAAGCAATTATCTTTAGCTACATTACATTTAGCATTTCAAACATAGGAAGCAAGAAAAAAATTCTGTAGCCGAAAAAAAGTGATAACCCAGCATTCTGCTTCTTTGAACGCTGAGTAATAAGGGACTTAAGACTTTTTTAGATCCACTGTCCTAGATAAGGCCCAACTATCATAAATATAAAAGAAAACAAAATCAACATCGAAAAGCTTGCTGTGATAGAGTTTGAGATCTTTTCCGATATAGAGTCGTTTCTGGTGAGCCTATATACAAAGGAATATGTCGAGTCCCTAAATACGTGTCCTCCGTCCAGAGGTACGGCAGGCAAACAGTTGAATAGGCCGACATAGAAATTAAGCCAGCCAATCCATAGTAAAGTATTTGCAATCCAGAAAATTCCTATTCCCAGAGGTTCTGCCCAACCTACAGGATGGTAAAACTGCATAAGAGTACCTGAAAAACCTCTGAATCCTTCACCTGCAAATCCGTAAATGGGAAGACCAAAAATAATAATCCAGCCTGCAGGCACAGTTAGTAAGGATGGAATTTGTTTCAAAGCTTCAAGATACACTTTAGCCTGTGGCATCCATATAGACATTCCGAGTCCGGGAAGATCGGCAACTTCGTTATTTCCATAAATAACTCCCAGATAACCGTGATCATTTTCTTCTGGATTGGAAGATAACTTCACATCGAAAATAACAGTCCCATTTTGAGTAAGCTTGCCTGTGTAGTTATCAGGAGGGATCATTTCTATTTTTACGGTCTGATTTGCCTTAGTTGTTCCCATAACGTTTGCGAAACTTGCAATATTTTGCATTTCCGTATTGTTAATTTTGATCATTTTCATTCCGGTTTTAATTCCTGCAGCTTCCGCAGGACTTCCCGAAACAATTCCTCCTACAAGCACTCCACCTACATAGTTATTAGGATCTGAGGAGATATGTAAATCATGTATGGAAACGGTATTATTTTTTTCTGCATAAATTCTGACAGTATCTCCCACCTTTGTTTTCTGAAGGTAAGTTAGTAAATCGGTTGCTGTAGTTATATTCGTATTATTGACCTGGGTTATTATCATGCCTTCCTTGATCCCTGCAAGATCAGCCGGAGAACTTTCATTTACATGTAAGACCATGACATCACTGAGAGGAGCTATTGCTCCAAGTACGGGCCCGAAAAACAGCAGAAAAGCGATAAAAGCCACAGTGAAATTGGCCATAACGCCTGCTGCAAGAATCCGTGATCTCTGAATCCTTGTAGCTACTACAGGCTTAGATTCCTGTTTTTGATATTGTGTTTCCTCAGTTTCTCGCCTGATTTTCTCTTCTTTTTCCCATTCTTCAATTTCGTCGATTGTAGCTGTGAGAGGAGGTTCAGTTTCTACTTTTTCTTTTGACCCGAAAAGCTGTTCATCATCAGGCTCCGCAAAACCTCCGATAGGAACAAAAGCATACAGAATTCCCATTGATTTGACTCTGATGCCTTCAACTCTGCAGAGAATAGCATGCGAAAATTCATGGACTACAAGTGTAACTACGAGAGCAATAACTCCCCAGGTAAAGGGAATGAATTCGTTTATTCCAGGGATAAGCAGGATATTTCTTGGAGCATTATATTTTCCCGGTGCTGGCACGTTTCCATTAAGGAATGAAGTATACAATCCAACGTCTGAGAGAGCTATGACCAGGAACATTGCAGTCATGCCTGCAAACATCAATAGGATTCCAAGGTTTGCAAAATATCTCCAATAAGACTTTGGACGGGCCAATACATCCAATAATTTAAGTCCCTTAGTTGTCCTGATCATAAGGATGGGAAGTGGCCCGAAGGTGCTTATGTTATACTTTTTCAGTATACCTTTCCTGTCAAGAAAGGAAACTGCGAACCAGTATAGTAAAAAAATACTCAGTGCAATGTTTGTGCCATTCAAGGAAATTCTCCAAATTATTAAGCTAAACTAATATAATTAAGCTTAACCAGTTATGAATTAAGATTAATATGTTTTGAATTAAGCTTAACCAGATACTTGTAATATTATGAATTTTGGATTTGGTTATAAATCTAAAATGTTGGATTAAACTGGTCTCTAAATTTTTATACTGTAGTATATAAATCCGATTCTACATCAATTAATTCATCGCGTTGAATTTTAGTACCCAACATAATATAAAAATGTTACAGTAATCTTACTGTTTTAAATCGATATATATTGCCTTTTTTTAACCAGGATTCAATCTAAGAAAATGTACTAATTATAAATAATTTTATTTATATATAAATTTATATGGGAATTCATATGTAATGCAATAAATGTATGAATTCATATATTTTAAAAACCAGTTTCGTTATCAAAGCTGATAGTTCCGTATTTAGAGGCGATAAATACTTGTTCCATAGAAAAGAATGTGTTTTAAGTTAAAACTCTTGTTTACAACATTAAGTGTCCATGAGGTGTTTACTCATGCTCGGAATTGTATATATTACTGCCGGAAATATGGAGAATGCATCACAGATAGCAAGAGAGTTGGTTTCAAGAAGGCTTGAAGCCTGTGTAAATATGTTTCCAGTATCTTCAATATACAGTTGGACTGAAAATATTGAAGAAGATAATGAAATTGCTATGTTTGTAAAAACTGATTCTTCACGTTTTGAAGAAACCACAAAACTAGTAAAGTCGTTACACACATATGAAATGTCTGCTATAGAATTTTGGAATATTGAGGGAGAAAAGGAATATCTTGAATGTCTTCAAGTTAATTGTTCAGAAAAAGAGGCATGAAACTCAGGCAAAAATATAATGTTGAAGTAAAAATAATAAAAATTGAAGACTCTTAATCTAAAAACTTTGAAGTCTAACAGACTACGCCAAACAGTACAAAGTATAAAGTTGAGTTAGCAAGATTAATCCAGAATGATCCTAAATTTCTTTTAATTTAAATTTTAAACACAGTTTTTCCACAGGATTAGCTTTATATGCTAGTTCTGTCGTTACCTTATTGGATTCCTGAAATGCGGGAGTAACCAAGTGGTCAACGGTGAACGACTCAAGATCGTTTCGCGTAGGCGTTCAGGGGTTCGAATCCCTTCTCCCGCACTAAATCTTTTTTATCAGGTTTTTTAATTTCTAATTATTAGTTCTTGCCCAAATTCCTTTCTCATTAAGATGTGATTTTGTCAACTGATAACTTTTTGATTATATCAGTTTTTTCCTGTTCCGGAACTTTTTCAGTTTCAATGATTTCTCTGATATATTCAAGTACGTCTTCTTTGAGATTTTGATTTTCAAGAGCAAAATCTATTATCGATTTCACATACCCTAATCTGTCACCTGTATCAAATCTTTTTCCTTTGAACCTGCAGGCGTAGATTGTCTGCGACCTGTTAAGAATCCTGATTCCATCCGTCAACTGAATTTCGTTTCCAACTCCTGTTCCTGCTTTTTTTATGCAGTCAAAGATTTCAGGGGTAAAGACGTAACGACCGATGGCTCCTATATTAGAGGGAGCTTTTTCAGGTGATGGCTTTTCGATAATATCTTCCAGTACATATAGAGAATCATTTAGGGGTTTTCCTTTTATAATTCCATAACTGCTCAATTTTTCATAAGGTACTTCTTCCACTGCGAGTGTAGATCGTCCATATTTTTCAAAATATTCAATAAGTTGGGCAGTGCAAGGCTTGTCATTCACAATAATGTCGTCACCCAGCAATACGGCAAAAGGTTCGTCTCCAATATGATTTTCTGCCCTGAGGATCGCATCTCCAAGTCCATTTGGTTCTTTCTGGCGGATATAGTGAATGTCCACAAGAGAGGAAACATCTCTAACCAGTTGTAAAAGTTCCTTATTATGTCTCTTCTCAAGGTGCATTTCAAGTTCGGGAGAATCATCAAAATAGTC
The DNA here is from genome assembly GCA_963727895.1 of uncultured Methanosarcinaceae archaeon. Taxonomy (GTDB): domain Archaea; phylum Halobacteriota; class Methanosarcinia; order Methanosarcinales; family Methanosarcinaceae; genus Methanosarcina. The sequence goes on along the minus strand of CAVSHT010000004.1, from coordinate 155,960 downwards.
TTCTATTGCTCTCTTACCTCTTCCTGTAATAATAATTATGTCTTCGATACCTGAGGCAATTGCCTCCTCTACTACATAATGGATAACAGGTGTATCAATAATAGGAAGCATTTCTTTAGGCATTGATTTGGTAGCAGGCAAAAAGCGTGTCCCAAGGCCTGCCGCGGGGATAAGTGCTTTTTTCACAGTCAAGAATGATACTCCACAAGAAATTTGAAAACTTTGTTATAATGTTTTTAAGTATGTAAAGCTTACAATGTATTTCCCTTATGATTAACTTTTCCTATCACAACATCAAAGAGTCGAAGTAAGGAATAATAAGGTGGGAAATTTTTATCAGGCTCAAAGCCTATTGATGTTTAAATTACTGCAAGCTCCTACATAGTAGTCAGGTTTCAAAGAGCATGAATGGTTTATCAAAAGAATTTAACCTAAAAATAATTTTACTAAAATTATATACATGCACTGAAGTTTAGACTGTCCGGGTCAATATCCTTTTGAGTTTTAATGGCACATTCGATGCAAAGTTTTTGCCCTTTGATTGTTACAAAATTTTCAACTTCTTTTCTAAAACTTTCACATTTTTCCATTAATTTCACCCTCAAGTAACGATTTAAGTTCACAGATCAAGAAACGTTTTTACATTATATTTTCACATTATAATTTGGCATTGTTACTTAACTATATCTAGTTCTTTATTTCTGTATTTCATCAATATAATAACCGAGTACTTTAGCATTTCAAGACTCTTCGTATAACACTTTGTTTTTCTTCTCAATCTTGCCAGAAAATGCCTCAATATGCTGTTATATCCCTCAACTGTAAATGTTTCTGCTTTTGATTGAGTATGAATCGTTTCAGGAATAAACTCTGCATATGCCCTCCAGTAATCTGTCATCACTTCTCCAATCTCTTTTTTCTTCAATTTTTCCCAGAGTAGTTTTCCAGTTTCTGTTCCTCTGTTACCAAAAGAGCAGTTGATGAACTTTTTCCCAAATCTATCAACAGCAATCCAGATCCAACAATATTTTTTTTGTTACCTATGTAAGTATGCATCTCATCCATTTCAACAATAGATATCTCATTTTCACTTTTTAGGGCCTCTAACTCCTGACCAAATTTCTTTATCCATCTTTGGACAGAAACATGACTCACCCCTGAAATTCTTCCTATTGAGCGAAAGCCTAATCCTTCAAGATAGAGTTGTAAAGCCTGTTTTTTGACAGAAGTGGAAAAAGCAGTTGATTTTAGCTCTACTGTATAGTTATAGCCACAATCATGACATTTATAGTGTTGATGACCACCAACTATACCATTCTTTTTGTGATTAGAACTATTGCATCTGGGGCAATTCATGCAGAAATATACTTTCTAATAAAAGATAACTATTTTTGGTTATCAATATCAAATTAATAAATTGATTGTATTCTGCAATTGTGAGAACCTTTGTTCCATCAGAGGCAACAAGTGACAGTGTAACATAAGTTCTGTAAGTGCGACAAGATGTTATGTCATAAATTGCCTTGTGCTACTCTTTCCATTTAGAGTAATCCTATTATGAGGTGCATCAGCAGTAATGCAGTTGTACTAAGCTCGTAAGACAATGTGGAAAAGCCTGAAAGTCTAACTTGGGTCATCTGCTAGGGTAAAAATGCTATGAAGAAACATATGTTGAATCATTGTACGGGTCGTGACTCATGACAAGCGAAACTAGACTGATACGCTTGAACCAAACGGTATGAAAGCAGGGTGCGATGGTGTTACAGACGTCGCAGAAAATGGACATACACTTTCCGGTCTATAGATGGCTTCTAAAACATTTACATTATTTGTGACATAAAACTTGGTAAGCCCTATATGCTCCTTTTAATTAAAAAAAAAGGGTAGAAACTCTGTGAAGGGAATTAATTGCATAGAGGGTATAGGATTCAGTAAAAAGCGAATGTCAATTTGTAATGAATTGGATAGAGGTTCAAACTTTGCCTTGATCCGAAAGGATGCAGACTTACTGATGGTGTTCTATTGTATGAAAGGAGGCAAACTTCTGAATGTAAGTATTTCAACGATATCCCTTCAGGATAAGAAGCTTACAGACGCTTATCTCTCCCAGAAATAGAAAAGTATCAACTGGCATAAAGTAGAGAAAAGCGTTAATAAGTTGCAAACCCGAATTACAAAAGCAGTTTTACAAAACAAATGGAACCTTATTAAGAGATTACAATATTTACTGACACATTTCTATTCTGCCAAACTATTGGCAGTAAGAAGAGTCATTCAAAATAAAGGAAAAAGGACATCTGGAATCGATGGTGAGAAATGGCTAACACCCGACTCTAGGATGAAAGCTGTTCTTATTCTTACTGATAAAAGATACAAAGCTAAACCCCTCAAAAGAGTTTTCATTAATAAACCTGGTAAAAAGAAGAGACGTCCTTTAGGTATCCCTACAATGTATGATAGAGCTGTGCAGTCTTTATACGCATTAGCTCTTGACCCCATAGCTGAAACCTTGTCTGATATAAGGTCCTTTGGCTTTAGAAAACACCGAAGTACTAAGGATGCTTGTGAGCAAATCTTTCTATGTCTAAGCAAGAAAAATTCAGCGCAATGGATTTTAGAAGGCGATATTAAAGGGTGTTTCGATAACATTAATCATCAGTGGTTACTGGCCAATATTCCAATGGAAAAATCAGTATTAATTCAATTTCTCAAAGCAGGATTTATTTACAAACGTCACACAAATCCAACAAAAGCAGGCACACCACAAGGCGGAATGATCTCCCCTATCTTGGCTAATATGACATTGGACGGTCTTGAGAAGTTACTTTTGGATGAATACCCTAAAAAAAAAGAATTCAACCAAGATTAACTTCATCAGGTACTGCGATGATTTCATAGTAACTGCTAATTCAGAAGAAACTGCCAGAGAAATCAAAGATAAGATTGCTGTTTTTCTTAAAGAAAGAGGTCTTGAACTGTCTGATGATAAAACTCTTATCACAAATATTATGAAGGCTTCGACTTTCTGGGCTGGAATTTTCGCGAGTACAAAGGCAAGCTACTGACCAAGCCTTCCAAGAAGTCCATTAAAAGATTCACTGAAACAATTAGTCAAACCTTAAGAAAAGGGATAGCATGGTCCCAAGATAACTTAATTTCCAAACTAAATCCAATAATTAGAGGTTGGACTAACTATCATAATTCAGTGGTCTCTTCTGAAACATTCCAGACACTTGACCATCGAATGTGGGAAATGTTATGGAGATGGGCTAAAAGAAGACATCCAAACAAATCCAAAAATTGGATTATCAACAAATATTGGAAGCAAAGTGCTACACGAAAATGGAACTTCAGAACAGAAAGAAACAGTTTGTTGCTTTTATCCAAAACTAAAATCCATAGACACATTCCTTTAAAACTGCAAATGAATCCATTTCTTGATATCGACTACTTCCATGAACGTCATAATAAATTAAGTTCAAGGAAAAGTCAATCCGTTTGAAAAAAAACTGCTGCCTGATACAGAAAGGGTTATAGAACACTTGAGCCGGATGAAGGGAAACTTTCAAGTCCGGTTCTTAGAAGAGGGAGAGCGAGCAATCGCTCTTTCTTATTCAACAATCACAAATCTCAAGAAGTTATTGAGTAGAAAATTCCACATCATAAGATCAATTTTCCCCTAATACACAAAAACTTGACTTCAAATTTACAGCAAATTTGCGACACTGCCCAACAAGTCCATTATCCATGAAAAGTATATGCGAACAAATACCAAACGGTTCGTATCTTTTTTGATCATTTGTTAATAATCATTCGCAAATAAGTTAAATGATTACAAAATTCCAAACAGTTTACAGTACCTAATATAGAAAATATATTTAACTATATAATTATAATTTAATTTTGGGGAGAAATTCAATGAATCTTAGTATGGGAACAAACATTGCCAATGAGAGTTTAGTCCTGGATACCAAAAATCCTGTAATGATCTTTGAGGATGGAAAGCTTTACAGAGCCGGATCTCTGAACGTCGTCGAGCTTCACGGTAGCTATAGGAACATGGGAAGACAATATGGAACGCTGTAAAAGAATGAGCTGAACGAATTTTACGACAATATGAGTACTAACACTAGTATAGATCCCAGGTTTACATATGATGCCATACTGCAGACTGCAAGATCTGACTTCAGGTTTTATCCACAAAGATACAAGGAGATCATATACGGAATGGCTGAGACCTCAGGTATGGGGCTTGATAAGCAGCTGATAGTCAACAATATGATCAAAGAAATAGCTATCTGTATAAACTCACATCAAGAAAACCCACATGTAAAGGAGTGCTCAGGAGTCGCTGCCTGGGGCAACTATACCTCCAATGGCCAGCTGGTCTTCGGTCGAAATTATGATCTGGGGCCGGAACCCACTAAGTACACAACTGTAGTCGTCTACAATCCCAATGATGGAAGCATTCCCCTGGCAAGCATAAACTGCATCGGACATATCGGAATGGAATCGGGCATGAATAAGGAGGGTATATTCCTGGAGCTTAACGATGGCCACAACTCTGAGAACATTCCGCGTTATGACAGAATGCCCGCTTTAATTTCTTTGTTCTCATTCCTGGAGAATTCAGCTGATCTCGACCAGATTGATGCTCAATTTCATACATCCTATCCTGACCTTGCGTTTGTAGTGAACGTAGCTAACGAAACAGTGGCCTACTCTTACGAATGGGCAACCTCTAATGTCATGCGTAGGACACCTGATAAAGTTGGCCTGCTGGTAGCCACAAATCACTTTGTAGATCCTTCCTGGGGATTTGTGCCTATTGCCTTAAATGATCAGGATCCCGTATATACAGCACATAGGCGTGCAAATCTGCTTGCCTTGGGTGAGAAATATAAGGGAAAATTTAATCCCGAGGTCATGATGGAGATCATGAACATCCCTCTGGAGAAAGGTGGATCATTTAGAGCTCCCAACGACACAAGCTATCAAATAGTCGCCGTGCCCAAAGAGCTGAAAATTTGGGTCAGGATGCCAGAGACGCAGGAATGGACTGAGGTGGACTTAAAGCCGCTATTTAACGAAAAATGAGCATTTAATTGAGTGGTCGAGACGAGTCAATATGATATCTCACCTGCTGGATAAGAGCATTACAATCATTGAATATGGGACATGGCAACGATCCGTCCTTTTTGGGTCACAAGATTCTTTTGGCCATTTGATTTATGCAATTGACAGGTTAACTCTAGCGCTGGAATGAATATTGGGATCAAATAGAGATCTGTCGAACTGGTTTACATAGAGACATATTTTATATCCTCTTCTTTTTCTTCTTCACGTGCGAACTTGCCAATGAAGAAAGGGGTTTATTTTCAGGTTCACGAAAAATTTTAATTCTTTTTCTTTTTATCCATTTTAACTTAATAATGTGAAAAGCGGCTGCGAAAGCACCTACTCCAATTAAGATTCCTAGTACCGTGTTGGTAGCTATCAAACAGATTATAGAGACATATATATAATTTTGTGTATCAGGATATGTTGAGTATACTAATAATGAGAACAATGAAAGATTAGTCAAGAATATGTAAACAAGTCCCCAAAAATCTAATATTTCTGTCAATATGGACTCTTTTGATTGAATCTGTATATAGATAAAATAAAACGCTAAGAATACAACATCCATTCCATAAAAAAAGACAATTGATGTTAAAAAGGAGCTATCTTTATCTTCAGTAATAAATCTGCTAGTTGTTGTTGCAATTAATATAGTAAGTGTTAGAGATACTAATATTGTTTGTTTGCGATCTGATTTATCCATGCCGATTACACTATTTAGACTGTATAATATATATTTGTAAGTCCTCTGTTTTTCTGATTCCGTTGCAAAAAATCTCAGAATAAGCATGTAAATCTATGGATAATGAACAAAAGTTAAAATCTTCAAAAAGATGTATCAATATTATAGAAATATATTAAATAATTGATTTAGTATATATAACATAATCAAGACCAGAGTAATTTAGATTATTGACTTGTCCTTTTTTATCATATTCGTTTTGGTTCCGGTAATCGAATTTATGCAGATCTCCTAAAATCTAGTCAACATTTTAGACGATTTGTTGCCTTTTTCTCACAATTTTCAGTAAAATCTCGGGTTTTGAAGCAGATATTCTCTTAAAAAGCAACATTTTTATGTTATTGTTGCTTTATTATACATTATCAGAACCTTTCTTTTACAGATTACGAAATGAGGGACATCGAAAAGAGGCTCATAGAATGGGGAATTCTTAGAAGGGAAATTTGAGAGAATATTGCCCAATAACAATAAATATTGGAGGCTACGCCAAAATATTACAATGGAAACATACCTTTTGAGCTTACTACTAGAAATTTGGGATTAATGTAAGTGTCCAAAAGTCAAGGATTTTCTTCAAATTTTATCTAATTTTGTTTACTCGACGAAAATTTTCGATATCGGCTAATTAGAGCTATGTGTTTGAGCTTAGATTCATTCCAGATACTATGGAATACAAAAACCAATACATATGTGAAAATTAAATATCAGGAAACTTGTTTCATTTTTGAGTAAAAATTTTTTCCTATCGATGACCCCCCCTTTGACAGCTAAAAAGGATAAGAAAAACATAGGTAAAAATAAAAGAAAATGATAAAAGAAGAATCCTCTAAAAAAATAGGCATAAAAGTACCAATAATAGCCTTAATGTACAATACGAAAATTTTAGCAACGAACTTTATCTCAAAACTCAACGCTTTTAGCAGTTCCTTTAAGGTCAATTACTTCATAGGATTGAACTGCTCCTTTGATAAGGTGCTCTCCACCGATGCTAGTTTTGCTAGTTGTTCTAATTGCAATAGTTTTAAATTCTTTTGCTGATTTATCGAGATTGATTGTTGGTACTAATATGGTCAGTGTTATAACACGCAGGTCAGGAATACTCTCTAAGGTCACCGTGGCCACTGTACCCATTTCTGTTTGTTGAGTACGGATTTCATCTCCTGTGAAGCTGCCCGAGCCTTTTGAGTCTTTATAGCTAAAAACAGGTTTGCCTGTGATACTGGTCGTTGAATAACTTATTTGTACATCTTTATACTTTGATCCAATGCCTTGAAGGACAAATTGATTTGGCTCATTCTTCTGGCATGATGGAACTAAAGAAGTCGCACTTGCATATACAGTTGTCAGTAAAATTACACAAAAGACTGATAGTAAAAAAAATTGTTTCTTTTTTAGCATTTTAAGTGTTTGATTTTTCATACATTTCCCTTTCCTCAATTTTATAAAGTATAGCAAACTGCTTCTATTATTTTCATAAATTTGCTGACTAATATTAGAGCTTAGAGAATTAATAAAGATATCTAACATTTTTATTCAGTTGAAAAACTCTAATTTTTCGAGAGGTTTAGTTCACAAAATAACAGAAATAAATATTTAACTCTTTGTAACATTAAAAAAAGTGGAAAATGAAACTCCAATCCTTAACTCTAGTTCAGGAGGAAAAGTAGTTTACAGCCATGCTGTAACATTATATGGAATACCGGTTGGTTACATTGTAATTGTCGCATTATTTGTATTATTTTTTTTATATTTATTCTATCGGATGAAAAGAAAAGATAGACATGCTATGAAAAAAACGAGTTCCCTAAAACTGTTTATTGCTTTATTCATCCCGTTGTTTATTTATAACCTATATAACTTTTATAACAGTTCTTGGTTTTACAATATTTATACCAAATCCTGGGTTAATAATTTTTGGTTTACTGATCCGGTTTTTATTATTATAAGTGCAAGTACTATATCTTTAATGGAATCTATCTTCCCATATTTGTTCATAACCCTAAGTATACTTATAATAAACTGTTTAAGGTCCTTCAAAATGAGTGTGTGAAATAAGATCCTAAAATGCTTATTTCAATCAATATGTATATAATCAGAGTTTCCCAAGAAAAAATACACCATAAAAACGTAGACTTTAAGATAATAAATAAAATTAAACTTTAAAATTGATAACTGAATGTAATAATAGCTTGATATTTTGATAGATCATATTTATTCATAATTATGTCATTAGACCACATTTTTCCTTTATATAAAATATAATATTGAAAAAGGATTAATATGCTTTTAAATAGAATATTTAGGATATTTAGTTATTTAAATTCAAAAAAATTCATTTTCCAGCTGTATTTTTATTTGGGAAACACTGGCACAATATCTAATCTAAAAAATAAGGCTCATTATTCCTTAAAAATTGGTCCACTTTTTAAGGACCCTAAACTAATACATTTTTTCTGTGGTTGAAAACCCATCAAATTTGAAGAGGATACGATTTTTGCAACGGAACCAATTTTACAGACGATTTGAAACACTACCTCTTTGTGCATAGGTTTTACCTTAAAAACTGTGCATTTCCTCAATTTTAGCTTCGATTTCAATTTTATAGAAGAACCAGCACACTGCCGCAAAACTTTAATATTTACCCCGTCTCTTGTAACTCATTGTTCTCAATATCCATCACATTACTCTATCACTCGCTTTTTCTGGGAAGCCTATATATTGGAGCACCTTGTTTCGAATGCGGATCATATCTTCATTAATATATGGATTATCCTCCTCAATTTTATCTAGAAAAACCAAGGAGAAAGTCAACTTGCCGTTGACACCAACGCCTCCACAGATTAGAGGAACAGCCTCATTGGCTGGTGGTGCAAAAAAAATGTGATCAAGTCTGAGGTCATTATAAGTCTCAGGAAAATCAAGCCGTCCGAGATTAGTGACTATCATGCTAGGATGTTTAGATCTAATCTTCTGTGATAAGGCAAAGGCTACGTTCTTTGAATCCCTGGCAAAGGCAGAAAGGTTTTCTGTCTTGTTAAAGGCCTTCGGGATTTTCTGCACATAAGGAGCGTAGCTGAAGATGGCATCAACCAGTGTCGGATCAAAAGATTTCATATTCAGGGCAGATGTATCGAGCGCCTTTACTCGTTCCCAGATGATCGTGTGTAGTTCTTGGGCATTTTTCCAGAAGGATTTGTTCTGGTTATATGAAAAATGTAGGTTGAAGTCTCCAGCAAAAAAGCAAAAGGCCTTAATGTTATCTTTTTTAAGATGCCTTCTTAGGTCAAATGGTATTCCGACGGTATTCTGATCTTCAGGAAGAGAACCCTTGATCTCTTGCCTTGCAGCAAGAAATGCAACAGTCATTGTAGAAACTATAGTTACTCCATTCTTTCGACATCGAGTAATTAGATTCCTTGTCTCTTCTGGTTCAAGTTGAAGGAGGATCATGCAGTACCGGTTCTTCTTCCAGTAGGCTGCATACAACTCATTAAAATCCGCCTGAGTAAATAAGTGCGCACTCTGCTTCCATTGACTGTTATAATTGTTAATTGCAAGTTTTTCTATAGATCTTGATGATGACACGTTTTCATCTTTCAGAATGTAATCTGTTAATATTGGTGGTTGGATAGTTTGTACTTCTTTTTCTGGATTTGAATAGCAGACTAGGATGTCATGGATAAGATTTGCCACAGCTGTCCCATCACATATGCTGTGGTGGGCAAATACAATTAACTCTGAAACCTGAGGAGAATATACAAGAACGAATCGTATCAATGGTCCTATTTCAGGCTCAAATGGTATCAGATGTTCGTGGCGGATCTCATCGGACCATTGAGTCTCAGATTTTCTCTTTACAATGCGTAATATGGTTTCAGGGACATTATCTGTTGAGCACAGAGCATTATGGTTTTCATCAAAAATGATCCTGCACCCTATAAGCGGATGCATGCGACGAACATAAAGAAGCGCTCTTACAAGGTCTTTTTCGGACACATTTCCAAGAATCCTACCGACCACAGCTATTTTGGATCGCATACCCCAAAGAAATATTCTCTCCGTATTCGAGAGACTATGTACATATCCATGTATATCACTATCATCGATTTCCTTCCGATCTTGCATTTTATACACCTTTTTTATAATTTAACGGAAAAACAGGCACACTGTCGTCATCGCAAGCAGTGTATAAAAAGCCCTGTAAAATTAAAAATGATTATGAAGACCTTTTCTTTATAATAAATGAATTTTTTGTTTTCATGTATTTTACATTCCTACATCCTACAAAAAAATACCCACTTTTAATCCTCGGTCTTTGGATGTTTAAAGACTCATGTTTTTTTCAGTTTGCCGTGCTTATCAATTTCTCCTTTTTCAATCCTTGTTGAAGAAATTGGGATTTTATCTTCAGACATCACATATTCAACATATATAATTTCCAAAGGTTCCATTTCTATTTTTTCTCTGATACTGTTAATTTTAAGGGCAACTGGATAAGTTTCGGGAGAGACAATTATATAGTCAAAATTCTCTTTTAAAGTGGAGCCGTAGGGGTCATTTAATTTCACGACTTCATATCTGTCTTTATGGACCCCTATTTCCTTTAAATACCGCAACAGTTGGGCTCTCCTGTTTTCATAGTTATCGATATTATGGTTTTTCTGTAGCATCTCATCCGATACAAGTCCGATATGGACTTTCCCATCCTTTGCAACCTTAAATGCTTTCTTGATTAGTTTGATGTGCCCGTCATGAAGATGCTGAAACGTACCGCCAACTACGACCTTTGGCATATCTCTCACTCCAAATTCCCATTGCGTCACAGTTATTTCTTACTATTACTTTTCTTTGATACTTCGATGAGAGTCTGATGAGGTTATATTTGAATATTATTTGATTATGTTCTGTGTAGTCTGCGGGGGCTGACCTACTTAAAAAACAGATTTACAACACTTCCTTTTTTGAAGTTTTCCCTAGGGGAAAAGTAAGATGGTTTATCTAATCTCAGGACAATTAGCAGATTGAGCAAGATGTCAATAAATCAGATTCCTATTGGTATATTTTCTTTTATGACTCGCCTCTCAAAAAAAGCTCTCAGGTTCTATGACCAAAACGGAGTGCTTGTTCCGGAAGCAAAGGATCCTTTTACAGGATATCGATATTACACCGGTACACAACTGGAAAAAGGAATGAAAATTAAAACCTTACTCTCTCTCGGTTTTTCCTTAGAAGAGTCCTCTAAGCTTTTAGATGCGGAAAGCGATGGAAATTATGAGCATATAGAGGCGTGTTTTAAGGAAAAAATAAAGGAAACTCAAGCAGAGATTCAGCAGTTGCAAAAGAACATAAACATCTTGCATAAGGCTTGTGAAAACAAAGAAACTGATGCCGATATTGAGATTGCACTTCCGGTTTCTGGCAAAATTTCAATAGAAGATCCAAAAATGGAGATTAAGACCTTGCCAGCTACTAAAGCTGTTTCTGCTGTATGTGTGGGACCTTATTATGAAGTTGAAGTCGCATACAACAGTGTCCTCTCATTTGTTAAAGAAAACAATCTGGAGCTTTTTGATCTATGCGGAGAGCTATATCTAAACGACACTACAGAAATTCCCGACGAAGAACTTTTGACTGAAACTCAAATCCAGGTCAGAGAAAAATAGAACATGCGTAGTTAGGACGTTAAAATGAAGTAAAGAGGGTGTATTTTCATGAAGGAAGCAAAGGCGCTCAAAGTGATCAAGTGTCAGGGTACGGACTACGAGATCGGGCAGCAGTATGGAGAAGCATGTGGAGACGATTTTCGTCGCAACGCCGAGGGCGTTTATGTCTTCTGTCAGCAGCACTAGATGAGCAAGGAGCAGGTTATTACCAATGTCAATAAGTTTTTGGGTTCCGTTGCAAAAAATCAGAGCATTTTACAAAATCGTTGAAAACATTCACAATAAGATAATTTTAGTGAGAAAATTTGGATTAAAATGACATTTAAAGGAAAGAAGAATAACCTCAAAGTACAGAAAAATTATTTTTGCAACGGAACCCACAGATCTAACTCTGTTAATCCTGCTTCAAGCCGCCCAACAAAGTCCGAACAGATCTGGGAACCGCAAGCTCCAGTTTTTACCCGGAGGATCCCATTTATTCACCATCAGTCGCCTCTGTAGATGGGCTCTGGCATATCCAGCGGCCGGATGATTCCAAAGTGGTTTTTCCATCCGATTTCTTTTTTCCCAATACATACCGTACAGACGCCAAGCGGAGGGGCACCTCTGAGCACGATCGGGTCAGGCCCTATATCCGGATGCTCGGCAATCCGCCTCATCAGGTATCTTAGACCTGTTCCCTGAACTGCATTTGTTTCTACTATGTCAATATTCGGGACAACTTTTCGGATGCTTTCCCTGAAAACCTCTTTTTCTGCCTGTGATACAAGGTCAGTTTTGGTAACAACTGCCACATCTGCAAGAGCAAGCAAAGGGGCCATTTTGAGCGGGGAATTGGTGCCTGAGATCGCGCTGACAACTGCAATTCCAAGAGAGTAAGTCGTGTAAGGAGTGCACCTGAGACAGAGTCCTGCGCTTTCAATTATCAGGATATTTCTTAAAATGCTCTCGGCCCAGCGTAATGCGTCGTCAAGGACCAGAATTCCCATATGGTCAGGGCACACGTCTCCCGAATATATTTTTTTGACAGGAATGTCAAACTCATCTGCAAGTTCCTGGTCTTCTGTTGCATGTACAACATCGATCTTCAGGAAGGCGAGAAGGGATCCTTCGGGGAGATTTTTTATAACCTGGCGGATCACAGCTGTTTTTCCTCCGCTTGGAGGGCCTGCGATTATTAGGAGCTTCATCTGTAGATTACCTCCTGTTCAACCGCAGCCATTACAGTCTCTGAAATAACTTTCGGAGAACTTGACGGGAAAGAAGCTCCCTGTCTGAGTTTCTCCCGGATTTGATGGAGTCGGTCATCGATTAAAGCAAGATATTCAATAAGATGCTGCTCCTGTCCTGCCGGCTCGATCACAGAAGCAACTCCCCCATTCTTCATCACTATGCGCCTGCCTGCCGTAAGAGCAAGATAAGGGTCGTGTGTTACAAGGATAACTGCCTTGTTTCCTCCCTGAAGAGACTGAATGACCCGGTCTTTGAAGATGCCTGCGTTTTCGATTTCGTCAAGCAGAAGTATCGGAGTATCGCCGATTACAAGTGCATCTGCAATCATAAGCGATCTGGTCTGCCCTCCAGATAAGCCGCTCATACGACATTTAAGGCTGATCTCTTCACCTGTAAAAGTATTTGCAAGATTCATTGTCTCGTCAAGCAGGTCTTCCCTACCAGGTCGCCTTGCTCTTATATGCATCAGCAGGAATGCTTCGACTGAGAGATCTGCCAGACAACGTGTGTTCTGGGTTATCATGGCAATCGGTTTGAAGGCTGGCTCCCGTACAAAGGATTCGGGAGGTTCTTCGTCATTGATTAGAATCCTCCGATCTGTTACAGTATCTCCCTGTGCAAGAGTTTCAATATCATTAATTAAAGCTGATTTTCCTGAGCCAGTAGGGCCTACAATTGAGAGGGTATCCCCTGGCTTTATTTCTATGCTTTCAAATCCTTCCTGTTCTCCTAATCTGTTTTTTCCAGATTGAATGGTAAGAGTGAATTTTTGTGTCATGTACACAATTGTTACGATTTAGGAGTTATAAGCGTTTTCCTAATATTGAATATACTATCCTTTTAAGCCAATAACTAAATGAAATATTGTCGTATCAGGAAAAAATAAAGGAAAAATAGAAAGAACAAACAAATTTAACGCTTTAATCGGTTCTGTTGCAAAAAATCATAATAAGGATTCATTGGTCATCGGTTAAGGTTCATGTCCACAGACCTCCTGCAGTAACACTCAATTAAACTCCCAAGGAATTCCATATTTTCACTGGACTGTGTCAAAAGATTTAAATCAAATTTACTGCCGAAGGTCTCTGGACATGAACGTTAATCATTCTCATCACCTGGAAAAATAGTACATAAAGGTGTCAATTATAGCCTTAAAGTGCGAGGAGAAAATTTTCGGGCATTGTTAACTAAACATAGTTAACTCTTTATTTCTGTATTTCATCAATATAGGAGTTACGCAGTTGGGTCTTAGCACATCGTTTTTGGCAACTTATCAAATATTCAAATTAATTTAATATGTATAGGGGGTTATTAAAATATTCGATATTGTTATCTAAACATAGTTAACTCTTTATTTCTGTATTTCATCAATGGAATAACCGAGTACTTTAGCATTTCAATACTCTTCGTATAACACTTTGTCTTTCTTCTTAATCTTGCTAGAAAGTGCCTCAATATGCTGTTATATCCCTCAACTGTAAATGTTTCTGCTTTTGATTGAGTATGATTCTTTTCTGGAAGAAACTCTGCATATGCTCTCCAGTGATCTGTCATCACTTCTCCAATCTCTTTTTTCTTCAATTTTTCCCAGAGTAGTTTTCCAGTTTCCGTTCCTCTGCTACCAAAAGAGCAGTTGATGAACTTTTTCCCAACTCTATCAACAGCAATCCAGATCCAGCAATATTTTTTTTTGTTACCGATGTAAGTGTGCATCTCATCCAGTTCAACAATAGATATCTCATTTTCGCTTTTTAGAGCCTCTAACTCTTGACCAAATTTCTTTATCCATTTTTGGACAGAAACATGACTCACCCCTAAAACTCGTCCTATTGAACGAAAGCCCAATCCTTCAAGGTAAAGTTGTAAAGCCTGTTTTTTGACAGAGGCGGAAAAAGCAGTTGATTTTAGCTCTACTGTATAGTTATATCCACAATCATGGCATTTGTAGCGTTGACGACCACCAACTATACCATTCTTTTTGTGACTGGAACTATTGCATCTGGGGCAGTTAATGAAGAAATATACTTTCTAATAGTATATAACTATGTTTAAGTATCAAAGCCGTCCTTTTTTAATCATATTCGTTTTGGCTCCGGTAATTGAGTTTATGGGATCTCCCAAAGTCTAGTCAACATTTTGGTCATATTGATGTTTTATTAGACATTATCATAGCCTTTCTTTTACAGATTATGAAATGAGATACATAGAAAAGAGGCTCATAGAATGGGGAATTATTAGAAGGAGAATTTAAACGACTCAAAAAAATACTAAATTGTTCCAAAATATATAAATAGAGTGTGACTTGCTAATATTGGATGGAGGTCACAAATGGAAAACAAGATAGAAGAAGTCGAGAGGGATTATATAGAATTCAGGAAAGAAATGGAAGAGGAAGAAAATAAAGAGAGTAACAACCAGCATAAAAAACCAGATAATAGAAGAAATTCTTAAATTAACAAGCAAAGAGTAATATCCTTCCTTACAGTTCCCACTTTTTTTCACTAATATCTTAGATCATTTATAAATAAAATCTAGCGAATTCGTTGAGTTTGTTTACTCAACAAATAAAAACAATATCGGTTAAAGCTTGCTATGTGTTTGAGTTAAAATCAATTCCAAAGACTATGAGAATATAAGAGTTTTCTTCGATAACCCTTATATTCAACGCAAAAAAGGTGTAAGAACCATATACTCCTTTTCTTTGGATATTTTAACTTTTGTTCATTATCCATAGATTTACAGGCTTATTCTGAGATATTTTGCAACGAAACCAAATTTATCACATCCCCTGCAACTACACTGAACCAAATTTAGGAAAATATTTATCTCCATGCAACATTGAAAAATGTGTGAATTCGGAAAATAATTCCATAGTTTTTCACGGTGACCTGCAGCAGTTACTGAAAAAAGTAGAAACGGGCGAGATGATTCCCAAACTGCAGGCTTCGCATGCTCCTATGTGCAAGTTTTTTACTTCTTACTACGTCATCAGCGGGATTCGTCATGTTGTTCCTCTTGTCCACGGTCCGACCGGATGCCCACTCTACATGTCGGACTTTGTCAGGACCCGGGAGTGCTGTGAGATCCGTGGAATCCCGCTCGAACCCACAGCTTGTACCACCCTTAATGAGAGCAACATCATTTATGGTGGAGAGGGAAAACTCCTGGAAGCAGTAAAGGAAGCATACGCTAAGTACCACTCAGACCTCATTGTCATCCTCTCTTGCTACTGCTCCGGAATTATCGGTGATGACGTTGAAAGTATTGCCCATGAGGTAGAGAAGCTGGTTGGTTGCCGGGTGCTGGCACTCCGCAGTGAAGGATTTGGCGGGGATTTCCGAAGCGGTTATGAGGACGCTTTTAAGCTTATCATGGATTTGATGGATCCTCCTAAAACGAAAATGAAAAGGACAATTAACATTCTTGGAGCCCGCTGGGCCCTACCCCCACAGAGTTCAACTGGGACATGGATGAAATAGAGCGGCTCCTTAGTGAAGTAGGAATAAAGATTAACGCTATCATTGCTGGAGGGTGCACAGTTGATCAAATCAGGCATGCCAGAGAGGTTGAGCTGAATGCCTCATGGTGTTTTGATTGGGGACAGAAATTGGGTGACCTGATGCAGGAGCGGTTCGGTATCCCCTACAGCAAAACTGGGCAACCCTATGGGCCTGAAGCTACAAAGGAATGGTTGCTTGGAGTTGCAACACCTCTTGGAATGGAAGCTGAAGCCATTAAGGTAATTGAACGAGAGTTACAGGAAGTGGAACCGGAAATTGAATACCTAAGAAAGACTCTTTCCGGGAAAACAGCTATCATAGAAATCTCGGAGTTTCCAGGGCCAATAAGGGCGCTTTCCCTTGCACGGATGGCAGCAGAGTTTGGCGCCCATCCTATTGTAATTAACGTCCACCCATATACTATCAAAGAACGTATGCCCAGTATAAAGTTTCTCCTGGAAGCCGGGGTTAATCCGGAGATTATTCTGACAAAAGGGCTCTTCCGTCTGGGGAGTTTTCGGTCGTCAAAAGAGACTGAGGACGAACTTGAGGAGATCGTGAAGGGATATGACAACCCCATATTCTTCGGGAATTCTGGTCGTTTTCCTCCATGTCCGGTAGTAAACTTAACACTCATGAATCCGGTGTTTCAGCCTCAGTATGGTTTCAGAGGGATAAAGAACATTGCAGCTCTCGTCAGACAGGCCCTTGAGAACAAAGACCTCCCACGTTCGCGCTTATTTAAAGGGATGCTCTATGGAACAAGAATCAATTGAGGGAACAGCTGCGCCTTTAATTTTATCTTCGGAGGCCTGTACAGATCCTTATCTCCGTTGTGCTTTCAACGGCGCTGCTCTCACAGCATTAGGGATATCCAATTCTTCCTTGCTTGCCCATTCTCCTCAAGGATGCGAGTACCTTGTCAACAATGCCTTCGCCTCACAGGAGTGCGACTACATGGAAACTATGACTCTGTGTACGAAGCTCTGTGTAGATGAGATCGTGCATGGTGGAGAGGACATACTTGCCCGCACGATCAGGGAGGTAAAAGATCTGCCGATCTCTGCCCTGTTCGTGCTCAGCGCGTGTGGGCCCGAGATAGTGGGAGACGACATTGTGGGAGTATGCGAGGCATTGCAGCCTGAAGTAAAGTTCCGACTCATTCCTATTGAATGCGCCGGATTCAGAGGGTTACAGTATGACGGCATCGACATCGCGCTGGATACGATCCTGAAAAAGTTGGTGAAAAGTGACGTTGAAAAAGTTCCTAATTCAGTTTGCCTTGTTGCTCCCCATGCAAACGCCAACCCCACATGGCCAGCAGACCTTGCGTGGGTGAAGCAGGTTCTCTCCCGGATGGGCGTTAAGGTTGTAGCCACGCTGACACACCGAACTCCTATTGCTGAAATCGAGAATATTGCATCTGCCGAGACATCCCTCCTGTTGAGTCATGATGCTGGACAAAAAGCAGCGGATTATCTTTCTGCAGTATATGGCATCGAGCAGGTCTGCAAAGGAATACCACTGCCTATAGGAATGACAAACACAAAACGTTGGCTTATCGCTTTGGGAGAGAGGTTCGATTCACTGAAAATGGCGGAAGAGATGATTGTCGAAGGCGAACGTATGGTGATGGCAACGTGCCGGCGCGAATGGCCGATGGCAAGATTCCTATACCGAACCCCGGCAGCAATTGTTGCCGATGCTACAATAGGAATACCGCTGGTTCGTTTTGTCACAGAGGAGATGGAGATGACTCCAGAACTCATTGCTCTGTACACTTCACAACGGTCAGTGAGAGAATTGCTGGAGCTGGAACTCAAGAATCTCGGGCTTAATCCTAAGATCGTTTACGGAACAGATGTATATAAAACACGAAAGGGTCTCCAGGAGGTCAGGCCTCAGGTCGTGTTTGGCAGTACAATCGAAAGGCATGCCATCGAGGGACTTCCCGTTGCCTATGTCATTGAGGTGGTCAGGATGATACGCCAGTTCAGGATGATCAACCGAGAATACTTCGGGTATAACGGTATTCTTAATCTGTTTGAGTGCGTCCAGAACGAATGGACAATGGGGTGGCGTTCGAAGGAAAAGAGATATGAGGCAAAATGGTGAAGGAACTATGAGACAGATCGCGATCTATGGCAAAGGTGGAATTGGGAAGAGCCACTATCTCCTCGAACCTGTCCGCCGCATTAAATGAGGTGGAGCACACTGTCATGCAAGTTGGTTGTGATCCCAAGAGGGATTCGACAAGGATCCTTGCAGAGGGGAAGTTTATTTTCGCAGTGCTGGAAGAACACCGTGAACAGTTGAGGGTAGGAAAAGACGAGTATGCAATCAATCTGGATAATATCGTATTCAGATCACCCGGTGGGGTCTACCTTGTCGAAGCTGGGGGACCAGAACCAGGTATAGGATGTGCCGGTCGAGGCGTGCTGACCGCACTGCAGATCCTGAAAGACCTCAGGGCTTTTTCGATCTACAACATTGATGTGGCAATCTACGATGTGCTTGGCGATGTAGTATGCGGTGGATTCTCGATGCCGATTCGTGAAGGTTTTGCAGAAGAGATCTACCTTATTTTGTTCTGGAGGGTTCATGAGTATATACGCTGCAAATAATATTGCGCGGGCCGTGCAGCGTCTTGCAAAGCGAGGAGATGCAGGTCTTGCCGGGATAATTTGCAACAGCAACGGTGATGAGGCTTTCGAGCATGCATTTATTCCTGCATTTGCAAAAAAGCTGGGAACCTCATTTGTCCAATTTGTCCCCAGGAGTCCTTTGATTCAGGCTTGTGAGCTAGAAGGGAGAACAGCTTGTGGAATATGCTCCAGATTCACGGGAAGCAGAAATCTTCCGAAACCTTGCAAAAGCGATTATGGAGAATGATTCACGGGTAATCCCTACACCGATAAATGACCTTGCCGAGCTTGAGACAATGTACCGGCAATCTCTGGTAAAAAAATAAGAACTCAATCATTTCCGGAAGTAGCATGTATGAAATATGTCGACGTCGACAAAATCTACCAGAAGGTACCGCTTGATAAAATCCCCTGGAATAGTGAGACACCTCCAGATGCACTTGTTGAATTGGTACAGAGTGGAAAAATCCTGCCCTGCAAGACTATTGATCTTGGTTGTGGTGCAGGCAACTATGCGATATACCTTGCAGGTCAGGGATTTGAGGTAACCGGTATCGATAATTCCCCTACCATAATAAAGATCGCTACTGAAAACGCACAAAGACGGGGAGTCAGGTGCAGGTTTGTTGTCGCTGATCTCCTCGGTGATTTGCATGAAATAAAAGAGACTTTTGACTTTGGCTATGACTGGGAATTTTTACACCATATCTTTCCGGAAGACCGAAAAAAATACGTAAAAAATGTATATAATCTCCTGAAACCAAGAGCACAGTACCTTTCGGTCTGTTTTTCTAAGAAAGATCCACAGTTCGGCGGCAAGGGTAAATTCCGGAAAACTCAGCTGGGAACAACATTGTATTTCTCTTCGGAGTCCGAAATAAAGGACCTCTTTTCACCTTATTTTGTCATAAAAGAACTAAAAACGATAGAAATTAACACTAAATTTGCATCTCATTATGTAATTTACTCATTGTCTGAACGGCACTGATTTAAGGCTCAGTTCCAAAAATCTAGAATTTTGTGATAATGTACCAAAAGTTCTGTAAGTGCGACAAGAAGTTATGTCATAAATTGCCTTGTGCTACTCTTTCCATTTAGAGTAATCCTATTATGAGGTACATCAGCAGTAATGCAGTTGTGCTAAGCTCATAAGACAATGTGGAGAAACCTGAAAGTCTAGTTTTGGTCATCTGCTAGGGGTCATGTCCACAGACCTCTTGCAGTAAATTTGATTTAAATCTTCGGACATATTTGTAAACACAAATCAACATCTATAGTCAAGAGGCTAAATGATGCAACTTTTAATGATTTTCAGAACTTTCTTGTGATTGCGAAAAATAGATACAATTTACGTGAGCATTCATCATTTAACTATCGAAGTCCAATGGAAATATGGAATTCCTCAGGAGTTTCATTGAGTGTTACTGCAGGAGGTCTGTGGACATGAACATTAACTGATTAAAGATGAATCACCTATTTTTCATTAACATTACTCATTTAGTTTTTTTGCAATTGCGAACAATGTAACAATACCAAACTCAGCAAAGACCGGTTTTTGGATCTTAGTGAGTTCTTCGTAAATCTCCTGTTTGATCTTTTCCTTAATTTTTTCTGGGATATCTTTCAACAAACTCCTCATACTATCCCTTTCTTCCAGGTGTTTCAAAAATTCTTCAGGTGAACGATAATTCCTTGAAATCGTCCTTGGTTCAATTGAAATAAAGGTAAAACCGGCTTCCGACAGAAGTTTATGGAGCTCCTGTGCATTTACTCTGCTTATTTCCCTGTGTAATTTATATTTCCTTGTAATGTTATATTTTGCTAAAATAGGATCTACAAGCGTTCTCATCATATCAGGGCTGTCTCTATCAAGCGTTGTCATTCCTACACTGCCCCCTGATTGAAGCACTCTATATGTTTCACTGAGAGCGGTTCTCTTGTCAGCAATCCAGTGAAATGAAGAACAGAAATAGACATGGTTGATTGAGTTGTCAGGTACTTTACTAAGATTTTCAGTCTGCCCCACAAGAAAACGGACATTATTGAGAGAATCAACGCCAAACTTTTTCCGTGCAAGTTCTATACGATATGAGGAAGGATCAATACACGTAAGCTTGCCAGCTGGCCCGAGAACTCCCGAGACATTTAAAGCCTGCCATCCTGTCCCGCAGCCCATATCAAGTACAGAATCTCCGCTCTTTATTTTCATCATTTCTATCAGTGTTTGACCTTTCTGAAACTGATGATCACAATTCTGATCATAATTTGTATCACTTTTTGGAGTATCCCAGTCAATTTCACTCATTTAGTTCGCCTTCTTTAATATGTTAAAGTAATGAAAAGAAAGTAATGCTTAGAGGCTTATGCCTCCATTTTTGAAAAAAACATTGTTCCTATCAAACAGATGATAATTGACAATGAGCCCATTACCACCAAATCGCTGGAGATACTGAAAGTGCTTATACCCGCGATTGCTCCTCTCAGACCATCAACCCCATAAGTAAGCGGATCGATCCTGCTTATAAAATAAATTGCAGGAGGCAAGTTTTTTAGAGGAAATAAAGCTCCTGAAAGGAAAAATGTAGGCATAATTAGAAAGTTCAATATCATCTGAAACCCTTGCATATCTTTCATTTGTGAAGCCATAGTGAGACCAATTCCTGTAAAGAAAATGGCTATCAAAAACATAAAAATTAACCCAATAACAAGGCTACTTATACTGGAAATTCTGAATCCAAGAATATACGTTAGGCTAAGTACAATCAAACCCTGAATTATAGCTATAGTTGCACCTCCAAACGTTTTTCCAATCATGATCTCTGTTCTTGAAATAGGAGCTACCAGAGTTTCCTTGAGAAAACCGAATTGCCTGTCCCATATTACCTCCAGACCAGAAAAGACAGCTGTAAATAGAATTCCCATTGTGACAATTCCTGGGGCAAGAAAATCAATGTAATTTGCTCCTCCACTGACCTGAGAATACATAGGACCGAAGCCAAATCCAAAAGCGATCAAAAAAAGCATTGGTTGCCCTAGAGTACCTATAAGTCTGGCCTTGGAACGCCAATAATGTTTGAGCTGCCTCAGAGAGAGAGCGTAGATAACCTCGATCATTATTTAATCCTCCCCATACCTCGCATCATTATTTGTTTACTTGTCCCATTATCATCACGAATGTTTTTGCCTGTTAGTTTGAGAAAAGCTTCTTCTAAGGATTCGGTTTTTGTCTGGCTCTTAATCTCTTCAACTGTTCCCAATTTTATAATTTTTCCGTGATCAATAACGGCTATCTGGTCCGCAATTGCTTCAGCTTCTTCCATGTAATGTGTTGTCAGAAAAATTGTCATATTTCTTTCTTCGTTCAGCTTTTTTATATGGTCCCATATAGAATTCCGAGTCTGAGGATCAAGGCCTACTGTAGGTTCATCAAGGAAAAGAATCTTCGGATAGTGGACAAGCGCACGCGCAATCTCAAGCCTGCGTTTCACGCCGCCTGAAAAATTCTTAACATAATCTTCACGCCTGTCCCAGAGCCCGACAATTTCCAGAGCTTTCTGAATTCTGTCTTCTCTTTCTTTTTTAGGTACTTTGTAGACAACTGCATGATAGACGATATTCTCGTAAGCTGTCAACTCATCATCAAGACTAGGATCCTGAAAGACTATCCCAAAAGATGCACGTGCCTTATCCTTTTCTGTAAGAACATTGAAACCATTGATAATTATGTCTCCAGATGTTGGTTTCAGGACAGTTGTGAGCATTTTGATTGTTGTGGATTTCCCTGCCCCATTTGGACCTAAAAAAGCGAAGATTGAACCTGTTTCTACATTAAAACTAATGTTTTTTACGGCTGTAAAATCATCAAATTTTTTTATAAGGGATTGGACTGAAAGTATGTTTTGCATATTTGATCCCTGAATTTTTTTGTCAAAATAAAAAATCAAATTTTGGGAATTATCTAAAAAGTCTCTTGACTTAAGGTGTTTGATTCTTTTAGGACTTACTCATTAGGATTGAAACAGATCTTTTGAACATCAACTGCATAAGACGGATAGGAAGAAAGTTTCTACATAACCCAATCCTCATTTATAAATGTGAATGCGTTCTTGTTTAGAGATTAGCTGCATTCAAAGCAATCTTTCGAATTATCTCAATAACAGATTGTAGTTCATCTGATTCAAAATCCTTGAGCAGAAGTGAGTTCAGCTCGGAGCCTATTTTTCGCATTTCAGGCTTCATTTTTTTACCTTTTTCAGTCAGGTAGAGCCTTTTGATTCTTTTGTCTTCCGGGTCTGTTATACGGTAGACAATGCCTTCTTTTTCCATTTTCAGTATCGATTTTGCAATCATCGTTTTATCAAATCCTCTCGATTGTGCAAGGCTGTCCTGGCTCCGACCTTCCTGACGATATAACGACATTAAGATAGAGAAATGGCCCCATCCTATATTGTATGAAGCCAGTTCATTCGCAAAATGCTTCTGGACAGAGCGATATGTAAATGAGATAAGTGCAACAACTTTGTCAATATCTTCAATCCATTGGATAGGCGTTTCTTCTTCATTCATTATTTTCACTCATGGCAATTCAGCGTAATTCAAGTCCTTTTAAAAAATTAGTTGAATGGTATACTATTAATACTAAATGGATCATATCAAAATTGTTGATTAGTCAACAATGGTGAAGGGAACTTTATGAGAAGCATAGAAGAGCCTCTTATCAAACTGATCAATGTCTGGAAAATTTACCAGATGGGCGAGGTTGAGTTTGCAGCCCTTAAAGGAATAAACCTTGATATTTATGAAGGGGAATTTCTTGTTGTTCTCGGACCAAGCGGAAGCGGAAAAAGCACGCTTATGAATCTGTTGGGCTGCCTGGATTTGCCCTCTAGAGGTATTGTTTATCTGAATTCAAAGGACATTTCAGAACTTAATGAGTCTGAGCTTGCTAAGATCAGAGGGCAGATGATAGGATTTATTTTCCAGAGCTTTAATCTTATTCCCACGCTGAATACAGAAGAAAATGTGTTGTTACCTCTGGAATTTCAGGAAGAAAATTCACATAAAGCCCAAAAAAAAGCCTCATATCTACTTGATATTATTGGGCTCTCAGAAAAAAAAGGGAACTTTCCGTCTCAACTCTCAGGGGGACAGAGACAGAGAGTTGCAATAGCTCGTTCTCTTGCTGTGAATCCACCTATTATTCTGGCAGATGAACCTACAGGAAACCTTGACACGAAGACTGGAAACTATATTTTGGATTTTTTAAACGATTTGCATGAAAGGGAAGGAAAGACGGTTATTATTGTAACTCATGATCTTGATCTCGTAAAATACGCTACAAGAGTTGTGTACATTAGAGATGGTGAGATCGAAAAAATAGAAAAACGAATGAAAATTGAATCTGAGGAGTTAAAATGAGAAAGTTATCTTCATTAACATTTTTGTTGTTGCTTTCAATCTTCATATGCATAGGAGCTGGCACAGCACTTGGTGCATCAAATGGGACTCTAAACTCTTCATCTGTGAAGACAAATCTAACTAATCAATATTCTACTACTACCGAAACCGGAACAACAATCAGCGCATCAAATGGGAATATAAATTCTGCAGATGTGCAGGTGAGTGTGACTAATCAAAATCCTGATCCTGCTAGGCCTGGAGAACCTGTCGAACTTACTCTCAGCGTGCAGAATATAGGAAACAATGATCTCCAAGATATTAGTGTTAAAGTCAACCCTGAATATCCATTCAGCCAAATTTCTAGAGAAGACTTTGAAAAGGATATCTCTTTTCTAAATGCACGTCAGGAGGATGATGAAGCTGGAGTTCTGAAATTCAGACTTATGACCGATGCAAATGCTTCCGAAGGCACTTATAATCTCGATATTGTCACCACTTATAAAAGTTCAGGGTCTTCAGAAACTACTTACACCACTACAAAAACAATCCAGGTTCAAGTTCAAGGTAAAGAATACGCTCAGGTTGTAACTGTTAGCAAGGCTGATATTGACATAGCAAAGGAAGAACCTCTAGAGTTTGTTGTTACAAATACAGGAACTTCTCTCTTGAAAAATCTGGTTTTCTCCTGGAATGATCCAAAAGGCATTATTTTGCCTGTATATTCAGATAACACAAAATACATTAAGTATCTAGATGCCGGCCAATCTGTAAAAGTTGACTATACTGTAATGGCAGACGTCAGTGCTACTCCCGGACTTTATCCCTTGAATGTAAATCTTTCATATGAAGACAATGAATCCAACGCAAAAATCATTAAGACTACAGCAGGCATTTTTGTAGGAGGACCAACTGACTTCGATGTATCCTTCTCGGAAAGCGATGCTGGAGATACTTCTCTCTCAATAGCAAATGTAGGTAATAATATAGCATATGCTGTGAAAGTTTCTATTCCCGATCAAGACGGATACCAAGTGTTAGGAAGTTCTTCAACAATTGTTGGGAATCTGGAGAAGGGAGATTATACAATTGCATCTTTTAATGTCACGAATACACAGGCTGGAGATGGTAATTCAGGGACAGCACTTGATACTGCAAATAATGCAAATTCATCCTCAATGAATTCAAAACCATTAAAAGTCCAGATTGAGTACACGGATGCACAAGGAGAAAGAGTAACAGTTGACAAGGATGTAGCAATTCAGACATCTGGATCTACAGAATTTAACACTGGAGGCAGGTCAGGAGCGCGAGGTTACAGGAGAGGTGGTTTCAGTTCAAGTCTACCCTATATTTTGTTAATAGTGATTGTAGGCGCAGGAGTCTTCCTGTACCGTAGACAAAAACGAGGAGCTAAAAAATCTGAAGGTAAAACATCCTCGGACGATTCCAAGTTAGAAATTCCGAAGTATTAAAAGGAAAAAAGCTGGAGGGATGCTCAATTAAAAATGTGACTTACTTAAAATTAGCTCTAAACATGCTCGTACACAGCAAACTTAGAAGCTGGCTTACTATCATTGGAATCGTAATAGGAGTTGGTTCAGTAGTTGGAATAATCTCTCTTGGGGATTCCATGCAGGCACAGGTACAGAGTAGACTTTCCACCTTAGATTTAGCACATATCACGATATCGCCAGGATACTCAAAAGCTTCAGAAAGGGGATTTGGCGGTGGTGGTTTTGGAAGAGGAACTACTACTACAACTGATGTTCAGCTGACAGACAAAGATATTGATGCTCTTCGTGGAATACCAGATCTAAAATATATTACTGGTGAGATTTCTGGTAAAACAAATATAAGCTACAACTCAGAAAACGCTTCTCTTTCTGTTACTGGAGTAGATCCACAAGTTTGGAAGTATATGAATACTATTACCCTGGATTCAGGAAGGCTACTCGAACCAGCAGATAATTATGTTGCAGTTATAGGAAGTGGAGTAGCTACTGGAATCTACAAAAAAGACATTGGAATTAACCAGATTATAGATGTCGATGGAAAGTCCGTAAGAGTTATTGGAATTTTGACATCACAGGGTGGAGGTGAAGATAATCAGATATATATGCCCATAAACGCTGCAGTAAACGTGATTACAGATGCGCAAAAAAATGTGTATGATTCCATTCAAGTAGAAGCTCAGAGTCCGGCTGTTGTAGATGCTGCAGACACAGCAATTGTAAATAAGCTCTTGATCTCCAGGCATGATAATAAAGCAAGTGATCAAGACTTTACTGTAACCACCACAGCATCAATGGCTAGTACTGTTACCAGTATGATAGATTCAATGAGTCTCTTTTTGGGAGCAATTGCTGCTGTATCGCTTATTGTAGGAGCTGTAGGAATTGCAAACACCATGTTTACTTCTGTCCTTGAAAAAACAAAAGAAATAGGGACAATGAAAGCCATAGGGGCGAAAAATAGAGATATCCTTATGATTTTCCTGTTTAATTCCGCAATGGTAGGCTTTGTTGGCGGTGTTTTTGGAGTGATTTTAGGAGCTCTTCTTTCAGCTGTATTTCCAATGATCGGTGTTACAATGATGAGAGGAGGAGGCGGGACAAGTATATCACTTTCTCCTAGACTAATGGTTTATGGGCTAGCTCTTGCTGTCTTTATGGGTGTGATCTCTGGAGTAGTACCCGCATATAGAGCCTCGAAACTGAAACCGGTAGATGCACTAAGATATGAATAAATGGAAAAGAAAGGGAACAGTCCCTTTCTTAATTTCTAGCTTTTAGAATATTGAAAGGAAAAAACAATTTGACAGGTTGTTTGAAAAAAAGTCTATGCTTATCGTAAAAATGTAATGGAATTTTGTGGTAGACAGCTATCAAATGATTTTAAATAAGCTTTACAATTTAAAAAATAAATTTGGATCTATATTACTAGAAATATTTTCAAATGTAGGCTTAAGGAATATATAAGAAAATCAAGAAGAAATTGGCCTAGAGGCTATCGAAAAAGTAGTAAGAATATTGGTTAAATACTTTTTATTTATAGCGATTGAATTACTATTTTTTCAAAATACACTTCAATATAATTAATAAATTAGATTCCAGCAATGAATAATATAAAAACAAGCTATTGTTTCATTAATACTATCTCTAATTATAGAATAAACAAATAATTGGAAGGTGTAATCAGTGAATACAAAATTGAAAATTGTTGCAATATTTTTTGTTTTTACCTGCATTATTTTTTCTGCTGGCTGCACTGAAAAAACACAGAGTGCGCAAAATTCAACTCAAAGGGCATCAGAACCAAAAAATAATCAATATTCGACAAATGGTAATATTATACATCACCATAGACTACATATGAATGGTTCTGAAAGACTTTATTGGAACAACACTTCTAGAAGATCATACTTTAATGACTCTAAGAGCATGTCTTAAAATTCGAGACTTTTTATTATTTTCTGGTCTTGTATTGATTGCATCCAATTGCTAGTGAAATTAATGGTAAATTTTGGAAATTCCAGAAGATATTAAAAAGTCTCTGAAATACATAAATAAAGAACTAGATATATTTAATTAACAATGCCCTTATTTTTTGTGTCTACTGCTATTAAAGTTTTCAGGAAGCTTCTTCTAAGTACTGAATTAACTACTCTGACTAACGAAAGTATAACAGCTGCAATCAATGAGATCTTTCAATTTGCCGCAAGTCACGGTTATTACTTTAAGTGAATATATCGGTTCCGTTGCAAAAAATCTTGGCTATTCCATTGTCCTTTTGAGATAAGTCCAATAGTCTTTATTATTTTAGGGTTCGTTGCAAAAATTCATCTCTTACACTTTGAAGCTATAATTGGCATTTTTATTTATCATTTTTCTTAGTAATGAGAATAATTAACTTATCTAATTGTAACTTTTTTTACTTACTCTGTAAACCAACCATTTTTTTGCAAAAGAACCCAAAAAGTACATAGTTATTAAATGTAGACCCATTTAAAACTTTTATTTGGAGAGTGATATCAAATGCTTTGTAGGTCCTATATTTAACTCGTCATCTTGGTTTAATTGCAATCCTTTAAGTTTTGTAAGTTCATTTCTCAGACTTTCAATTTTTATAGCTTGGTTTATAATTAATTGATAAATAATATATAAAAAATAAAAGGCAAATTTGCGTCCTCTTTAGTAAATAATGCCTAAAATTGCCCTAAAAAGAATTAATTTTAGTATTTACTGATTTTTTTGAAATTAGAGCTCAAATAACGTATTTAAAAATAAATTATACTTTTTTTGAGTATATAAGTAATATTATATTTTATCTAATTGCTTTAGGAACTGTTGACATAGAATCAACAAGACTAAGTTGATCAAAATAGGATTTATGCAATTGAACTCGCAAAAGTTATAGGTGGCTGTATTTGATTTTTCATTTCATCTGTATAGTCCGAAATTGATCAATAAAAAGAATTTCGATAAACCTTTGATTTCAACAAATTGTTTATACACTTTATATAAACAACCAGCAGAAAAGGAGGTTTTTTTGAAATATTTCAGAGGAAAAAAAATGTTAAGAATAAAAAAAATACTCGGTATTTTGCTGGCACTCTGTTTTGTAATGTCAGTGACAGCTGCAACAGTAGGCGCAACACCAAATACAGTAAATAAAGATATCAAGAAATTCGGTGACAATGACAAGAAATTCGACAACGACCACAAACACTTTCATCCAGGTCACTGGGAAAAACACAGAGTAGGCCACAGAGAGTTCAGGAACAACCAATGGACTGTTATCTATGTATACAAAACAGTCTACATGGGACCATCCTGGTACTAAAACTACACAGAGAAGTTAAGGTCCTGTGTAGTTGATGGGATTTGCCCTTTTGACAGATGTTACTGGATGCCAAAAGTTTTCTCAGACCCCATAGACTACACAGTACCAAAAATACGGCTCTGAAGAAGTCCTCTAAGAGCCTATCCGAAAAGTGGTTACTTGCTATGACTTTTACAATATGCAATACTCAAAAACCGGAACGGATACTTTGATGCTATAGACCTATTGTGACATTTCAACATGCATTACTGACTTTTCGGATAGGCTCATTATTATTTGATAAACATACATTTATTAAAAAAGCATCAATCTTTTTTATTATATAAATTCTACTTTTTATAGTTATTTATTATGAAGCTTTCAAATTAGTTTTTAAACTTAACTCGACTATGTCAAATTAGACAGTTATTCCATTGCAGTTATCGATTTCACTATGAACAATATACTTGGGATATGAGATCTAATGATAACGTTTTACCTTGTAATGTGACATAGTCAAGGTAAATTCCTTTCATAATTTTTTTGCAACGGCACCCTCTTAACTTTTTACTTATTTCACTAAATTCCTTTCATAATTTTTTTGCAACGGAACCGGTTCTCATAATAAATAACTATATTTCAGTATCAAAGCCATAAAAATTATTTTGAGGTAAAAGAACAGTATACATCATAAGTATGATTGTTTTCAACCCAAAAAGTAATTGATTTATCCGCTTCCACCTTGAAATTTAAATATTTATCTACTGTATCGTCATAAACTTTTGTATTATTTCCAGCACTTATAGCCACATTTATTAGAGACCTGAAACCATTTGTATGTGCATCAAATTTGGTAAAAGTTTCGTTAGATCTTATATTATCAAAATATGCATCATGTGTATTGCGATTTATTAGACTGTATTCATAAAATGGTACTATAGATATATTATTTGAATAATAATTATCTACCCAGGTCTTTAATTTCGATATACTTATTGAATATTTTATAGCTGGCTCTTTGTCTGTTTGATGTGTAAAAACTGGATGAGTCATTCCTGCATGAGATGCCAGTTCCCACCAAGGCCATGTGTCATCATCTAAATTCCCAATAATTTCTTCTGCCTCGACTCCTGAATCTCCATTTCTCCAGTACATTCCGTATTTATCATATGCATAAATTGCCTGGCTTATACTATCGTTATTTCTCAAGGAGCACCAACTTGTTGGTTTTTTCCCTATTTTTTCATAAACGTATTCATATTCCGTATCTATTGTCTTATTAACTTCATCAGGAGGAAGAGTACCTAGCCCTTTAGAGAAATGTATACCTACTCCCCATGAATCATTAGTAACTAGATTCCGTAAATATTCAAGATCTGTTTGATTGCATTTAGCAATATTTCCCACATCAAACCAGATTGTGCCACTATCACCTTTACTATTAAGATAATTAATTCCCTGTCCAGTCAGATTTCTCGGATAAGGACCGTCAAGCCCATATGCAATCATTTTGCTATCTCCAATTGGAGTTATTAATTTACGGTTTGCTTTCTGGCTTATGCTGAATAAATTAACATCAAGATATTTTCCATTTCCATCGATAAAAGATATAAACTTGATATATCCATTTGAAAAATCGACATATGGCAACTTTTGTCTATCAATTTTATAAAATGGTGTAATTATATAGTTGCCATTTTCTGTGACGATAGTATTTGTCTTGTTCACTCCATCAAAAATAATTTTTAAATTTGATTTCTCAGCATTACCGATAGTTATAGTTTTAGACTTCATACTCCCTGAAACATTTTGGAAATAACTTTTCAATACAGTGTTGCTATTTACTTCACGGATTACCAGCTTTGACCCTGGACTATAAAGTTCTATATAACTTAGTGAATTGTCTGTGCTTATACCCATAGAGATATCATATGTGCATTTAAACATCGGAGTAAAATTACATATATAAAGAGACTTATTCTTGAGTCTTTCAGCTGCGTGGTTAGCTATTGGAGTTGACGAGTCATTAGAACTTCTTGTAGTTGCGTATACTAACTCTTTTGAAACATTATCTAAAAAGATTTCCGATTTCTCGTTTCCAGAGAGCATCGAATGTGAGTTGTTAGGATTAGTAGCATTTTCAATTTTGTCAATAAAAATATTGCTTGGAATGTTACTTACTTCAGAATAATTCTGTGAAAGTAAAGTAAGAGTGTCTTGATTGCAATTATTATTTATTTCTGAGTTGTTTCTATTAGAGTAAAAGCCGAATCCTCTAATACAAATTAGTGCTGCTAATACTATTAACAAAAATACAATCACATAAGCAGTTATCTTTGTTATCTTCAACTCATGCGCCTCTTCTACTGGTTAACAAGTTAATATTAATTTATTTATAGATAAACATACTTCTCATAGAAATATAACAAATATGCAAAATAAGGCTTTGATAATTAACTATAGTTATTTATTATGAGAACCTCTATTTCTTCATGAACTGCCCAAAATGTAATAGTTCTAATCACAAAAAGAATGGTATAGTTGGCGGGCGTCAACGGTACAAATGCTCTGATTGTGGATATAACTATACAGTAGAGCTAAAATCAACTGCTTTTTCCGCTTCTGTAAAAAGACAGGCTTTACAACTCTATCTTGAAGGATTGGGCTTTCGCTCAATAGGATGATTTAGCATGAAAGTACATGAGGAGATTATCCTCACGTGCTCTCTTGATCCTTTTTCCCCATAATCGCAAATATTCCACTAATTATTTTAATCCGTTCATCAACCGAAAAAAGCTCAGTTTCAATAATCTTTCTCTTTTGGATTTCTCCCTTTTGATATCCGGTTTCATCTTCGTCCATCTCATCGTTTGTAATAAGATGCCATAGTATCGTTGCAATTTTCCTTGCTAAGGCAATAATTGTTTTTGCATGTCCAATCGACTTCTTTTTTCTGTTAAAAAACTCTTTTAACCTGCTATTCTTCTTTCTTGCTGCTGCTTGAGCAATCTGTGTCAGAATCCACCTTGCTACTTTTGATCCCCTCTTTGTGATTCTGCCGTTATAGTATTTATCTGCAGATTGATACACATTAGGAACTAGACCAAGCCAAGAAGCAAGCTTATTTCCAGAAGAAAAATCCTTAAAGTTGCCTATTTCAGCAAGTAAAATTGCCGCACCAAGTTCCCCTATACCTGGAACTGACATTAAAATCTCCATTTCTCGCTTATGATTTCGAGAAGCATAATTGAAAATTTCTGTTTCTAAAGCTTCGAGTTCATCATCAAGACTTTTTATGAGTTTCAGACAGATCTGAAGTCTGAATGCAGCACTTTGAGAAATTTCTCGATCAAGAATTTCTCTTATCTGAGCAGCTTTTTTCCGAACATTTGGAGAGAGGCTTGCAATAATCTGATCAACACTCTTACCTGAAGAGATTCCTAATAAGATCATTCTGCCATTCTTGCCAAAAACGTCTGTCAGCACATTATTCAGGTGTAGCATTTCAGATGCAAGAATTGAATTTCAGATGCAAGAATTGAGTGAGCTTTATTTTTTAAATCTGTTCTTTTTTGTACAAGTGTTAACCGAAGTCGAACATATGATCTAAAATCTATATGATCCTTTGGAAAAACTCTTGATGGCTGAATCATATTATTAAGTGCAAGTTGTGCAATGACTTCTGAGTCAATTTTATCTGTTTTTTATGGGTAAATACCTTCATATCTCGCGCATTTCCAACTATCACAGTTAGATGCTTTACCAATGAATCATGAATCGGAACCCAAAAGTAGCTGGTTGATTCACATGCAACAACATCACATTTTTCTGATATTACCCAATTTTTAGGGGCTAAAATTCCTTCATCGTCTCTGTTGAAACGTTGCTGTTGTTTTTCACCAGATCTGCTGAGAATTGTAGCAATGAAAAAGAGTTTGTGAATGTCTAAACCACAAGCTTTGTTTATGACTTCAATCAAATTAGATCACCAAATTTATTTGGGCAGTGGAATTGCCTAAAAGGCCAACTTAGCATCCGTGATCAAAGTCACACTTGAGCCTTCGATGGCAATTCACTGATTAGTTTTAGGACGGTTTTGAAAAACCAAAATCGAGACAACCTTACTGCCCAAGGTAATGAGGGCTTAATAGTCAAAAAAAAGAACGGAGAGTACTTTCATTAGTTGTGCTTGTTATTCGAAGAATATCATGTGCGTTTTAGGGGTAAGTCATGTTTCTGTCCAAAAATAGATAAAGAAATTTGGTCAGGAGTTAGAGAACCTAAAAAGTGAAAGTGAGATATCTATTGTTGAAATGGATGAGATGCACACTTACGTCGGTAACAAAAAAAATATTGCTGGATCTGGATTGCTGTTGATAGAGTTGGGAAAAAGTTCATCAACTGCTCTTTTGGCAGCAGAGGAACGGAAACTGGAAAACTACTCTGGGAAAAATTGAAGAAAAAAGACATTGGAGAAGTGATGACAGATCACTGGAGAGCATATGCAGAGTTTCTTCCAGAAAAGATTCATACTCAATCAAAAGCAGAAACATTTACAGTTGAGAGATATAACAGCATATTGAGGCATTTTCTAGCAAGATTAAGAAGAAAGACAAAGTGTTATACGAAGAGTCTTGAAATGCTAAAGTACTCGGTTCTTCTATTGATGAAATAAAGAAATAAAGAACTAGATATATTTAAGTAACAATACCATATATTTTAGATCTGCTATACCACGGAGCGCATCAATATCTTTATCTGTCAACTGAACATCATTTGTAGTAGTTCCTCTTCTAAATCCACCAAACCCTCCTGCTTGAGCTCTTGAATATCCTGGTGAGATGGTGATGTGCGCTAAATCTAAGGTTGCAAGCCTGCTTTGCACCTGTGCCTGCATAGCATCCCCCAGAGAGACTATCCCTCCTACTACTGCGCCAACTCCTATTACGATTCCAATGATAGTAAGCCAGCTTCTAAGTTTGCTGTGCACGAGCATATTCAAAGCCAATTTTGAGTAAGTTCCATTTCTAATTGAGCATTCCTCCAGTTTTTCTGTCTTTTCAATACTTTGACATTCCTAAACTGGAGTCATCTAAGGATGTTTTACCATCAGCTTTTTTAGCTCCTTTTTTTCGTTTGCGATACAGGAAAACTCCTGCACCTACAATCACTATTCCTAAAATATATAGCAGATTTGAACTGAGACCACTGCTCCTGTTACCTCGTGTCCCTGTCCCATCTCCAGTGCCAAATCCCATAGATGCAGACATCTGGATTACTACATCTTTGTCAACTGTTATTCTTTCTCCTTTTGCATCTGTATATTCAATCTGGACTTTTAATGGATTTGAGTTCATTGAAGATGAACTTGCATTATCTCCTGCTGCATACCTTTTATTTGCAGTATCAAGTGATGTCCCTGAATTACTATTTCCATCCCATGTGTTTGTGATATTAAAAGATGCAATTGTATAATCTCCCTTCTCTAAATTTCCCACAATTGTTGACGGACTTCCTAACACTTGGTATCCGTCTTGATCGGGAATAGAAACTTTTACAGCATATGCTATGTTATTACCCACGTTTGCTACTGAGAGAGAAGTCTCTCCAGCACTGCTTTCCGAGAAAGAAACGTCAAAATCCGTTGCTCCTCCTACAAAAATGCCTGCTGTAGTCTTAATGATTTTTGCGTTGGATTCATTGTCTTCATATGAAAGATTTACATTCAAGGGATAAAGTCCGGGAGTAGCACTTACGTCTGCCATTACAGTATAGTCAACTTTTACAGATTGGCCGACATCTAGATACTTAATGTATTTTGTGTTATCTGAATATACAGGCAAAATAATGCCTTTTGGATCATTCCAGGAGAAAACCAGATTTTTCAAGGGAGAAGTTCCTGTATTTGTAACAACAAACTCTAGAGGTTCTTCCTTTGCTATGTCAATATCAGCCTTGCTAACAGTTACAACCTGAGCGTATTCTTTACCTTGAACTTGAACCTGGATTGTTTTTGTAGTGGTGTAAGTAGTTTCTGAAGACCCTGAGCTTTTATAAGTGGTGACAATATCGAGATTATAAGTGCCTTCGGAAGCATTTGCATCGGTCATAAGTCTGAATTTCAGAACTCCAGCTTCATCATCCTCCTGACGTGCATTTAGAAAAGAGATATCCTTTTCAAAGTCTTCTCCAGAAATTTGGCTGAATGGATATTCTGGATTGAGTGCAACATTTATGTCTTTCAGGTCAGTATTTCCTATATTCTGAATGCTGAGAGTAAGTTCAACAGGTTCCCCAGGCCTAGCAGTGTCAGGGTTTTGATTAGTTACACTTACCTGCAGATCTGCAGAATTTATATTCCCATTTGAAGCACCAAATGCTGTTCCGACCCAAAGGAAAAGGAAAGTTGAAAACAAAAGTAAAAATGTTAGTAGAGATAATTTTTTCATTTTGACCCCTCATATTCGATCTTCATTCGTTTTTCGATTTTTTCTATCTCGCCATCTCTGATGTACACAACTCTTGTAGCGTATTTTACAATATCCAGATCATGAGTCACAATAATAATTGTCTTACCTTCTCTTTCATGTAAATCATTCAAGAAGTCTAGAATGTAGTTTCCAGTCTTTGTATCAAGGTTTCCTGTAGGTTCATCTGCCAGAATAATGGGTGGATTCACAGCAAGAGAACGAGCTATTGCAACTCTCTGTCTCTGTCCCCCTGAGAGTTGAGAAAGAAGATTCTTATTTTTTTCCGAGAGCCCAATAACATCAAGTAGATATAAGGCTTTTTTTCGAGCTGTATATGAATTTTCTTCCTGAAATTCCAGAGGTAAAAGCACGTTTTCATAGGTGTTTAAAGTTGGAATAAGGTTAAAGCTCTGGAAAATGAATCCTATCATCTGTCCTCTGATATTAGCAAGTTCAGACTCATTAAGTTTTGAAATATCCTTTGAATTCAGACAAACAGTACCTTTTGAAGGCAAATCCAGACAGCCCAGAAGGTTCATGAGCGTGCTTTTTCCGCTTCCGCTTGGCCCAAGAACAACAAGGAATTCTCCTTCATAAATTTCAAGGTTTATTCCTTTAAGAGCTGCAAACTCAATCTCTCCCATCTGATAAATTTTCCAGACATCGGTCAGTTTGATAAGTGGAATTTCTATTTTTTCAGAATTTTTTACTGCGCTAAAGATTTTGGCAAAATCACTGGAGGAGTTACTGTATGGATTATTTTTTCGATCTTCTTCTTGATGATTTCCTTCTAAGTCACTATTTAATTCCTCATTGAAAGCCATAGCTTTTTCAAGTTTATTCATAATTTTTAAGGAATTCAGCTTAGTTCTAAATTCCTTTATAATCCCACTGAACTCCATGCATACCCTCTGTAAAGTGAGTTCTATCTGAACTGAACCTTTCTTTCTGATCAGCATAAAGAATAAGGGTTAGTTCTCTTATTCCCGTTTCTTAATGTGTTTTCAGTTTTTAATAATGTGAGCCAGAGCATCGGCTGAATTTTTATTAATTTTTACTAAATATACTACTCATAATCGTGGACAAAGTGTTTTTTATTGAATTTTGCTAATTGGCAAAATATTCCATAGGCTGGTAATGTGCTTCATCCTGATTAGGCATCCTATTCCGTTCTATTTCTTCTCTAATTTACTTTACAAACTTATTGCCAAGGTCCTATGCAGTTCCTTAAATTTATTAGATACAGAGGAGTCTTTCTATATCCTCAACAACGCTTTGTAACTAATAAATAATTTTATTACTGTTTATGTATTATAAATAGTATACCATTCAAC
Organism: uncultured Methanosarcinaceae archaeon; assembly: GCA_963727895.1. GTDB lineage: Archaea > Halobacteriota > Methanosarcinia > Methanosarcinales > Methanosarcinaceae > Methanosarcina. The sequence continues at coordinate 119,031 of CAVSHT010000004.1, read as the reverse complement.
TAGTTTTTCAAAGAGCTAGAAGTATGCTGAATTGCCATGAGTGAAAAAATATGAATGAAGAAGAAACACCTATCCAGTGGATCGAGGATATTGACAAAGTTGCCGCACTGATATCGTTTATATATCTTTCTATCCAAAAACATTTTGCGAAGGAACTGGCTCCATACAATATAGGATGGGGCCATTTCTCTATCTTGATGGCCCTATATTGCCAGAAAGGTCGGAGCCAGGATAGCCTTGCACAGTCGAGAGGATTTGATTAAACAATGATTGCAAAATCTATACTGAAAATGGAAAAAGAAGGTATTGTCTACCGTACAACAGATCCAGAAGACAAAAGAATAAAAAAACTTTACCTTACTGAAAAAGGCAAAAAAATGAAGCCTGAAATGCGGAAAATAGGTTCCGAGCTGAATTCACTTTTGCTCAAGGATTTTGAATCAGATGAACTACAATCTGTTATTGAGATAATTCGAAAGATTGCTTTGAATGCAGCTAAGCTTTAAACAAGCACGCATCAATTCCGTTGTAGGCTCTTTTAAGTCAAAGGGATATGGGAAATCAAAGGGTCCCGTTGCAAAAAATCTCAGAATAAGCACGTAAATCTACAGACAATGAACAAAAGTTAAAATATTCAAGAAGATTTATCAATATTATAGAACTATTCCAAATAATTGATTAATATATTTAGCTTCATTAAAGCCAGAGTAATTTAGGTTTCTTGATTTGTCCTTTTTTAATCATATTCATAGCTTCAATTCCTTTTAAAGTTTTATTAGCAGATTGAAAAGACTGAAATCCTAACATTGGATTAATCTTCATGTCCACAGACCTCCTGCAGTAACACTCGATGAAACTCCCGATGAATTCCATATTTCCACTGGACTATGTCAGAAAATTTAAATCAGATTTACTGCGAAAGGTCTCTGGACATGAACCTTAACCGATGACCAATGAAATTGCCTATAATATTCTTATTTTTTATTTCATTTTAATTAGACTATGTCAGATTAGACAGTTATTCCAATTGCGGTTATCGATTTTACTACGAACAATATACTTGTGATATGAGATAATGATAACGTTTTACCTTGTAATGTGACATAGTCAAGATACAATTATGTTTGAAATAAATGATTGAGCTTGTTTGCGAAAATACTTGAGTACAGTATAAAAACGTGCCTAAGTTATTTCTTTGCGGGTACTTAGGGATTGAAGTCTTTATATATCGAATATTGATTTTGATGAAAATTGGATTCTTCTTGCGAATTCAGATTTTCAATCAAAAAATGCAAAAATCACTAGATTTTGGGACTGAGTCCATATAAATAATAAAAAATAATAATCAGTGGGAAAAGGATATATAGGCAAGTTTCATAAATAGTTATAAAAGTTAGTCCTAAAATAATGATATAAATTTATATCCTGACCAGATCTCAAAAATTTTATACAATTCGGTCTGGAATTTATTTAACCGAGGCCAAATATCTTGAAAAGGATAAAATTCTTTCTGTTTGTATTTATGGTCTTAATTTTATGCCTGCAGATCAACCTATGTTTTGCTGCAGAAAGTACCGAAAAAACTGATATGCCAAAAAATTACACATATTCTGCTAAATCCATGGTTGAACCTGTGATTGAAACAGCGCCAATGAATCCTGACTTTCTAGAAGAACGGTATTCTAGCTCAATTGAATCCCCAACTCTAGGGAACAACTACGAGCAGACTTCAGGAACAGGGTATGTACCTTCACCTGTAAACCTATCAGGACGTTCAAGTCCTGAAGGAAGACTTTTGTTAAGAGCTTCAGGTTCTTCAGAACTTCCGATAGCTTATGATCTGCGTAAGGAAGGAAAAGTAACGGCTGTAAAGAATCAGGGAACAGATGGAAGCTGTTGGGCCTTTTCAAGTATGGCATCTCTTGAATCATATGTCCTAGGAAAAGAAGGAAAAACCTATGACTTTTCTGAAAACAATATGAAAAATCTTGTCTCAAAAAGCTATTCTCAAGGATTTGATCTTACCCCATACGATGGTGGGAATGCGTTCATATCAACAGCATACCTTTCCCGCTGGAGTGGACCTGTGAACGACTCAGATGACCCTTATAATGAAGCGTCTACATACTCACCTTCAGGACTTCAAGTACAAAAACATGTGCAAGAGACACTATTCTTGCCAGCTAAAGAGGAGTCTCTGGATAACGAGATTCTTAAAAGGGCACTTATGGAATACGGAGCTGTGTACTCCATAATGTACTGGAATACAGCCTATTATCAAGAGAAAAGTCATACCTATCGATACATAGGAAACCTGTCTGTCAATCACGCTATAACTATTGTAGGATGGAATGACTCTTTTAACCGTAATCTATTTATACAAGTTCCCCCCGGAGACGGAGCTTTTATAGCAAAGAATAGCTGGGGTAATACATGGGGTGAAGATGGATACTTCTATATTTCATATTACGACACAAAACTTGGATACGATGAAAATGCCGTGTTCACAGCTGAAAGTCAGGATAATTATGATAATATCTACCAGTATGACCCTTTGGGATGGACAGCATCGAAAGAGTATTCAGAAAATCCTCAGGTTGCTTGGGGAAGCAACATTTTCTCTTCAGAAAGGGATGAAACTCTCAAAGCCATAGGCTTCTATACTACGGACCTTAACACGGCTTATGAGATATACGTTTACAAAAATCCTGTATCAGGCCCCGTTAACTCATCAGAGGGGGTCGTTGCACATGAGAATGGGCAATACTCCTTTCCAGGGTACCATACACATGTACTGAATTCCACAGTGCCAATCTATGCAGGAGAGAAATTTTCGATAGTTATAAAATTTATTAATCCTTTAGCTTCAGGTCCCCTTGCAGTTGAAGAACCTATAGCTCTTTACAGTAGTAAGGCTCAGGCCAACCCCGGTGAAAGTTATGTGAGTCCTGATGGAATTAAGTGGGAAGACATATCTGCCAACTCGGAAGCAAACCTCTGCATTAAAGCTTTCACAACTAATAGTCAGTTTCCCAAGGCTAATTTTTCATCAGATATTACATCAGGGAGATATCCTCTTACGGTTCAGTTTAGAGATCTTTCTAAAAACGCTCTCTTCTGGAAATGGGACGTTAATGGTGATGGGAAAATCGACTCAACAACTCAGAATCCAATCTATACCTATAATTCTTACGGGACCTACACTGTATCTCTGACTATAGGTAATAGCAATGGATTAGACACCGAGACAAAAACTGGTTATATAAAAGTAGTCCCTCCCCTTTTGATTAACTTAGTCAGTCCCACTGGAAATATTACAACCTATAAAGGAGAGAAGCAGGAGTTTAGTGTCAGTACAAACTATGCCTGTGATGTAAGCTGGTATCTTAATGGAGAAAATATAATCTCAGAATCCAACGTTAAGAACAACTCATATTCAGATACAACACTATCCCCCAACTTTTATAATGTTACAGCAATAGCCAGAAACGGGGATGAAAAAGTAATTCAGAGCTGGAATTGGACTGTTCGAGACTGGAACCCCTGGGATAACCAAAATTCTCAGGAAGGGGAAAACATAAGTACCGAAGAACTACAGGAAGCTATCCATATATATCTCAATGGACTACGAATCCCTGAAACCGGAGCGAAACTCACGAACGAAAGGCTCAACGAACTTATACTCCTTTGGCAGAAAGGATCGGGAAAGTGACAATACCCACAATAAAAATATAATGGGAAAAACGGAAAGAAAAAAGAAGATGTAACCTAAGAGCCTATCCAAAAAGTCAGCGATGTATGTGGAATAGTCACAATAGGTCTATAATATCACAGAGTATCCGTTCCAGTTTTGCATATTGCATATCGTAAAAGTGATAGCATTTAGCCACTTTTCGGATAGGCTCTCAATAGTGATTGTGAAGTTGAAAAAAATAGAAGTAATTTGATGAAATTTATGAGTACTGTCAATTGATTTTTGACAAAAATTAAGGCTTCTCACTAAATTAAATGTATGATGTCAAACTAAGGATATTAGGATTTTTTGCAATAGAACCGAACTTATGTTACACTGTCGAAAATAGTTAATCCAATGTTAGGATTTCAATTTTTTCAATTTGCTAATAAAACTTTATAAAGAATTGAAGTTATGAATAGGATTAAAAAAGGACAAGTCAAGAATCTAAATTACTCTAATCTTAATGAAGCTAAATATGTTAATCAATTATTTAAAACAGTTCTATAATATTGATAAATCTTCTTGAATATTTTAACTTTTGTTCATTGTCTGTAGATTCACGTGCTTATTCTGAGATTTTTTGTAATGGAATCGATTTACATAACTCAATCGTAGGAGGCTATATATTAGTAGAAAATGTGCCAGACTATTAAATTTAGATTAATTAGTGATTAATATAGATTCCTTATTTAGAAAGTCTGCATAGGAGAGAATCTAAATCCTAAATTCCAAAATCAGGTCGTGGGGCCGAGTTATAGAAAACCGTAAACATAAGACTATATTTAATTTTTTATTAAATGTGAAAGATGTACTCGTTTTTTCGGAAATGATCAATAACTCAGATACACAACCCTAAATCAAATTAATTAGGACTTACGCAGTTGGACTGAGAAATCAATAGCATTAAACCCTTAACTGTCTAAAACGCCGAATTCGTCACAACGTCAATTGTTCTTGATTTTGTACTTCAAGTGCGTAAGTCCTATTAATATTGAATTCATGGAAATGGTGTGAAATATGAATCATTCAGTACCTAAAATCTTATTGTTGCTATTTATATTGACAATGGTTGGAGTTGCTGCAGGGCTCAACGAAAGCAAAAAAGGAAACCTCAATGAAAATTTAAGTGGAACCATATTAGATATAAATGAGTCGAAGACACAACAAGCTGTAGAACCTTTGATACAAGAATTAGGTGCCGATGATATAAACACCAGAACAGAGGCTAGATTTGCTCTGGAAGATCTGGGAGAAAAAGCTGTAGATCCTCTTATAGATGCTATTGATTCGGGAAAACCGGAAGTAAAGTGTGAAGTAGCTTTAGCTCTTGGAAATATCGGTGGCCAAAAAACAGAAAAAGCTTTAATAGGGCTTTTGCAGGACGAAGATCCAAAAGTTAGGAGTAATGCAGCTCTAGCTCTTGGTAATGCAAGAAGCCAGATGGCAGAAGAACAACTAATTCAGTCACTTTCAGACGAAGACGGAAGAGTGCGTTCCAATTCAGCATGGGCTCTTGGAGAAATTGCAAATGTAGGTTCTTCTTCAAAGGAAGACGATTGGAAGGCAACATTATTCTCAGGGTCTGTAGGAAATGACAAAATTACTGAGGCTCTATGTAAGGCTCTTGAAGATAATAATAGCGATGTAAGATCCAGTACAGCAGAAGCACTGGGAAAACTGGGGGGTAAAAACGTAGAAGAGCCTTTAATAAAGGCCCTTTCAGATGAAGATAGAGAGGTTCGAAGCAACGCTGTGGAAGCCCTCGGAAGGATAGGGAGTGAAAAAGCCACTGAACCTTTAATAAAGGAGCTGAACGATGAAGACAACAAGACAAGAAAAAGAGCCATTGTAGCTCTTGGAGAACTTAGAGAAGAAAAAGCAACAGAACCCTTGATTCAGCTCCTTTCTGATAAAGATCCGGAAATCCGTGGTATTACAGCTATTGAATTAGGAGATATCGGAGATCAGAGAGCAGAAAAAGCTTTGATAAGTGCTCTTTCAGACAATGATCCTGAAGTAAGAGGTTCTGTTGTGAAAGCTCTTGGAGAAGTAAGAGATGAAGAAGCAACAACAGCTCTAATAAAGCAGTTAAAAGATCCTGATGAAGAAGTCAGAAATATGACTGAAAAGACTCTTATGGAGTCAGGAAACAGAAACACTAAACCAATTGTTCAGGCATTAAAAGATGGAGATAGTAATATAAAATCACATGCTGGAGACATTCTGGTAGGAATTGGAAAACCGGCGGTTGAACCTCTTATAGAAACCCTTTCAGATGACGATACATATGCATCTTGTACAGCAGCCTGGGCTCTTGGACAGATAGGAGATAAAAGAGCCATTGAGCCTCTAATTCAAAATCTTTCAGCTAAAAATGAAGACTTAAGACTGAACTGCGCTTTGGCTCTGACAAAAATAGGAAAACCTGCAGTTCCAGCTTTGACAAAAGCCCTTGAAAACAAGAACGAAACAGCTAGAAAATACATTACATTTTCACTAATTGAAATAGGAGACAAGGAAGCTGTTTCAGGACTTAATGACTTGTTTAAGAAAAAAACAAACACTTCTATTGAATTTATGGGAATTAAAAACAATGAAAATGGAAACCAATCTCTTTTGCAAGCTATAGAAGAAAAAGACGCAAACTTCCGAGATGAGGTTTCAAAAACATTTGAAGAAACTGGAAAATCAGAAACAACCTCACTTATTAATGCATTAGAAGCTGATCCTCAAGACATAAATAAATATGAAGAGATTTGCGGGGTAGATCCAAAAGATAAAAAAGCACAAGAGAAACTTTTGAACGCGCTAAAGAATGAAAACAGTTATATGAGAATCAGTTCTACATTTGCACTGGGAGGAGTAAGGGATAAAAATTCAGTAGATCCTCTTATTGAAGTACTTGTAAAAGATTTAAATGAAACTAAAGCCTGTGCAGCTTACTCTCTTGGAGAAATTGGAAGTGAAAAGGCAGTTGGGCCCTTATCACTTGCCTTGAAAATAGATAAATGCGACAGCGTGAAAGAGTGTAGTGCAACTTCTCTTGGAAAGATAGGAAATCAACAGGCAGTAGACCCTCTTATCGCGGCTTTGAACGAAAATAATTCAGTAAAAAGTCGTGCAGCCCTTGCTCTGGGAGAAATTGGAAATCCCAAGGCTGTTGAACCTTTGACTCAGACATTGTCCAGTAAAGATCCAATAGTAAGGAAAAGCGCAGTTCTGGCTCTTGGAACAATAGGAGATAAAGGAGCAGTAAACTCTTTAATTGTGGCACTACAAGATGAAGATGAAAATGTAAGAATCGCTTCAGCATGGGCCCTTGGAAATATAAGTGATAGTACAGCTGAAAATGCGCTTGCTAACGCTACAACAGACGGAAATGAAACAGTAAGATGCACTGCTTTAGAAGCTCTGGGAAAAATAAACGATCCAAAAGAAATTGGAACTTTTGAGAAAGCTCTTGGAGATAATGATCCTAGAATTAGGATTTCTGCTATTACTGCTTTAGAAGAGATAAAAGATGAAAAAGCAATAGAAACTCTCGTCAAAGCTTTAGGAGACAATAACAAAGAAGTAAGAAGCAGTGCCTCAAAAGCCTTTATAGATAGAAAAGGGGAGGCTGTAAAACCTCTTATAAAAGGTCTTAGCAGTGAAAACAATAATATCAGAGGGAACTCTGTGCTTCTGCTTATAGAAATTGGAGATGAGAGAGCATTGAAACCTCTCACCAAGTACCTAGAAGCAAATAACAAAGCTCAGTCTGAAACACAAAAAAACAAAACTTAAACAAGACGAATAAGATCGGTGGTTTCGTTGCAAAAAATATCTTCCAAGGACATAATAAAATAAAAAGGAAATAAAAAGTAGTAATACGCTATCTAATTTTGTGGGGTACTCCGATATACGAACTTTTTGAGGTAAAATGTTCGTATATAAGAACTTCCTGAAAAAATAGCTTTTTAAATTATTTGCTGCATAACAGAGTTTACTTCTGCCATATAATTTTTGAAACAGAACCATAAATCGTAATTTTAGAACTTGTTGGCATGCTTTGGATTGGTTTATAGAGCAAGCTTATAATGTTCTTCAGCTTTTTCTGTGCATCCCATTCCTTCAAAGAGAAGGCCATAATTTGAGTGTGTTGCTACGTGATTTGGGTTGACTTGCAGAGCAAGCTTATATTGTTCTTCAGCTTCTTTTATCCGACCGTATCTATAAAGGAGAAGGTTCCGTTGCAAAAAATATCTGCTAAGGATATAATTAAAATAAAAATGAAATCAAAGGTAGTGACATGCTATCTAATTCCTTTAAATGGAAGCACTTTGTAGGTGAAATTATCTTATTGAATGTTAGATGGTACTTAAAATATCCATTAAGTTATCGAAATTTAAAGGAAATGATGGCAGAAAGAGGAGGGTTCCGTTGCAAAAAATCAGACCATTTTATAAAATCACTGAAAGCCTTCACAATTAAGAATGTTAATCAATCTCATCACCAGGAAAATGGTACAAAAGGTAAGAATTATAGTATCAAACTGCGGAAATATTATTTTTGCACCACAACCTTGCCTTATGAGCTTAGCACAACTGCATTACTGCTGATGCACCTCATAATAGGGTTACTCTAAATGGAAAGAGTAGCACAAGGCAATTTATGACATAACTTCTTGTCGCACTTACAAAACTTTTGGTACACTGCCCCATATTTTGTGCTTCCTTCTAGTTTCTACTCCAGATCATCCAACTTGTCTAAATACGGAGGCTTGAGTTTCGTTTCATGAAATTGATGTGAAGCCTTCTGGATCAGTCGCCTGAAAATTTCTTTTTCTTCATGTGTGAAATCCGAAAGGAGAGTGTCGACAAAATAAATCGATTTTTCCAGAATCACATCTCTTATTTCCATACCTTTTTCGGTAAGGTAAACCTTATAAGCCCGAAGATCATTTTCATCTTTTTCCCTGTCACATAACCTTCTTTTTCCAGGCTCTGGATTGCTCTGGTACTTGTTGCTTTGCTAACTTTCAGGATTTTTGCAAGGGTTTCTTGAGAGATGCCATCCTTACGATATAAAACCATTAAAAAATCAAATTGCCCGCTTCCGATCCTGTAAGCTTTGAGTTCCTTTGCCATATATGCTAGATGGCTCCGGTAGATAATGGAAATAGGACCGCAAATTTCTCTTGGATCTACCATAATTTTATCCTCTATTTTTTGCTCGTCATATCGCTTTAAGATAACTTTAAAAAACATTTTGACTCGTCGGGTCCTTTTTAGAAACCTGCTTTATCTTTCCCATGCACAGCTTTTTTTCCATATAATAAGTAATACAATAACAGGCAGACCGCCGCAAAAATTGCCAGAACCGTATATATTCCTCTGTAACCGGTAAAAGGAATTATAAATCCAACAACCAAAGGACCAAGCCCCATTCCGATGTCTGAAAACGCAAAATAGGTTGAATTCGCCAACCCCATACGATGCTGCGGAGTTATTTTTACAGAAATGGCCTGAGTACTGGATTGTATAGCCCCAAATCCAAGACCTATCAAAGCTCCGGCCAACAAAAGTGTATAACCATGATGAGTCTGGCTAAACAGAAGCATTCCAATTGTAAATATTAGAATTGCCGGGTACATGATTGCATTTTCACCCTTCAAGTCAAACAATCGACCAATAATAGGCCTCGAAACTAAGATTACTGCGGCATATACTATAAAAAAGAAGCTGGCTGCGTTTACTAGATGAATTTCCTGTGAGTACACTGCAAGGAAGGACACAACACTCGAATAACAAATGAAAATAGACATAGCAATGATTGAAATTGGAATCACCCTGGATTCAAAGAAATTGTTTAATTTGAATCCTTTCATTTTATCCAACTGTTCTTTTGTTAAGTCCATATTATGTAAAGATGATAAAAATGGCAAAATCATAAGACCGATTGCTGAGGCAACTATACAAGTAGCAAAAATCGTGCTGAACCTGCCATGCTGGCTAATGAAAATACCTAAAAAAGGACCGATAGCCGTAGCAAGTATTTGGCTTAATCCAAAATAACTAATACCTTCGCCTTTCCTTCCCATAGGAATGATATTCGCAGCGATTGTAGCCGTTGCTGTAGCAGTAATACCAAATCCTACACCATGAAGAAAGCGGACAGTAAGCAAAAGGATTACACTATTAACCTCAAAATATAACACCGTCATAATTAAACTTAAAATGACTCCCATACAAAGTGTCTTCTTATGACCGATTTGCCCTATCCATCTCCCGATAAACAGACGCGCAATAAGTCCGCCAATTATGAATATACTGGCAGAAAAACCCGCTTCAACTGGTGATGAGTCAAATTTACTCATTGCATATCCAGACATAACTATCATTAATAAGTAAAAGCTTAAAGCGGCTAGAAAATTTTCAATGAAAATGACTACAAAATCTTTAGTCCATAATTTTATTTTTTTCGAATTCATATCTCATATCTCTTTTTCTTTTAAAGAACTCTTAAAATTAGTTGAATGTGCCACTTGTTTTATGTATTGAGAAAAGCCAGATCTGCATTTGGAAATGCCTGCATATATGTTCGTATCTATTTGTTGGTTGACCAGATCACAGGCTGTTTCGATTCAGCTGTCTTTTTTATATGTTGAACTGTTATCTGTTAGTGCTATATCATGGATTAGTTACTTATGTAACTAACTGATGCCATATGCATTTTTGATGTATATAATAGTTACGTATGAAATTAAATGAGAGTCGTAATTAGCAAGTTTACATATAAAAGTACAAATTGCGGAAATCATGAACTAAAAAATATTATATTATAAGTTCCGCCTTTTTAGGCACATAAACCTCTATTGATATCGAATTATGTGCTTAAGATTAAGCATACGGGTTCCATTGCAAAAAAATTTTTCTAAAGATATAATAAATGGGGTCCCGTTGCAAAAAATTTTAGAATAAGCCTGTAAATCTATGAATAATGAATAAAAGTTAAAATATTTAAAAAAATGTGTAAATATTATAGAACTATTCCAAATAATTGATTAATATATTTAGCTTCATTAAAACCAGAATAATTAAAATTTTTGATTTGTCCTTTTTTAATCATATTCATCGCTTCAATTCCTTTTAAAGTTTTAATGGCTGTATGAAAAGACTGAAATCCTAACATTGGATTAACTACCCGTTTAATGGATCTATGATCTTGTTCTATAATATTATTCAAATACTTGATTTGTCTAATGTCTACGTTTCTAGGTAGTATTTTGTTATTTTTCAGTTTCTCTATAGCAGGTGGATAAGCTGGATTTTTGTCAACTGTTATTACTCTTGGAATTTGATTATGATTAGAGTTCAAAGCTTTCTTAAAGAAACGTTTTGCTGCTTTTTGATCTCGTTTTGCACTTAACATGAAATCAATTGTATCTCCATTTGAGTCAACTGCTCGGTAAAGATATTTCCATTCACTTTTAACTCTTATGTATGTTTCATCCACTCTCCAAGAGTCATTAGTTGGTCTTAAATGTCTTCTGACCTTCTTTTCGATTTCAAGTGAGTATTGATGTACCCATCTCATAATGGTTGTATGGTTGACTATTACCCCTCTTTCTGCCATCATCCGCAGTTTCAATATCGATTTTTCCTTCTTTGACAGAATTAAGTACATCAGTGAGATCCATATACCGCCCTTCACCATGAAGAATTAAATGCTTTAGCAATAAACAGCTTAAATATCATTTTCTCACGCAATATTATTATTTTTGAGCAATATTATTAGAGGCTCGTTAGAGTTTCAAACTATTTCTTCCAAGTTTGATTTTCATAATTGTTTGGATCATTGTTTTACAATTTGAAGTAAAAATTCAAAATTTTAAAACTGAATGAGTATTATTAACTGAACTTGAGAATAAACAACGAAAAATGGAAATATTGTTTAATTTTTCAATAAAATTAGCTTAAACAATATCTTCATTTTGCTTTTTTGGCACTTAACATTGTTCTTGTTTTTAAGTCTGCTTCTTGAACAGCTGCTTTGCCATAGCAACTCTCTCCTCCAAATCAGAGCCTTCAAGTTCTTCTACAACGGATTCGAGAATCGTTGGGACATCGATATGCTGTGGACATTTTTCAAGGCACTGTCCGCATTGTACGCACTGGGAGGCAAATCCGGTTTCTCCAACGGATATGGCACCACTCAACTGTGCAGCATAGAGAAACTTTGTCTCGTCTGCATTGCCGGACATGTAGAGGTTGTTGTACAATTCGAAACAGAGTGGAATATTCACCCCTACTGGACAAGGCATACAGTATCTGCAGCCTGTACAGCCTACTTTCATCAGTTCACGGTACTTCTGCTCTACTTTCTTTATTATCTGCAGTTCAGCTTCAGTCAAAGAATTCGGGTAAGACTCACCTGCCATTTTCAGGTTCTCTTCAATATGTGTTTCCTCATTCATCCCTGAGAGGACAACCGTGACCTCTGGATGATTCCATACCCATTGAAGAGCCCATTCTGCAGCGGTCCTCTTCGTCGGAGCCTCATCCCAGATCTCTTTCACAGCAGAAGGTACTGGATTTGTGAGGTTTCCTCCACGGAGAGGTTCCATAATGACTACTCCAAGTCCCTTTGAAGCTGCATATTCCAATCCCTTGGTACCTGCTTGGTTCTTTTCGTCCAGGAAGTTATACTGGATCTGGCAAAAGTCCCAGTCATAGGCATCCACTATCCGATTGAAATCCTCTCCCGAGCCATGGAAAGAAAAACCTGCGTTAATTATTCGGCCGTCAGCTTTGGCTTTGTCAAGGAAATCAGCTACACCAATCTTTTCAATATTGTCCCACAGGTCACCAACAAGAGCATGGATAAGGTAATAGTCAATCTGGTCTGTATTGAGTTTCTCCAACTGAGCATTCAAGAGCTGATCCATATCCTCTCGGCTCTCTATAAGCCAGGACGGGAGCTTTGTAGCGAGTTTAACCTTTTCTCTATATCCATCAGCAAGAGCATGACCTAAGAAAGGCTCGCTCTGTCCCATGTGATAGGGCCAAAGCCGTATCAACATAGTTTACTCCCTGGTCGATTGCATAGCGTACCTGCTTAGTGGCTCTTTCTTCATCTATACTACCGTCTTCTTTTACGGGGAGGCGCATGCATCCGAATCCAAGTATCGAAAGCTCGTCTCCGTTCTTTGGCATTTTTCTGTATAACATTTTAGTTCTCCTGAATTTATTAATTGTTTAGTTGCATTGTGATTGACCAATTACTCGCAGAGGACCAAAAATAAGTTTCTAGCCTGTCATCTCCAGATAATTGTTCAAATTTAGGTTCGTAGAACACTACTCTGCTCATTTTTTGTAACCTAGATATTTTGCAAAGAATGACTCTAATTTGTCAAACGGAATCATGTCGGTTCTGTCGTACAGATCAATATGTCTTGCTCCCGGAACAATGTAAAGTTCTTTGGGTTCGGCAGCCATTTCATAGGCATCTTCACTGTAATACCTGGAGTGAGCATTTTCACCGATGATGAACAAAATTGGTCTTGGTGAAATTGTATCAATGTAGTTCATCAAAGGGAAGTTCATGAATGACATGCTACTTGTAATAGTGAATGAGGCTCCTGCATTAGGATGATGTCCACGCTCCATTCCATAGTATTCAAAAAATTCACTTGAAATTGGATCTAATCCTTCTGGAATTGAATCAGCTGGTTCACTTGGGAAACCCATAGGCACTTCTGGAGTACCATTCTCAAAGTCTTTCCATCGTTGCTCGCCCAACTGAACTAAAGTATGAGCACGCTGTTCATCAGTCATTGTTTTTCCAAATCCATCTCTTATCATGCTACTTATATCATACATACTTGCAGTAGCAACTGCTTTGATACGTGGGTCAACTTGAGCTGCAGTAATTGAAAATCCGCCACTTCCACAGATTCCGATAGCGCCGATCCTGTTTCTGTCCACTAAAAGACGTGTTCCCAAAAAGTCTACTCCTGAGCTAAAATCTTCAACAAATATATCTGGGAAAGAAACATGTCTTGGTTCACCACTGCTTTCGCCATTAAAAGATTCATCGAATGCAATGGCAACGAATCCTCGTTCTGCCATATTCTGTGCGTAAATACCAGCACCTTGCTCTTTTACACCTCCATAAGGTGTTCCTATGACAATTGCTGGATATTTTTTTGACTTGTCCATATCTTTTGATAAGTACATGTCTGCTACAACGGTAATCCCGTACCGGTTTTTATAGGATACTTTTTTTACAGTTACTTTTTTATGGAGTTCAAAAGTTTTTATACTTGATTCATTTTTAGATCCCATATTTCCCGACATTATTAGTTCTCCTGAATATTAGAATTGTATCACATAGTATCGTAACTGACTGAGCAGTTAGTCGTAGAAATGGTTTTTAGTATATATGTTTTGATTGACTAATCACTCACAATAGGGGTGAAAAAATAATTTTTAGTCAGAAGTCTCCATATATTTGTCAGTTTACAGTCTAATGATATTGGTTCAGTCATCATAATCCCCCAAAGTTGTGTGAAGATTCACCAGCTTCCATTCTTCCAACTAATACAGCAGTATTGCCATAGCATTTTACTAAAACCTCTTTTTGCTCAATTTGGTTATAAACAAACCTTACTGACTTTAACTGATCAATCTACTCTTTTTTTGTTGTGGTGTGTCCAGAAATATGTATAATTACAAGATTATCATCAAATAAATCACTAAGTTTGTCATATTGTCCTGTTGTTTTCCATTTGAATTTCTCTAGTGACAAGTTCAAAATTTCAGTTTCAGCAGTTGATTTCATTTTTATCATTGCGGCGCAAGTTCACCATACCAATAGGCAGCTGTCACTCCACCGTCCATGAGAAAGTCACTGCCCGTGATAAATGTGTCTTCAGACCCCATTAATAGAGCTGCAACAGCTCCAACTTCATCAGGAGTACCTCCACGACCTGATGCAGATACTTCAATCATACGTCTATATCCCCCTCCACGTGGACCTTTCATCTCATCTCTGGCAAGTGGTGTGAAGATTATACCTGGACTTATGGCGTTAATCCTTGCACCTCGTTTACCCCAGCGCACTGCCTCAGCCATCACCCATAGAGAATTTGCACGTTTGGATAGCTGATAAGCTTGAAGCGAATCAGTAATATTATCTAATTGCAACAGTCTCAAGATCAAGTAATTCCTCAACAGGCGTAGTAGCCAGGTCCTTATTTTGTTCAACAGATAATGCTGGGAGCCTATGTCCTGATTGTGAAGAAATAATAACACCAGAACCATTCGGTGAAATGACATTCCCAAATTCTTCCAGCACTACAGCAGTACCATACAGGTCCACTTTTAAGATCGTTTCTGGTGATGCCTGCGAAGGCGATACTCCTGCTGCAAGGATTATACCAGTAATATCATCTCCAATAGTAGTCGCTTTCTGGACCAATGCATGAATCGACTCACGTGATGATATATCTACTATTGCTGTACTCACCTCAAATCCAGCATCCATCATGACTTCTGCCGCAGCGTCAACATTCTCCTTCTTTATATCTGCCAACAATACATGTTTTCCTGCACTCACACGACGTGCGATTGCCTGGCCAATTGACCCTGCACCAATGACTACGATTACATTTTTCATTGTCTTAACACCTCATAATCTTTATTTCCGCTCATTATACCTGTTCTTGCTCATTGTTCCTTCTTCCGAATCAAACCGCTTTTCCCATTTCATATGCCTGTTCCATTGCTTTGCTTTCTTTGATGTCTCCCATATTCCAGACACCAGTTCCATAAATAATACCCTTTTCCTTTGCTCCCTCAAGGCAGGAAGTAAATCCCCGGAATCCTTCCAATGTTCTCTCCATAGCCTGCTTACTATCGTCGGCTGCCGTTGCAATAAAATAAAAGTCCTTGTCGTTGATCTCAGTGTAACGAGAACAGGTGCGATCAATTAGAGTCTTCATTTGACCATTCATTGTGTAGAAATACACTGGCGTTGCCATTAAGATCACCTCTGACGTAATCATTTTCTCCAGGACTTCAGCCATATCATCTTCTTGAGGACAGTCCTTTCCCAAACAGGCTCCACATCCTGTGCAGTAATTGATTTCCTTATCCCTCAAGAATATCTTCTCTACAGTGTGTCCGGCTTCTTTTGCTCCAAGCATAAACTGGTCGCACAGCAGGTCTGAGTTTCCGCCTTTTCTTGGACTTGCAGACAATACTAATACTTTTTTGCTCATTTGTATTATCTTCCCTATTATTGATTATGCTTTTATACTTCAGTAATTTGAGTTTTGAGACGAGTTTATTAGTAGCGTGAATTTAGCTATTGACTGATCAATCAATCATCAGGTATTAATAGTATATAACTATTTGCTCAACCATCAATGACGAAGTGTAAAAAGAAATTGAGACAACTCACAGCTATACTCCTGATTAGCTGGGTACTTAAAGGAAAGTTTTTAATAAATTTATATACCTGATTGACGGATTTTAGTCCGTGGTTTCTGTAGTTAGGAAGAATTAATTAAAGAAAAGTTGACTTTAAAAATTGAAATAGTTTAAATTCTTACTTTGACTTAATGGAATTTGATTATAGGCTTAACTACATTATCCCTCTTATCAAATTGCTTATACGCCTCAGGAGCTTCATCAATGCTGATATGGTCAGATACTATGAAGCTTGGTTTTGCTTTACCATTGAATATCAAATTTCTTAAAAACACATGCATTTGTTTAACAGGTGTTGGCCCAGTACCTATAGATACTCCTTTGAACCATAATTCAGCCCACGGAAGCGTTAAATGTCCTAGTTTTTCATTTTCATCCTTACTAACAGGATCTGGACTATAAACACCAACTACTCCAACGCTGCCCCCGGGAGCTATAATTCTTGCTATATCCATTAAAACTTGATTTGCCTTAAATTCTTCAGGATTATTTCGATCAAATGCTTGATAACCCACTGCGTCAATTGCACAATTCACACCTAAAGCCTTTTCTTCTCCATGCCTTAAAGAACTCATTAATTTATTATTATCTTGACGGTATTGCATTATCATCTCAACTGGATCACCATCTGTAAAGTTAATTGGAATTGCACCAATTGATTCAGCAAGTTTTAAACGTTTGTCTGATTTATCAACAACGTAGACTTCACTTGCACCTTTTAACATTGAACTGTATGCTGCAAGTAAGCCTACAGGCCCAGCACCAAAAACAGCTACAGTTTTCCCAGTTTTTACTTTAGCTAGCTCTGTTGCATAATATGCTGTTGGAAATATATCTGAAAGCAGCAAAAAATCATCTTCAAATTCATCCCCTGGTTCACCGGGTAATTTTAAGCAAGCCCAGTCTCCAAAAGGAACTCTCAAGTACTCTGCTTGTCCACCAGCATATGGTCCCATTCCAGGAAATCCATAGCCTGCTCCAGCCATTTCTGGATTCATAGTAAGACACAGATTAGTTAAACCCTGAATGCAATTCAAACAAGATCCACAGGCAACGTTAAATGGTATTACTACCCTATCACCAGGTTTAACCAGCTCAACTGCATTTCCAACTTCTTCAACAACTCCCATAGTGAGAGCTGCGATACTGCGAACGCGAACACGAGATCGAAGAAAAGCTCCAACGGAGTGACCTCATATTTTTGTTCAGGGATGATGTGAATGGGATGGGCAGTCATATATCCTCACTTGCTTTGCGCAAAAATCATTTTGCAAATCATTAGCTGTCTCCCATACGTCTACTTGCCCAAAACCACTCGAACCGGTACGCTAGTTGGGCAATTAGCAGCGCGAAAAACTCGGTATATCGGGTGATCCAAAGGTACTGACCGCCCACATGATCGAAACCATCCTCGCGGATCAGATCAACGGTCACTCTACTTCATTTAAGCATCTTATTGCATTCAATGTTCTTGGATATCCCACATATGGCAATAACTGCGTAACTGCACTAAGCAATGTTTCTTTATTGTTTCCAACATTTAGATTGCCCTGGATATGTCCTTTTAACTGTGGCTCACATCCACCCAGGGATAAAATCACAGAAAATGTCAAAAGCTCTCTTGTTTTTATATCCAGTCCTTTTCTGGTGTAAATAATCACCAAAACAGTTTGCAGATAAATATTTTTGAATATGGACCTGATTTGCTGGTGATTCCTCATACATTTTATCAATCATTTCTCCAAAAATTGATTTTTGTATTTCTAACCCCTTTTCATATCGTGTTTCTGGTGAAGTTGTAGATTGACCTTCTAATGGAAGTTCTATCCCTCTGCTATCCAGTATTTCATTGGTGGCATGGATAAAATCAAGTGCTTTCGCAATCCCGACATATGGTACAGATTGATATACAATCTCCTTAACCTCGATCGGAATTACACCTACATTAAGTGCAGCACTAAGCATCAATTTATATTCGCTTAAAGTCTGGCTTGCGATCAGCGATCCCAAAATGACCATTAACCTGGTTTTTGTATCTAAATTTCCATAACTAATTACTTCATCAAAAGCAAAATTATCAAAGACTTCTATAAGTTCTGGATCTGTTACTTTTAGTGTAGATTTGTGATTGGGAAATAATTCTTCATGGTTCTTGTTTGCTGTTTCACTAATCCTCATGATCAAAACCTCACTTTCATTCCGCTAAGATATTCGGAATCTGTCTTACTATTTCCCCACAACCGCCAGTTTGTTTAGCAAACTGTTCGATCAAATTATCATTCATCTTTATTTTGTCGGTAATGCCGGTCCTCCAGCTTCAAATTCCGCGGACACATCTTTGAGATATTCTGTTATCTTCAGATGCTGAGGACATGCCTTTTCACATTGTTTACAGTCTATGCAATCGCTAGCCTTGCCATGATTTGAAGTGAGGTTCAGATAGTAAACAAACTGGCTTGAAATATTATCAGTCACAGCACGCTTTGCGCTATTATATAATGAAAAGTAGTCCGGTATCGCAATATTCTTAGGACAGCCTGCTTCACAATATCTGCATGTTGTGCAGGGAATCGCAGTATCTTCATTTATAATATCAATTACTTGGTCGAGAATCCTGTATTCTTCCTCGTTCAGGGGTTTAAAGTCTGCCATATATGAAGTATTATCAAGAACCTGTTCCATGGTATTCATGCCGCTGAGTACCATCATGACACCTTCCTGACTGGCAGCAAATCTGATAGCCCAAGAAGCAACTGAAGCATCCTTGTCATATGCTTTCATCAATTCTTCCGCCTTTTTTGGAACTGCTGCAAGATTTCCACCCTTGATGGGTTCCATTACAACAATTGGCTTGTTATGTTTTCTTGCCACTTCATAGCATCTTCTTGACTGGATACCTGGATTTTCCCAGTCAATGTAATTGATCTGCAATTGAACAAAATCAAATTTCGGGTGAGCGGTCAGAATCTCATCCAGCAATTCCGGAGTGTCATGGAAAGACATACCCACGTTCTTTATTTTGCCTTTTTCCTTTTTCTTCAATGCAAAACCGAATGTATCATATTTACATGCCTGTTCATAGGCACTTACACCAACATTGTGGAGCAGGTAATAATCAAAGAATTCAACACCACAATTTTCCAGTTGCTCGTTAAAGATCCTTTCATGATCATCCGCTGATTTTAACATTCTGGGGGGAAGTTTCGTTGCAAGAGCGAATTCATCTCTGTTATGTCTTTTTACCAGAGCCTCTTTGACAGCTTCCTCACTCTTAAATCCATGGTATGTATAAGCTGTATCGAAATAAGTGAAGCCTTTTTCCAGAAATGTACCTACCAATTTGTTCAGTGTCTTTGTGTCAAATGATGTCTGGTCATCTTTGTCCAGAAGTGGCAATCTCATACAGCCAAAACCTAATTTTTTTGTCATTTTTTAGCCTCCTGTATGAATTTATGCTAATTTGTTCAACCAGCCTTCAATATCCTTTTTTGCAGCACTTACACGTGAACCGTGAATAGCAAGCCCTTTCAAAAGTGTTGTTTTAGGGCAAAGCTTTGCAATATCACTTTCACTGCGGCCCATTCCGCTTCCTTCATGTGTGCAGAATGGAACAATGGTCTTTCCGGAAAGGTCATATTCTTCCAAGAATGTGTAGACAGCCATTGGCATCGTTCCCCACCAATTAGGGTAACCCAAGAATATCACGTCATACGACTCCATGTCGTCCACGTGGCTGGTAAGCTCAGGTCTGGCATTTTCATTCAATTCCTTTTTTGCTACGTTGGTGGTTGCAGAATAATCTTTAGGATAAGACTTTACTGTATCAATCTGGAAAACATTGCCTCCTGTTATTTCACGGATCATGTTGGCTACTACTTTTGTGTTGCCGACAGGCAAATTCACGATCTTGCCACTGACATAGTTATTCCCCTCACGTGAAAAATAAGCAATAAGACATTTCTGATCTTTTAAGTTAGTCATTTCTTGCCTCTCACTTTCTTTTTGTCTATTAACATTCAAAGATTTCAATTAATGATTATTCCCTAATGAAATTTGTATAGATGCTTTTTTCTTTCATCGGAAGCTGTACGCCAGCCTTCGTGCCAGCCTCCTTGCACTTCAGGAACCATGCCATATTCCATGCAAGCACACGCATGATCTGCAATCCTTCCAGGTCTTTTTTCACATCTTCAGGTTTTGCTCCATGAACCATATTCCAATAGCGGGAAGAAATAATTGGCATCTCCGAAATGGTGAAATACTTATTGAGCTGGTCAAGTGTTGCTGTCGTTCCCGCTCTCCTTGCGGAAACAACTGCTGCCACTGGTTTCAGATAAAAAGACTGTCGTCCTCCTTGCAGGTCGGTATAGAAAACGCAATCCATAAAAGATGTAATCGCACCACCTGCGGATGCATAATGCACCGGAGAACCGAAAATAAATCCATCGGCATCTTTGGCAATGTCAAGGAAGTCATTGACACGGTCATTAAATGCACATCTTCCTGTTTTGGCGCAGCTCTTACAGGCAGTGCACCCAGTAAGAGGCTTTTTTCCGATCCAATAAATTTCTGTGTCAATCTCTTCTTCATTCAAAGTCTTTGCTACTTCGGAAAGAGCAGTATAGGTACAGCCTTTCTCATGTGGACTTCCGTTTACTAATAATACTTTCAATCTTATGCCCCCAATTATGTTTAATAATCTTTTTTAATTCGATCTACTCTGCTTCCTGTAATTTTAATTCTTGATAACGTTTCATTTAACATAGCTAATTCATCTTCAGTCAGTTCAACGTCTGGTGCACCTATGTTTTCTTCCAGACGGTTTAATTTGCGAGTTCCCGAAATTGGAACAATCCACGGTTTTTGTGCAAGTACCCATGCAAGAGCAATTTGAGCCGGAGTTGCATTTTTGGTTTCAGCTATTTTTCCGATCAAATCTAACAGTATCTGATTTGCATCAATGTTCTCTGAAAGGAAACGGGTAAGTATACTGCGTATATCCCCCTCACCAAATTTGGTGTTCTTATCTATTTTACCCGTAAGAAAACCATTGCCAAGTGGGCTAAAAGGAACAAATCCGATGTCGAGTTCCTTGAGTGTAGGCAAAACCTCTTCTTCAGGTTTTCTCCACATCATAGAATACTCGCTTTGAACTGCCGTAAGCGGTAAAACTGCATGTGCTCTTCTGATTATATTTGCACTTGCTTCTGAAAGTCCCCAATATTTAACTTTCCCTTCTTGAACTAATTCTTTAACAATTTTTGCAACTTCTTCAATTGGCACATTAGGGTCAACACGATGTTGATAAAGTAAATCAATTGAATCAACTCTTAACCGTTTTAAAGAACCTTCAACTGATTTTCTTATATTTTCCGGGGTACTATCCATCAATAAATTGCCGCTTTGGCCATGTTCAAAAGCAACACCAAATTTAGTGGCAATCACAACTTTTCCCTTATATGGTTCAAGTGCTTCACCTACTAATTCTTCATTTACGTAAGGCCCATAAACTTCTGCGGTATCAAAGAACGTAACACCATGTTCAACAGCTGAACGAATCAGGTTAATCATTTCTTCTTTATTTGCTGCTGGCCCATACGCATGGCTCATTCCCATACATCCTAAACCAATTGCTGAAACCTCAAGACCAGTGTTGCCTAAAACACGTTTTTTCATTATTTATCGTCTCTATATTGTCAAATTATCTAACAGTGTTAGCTTAAATTGTTATATTCTTCATCAGTTACGGGTTCCAACCATTCTGCCGGACCTGCATTAACGTTTGTCTCAACGGAAAGATGTACAAACCAACTGTCAGGTGCCGCTCCATGCCAGTGCTTTACATTTGGAGCGATTTTTACTACATCACCAGGATTAAGTTCCTGTGCAGGCTTTCCTTCTTCCTGATAATAACCACGTCCTCCTGTTACTAGCAGGATCTGTCCGCCAGCATGTTTATGCCAGTTATTTCTGCAGCCAGGTTCGAATGTCACATTACCAATGGGACAATTAAATTCATTATCTCTCGGTACCAACATGCAAAGCCATGCGTTACCTGAAAAAAACTTACTGAACTGTTCTGGAAGTTTTTCACCTTTCGGGAAAATTACACTTTCACTTAAATTTGATTTGTCCATATTTTGGTCCCTTCAAAATTTTTATGATGCCTAATTTCTTGAATGTCAAATATTCTTACTGAAAAGTCTACTAGCTGTAGACTGCCGTTAATATCGACAACTTTCAAATGTTCTCTCTGATTTTATTTTCTTTAAAATTTTCACGATATTCTTTTTTAATCGTTTACTTGATCGATCTTCATGAGTGACTGGTCAGTCAGTATATAAGAGTTAATAGTATATAAAAGTAAGCCATACAAATAAAGGTGAAATGTAAAAAATTAAAAAGTAATTTTCCAACATGCCTAGATTCTTCTCTTTCTATCAAATCGCTTTTCGCATTCATATCCCGACTCCATGACTTTGTTTACTTTGATATCTCCCACATTCCAGGCACCATCTCCATAGATAATGCTCTTTCAAAAATCCCACCATGGAGTTGAAGGTATGTGTAGGTCTGAATCTAATAGTACCGTTTCACCAATCAGAGGAGCAATCATATTTACGTCTCTTTTATCTGCTTCTTTTAGTACTCTTTTTATTGGTTCATTCCATCCATGATTCGCAAGTATAAATGCTCCCCAATGCATCGGCATCATATTCTCACCATTTACATCCAGATCAGCCTGTACAGATTGCTCCGGTACCATATGAATATCCAACCAGTTTCGGTCATATTGGGCACCTTCGAGATTGGAAACCCCACATTCTTCCTGTAATTTCACCAGCATTGTGATGAAATCCATAGGCTCTTTAGCATCCTCCATCCCCATTGCCTTTGCCATTATTACAAACCTATCGTCGCATACGTGCCTGTCAATAAGATGTGTAAAATACGCTTTGCTAATCATGATTAGATCTGCACCGTGCGGAAGTTCTTGATGATAGGCTGACATGGCATGTTCCAGAGAATGCTCACTGGTGCAACAACCAACACACATTACCGTCCCGGAAAGCGTGTTGCCAAACGCAACCTTTTCGCGCGCATCCAGATCATTTCCGTCTTTCACCGCTTTTGTAAGATTTTGTCCTACATTTTCAATTGCTGTGATAGCATACATATTACTCATAAGGTTGACACCATTCGAAACATAGCCTTCTACACTATGAAACAACGCATCGAATCCTTGATAAGCCGTGTATTTGGGCGGCACAGAAAGCATAAGTTCCGGATCGACAATTGCCAAAACTGGAAACAGATCGTCATGTACAAATCCGGTTTTCTCATGCTTTTCTTCATTGGTAACTACTGTTCCTGGATCAGTTTCGGAACCTGTTCCTGCTGTTGTTGTAATAGCTACAACCGGAAGAGGTTTGGTATCTATCGTTTTCCCTTTTCCACTACCTGAAGGAATATAATCCCAATAATCGCCATCGTTAGTGGCCATTACAGCAATTGCCTTTGCCGCATCCATACAGCTTCCGCCACCCAGAGCGACAATAAAATCACAGTTAGTTTCTTTTGCAAAAGTACCGCCTGCCATAACTGTTGATTTTAAGGGATTTGCTTCAACTTTGTCAAATACTACAGTTTCTACTCCTGCTAGCTTCAATTGCTCTTCTGTTCTTGCAAGATAACCATTTGCTCTTGTGGATTTTCCTTTAGAGATAACGATCATAGCTTTTTTGCCAGGCATTTTCGGAGTGTTCAAATTTTTTAATTGACCTCCTCCAAATAAAGTTCTGGTAGGTACATACATGTTAAAACTCATATCAAATCCTCAATCGTAAATCGCATATTGACTGATTAATCAATCAGTGCGTAACTTGATATTATATAACTATTTGTAGGATTAATGATTGACTGATCACTCAAAAAGAAAGTGAAAAAAAATTAATTTTTGGCTAGACCTCTCCAAATAATCTGGAATCCATCCTCCAAAACCTTATTTTCATCCTGTGATGGACCTGAATCAAGGATAAAGTTCACTATCGTCCTACTACCCTGATAAAACATTGCAATTATCAGTTCCGCAGAAAAATCTCTGATCTCTCCTGTTTCTATCCCTTCATCCACAAGCTTATGGAGGAAAATATATTCTTTCATTACTTCTTCGCGAGTAAAATTTGTTATATAAGGGGATGAACAGAACTGACCGACAAAAAGGAATTCCTCCTGATTGTTAATTCCCCACCTGATTAAATTTAACCATATTTTTCTTAACTCATCCTTGAAGATATTTTCAACTTCAATATCTTTCCCCATAGCGTGGCTTAAGTCTCCCTTTACCTCAAAATACAGGCTGTTGATAAGATCTTCTTTTGTAGGAAAGTAATTGAAAAGAGAGCCTGTGGCTACACCTGCTTCTTTCGAAATCTGGGCAGTGGACGTACCGTGGAAGCCCCTTTCAGTGAAAAGCTTCAGGGCTGCTTTTAGAATGGCTGTTCTTTTGTCTTTGACCTGTTCTTTCATATATAATTCTCTGTAATTGACTGATTAGTCAGTTATGTTGTAACATTTTACCTTTTATAAATAGTTTATGTTGCTTTTTTCGTACTCTTATATTAGTATTTAAATCGTTCTTGTCTCACTAAAACACACATGAAATTCTTCGAATAACAGGCACAAATACATGAAAGTACTTTCCTTTCTCTTTTTTGACTATTAAACCCTTATAATGTTGGGCAGTAAGGTTGTCTTTATTTTGGTTTTTCAAAACCGTACTGAAACTAACCACTAAATGCTGCCGAAGGCTCAAATGTGACCTTGATCACGGATGTCAAATTGCCTTTGAGATCATTTCACTGCCCAAATAACTTTGGTGATTTTAATTGGTAGATATTGTAAACAAATCTTGTGGTCTTGATATCCATAAGCATTTTTTGATTGCTACTATCCTGAGTAGATCCGGGGAAAAAAGCAGTTACGTTTCCAGAAAAATGAAGATGGAATTTTGGCTCTTAAAAATTTGGTTATGTCAGAGAAATATAATGTTGTTGCATGTAAATCTACCAGTGATTTTTGGATTCCTATTTATGATTCCTTGATAAAGCACTTATCTGTCATAGTTGAAAATGCTCGAGATATGAAAGCCTTTACACACAAAAAAACCGATAAGGTAGACTCAAAATTCATTGCACAACTTGCATTGAATAATATGATTCAACCATCAAGAGTTTTTCCAAAGAATATAGAGAATTTCGTTCATACGTTCGACTTCGTCATGAGCTTGTACAAAAAAGAACAGATATTAAAAATGAAGCTCATGCTGTTCTTGCTCCTGAAATGTTTAATTTAAAGGATACACTTACAGACATTTTTGGAAAGAATGGTAGAGCAATTTTATCTGGAATTACATCAGGTAAGGCTATTGATGAAATCATAGAAAGCCTTTCTCCAAATGTTCGCAAAAAAAGTTCTCAAATTAGAGAGATTCTAAACAAGGAAATCTCTCAAAGTGCTATCTTTAGGCTTCAAATCTGTCTAAAACTTATAACTCATCTCAATAATGAAATTGAATCCTTGAAGAAAGAAATATGGTGTTGTTAACTAAATATATCTAGTTATTTATTTCTGTATTTCATTAATAGAAGAACCGAGTACTTTAGCATTTCAAGACTCTTCGTATAACACTTTGTCTTTCTTCTTAATCTTGCTAGAAAATGCCTCAATATGCTGTTATATCCTTCAACTGTAAATGTTTCTGCTTTTGATTGAGTATGAATCTTTTCTGGAAGAAACTCTGCATATGCTCTCCAGTGATCTGTCATCACTTCTCCAATCTATTTTTTCTTCAATTTTTCCCAGAGTAGTTTTCCAGTTTCTGTTCCTCTGTTACCAAAAGAGCAGTTGATGAACTTTTTCCCAGCTATATCAACAGCAATCCAGATCCAGCAATATTTTTTTGTTACCGATTGTGCATCTCATCCATTTCAACAATAGATATCTCACTTTCACTTTTTAGGTTCTCTCACTCTTGACCAAATTTCTTTATCCATTTTTGGACAGAAACATGACTTACCCCTAAAAATCGTCCTATTGAGCGAAAGCCCAATCCTTCAAGATAGAGTTGTAAAGCCTGTCTTTTTACAGAAGCAGAAAAAACAGTTGATTTTAACTCTACTGTATAGTTATAGCCACAATCATGGCATTTGTACCGTTGACGCCCGCCAACTATACCATTCTTATTGTGATTAGAACTATTGCATCTGGGGCAGTTCATGAAAAAATAGAGGTTCTCATAATAAATAATTATAGTTAAGTATCAAAGCCAGTTATTTTAATTAGGACTTATGCAGTTGGGTTGAGAAACCAATAGCATTAAACCCGTAACTGTTTAAAATGTCGAATTAGTCACAACGTCAATTGTTTTTGATTTTGGAATTCAAGTGCGTAAGTTCTATTTAGTGTTACTTTTCTTTTAGTGTTACTTTTCTGAACTTAAAACCGACATCATCAAACACTAATTTTTGGACACTTACATTAATCCTAAATTTCTAGTAGTAAGCTCAAAAGGTATGTTTCTATTGTAATATATTGGCGTAGCCTCCAATAGTTATTGTTATCGGGCAATATTCTCTCAAAGTCCCCTTCTACGAATTCCCCATTATATGAGCCTATTTTCGATGTCCCTCATTTCGTAATCTGTAAAAGATAGGCTCTGGTAATGTCTAATAAAGCAACAATAACATAAAAATGTTGCTTTTTAAGTGAATATTTGCTTCAAAACCCGAGATTTTACTGAAAATTTCAAGAAAAACGCAACATATTGACCAAAATGTTGACTAGACTTTAGGAGATCTGCATAAACTCAATTACCGGAACCAAAACGAATATGATAGGAGTTACGCAGTTGGCTCTTAACACATCGTTTTTGGCAACTTGACAAATATGCAAATTAATTTAATGTGTATAGGGGGTTATTAAAATATTCTGTCACTGCCACTTTTCTAATTTTCATAGCACTTTCAAACCAGGATATTCCACTTTTGACTCTTTGTAATTCCAGTCTGAGGAAAGCTCTTAATGAGAACATTATATGTGCTCTTTGTGACTCTTCCTTTATTGCCTGACATTTTTCGATACCACAGAATTGCTTTATTCCTCTATGATATTCCTCAATTTTCCATGACTTCTTTGCCAAATCTTCACGTTTTGATTCATCCATATTCTGCACATCTGTAACCCAGTGTTGCATGTCTCCATCTTTTGAAACTATCCTAAACACCTTTACAAATCCATATGCTTTGAGGTGAACCACACGTCCTTTTGGAGGAATGTCTATTGTTTCAAGTGAAACATTTCCCTTGTTGTCAGGATTTACCAAACGATTATTCTTTAACCTTGTAAGGAAGTGCCATTCTTTTTTCCTTATTGCTTTAAGGTTTTTTTACACTTGCATACCATGTATCAAACAGAACAAATTCTGGATTAAAACCACGTTCTTCGGCTTTGTCAAGCATATCAAGGAAATGATCATTCTTTGTTTTGTCGTCTTCATCGATGTTATAAATTCGAAAATCGATAGGTATGATGGTTGTACCGTCTGTCCAGACTAAGGTGATCAGCCCTATCCCATTTACAGTACGATGATGTTTTCCACTCCACATACGACGAACAAAAGCTATTTCTTTTGCGTATGGTTTATCTAATGTTGAATCATCAACAATTAGAAAACCTTCCTCAAGCTTGACATGATTTTTTACTTCATCCCATAATGCTTCTGTGTCTAGAGGTTGCTTTTGAACGCAACGAGTGAAAGCGTCATGACAAGGAGCATTAGCTACGTTTGGATAACATCTAGCAGCTTCAGTGCAACTAAAAACGTTAGAAGCTGCAATGAAAAAATCAATGTAGTTAATGTCGGTACACTTGGGCGGATTTATGTCCAGAACTCCCTACGTTTTGGGGGAATTTATCTAATATAATTATATTTTAAATGACATGAGGTTTTCGGCGGTTCAAGTGCGTAAGTACTATTAAAGTCTTATTAGCAGATTGAAAATAACCCCGAAAAATAGTACATAAAGGTACCAATTATAACCTCAAAGTACAGAAAAATTATTTTTGCAACGGAACCCCCTTGCACATATCAGTTACGCTGAAATCACTATCAATAGATCGATTTTGCATAGGCTGAATAGTTACGATTCAACAGACAAATTTCTATAAATTGGTTTTCTTTGCTTATTGGCAATTAACTGCGTTTTTTCATTGTTCATAAGTTATTTATTGGATTCCTTGTTGCCATCAGAATCAATATCTATAGACATGCTTTGATAGGCTGAATAGTTACGTGAAACAGCGTGTTTAGCTCTTTGTTCAGATAAAAAAATTAAAGCCACAATACAAATGAGCAATACTGCTGATGCTGAATAGCGGCTTAACGCCAATCCACCAGAACTGATCGGTTTATCTAGAAAATCACCCACTACTGCCCCAAGCGGTCGCGTAAGAATGAACGCTGCCCAGAAAAGGATAGTGGAGGATATTTTGGTCCAGAAGTATGCCATCGCAACAAATAATAACAGAATACCAAATACTATAGCAGCGCCGGAATAACCTAAGCCCATCGTATCAGCAGTCCAATCGCCAAGGGCTGTGCCTAAGGTTTGAGAGAACATGATTGTTCCCCAAAAGAACATCTCCGTTTTTGGAGAGTTAACGGTATCTACAGAAACAGATCCCATGGCGCGCTTCCAAATGAATAGTGATCCCATGAGAAGCACCAAAAGCAGGGAGGATCCTCCCGCATATCCGATCCCCAAAGACCGAGTACAAAAATCAGCCAATGTCGTGCCTAATGTTGTTGTGGCAACGATGGTCATCCAATATATGTACGAGTTGAGCTTTTTTTTGCGGATCTGTGTGATAACCAGAATGACAAAGACCACAGAAAAGATCATTGTGCCAGCAAGATAGCCAAAATTCATAGACATGGTAACGGCGTCCCCGCCAGTCTCACCAAGTGTGGTGGCAAATATCTTGATGATCCAGAACATAAGCGTTATTTCCGGGACCTTGCGAACGATTTTGCTTGTATCGAATTTATTGGATTGAATGTTTATCATGATATTCTCCTTGTTATGATTCACCACATGACTTCTAAAAAATATTTTTATAAAAATTATGAGTTATTGATTCATTTCAAGCCTATCCTACAACCAACTTTTACGTTGACATCAATCAAAGTTTCAGTACCATTTTCATAATTGGAAACTAAATTTATCACTCAGGATTTAGAATCCTGCTGTTCTTTTTGAGTTTTATCAAAACCTTTAACTAGATTTTTTACCGCCATAAGTTTGGACAAAACTATACCCCAAAAACATTGTTTTTGTAGCTCTCAACCAATTGACAATCAAACTTTATCTTTTTATTTATAAAGATACTTATTAGAATAAAGCTTTATAACGGCTTTCTTTAAAAAAGGTTTATAAAACGTTTAATTTCATCTATAAGCTCAAAAAAGGTGTAAAAATTCTGTTCCATTGCAAAAAAATCTTAGAATAAGCCTGTAAATCTATGAATAATAAACAAAAGTTAAAATATTCTAGGAAATATATCAATATTATAGAACTATTCCAAATAATTGATTAACATATTTAGCTTCATTAAAGCCAGAGTAATTTAGGTTTTTGATTTGTCCTTTTTTAATCATATTCATCGCTTCAATTCCTTTTAAAGTTTTATTAGCAGATTGAAAAGACTGAAATCCTAACATTGGATTAACAATTCGCTTTATAGATCTATGATCTGGTTCTGTTGCAAAAAATCTGGCTTTTTACAAATAGCTCAATTTTTTAATTAATATAATATTCTGATATATAATTCTTATTATATTATATCATTTAGATGATAATAACCTAATAATATAATTTTTAATCAGTTTTCATTAAATATGCGATGAAAATAGAATTTATTGACAATTTAAGGACTTACATCTTGAAGAATCCAAAATTAAACATTATGAACTTGGTATTTTATGTGGTGAAATTTCACATCAGAAATATCTCAGACTAACCGTATGTCCTTAAATTGAGTCATCAAATTGAAAAACTGATTAAAATTGTATCATTGTAAACAATAATGGGAGTGAAAACAGATGGGAAAACAAACACTTGGTAGAATAAAAAAGACACTAGCTATTTTGTTAGTAGTCTTATTTGTGCTATCAGTAACAGCTGCAACGATAAACGCGAAGACGGAAAAAAGTAATTCAGGAATCAAAAGTGCAACTAAGACTACAGTAGCAGGCAAAAATGCTACTGCAACTAAGACCACAGTAGCAGGCAAAAATGCTACTGCAACTAAGATCACAGTAGCAGGCAAAAATGCTACTGCAACTAAGACCACAGTAGCAGGCAAAAATGCTACTGCTACCAAGGTCACTGTGATTAAGAAAGTCTAAGACTGTCTTATGATTTTAGATTGTTTTATGGTTTTTGAGTAAATATTAACATTTAATTATTTTTTAGTTTTAATTCATTTTTTATTTTGAACTTTTTATTATTTTCTTGGTTTGATAATGATTGTTTGGGTTTGCTTTTTTGTTCTTGCCCATATCCCAGCAAATTATATGGTTCCGTTGCAAAAAAAATTAGGTATTGTTAATTAAATATACCTAATTCTTTATTTATGTATTTCATTAATAGAAGAACCGAGTATTTTAGCATTTCAAGACTCTTCGCATAATACTTTGTTTTTCGTCTCAATCTTGCCAGAAAATGCCTCAATATGCTGTTATAACCTTCAAACGTATATGTTTCTTAGGCAATTCATGCAGAAATATAGGTTCTCATAATAAATAACAATGTTTACTTACCAATGCCCTTTATTTTTGTATTTCATCAATAGAAGAACCGAGTACTTTAACATTTCAAGACTTTTCTATTAAGCTAACAGTGTATTTTCCTGCTTTTTATAAACATGCGAAGGATTCTGAACCTTTGAAGTTTTTAAATCTCCAAAGTCCCATTTCCATTTAGTAGGTGTGCCTTTATTGGTGTCAGTAAAACTGACGTTTGGAGGTGCAGTTCCTGAAGTTAGAATTGCAGAAAAAAAGCAACAAGCGATGTATTTGTTACAGTTATGAAGTCTGCCTGCTTTTATCAATTATCTATTGATTTACAGGCTTATTCTGAGATTTTTTGCAATGGAATCTGGAAAAAAACCAACATTTAATCCAAATGTTAAAAGTGAATTCATGTAAAGAATACTGATTCTATATGTTAGATATAATATACGGTATATTTTATATTTAACGCATTATTTATATTTTTAAAATGTTATAATGCGTTCTTATGAAAAATCGGAGGGTTTTGATATGAAAACTAGATTGGCAAAATACATAACTTATTTTTTTTAACAATCTGTTTAGTTGCTTTTACTACACCTACTTTAGCAGTATCTGAGACAACTGTGACTAATCAGAATTCTCAATGGATCAATACGGTTAACATCGATAAGCCTGCAGTTGACAAAGATATAAATTCATTAACTGCTGGAGTAAATTTTGGTTCAATTTCTCCAGCAAATCTTGAAAAATTAACTCAAAATTATAGAACATATTCAAGTGCTTTATCTGCAGATGCTCAAAAAGCTATGGACCATAGCGAAGCTATAGCAGTTTCACAAGACTTATTACCTACAAAAACTGCGTATAATAAGGCAATGAATAATGCATACTGGGCAGGATTTTATGGAACTCAATATGTAACGGATTCGTTAAGTGGTGAAGGTTCAAAAGCTGTTGAAGATATGAATAAATCACGGGAGGACTTGGAAGCATATAACACTGATATAAATGAAATGCAGCGGGAATACTCGAATTATTATAGGACGATAGCAACTACTGGAGCAAAATGAAAGATAGTATTGCAATTCTTCTATAAATCCCAATTGTTTTATATCCCGCACTTACAATAATAGAGTTTAATGTAAAAAGCAAAACCTATGCATCCCCTAAAACTCCATTTTTTAAGAGATTATAGATACGGACCTTTTGACATAGAACGTTCGGATTTTAGACAAAATTTTGCAGATTTTTCGATCCTATTCTACAAGAATAATCAATAAAAACGAACCCTTCTCTATTATGTTCGTATATGCTTGTATATCAATTTTCAGAATAATATAAGAAAAGCAAATACTTTTGATCAAAAAGTTGATCTTGTGGCTGCAAGATACAACCTGCAGCCTTGTCTGTCTGTAAGAGGGCTCCACGACTCGATTTTTCAAGGAAGTGGTTTTTAGAAGCTATGATGAAAATAAGATTTATTGTGGTTATATCAGGATTCGAGTAGTTTTAGAATCGAGTCATTAGAACCTTCTAAATATAGATTTAATTTTAAGATTATATATCTTTTCGATATATTCAATATAGTAAAATTGTCATATATTTACTGAATATACTTAAAGTCCTCAATAAAACCAATTTTACAAAATATTCGGGTTCTGGTGCAAAAAATTTCAGAATGAGCATGTAAATATATGGAGAATGAACAAAAGGCAAAATATTTTAAATGTATCAATATTACAGAACTATTCCAAATAATTAATTGATTACCGGTATTTTGATGGCAGTTTTGTAAATCATAATTGACTATGTGTTTCTTACTTTTTTTAGCTCTTAACGAATGACACTTATCGAAGGCATAAATACCAATATCAAAATATCAAGTCTCTAGCTAACGATTTCTAAAACCTTGTCTATAGTCTTTGGAATGACTTGTGAACAAAAAACATAGGCACGCTTTAACGATAGCGTTTATTTTTGTCGAGTGAACAAAATTAGAGAAAAATCTCCTGTCTATTTGTCATTTTTTGTGACTTCTTAAAACTCAAACTTTCCACAGGAAATTAAGGTGAATCAGAATTCATATTTAATTAAGTGTTACTAAATATTTAATTTTTAATACTAATTGTGTTAATGACCTGAACTGTTTTTCCAATGGAATTTTTCAGGATTTTGGCCTATTTTTGAGTGGGTATATTTCCACTGCAAAAAATAAACATTTTTGGTTCTGTTACAAAAAATCTTTTCTAAGGATACAATAGAATAAAAAAGGTTCCGTTGCAAAAATAATATTTCTGCCGTTTGCTACCATATTCTTACCTTTATGTGTCTTTTCCCAGTAGACGAGATTGATTAATTTTCTAAATTGTAAAGGTTTACACTTATTTTGTAACAAAGCCAGATTTTTTGCAAAGGAACCCAGGATGTCGATATCGGCGTTCTCATTTGCGAAAAATAGAGATTTCTAAAAATCCACCTGAATTCAAGTCACAACAACCTAGTTATAGCGAATCCGTAACCTAAGCCATTTAAATAATTCCGTTTGCAGGCTTATCCTATACCCCCAACTCATAATTCCCGTGTTCCTGCCTATAGGTACTTTGCTAACACCATTAACAATATAACTTTATAAATTAATTAACTATCAAATGAGAATCGAAGCTCAGTTCTAAAGGAAACTTCATCTAAGGTACTGGATATGGATGAGATGACAGTAAATGTAGCAGAAAAACGATTTGATAATAGCAAGAAGAAAAGCTTTGCTTTCGATGTGTTAACACTTACAGGTGGGACAACCTTTGCTCAAATTCTTACTATTCTATCGGTTCCTGTGTTAACCCGCTTATACCAGCCTGAAAATTTTGGGGTATGGGCTCTATATAGTTCTATTACCAGCGTTATCAGTGTTATAATATGCATGCGATATGAGTACTCCATCTTGTTGCCTGAATTGGATGAGGATGCCATAAATCTCTTAGGAGTGAGTTTTATTGCAATAGGAGTCGTAACCGTTTTAACTCTAGCAATAATATGGTTCTTTAAAGAGGTTATAATTAATATTTTGAATTCTCCTCAAATAGGAAATTACCTCTGGCTTGTCCCCCCATTTGTTCTTGTAAATGGAATATTTCTTGCCTTGAATAGCTGGAATTCAAGGACTAAACTTTTCAGGAGATTGTCCTTTTCAAGAATCTTGAGTTCTATTTCGACTACTACAATACAGATAATTGTAGGAATCGTTGAAAAAAAGAGCCCTACAGGCCTAATAACCGGCAGTTTTACTGGTCAGTCTGTTGCAACATTTATACTTGCAGGGCAGATCTGGAGAGATGATAGAAACCTCATCAGAAAAAGTCTTAATTGGAAGAAAATGTATGAAGGACTTAAAAGGTACCGTAAATTCCCACTTGTAGATTCATTTTCCGCCCTTATGAATTCTATCTCCTGGCAACTTCCAGCTTTCCTTCTTGCAGCCTTTTTTTCTCCCACAATCGTCGGCTTTTATTCCCTTGGATTTCGACTTCTTCAGATGCCCATGAGTTTAATTGGCAGTTCGATTTCACAGGTATTTTTCCAGAGGGCATCAAGAGCCTCATCTAGGGGGTCTCTCTCTGCCCTTGTAGAAAATGTGTTCAAGATGCTTGTAATAATAGGTATGTTTCCGATATTAGTCCTGACAATTGTAGGAAGTGATGTTTTTACTGTGGTTTTCGGAAGAGCCTGGGCAGAAGCAGGGGTTTATACCCAAATCCTTGGGCTTTGGGCTTTTGTCTGGTTTATCTCATCTCCACTAACCGGAATATATCTTGTAGTTGAAAAGTATGATTTTGGTTTTCGTTACAATTTTTTCAACCTAGCTACACGTTTTCTTTCACTTATTATCGGCGGTTTGTTTGGAAGCGCACGTATAGCACTTATTCTTTTTTCAATATCAGGAATCGTGGTATACGGCTACCTTTGCCTGAAAATGATGTCTTATTCCGGAGTAAAGATTTCAAGAGCCCTAAAAATCGTATTCTCGAATTTTATTCTTTTTGTCCCTGTAGGAATAGTCCTGATTGCCCTGAAAATTGCGGAAATAAATCAGACATTGCTTGTTGTCTTTTCCAGCATGACTATTGGCATTTATTATTTGTATGTTTTGAAAACCGATACAAATGTGAAAAAGATACTGAAAGAACTTCGAGCCTGATGAGCTGATTCAAAACAATCAAAGTTGCACTGGCACACCCCGCAGCTTGCTGCGAGGTATTCGAATGAAATAAAAAAATATCCTTCTTGTTGCTAATCGTTGCGTTATCATTTATTATATTCTCAAAAAAATATCAAAATTACATGGAAGTGAATTTACCTGATATTTTAGAAAACCTGGACTTTTCCGGGTTACTGCCGATGACTGTAATATTTAGGGTTCCGTTGCAAAAATTTCAGAATAAACATGTAAATAGTAGGGTTAAAGCCTGTTTCAAAACATCAAATGATGTTTTGATTTTACGAACTTTTTTAAGGTACAAAGTTCGCATTTTAAGGGAAAATAACTTATTTT
Source organism: uncultured Methanosarcinaceae archaeon (assembly GCA_963727895.1). Lineage (GTDB taxonomy): Archaea > Halobacteriota > Methanosarcinia > Methanosarcinales > Methanosarcinaceae > Methanosarcina. Next base: position 83,419 of record CAVSHT010000004.1, on the reverse strand, counting down.
TCTATAGAAATTTAGAATATTCTTCACTAAATACGAATAGAACATTAAAAGGTTTGTATCAGGATATCTCTTTAATAACTCTTATATACTTTTAAGACATTTAAAATTTTACAGAGTTAGAGGTCACTTGGTTGTGCAAAGGGTGAATGAACTTACAAAATATGGGAAGATAGGTATTAAGTTTTCTGTCTCACCTCTTCCCTAGACCGTAAACACCAGGCATTACTGCTCGTTACTCAGTAACTGTTGCTTCTAGAAATTGTTTAATTATATTAATTATTTTCTTACTCTCTTTTTTTAGTGCGAATATATCCACAACTAAACACACACAGCAGACTTATTTACTGCAAAAAGTGCAACCAATCAAAAGAAAGGTTTTCTTTTTTACCGTGACATTGTTTTATTTATTGCCTGGATAACAGGATAACTTTTTTAACATGAACATACAATATAGTATCAGTGAACTGAGGTGAACATTTGCTTTTCATTTGGTACTTGGTTGATATTATTACCACTGTTAATGGTTTTCCATTTTAAACCCAACTTTCACATTTTTATGGTTCCGTTGCAAAAAAATCAGAATAAGCACGTAATATATGTATGATAAACAAAAGTCAAAGGGTTCCGTTGCAAAAAATATCTGTTAAGGATATAATCAAATAAAAGGGAAGTAAAGGATAATGACATGCTATCTAATCCCTTTAAATGGAAGCATTTTGTGGGTGAAATTATTTTATTGAATGTTAGATGGTACTTAAAATATCCATTAAGTTATCGAAATTTAAAGGAAATGATGGCAGAAAGAGGGATAATAGTCAACCATACAACCATTATGAGATGGATACATCAATATTCACCTGAAATCGAAAAGAAGGTACGTAGATATTTAACACCAACTAATAACTCTTGGAGAGTTGATGAAACCTATATAAAAGTGAGAGGTAAATGGAAATATTTTTACCGAGCAGTTGACTCAAATGGAGATACAATTGATTTCATGTTAAGTGCAAAACGAGACCAAAAAGCAGCAAAACGTTTCTTTAAGAAAGCTTTGAATTCTAATCATAGTCAAATTCCAAGAGTAATCACAGTTGATAAAAATCCAGCTTATCCACCTGCTATAAATAAACTGAAAAATGATAAAATACTACCTATAAACGTAGGCATTCGACAAATCAAGTATTTGAATAACATTATAGAACAAGATCATAGATCCATTAAACGAATAGTTAATCCAATGTTAGGATTTCAGTCTTTTCATACAGCCACTAAAACTTTAAAAGGAATTGAAGCGATGAATATGATTAAAAAAGGACAAGTCAAGAATCTAAATTACTCTGGTCTTAATGAAGCTAAATATATTAATCAATTATTTGGAATAGTTCTATAATATTGACACATTTTTTTGAATATTTTAATTTTTGTTCATTGTCTGTAGATTTACGTGCTGATTCTGAAATTTTTTGCAACGGAACCCTTTTTTGTATCTCTAAATGATTATATAGACGTGCAAGGCACAGGGAGCAGCCAGCCAGAAGAACACACCAATATTTCAACAAATCAGCCAATATTATTGTAAACATTGTATATATATTGGAATACATTTAATATAATGCACTTACTAAAAGTTTTGTTACCATTAAAAACATTGCAGGAGTTCTCTATCACCTCTCCTGCACCCTCCTATTTTTCTACAGCATTTTTCTAGGCGCTTAAACGGGTTCAGAAAAATAGTTAAGTATTTGCCTTCGCCTCAAAAGTTTTAGGCTCTGCGGGCAAATTTGACCCCTCGGATTCATCCAACGAGAGACTGTGACCAAACGTGATTACGTAACGTACTTTATGAGAAAAAGCTTAGAATAGTATTTCTTGATTTCTTTTTATAATTTTATTTATATATATCTTATGATATTAATATGTTGTTCAGATTATATTTAGTCAGTACTTGACTTTATAGTTGAATAGTTTTTCGTTTATTAGTCAGAAGTTCATGAGATCCTTGTTTTTGCTTTCAACCTTCTTTCTGGCTTGTCTGTTACGCAGTCACGGCCTGTTCCGGTAATCCTGTCATCCACGTAGGCAGTTCTTCATCTGGGATTTGTCTTGCGAAAATTAATCTAAGTTCGCTTCTGCCATGATCTGCTTTGTCAACAAAAATATCATTAGTGGAGCATCTCTTTTCAGCAGCTGCGAATACATCTCGTTTTAGTTTTCTCAGATTCTTCATGGATTCAGGCTGGTACTCCTTAGGTAGATAATTTTCAACGAATTTTTTAAAATTTCTGGAGTCCAGGACTCGTATATCTATATTTGCAAAAGGTGAAACCGCTTTCGGAAGGTCAGTACTTTTTTTCATATACTCAACGAGAAAATCAGCGCGAATTTCTGTGATATTTTTAGAAGGTGCTACAAGTGATCTATCAATAAGTTCAGGCTTTAATGTAGTGTTTATTTTAGACACCATATCATATAGTTTGGTTATATGATCAGGAATAGTAGGTTCGTGGTCTTCATCATCATAAGAAAAGTCATCAATACCTAAAACAGTTTCAATTTCTGCAAGTCTCTGAACTGGTCTTATCTCTGAAGTTGCTAGTCTCGCGTCAAAAGAGGTGTTTACAAATTTATCCATATAAGGAGCAATCAAATCCACAAATTCTATCCTTTCCGGTTCAGATGCGTTTTTAAAGGCTTGACTGATATCTGACAGGGAAATCATAGATATCTTACCCCCATTCCTATGATCTCGAGAAATTCTGGATCCGAAAATAGAGGGATATACTTTATATGTACATAATCAGCGAGGCTCATTTTAAGCCTCCTGTATAAAAACAGTATTCATCATACAGTGCGCAAAATATATATGCAATGCTATCTCTATTACAACTACCAATCATTAAGATTTCTCCTATTTGCAGGGGAGTTAGGGTTCAATGCGGCAAACATAGAACCCTACCAATTAATCTTTTTTACAACTAATGTTTCGATAATATAAAAAAGTCTCCGTGTTTTTATTGTTCTCTTCTTTTATTTTTTAGATATTCAAAACATGTTACTTTTTTTGCAATCGAAATCTACCCTCAAAAAATAAGCTAAATTCTTGAAAACTTTTACGGAAAAAAGAGATTTTAGTCAAGCTTTTCTTGAGGATTGGAAATTGGGGAATTTAAATCCGGTTAAATTGAGGTATTATTCACCGGCCTTACAACATAAATTAAAAGAAGCTTTCAAGATCGCAAAATGTGCGTGTAAACTATATTCAGAAGAATACCACATTGAGAAGATAAGGAATAAAAAGTGTGATTGGAAACTTGTATATCTCTCAAAATGAAAAAAATTAGGAATTATAATGTATAAGTATCAGCTTCGGTTAGAAAATCAATAGTGTCATATGTTGAATATAATTGATTCAAAACTGCTTCATAATCCGTCGTCGGAGCTTTTCTTTGGTTTTCAATCAATTCTTTGAATCTTTTTGACATTTCATGGGGAAGTTCTATTAACTTCAGAGCCTTCACTATGCTTGTCATTCCGTCAATTAACACGATTTGAACCACATAACCTGTCTTTTCGTCTGTGAGCTCTTCCAGGTCATAAGGCTTAGAAAGAGCAACATTATAAGGTGTATCCATCCAGGGTAAATGTCCGAATTTAAAAAGAAGAAATATAATTCCTTTTTCTTCAATGAGCCCGAGTTTTATTTCCCCATTTTTGATTTCTTTAATTTCCGAATCAAGAGGGCTATCAAAAACTATCTGGAGAAAACCACCACCTTGATTGAAAAAGAAAGTGAAGCCTTCAGGAATTCGTTTTAATCCTGCATTATATGGTTTTCCTACTTCTAATTGTTGCATATTGGATACATTTACGTTCAGAATGTTAACTTTTGTGTTTTTTATCTTGAATCTGGAAGTTCTTTAGCATAAAATAGAAAATAATATAATGGCTCTGTAGAATTCTTGGTTCTGTTGCAAAAAATCTGGTTATTTTTAGAATAAATGAAAAACTTTATAGTATAAGTGATATTGTGAGTTTGTTAAGTGTTTCTGTATTTACTTAAAGAGTTTCAAAAATATTGTAAAACCTAATTTGACTATTACTACTATGATAATGGACCCAACCAAGTATTCTAATAATTGTTTTATGCATTCTTTTCGGTTCATATTTTGATAGAAGTCATCGAACTTTATTATCTTTTTTTGTATGATTTTGTTTGCTCTTTGATAGCTTCTAATCTGATTTTCCTTATGGATTAACTGGATTTAAAGACAATAGAATAGGGATAATAAAAGGGGAGTTAATAGAAATGTGTACGTTAGAAGCTATGGAAATTAAAATACTTGCTTATTTGTATGAATTGGGAGTACTTAATCTCTATGGAGGCTGGGAAAGGCAATCAAATTTAGATGAAAACGTAGTTGAGAGACTGTACAGTGCTAAACTTGTGGAAAAAAGTGTTTTATTACCTGGATTTATCCGTTTGTCAGAACATGGCGTTGGTGCAGTGTTATTTGGAATTCATAATGCAGAACGAATTAAAAAGTTCTTATAAATCTTGGAAATGATCAAACATATTTAACAGTGTCTCAAAAGTTATGTTGAAAATAAGGGGATAAAAAGTTATTATAGTCTTCGCATAAATTATTTACATTTATATCACTGTTTTTATACTTATAAAGAGACCTAAAATCTATCAACTTGTTTACCCTTTTTTGAAAACATAATATAGTCCTAAAGGCTTTAGATCTGATCTGTCACAGTACAGTTTGATTTGTTTTCTCATTAAAGTCAGGTAATTCCAACAATCTTTTAATTTCGTTTTCTGTTAGCCATTTTTTGCTATATCCCATGATAATAATTCATTTCATAATAAAGCAACAATAACATAAAAATATTGCTTTTTAAAGTAATAATTGCCCTTAAAACCGAGATTTTACTGAAAATTTTAAGAAAAACGCAACAAATTGTCTAAAATGTTGACTAGGCTTTAGGAGATCTAAGTAAAATCGATTACCAAAGCTAAATCAATATATTAAAAATTGCCGGAATTTTCCAGATATAAAGGACAAGTTAATAATTTAAATAACTCTAGTCTTGATGAAGCTAAATATGTTAATTACTTATTGGAAATAGTTTTATAACATTAATATCTATTCTTAAATATTTTAATTTTTGTTTTTTTATTCACAAGTTTACATGCTTATTCTGAGATTTTTTGCAACGGAACTTGCTTTTGTCTATTTCATAAATTTAATATCGGATTTACTTATAATTTTCCGATACCGATATATAATATATCGGCTATACTAGTTTAGGATGGATGCCGATATTTTAGAAAGAATAAATAGTAAAATGAAGCGACTTAGTTCTATGCGACCTATTCCTACAGATACACTAAAAAGGTTGCATGAAGAGATGAGATTAGTACATACTTATCATTCAAATGCAATAGAAGGAAACACACTAACACTTCAAGAGACTAAACTAGTTCTGGAAGAAGGACTAACCATTGGTGGTAAATCTCTTAGAGAGCATCTTGAAGCTAGCAATAACGCAAAAGCTTTTGATCGAATAGAAGAGCTTGCAAAGAAAAAATGTTCAATAAACCATGTTACAATTCAAGAAATCCATGAAATAGTAACTAAAAGTATACTTGAAGATGCAGGGAAATATCGCACAAAAAATGTCAGAATAACCGGTGCTGTAAGGGCCCCTCCAGATTGGTCAAAAATAATAAAACTAATGGACGAATTGATTGATGATGTATCCAAAAGTAAGGTACATCCTATTGAAACTGCTTCTTTCTTACACCATATATTTGTTGCAATTCATCCATTCAGTGACGGGAACGGTAGAGTTGCTAGACTCTTAACAAATCTGTATTTAATTTCAAGAAATTTTCCTCCTATAGTGCTTAAAAAAGAGGACCGAGGGAAATATTACAAATGTCTTAGAGCTGCAGATGCAGGAAACCTTAATCTCTTTACTGATTTTATCACAAAATCCGTGGATGAAAGCCTAAGCTTGTATCTTTCTGTTTCTGGAGGTGAAGATGAACTACTCCCCCTCAAAGAACTTGTTCCAATGACTCTATATTCTCAGGAATATCTCAGCTTACGAGCTAGGCAGGGAATTCTAGATGCAGTAAAAATAGGAAAAACATGGTATAGCTCAAAAAACTCAATTGAGCAATATATCTCCAAACATGGAAACTAAAATTTGACAGTGTGCCCAAAGTTCTATAGGTGCAACAGTATCTTAACTGAATACAAACGAAGACTGTGTTGAAAATCAGGAAAGAAAAGAAAAAGAAGCATAAAAGCAAATGAGAATACTTGATTTTTAATATCAAGCTTGTTTCAAAACTACCTCCCATCCTTCTGAATCAATATTTTGGAGTGAAGAACTACAAGCAATAGGGCTAAATGAAATACCTGTTTGTGGTCAAAAACATGAATAGTCGGGATTTTGAAACCAGCTCTACATAGGCTTTAAAACAAAAACCCTGAGTCAATAAATTATTGCTTGATGACTTTAAAATGCGAAATTATTTTGGGATACTGTAAAGTATAAGGAAATGAAAGAAGTATAAATATTTCATATCATATTTACTTTTTGCATATATTTTTTTGGCATTGGTAATAAAAAATAGACATATATGCTTATAACATATATTTCTTCATGAACTGCCCCAGATGCAATAGTTTCTAATCACAATAAGAATGGTATAGTTGGCGGGTGTCAACGGTACAAATGCTCTGATTGTGGCTATAACTATACAGTAGAGCTAAAATCAACTGCTTTTTCCGCCTCTGTCAAAAAACAGGCTTTACAACTCTATCTTGAAGGATTGGGCTTTCGTTCAATAGGAAAATTTTTAGGGGTGAGTCATGTTTCTGTCCAAAGATGGATCAAGAAATTTGGTCAGGAGTTAGAGGACCTAAAAAGTGAAAATGAGATATCTATTGTTGAAATGGATGAAATGCACACTTACATCGGTAACAAAAAAAATATTGCTGGATCTGGATTGCTGTTGATAGAGTTGGGAAAAAGTTCATCAACTGCTCTTTTGGTAGCAGAGGAACGGAAACTGAAAAACTACTCTGGGAAAAATTGAAGAAAAAGAGATTGGAGAAGTGATGACCGATCACTGGAGGGCATATGCAGAGTTTCTTTCAGAAAAGATCCATACTCAATCCAAAGCAGAAACGTATACTGTTGAAGGATATAACAGCATATTGAGGCACTTTCTGGCAAGGTTGAGAAGAAAGACAAAGTGTTATACGAAGAGTCTTGAAATGCTAAAGTACTCGGTTATTCTATTGATGAAATACAGAAATAAAGAACTAGATATATTTAGTTAAAAATACCATTTTTTTTAAAATGTTTTGAACTAGTCGTATAACTGAATAGGAGTTAATAAAATGAATGCACAATTATGAAAGAAAAACTGAATACGATTCCCTCTTTAACTAACTCTAAATGGAAAATGTATGATGTAGTAGTGGATGGAAAAATTACTCGTTGTGGGAATAACTGTATCTGGCACTTTACATCTCCAAGCGATGTTCATGACGAACCTGAAATTTGGACTGGACACTGGCAGAAAATTAGCGATGATAAAATCTCAATTGATCGTATAGATGTTGGTCCAGCTCATCAAGAAGATAAATATGAGGCTATATTTGCTGGCCTTGATGTTATGGTTGTATCTGGAAATGATGAAGTCCGGAATAACCGTATTATAATTGGAATTCGTAGCAAAACATAATATATTTTTCCTATTTTAAACTCATTTCATAAATATTCCTAAATTCATTTTATTTTTTAAGAATTACCAAAATCCCCACCAAGGCTTTTTAGCTCCGGATGCCTTATCAGCCCCCCGATTCTGGTCTTTTTTGTAGATTCCCTAGTTCCGTTGCAAAAAATCTCAGAATAAGCATGTAAATCCATAAACAATAACCAAAAGCAAAAATATTCAAGAGGATATGTCAATATTATAGAACTATTTTAAATAATTGATTAATATATTCAGCTTCATTTCTATGAAAGTCAATCAATTATTGTATGGAATACAAGTTTTACATGTGACGACAAAATGTAGTAAATCATAACACGTTTCACATTATTTGCAAAAATTGTTTTGAGCTTATAACTCTCAATAATTCATTTTATAAAATTATTTCAAAAACCGAATATTTTCCCTTATATCAAGTAGTATCGTGTTTATTCGTCTTTTAAAATCATTATTGGCTAAGACCTACTATGTGTTTGAGTTTAATTGTGTTCCAAAGACTCTGGAATGAAATATCCTAAAAATCACTATAAACATTATCAGGAGACATTATCCTTTTGTACCTCTAAAATTTTCCCTTCGATTAGTGTATCATAAAATGCAAAAATCCTTTAAGAAACACATAGGCACTTGTGATTTACAGAACTGTTACTATAATTCCAATAGTCAATACATTATTTGGAATAGTTCTATAATATTGATACATTTTCTCGAATATTTTGATTTTTTCATTATCCATAGATTTACATGCTTATTTTGAGACTTTTTTGCAATGGAACCCATAATTTGATATCAATAGAAGTTTATGTGCCTAAAAACACGGAACTCAGGTTACTATACTCAAAGGTAATTCTATGAAGTTATCGGTCAATAATTATACTACATAGGGATAGTAGAATGATCATTACGAATAAAGGATATCAGTTACCGTTTTACTTCTGAAGAGATACATCTGATACATCTAATCTTGTTATATCAACCGATGATCTCACAGAATCCTCCTCTGAATCAGTCATTCCATGTTTAAATTCCTCGCATTTATAGCCACAATTACGGTACTCAGGCTCATAAAAACTGCACCTATAGCAGGACTCAGTAAGATTCCGTATCCATAGAGTAGCCCTGCAGCAAGAGGAATTGCAAGAATATTATATCCTGTCGCCCATAGAAGATTCTGATACATCTTGGAGTATGTACTTCTTGAAAGCCTTATTACGTTCAAAACATCTCTGGGATCGTTTTTTACCAGGACTATATCAGCGGTTTCGATTGCAACATCCGTACCTGCTCCGATGGCTATCCCTACATCAGCCTGGGCAAGTGCAGGCGCGTCATTAACCCCATCTCCAACCATGCCTGTAATATATTGAGTCTGGACTTCTTTGACCTTTTCTGCCTTTTGATGAGGAAGAACTTCTGCAAAATAATCATCAAGCTCCAATTCTCGGGCTACCCAGGCTGCCACAAATCGGTTGTCTCCTGTAAGCATAAGACACTTAATTCCCATACCTTTGAGCTTCGAGATAGCCTCCTTAGATTCCTTTCTAACAATATCAGCAAGTGCAAGAGCTCCAAGCATCTTCTCTCCATCAAGCAGGAACACAACAGTTTTTCCTTGTTCTTTTATTTCTTCAATTTTTTCGATTTTAGGGGCAATCCCCTTTTCTTCAAGATAACCAGGACTCACAACAAGGAACTTCTTTCCCTCCACCAATCCCTCTACACCTTTTCCCGGGATTGAACTGAATTCTTCCACTGGTCGGGTTTCCAGTCCTTTTTCCCGCGCACTTTCAAGAATGCCTGTCGCAATAGGGTGTTCCGAATTTGCTTCCAGGGAAGCTGCGAGGCCAAGGATTATTTTGTTTTCCTCTCCGCTTTCATTTTCCTCTTCAAAAAGAGAAATTATATCCATGACCCCGAACCGTCCTTCCGTGAGTGTGCCTGTTTTGTCAAAAATGAGAGCCTGAAGATTGCGTGCTCTCTCAAATGCCTGCCTATCTCTGATAAGAAGTCCAGATTTTGCGGCAATAGATGTTGAAACTGCAACCACCAGTGGAATTGCAAGCCCGAGGGCATGCGGACAGGTAATAACCATTACAGTAACTGCCCTCTCCAGGGCAAAGGCAAGTTGTTTGCCGAAGAAGATCCAAAAGATGAAAGTAAGAATACCCACAGTAATTGCTATGATCGTAAGGTACATTGCAGCCCTGTTTGCCAGATCCTGGGTTTTTGATTTGCTTCCCTGGGCAGTTCTGACAAGTTCGACTACTTGGCTCAGGTAAGTATCTTTTCCAGTTTTTTCTACCTTAACAACAAATGCCGCTTCTCCGTTGATTGAACCGCCGATTACCTCATCCCCAAGCTTTTTTGTAACAGGCTTTGACTCACCTGTGAGCATCGATTCGTTGACGCCGCTCGTCCCGTCGACAACAATGCCATCTACAGGTATTTTTTCTCCGGGCTTGATCAGAACCTTATCCCCTATTTTTAACTGGTCAACATTCACGTCAACAGTTTCTCTATCTTTTTTCAGGTGAGCAACAGACGGCATGATTGTTATCAGTTCTTCAAGGGCTCTCGAAGCTCCCATTACCGAACGCATTTCTACCCAGTGCCCGAGCAACATTACGTCGATAAGGGTCACAAGTTCCCAGAAGAACACCTCTCCAGGAAGCCCGAAAACCACAGCAGAGCTATAAAAATAAGCTACACTGATCGCAATGGCTATAAGGGTCATCATTCCAGGCAACTTTTCAGCAAGCTCATCTTTTATCCCCTTAAGAAACGGGTAGCCTCCGTAGAAATAAACAATCGAAGAGAGGAGAAAAGTAAGAAAATCTGCACCAAGGACACGAAGTTCAAAATGAAAAAAACTCTGGATTATATGAGAGAGTAGTAAAACCGGAACAGTTAGCACGAGAGAAACAATAAACCTTTTTCTAAAATCTGAGAGCATATGGGTATGATGATTGCCGTGCTCTTTCTTGTCTGAGGGTTCATGGCCCTGATGCTTCATTCCGTCATGCTTTTCATGACCCTTATGTTTCATTTCCTCATGCTGCTCGTGATTTTGATGATTCATTTCTTCGTGATGCCTACGATCCTGCTGTTCTCCTTTTCCGTGCTTTTCATGACGGGACTTCTCTCCAGTCTGCATATTCCAATGCCCCCTGATTTTTAACAATATTAAAATTTTGATAAACGATCCTGTAAAGTCATTAGTTGACAATATATTATTTTAGGAATATAGAATAATCATTACGAATAAAGGATGTCAGTTACCGTTTTACTTCTCCAGAGATTCATCTAATAATCTGGTTCCGTTGCAAATAAATCTCAGAATAAGCATGTAAATCTATAGACAATGAGCAAAAGTAAAAATATTCAAACGGTCTGCAGAATATGGCAAGATTACCCTTCATATGAGACCTTCTGATAGAAGCTCTTCCGGAAGGTCTATGCCTTTGACCTTCGGATACATCTGCAATAAATGACAGCTACGTTTTATCAATAAACGTTTGTATGTCAATAGGGTTCAACTTTTTTGTGGCTTCTGCTTCTTTTTTCTTGCAGTAAAAAACACACGTTCTCATAACTTAACCAAAGAACTCTAAATTTTTTACGTTTGTCAAGTTGTTGTCACCTAGATAGATAATGCTCTTTTCGAAAAGGCTACCACTAATGATATAACGATTTATAAAACATTAGGTGGCAATGCCTTGACAGAACCCTACCAATAATCCTATATATTTATCTCACATATAAAGATAAAATGGGGGATATAAAAATAATTGGGGATATAAAAATGATTGAAATAGCAGTTTTGTGGCGTTGACGTGGTTTGAGTACTGAATGAAGTCGAAGCATACCGAATATTTATCCCAGACCCCGTAGACTACATAGTACCTGAACTTACACTTCATAGCCTATCCGAAAATCAATTGAAATTTGTTAATGTCACATTAGGTACAAATATTGTGCAGCTGTTTCGTTCTGAATATTGCCTATTAATATAAATGGGTCACCTTCTATCAAGTCTTCGCCATTTTAGGGGGTTACTGTGATCAACCAAACTCAAAAATGAATAGGCGACGACAACTTGACAGAACAGGGGTCAACGTACTTTATGTACAGGTAACTAACTTAAAATAATCTTACACTGAGTGCCTTGATCACGGTACAGTCTTAAGAACACCAAATTGAAACGAGGCGATACCATTGTCGAAAGTTGTAGAGATCTCTCCAACCACGAGACATGAAGGCCACTCCAAGCTCACACTGAAGGTAAATGATCAGGGTTTTGTTGAGCGAGGAGACTGGCTCTCCATCACCTCAGTCAGGGGTATTGAGAAGCTCGCCATAGGTAAGACGATGGAACAGGTCCCAAAAATTGCCTCTCGGGTCTGCGGTGTCTGTCCCATTGCTCACACCTTGGCGGGCATTGAGGCCATGGAGGCCTCGATAGGCTGCGAGATTCCCACGGACGCAAAGCTTCTGCGGGTCATTCTCCATGCCGCAAACCGTCTCCACAGCCACGCCCTGCACAACATCCTGATACTTCCTGATTTTTACATCCCTGGGACAGAGACGAAGTTCAATCCGTTCTCCAAGGAGCAGCCTGTCAGGAGCGTTGCTGCGAGGATAATCCGCATCCGCAAAATCGGACAGACTATCGGAGCCATCGCAGGTGGTGAGGCGATTCACCCCTCCAACCCAAGGGTCGGCGGGATGTACCATAACGTAAGCTCACGGGCAAAGCAGAAGATGGCCGACCTGGCGAAGGAAGGTCTCGTCCTTGCACACGAGCAGATGGAGTTCATGCTCGAGGTCATCAGGAACATGCAGAACCGGGAGTTCACCGATGTTGCGGGCAAGCAGATCCCGATTCCAAAGACGCTCGGGTACCACAACCAGGGGGTCATGGCCACATCCTCGATGTATGGCTCATCTAGTCTGGATGAGAAGCCCATGTGGGACATCACCCGATGGAAGGAGACACGGCCATGGGACTGGTACATGGGTGAGGTAACCATTGATCTTGAGGACCCAAGCTACCCAATCGGTGGCACTACTAAGGCTGGCACAAAGGCCAATCCCCAGATGGAGGCCTGCAACACTGTTCCGACCTACGATGGCCAGCCGGTTGAGGTCGGCCCAAGGGCAAGGCTTGCTACCTTCAAGAACTTCAATGAGAAGGGCACCTTCGCACAGCACATCGCCAGGCAGATGGAGTACCCAGACTGCTGCTACACCATCCTCAAGTGCCTTGACAAACTGGAGACCTTGGGTAAGGTCCTCGCGGATCATATTCCCCAGGGAGACGGGTCAATGGGCTGGGCTGCGAACGAGGCTCCGCGCGGGACCGATGTCCACCTCGCACGGGTTAAGGACGGAAGAGTACTATGTTATGAATTGCTTGTGCCCACCACCTGGAACCTCCCGACCTGCAGTCGAGGTCTGAGGGGAGCGCCTTGGCAGATTGCCGAGATGGTCGTTCGGGCTTATGATCCATGCGTATCGTGCGCAACCCACATGATCGTGGTGGACGAGGAGAACAAGATAGTCACTCAGAAGCTCATCCAGTGACTGGAATGGAAACACCGTAATCCGAGTTCAGCATAGCAAAAATGATATCTGGACCCAAGTCCCTTGCATGTCAGAAAAAGTACGTTTCTACCCTGAGATGGTCATTGGGCTTACAGACAAAGTAAAGAGAACCATTCCTGAAGCTGTATCCAAGATACTGAAAAGATTGGGATTAATTATGGAACTGTTTATGAAGTTGGGAGCTACAAATGAGGCGAAACCAGTGGCAAATAAGATCAAGATCGGGCATGTACACTTTAGCGGCTGTACCGGCTGCCTCGTGTCCGTGTCCGACAACTACTTGGGATTCATCAAGATACTGGACGACTACGCCGACCTCGTATATGGCCTAACGCTCGCCGACGTCCGGCATATCCCAGAAATGGACATGGCGCTCGTCGAGGGATCGGTCTGCATCCAGGACCATGAATCGATGGAGGATATCAAAGAGACTCGGAAAAAAGCCAAAATCGTGGTAGCCCTCGGCTCTTGCGCATGTTACGGGAATATCACTCGGTTCTGCCGCGGTGGGCAGCACAACCAGCCACAGCATGAGTCTTTTCTCCCAATTGGGGATATTATCGATGTGGATGTCTACATCCCTGGATGCCCCCCGAGCCCGGAGCTCATAAGGAACGTTACTATCATGTCGTACCTGCTCTTGCAGGGGAATGAGGATCAAAAGGTCCTTGCAGACAAGTACTTAAAGCCCCTTAGGGCTCTTGCGAAGCGTGGAATGACCGGAAGCTTTGGCGACCTGATGTACGACGTAATTAATCAGGGTCTTTGTATAGCTTGCGGAATTTGCGCTGCATCCTGCCCTGTGCGGGCGATCACCCTTGAGTTTGGAAAGCCACAGGGTGAGCGTGACCTCTGCATTAAGTGCGGCTCCTGCTACGGTGCCTGTCCGAGGTCGTTCTTCAATTTAGACGTGATTCCTGAATTTGAGAACATCAGCGAAATAATCGCTGGAGCGCTTAAGGAAGGTGAAAGTGATGATTGAAGATCCGTATCTCGGCAAATACATTACCTGTGTTTCGGCACGGAGCACGGATAAGGAGATTCTCAAGAAGGCACAGGATGGCGGAATCGCCACTACACTCATGGTCTACGCCCTCGAAGAAGGGATGATTGACGGGACAATTGTTGCAGGTGAGGGAGAAAAACCATGGCAGCCTAAGCCAATCGTTGCTGTGAACCGTGAGGAAATTCTCAAGGCAAGAGGAACTAGATACAGCATCAGTCCTCAAATTTCCTGGCTCAAGGAAGCAACCCGTTCATATGGCCTCGATAAAGTAGGGGTTACCGGCGTCTGCTGCCAGATGCAGGCAGTGAGAAAGGCTCAGCTCTATCCTATCAATATGCGGGATGTCCCGGGCAAGGTCGCCCTTACAGTAGGACTTTTCTGCATGGTGAACTTTCCATATACATCCATACAGACCCTTGTCGAGGACCACGCAGCTCAAAGCCTGGGCTCCGTGAAGAAAATGGAGATCACAAAAGGCAAGTTCTGGGTCTACACTGAACGCGGAAACGTCGCTACTGTGCCTCTCAAGGATACACACAAGTACGAACAGCCAGGCTGCCATATCTGCCTCGACTATGTCTCAAACCTCGCAGATATCTCTACTGGCTCAGTAGGTAGCCCAGACGACTGGTCTACGGTTTTCATCCGCACCAAGGTGGGGAACGAAATCTGGTCCAAAGCTGTAGCTGCAGGGTTGTTTGAGACAAAGCCTATTGAGGATGTCAAGCCTGGTCTCGATCTCCTCAGGAAACTCGCAAAAGAGAAGATCGAAAAGAATCAGAAGACAGTTGAGGAGCGCAAGACCTTCGGCATCAACAAGGCACTGCGGAATCCCTACGCCTAAAACGGTTCTGTTGCAAAAATTGGTTCCGTTACAAAAAATATCTGCTAGGGACATAATAAAATAAAAATGAAATAAAAGATAGTGATATGCTATCTAATTCCTTTAAATGGAAGCACTTTGTTGGTGAAATTATCCTATTGAATGTCAGATGGTACTTAAAATATCCATTAAGTTATCGAAATTTAAAGGAAATGATGGCAGAAAGAGGAGTAGAAGTTGATCACAGTACGATAATGAGATGGGTACATCAATATTCTCCTGGGCATTGGTAAACAAAAATAGATATATATGTTTATAACATATATTTCTGCGTGAACTGCCCAAAATGTAATAGTTCCAATCACAAAAAGAATGGTATAGTTGGCGGGCGTCAACGGTACAAATGCTCTGATTGTGGCTATAACTATACAGTAGAGCTAAAATCAACTGCTTTTTCCGCTTCTGTAAAAAGACAGGCTTTACAACTCTATCTTGAAGGATTGGGCTTCCGCTCAATAGGAAGAGTTTTAGGGGTAAGTCATGTTTCTGTCCAAAAATGGATAAAGAAATTTGGTCAGGAGTTAGAGGATCTAAAAAGTGAAAATGCTATATCTATTGTTGAAATGGATGAGATGCACACTTACGTCGGTAACAAAAAAAATATTGCTGTATCTGGATTGCTGTTGTATCTGGATTGCTGTTGATAGAGTTGGGAAAAAGTTCATCAACTGCTCTTTTGGTAGCAGAGGAACGGAAACTGGAAAACTACTCTGGGAAAAATTGAAGAAAAAAGAGATTGGAGAAGTGATGACAGATCACTGGAGAGCATATGCAGAGTTTCTTCCAGAAAAGAGTCATACTCAATCAAAAGCAGAAACATTTACAGTTGAGGAATATAACAGCATATTGAGGCATTTTCTAGCAAGATTGAGACGAAAGACAAAGTGTTATACAAAAAGTCTTGAAATGCTAAAGTACTCGGTTATTCTATTGATGAAATACAGAAATAAAGAACTAGATATAGTTAAGGAACAATGCCTTAATTATAAATAAATTTGGTAATTATTATAGATTATAAACTGAAAAGAACAGACCAAAGTGAACGGATTATACCATATATGATCGATTCCAAGAAGCGAATAGATTAAACCACGGTAGACAAAACGGACGGATCAACATAAATGGGAAGTGACTGGTAGTATATGTAAGGAAAGAATTGCCTGGAAAACGTTCTAATCCGAATATATTGATGGGAGATTTTCGGAGTTACTGTATCGGGAGCTACAGTAAAAGGGACAAAACTCTTCCAGGCTTTCTTTAATCTTTAGGACTTACGTAGTTAAACTGAAAAATCAACAGCATTAGACTGTTAACTATCTAAAACGAGACTTTAATCCACAATGGTTTTCGTACTTGATTTTTTAGGAATTTCGTATTCTCTTCAAATTGTATGGGTAAAAGTAAATTTCATGTAGTAAATTTCATGTATTTGCTGAAAATTTAAAAATTTAACCCAGTCAAAAAAACAATATCAAGCAATGCATTCAACTTTACAACTATATGATAAAATTGTTGCACATTTTTCGAGTTGGAAAATTCTCCATTGAATTTGAAGAGGATACCTTTTAACCTTAAATAAACGGCAGCCTACATTATTAATTTCGTATATTTATTCCATTTAGAGCTTGTCCGAAAAGTGGTTACCTGCTATAACTTTTACAATATGCAAAACCGTAATAGATGCCCGGATATTTAGACCTATTGTAACTTTTCGATATGTATTACTGACTTTTCGGATAGGCTCTTAGTTCGTTAACCGTGAAATAACTTCTCCGAATATTGATTCAGAAGGAGTGAATATATTTCAAAACAAGCTCTTCTAACCTTATTTCAATGGTAATTTTACAACTTCAAGCCAGAAATTTGCTATTGATTTGACTACTTTTGTGAACTGATCAAAGTCAAGAGGTTTAGTAACGTAGGCATTGGTATGAAGATTATAAGCTTTAAGTATATCATTTTCAGCATTGGAAGTAGTTAAAATCACTACGGGTATAAGTTTTAGGTTATCATCTTCTTTTATTTCTCTGAGAACTTCACGTCCATTTTTTTTGGTAAATTTAAATCGAGAAGAATTATATCCGGGGTCGGGGCACCTGAAAACTTTCCTTCACCGTGTAAAAAGAACATTGCCTCTTCACCGTTTTCAGCAATGTGAAGAGTATTCCTGATTTTTACCTCTTCGAGAACTTCTTCAATTAATCCAACATCTCCTTCATCGTCCTCTACCAAAAGAATATCTACAGGTTCGTCTAGAACTACCATTTGTAAACTTCCTTAAAGGTAAGCCAAGTAAAAATTTCATAATTATTCAGCCTGGGAAAAACAACATCATTAGCCATCGTCGTTAAAATTTTATGGGCTAATTTTTGTTAACTGCTGATCATTGAGTATGTTTTGTCCACGTTTGCGCGGGTTGACAGTTACATTATTCAAAATTATAATATTGGTGTCTTTCGACTTCTTTTTGTTACTAATAGTATAATTTCATTGTATATAATACATGGTTTATGGTAAAACCTATGTATTTTTGCTGTTTATTCATGGATGTTTTGGTATATACCGCCAAAATGGGTTCCGTTGCAAAAAATCTTAGAATAAGCCTGTAAATCCATAATCAATAAACAAAAGTTAAAATATTCAAAAAGATGTGTCAATATTATAGAACTATTCCAAATAATTGATTAACATATTTAACTTCATTAAGACTAGAGTAATTTAGATTCTTGACTTGTCCTTTTTAAATCAGCTTCAATTCCTTTTAAAGTCTTAATAGCAGATCGAAAAGACTGAAATCCTAACATTGGATTAACTATTCGTTTAATGGATCTATGATCTTGTTCTATAATGTTATTCAAATATTTGATTTGTCGAATGCCTACGTTTCTAGGTAGTATTTTATCATTTTTCAGTTTATCTATAGCAGGTGGATAAGCTGGATTTTTGTCAACTGTTATTACTCTTGGAATTTGATTATGATTAGAGTTCAAAGCTTTTTTGAAGAATCTGTTCGCTGCTTTTTGGTCTCGTTTTGCACTTAACATGAAATCAATGGTTCCGTTGCAAAAAATCAGAGCATTTTACAAAATCGTTGAAAACCTTCACAATAAGATAATTTTAGTGAGTAAATTTGGGTTAAAATTATATTTAAAGGGAAGAAAAATAACCTCAAAGTACAGAAAAATTATTTTTGCAACGGAACCGTTTTTTGAATATTATGTGAAATAGTATATTGATTCTCACCAACGGCCCTTTTTTCTTCCTTATACCGCTTCCTAATCAAGTAAGCTCTCTTATCATCTCTATTCTTTTTTCACGGTTAACTTCTTTCAAGCTAAACTATTTTATGAAATTTATGTTGATATAAAATAGTTTAAGTATGTATGTAAGTAAAATATTAACATTTTTAATATGAAAAATAAACTAAAGAACAGGAGTAGAGATAATGAAAGTTAACAAAAAATTGTATTCATTAGCTTCAGTATCATCAGCTCTGATCTTATTTTTAATTCTTGTTTCATCTACGGCTTCGGCACTCACTAGCCAAGATCTTAAAAATGTCACTTTTTCAAATGTCAACGCTTCGATCATCACCGATCCAAATGTCACAAGTGCGTCTACTAGTGCTGTGCCAAAGATCATTGAAACTCGGATAACTACCCATGGAACAGCATCCTGTCCTGATATATACGGCAACATTTTAGTATGGCAGGATAAACGCAATGGAAACTACGACATCTACATATATGATATTTCCACTCACAAAGAGATCCATACTACCAATAAATCAAATCAGACTAATCCCGCTGTCTATGGGAACATAGTAGTATGGGCAGATGACCGTAATGGCGGATCTGATATTTACATGCAGGATCTTTCTACTAAAGTACAAACTCGGATTACTAAAAGCGGAAAAGCATATAATCCTGTCATTTACGGTGATAAGATAGTATGGACAGATGGACGTAATGGCGGAAGCTTTAATGAATGGGGCAGACCTGTAGGAAACTATGATATTTATATGTATGATCTCTTCACTCGAAAAGAAACTCAGATTACTACCGATGCATCAATGCAAGCAGATCCTCATATCTATGGCAGCAGGATAATATGGGAGGATGGGCGCAATGGGTATTCCTATATCGGCCTATATAACCTCTCTACTCACAAGGAAAAACTGCTTGATTTTGAATATACATTTGATCCTGCAATCTACGGTAGCAGGGTAGTTTATGTAACTGACGCCGATAATATTGCCATGTATGATTTATCTACTGACACATGGACTCACATTCTTCCTTCAGATATATCGACAGAGCCTGCTATCTACGCCGAGAAGGTAATATACACGTATGTCGACCGTATCACTGAAGAAAGTGAAATCCGGATGTATGATATCTCCACTAAAACGGACACTCAAATCTCAACCAGTAAATCCGCTTCTTCTCCTAAAATCAACGGCAATAGGATAGTATGGGTTGATGGGCGCAATAGCGGGTCTGATATTTACATGGGTACTCTTATCTACTCACCGCTTGCTAAATTTTCTGCATCTCCAACTACTGGAAAACATCCTTTGAATGTAAAGTTTACTGATAAGAGCACAGGCTCACCAACGTCATGGTCTTGGAACTTCGGTGACAAAAGCACTTCAGCAGTCAGATCCAGCGCACAAGTATACTAAAGCAGGAAAGTATACTGTTAAACTGACAGTGAAGAACGCTGCTGGAAGTAATGCCAAAACTATGACTATTACAGTAAAGTAAATTAACAGATTAGATTGAAAAATATTGAATGTCAAAAATTGAGAGTGGGGAGTTTATTATTTCTAATGAACGAGAAGTTACTGAACCTTTCAGTTCCAACTCTTTCTTTTATTTTATATAGGAATACTGTTCAGAAGAGTTTTTTCTGTAATTTTTATAGAACAGTATGTTGTATTTAGATTGCGAAATATACCTCCATTTTTGTGGATATGCAGGGGGCTTTTGGGAGAGAGCTTCCTGTAATTATTATAACAGCAAATTGATCCTTAGTAATAGGCTTTTGACCTTCCAGTTTTTTATCCATCTTTTGAATTTATAGAGTTTCTTGGTAATATAATTCACAGTCTCAAAGGTTTTTTAAACTATTATGTCTACAACAGTTCTTTCTAGAAAAGAGAAATCCCTAGAAAAGAGAAGTTTATCCCCTCGATGTTCTCTTTTCTTTTATAACTATGTTTTATATCAATTTCAACCTACACTTTCCAAGACTACCAAAACTTCCACCATTTTTTACTTTCGTCTCCAGGTGCTTTAATTGCCTTCTGCTGAATAAGAGTCTGCATTTGCCTCATGTAATTATCATAAAGATTTTTGATATCATCCTTATCCTGATGAGCTTTTTCAAGTTCTGTTTTGAGGGTTTCTATATGTTCTCTCTGTTCTCCGTTTTGTGCCCTTAGTTCTTTTATTGTTCCCTCTCGTTCTCTACTTAGTTCAAGCTGTTCTTTTGTGTTCCCTGTTTGTTCTCTGTTGTTCTTTAACTTGGAATTATGAGAGAACATTGGGTATCTTACTGTTCCCTCTAAAAGTTCTCCTCGGTCTCCAATGGGTTGCCCAATAAGCAATTCTGCACCTTTTCTTACAATTACTGTGTGGCTATTGTACCCTAGTTCTTGCAACTTGGAGAACACGTCATCCGAGATCCAACCACAGACCTTTACACCTGTTCTCTTTTTATCCTCGACCATGAAAACAAAAATGTAAAAAGGAGTATGTAATGTTTTCGAACTGTAATCTTTTGAAATCGGTAAAAGTATGAATTAATACAAATCTTAAAATAGTTAGGAGAACCTAATTTTTAAATTGTTAAGACAATTGTGTAAATTTTAAGTAAACACATTTTATATTTGTGTATTGTATAATAGCTATGCTTTTCTTATCCTTTTTAGCCATTGAAGGATCTACTAATCGGTCAAATACCATGTATTCTTATAGTGTATGTAACAGTTGAGTAGACAAAAACATAGGCAAAACTAGGTTATCTTTTAATTCCACAAAAAGAACTTATCACTTTTAAAAATTCAGTAGTTTTCTCTTAAAAATACTAGATTTAATGAGATACGGTCCAATATACAAATATTTAAACTCACTTGCCTCCTGTAAAATATAATGAAAGAAAAAGACCCTAGTTTTACTGCGATGATTACAGCCTACACGCGTGCTTATCACTCCATGAATGATACTCCTAAAATATTTGATGATTTCCTAGCTTATAGTTTAATTCCTGAAGAAAAACGAGCACGTATTGAAAATATTTTGATTCAAGCTAAACAGATCGACAATTTCAAGCATAACGAACAAAAGTCTGACCCGAAAACTACCTTAGTATCCTTAATTCGTTCACCTAATATTCTCAGCCGCGCAAAATACACTGAAGACACATTAGAGAAAGCTATTAGTCAAGGAGTTAAGCAGTATGTAATCCTTGGAGCAGGATTAGACACTTTTGCATTTCGGAGACCAGAATTAATGGAACAATTAGAAGTGTTTGAAGTTGATCACCCTGCTACACAAGAATTTAAACTTCATCGAATTGCTAAGTTGGGATGGAAACATCCTGCAAAATTGAATTTCATTTCTATTGATTTCACAAAAGAAGACCTAAAATCAGTACTAACTCGTTCATCATCGTATGACACAAGAGCTAAAACCTTTTTTAGTTGGCTAGGTGTCACCATGTACTTGACCCCTGATGAGGTGTTTTCTACTCTTCATTCAATCACAAATGTTGCTCCAATAGGCAGCACTGTTGTTTTTGATTACTTAGATAATGACGCATTTAATCAGAATAATCTATCTACAGAAATGAAAAGGAAACAAGAGTTTTTACAAAAAATAGGAGAACCAATGATAACAGGCTTTAACCCATTGACATTGGCAGACAATCTGATAAGTTTAAAATTGAAACTTTATGAGGATTTAAACTCACTCGCCATTGAAAAACGTTATTTCCAAAGGCGTTCAGATGGATATCATGCATCTAAACATGGACACTTTGCATGCGCAACTGTAGTAGAATAAGCATTAGTTGCTACAGAATCCTACTATGAACCTTTAATGAGTTTGAGAGGTTCTGTGTAGTCTACGGGGTTTGACTTTATGACAGACGTCACAGAATGCTGAAAATTTATCCCAGACCCCATAGACTACACAGTACCTAACTTTTTAATATGTATGTGTGCATTTATTAATTGCTAGAATTGGTCGAATCATCAGTTAACAAAGTATTGAAAAAGGAGTATGTGAAAATGCCACAGGAAAATAAAAACGATAAGCTTTATTATGTTATCATTGCGCTATCAGTTATTCTAGTGCTGATGTCAGCAACGATATATGTCATTTCACAGAGTGGATCCGAAAAAGATACGAAAAATACTATTTCCATTAGTGGATATGCTGAACAGAAAGTTATCCCTGACACGGCAACATTGAACATCGGTGTTGTAGTTCAATCTGAAACTGCAAAGGAAGCGACAGATAAAAACGCAGTCCTTATGAGCACTGTAATAGCAGGACTCAAAGCAATGGGATTGCAGAACAAGGAAATACAGACATCCTATGTTTCCGTATCCCCGGTATACAACTACAATGCGAATGATACGCAAACAATCAAAGGCTACTCTGCATCCAACAGTGTGCAGGTCACAACCAAGAAACTCAACAACCTGAGTGAGATAATTGACAGGTCCACAGCCGCCGGAGCTAATGATATTGGAAGCATTTCATTCTCGGTATCCGATGACAAGCAAAAACAGCTTCGTGAGGAACTGATGAATGAAGCAGTAGCAGATGCATTCTCTAAAGCCACTTCGCTTGCTAAGAGCCTGGGTGCTAAGATAACCGGCGTTCAGACGTCATCTATAAGTGAAAACAGCGGTTCTATAGTAAATTCCGAATACAAGACGCCAACAGAAACAGCAGCGGGATCAGTTTCCATTCCTATTCAGCCAGGTGAGTCTACTGTTTCAATGTCAGTACAGGTAACGTACTACATTAAATAAGAGATTTGGACTAAGTAGTTTGAGCAGTGAAGTATACAAATGTTCAGGAGTTACAAATAAAGAATGTTATTTGCAACTTCTCAGACCAATATGCCTTCTATGTATTATCCATCGGTTGACGCCAATGGTCTTCTCTTTTTACTTATTAGATATGATTTTAGGGGGTTGCAATTGCAACAACACGCGTCCTTTTTGCTCTGCTCCCCAAATATTAAAATTTTTGCAACACGACCCGGATACTAATATAACCTTAGAGTTCATGTCCACAGACCTCCTACAATAACACTTAATGAAACTCCCTGTGAATTTCATATTTACTGGACTATATCAGAAGATTTAAATCAGATTTACTAAGGAAGATCTGTGAACATGAACACTAAGCAATAATTAGGATGATTCATTCTACGGAGTTTATCAAGTTATATAGTGTATTAAGATTGTACTTAAACATCTACCATACCTACTTTAAGCAGGGAACTTTTGCTGTTGAGGTTCCCTGTGAAAAATGTTAAAATATATGACTATTTTTGATTATGAGTTAATATAATCATAATTAGGGCTATGATTAGAAATAGTGGAAATGATTCAATTATTGATACAATAATTACTCCAAAAATCGCTGAGAATTTTATGGGTGCAGTCAAAAACAAAGAGTTATAAACTGAAAAAAAGGCAATCAGGGAAATAAATAATATTATGTAACTTGATTTTTTCATTATAGACTCACATTCATTCAATAAATTTTTAAAAATATTGGTTAATTATCAACTTTATAACTTTATTATATTTATCACTAATTGAATACAGATTTTAAAAATGCCAACTAATTAAAGTATAAACATATCCTCTTCAAATTCAATGGAGAATTTTCCAACTCGAAAAACATGCAACAATTTTGTTAGACAAGTGTAAAGTTGAATACGTTGCTTGAGGTTGTTTCATAAACTTTATTAAATATTTAAATTTTCAGCAAATACATGAAATTTACTTTTACCGGTTCCATTGCAAAAATCTTAGAATAAGTCTGTAAATCTATGAATAATGAACAAAAGTTAAAATACTCAAGAAGATTTATCAATATTATAGAACTATTCCAAATAATTGATTAATATATTTAGCTTCGTTAAGACCAGAGTAATTTAGATTATTGATTTGTCCTTTTATAACCATACTCGTTTTGGCCCCAGTAATCAAGTTTATGTAGATCTCCTAAAATCTAGTCAACATTTTTATGTTATTGTTGCTTTATTAGACATTACCAGAGCCTATCTTTTACAGATTACGAAATGAGATACATAGAAAAGAGGCTCATAGAATGGGGAATTCTTAGAAGGAGAATTTGAACGACTCAAAAAAATACTAGATTATTCCAAAATATATAAATAGAGTGTGACTTGCTAATATTGGATGGAGATCACAAATGGAAAACAAGATAGAAGAAGTCGAGAGGGATTATATAGAATTCAGGAAAGAAATGGAAGAGGAAGAAAATAAAGAGAGTAACAAACAGCATAAAAAACCAGATAATAGAAGAAATTCTGAAATTAACAAGCAAAGAGTAATATCCTTCCTTACAGTTCCCACCTTTTTTCACTAATACCTCAGATCATTTATAAATAAAATCTAGCGAATTCGTTGAGTTTGTTTACTCAACAAATAAAAACGATATCGGTTAAAGCTTGCTATGTGTTTGAGTTCAAATCAATTCCAAAGATTATGAGAATATAAGAGTTTTCTTCGATAACCCCATATCAAATGCAAAAATTCTATGATAAACACATAGGCAATTATGATTTACAAAACTGCCATCAAAATACCAGTAATCAATTGATTATTTGGAATAGTTCTGTAATATTGATACATCTTCTCTAATATTTTAACTTTTGTTCATTATCCATAGATTTACATGCTTATTCTAAGATTTTTTGCAACGGAACCAAATAATCTCCCCTGCATAATGTTTCAATTTAAAGGAATTTACTGGCATAACATATACTCCTATATTTCTATTATTTCAGTAAATCCCTTTCATAATTTGTTTGCAACGGAACCAGTCGACTAAATTTTAATTTAAATCTTCTTGTTTGGAGATGTTGCCGGATTTGTATTAACAAGAGAAGATGGATAAAATTTAGCTGGATTCCCATATATATAGTTATGAGTTAAAATTAAATTAACATATGAGGAAACACTATTTTTTATAGCATATCCAGTTTTGCCATCCATAATATTATTGTTTGTAACAGTTACTTTGCGAGTACCCGAAACTGCACTATTAACATTTATTCCAGCAACATAAGAACCTGTGATATTATTATTTTTGATTGTAATTCCATTCTCACATTTATTAATTGCAAGTCCGCCATTTCGAGTGACATCCACGCTTTCAAATCCACTATCATGTATAACATTATTATAGATAATAACATTTGATGCATCATTTAAGTTATTGAGCCAAATGCCGTTGACTCCAGACATAATATCACAATCGTGAATTGTTATTTTTGAAGTAGACGGAGAAGAAGCTGCATTGATTATTTGTATACCGGTGTCAGATAATGCATAACCTTGTTTGTCTTTTGGATATGTTGTAGTGCCAGAATATGGTAAAATTTTTTCATTATATACTGTAATATTTTGGCAGTTGTCTAGTCTATCTCCTGAGCAAGTACACTGATGAGCAATATTGTCATGTATTTCTCCTGAATTAATACAAGAATACATTACACAAGTATGCTGTAAGTTATTTCCAATATTGTTACAATAATAGATGTTTTTTCCATATGTACATCTAAATCCATCGCCTTTTGCATCATGTAAATTCATATTATATACTTGAATATTATATACAGATGCACTACTTGATCCTTGGAAAGAAATTACTCTATACAGATCATTTCCTCCAGAACCTGATTGAGCACCTTCATTACCGTCTATTTCAAATCCATGTATTTTTATATCATGAACAACAGTTCCCGTGCCTCCTAATTGACCTATAATTGGAGTTCCTGCACTTTTGGTTGTCCACCCAGCATTATTTGTTAATTTGAGTTTTACATTAGAGTCTCCTGTAAGTTCAGTATTTGATCCAATTAAACAAGAACTTCTTATATCATAAACAAATGGCCCTTTTAGATATACTATTGTACCGGGGTGATTAGCAGCATAACTAAGAGCTTGGTTTATCTGTATATCATCAACTTTACCATCGCAATTATAGTTACCAGTGCCATCTCCTGCAACATAAACGACTTGAGAACTACATGATACAATAGGAATGTTTAATAAAATAGAAAAGCACATTAGCGAGAGAATCATCTGCTTTAGGTTTATCATCTGTCTCACTCCCAAACGGACTCTGAATTCAGATCTTATCAATAATATCTAATAGGTTGAATCAGAGTTTGATTATTTTAAAGTGTTTCTCTTTATCTTTTTGATATTTTATCATTTAACATTATAAAATTTAGTATGATTTATTTTTCTTATAACTCTAAAATTCTTTAAAAATCCAAATTTTTCTATACAAAGGAATAATTCAATGACTTTTGAGAAAATGCTTACTCTTTTAATAGACGAACTATTCAATGATAGATACACTGAATTTTATAAATTGCATATAATTTTCCCCATGATAAAGTATCTTATGTTATTGATGAAATTAGGTTACACTGATTATATAAATTTGGCTTATGTGGTCAAAGTTTTTTAAATAGTATACATGAAAAATATTAATAGAAATTTTATAGATCTAGTTAAAATATTTAAAATAAATTTAGTTAGTGTTACAAGAAGTTTAGATTGTTGCCACATTTTATAGGATTATATAGTGTTTTGTGTAATTAATGAAAACAGTCCTATAAATTAAGTTCAATTTACATTGGCTTTGTAGAAATCTCCAAAAATCTACTATTCCTCTAAATATTATAAAAAAGACTACTAAAAATGCTCCTCTTTTTGGGTGCTATTGCAAAAATCCTAGATTCGGCAGGTAAACATATAGATTAATATCATTAATTTTATATCTCTCTCTTGGTCTTTCCATAGCAGAGAAAAACAGTAGTATTAGAGTTGAATCCTCCTTAAAACGTACACTCTGGAGATTTTTTGCAACGGAACCACGTCATTGATAGAAATCAATGCAGGTACAGGTACCTTATGAATATTCACTTTTAAATATAGAGTTTATCATTGTTTGATTAATACCTTGTGGATGTTCTTCTGAAGAATACCCTGCACCAATATCTTGGTCTAAAAGGAGAGGATCTACATAGATATCAGTGGTTGATGTACAGTTTAGATAGTTACCTGCATAGTTATTGTACAGACAGTTATGCTCCAATATAATAGTATGTGTTTTTGGAAGATAATTAATTACCCCATATCCAGTTCCATTTGGATCTTTTTTGCGTTGTTTGGTATTTGCGATGATATTGTTACGGACAATTGTTGTATATCCTATACCTTTGGGTGAAAGATCAATGTGACCTGAATTATTATATGTAGGATAAATGTGAGTACCACTTTTTGGATACATCTGAATAATTGCACCGTGATATACCCCATCAAATGTATTGTTTTCGATGAGGGTATCATAAAATCCACTTGTTACTATCCCTCCTACCCAGTCAATATGTGGGTTTGTACCAGTATTACTAAAGACATTTTTATAAATGTGAACATTCTTAGCTTCATCTTTTGGATAAAGTTCAAAACAACCTATTAACCATATTCCAGGCCCATAAGTATTTTGAATAGTATTATTATATATTTCAATATCGTTAACGATGCCTGTTGTTTTCTCAATCATAATTCCAGCGCCACCTGCACTCCAGTCATAAAAGGAAGTTATATTATTATCATGAATTTTTACATGGTTTGAGTTTTTATTTCTAAAACCACTGTCAGTCCTGACAGTTATTGTGTTGTTCCAGGCATCTACATTCTGGCAATTTTCATCAAAAAGACCATTATGCCCCGTTTTATATATAATATTATTATAAAACTGAATATTGTAACTATTGTATACTTTTAATCCTTCCCCATGGCCATCGTGCATATACATGTCATGGACTTGAATATCCGTAGAATTGAAGAAATGAATCATATTGTAATATCCATATCCTTTTGGTCTATCTAAATTATTGTCATGATTTCCGTTGATTTCAAATCCTTTTATAGTAATTCCACAGGCTCCGGTTTTGTTGATCTGTGTTATCAGAGGTTTAGCAACTGGCCAATCCGCTTTATCTTTAAGCTTTATTACGGCTGTAGGGTCACCTTCAAGGGTGGTATTATTTCCAATTAGAATAGTATCGGAAAGAATGTATGTGTTTGGACCTTTCAAGTGAACAGTTGTGAACTGCTGATTTTCTGTGACATATGCAAGAGCTTCATTTATTTCTACCTGGTCATCGCTTCCATTACAATTGAAATTTCCTCTCCCATCTGTAGCAACATAGACAGTATTATTTGGCAATGAAAGTGAAGAACTTGAATGCACTAGAATATAAACACCAAATGCATCCAGCATAATTAATAAAGTAAGAACTAAAATATAAGATCTTATTTTTATCCAGTTTTCACTAATGTACTTAAAATATTTTTTTCTCATCATATGCCTCAGTTTTGCTTTTAAAGCTCACATAAATCAGTTTATAAACAAAAACAATGAGCTAAAACTATTACATTATTTTGAATATACAATTGTAAATTTTGCAGAAGACCATTATTTATCTTTCTATTTTGTCAGCTATGCAAAAAGCCTCAAAATTAAATTTTTGCACCGTATTTTATATATTTTGTATAATGGTTCCATTGAACAAAGTCCATTGATTATTATGAACATACCTTGAAAATTGCAAGAGAAATAGGTGATATACGTAACGAAGGAGTTTGGCTTGGCAATCTGGGGAACGCATACAGTGCTCTTGGTGATGCTAAAAAAGCCATTGAGTTTATAAAGAAGTCACTTGCTATTGGGAAGTCGGTTCCGTTGCAAAAAATATCTGCTAGGGATATACTAAAACATACATGAAATTCTTCGAATAACAGGCACAAATACATGAAAGTACTTTACCTTCTCTTTTTTGACTACTAAGCCCTTGTAATGTTGGGCAGTAAGGTTGTCTTTATTTTGGTTTTTCAAAACCTTACTAAAACTAACCACTAAATACCGCCGAAGGCTCAAATGTGACCTTGATCACAGATGTCAAATTGCCTTTGAGATCATTTCACTGCCCAAATAACTTTGGTGATTTTAATTGGTAGATATTGTAAACAAAGCTTGTGGTTTAGACATTCACAAACTCTTTTTCATTGCTACAATTCTCAGCAGATCTGGTGAAAAACAACAGCAACGTTTCAACAGAGATGATGAAGGAATTTTAGCCCTTAAAAATTGGGTAATATCAGAAAAATGTGATGTTGTTGCATGTGAATCAACCAGCGACTTTTGGGTTCCGATTCATGATTCATTGGTAAAGCATCTAACTGTGATAGTTGGAAATGCGCGAGATATGAAGGTATTTACCCATACAAAAACAGATAAGATTGACTCAGAAGTCATTGCACAACTTGCACTTAATAATATGATTCAGCCATCAAGAGTTTTTCCAAAGGATCATATAGATTTTAGATCATATGTTCGACTTCGGTTAACACTTGTACAAAAAAGAACAGATTTAAAAAATAAAGCTCACTCAATTCTTGCATCTGAAATGCTACACCTGAATAATGTTCTGACAGACGTTTTTGGCAAGAATGGCAGAATGATTTTATTAGGAATCTCTTCAGGTAAGAGTGTTGATCAGATTATTGCAAGCCTCTCTCCAAATGTTCGGAAAAAAGCTGCTCAGATAAGAGAAATTCTTGATCGAGAAATTTCTCAAAGTGCTGCATTCAGACTTCAGATCTGTCTAAAACTCATAAAAAGTCTTGATGATGAACTCGAAGCTTTAGAAAAATAAATTTTCAATTATGCTTCTCGAAATCATAAGCGAGAAATGGAGATTTTAATGTCAGTTCCAGGTATAGGGGAACTTGGTGCGGCAATTTTACTTGCTGAAATAGGCAACTTTAAGGATTTTTCTTCTGGAAATAAGCTTGCTTCTTGGCTTGGTCTAGTTCCTAATGTGTATCAATCTGCAGATAAATACTATAACGGCAGAATCACAAAGAGGGGATCAAAAGTAGCAAGGTGGATTCTGACACAGATTGCTCAAGCAGCAGCAAGAAAGAAGAATAGCAGGTTAAAAGAGTTTTTTAACAGAAAAAAGAAGTCGATTGGACATGCAAAAGCAATTATTGCTTTAGCAAGGAAAATTGCAACGATACTATGGCATCTTATTACAAACGATGAGATGGACGAAGATGAAACCGGATATCAAAAGGGAGAAATCCAAAAGAGAAAGATTATTGAGACTGAGCTTTTTTCGGTTGATGAACGGATTAAAATAATTAGTGGAATATTTGCGATTATGGGGAAAAAGGATCAAGAGAGCACGTGAGGATAATCTCCTCATGTACTTTCATGCTAAAATCGTCCTATTGAGCGAAAGCCCAATCCTTCAAGATAGAGTTGTAAAGCCTGTCTTTTTACAGAAGCGGAAAAAGCAGTTGATTTTAGCTCTACTGTATAGTTATATCCACAATCATGGCATTTGTAGCGTTGACGCCCGCCAACTATACCATTCTTTTTGTGATTAGAACTATTACATTTTGGGCAGTTCATGCAGAAATATATGTTATAAGCACATATATCTATTTTTGTTTACCAATGCCAAATATATTACTGGTGAGATTTCTGGTAGAGTAAACATAAGCTACAACTCAGAAAGTGCTTCTCTTTCCGTTACCGGAGTAGATCCACAGGTTTGGAAGTATATGAACACAATCACCCTGGATTCGGGAAGGTTACTTGAACCAGCAGATAATTATGTTGCAGTTATCGGAAGCGGAGTAGCTACCGGGATTTACAAAAAAAATATTGGAATTAACCAGATTATAAATGTAGATGGAAAGTCCGTAAGAGTTGTTGGAATTTTGGAAGAACAGGGTGGAGGAGAAGATAATCAGATATATATGCCTATAAATGCCGCGGTAAATTTGATTCCAGATGCAGAAAAAAATGTATATGATACTATTGAAGTAGAAGCTCAGAGTCCGGCTGTTGTAGATGCAGCAGACAGTGCAATTGTAAAAAAGCTCTTGATTTCCAGGCATGTTAATAAAGCAAGTGATCAGGATTTTACTGTAACAACCACAGCATCAATGGCCAGTGCTGTTACCAGTATGATTGATTCAATGAGACTCTTTTTGGGAGCAATTGCTGCTGTATCGCTTATAGTAGGAGCTGTAGGAATTGCAAATACTATGTTTACTTCTGTCCTTGAAAAGACTAAAGAAATAGGAACAATGAAAGCTATAGGGGCGAAAAATAAAGATATTCTTATGATTTTTTTGTTTAATTCCGCAATGGTAGGTTTTGTTGGAGGTGTTTTTGGAGTGATTTTGGGAGCTCTTCTTTCAGCTGTATTTCCAATGATCGGCGTTACAATGATGAGAGGAGGAAGTGGAACAAGCATATCACTTTCTCCTAGTTTGATGGTTTATGGACTAGCCTTCATGTCCACAGACCTCCTGCAGTAACACCCGACGAAACTCCCGATGAATTCCATATTTCCACTGGAGCTCATCCCAAAAACAATTTGATTCTCACATCGATAAAAGTTTCTGAATTATTATTATAATTGGAGACTCGATTGGTCATTTGGAATTTGAAATTTAGAGACGCAATTTTGAGTTTTGGGATAGGCTCCTGGACTATGTCAGAAGATTTAAAAAGATTTCTGGACATGAACCTTAACCGATGATCAATGCTTCAATATTAGGATTTTTGCAACAGAACCGAATCATCTCCTAACCACAACAAACAAGAGTTCCACCACCTACTTTTTCTACTGTAACTTCGTTACCGCAGATCTCACAAAAATACCTTTCTCCTTTGCAGATACACCCATTTAAGTTCACCTTAGTTACTAGATTTTAATGTCTCATCAGTATCTAACCATGTTTACGGTTTTCAAAGCTAATCCAAGTTTGTTTTGAAGATCTCTAAGCCCTTAAAGACATTTATACTACGATCAGGCAAGGTCGAAGCGATCAAGGTTCATCACCTTGGTCCAGGCTGCCACGAAGTCCTGGACAAACTTCTTCTGCGCGTCCGCGCTTCCGTAGACCTCGGCCAGAGATCGGAGTTGGGAATTCGAACCGAAAATGAGATCAACACGCGTGCCGGTCCACTTGACTTCGCCAGTCTTAAGATCGCGCCCCTCAAACAAGTCCTTGGTGTCCGATACCGCTTTCCACTCCGTGCCCATGTCAAGCAGATTCACAAAGAAGTCGTTAGTTAGTGTTTCCGGTTTATAGGTAAAAACGCCGTGTTGGGTCTGTCCAAAGTTGGTGTTCAGGACGCGCATGCCGCCAATGAGTACCGTCATCTCTGGTGCGGTAAGTGTCAGCAATTGCGCCTTGCCAACCAGCAACGCCTCGGCTGATACGGTGTATTGGGCCTTGAGGTAGTTGCGGAAGCCATCCGCGATCGGTTCGAGAAAGGCAAAGGAGACAACATCAGTCTGCTCCTGCAAGGTATCCATGCGCCCTGGCGAGAAGGGAACCGTCACATCGTGACCAGCATTCTTTGTAGCCTGCTCGACGCCTGCACAACCAGCCAAAACTATCAGGTCAGCAAGCGAGACCTTCTTGCCGCCAGAAGCCATGCTATTGAATTCGCTCTGGATACCTTTGAGAATGTTCAGTACTTTCGCCAGTTCGGCCGGCTGGTTGACTTTCCAATCCTTCTGCGGTGCGAGGCGAATTCGTGCACCATTCGCACCGCCACGCTTGTCGGAGCCACGGAAGGTTGACGCCGACGCCCAGGCGGTCGAAACCAGTTGCGAGATTGACAGCCCAGAGGCGAGGATCCTGTCCTTGAGGAAGGCAATGTCCTTCTCATCAATCAACTTGTGATTAATCGAGGGGATGGGGTCTTGCCAGATGAGGTCTTCGGCAGGAACCTCCGGACCCAGATAGCGGGCGCGCGGACCCATGTCGCGGTGCGTTAGCTTGAACCATGCACGGGCAAATGCATCCGCTAATTGATCCGGGTTCTCGTAGAAGTGCCTTGAAATCTTTTCGTAGACGGGGTCGAACCTTAAGGAAAGGTCAGTGGTTAGCATGCTTGGCGCGTGACGCTTGGACGGGTCGTGGGCATCCGGAATCGTGACAGCGCCTGCGCCACCCTTCGGTTGCCACTGATGCGCACCGGCCGGGCTCTTCGTCAATTCCCATTCGTAGCCGAATAGGATCCTGAAGAAGTTGTTGCTCCACTTCGTTGGTGTGTTGGTCCAAGTGACCTCCAGGCCGGTGGTGATCGTGTCACCGCCTTTGCCGGTGCCGAAGTTGCTCTTCCAACCGAGGCCTTGCTCCTCGATACTGGCTGCTTCTGGTTCAAGCCCGACATGGGACGCAGGACCGGCGCCATGGGTTTTACCAAAGGCATGACCGCCAGCGATGAGCGCAACGGTCTCTTCATCGTTCATGGACATTCGAGCGAAAATCTCGCGGATATCATTGGCCGCTGCGATCGGATCCGGGTTGCTGTTGGGGCCTTCCGGATTGACATAGATCAGCCCCATCTGCACGGCAGCGAGCGGATTTTCGAGATTCCGATCTCCAGAATAGCGTTTATCATCCAGCCATGTGTCTTCAGAGCCCCAATATACGTCCTGATCCGGCTCCCAGACATCTTCGCGACCGCCTCCGAAACCAAACGTTTTGAATCCCATCGTTTCCAGAGCGACGTTGCCCGCAAGAATCATGAGGTCAGCCCATGAAATATTCCGACCATACTTCTGCTTGATCGGCCAGAGTAGGCGACGGGCCTTGTCCAGATTGACGTTGTCCGGCCAACTGTTGAGCGGCGCAAAGCGCTGCTGACCTCTACCACCGCCACCGCGGCCGTCATCGGCGCGGTAGGTGCCGGCGCTATGCCACGCCATGCGAATGAACAAAGGGCCATAGTGACCAAAGTCCGCCGGCCACCAGTCCTGCGAATCGGTCATCAGCACCGCAAGATCTTTCTTCACAGCTGCCAAGTCGAGACTCTTGAACTCTTTCGCGTAGTTAAAGTCTTCATCCATTGGGTTGGATTTAGAAGAATGCTGGTGCAGGATCTCGATCTTCAACTGGTTCGGCCACCAGTCGCGGTTCGACATGCCTCTATCGATTTCTTGTTTGTTTGCTCTGCCCATTAAAGGATTCTTTTTGTCGTCAGTCATAACGTTACCTCCCATTGAATAAAAATTCAAGACCAAATATCTAAATATACAATCTTTTCAATCTGATCTTCGGCAGTGTAACTATTTTTCTGTAAAATCATAAGCTTCAAGAAGTCACTAATCCGGATATAATATACTATTCAGAAACATAATCTTAAATATATAACAAATTTTCTAAAACTATAAGATATTAGTTTATTTCGCTATTAATAGACATTGAAAAAAGTGCCTATATGTTTCTCTATGTTTTTTGTATTTGATATTGGGGTTATCGATAGGAAAAAATTTCTACCCGAAAATGAAATGGGCTTCCTGATATTTAATTTTCGCATATGTGTGGTTTATTGTATTCCATAGTCTTTGAAATGAGTTTTTACTAATTCACATAGCTTTTATCAGCCGATATCAAAAAATTTTGTTGAGTGAACAAAATTAGTTTGAAATCTAAAAATTTTTCTGATTTTTGGCACATGGACTATATAGTATTGTAACAAAAACGTTAGTTATAAAGGAATGCATTTTACAAAATGAGAAGATAACGATGATAATAACTCCATTTTATTATTGTAGGAATTGCAGGAAACTTTATCCAGGAAACAAGCTTGAAATTGCAAATATTCCAATAGAAAAGTTTGTATCTGCAGCATGTTATACCCTTGGGTCACAGGATCACGTATTTAGGATAGGAGGAAAAGTTATTCAGCTTTCAGATCTGCATCATTGCAATGATCATGAGGTAGGATTAGCGAATTTTACAAAAATTCAGAGTACTAAGGAAGAAAAAGAATAAGAAAAACAAAATTTTCTCAATGTAATCAATTTTCTTGAATATTTTTAACTTTTTTTTCATTGTTTATAGATTTACATGATTATTCTGAAGTTTTTGCAACGAAACCTTCTAACTTAATAACAAAAGGTTATACTTGCATTACAGATTTTCCTCTGGGTTATTGAGAATTGCAGTCCACCACCAGCTAGCCATATCCAGAAGATCCTTTGAAAACTGGCCTGAAAGCCTGTATTCTTTGTTTTTTATAGAGATAAGCCCTGCTCCAAGCAGTTTATTGCACATTGCGTAAAATGAAGCACGACATATTTGGAGTTCTTCCAAAATGACTTTCCACTCATCCGTTCGGATTGCATTTCCTGCAGCTTGTCGCTCTTCAATCATTACAAGGAATTTTTGCCCTGTAACCGCGTGGCATCTTCTTGAAAGATACGCCGCATAAGGTTATAATAAGGATCTCTTGAATGACTTATACGAGTATTGGTATCAGATCTTACAACAATAGTTGTTGCTGTTTTGGGAGCATTTTTAACAAGTGACACGACTCATTATATTCAAACATCTTTTATAAAAAATAGATTCAATGTATCTTAAAGAATTGATTTTTTAGCTCTTGTAAGATCTCACAAAGATAGCTACGTTTTAGGTCAAAAAGTTCGTATTTTTGGTTATGTTGCAAAAAGGTCAAGTTGCTTTGACTCTTTGTGGCATTAGCCATATTATAAGTAACAGACATTTCTATAGAAGTATTTGCATGGTTAATCTATATTATTATATAGACCTCATTTTTCATTTTAATACTCATCTAATCGCATTAACAAATAAACATGGTCTGCTGATCTATTTATTATTATTTTTTATACTCTTCAGTGAAACTGGATTTGTAGTAACTCCCTTAGTACCTGGTGATACCGTCCTTTTCTCCACTGGAACTTTGGCTGCTACTGGATCGCTTAATATATCAGCTCTATTTTTCGTATTATGTCTTGCAGTCGTTTCTGGAGATAACGCCAATTATTTTATTGGTCATTTAGTAAGAAAGAAGATCACAAAAGATGAAGATATAAGGTTTATTAAAAAAGAATACCTTGACCGCACACGCAGATTTTTCCAAAGATATGGAGCAAGAACAATAATAATAGCTAGCTTTCTGCCTATATTCCGTACTTTAGCGCCTTTTGTAGCAGGTATGGGGTTTACGCCCTATTCAAAGTTCTTTTGGTATAATGTAGTGGGTGTTGTCTCATGGGTATCTACATTCCTCTTTGCAGGGTACTTTTTTGGAAACTTACCTATCGTAAAAGATAACTTTAGTCTTGCAATACTTGTGATTATTCTTGTTTTTTCATTTTTTGGTATTATTAAATACATTCAGAGCAAACGTAAATCAAAGATGCATGATTAGGAGCCTATCGTCGGGTTCTGCTGCAAAAATTCATAATAAGGATTCAATTGAATAAGGAAGAAATCAAGAGAATAGTAATATGCTGTCTAATTCCTTTAAGTGGAAACATTACGAAGGAGAAATTACACTACAAAAATAAGACACGAACCTTCTTAGGATGAAACATTCGGGTTCTGAAGTATCCTTAAAATTGGATTATTCAGAAAACACATAGGTTTTACCGGTTCCGTTGCAAAAAATCAGAGCATTTTACAAAATCGTTGAAAACCTTCACAATAAGATAATTTTAGTGAGCAAATTTGGGTAAAAATGACATTTAAAGGAAAGAAAAATAACCTCAAAGTACAGAAAAATTATTTTTGCACCAGAACCAAAAATGAATACATGAAGTTAGCTAAATCAAAATCGTTTGCTAATAGTTGGATAAAATTATTTGATGAACAAATTAAAAGTGTAATTAATTCATGAGTTGACTATATTTTTGCAACAGAACCCTTGCTCCTTTGTCGCAAAATTCGAACTTTGCTAATTTGTCTTTATTTAGCTTATCTACCTAAAAAGATCAACCTGATAGCTGATACATCATTGAAATCCCAAGAGCAGGCCACCTGCAAAAAATCCAAGTATTGCTCCTAAATTAAGGGAAGGAAGCCCTGCTTGAGCGCTGTTTCCTTTGATAGTTATAGTGAACATAATTATGCAACCAAGGAGTGTACCGAACATTGCTCCAATTACAGGATAAGCATTATGCAGAAAAATGTGAGCGGAAACAACTAGTATAGTAGGCGCAACAATATCCCCAATCCCTACGAAAAAAGCTTCGTCTGTGCCTTCTTTTTTGAAGCTACTTTTGATAAATGAATAATTCAAGTTGTTTGGAGCAATCAACATAAGTGGTAGTTTTGAATCCATGCCTGCATTTACTATGGTTATCATATGCTTTGTTTTGTATACTGAAATGGCATCATAGATCGCAAGAAGCACAAGAACAATTATCGCCGGTATAATAGAAAAAGAAATTCCGAATAATGCGGCTATACCACTAGCCGAACATATTCCGATAATATCGATGATATACCATTCAGGATACATGTAAATTAACACTGTTAGTGTGATGGCTACAACAAAACTGGCAATATTGTATTCTGCTACTGTTAAAAATAGAAAAAATGGAATGAAAGTGAATAACATTACGAATGTGATATAAAGAGTTAACATGGTTGAAATGTACACAAGAAATTTAAAGATCCATTTAAAACCAATCTGAAAAGCATGTGACTTACTGTAACTTTTATGGTTGCGGTATGCACAGTCTGAATGGATACTCGATGTTATGGATTTATAGTAACTTTTGGAGCATGCCATTAATGACTTTTCTGATAGATTCTGAATGCCAAATTTTATAAATATTAGACTTAGTATGGCTGAAATCAACATTAAACCAATAAAAATCGCGGAATTGGAAATCTGTGTCGGATCTCTAAAAATTTGCAGCCCACTTTTTGCCATCAAACCCGACAAAAATAAAGCAAAAACCTGTACAACCACAAAGAAACTGAGTATTAAAAAGATGGGCAAATAATCCTTCTGTGATCTCTTGTTGTCAGTCATAATAACCTCAGCTACTTTTAGGAAAGAAAATTGTGAACAATATTGTATTCTCCCATTTGTGCTTGTGCTAACCCAAATGAGAAAACCAAGCAAAGCACCAACAGAAAAACCATTAATTTTATTTTCATTCCTTACCCCCATATGCAAGTAGCCGATTAATTTCCCAAATAAATTATATAAATTAAATAGAATTTATAGAAATCAATTAAATAATAAATAATCCATTTATAAATACCTAATCCCTATCAAATATAGAGATAAGGGTTCCGTTGCAAAAAATCAGAGCATTTTACAAAATCGTTGAAAACCTTCACAATAAGATAATTTTAGTGAGCAAATTTGGGTTAAAATGATATTTAAAGGGAAGAAGAATAACCTCAAAGTACAGAAAAATTATTTTTGCAACGGAACCGTAGGAAATAATGAAACAGGTGTAACCTACCCGTTTGGTGACTATGGAGCCCCAACTGAAACACCACTAATAACATCGGGAATTCTCAGGGCGTATGATGCCGAAACTGGCAAAGAGCTGTGGGAATTCAATGTAGGAGCCCCAATTGGCATAGGTGGATCATCTATAGGAGACGGTATGCTATTGGTGCCCACAGGAAACAACATGGAAGTTGCTAACTCAGGAGGCTATATTGTTGCCTTCGGACTTCCAAAAGAGTAAATGAATATATTTAACTATTATTTAAGCGGCATAGAATGAACCGCTTAAAATCTTTTTTTAGATATTACCTTTGAGAGTTTTGCGCCAGATAACGATAGGCGTTTCTTCCCTACAAGCTTTAAAAGACCGAGTTCTCTTCGGCCAATCACTCCTGAAAAAGAGGTTTACTGAAAGGTATTATTTTCTAAGAAGGAAATAGGGTATCAGTATTGATTCATAGCAGTGGGGAATAATAATGGTTGTGGTGCAAAAATAATATTTCAGCAGTTTGATACTATAATTCTTACCTTTTGTACCATTTTCCTGGTGATGAGATTGATTAACATTCTTAATTGTGAAGGTTTTCAGTGATTTTGTAAAATGTTCTGATTTTTTGCAACGGAACCCTTTAAATGGAAGCACTTTGTAGGTGAAATTATCGGTTCCGTTGCAAAAATAATTTTTCTGTACGTTGAAGTTATTCTTCTTTCCTTAAAATGTCATTTTAATCCATATGTACTCACCAAACTTATCTTATTGTGAAGGTTTTCAACAATTTTGTAAAATGCTCTGATTTTTTGCAACGGAACCGTTTTCTAAACAGATTTCTAAATCTCTTTTTTCCTAGTTCTGATTTTCGCAGAAATTGATTATATATAAAGATTTTTGTTTAGAAAAATGGAAATGGGACTTTTATGAATATTTGGCGAGCAAACACAACTTTAATTGTCTTTCCTTGTTTTTCATATATATTTTATTTCTTAAGTGATTGTTTTTAGGCATCATCATACTTTTGGATAAATTCATTGTTACTTGTTTTCATTAAAGGAATTATTTTCTAAATTCCTCATAAATTTATATTATATTGTGAGAATTTGTGATAATAAAATTATAACATTTATTGAAAATTCGGATTTCTCGCTGCACTAAAATATTGAAGTATTTCTGAGTTCATCAGTCCATACGAAAAATCAGTCTCAAAATCATTGTTAATATACAGGAAAATACCCCATCTCTAATTTCCAGTAATAAATATCTAATTTTTTTGCTTATATTGGAAGATTAGCTACAACTGCTCATGATGGAAAGTTTCTTTATATAACATTCCTCCAAAAAAAGTATGAATCCCTGCATAAAAAATTCTTTTTTAAAGATAAATACTATTTATAAAACTGCTTCCAAGTTTGCTTGTTGAGCTTATATCGTTAATCAAAATTTGCTCTTCGAATCTCGGGTCGTGTACGTGAGTTATTGATCAATTCCTAAAAAGCAAGTACATCTATCTTATTTAAAGAAAATGTAAAGAGAGTCTTATACATATGTTTTTCAATAACTCACACCCACTACCGAATCTCGTCCTTTCAGTAATCGATCGAGCTTCTTATCATAAAAGAGCATTTTTGGAAATCTTTGATGATCAGGAACGAAATGGGTTTCAGGATGGTTTAATAACAAACTAATCAAGAGGTCAGTTATGTCTGAAAAGTATTCTAATTTTCATCCCCCTGAAAAGGAGAGCTGCCCCGAGCAGCTACATGAGAATACCCACAAAAAAGGATTTTTTAAATTCCACCCCCATTTTCATGCTCATTCTCATGAGAAATCCTTAATTCATTCCCAGGCCCATTCCCATGGGCACAGTCATACTCATGGAACTGTTGATCCCTTCCCATACTTGCTACTAGCAAAGGGCTCTGGGTTGTCAAATGGTCATTTATAGGGCTGATGATCACAGCTATCCTGCAAATTACCATTGTTTATATGTCAGGCAGTGTTGCTCTTCTTGCCGATACCATCCATAACTTTGGGGATGCATCTACTGCAATTCCTCTTGCAATAGCTTTTTCCCTGGTCAGAAAAAAGCCAAACAAATGCTTCTCCTACGGGTATGGCAGAGTAGAAGATCTTGCAGGAATGATCATTGTTTTCCTCATCCTTTTCAGTGCGATAGTTGCAGGATATGAGTCTATAAACCGCTTTTTCAACCCACAACCGGTAGAGCATTTGCAGGCTGTAGTTGTCGCCGGGATTATAGGCTGTGTTGGAAACGAGTTAGTAGCCCAGTTCCGAATGAAAATAGGGAAGGAAATTGGGAGTGCAGCTCTTATTGCTGACGGCTACCATGCTCGGGTAGATGGCTTTGCCAGCCTTGCAGTTCTTATCGGAGCTGCAGGAATCTGGTTAGGGTACCCTATAATTGATCCTCTTATTGGTGTGCTAATCACAATAACAATCCTGAAAATAGTCTTTGACATAAGCAAACTCGTGTTTACTCGCCTTCTTGACGGTGTTGAACCTGAAGTTATTGATGACGTAAAAAGTATTGCTGGGAGTGTTGAAGGTGTTTGTGAAGTTACGGATCTTAGAGTCCGTTGGATCGGACATCAGCTCCATGTGGAGATCAATGTTGCCGTTGCGCCTTCGATTTCGGTTGAAGAGGGACATGAAATTGCTAAAGCGATAAGAGAAAAGCTTCTGGAGAACTTTTCCTATCTTTTCGGAACAACTATCCATGTAGATCCACTTACAGCCTCAGGGGAAAGCTATCATTGCAGATATGAAAATTCGGAAAAAATAAGTGAGAAACAAAAGAATATTTTAATTGCCTATCCCCAATAAGACCCCAAAAGATTCAAGTTCAGATAACAAGGTTTCTTGCTCACAATAGCCATTGAACCTATCCTAAAACTAAAAACTATTTCTCTGAACTAGTGTCGGGTCAACAGCAAAATGTCGTATCAAATCGATTGCAATTAATTATTCGGAATCATTGAATTCTTAAGGATTTACTCGACACTAGTGTCTTGGCAATTGGTTCCGTTGCAAAAAATCTCAGAATAAGCATGTAAGTCTATGGATAATAAACAAAAGTTAAAATATTCACAAAGATTAATTAATTAATTAATTAATTAATAGAACTATTCCAAATAATTGATTAACATATTTAGCTTCATTAAGACTAGAGTAATTTAGATTCTTGACTTGTTCTTTTTTAATCATATTCATCGCTTCAATTCCTTTTAAAGTCTTAATAGCTGTGTTAAAAGACTGAAATCCTAACATTGGATTAACTATTCGTTTAATGGATCTATGATCCTGTTCTATAATGTTATTCAAATACTTGATTTGTCGAATGCCTACGTTTATAGGTAGTAGTTTGTCATTTTTTAGTTTATCTATAGCAGGTGGATAAGCTGGATTTTTATCAATTGTTATTACTCTTGGAATTTGATTATGATTAGAGTTCAAAGCTTTTTTGAAGA
Organism: uncultured Methanosarcinaceae archaeon; assembly: GCA_963727895.1. GTDB lineage: Archaea > Halobacteriota > Methanosarcinia > Methanosarcinales > Methanosarcinaceae > Methanosarcina. The sequence goes on along the minus strand of CAVSHT010000004.1, from coordinate 41,021 downwards.
ATCTGTTTGCTGCTTTTTTATTTCGTTTTGCACTCAACATGAAATCAATTGTATCTCCATTTGAGTCAACTGCTCGATAAAAATATTTCCATTTACCTTTAACTCCGATGTAAGTTTCATCAACTCTCCAAGAGTCGTTTGTTGGTCTTAAATGTCTTCTGACCTTCTTTTCTATTTCAGGTGAGTATTGATGTACCCATCTCATAATGGTTGTATGGTTGACTATTACCCCTCTTTCTGTCATCATTTCCTTTAAATTTCGATAACTTAATGGATATTTTAAGTACCATCTAACATTCAATAAGATAATTTCACCTACAAAGTGCTTCCATTTAAAGGAATTAGATAGCATGTCACTACCTTTGATTTCATTTTTATTTTAATTATATCCTTAGCAGATATTTTTTGCAACGGAACCAAAACGACAGTGTTTGGTGAATAGGTTGAATTAAGATATCAGAAAAAAGGAACTTGGAGTCAGTCCAAAAACTCAATAATGGTATTTTATAAAAATTGTAAACGTTGCACCATTTTTTTGGATAGACTCTAAGTGTTTCTTCAAGTTATGTGATTATTTCTAACATCCACCACTGCTACTACTTCCGCCACTGCCACTACAGCCGCCGCTACTACTTCCGCCACTGCCACTACAGCCGCCACTGCTACTACAACTACCAGTACCAGTACTAGCCGTATTCATGGTATTTACAGTTGTAGATGCCGCACCTGCTGATTTTGTTCCTGTTGATGCTGCTGTTCCTTTCGAATACCATGCAGATGCTGATGAGGCAGTCAATGCTATTATTAAAAACAATGAAAACAGTATTGCTGCTTTCTTTTTAAATGTTTGTTTCCCCATACATTAATCTCCTTTTAGATGTTGATACAATCTAAGCCAATGACCAGTTAATAAAATCGACTAGAATAACCTTATTTTATGTCCTGATCAAGATATGCTTTAAATTATAACAAGGGTCTCTATATTGTATATGGTATATAATAGCTAGAGAAATATAATTAAGAATCCAATGATAATAAAAAACAGATGTTATCAAGTCTGGTTTCTCAAACATAAGTTAACAAGGAATTTTTTTAACTAATATTCTCACTTTTTTCGTAATTATTCAAAAATACAGCCTATTTACTCAATAATAAATGAGGCATTGGTAATTAAACATTGTTATATACTATTTAGAGAAATATAATTAAGAATCCAATGATAATAAAAAACAGATGTTATCAAGTCTGGTTTCTCAAACATAAGTTAACAAGGAATTTTTTTAACTAATATTCTCACTTTTTTCGTAATTATTCAAAAATACAGCCTATTTACTCAATAATAAATGAGGCATTGGTAATTAAACATTGTTATATACTATTAGAAAGTATATTTCTTCATGAACCGCCCCAGATGCAATAGTTCCAGTCACAAAAAGAATGGTATAGTTGGCGGGCGTCAACGGTACAAATGCTCTGATTGTGGCTATAACTATACAGTAGAGCTAAAATCAACTGCTTTTTCCGCTTCTGTAAAAAGACAGGCTTTACAACTCTATCTTGAAGGATTGGGCTTCCGCTCAATAGAAAGAGTTTTAGGGGTAAGTCATGTTTCTGTCCAAAAATGGATCAAGAAATTTGGTCAGGAGTGAAAGAACCTAAAAAGTGAAAATGAGATATCTATTGTTGAAATGGATGAAATGCACACTTACATCGGTAACAAAAAAAATATTGCTGTATCTGGATTGCTGTTGATAGAGTTGGGAAAAAGTTCATCAACTGCTCTTTTGGTAGCAGAGGAACGGAAACTGGAAAATTACTCTGGGAAAAATTGAAGAAAAAAGAGATTGGAGAAGTGATGACCGATCACTGGAGAGCATATGCAGAGTTTATTCCAGAAAAGATCCATACTCAATCAAAAGCAAAAACGTATACTGTTGAAGGATATAACAGCATATTGAGGCACTTTCTGGCAAGGTTGAGAAGAAAGACAAAGTGTTATACGAAGAGTCAGTGTTATACGAAGAGTCTTGAAATGCTAAAGTACTCGGTTATTCTATTGATGAAATACAGAAATAAAGAACTAGATATAGTTAAGTAACAATACCAACTATTCTTTTAATGGATCTATGATCTTGTTCTATAATGTTATTCAAATACTTGATTTGTCGAATGCCTACGTTTATAGGTAGTATTTTATCATTTTTCAGTTTATTTATAGCAGGTGGATAAGCTGGATTTTTGTCAACTGTGATTACTCTTGGAATTTGATTATGATTAGAGTTCAAAGCTTTTTTGAAGAATCTGTTCGCTGCTTTTTGGTCTCGTTTTGCACTTAACATGAAATCAATTGTATCTCCATTTGATTCAACTGCTCGGTAAAAATACTTTCATTCACCTTTAACTCCGATGTAAGTTTCATCAACTCTCCAAGAGTCATTTGTTGGTCTTAAATGCCTTCTGATCTTCTTTTCTATTTCAGATGAGTATTGATGTACCCATCTCATAATGGTTGTATGGTTGACTATTACCCCTCTTTCTGCCATCATTCCCTTTAAATTTCGATAACTCAATGGGTATTTTAAGTACCATCTGACATTTAATAAAATAATTTCACCTACAAAATGCTTCCATTTAAAGGGATTAGATAGCATATCACTATCCTTTACTTCCCTTTTATTTTATTATATCCTTAACAAATATTTTTTGCAACGGAACCGACGCATCGAAAATGACTACTTAATAAGCAGAATAGTAAACATTATATACAGTCTTTGGCATAAAGTATAAGATATGAGCGTGCTGTCAGAATTATTAGGCGATAGTCCACGATTAAGAGTGTTGGAAGCATTCGTTGAAAATTATAATGATAAATTGTATTTAGCTGACATTGCCAGAATGACAGATGTCTCGAGAGTTGCAGTAATCAAATATGTTAAAAATTTGCTAAAAGACGATATTATTGTAAAGGCTGGAAAGGCCGGACAAATTCAATATTATAAACTGAATTTAAATAATAAAAAGGTAGAGGCAATAATGCTTCTTGAACAATATATAGTGAATGAAAAACTAGAAGAAATGATTAAAAAAGATTAATTGTTGAGGTTACAGCTTGGACCCTGTAACCCCCTACCCCTTGTAGATAAGGAGTTATAGTATATGAACAATAATTACAACAACAGCTTTGCTTATATAATTTTCGTATCGTTTTTTGAACACATCACGATCTCAGGAGGCTTTTTATGAGTCTCGCTGATTATGTACCTGAAGAGTTTATGCACTTTTTTGAACAGCCTGGATTTGTTGAGGCACTCAAAGGTTTCACAAGATATCTAATCAACGAAGATCTTGAATTCCAGGAAGAAATTAAGACAAAATTCAATGCTAATCTTGCAACTTCTGAGATCAGACCAGTTCAGAGACTTGCAGAAATTGAAACTGTTTTAGGAATTGAGGACTTTTCTTACGATGATGAAGACCATGAACCTACTATTCCTATGCAGATAACCAGGCTTAACGATTTAGTGTCTAAAATAAACACTACGTTAAAACCTGAACTTATTGATCGATCACTTATAGCACCTTCTAAAAATATCACAGAAATTCGCGCTGATTTTCTCATTGAGTACATGAAAAAAAGTACTGACCTCCCAAAAGCAGTTTCACCTTTTGCTAATATTGATACTAGAGTACTAGACTCCAGAGACTTTAAAAAATTCGTTGAGAATTATCTACCTGAAGAATTCCAGCCTGAGTCTACGAAGAATCTGAGAAAACTAAAACGTGATATTTTTGAGACAGTTGAACAGAGATGTGCAACTAATGATATATTTATCGATAAAGCAGACCACGGAAGAAAAGAGCTAAGGTTGATTTTTGCAAGACAAATTCCAACTGAAGAGCTATGGTTGACAGGTTCACCGGAACAGACAGTAACTGCATAACAGACAAAACAGAAAGAAGGTTGAAAGCAAAAACAAGGATCTCATGAAATCCTGACAATTAAAAGATAAGTCTTATAAGATTAAAGTTAAGATTTAACTAAAAATAGTCTAAATTTGATACGATTAGTGTAGGATATAAAAAATAAATAAGTAAAAAAAGAAATTAAGAAAATCAATTTTGAGATAAATCTTGTAAAGTACGTTACTTGGTCACAGTTGGTTACAACATCTCAACGACTAAAACAAACGCCTCAAATTTGCTTCTACAGCCTCAAACTCCCGCACCGTAAGCAAATTACCTTACAATTTTTTCAAACCTTTCCTAGAGCCTTAAAAAAGGGGAGTATGTGCTCTTCAAGATCCATAAGTAGGATTCCCGTTGCTTTAGAAAATAATGAGAGGAAAAGAGGAGTGTGCTGTCAGGGAAAGCTTGAAAAACCCTAACAGCAGGAAGTGTCGCCCAAGGACGAACGGCTTTATTAGGAGGGTGTAGAAGAGGTGATAGAGAACTCCTGCAATGTTTTTAATGGTAACAAAACTTTTAGTAAGTAATTATATTATATGTGTTTAAATATATATAAAATGTTTACTATAATATCGGCTGATTCGTTGAAATATTGGTGTGTTCTTCTGGCTGGCTGCTCCCTGTGCCTTGCACGTCTATATAATCATTTAGAGATACAAAAAAGACCACCTGTCTGTTTCCAATGATAGCGTTTTCGCATGGCTTGCATGTTTCAAAATCTTCAAAGCCATTTCTGCAACTCTTTAGAAAAATTCCCCTTAAAACTCAATCCTTCCACCACTAGCAAAAAGCAATTTTCGTTTTGTCTGTCTGTCTGCTACTCTCAGACGCATGTCTAGTTAGTAATAAGTAACAAGTCATTTTTTCCTTCTGATACTGATTTTATTGGAGCAGACACAAAAAATGAGATGATAAGTAAAATGTTTGTAAGAAGTGTACCCATAGTGTTTGTATGAAAGCAACAGTCTAAAAACTGTCTGCGAAAAAGAAGTGTATTTCTGGAAAAAGAAAAAAAGTAAAAATTTTGAAGAAAGTAGTTCATATTAATCCAGGCGTTTTTTCTTGATACCTGGAGGCTCTTGAATCTCTAATGTATTTTATAGCTTTTAGCGCCGTATCTTTTCCTATATTAAGTCTTTCGGCAATGGCTCTTGCGGAAAGTGTGGGTTCAAGCGTTAGAAGGCTGTCCACTTCAGGGGCAAGACGCTGGTAATATGGTATGTACCCAATTTGAGTTTCATTGGTTTCAGTATCAATTTTTTGTATTGGTACTCTATCACAGTTCTGTAATGTGATGGAAAAACTATGCATTCTTAAGGGTTCCGTTGCAAAAAATCTCAGAATAAGCATGTAAATCCATAATCAATAAACAAAAGTTAAAATATTCAAAAAGATGTGTCAATATTATAGAACTATTCCAAATAATTGATTAATATATTTAGCTTCATTAAAGCCAGAGTAATCTAGATTCTTGACTTGTTCTTTTTTAATCATATTCATCGCTTCAATTCCTTTTAAAGTTTTAATGGCTGTATGAAAAGACTGAAATCCTAACATTGGATTAACTATTCTTTTAATGGATCTATGATCTTGTTCTATAATGTTATTCAAATATTTGATTTGTCTAATGCCTACGTTTATAGGTAGTATTTTATCATTTTTCAGTTTATTTATAGCAGGTGGATAAGCTGGATTTTTGTCAACTGTGATTACTCTTGGAATTTGATTATGATTAGAGTTCAAATGGCTGTATGAAAAGACTAAAATCCTAACATTGGATTAACTATTCTTTTAATGGATCTATGATCTTGTTCTATAATGTTATTCAAATACTTGATTTGTCTAATGCCTACGTTTATAGGTAGTATTTTATCATTTTTCAGTTTATTTATAGCAGGTGGATAAGCTGGATTTTTGTCAACTGTTATTACTCTTGGAATTTGATTATGATTAGAGTTCAAAGCTTTTTTGAATAATCTGTTTGCTGCTTTTTGGTCTCGTTTTGCACTTAACATGAAATCAATCGTATCTCCATTTGATTCAACTGCTCGGTAAAAATATTTTCATTCACCTTTAACTCCGATGTAAGTTTCATCAACTCTCCAAGAGTCATTTGTTGGTCTTAAATGTCTTCTGATCTTCTTTTCTATTTCAGGTGAGTATTGATGTACCCATCTCATAATGGTTGTATGGTTGACTATTACCCCTCTTTCTGTCATCATTTCCTTTAAATTTCGATAACTTAATGGATATTTTAAGTACCATCTAACATTCAATAAGATAATTTCACCTACAAAGTGCTTCCATTTAAAGGAATTAGATAGCATGTCACTACCTTTGATTTCATTTTTATTTTAGGTTCCGTTGCAAAAAATCAGGGCATTTTACAAAATCATTGAAAACCTTCACAATAAAGCAATTTGAGTGATCAAATTGGGGTTAAAATAATATTTGAAGGAAAGAATAATAGCCTTAAAGTATGAGGGAAATATTTTTGCAACGGAACCGAAACAGGAGAAGCAATTGCAATAGATGGTGTTCTCGGATTTAACCCAGACAGCGAGATGTCATATATAGAAATTGATTACAAATGATTGAAAATAGAACATGATACACTACCGGAATCTCCACTATGTCTTTTTAGTTCCAGGTACCTCAATTACCTTCTGATTTTTAAGTCGTTCCAACTCTGTTATTTCTTTTATCTCAAAATAATATAGGACTTACGCAGTTGGACTGAGAAATCAATAGCATTAAACCCTTAACTGTCTAAAACGCCTAATTCGTCACAACGTCAATTGTTCTTGATTTTATACTTCAAGTGCGTAAGTCCTATAATATTCAGAAAAACTTCTTCTTTAGTATTTATAAGGGCGAATGGAGTATTTAGATTGTAAAATAAACCTCTTTTTGTGGATATGCAGGGAGCTTTTGGGAGAGAGCTTCCTGTAATTCAAAATCGTCTTTTTCTAATTACGTTTTTCTGATAACAAGTTATCGAAACCCATGATTTCTGTTATTTAGTTGCTTGAGTGGCTTTCTTTTTAATCAATATTTAAACCTGTAAAAATGTAACGATTGATAGGTAAAAAAATCTTAATATGTTTAGCCTGACATATTAAGTGTTGGAGGTAAAAAATGATTTTTGCAAAAGGATATACTTTTACAAAAGTGAGAACTTCACGCGGTTCTGACATGTATGTCTCAAGATTTGGGAGACTGGTAAAAATCGCGCCATGTAACTCAGATGTATATCTCTCTGAAGCATATACCAGTGATTTGATCCATCAGATCGAGTGCGATAATTAAAAGATAAGATATTTTCCTATTCTTTTTTTTTGATATTCAAACTTGTTTTTGTGGTATTGTTATCTAAATATATCTAGTTCTTTATTTCTGTATTTCATCAATAGAATAACCGAGTACTTTAGCATTTCAAGACTCTTCGTATAACACTTTGTCTTTCTTCTTAATCTTGCTAGAAAATGCCTCAATATGCTGTTATATCTCTCAACTGTAAATGTTTCTGCTTTTGATTGAGTATGAATCTTTTCTGGAAGAAACTCTGCATATGCTCTCCAGTGATCTGTCATCACTTCTCCAATGTCTTTTTTCTTCAATTTTTCCCAGAGTAGTTTTCCAGTTTCCGTTCCTCTGCTGCCAAAAGAGCAGTTGATGAACTTTTTCCCAACTCTATCAACAGCAATCCAGATCCAGCAATATTTTTTTTGTTACCGACGTAAGTGTGCATCTCATCCATTTCAACAATAGATATCTCACTTTCACTTTTTAGGTTCTCTCACTCTTGACCAAATTTCTTGATCCATTTTTGGACAGAAACATGGCTTACCCCTAAAACGCACATGATATTCTTCGAATAACAAGCACAACGAAATGAAAGTACTCTACCGTTCTTTTTTTGGACTATTAAGCCCTCATTACCTTGGGCAGTAAGGTTGTCCTGATTTTGGTTTTTCAAAACCGTCATAAAACTAATCAGTGAATTGCCATCGAAGGCTCAAGTGTGACTTTGATCACGGATGCTAAATTGGCCTTTTAGGCAATTCCACTGCCCAAATAAATTGGGTGATATTAATTTGATTGAAGTCATAAACAAAGCTTGTGGTTTAGACATTCACAAACTCTTTTTCATTGCTACAATTCTCAGTCGATCTGGTGAAAAACAACAGCAACGTTTCAACAGAGATGATGAGGGAATTTTAGCCCTTAAAAATTGGGTAACATCAGAAAAATGTGATGTTGTTGCATGTGAATCAACAAGTGACTTTTGGGTTCCGATTCATGATTCATTGATAAAGCATCTACCTGTAATAGTTGGAAATGCGCGAGATATGAAGGTATTTACCCATAAAAAAACAGATAAGATTGACTCAGAAGTCATTGCACAACTTGCACTTAATAATATGATTCAGCCATCAAGAGTTTTTCCAAAGGATCATAGAGATTTTAGATCATATGTTCGACTTCGGTTAACACTTGTACAAAAAAGAACAGATCTAAAAAATAAAGCTCACTCAATTCTTGCATCTGAAATGTTAAACCTGAAGAATGTGCTGACAGACATTTTTGGCAAGAATGGCAGAATGATCTTATCAGGAATCTCTTCAGGTAAGACTGTTGACCAGATTATCGCAAGCCTCTCTCCAAATGTTCGTAAAAAAAGCTGCTCAGATAAGAGAAATTCTTGATCGAGAAATCTCTCAAAGTGCTGCATTCAGACTTCAGATCTGTCTGAAACTCATAAAGAGTCTTGATGATGAGACTCGAAGCTTTAGAAAAAGAAATTTTCAATTATGCTTATCGAAATCATAAGCGAGAAATGGAGATTTTAATGTCAGTTCCAGGTATAGGAGAACTTGGTGCGGCAATTCTACTTGCTGAAATAGGCAATTTCAAGGATTTTTCTTCTGGAGATAAGCTTGCTTCCTGGCTTGGTCTGGTTCCTAATGTGTACCAATCTGCAGATAAATACCACAACGGAAGAATCACAAAGAGAGGATCAAAGAGAGCAAGATGGATTCTGACACAGATTGCTCAAGCAGCGGCAAGAAAGAATAACAGTAAGTTAAAAGAGTTTTTTAACAGGAAAAAGAAGTCAATTGGGCATTCAAAGGCAATTATTGCCTTGGCAAGGAAAATTGCAACGATAATATGGCATCTTATTGCAAACGATGAGATGTACGAAGATGAAACTGGATATCAAAAAGGGAGAAATTCAAAAGAGGAAGATTGTTGAGACCGAGATATTCTCGGTTGATGAACGGATAAAAATAATTAGTGAAATATTTGCAATAAAGGGAAAAGAGGATGAAGAGAGCACGTGAGGAAGATATCCTCATGTACTTTCATGCTAAACTCTTCCTATTGAGCGAAAACCCAATCCTTCAAGATAGAGTTGTAAAGCCTGTCTTTTTATAGAAGCGGAAAAAGCAGTTGATTTTAGCTCTACTGTATAGTTATAGCCACAATCAGAGCATTTGTACCGTTGACGCCCGCCAACTATACCATCCTTTTTGTGACTAGAACTATTGCATCTGGGGCAGTTCATGAAGAAATATATGTTATAAGCATATATGCCTATTTTTGATTACCAATACCGTTTTTGTTAAGAGAAAATCAGCGTGTATAGTGACTAATGAAAAATTGGTCACTAGAAAACTAAATTATTCGAATTGCCACAATGCTTTTTTGCTCTTTGAGCTTCAATTGCTTTCTTTTATTATATTTATCCAGTGATAGAGTACTCTATTTATTATAGTTGTTCAGCATCTGTTGTGTTTATGAATAAGGGTGGGACAATTCGTTTTACAGTGTCGATTTATATTGCTGTTTTGATGGGTATATTAAGCGCTCTCGTTGTAGTGATACATAATCAAAAAAAATAGTGTGCCTTAACATTGTTACCAGAATTTCCACCACTTTTTCTTTTCTCCGGGTGCTTCAATTGCTTTCTGTTGAATTAAAGTCTGCATTTGTCGCATATAGTTGTCATAAAGATTTTTAATATCATCTTTTTCTTGGTGGGCTTTTTCAAGTTCTTCCCTTAATGTTAAATTATGTTTTTCTAACTCTCCGTATTTTCCTTGAAGTTGGGCGAGTTCGGAGGGATCTGGGGATTTATTCAGAGAAACCCTTAACCTTTCAATTTCGTCAAAAAGAGTTTTAATCTGGATCTTATAATCATCAATTCTAGTTTTTTGTTCTTCAGTTATTGTTTTCAATGTTAGTATGTCATCATGTATGACTATTTGCGGTTTAGGTATAACGTTTGGTATGACACTCTCGTCAATTGTATGACTACTTGGTATGTCATCTTCTTGACTGTATGTCAATGCCGGTTTACTTTTCCCTATTTTGGTCGGATTAATTTTCCCCACCTTGTGATATAAAGTTTGCTCAATTTTTCATGAACTTGTTAAAAATTACTGGTATAGATTTCCTGTTTTTATACCCTGTTTTTTCCTTTCTTTCAGCCTGTAACTTTCCCCTTTGATATTAATTGTCGTAGAATGATGGAGAAGCCTATCAAGTACAGCAGCCGCTATTACATGGTCCTTGAATCTCTCTCCCCATTCTCCATACGACTTATTCGATGTTAAGATCATTGAATTTCTTTCATAACGTCTTGAGATTAGCTGAAATAAACAGTGAGCTCCTTCTTCGTCAAATAGAAGATATCCTATTTCATCAATAATCAGCACTTTATACTTCATCAAGTCCCTGAGTTTCTTTTCAAGCATTCCTTCTTGATTTGCTTTTTTCAACCTTTCAATAAGGTTTCCTGTATTGGTAAAGTGGTTCTGGTGCAAAAAATCTGGCTATTTTACAAAATTAATTAAATCCTTCACATTTGGGAAAGTTAAACAAAATGTCACCACAAAATTTGGCACAAAAAAGTAATTATTATAGCCTTAAAGTACGAGACGAAAATTTTTGCACCACAACCGAAATAATCACTAAGAGCATGTCTTAAAATTCATTCTCATTCTTGTAAAGGTTTGACTTTCGCCAATCTTCCAATGTTCATGTCCAGAGATCCAACATTGCTGATGTCAAGTTTGGCGTCAGAAGGAGCAAGATAAATGTAAACAGTATGGAAAAAAAATTTATTTGTTTCATCAAAAGCATCCTGTTCTTTATTTTAGGATAAAACAATCTTTTAAAACAAAACTTCAGATATTTAATAAGATATACTCTATTCAATACTATAAATTGTTTGTTTTATCCTGAAATGATTTCGCTTATTTTGAGATGTAAGCATAAGTTGCGTAATTTGAAAAAAGCAGAGTTTATAGTGTGAAATCTGTGTATATTTGTAAGAATCTAATTTTTCAGGAGATTCCATATACGAACGTTTTGAGTTAGAACGTTCGGGTATTTACCCATTTTTACTTAATTTTCAAAGCTAATTATTTTTATAAAATTCAAAATACGAATGTTTTAATATTTCATTCGTAGATGTTTTTATGGATAAGTGACTTGTAACATCTGGTGGAACAAAGGTTCTCACAGTAGTAGAATATGACCGATTTGTTAATTTGGTTCAGTTGCAAAAAATACCTGTGAATTATTAAAGCCAGTTTTTAATAAAAGCAAAATCCTTTTTTATGTCATATACTTGTATGTCATATATGACATTTCAGGAAGAAAAATCCGGGTTAATTCCAGGGTCCCTAAAAACTTGTATAACTGGGTATGCTCCGAGTATGACAATGTAAGTCAAGCTATCAACGAAGGCCTTGAGAATCTGAGAAAATCAAAAACAAGTGTAGTGTCATACAGTTGTCAAGGCCGGTGAATAATTCCTCATTTTAGCCGGATTTAAATTCCCCAATTTCCAATCCTCAAGAAAAGCTTGAGGATCGTAAATAATGCTTAAAATGGAGGAATGGCTATTGATACGAGATTTGTATTCACAAGGCTTTAGCATCAGTGAAATCGCCAGAAAAACAGGCTTTGACAGGAAAACTGTGAAGAAATATATTCGGCTGAAAACCTTGCCTGAGCCCCAGAAACGTTCTGGAAGAAAGAGCAAGCTTGATCCTTTCAAACCTTATATTCTTGAAAAACTCAAAGAAGGTCCCTATACTGCTGCTCGCCTATTTTGTGAAATAAGAGAAATGGATTTTGATGGAGGAAAAACCATAGTCAAGGACTTTATACAAAAAGTCCGACCTGAGCAGGAAACCCCTGCTGTATTTCGCTACGAAACAAAACCAGGTGTACAGGCTCAGGTAGACTGGATTGTTCAGAAGGAGACCAGAAAGGTCTCCAGAGACTGTTATATTTCATTCCTTGGAAATAAGTATTCTGTTCCTTACAGGTATGCAGGAAGAACTGCAGAGCTTCATATTTTTGAAGGAAAATTAGAGATCTATGTTGATTATGAAAAGATCTGTGAACATGCAATTCTCCCAGATAACTGCAGAGTTTCAAGGAAAAAGGAACATTTCCAGGGTTTACTGAGTGAGATTCTTAAAGAGAACTCAAAATGCAAGAAAAATTCACAGATTCCGTTGAAATTCTCAGGTCCTGAAGTTGAAAAAAGGTCTCTTGATGTCTATGAAATATTTAGCCAGGGAGGTTTTGAATGAACAACTTCACCTATGAGAGGATTCACAACAATCTGCAATACCTGAAACTGAATACTGTTGAAGAGCTCCTTGACAACTTTCTTGAAATTGCTGTAAGGGACAACAAGACAACAATGGAAGTTCTTGATTATCTATTTGAACAGGAAAAGAAACACAGAGAAGCTGTTGCAATTGAGAGAAGGATGAAAAGTGCAGTTTTTCCTGTTAAAAAGACTCTTGAATAATTCGATTTTGAATTTCAGAAATCCATTGATAAAAACGTAATCGAAGACCTTGCAACCTTGAGATTTGTTCATAATTCAGAGAATGTTGTTTTCCTTGGTCCACCAGGTGTTGGCAAGTCTCACCTTGCAATTGCTCTTGGAATCAAAGCAGTAAAGTCAGGGATTTCGGTTTACTTTACCGGTTGTGGTGCAAAAATTTTCGTCTCGTACTTTAAGGCTATAATAATTACTTTTTTGTGCCAAATTTTGTGGTGACATTTTGTTTAACTTTCCCAAATGTGAAGGATTTAATTAATTTTGTAAAATAGCCAGATTTTTTGCACCAGGACCCTATTTTGAGTGAATAATTTGTAGTTATTTTCTTTTTTTAAAGACGATTATCATGTCATTGTTATCTTACTCAATTTTAACATTCACTAATTTTTCAGGAGTATATTTATAAGGTACTGTGACTTTAAGCACGCCATTTAAATAGTTAGCAACTGCTTTTCCAGGTTATACTGGGCAGTAAAAAGCATAGCTGTCCGTATATTCAATACCTTCTCTAGTGGCTCTCACGTAGAAACCACTGTCACTAATTTTGAAAGAGATATCTTTCTTTTCAACTCCCGGAAGAATCACTTCAATAGTTGTATTTTTGCACTTGTCATCTGGATACACACAAATAGCTGGTGATAACCTCAAAACCTCTGCCATAATATTTAGCCCCAAAATAAAATAACAAATTCGTATATTTATATACTTGTTTTAAATAAAGTAAATTATAAACGTTAAAAATGAAGACTGTTTTTTTATTCACCTTCTTTATGACTTATGTACTTGAGGTATAAAATCAAGGGTTCCGTTGCAAAAAATCAGAATATTTTACAAAATCACTGAAAACCTTCACAATTAAGAATGTTAATCAATCTCATCACCAGGAAAATGGTACAAAAGGTAAGAATTATGGTTCCGTTGCAAAAAATATCTGTTAAGGATATAATCAAATAAAAGGGAAGTAAAGGATAATGACATGCTATCTAATCCCTTTAAATGGAAGCATTTTGTGGGTGAAATTATTTTATTGAATGTTAGATGGTACTTAAAATATCCATTAAGTTATCGAAATTTAAAGGAAATGATGGCAGAAAGGGGAGTAGAAGTTGATCACAGTACTATCATGAGATGGGTACATCAATATTCACCTGAAATTGAAAAAAAGGTCAGAAGGCATTTAAGACCAACAAACGACTCTTGGAGAGTTGATGAAACTTATATCAGAATTAAAGGTAAATGGAAATATTTTTACCGAGCAGTTGACTCAAATGGAGATACAATTGATTTTATGTTAAGTGCAAAACGAGACCAAAAAGCAGCGAACAGATTCTTCAAAAAAGCTTTGAATTCTAATCATAATCAAATTCCAAGAGTAATAACAGTTGATAAAAATCCAGCTTATCCACCTGCTATAAATAAACTGAAAAATGATAAAATACTACCTATAAACGTAGGCATTCGACAAATCAAGTATTTGAATAACATTATAGAACAAGATCATAGATCCATTAAACGAATAGTTAATCCAATGTTAGGATTTCAGTCTTTTAACACAGCTATTAAAACTTTAAAAGGAATTGAAGCGATGAATATGATTAAAAAAGGACAAGTCAAGAATCTAAATTACTCTGGTCTTAATGAAGCTAAATATATTAATCAATTATTTGGAATAGTTCTATAATATTGATACATCTTCTTGAATATTTTAACTTCTGTTCATTGTCTATAGATTTACATGCTTATTCTGAGATTTTTTGCAACGGAACCGCATTTTTAACAAGTGACACGACTCATTATATTCAAACATCTTTTATAAAAAATAGATTCAATGTATCTCAAAGAATTGATTTTTTAGCTCTTGTAAGATCTCACAAAGATAGCTACGTTTTAGGTCAAAAGGTTCGTATATCTAAACATCCAGAAAAACTAGAGTTTTACAAAAATAGGCTCTGTAGAAATCTTCTTATTCGAAAAATCTCCATTAATTTTGATTGAATTAACTGATATATTTTTTAAATTGGTTTTCAGCCTATCGTATCTGATTTAGATAGATTTTCTACAGAGCCGCGAATTCACAATGGAAGTCAATTGAACTTATTCTGGAAGCTGAAAAATAAATAAAACTTGTTTGTGGATGAGAAGTGTATTAGTAACAGATATAATTATTTTCACAGTAACATTTAATATTCCACAATTTTCCATGCTGTAGAGTTTGAGTTTGATCTTAGCAATTACTAAAAAAATACATTGTAAAGGAACTATTTGCTATTCAAATGGATAAAAAGTTTTAATATTAGAAATTAAAGATTTTCAATTTATGTATCAGAGATTTAATTAAGTATTAAAAATAAAAACAATGGATGACCTACTTATAAATAAATAGAATTTGTTGACGTATTAAGAATTAATCCAAGATAATTGGCATTTTTAATAATAAATAGGATTTATTTTTTGATATCTCAAAATATATGAGTTTATTTTGATGAAATACTCTTTCAAAGGTTCTTAATAAACAAATAAGTAATTTTAACCTTTTATTCGTGCTGTTGTTTTAATAACATTTTATAGGATGTCTTTGTAAAAATATATAAAGATTTTTTAAATTAAGATTATCAAAACAATATTAATATAAATTTTAGCCCCGGATAACTATATATCATCGCTAGTTGAATTAAAATATGAAAAACATTTTTTTAAAGTTAATTCAGCATATACATTGGTATATTGGAAATTTAAAAAATCTGTCTATATAAGGGGAGCGGATTCGAATACAACAGCTTTAAAATTGTATAAAATCTGGAAAATAGTGGGGAATGAGGACAAATGAGAAAACAAGTATTTAACATCCTGAAAAAGACAGGTTATCTTTTCACAGTATTAATATTATTGACAACTGCCGCAACCGCAGCGGATAACACAGGAGGCAACAATAATTCAATTAACACATGTGCCAATCAAGATAACATGTTAAACAATATGTCATTTAATGATGAATTGAGTTCAGGAAATACACTTAGTAATGTTTCATTTGAAAGTGTCGAATTTAACAATGTGACATTTGTTAACGTGACATTTATCAATGTCTCAATTAACAGCCTTATGGTTAACAATCTCACAGTCAGCAATGGACAGAATGCAGGGAGCACCGTAAATGGACAGACATCAAGTACCACAGTTTGCCATCACCGGAGTTCAAGCTCAAGTTCAAGTAACACCGTTGGCAATGAACTGAATACAACGAGCACTGCTAACAATGTCACTGCTAACAATGTCACTGCTAACAATGTCACTGCTAACAATGAGTCATGCACAACTAATCCTGTTACCAATGAATCAAGCACAAAGAACACTGCTTCTAAAGCAAAAGCAGATATTGCTTCTAAGACTTCTACAACAGGGAGTACTGACAATAAAGGAAAGTACGCAGGAGCTACTGTAAATACAGGAACTAATTCAGGGAGTAAATCATATACTGGAACTAATGCAGGAAGCACCGTAAATAATGGAGATAATGCAGGAGCAACCTTTAATTATGGAACGTATGCAGGATCAACCTTTAATTATGGAACGTACGCAGGCTCCAAAAATTATGATGGAAGCGACGCAGGAGCCAGCATAAACAATGGGAACAGCGCAGGGGCCTACAATAACTATGGTGAGAATGCCTATGCCTACCTAAATTATGGTGATGGATCAGGTGCCAAAAATTATGCTGGGGATTTAGCAGGAGGCTACATTAATAATGGTTATAATGCAGGAAGCAACAATAATAATGGTGGTGTAGCAGGCGGCACCGTTAATAACGGTGAGGATTCAGGCGACAGAAATTATGTTGGTGATAGTTCAGGAAGCACTATCAATACAGGTACTGGTTCAGGAAGCACAATAAATGCTGACGATAAAGCCGGAAGCACCATAAATAATGGAGATGTCTCAGGCTCCAGAACTTATGATGATGGCTCAGGAACCACCATAAACGCTGGCGATAAGTCAGGAAGCACTATAAATGTTGGCGATGGATCCGGAAGCACCATAAATAATGCTGATGACTCAGGCTCCAGAACTTATGATGATGGCTCAGGAAACACCGTAAATAGTGGTGAAAGTGCAGGAAGCACCACAAATAGTGGTGAAAGTGCAGGAAGCACCACAAATAGTGGAAACAATTCAAGTACTAAAAATTATAATGGAGATTATTCAGGGAACACCCTAACCAATACCACGGTAAATATAAATTCGAATAGTACAGAAAGCACTGTATGAAAAATAAATAGGACTAAACACAAAACGTAAGTATTTAACATAAAAAAAGAGATCAATAGCCATCTTAATTAAGATTAAATCAGTGAATTTCAAAGAGTTGATTTTCTTAAATTAGAGGCTATTGACCATGTTTTTTCTTTATTATTTTTGATCGCATCTCTTTTTCCTCTTGATTTCTGGAAAGATATTTTGGTACATGCAAGGAGTAATGCCTGCAACTCGAAGAAAAAGTATATTCTAAAGGTATTCTATGATCTGGCTTGTTCTAAGAGCCTATCCGAAAAATATTTTGATTCCTATGAATAGAATGTTTGGTAGTGACAAAACGAAAAATGGTACAGGACTATAAGA
This sequence comes from uncultured Methanosarcinaceae archaeon, assembly GCA_963727895.1. Classification (GTDB taxonomy): domain Archaea; phylum Halobacteriota; class Methanosarcinia; order Methanosarcinales; family Methanosarcinaceae; genus Methanosarcina. The sequence continues at coordinate 23,566 of CAVSHT010000004.1, read as the reverse complement.
TACCTTTTGAATTATGGAATAAAATAAAACCATTATTACCCCTGTCTAAATTTAAAAAGAAGCCTAGAGGACCTCGCGCAGATGATTGGAAAATCTTTAGTGGTATTTTTGGTTCCGTTGCAAAAAATCTCAGAATAAGCATGTAAATCTATAGACAATGAACAGAAGTTAAAATATTCAAGAAGATGTATCAATATTATAGAACTATTCCAAATAATTGATTAATATATTTAGCTTCATTAAGACCAGAGTAATTTAGATTCTTGACTTGTCCTTTTTTAATCATATTCATCGCTTCAATTCCTTTTAAAGTTTTAATAGCTGTGTTAAAAGACTGAAATCCTAACATTGGATTAACTATTCGTTTAATGGATCTATGATCTTGTTCTATAATGTTATTCAAATACTTGATTTGTCGAATGCCTACGTTTATAGGTAGTATTTTATCATTTTTCAGTTTATTTATAGCAGGTGGATAAGCTGGATTTTTATCAACTGTTATTACTCTTGGAATTTGATTATGATTAGAATTCAAAGCTTTTTTGAAGAATCTGTTCGCTGCTTTTTGGTCTCGTTTTGCACTTAACATAAAATCAATTGTATCTCCATTTGAGTCAACTGCTCGGTAAAAATATTTCCATTTACCTTTAATTCTGATATAAGTTTCATCAACTCTCCAAGAGTTATTAGTTGGTCTTAAATGCCTTCTGACCTTTTTTTCAATTTCAGGTGAATATTGATGTACCCATCTCATGATAGTACTGTGATCAACTTCTACTCCCTTTTCTGTCATCATTTCCTTTAAATTTCGATAACTTAATGGATATTTTAAGTACCATCTAACATTCAATAAAATAATTTCACCCACAAAATGCTTCCATTTAAAGGGATTAGATAGCATGTCATTATCCTTTACTTCCCTTTTATTTGATTATATCCTTAACAGATATTTTTTGCAACGGAACCGGCCATAGAATATAGCAATTTAAAATATCAATTATACTGATATCGTTTTTCAAAATCCTGTCTATAGTCTTTGGAATAGGTTGTGAACAAAACACATATCCACGTTTCAACCGATGGCGTTTTATCTCATTGAGTTGGGTAAAAGACCCGAAAATCTGAGATTAATCTATCATTTTCGAAGGGTGACCCAAACTTTATTTTTCCACAGGAAACGAAGGTAAAATCAGAATTCATATTTAAGTAAATGTTACGAATTGTTTAGTTTTTCATACTAATTGTGTTAATGATCTGAAATGATTTTCCAATGGAAATTTTTAGGATGTTGGGCTATTTTTTGGTTGGCATATTTCCATTGCAATTTTTTGACCGATTTTAAAATGAATATTTGTATGTGGAGTCTGAAAATTAGAGAGTTAAAAGAGAGTATTTAAGTTTAAAAAAGGTCGAACCCTGAGAATAAAACAAGGGCTTATTCTCAGGCTCATGGTTGAATTTTTAATATCTTACTCGATTACTTTTTAATACTAATTCCCATAGCATAAGTTGTGATAGTGCTTGGGTCCTCTTTTACATGGTCCTTAGATGCTGCGCTGAAACTCTGAGATACTGTTATTGAGGGCTCTAACTTCCAGAGTAAGTTCCCAAATCCATTCCAATGAACTTCGGCTCCACCGCCCACTAGAGCGAAACCGGATTGAACTGTCGCTACAGCTGCAGGATGATTTGATTGATTAGAAACTTCCTCGGTGATTGATACCGAAACTTTGCCAATTTTAAGATCCCTTTTGATAGAAATAGCATATACCCTTAGATTAGCAGGATCTACAATAATATGGTCCTTGGAACATGCTTTCCAAGAAGACTTTGATGAGGGGAAGGAAGCAGTTGCAATATTCCCATATCCATTATAATCAACTTTGAAGCCTCCACTGATAAGTACAAAGTCATCTGAAGGAACAAAGGCTTCAGCTTCCGGATGTGATGCTAATCCACTATCAACTACCTGCATATTTATGGAAGTATATAACTGATCTCTACTCATTCCTTTAATTTTCATTCCTATAACATAAGTGGTTAGTTCATGAGGATTGACAACCGAATGATCTTTTGAGCTGACTAACCATCCTGAAAGATCATCATTTGGATAAGAGGCGGTCAGGAAGCCTCCGGCTGGAAATTCAACACCTTTACCGCCACCACCAATAGCTATCATTTCTTTATCGGGTAAGAGTAATTCCACATCTTTCCATATAGATTTGGCAGGCCCCCAAGTGCGAGAGAATACAGATACAGTGACTAAGCCAGAAGCATCGTTAAATGTGTTGATATTCATGATATTTGGGTGCATATTATTAAGCATTACATTTGATCCCATGTTAATCCTCCTATTTTTTTAAATGGTCTTAAAATTAAAACTGAAAGTTTTGTTTGTTATTTGAACCATTGAAGACAGTTTCTGTTTTTTCATGTTTTGGGCTTATATTTTCATGTTTATGTATGCAGTTATACACATTTACAGCATACACAACAGTTAGATATAATTTGGATCTTTTTAATAAAAGTGATAAATGATATAAAAACATATTTAATAATTTTACATTTTTAATCTTGAGGCCATCCCAAAACCAACTTTATTCTCAAAATCATAAAATTTTCAGAATTGCTTTCATAATCTAAAGCTCAAGTATTGATTGCAAATCCGAGAGGTTCCGTTGCAAAAAATCTCAGAATAAGCATGTAAATCCATAAACAATGAACAAAAGTTAAAATATTCGGGCAATGTGTTTTAATTTCTGTAAAAATTTCCTCTATAGCCTTTAGTCTTCTTTTTTACTTGTTTTCTGGCTTATGGCTTGACTTTCATAGGCCTATTGATGATTGGGATACCTATGTTTGTAGGAATGGCTGTAATTGGCTTAGAATGTGTAGCTGGAATTGTGGATATATATCTTTTAATTTCTCTATTTTTTATATATTTTTATGATGTTTAGTACTTTGTTTATTACAACGTTAATTGTAGAAACTCTACTTTTAGTATTCTCACCCATTATTGAAACACTATTGTCTGAGTTCTAATAGGGGTCAATGTAAAATCTTAGTACTTTTGCTATTTTTCAAATCCCAATATTTTACATTAAAAGGTAGCTGTCATTTTTTCAGGAATAGTTGGTTCTCGCTCTTCATCGTCATAAGAAAAGTCATCAATCCCAAGAACAGTTTCAATCTCGGCAAGTCTTTGAATTGGCCTAAGTTCAGAAGTGCGAGCCTTGCATCAAAAGAAATATCAAGTTCTTCTTCTAAAACCGGTTTAACGTGCTCAAAAACGGAAGTTTCTCATTATTTCGATACTGAAAAGATACCTGAGACTTTCAGTCCGGCTATAAGCAATACTGCTTATGTGACCATTTTGAACAATTCTTTTAGTAAGCAGGTGGTTGTTTATGTCCCTGAAAATCCCGATGTAATGAAGGTTTGTTTCAAGTTCAATAATTCTGAAACATGGCATTATCTCCACACAGGGACTATAAACACAACTCCGAAAGGTGTAAAATTTGTAAACATCTCATCATTAGATTACTGGAACCCTGAGGATAACGTTTCAGGTAATCAACTTGTGATTCCTGAATAATCAGCCCTGGAGATATAAAATTTAAGGTTCAGATCGTCCAGTATGATATTTACGGCAATCAGATACCCATCACAAATTATGAGATTAAAGAAGAGGCACCGCTTAGTTTCTGGAAGCTCTTGCCCCCACAGACTCTTTTATTTGCTATAATTGTTGGAATATTCGTTTTTGGCAGTTACCGGAACCTGGAGGCTTTCAGATGAATATAATCATCTGGATAATCGGGCTACTGGTAGCTCCGTTTTTGACGATAACCCTGCTATTTGCCAAGTTTTTGTGATGGATTGCATGTACGATGTTTAAGGTGGCCCTTGCAATGCTGGAAGAGCTGCTTACTCTACTAGTTTACTTAGTAAAGGAACTCAACAAGGCAATACAGGAGCGGAGGGAAAAATGAAGCTTGCTAAAGTACTCCTCGTGCTCCTGTTGCTCTCAAGTACGGGTTATGCCGGTGATGGCAGCTGATCCGGTGCAAGCGGTTGAACAGGCTGTTAAAAATGGATTCATTGATGTGTTTATCAGCGGGGCAGATTCTTTAACAGAGCAGAGCCCAACCAATTACTCCTATGATACAGGAAAACCGACTTCCAACAATACCTCAGTAGATGACTATTCGGAGCAGGTAGCCGCGGTCAAAGAAAAATATGGACCAAGTGTAAGCACAATTTATATGATGTCAGCTTACAATCATGATCCTTACCAAAGCCCAACTGTCAAAGCCATGCGACTAAAAACGGCTTTAATTGGATTGTTCCTGTTCGTGCTGTATGTGTTATGAGGTGCTGCGGTGGTAAACTTTTCCTGCGGTGCTCATATCAGTCTTGCAGAAAGAGCACACTATGTTTACACTAATACGCCGATTTCAGAGTATATTCATGGCTTAATTAGGGCATTTATCGGAATCTTGTTTATTCACTATTTTTTCAAGTTTGTTATTCTACTGAACAGTGGTTTAACCCTTACAAGTATGGGGGATGTTCTAAACGCTGTCCAGGTCACAAAAAATCAGTGGGTCCTATATTGTATAATGGATACCGGTTGCTGGATTGAGTCGCTTTTTATTGGAATGCGAATTTTAGCAATGGATCTGATTGCAGGTTGTGACATTCTTCTAGGAGCACTCGCAGTGACCAGGTCAGGCTTGAAGTTTTCTAAATCAATGGTCTGGTACTTTTGCAAAATCACTCTTCTTCAGTGCATACTGGTAAGTTTCTCTGCTTTTGGGCTAGCCATTGTTAATGAAAGTCCAGGCTGGCTTCAAGTTCCGGAATATCTTGGATTATTGATTATTCTATTCGGAATCAGTCTTGTTATTATGCTCGGATTCACGAAAGCGTTCAGTACAGGTAAAAGATTGGTCAGGGGTGCATTATAATGGAATCTACAAGTTCACAAACTGGATTAAGTGTTTATAGTGCAAATGCTCCAAAAATAATTAGGAAGGTTAAGGATAAAGCACACGGCGGAGCTACTTTAAAATCCTTCGGGGTCGTTGTGGGGTGGGTCTTTGTTAGCGTATTCATTGTTCTCCCTCTGGCGTTCGTTGAATCTAGTATAATTGAGTGCTTAGTCGTTGCCACTTTGATTGATTGGTGGGGATTGTATTACAAATATGCATCAACTGAAAGCAAGCTGGAAAAATCCATTCTTTTTCTTAAATTCTTCTTTGATGGATATTCAGGACTTCACACAATAGCCAGATATGATACAGAGCTTAAATTTTTGGAAGACGTGTTTCCTCTCAAGAATATCCACGAAGATGGACTGATTCAGTTTCTTGACAACCATTACGGTCTTTTGATCAAGTTCGTCCCTCCACAAGTTCAAGATGAAGACGAAGACGCGCATGGTCTGAGGATGCAGGAAGTTATTGACGGACTTGCAGGAAATACCTCTATCAAATTCATTGCTATTTCAAGGCAGACTCTTAGAAAACCGCTGCTGGAAAAGCTACTGAAAATGATGAACAAGAGAGGCGTTAACAAAAAAGTGTATGAGTACCTGTATTCTATCTATGAAATGATCCGAGATAAGAACACGAAAGACATTGAATGGACGTTCTGTGCCTTCTTTGGGCTTGGAGTTTATGATAATTTGCAAGATGCAATTGACCAGATGGATTCTGAATTTCCAGGTCTAGTTGATAGCCTCACAGATGCAGGAATGAAGCAGATATCAAAGCTTACTGACAGGATGAAAATTGCACAGGAATATAGACAGATGGCTTTACCAGTGGTGATTTAAATGAGTGTTGCAGGAACTATTAACAACAGACTTGTAAATCCAATAAGAACTAAGTTCACTCATTTGAACAGACGTGTTGAAGACGCAAAAATAAACGCTGAAAATCAATTATGGTGGAACAACTATTCCAGATTGATATCTCCAGATAAGATAGTCGTTTCAGAGGATTATCTAGAAGTTAATGGTATGCTAGTGGAGTGCATCATAGTAGGGCTTCCTCAGCTTTCCACAGATGGATACCCCGGCTACATTAAGCCAGATTTCTTGGAAAAACTAATGAAGATTGGTATCGAGGGGGTGGTAATTTCCATATCTTTTGGTATTGTTCCGATACCAACGCATGAAGCTCAATTGTTGTTACAGGATGCAATATTCAGAAACAAGGTCAACCAAAACAGTACAGAGAGAAACAACCCTCTCGGAATGACTGCAATAGTTCAGCAATTAGATGCTAGGGATATGGCAGCAACGATTGAACGACTACACAACAATGAAGAGAAATTATGTCACACTGCTTATATCATTACGGTATGAGCAGAGGATGCTAGTGCAATGAGAAAGGCAAAAAGCCGTATTAAGGTCGTGCTGAACTCTCATAGAGTCTATGGATCTTACCCTTCTAGGAAAGTACTTGAAACTTACAGAGCTGGTCAAGGATATCCCAATTTTGAAGAGTTCACTTTCGTGGACATGGTTTCCAGCTTTGTAGGGAGTCTGTGCCCTTGTAAAAACCCTGACAATAGCTTAACAAAAGGCACGAAGGAGTTGTATATTGGGGATAATAGAAAGACCGGAAAACCAATTGTTGTAGAGTTAGAAGCAAGAGCAAATCAGCATATGTGTCTGATAGGGAATTCCGGTTCTGGGAAAACGTATTTCACACTTGGAATTCTCGGAAGGCTCTATACATCGGGTAGAAATGTAGTATATATTACAGTGAAGGATGATGGGAAAACACGTTACCTTGACATGGCTAATTATTTTTCACGTGATTCATGTATAATCAACGTTGGTCCAGGCGGTAAGAATATTAACTCGCTGCAAATCTTACACACAGGAAAGGGGTTGACTGCCCTAGAAGCTGCTGCAATATACGATAGGCAGAAAGTTTTTGTGTACAACTTCTTCAAAATGTGGTTCAAAGATGCGTTTAGCCCCAATATGGAGGCGTACCTTGATAAATCGCTCAATCGGACTTACAAATGCTTTGACATCTTTAGAAATGATCCAAAATCATGGATGAATAAGGATTTTCCATTAATGAAAGACCTTGTTAGAGTTTGGAGAGAAGATAAAGAATCGAAAGATTCGGAAGTTTCAGAAGCAGCCCAGGCACTTCTAAGGAAGACTTATTACTTTGAGGAAGATGGGACTCTAACATACATGAACAGGCAAACTGATATTGATTTATCAAAAGGATTTACCGTTATCGATCTTGTCAACGTTCTAGATATGATTAAGGAAGCTATGAACGCTCTGGTTACTGAAATGATTATAACTTATTTTTCCACAGGTAATAAAAAGGGTGTGACTATTGCAATCGATGAAGGGGGCGCGTTTCTGCGAGATCCTCAGCTTTCCAGCATGGTTCTTAAAATCCTCACACAGGGCAGAAGTTATGATATAGGCATGATCTTCGCTACGCAGCAATTTTCTGATTTGGAAAAAGCCAAACTCTCAGAAGAATTTATGACCAATACACCTATCAAGATTGTTCTAGGTTATGAATTAGATCCGAAGTCAATATCTTAACATTAAAGATTTCCTAATGCTTGATGATTCGGCTGTAAAGGAGCTTAGAACGGATTCCAAAGGTCAAGGTATTGTCAAAATTGGGGACGTTCACGCTCCACTTGCGTTTCATGCTACACCAAAAGAAGACGCGATAATTAAAGGGAAATACAAAGAAGAAATTGAGACAGAGAAAATCACTCCATCAGGTGATACTTCAGCTCCCGTTGCTGGTGGAAAGATTAAAGGAGAATATATTGAACTTGCAAAAATGAATAAAGTTATATTCCTTGATTGGATCGAAGGCGAAGATGTAGATTTCACTCTACAGAGGCTAGGATATGTGAAATATACGCCACAGAACATTCTAAGTCGTGGAAACATCAGTTGTTGGGCGCATGATAGTTTAATTGCTGAGGATGGATCTATTAAGATTCAGGTTAAAAAATATGATGGAAACTTCGGGAACCAGACGCATGACCATTATTTCTCTGTTGTTCAATGGGCGGGAATATTAACAGCTACACCAGAATTTACAGATATCGAAGTTCACCATAACAATGATGTGGACGTGTCTGCCATGTTAGGAAAAGAGAGTTATGGTTTTGAGTATGAACATCCAGAAAGTCATGATCATGACGAGCTTGTGGAGAAATTAAAGAATACTATGGGTAAATATGATCATGTTGTGTTCATTGGAGCAAAGACAAACATAGGTCAATTAAGCAAGGCAGTTGGGGACCATGCTATACAAAGAGGGATGAACCTTAAAGCCTGGCTGGATCAAACCACCAGCTTTTCTCATCAGAACACCAGCAACGGGCGGCTGAAGGAAGAGCAAAATATGAAGAACGGATAAATAAGTAACATGTATATTGAAATAGAAATAAAAGAAAACGATGCCAAGATGCCCGAAAATGGTATAGAAAACAAGGAGGTAGGAGAATCAGAACTTCAGCAATCGGACCTGAAGAAATGGTAGTTTGGCTGAAGCAGAGGCTTAAAAAACCGCCTTTCCAAACGGTACTTATCTATCAATAATCTTGGTTCCGTTGCAAAAAATCTCAGAATAAGCATGTAAATCTATAGACAATGAACAGAAGTTAAAATATTCAAGAAGATGTATCAATATTATAGAACTATTCCAAATAATTGATTAATATATTTAGCTTCATTAAGACCAGAGTAATTTAGATTCTTGACTTGTCCTTTTTTAATCATATTCATCGCTTCAATTCCTTTTAAAGTTTTAATAGCTGTGTTAAAAGACTGAAATCCTAACATTGGATTAACTATTCGTTTAATGGATCTATGATCTTGTTCTATAATGTTATTCAAATACTTGATTTGTCGAATGCCTACGTTTATAGGTAGTATTTTATCATTTTTCAGTTTATTTATAGCAGGTGGATAAGCTGGATTTTTATCAACTGTTATTACTCTTGGAATTTGATTATGATTAGAATTCAAAGCTTTTTTGAAGAATCTGTTTCGCTGCTTTTTGGTCTCGTTTTGCACTTAACATAAAATCAATTGTATCTCCATTTGAGTCAACTGCTCGGTAAAAATATTTCCATTTACCTTTAATTCTGATATAAGTTTCATCAACTCTCCAAGAGTCGTTTGTTGGTCTTAAATGCCTTCTGACCTTTTTTTCAATTTCAGGTGAATATTGATGTACCCATCTCATGATAGTACTGTGATCAACTTCTACTCCCCTTTCTGCCATCATTTCCTTTAAATTTCGATAACTTAATGGATATTTTAAGTACCATCTAACATTCAATAAAATAATTTCACCCACAAAATGCTTCCATTTAAAGGGATTAGATAGCATGTCATTATCCTTTACTTCCCTTTTATTTGATTATATCCTTAACAGATATTTTTTGCAACGGAACCTATCATCACCTGCTGATGCTACTCAAGAATCGTCCATTTTTGCAAGTCTCTCGTAAAATTGAATGAAGAGTAAAGACTGTTTTAGTTTTCTTCTTTTACTTGATATACAATCTCGCCTAAATATCCATCATCTCCAACTTTCTGGATTCTGTCACCACTTATGACATAATTCTCAGTTTCTGACATTTCTGAAGTGTGGCTTCGGATCGCTTTAATTGCTTCGCTTATTGTAATCGGTTCATTTGTAGGCATTGGTAAACAAAAATAGATATATATGCTTATAACATATATTTCTTCATGAACTGCCCAAAATGTAATAGTTCCAGTCACAAAAAGAACGGTATAGTTGGTGGGCGTCAACGCTACAAATGCCATGATTGTGGATATAACTATACAGTAGAGCTAAAATCAACTGCTTTTTCCGCCTCTGTTAAAAACAGGCTTTACAACTTTACCTTGAAGGATTGGGCTTTCGCTCAATAGGAAGAGTTTTAGGGGTAAGTCACGTTTCTGTCCAAAAATTGATAAAGAAATTTGGTCAAGAGTTAGAGGATCTAAAGAGTGAAAATGAGATATCTATTGTTGAAATGGATGAGATGCACACTTACATTGGTAACAAAAAAAATATTGCTGGATCTGGATTGCTGTTGATAGAGTTGGGAAAAAGTTCATCAACTGCTCTTTTGGCAGCAGAGGAACGGAAACTGGAAAACTACTCTGGAAAAAATTGAAGAAAAAAGAGATTGGAGAAGTGATGACTGATCACTGGAGAGCATATGCAGAGTTTCTTCCAGAAAAGATCCATACTCAATCAAAAGCAGAAACGTATACTATTGAAGAATATAACAGCATATTGAGGCACTTTCTGGCAAGGTTGAGAAGAAAGACAAAGTGTTATACGAAGAGTCTTGAAATGCTAAAGTACTCGGTAATTCTATTGATGAAATAAAGAAAGAAAGAACTAGATATAGTTAAGTAACAATACCCATTTGTATTGTCAGGAATTTGAATCAACGTATCTATTCCATTGTTTTTGATTAAGGCGAGCTTTTCCAGTGCTTCGATTAGTGTCATTTTAGTCATACATCTCACTCCATTTTGAGCTATTTAAATCTCTTTGCGTAGAATATCAAATTTCTACATCTTTTTGGATCTGTAAAAACATAAAACTATGAATAAATTAAACATTGTTAAAATGTAAGTACTGGTTTAAGCTTCACAATTACTGGTTTTTGTTTGTATAAGCATTTGTTCATCCTTTTGCAGACATCTTTCGAACCATTCGTTGTATAGTGCGTCTAATTTATCTACTCTCTTTTGGAATAGCCTTGCGGGAGCTTTTTCCTCAGAATCCTGCTTTTCGCTTTTCGGGGATTCACTGAATTTGTCCGCATTCTGTTTCCCCTCTGCCACATTGGGATACCAGTTAAATATGTTTCAACGTATTGGATCGTTATTCCATAAGTCTCTTCAAACGCAGTAATTTTATTCAAGAAATCTTTTTCTAATTCTCTCATTGTCATCCTTGCATCTTCTACAGTTGGGGAGGTTTTAGTATCGCTAATTGATTCGTGTAAATTTTTGAAAACTATACACTTAAAGGTACCTTGGCACCATTCGTTATCCTCTCCCACGTTTTCAGGAATATTGTTTAAGTTGATTTCCATTTCAACGTCGTGTATTTCTCCACATTCTGAACATCTTACTTTTGCTATCATTTTCAAACACCTACTCACTTTTAAGCGCAACAAAAGATAGTAGGGAAAGCAAAAACAAGTTTAAGCAGGGATTCCCTGCCTCAAATGAACTCTTCTCCATTCAGCTTCAATGTCTGCAGGAGTTGCAATCATTGATTCTTTTCCAGGCCAAGTTATCACAAACAGTTCCGGCTCTTTGCTGTATTGAATTCTAGCTTCATCTCTAAGCATTTGTTTGAATATATGATTTCTCCATTCTAGACAGGTCATCACTTGTGGTTTCTCATTCATGTTTCGTATTCTATGCTGGACTGCTATATTTTGTTTTTGAGATGTTCCCATTTTCATTTTGTTGTGCTCCTTATATCTTATGCCTTTTGTTTTATGTCATATTAGGCATAAGATACTAGGCATTGATTGCATAAATACCTTATGCCTTATGTCATTATTAACATAAGGTTATATAGTCTGAAATTTATTACTAATAGGTGATTTACACGAAAGACAAACCAAGAACAAAAGGGAAATATGTGGAAGAGTTCACCGATGATGATTTTATCAAAGCAGCAAAGGAATGTCTAGAAGAAGCAACAGCCACGGCTTCAGAAATAGCAGATAAGATTGGTTGTAATCCTCGTTATGCAAAAATTAGATTGTTGCAATTATCTGAGCAAGGCAAAATGCAAAAGAAAATGAAAGGCACTTCATGGGGGTTCAGACCCTAAGCACTCCCTTACTTCAATATTCACTCTTTTTGTAGCTGCAATAACCCTTATTCTAAGATTATTACAGCCAGTTTAAGAGCACTTCATATGTCTCAAATATTTATAGGACTTACGCAGTTGGACTTATAAATCAATAACATTAAACCCCTAAATGTCTAAAATACTAACTAAGTCACAACGCCGAATATATTTGATTTTTTACTTCAAGCGCGTAAGTCCTAAATATTTAATTGTTGTATCCATCGAATATGAAAAAACATATCTCCCTTTTATTGGTTTTAATTATACTATTTTCAATACCAACTGCTTTAGCTACAGGCAATGTAAAGATTAATAGTATCACCGTAACCTCCACCGTTGGAACAGTTCCGTTTTACGATAAATTCACAGGTCATGTTACTGGCAAGGTTACAAGCTGGGCCTGGAAATTCCACAATATCAAAAGTGGTGCAACAACTTATAGTACTGAAAGTGAAACAGCAGGTCACACATTCAAAAAGCCTGGGGTCTATGACGTGACACTGACCGTAAAGGGTCCTGGTGGAAGTGATACTCTTACTAAGACTTCCTTTATAACCGCAAAAACGAATCAAAAATTAATCGCAAACTTTGCTGCATCTCCCGTTTCTGGAAAAACCCCTTTGAAAGTATATTTTACAGATAAAAGCACTGGCATTCCTACATATTGGTCATGGACCTTCGGTGACGGAGGAAAAACTATAGCAAAGAACCCTACGCACATATATAAAAAAGCAGGAAGTTATACAGTAAGTTTGACAGTTAAAAACTATTATTTAAACAGCGTAAAGACAGTTAGCAAAATGATAACTGTAAAATAATAAATTTTGAATATTCTACTAAATTCTTCAGATTTTGTTAGGACTCACGCACGCAGGATGCAAAATCAAATATAGTAAACTACATAGTTTAAATTTGAAGTTTATTAGGTTGTGAGTTTAATGCTCTTGGTTTTGTGCTTCAAGTGCATAAGTCCTAACTTATTAATCTGAGATATTCATGTCTTGAGCACTCAATGTATTATGGCTTCATTCTGTGAAAATAAGGAGTTAAAACACAGATAAAAATATTTTTTAATATCTGAAAGTTACATATATACTAATGATACATATAAATAATTAAATTCCAAAAATGAGCTTATGGCGTTTATAATTATAGAATTTTCAACGTTGATTTTAGCAGTTTTAATAGCTTTTGTGTTGTATGTAATCATTCGGGAAGGCACTCAACTTGCTATAAATGCAGTACTTGGAATTTTAACATTACTTGCAACAAAATTTTTACTCGGACTTAAAATCACGATTACCTTACTTACCGTTATAATTTGCGCATTTGGGGGCATTTTCGGAGCAATCTTAATAATTATATTGAACTATTTCAGAATTGGATTTATTTAATATTGGCAGTGATTTCTAAAGTTTTAATAACTTGTAGATCCATTGTTAGATACTGATTTTCAATTTCTCTTTTCTCAGTTTCTGTAAAATCATATTGTTAGATGGAATAGCAAAAAACAGAGTTCAAAACATGGACCCGGTTCTAAGCCCATCTAAGCGCCTCAAAAACAAATCTGAACTAAATCATACCCTTTAGTAATAAGTGAATAGAGAGGCTGAGAATAAGCATGTGCACCCTTCTGGAAGTTCAGCCTGTTCAAAACAAAAAAGGAAAAAGGTAATTCAAAGTTAAATTCTATATTTTTAAACTGTTGAGTTGCTGCCGATAAGAGTTGTACCTGATGCTGCTCCTGTATGCATTATTGAATACAAAGCCATCAGGAGAAATGTAGCTATTAACAGTTTATAAGCTATATCGTATCGATTTTCAAACATCTTTCTCGCCTCCCTCTTTTTAAATTTTGTACTTGTTGTGTACTAAGTTATACTGTTTTAAAGTTGATAATAATTATGTCTATTTTGAGTCTACAAACTACAAACTTATGATGATGCCATTCAAATGGATACGACTCAATTTTTAAAACTCATCAAAATATTGCAATGGAAATGCACCAACTCAAAAATAGCTCAAAATCCTGAAAACTTCAGTTGGAATTGCATTTCAGATCATTAACATAATTAGTAATAAATAATTAATAATTTGTAATACTCTGTTCATATACTACTTCAATTTTTACCTATATTTCAAGTGGAAAAATGAAATTTAGGCAAGCCTTCTAAAATGACAAATTAAACTGGAATTTTCAGACAATTCTGTTCACTCGTATAAAATTACCCGCATCGCTTGACATTGCCTATGTGTTTTTGTTAATATCCATTCCAAAGACTATGTAACGGTTTTGAGAAATCGTTAGTTAGAGACTTGATATTTTAAAGGTCTATATTTTCCCTTCGATAACCGTATCTCGTTAAGAGCTAAAAAAGTAAGAAACACATAGGCAATTCTGATTTACAAAACTGCTATTACAATACCAATAATCGATTAATTATTTGGAATAGTTCTGTAATATTGATACATTTTCCTTGAATATTTTGACTTTTGTTCATTGTCCATAGATTTACATGCTTATTTTGAAATTTTTGAACTTATCAGTTTTGCCCGTTTATATCGCATAGTATAAAATATATAATTACCAACAAATAGTTATTATCGGGGATTGAAAACTGGAAAACAAAACGATAGAAACTGCGATAGCTAATGTGTTAAAAAGGTTAAACATTGCATATGTAGATGATATCACATACAAACGGCTTGTTAACATTGGCTTACAGTATGATTATATCAAAAGTGAACTTTTAGAACAGATGCTTGAAATCGAACTGGTTATACTTAGTAACTGTAACAAAATAAACGAGTGTCTTGAAAATTTAGTTATTGGTCATATAAAGATCAGAATCATTGTGCTCTGACAAGAAGCTACTAAATATTATGCTCAATAATTAAATTGCCATGGCACTAGATTTTTTGCAACAGAACCCTGTTATATCCTTCAACAGTATACTTTTTTGTTTGGATTGAGTATGACTCTTTTCTGGAATAAACTCTGCATATGCTCTCCAGTGATCGGTTATCACTTCTCCAATGTCTTTTTTCTTCAATTTTTCCCAGAGTAGTTTTCCAGTTTCCGTTCCTCTGCTGCCAAAAGAGCAGTTGATGAACTTTTTCCCAACTCCATCAACAGCAATCCAGATCCAGCAATATTTTTTTTGTTACCTATGTAAGTGTGCATCTCATCCATTTCAACAATAGATATCTCACTTTCACTTTTTAGGTTCTCTAACTCCTGACCAAATTTCTTGATCCATTTTTGGACAGAAACATGACTCACCCCTAAAACTCTTCCTATTGAACGAAAGCCCAATCCTTCAAGGTAAAGTTGTAAAGCCTGTCTTTTAACAGAGGCGGAAAAAGCAGTTGATTTTAGCTCTACTGTATAGTTATATCCACAATCATGGCATTTGTAGCGTTGAAGCCCACCAACTATACCGTTCTTTTTGTGACTGGAACTATTGCATATGGGGCAGTTCATGAAGAAATATACTTTCTAATAGTATATAACTATGTTTAAGTATCAACACCTGATTTTTTTGTAACATAACCAAAAAAGCTACCAACGTTAATCATACACCTACTCCTTAATATTTACTCCTCTTTTTATAATTTCATGCCTACACTCATTTTTCAACCTTTGTATTGCTTCCTGTTGTTCTTTTTCAAATTCTCCAATTTGACTTTGGTAATAAAGATCAATCAGTCCTTCATGTAATATAAGAAGTTCTGGGGTTGTAAGTTTCTCAACATCTAGCATTGTTTTCCACCTTTTTTGAAACTATGTTATAATATACTCACATAAGTTAAAAAAGCATTATTTTTTAGATATCGAGCCTATCCCAATAATAATATTATGTTGAAATAATAAATTTACGTATATGTCATTTCATGAAATTAATAACGTTTTATGGAAATCCGTAGAACATTATCTATCTCCTCAGAAACCACATATAGGAAGACCTCATAAGTTAAAAAATAGCCATTTTTAAATATTTGGGAGGACTAGGTAATTTGTATGCGTAAAAGTACAATCGCAATAATAGGCTTAACCCTTTTTTCCTATCTCTTATCAATTTATTTTTACCCACAGACTCCTGAGATAATGGCAACTCACTGGAATGCTCAGGGAGAAGTAAACGGCTATATGTCAAAGCTCTGGGGGCTTTTTTTTACTCCAATAGTGATTACTTTACTTACAATACTTTTTCTAGCAATTCCCATAATTGACCCACTGAAGGAAAACATAGAAAAATTCAGGAAATACTATGACGGATTTATAATTGTTCTTGTCCTGTTTATGGTTCTTGTTCATCTTCAAGGCTTGCTCTGGAATACAGGAACTAAGATCAGCACGAATGTTTTGTATCCTATAGGAACAGGGATGTTGTTTTATTATGTGGGTTTTCTTATGGAAAAAGCAGAAAGAAACTGGTTTATAGGAATCAGAACACCCTGGACTCTCAGTAGTGACACAGTCTGGAGAAAGACTAACAGACTTGGAGGAAAATTGTTCAGGATTGCAGGAATAGTTTCTATATTTGGTGTTTTTTTCAAGGAGTTTGCAGTTTATTTTATAATTATACCTGCACTATTTGTTTCAGGGTTCACGATCATTTATTCATACACTGAATATCAAAAAGAAATGAAAATTAAAAAGAAATATTTTTCTTAATATAGTTTATTCAAAATAAAAACTAAAAAATGTAACGCTTTTTTGCTAGATCTGATCTATCTGTCATACTCAGGTTACGTTTACCAAACTGATTCTGAATCATCCATCCATATATAGGCATCATTTTTTGACTCAAAATAATGCTCAACTGTCTTGAATGGAATGTTATGTTTTTGACATATTCTAGTAGCAATGATACTTCCAACTGAACTATAATTTCTATACTTATGGGTTTTGATATCCTCTTATTCTCCTGTCTTCTATGATGTTTTCTGCGAAACCGTGATAGAGAGTACCTATCATAGGTTCTAAAAACGTATTAAAATGGCTTAGAATGATAGCAAAAACAATTCTGTTTAGTCGAAACTTGTGTATGTACTATAGATACAAATATATAAGTACAGTGTGCACTAATTTAAGTTCATGGAACGTAAACAAAACACTCCTTCACATATGTCATATTGGAGAGGGAAGGGTAAGAAGCCGCGTCCGATTTGCCCAAAGTGCGGCAGATACATGTCTGTAGCTCAGTCCAAATTTACCAACGCCGAAGGAAAAAGAGAAGTTATTAAGCCGAATGTTTTTTGTAAATGTGGATATGTAGAGATTAATGAGGAGGAATTAAAAAAGATTCCTGATTAATTTTTTCTATATTGTATCTGTCATATAGATGCAAACACTTAAATACTTTGCAATTCTTTTATTGTATGACAGATACAAAGAGGAGCGCAACAAAATGAAAATGGGAACATCTCAAAAACAAAATATAGCAGTCCAGCATAGAATACGGAACATGACTGAAAAACCACAAGTAATGACCTGTCTAGAATGAAGAAATTGCATCTTCAAACAAATGCTCAGAGATGGAGCAAGAATTCAGTACAGTGAAAATCCAGAATTGTTTGTTATAACTTGGCCTGGTAAAGAATCAATGATTGCAACTCCCGCAGACATTGAAGCTGAATGGAGAAGAGTCCATTTGAGGCAGAGAATCCCTGTTTAAACTTGTTTTTGCTTTTCCTACTATTTTTGCTGCGCTCAAAAGTGAGTAGGTATTGTAAAATGACAAGAAGAGAAAGAAAAGGAACTACTGATAAAACAAAAAGTATTAAATATGTGTCTAGCTATATGTCTATGCATGGCAGAGATGACAATATTAAAAGATAAAAAAAATCGAGTATTTGTGTATCTGCCTGCATTTCTCCGTGACAAGTTCGACTTGCAAAAAGGAGAAAAGGTAGAAATTGACACGGACGGAACCAGAATAATAATAACAAAAAAGAACAAATAAAGATTATTAGTTGAGGTTACAGCTTCGACCTTGTAACCTCAGATCCCCTGTATAGAGGAGAACTAAGACATGATCAATAATAACAAGTACAGCTTTGCTTATATACTTTTCGTGCCGTTTTTTGACCCTAGTTTGACCTCAGGAGGCTTTATATGAGCCTCGCTGATTATGTACCTGAAGAGTTTATGCACTTTTTTTCAGATCCAGGTTTTATTGAGGCACTGAAAGGTTTTGCAAGATATCTAATTAATGAAGATCTTGAATTCCAGGAAGAAATTAAGACAAAATTCAATGCTAATCTTGCAACTTCGGAAATAAGGCCGATTCAAAGACTTGCAGAAATTGAAACTATTCTTGGAATTGATGACTTTTCTTATGATGATGAAGACCACGAATCTACTATTCCTGAACAAATAACCAAGCTTAACGACATGGTCTCTAAAATAAACACTACATTAAAACCTGAACTTATTGATCGATCTCTAATTTCTCCTTCTAAAAATATCACAGAAATTCGCGCTGATTTTCTTGTTGAGTATATGAAAAACAATAAGGACATGCTTCCTAAAGCTGCATCTCCTTTTGCAAACATAGATTCCAGGATCATGGATTCAAGGGATTTTAAAAAATTCGTTGAGAATTATCTGCCTGAAGAGTTCCAGCCTGAGTCTACAAAGAATATTAGAAAGCTAAAACGAGATGTTTTCACGGCAGCTGAAAAAAGATGTTCTACTAATGATATATTCATCGATAAAGCAGATCATGGCAGAAACGAACTTAGATTAATTTTCGCAAGACAAATCCCAGATGAAGAACTTTCCCCCTGGCTCTCAGGACCGGAACAAACCGTCACTGCGTAACAGACAAGCCAGAAAGAAGGTTGAAAGCAAAAACAAGGATCTCATGAAATCCTGATAATAAATGAAAAAGTCTTCTAAGATTAAAGTTAAGTATTGACTGAAAATAGTCTAAATTTGAGATGGTTAGTGTATGATATATAAAAATAAAATTATTAAAAATAAAGTAAAAAAATCTATTTTGAGATAAATCTTGCAAAATACGTTACCTGGTTACATTCGGTCACAGTATTTCATTGGATGAAACCAACGCTCCAAATTTGCCCGTAGAGCCTCAAACTCCTAAGCCGTAAGCAATTAACTTACCATATTTTCAGAACCATCCTAGAGCCTTAAAACTAGGTTTTTAAAAATATTTCAAAACAAGGATTGCCTGTTGGGGAAAACTATAACCCCAACAGAGAGAGTGCCCGAAGAAAAGGCGTTTTATCTGGAGGGTGAGTGCAATAAAAAGTTAGTGCGTGAAACTTGCACTCCCGAGTTTGAGTTGATACCTAGGTGATACACTGTATAATATATTATTCTATATATGAAAACATTTGTAATACTATAAGCAGACGTGCTTATTTATCGCAGCGGTTCTTCTGGCTGACTGGCTGGTCGCTGGCAATTCCCCTTCTTGCGACAAAAACAGAATACTAACATACTTTTGTTTTGTCTGTCTGTCTGGTCTTCTCAGACGCATGTCTAGCTAATAATAAGTAGCAAGTCATTTTTTTCTTCTGATACTGGTTTTACTGGAGCAGACACAAAAATGAGATAATAGGTGTAAATGTTTGTAAGAAGTGTACGCATATCGTTTGTATGAAATCAACAGTCTAAAGATTGTCTGCGAAAAAGAAGTGTATTTCTGGAAAAATAAATAACAGTACAAATTTTGAAGAGAGTAGTTCATATTAATCCAGGCGTTTTTTCTTGATACCTGGAAGCTCTTGAATCTCTAATGTATTTTTTGGCTTTTAGCGCCGTATCCTTCCCTATGTTAAGTCTTTCGGCAATGGTTCTTGAAGAAATAGTAGGCTCAAGCGTTAGAAGGCTGTCCACTTCAGGGGCAAGAAGCTGATAACATGGTATGTACCCCAATTGAGTTTCATTGTTGTCAATATCAATTTTTTGTATTGGTACTACTTCACAGTTCTGTACTGAGGTGGAAAAACGGTTCCTTTGCAAAAAATCTCAGAATAAGCATGTAAATCCATAATCAATAAACAAAAGTACAAATATTTAAGAAAATGTGTCAATATTATAGAACTATTCTAAATAATTGATTAATATATTTAGCTTCATTAAGACCAGAATAATTAAAATTTTTGATTTGTCCTTTTTTAACCATATTCATAGCTTCAATTCCTTTTAAAGTTTTGTTGGCAGATCGAAAAGACTGAAATCCTAACATTAGATTAACTATTCGTTTAATGGATCTATGATCTTGTTCTATAATGTTATTCAAATACTTGATTTGTCGAATGCCTACGTTTATAGGTAGTATTTTATCATTTTTCAGTTTATCTATAGCAGGTGGATAAGCTGGATTTTTGTCAACTGTTATTACTCTTGGAATTTGATTATGATTAGAGTTCAAAGCTTTTTTGAAGAATCTGTTCGCTGCTTCTTGGTCTCGTTTTGCACTTAACACGAAATCAATTGTATCTCCATTTGAGTCAACTGCTCGGTAAAAATATTTCCATTCACCTTTCACTTTTACGTAAGTCTCATCAACTCTCCAAGAGTTATTAGTTGGTCTTAAATGTCTTCTGACCTTCTTTTCTATTTCAGGTGAATATTGATGTACCCATCTCATGATAGTACTGTGATCAACTTCTACTCCCCTTTCTGCCATCATGTCCTTTAAATTTCTATAGCTAAGTGGGTATTTTAAGTACCATCTCACATTCAATAAGATAATTTCACTTACAAAGTGTTTCCATTTAAAGGAATTAGATAGTATATCACCATCTTTGATTTCATTTTTATTTTAGTATATCCCTAGCAGATATTTTTTGCAACGGAACTTTTTTTAGTAATACTTGGGGGAAGCATTGGTTATACTAATCAATTTATTGGAGTAATTATTATAATATTTGGTTTTATACTGATTGTGTATGGAGTAAAAAATTGGAAGACGGATAATTGATTTTACTACATTTGATTATACGGTTTTCTTATCCACATTATTTTAAAATTTTAAGGCCAATTACGGTATATTATAACCCCCCCATCACAATAAATACAGAAGGTAGAACTCCAATAATTATAGATTGTGTTGATATTGTACTTGCTCCAATTGAAGTATTTGCATTAACCATATTTGGTGATTCATATTCTGTTAACTTGTCCTTTGCAATTGAAGATGTGACAAAAAAGCAATTATTGCTATTATAAACGCACTTATCAATATTTTTTCTTTAAGTTCCATGTAAACAAATAATAATTAATTCTTCTTGAACCTTTTTATACAGTTTGTATACACTGTTTTATCCCAAAATAATTTCGCTTTTAAATTTTCACGCTACATTCTAAAATATATTTATTTACATAAAATGCCTGAAGATAGCAGTATTTTAATGCTAAATTTAATTTAGCAGGATGTTCAGATATACGAACTTTTTGACCTAAAACGTTTGTATTTTTGGAGCTTTAAGCTCAGTATTTCCTTCCTGCTGCAGTCAGTCTGAAATATGTTAATATTTTGTGCTAAAAACTATAGTCTGAGCCTAAAAATTAATTTCGATTGATTATTTGCCACTTTTTGCATGTATACCATCAAGTTCTCCGTTCGTCCACATCAGTAACAATTCACTTTCACCAGGTTCCATGTCTTCTGAATTCAATCCTGGACGAATTCGGATTTTTTCAGCTATACCGAAGAAAATCTTCACATCATCAACACTTATACCAAGATCTTCTGCTAAACTTTTTTTCATTGCTTCTGGTATCATCTCTTCCTCCTTCCTCGCCATTTCATGAGATTTCGCTAAGTGCCCGCAACGAAATAACTTAGGTATGTTTTTATATTGTACTCAAGTATTTTTGCAAACAATCTCAACCATTTATTTCAAAGATAATTGTATGTTACATAGGTTATTTCGTTACGAGTCCTAAGAGATTTTAAGAAAGAATAATTTCTTAATCGATAACCAACGGAAAATTTTATAGTCTCAGTACGGTTTTGGGATTAGATCTTTATCACAGATAACAAAAGTATGAGGATAAACCGATGATAGGCTCAACCGAACTTATAATTATATTTGGAATACTTATTATTGGGGTTCTTTTAATTGTGCTATTATATATAAATCAAATATCTAATAAATTGGAATAAGGCTTAGTTATAACATATGGCTCCGTTACAAAAATAATATTTCTATATTAACCATATTTATAGCTTCAAGTGGTTCCGTTGCAAAAAATATTTGCTAGGGACATAATTGTCAATGCCGGTTTACTTTTCCCCATTTTGGCCGGATTAACTTTCCCCACCTTGTGATATAAAGTTTACTCAATTTTTCATGAACTTGTTAAAAATTACTGGTATATATTTCCTGTTTTTATACCCTGTTTTTTCCTTTCTTTCAGCCTGTAACTTTCCCCTTTGATATTAATCGTCGTAGAATGATGGAGAAGCCTATCAAGTACAGCAGCCGCTATTATATGGTCCTTGAATATCTCTCCCCATTCTCCATACGACTTATTCGATGCTAAGATCATTGAATTCCTTTCATAACGTCTTGAGATTAGCTGAAATAAACAGTGAGCTCCTTCTTCCTCAAATGGAAGATATCCTATTTCATCAATAATCAGCACTTTATACTTCATCAAGTCCCTGAGTTTCTTTTCAAGCATTCCTTCTTGATTTGCTTTTTTCAACCTTTCAATAAGGTTTCCTGTATTGGTAAAGTAAACCGAAATCCCTTACTTTACTGCTTCGATTCCAAGAGCAATTGCAAGGTGAGACTTGCCAACACCTGGTGGACCAAGGAAAACAACATTCTCTGAATTATGAACAAATCTCAAGGTTGCAAGGTCTTCTATTACGTTTTTATCAATGGATTTCTGAAATTCAAAATCGAATTATTCAAGAGTCTTTTTAACAGGAAAAACTGCACTTTTCATCCTTCTCTCAATCGCAACAGCTTCTCTGTGTTTCTTTTCCTGTTCAAATAGATAATCAAGAACTTCCATTGTTGTCTTGTTGTCCCTTGCAGCAATTTCACGAAAGTTGTCAAGGAGCTCTTCAACAGTATTCAGTTTCAGGTATTGAAGATTGTTGTAAATTCTCTCATAGGTGAAGTTGTTCATTCAAAACCTCCTTGGCTAAATATTTCATAGACATCAAGAGACCTTTTTTCAACTTCAGGACCTGAGGATTTCAACGGAATCTGTGAATTTTTCTTGCATTTTGAGTTCTCTTTAAGAATCTCACTCAGTAAACCCTGGAAATGTTCCTTTTTCCTTGAAACTCTGCAGTTACCTGGGAGAATTGCATGTTCACAGATCTTTTCATAATCAACATAGATCTCTAATTTTCCTTCAAAAATATGAAGCTCTGCAGTTCTTCCTGCATACCTATAAGGAACAGAATACTTATTTCCAAGGAATGAAATATAACAGTCTCTGGAGACCTTTCTGTTTTCCTTCTGAACAACTTTGTAAGGAGGAACCTGACCCAGAGGGTTCAGGTCCTCTTCCTTAAAGCGTTCAAGAGGGATTTGATAGGTTGTTCCATGGACAGTTGAGTTTACTCTTTCTAACCAACTGTTAACTTGGCCGTTTAGTTCTTCAAGAGAGGTAAACCTTCTTCCAAGGAAGAAATCCCTTTTGACGT
>CAVSHT010000003.1:0-331591 GCA_963727895.1 uncultured Methanosarcinaceae archaeon | reverse complement strand
TCAGGCACAATCATAAGATAGGCTCCATTACTTTCTTCCAGGCTAGTTTCACAAGCTCATCAGTATCTCCTTCTTGCATAAGGCAATCAAGGATTTTCTGAGCTGTTTCTGTCTTGTGAACAAGATGACAATCAGAGCAGCTCCATATCTTTCCGCCTCTTGAACTCTCGATCCATTTTCCTCCTGTACGCTCATTTTCACAGGGATAGAATGGACAGAAGCAGAAAGTACAGTTCTGACCTTCAAAATGGCAGGGATAGTACTCACAGGTTTTCCTGCCTCCTATGCCTTCTTCAGAAGCTTTCTCGATAACATGCTGGAGTTCGTTTTTCGCCTGCTCTTTTCCCCACTCGGTAATAACATCCCCTATAGCAGAAATCAGCCTGTCGTTTTCTTCTGCAGTCCGAACTGCAACTCTTATGTAGTCTTTTCCAAGACCATAGATTGAAGAACAGTCCCTAATTAGGATCCCATGTGCTGCCAGACGTTTATTTAATTCCGTAGAATCAAGCATGAATTTACTGATATTGACAACTATAAAGTTTACATTTACTTTCCCAGCTGTAAAACCTCTTATGCTGTCGAGTTTGGCTTTAAGCTTTTCGCCTTCTTCTCTAATCATGACTCTTGCTTCTTTCAGGTAAGGATTGTCTATCCCGTCTTTGATGTTAAGAAGGCTAGTACCTACAGCGCTTGCAATAGTTCCAAGATTCCAGGAAAGCCTGGCAGTATCCAGGATTTCAGCTACTTCAGGGGAAGCTATTCCGAAGCCCATCCTGATTCCCGGAATTGCAAAGTCCTTTGTAAGGGAACGCATAACAAAAACATAATTGTTATTTGCTGCAAGGTCTGCAACGCTTTGTGCGGGATCGGAAAGTTCAATAAAAGCCTCATCAACGAAAAGAAGGGTTTTATTCTTTGTGCAGCGTTCAGCAAGGATCTTAATTTCTTCTCTTGTACGGAGTTTCCCTGTCGGGTTATTAGGGTTGCATATAAACAGGATTTTTGTTTTTTCCAGAATTTCGTCGGAAAGCGTTTTTACTTCTTCCTGGCTTGGGTGCTGGACATTTGCTCCCATAATCCGGCACTGCTTCTCATATTCTCCGAAAGTGGGCCAGGGAAGAAGGACAATATCACCTTTTTCAACAACACATTCTACTACAAGCCTGATAATTTCTGTTGAACCATTACCTGGAATTATGTTCTCCGGGGTTACTCCAAGCCCTACAAAATTTGCAGCAGCCTCTCGAAACTCAGGATACCTGTTATCAGGATATTCAGTAAGTTTTTCAAAACTAGTTTTAAGAATCTCATCAAAGTTCAATCCGCTTTCCGGATACTCAAAAGGATTTCCCAGAGGATTAAAGTTTGCACTGAAGTCAAGAATTTCGCTTTCAGGAATCCTATAAGTTTCAGATGTTTCCCGAATTAGCCCTCCATGTCTGCAGGGTTTCAGGTCAAGCAGATGCTTCCTTAAAGGTACACTTCTTTGCTCTGACACGTTGATCGCAAATATTTAGTGTGAATCATGTATATTAAGCTGCTTATCAAATTATTCAACTGAAACTTGCCTTTATTTGCTTTACAATTATTTGATTGCGAAAACTTGCCCCTTTAGAATCCATTATACTTTATTTTACAGAACAAACATATTAATTAGGTTCTAAAACTATATTTTTTACTGGTCTCAGATAGCATCGAAAAAGTAAAATAGATTGCTTTTAACTACTACAATCCAGAAACGCTAAAAAGCTCCAAATTATGCCTTAAAACAGTTTTCTTAAATTTGAGATTATCAGGTGCATTTAAAAATGACAGTAAATAAACCAAGAGGGACCCGGGACTTTTTACCTGCCAATACTGCCCGGAGAAGATATGTGGAAAGTGTTATGCGAGATATTGTCCACAAATGGGGTTACAGTGAAATCATTACGCCCACGTTTGAACATCTGGATCTTTTCACCCTGAAATCAGGGGAAGGAGTCATAGGAGAACTCTACAACTTTACGGACAAAGGCGGCAGGGAAATGACCCTTAGGCCTGAACTTACTGCTCCTGTCATGCGCCTGTATGTGAACGAGCTCCAATCTTTTCCGAAGCCTTTAAAATTATTTTATTTTGAGAATTGTTTCCGTTATGAGCGCCCACAGAAAGGACGTTTCAGGGAATTCTGGCAGTTCGGCGTTGAACTTATAGGAAGCGGAAGGTCCGATTCAGATGCCGAGATAATTGCTCTTGCCGATGCCATATTAAAAGCCGTTGGAGTGAAAGGCGATATGAAGCTAGGAAACCTTGCAGTTATACGTACGCTTTTGAGTGGGCTTGAATCCGAAATCGTGAGCAAGGTCATGCGGCTTGTGGATAAAAAAGAGTATGCTGGCCTTGAAGCTCTGCTTGAGGAAATAGGAGCCGAAGAGCAGCTCAAATCCGACCTTTTCCACCTGATAAAACTGGAAGGCAAGTATATCCTCCCCGAAGTAAAGAAAATCGTTGGAAATATCCCTGAACTTGTGAGCTTTGAAAAAACCCTCAAGCTTCTCGACGCATACGGAGTAGATTATTCTCTTGACTTCGGAATTGCCCGCGGGCTTGACTATTATACAGGTATGGTTTTTGAAGTCTATGCCGAGGGGCTAGGCGCCCAGAAACAGGTCTGTGGAGGCGGCTCTTACCAGCTTATCCAGCTTTTTGGAGGCGGAGACGTGCCTTCAACAGGCTTCGGAATCGGTTTTGACCGGATTATGGAGATCTGCCCTCTTACTCCTCCTGCTCCTAAAACTCTTATGCTGATATCAAAACCCGACGTTCACCTGGAATCAATAGGCTTTGCAAATGAATTAAGAAAATACGTGCCAGTCCATATAGACCTCATGGAACGTAATTTTAAAGCCCAGCTTTCCTATGCAAATACCATCAATACCGATTACGTCGTCATAGTCGGAGAAAAAGAACTCGAAGCTGGAAAACTTACGCTCAGGGATATGGTTTCAGGAGAACAGGAACTTCTGACGCTGGAAGAGATTATTGAGAAGGTTTCGTAAAAGTAAGATAAAATAATTTTTCTATTTTTAACTACTTTTTAGTTTTAATTTCTTTTTATTTTCCACTATTTGAAAGTAAAATAATTTATTTTATAGAAAGTTTCAAAAGTGACTGATTCATATTCTTTAAACTTGCAGTTATTGGCTGACCAAAATTGAAAAACATCGATCTTGAATTTAGTTTCAACACCATACGGATTCGAAATTTAAAACATGCTACTTCTAAAGTAAGAAATAAATGTAAATTACCCACACATAAAAAAGCAAAGAACCATTACTAGAAATTTAAAATAAATCTATGAATTTTACACCAAAATGAATAAGTATTTGTAAATATTAGTTAGTTATTAACTAATAAATATTTGTTATATAACAATAACTAAAAAAATATCATAGTCATTTGAAAACTTATGGAGGCAAAGAAGTGGCAGAAGCCGTAAGTTCTGGTAAAAAAACATATTCCCCAACTCTTAACACGATTCTTATGGTAGAAGATACTCTGAAAAATAGCCCTGATAGTGTTGTAACTGTTGCTGAACTGAAAAAAATGTTGCCAAAACAGGTAAATCATAATACTCTTATGGTTATTCTGGATTATCTGGAGCAAAGCAATAAAATTGCTGTTGGACTTAAAGGAATAACCTGGATTCACAACAGAAATGAAAACTTGAGAAAGACAATAGTTCAAGAACTTGAGTTATAAAAACTTAAAGGGTTATTTATTCATATTTCATTTTAATTAGCAAGCAATTTTGCAAAATAAAAATGTTTAAAAATGTTACTAATTATTTTTGTAATATATCCTACAAGTACAGCAGAAATGACTGTTCCTTCTCCCAAACCATATATACTAAAAGCAAAAAGTGAAATAGCAACTGCACTTAGAACCAAAGTACAATCAAACATAACTTTTATAGTTCCAAACTCTTTTTTCGTTTTATTGGCAATAGTTTTTACCAAGCCTTCACCAGGATTTATGATTACATTGGCTGAAACTTCTAAATATATTCCTATAGAAAGAATGATGTAACCAATCAACAAAAGAATGATTTTTTCAGAATAAAAGGTTGAATTTATGAAAGAGAATACATTCATTCCAAAATCTATGAAAAATCCAAAAATTGGACCCACCAACACCTGAAGATATTGTTCTTTTGGAAACTCTTTTTTTAATATCAATATTTGAATAAGAATAAACAAAAAGCTTACTAAAAAAGTAGTTTCTCCAAATGTAAGAGGAAATATCATACTAAGTACATATGAAACACTTGAAATTGGAGAAGTCCCCAAATTTGATTTTGTGATTAGGTCTACTCCTAATCCCATAAAAAATAATCCAGCTACTAAAATAAAATATCTAATCATTATTTTAAAATTTGTCAACTCTGATATTATCCTAAAAATAGGCATTAAGCCCCGCTTTTACAAATTTAGAGCTTTGCAGAAAACTTCTAAAATAATACAAATAGGCGATGAATAAGTAAAAAATATCATAAAATAATGGAGATTTCTACAAAGTCAAAGCTTTTGCTATGTTTTTTCTATAGCATTTCTTTTTGTTTATATATCTTTTTTGTAGTCCAGCATCCGCTTATCTAACAAGGTAAGAAAAAAGCTTTCTTTCATCAAGTGAAATTGGGAAATAAGAATTTAACTTTACAGATCAAACAATAGAGCAAGCGATTTATAACTGCTGTGTTGCTATTCAAATCATGCCACAGGCATACTTTCTTTGACTAAGAAAATTAAGACCCTTTTTTTATTGAAAATGAATTAAATTTATATAGCTTATTTGAAACTTGTTATTGTTTAAGCATATATCTTAATTGATATAATTTCATTGAAATTTTTAATACGATTAAAAAATCTCATCGTTTGAGTCCTGCCTATAAAGTTCACAATATCTCATTGGATATTCAAATACAAAGCAATATTCCAATTCTCATCTTTTTTGAAAAACCTACATGATTTAGGCTAAATAATTCCGAAACTATAGAAATATGGCTGAGTTCCAGACTCTATTTTTATCTTCAGATATTGAAGAGAGCTTCTGGCATTCATAGAATATAAAAATGGCAACTAAAGAGGACTTGTTCAGGAACTTTCTGATGCAGTCTTCTCATGTAAGAAGGATACAGTACTTGCTGCAGTTGAAATAGCTAAAGGAGAACTGGAACCTTTCAAAATAATTGAAAATGGCTTGCAGTCGGAGTAATCAGTGCAGACTGTTATGCCGAAAATGCAAGTGAAGCTGTCGTAAAGGCAAAGGAACTGCTCATTTAAGTTGTTTCAGGACAGCTTTTATTTGGAGGTTATAAAAATGGCAAAAAATAATGCAGTTGCAGGATTTAATGCACTTAATGGCGTAGAATTAAACCTTTTTACGAATGATGAACTTAAGGCAATTCACTATGCAACCATGGAAGTTCTGATGGAACCTGGAATTCAGGTTTCTGACCCTGAAGCAAGACAGATCTTCAAGGAAAATGGTTGTGAAGTTGATGAGAAAACAAACGTTGTAAAAATTCCGGAATATCTGGTAAGAAAAGCTCTTCAGCTTGCACCGTCAAGATTTGTTCTTTGGGGCAGAGACAAAAAGTTCAATACAGTCCAAGAATGCGGAGGAAAAGTTCACTGGACCTGTTTTGGTACCGGTGTAAAGGTGTGCAAGTACCAGGATGGAAAGTACGTAACGGTTGACTCTGTTGAAAAGGATATTGCAGACATCGCAAAACTCTGTGATTGGGCAGAAAACATTGACTATTTCTCACTGCCTGTTTCTGCAAGGGATATTGCAGGCCAGGGTGCCCAGGATGTACACGAAACACTTACTCCAATTGCAAATACTGCAAAACACTACCATCACATTGACCCTGTTGGCGAAAATGTAGAGTATTACAGGGATATTGTAACAGCCTACTATGGGGGAGACGAAGAAGAAGCAAGGAAGAAACCAATTTTCTCAATGCTCCTCTGCCCAACCAGCCCTCTAGAACTCAGTGTAAATGCATGTCAGGTCATTATTAAAGGTGCCCGTTTCGGAATGCCGGTTAACGTCCTGAGTATGGCAATGTCAGGTGGATCATCTCCTGTTTACCTGGCAGGAACTCTTGTAACACACAATGCAGAAGTTCTTTCGGGAATTGTACTTGCTCAACTTACAGTTCCAGGAAGCAAAGTATGGTATGGAAGTTCAACAACTACTTTTGACCTGAAGAAAGGTACTGCGCCTGTAGGATCTCCGGAACTTGGTTTGATAAGCGCGGCTGTGGCAAAACTCGCGCAGTTCTATGGTCTTCCTTCATATGTGGCAGGTTCTTAGTCTGATGCCAAGATCCCGGATAACCAGGCAGGACACGAGAAAACTATGACAACTCTTCTGCCTGCACTTGCTGGTGCAAACACAATTTATGGAGCCGGGATGCTTGAGCTTGGAATGACATTCTCAATGGAACAGCTTGTTATTGATAATGATATTTTTAGCATGGTAAAGAAAGCCATGCAGGGAATTCCTGTATCTGAAGAAACTCTTGCAGTTGAATCTATCCAGAAGGTAGGGATTGGAAACAATTTCCTTGCCCTGAAACAGACCAGACAGCTTGTAGACTATCCTTCTAACCCAATGCTTATTGACAGGCATATGTTTGGAGACTGGGCAGCAGCAGGATCAAAAGACCTGGCAACAGTTGCACACGAGAAGGTTGAAGATGTTCTTAAAAACTACCAGGTAAAGCCAATTGATGCAGATATTCTCAAGGATATGCAGGCAGTCGTGGACAGGGCTGATAAAGCATTTAGAGGCATGTAATTAAATTTTCAGAGATTCAGGAGATCTAAAAATGGCAAATAAAGAAGAAATAATTGCAAAAGCAAAGGAAGCAATTACAGAGTTCGATGGGGAAATAGCAGCAGAAGTGGCAGAAGAAGCACTTGCTGCAGGAATAGACCCTGTTGAACTTATTGAAAAAGGGTTTACTGCAGGTATGGAAGAAGTTGGAGAGAAGTTTGGACAGGGGGAACTGTTCTTGCCACATGTGCTTGCAGCAGCGGAAGCGATGAATGAAGGCATAAAGGTTATTACTCCGGAAATGGAAAAGAGAAAGTCTCAGACAAAGAGCCTGGGAACTGTTGTTCTCGGAACGATTGAAGGAGATATCCACTCGATAGGAAAAGACATACTGGCTTCGATGCTGAAAATTGCAGGTTTTAAAGTGGTGGATCTGGGAAGAGACGTGCCTATAAAGACGTTTGTTGAAAAGGCAAAGGAAGTTAAACCACAGGTAATTGCATCCTCAGCACTTATGACCACTACAATGGTTAACCAGATACAGATAGAGGAACAGCTGAAGGAAGCTGGACTCAGGGACCAGGTTAAGACAATGGTCGGAGGAGCACCAGTAACCCAGGACTGGGCAGACAAGATCGGAGCAGATATTTACGGTGAAAGTGCAAACGATGCAGTAAGTAAGGTAAAAGCAGCGTTAGCCTGAAGCAAGTTAAGTTGTAGACAATGTAATCTCATTGGATACATCGTCTACAAAAATTTGATTTTTTGTGGGTTTTGCGTAATCTGTATTTGAAAAATCAGATAAAGTCTTTTGCAGGTTACATCTATGGAAATATTATAGAATGTAATTACTGTAAAAATGGCATTATAAAAAAGATTATTAAAAATTTAAATGGCTAAGTGTTATAAAAATGGCAAATTAAATTTAACCTTAAAAGCAGCTAAAAAACAGTTAAAATGAAATATATAAAATATTTCCAAAGATCTAAAACCACAAAAAACTTTTGAGCTACACTTTCATACTATGGAATTGAGCTGAAAGCCCCCTGCCATTAGGGATTTCAGTAGTATTCTGAAAAATGGAGGGAACTTTTGTGGATTTAAAAACTTTAAAAAAACAGGAGAGTAAACGAAAAATCAGCAAAGGGTATATGTGGGCCCTTTTCTGTGCCGTATTCTGGGGTATATGGTATCTGCCAGGAACTGTTGTCTGGGTGCTTAATCCTTTCGATGAAATGAGTAGTGCTATTGCAAAAACAAGTGGAGATGGCGTATCCCTTGTTGTAACTGCCGTACTCATTACTGCCTTTAATGCGTTAGCTGTAATGCTGGCACTTATGCTCTGGAACGGAGTACTTGGAAAATATGGAGAACTCGTAAGAACTCTTAAGGAATTTCACCCTTGTTCCAAGTGGTTCTTCCTTGCCTCTATATTCGGTGGTCCTATGGCAATTCTGGGTTCTTTTATTGCTATGGGCTTTATAGGGGGATCATTTGCAGCTGTTGCAGGCCTTCTTTACCCTGTTGTAGGCTCGATTCTTGCTTATTACTGGTATGGAGAAAAGATCTCAAAAAGGGCAGCAATCGGTATTGCAGTTATCGTTCTTGGAGGTATTTCGATATATGGTGGTGGACTTTTTACTGAACTTTCTTCAGGAAACGTCCCATGGATAGGATACATCGGAGGTCTGATGGCTGCTGCCGGATGGGGTATTGAAGGTGCAATTGCAGGTAAAGGGCTTGATATAGCAGAACCAGATGTCGGATTGACTCTTCGTTTCCTTGGCGAGAACATAATCTGGTGGATTATTATTATACCGATTCTTGCAATCGTCGGTTTTCCGATGTATTCGTATGCACTCAAAGCATTCGAACCTCTAACATTATTGATCCTGATTTTCGCAGGAATTACCTTTGGTTTCTGTTATGTTACCTGGTACAAATCTTTCCCGCTGATAGGGGTTGGAAGAGGTCAGGGTATTGGAAACCTCTATGGATTTTGTGCAATCATCTTCCTTTTCCTATTCTTTGGAGATGTTCCAAATTGGACCATACTCATAGGCGGTATTCTCTGTATTGCAGGAAGTTTCATCATGTTTACTGAAGACGCAAGTGAACTTGAAACCTTGAGAGGTGAATGAAATGAGCAAAAATCGTCCTATAAAATTCAGGATCCTGGAACTCTTCTTAGATGGAAGTGAATACTGGAACTATGAAATCGTTTCAAAGATCCAGGAAGAGTACGGCATGAAGAGTGATTTTCAGAGAGACAGCATCAATTTTGACATTCTTGAGCTGGCTTCTGGAGGTATGCTCAAGGATGTAGAGCAGAAAGTCGATGAAGAAGGAATCTACAAAAAAAGATTCCTTCTGCACAGGTATTTGATAACCGATTTTGGGAGAGGACGGGCATCCGATGCCTGCCTTATGAGTCTATAATTCAAAGAGGGAAAATATGACGCAGACAGCAACGGCTATGGCAGCCTATAATGCTTATTGGGCAAATTCCTTCATACCAGAAGCAAAAATTATTTGGATGGTCTTGATCTTAGTTCTAGCGATAATAGCCCTTTGGCAGGCCAGAACATTTGTATCCAAGTTCTAAACCCAAGAAGCTAAAATGAATATCGAAAACTTACCGGATATAAAGATCAATTCCTGCAATCTATTTAGAAAGCAGATCGCTTAAAGAAAAAAAGCCTATAGTTATGAATATGCAGAAAAAAGATACAGACCTCCTATAAAAAAATAGAGACCTCCAGCCTTTCTCAGGATATATCAGGATATACTTAGATAACATTCCTAAGAAAGGCTTAAATTTTTTGGTTTTACCATCTTTTCTGTATTCAGGTTTTTATTAGTCGACTTTTGTTGCAAGAGCTTACGAAGAATTGTTAAAATTTCAAGTCAATAATATAAAGAGTTATAATCCGTTATAAAATCAAATATTTTAATATATTATTGTGAATAACATAATCTTTTAATAAAAGTGCTCTCTATAAATAAGTCGTAGCAATGATTTCATCTTTATGTGATACAATCTGGCTTTCTGAAAAAAGAAAAAATCTCCTTCTCCTGCTTATGGAAGGTCCCAGAAATATTGAGCAAATAAAAACCTCTCTTAATGTTACTTCAAAGGCAATGATGCCTCAAATTAAAATCCTTAAAAAGCAGGACTTGATTCTCCAGAAAGAAGATACTTATATGCTTTCCGGGATTGGAAAGCTTGTCGTAGGAAATATGCTTCCTCTTCTCAATACACTTGAAGTCATCGAGGAAAATAAGGAATACTGGGCAAGCAGGGACACAAACGTCATACCGCATGATCAGTTTATGCGACTTGGAGAACTAGGAGAGTGTATGGTAATTGAACCAGACCTGAACCACCTATTCGATCTTCCAAGGGAGTTTACCGAGAATCTGATAAAGTCCAGATGCATCCTGAGTTCAATTTCTTATTACCATCCTTTATACCCGTCACTATATTCCAAGCTTGCAAAAAGCGGAGCTAAAATAGAAATCGTGATTACAAAAGCCGTATTTGAAAGACTCAAAGACGATTGTAAGGATGAACTAGAAATACTTCTCAATTCCTAGAACACAGTTTTTAAGGTCTGCGAAGAAAAACTGCAGCTTCCAACTATTGCTGTTACTGAAAAGTTCATGTATCTCTGCCTTTTTAATAAGCAAGGAAAATATGATCACAAGAAAGTAATGAGTTTCGATGGCAGTGCTATTTGCTGGGGGCGGGAACTTTTTGCATATTATAAAGAATTAGCTCAAGAAGTGATCAAAGTCTGAAGCCTGTTGGTTTTACAGCCAGAAAAGAAACAAACCTTCAATCTCTTCAATATAACTGGCTGGAGTTTTGACTATGAAATCTAAAAATTTCCCCCTTAAATCAAAGCTGGTTATTTATATAGTTGCGGGGGTTTTTCTGGTTCTTACAGTCTCTACAGCTATAATTATCAATACGGTCACTTCTCAGGAAGAAATACTGGCTTATCAAAAATCAACTGAAATGGCAAGCAGTTATGCAAATCACTTTGATGTTGATATGAAAGCAAATAGTGTAATTGCAAAAACGCTTTCTCTTACAATGGAAAATTACAATGCTTCGAATCGAACTGAAGTAATAGGCATCCTTAGAAATGTCCTCGAGAAAAATCCGAACCTTATAGGAACTTACGTGGCATACGAGCCGAATGCTTTTGATGGAAAAGATGCGGAATACGTTAATGCTTCAGGATATGATGCAACTGGCAGATTTGTTCCTTATTGTAATAGGATGAATGGGTCCATCACTGTTGCACCTCTTCTTCATTATAAGTCCTGGGATTATTATCAATTGCCTAAAGAAAAAGGCAATGATGTCGTAACCGGGCCGTGCTTTTATGAAGGCGTATTTATGGTTAGCCAGGTTTCTCCAATTTTCAAGAACGGAAAATTTGTGGGTATAGCTGGAGTAGATGTTCCTCTTGATTACATGGATGAGACAGTAAGCAAGGTAAAGGCTTTTGAAACTGGATACGCTTTCATGGTAAACAATACAGGTGTTTTCCTTTCTCACCCCACGCGTAAGGATTGGATAGGGAAAAAAAGCCTCTACGAGTTAAATTCAAAAGAAATATCGAAAGCCGCAGATGACATAAAAAAAGGAATTGGAGGATATACAGAAGGGAAAGACTCTACCACAGGTAAAACTGTTGTAATGTTTTATGAACCTGTGAAAACCGGGAACCTAGCCTTTGTTCTTGTAATTCCAAAACAAGAAATGCTTGCAGGTGTTCTTGATCTTCGGAATAAGCTTCTGATTATTTCTGCAATTTCCATACTATTTATGGCAGCTCTTGCTTACATGATTGCCTGCTCTATCACAAAACCTATAGATAAAATCGTTAAGGACTTCAAGAATATTGCTCAAGATGCGGTTAAAGGAAAACTCGATGTCAGAGCGGACACGAACGTGGAAATTGATTTCAGAGAGATCCCTATAGGCTTGAATGAAATCCTTAAAGCTGTAATTATTCCTATCAGAGAAACAATAAGAGTGACCAGTGCACTTGCAAAAGGGGAATTAAAAGAAAGAGTAAATGCAGATGTGCAGGGAGAGTTTAGGGAACTTGGAAATACACTTGATAAATTTTCTGAAACCTTAAATAGTATTATCGATGATTCAAATGCAGTCCTTACAGCATTTCAGCAGAATAATTTTAAGCGGTCTATCAGTATCCATGGGAAGGGCGATTTCAAGTTGCTTACGGACGGAATTGAAGAGACACGTCAGGCTCTTGATATGATTACCGCTCAGCGCATAGAAGCAGAAAAAGCTCTTCTGGCTTATGCAAAAGAACTTGAGCATTCCAACAAGCTTAAGGAAGATCTAGAAAGGGTTGTTAATACAAGTCCTGTAATTGTGTTTCTGTGGAAATATGAACCCATGTGGCCTGCAGAGTTTGTTTCTGAAAATATTACTCGGTTGGGTTATGATGTAGAGGATTTTACCTCAAAAAGAATTCTTTATGGGGACATTGTACATCCCGAAGATCTGAAAAAGATAAATACTGAGATTAAAATGCATGTTGAAGCGGGATGTGCAGATTATACCTCAGAATATAGAATTCTCACAAGATCAGGAGAGGTTCGCTGGGTTGACGAAAGAACAGTTATCCAGCGCAATGAAGAAGGAGAAATCTATCTTCAGGGGATTATCCTGGATATAACCAAGCATAAAAAAGCCGAGGATGCGCTTCTCCAAATGGAAGAAATTCGCAAAAAAGAAATCCATCACCGTATCAAGAATAATTTGCAGGTAATTTCTACGCTTCTATATCTTGAGTCTGGAAATTTTACGGACAAGGATGTAATAGAAGCTTTCAGGAACAGCCAGCATAGAGTAAAATCAATGGCTTTGATCCACGAAAAACTTTATCAGTCAGAGGATATGGTAAGTGTGGATTTTGCAGATTATATTAATGATCTTGCAGGTTCCCTGTTCCAATCTTATTCCCTGGATAATAATAAAGTAAGCCTAAAACTTGACGTTGAAAAAATTTTTCTGGGAATGGATACAGCAGTTCCCCTAGGAATAATTATCAATGAGCTGGTCTTAAATTCTTTGAAACATGCCTTTACCGGAGAAAAAGAAGGAGAGATTTACATTGAGTTGCACAGAAGTAAAAAAGATCCGATTTGGCATGAAAAAGAACCTGAGGATTCTGGAATTGAAAAAGCAGGGAATCTAAATAATGAAAAAACTAACCTTAAAAGTAAAGAACGGAATAATAAGGATAAGTTAACTCTTATAGTAAGAGATAACGGAAAGGGATTCCCTGAAACGCTGGACTTTAGGAATACAACTTCCCTGGGACTACAACTGGTGACAACACTTGTGGATCAGATAGAAGGAAATATCAAACTTGACAGGAGTAGAGGAACAGAATTTAAGATTAGTTTTTCAGGAGATGAAGATAAATAAGGTGTGAGAAATGGTGGAAGACAGAAAAAAGGCAGAAGGTAGAATTCTGGTTGTTGAGGACGAGCATATCGTTGCAATGGGCATAAAGAAAATGTTAAAGAGTTTGGGGTACACGGTCACAGGAGTAGCCTCTTCTGGAGAGGATGCCATTAGCAAGGCAGAGAGCACATTTCCTGATGTCGTACTTATGGATATAATGTTAAAAGGTGATATGGACGGCGTAGAAGCTGCAAACGAGATCAGGGAAAAGCTTGATATTCCTGTCGTTTACCTGACTGCTTATTCTGATAATAAGATTCTTGAGAGGGCAAAGAAAACCGAACCTTTCGGTTATATTATAAAACCTTTTGATGAGAGAGACCTATATAGCAGCATTGAGGTAGCCCTGCACAAGTACAGGAAAGAAAAATCAGAATGAATAGAAGAAAAACTAAATCATTCAAGGAAAAAAGACTGAGTCAAGTATTAATCAAAGTCAGATATTTTTGAGAGGAAGACAAAAAGAAGGATGAAAAAGAAATAGAAAAGACTTGTTTCGTATTAAATTATAAAAGATATCACAACGAAGAATTATTATCGCTTGAGGAAACATTTTTAAGGCGAGTTACTCCGTCTATTTCCTTAATAACTTCAACGACAGGCTTTGGAACAAGGTGTTCCCATTTTTCCCCTGAAATCATCCGTCTCCGAATTTCCGTTCCTGAGTATCTTTCCCGAATATAAAGAGGAGATTCTTTTACGCAAAATCCGGCTTCCCTGAAGAGCTGAATAACCAGCGGATTATTTGAGTAAACTACTTCAAAATTAGGTGTCCTGGACGCAACGTGACGAACCCAGATAGAGTTGTACCTGATATCTTCAATAGGAAGGACATAGTGTCGGATTGGTAGATTTTCAAGCACATTATACAGCATCAAAACTCTTTCTCCTGCTGTAAACGGATCAGTAGGTTCGTGACTTTTCTGAGCACTTCCTATACCTATAACCAATTCGTCAACTTCTTCCGCAATCTGCTTAATGATAGTATGGTGCCCGAAATGATACGGTTGAAAACGTCCAATATAAAAAGCTCGTACCATCTAGAATCCCAACCTCAAATATTATTTTGTTATTATTTTAATAGATTATAATTTCAAACCGTTTCGTTACGTATTCCGACTTCAAAACTAAACTTTGTGCAGACTTCTTTAAAGTGCTCAGCATTATTTTTGCGTTTCATATCAATAAGCTTTCCGACAAGTTCGAGACCAGGCTTGGGATCTTCCATGATCTCCATTTCTTCACGAACCATATCAAAGTATTTCTCTCCAGTCTCTGTCCTTATAAAGACAGAATTCCATCCATCTGGAGCTCCAACTGAGCCTACAGAGATATCTGCAAAGACTGAAGTGTAGTCACAGCAGTTATGGCAGGGATTTCGGGCATATTTAGCTACGTCCTTAATAGGAACGGAATGAACCTCACCGTCAGTGGTGTAGACCCAGAATTTACCTTTAGTGAACTCCATCTTTTTGACATCTTCAATCTTGACTTTCAGAATCTCCGGGATTATTTTATCAAGCATTACGTCGTGATGGAAGCTTTCCATACACAACAACCCGATGATAAGCACAATTTTTTCATTTACATTTTCCCTTATCAAACGTGAAGCATGAGCCTGGCATGGCACCCCTACAACTGCAATCTTATCGTATTTTTCAAAGGCTTCCCTGAGAGCTGCAATAATCGGGTCGGAAGTATACTTTGTTCCTTTTACTTTATCAACATCTTCAGCGTTTGTCAACAGAACGACTTCAGATTCCCATTTTTCATTCATGGTAACGCCAATGGCACAGTCAATTTTACCCTGTTTTAAAAGGGATTTAAGGATTCCAGTGGTTACTCCTCCATCTTGACTGTCGGCATTGTCCTTAGACTTTACGGCAAAAAACTTATGCACATTTGCAAGTTCATTCTCAATGAAGCCATCTACTACTGGACAAATTCGTCTGCAGGTTAAACAACCTTCACATACCAGATATCCAGCCCCTTTTTGTACAGACTCAGATCTTTTGGATCACGAATTTCTGCCGCCTTTTTTACAGTTACAGCCCCTATAGGACATACGGCCTCGCATGCACCGCAGGCTGCACATACGTCATAGTCAATG
Source organism: uncultured Methanosarcinaceae archaeon (assembly GCA_963727895.1). Taxonomy (GTDB): domain Archaea; phylum Halobacteriota; class Methanosarcinia; order Methanosarcinales; family Methanosarcinaceae; genus Methanosarcina. The sequence goes on along the minus strand of CAVSHT010000003.1, from coordinate 316,136 downwards.
ACTTCTGCAATCTTTGGTGGCAAATAGTTCCCTCCCACACTTATTTGCTTGCCTGAAAGTAAGATATTTTAAAAACAATGAAAAAAAATTGAAAAATATAATAAGATGTAATAAAATTACATCTTTGCAATGATTTCTTTACCTATAAGCTTTATTGATTTTTCTTTGTCTGGACCAATCGGAGATCCGGCAACAACCTGGGTAACTCCAATTGCTTCAAGATCCTTGATCCTCTTCATACAGTCCTCAGGAGTTCCACAAATGGAAAAGGCCTCGATCATTTGAGGAGTTACAAGTCCACCCATAAGAGATCCGAAGTCTCCTTTGGCAATTGCTGCACCAATCTGACTCTTTGCTTCAACTGGAATTCCATGGCGTTCAAGAACAAGATTAGGAGAACCTGCAACAATGAAAGCAACCACTACTTTTGCGGCATTGACTGCTTTTACAGGATCTTTATCAATTGAGAAAGAGGCATATGCTGCAACATCAACTTCGCTTGGGTCACGACCTGCTTTTTCAGCTCCTTTTCTAATCTGTTCGACAGCAACTTTGAAGTCCTTTGGATGGGAAGCATTAATAAGGACACCATCTGCGATCTCACCGGCAAGTTCGAGCATCTTGGGGCCCTGTGCGCCCATGTAAATAGGGATATTTCCAACTTTAAAAGCCAGTTTTGCACCTGCAAACTTAACCATTTCTCCATCCATTGAAACCTTCTTACCAGAGATGAAATCTTTAATTGCGTGGATTGCTTCTTTGGTGGTTGCAAGAGGCTTCTCCCATGCAATGCCCATGGCATCAAAGGTTGCCTTGTCTCCGGGTCCAAGACCAAGAACTGCTCTGCCACCTGAAATTTCAGAAATTGAGGCAATGCTGGATGCAGTAATAGCAGGGTTTCTGGTGTAGGAGTTTGTAACACCGGAACCGAGCTTGATACTGTTTGTGTTCAGAGCGAGAACGGTAAGAGTAGAGTACACATCACGGTTATTATAGTGGTCAGTGATCCAGACATAGTCGAATCCCTGCTGTTCTGAGAGCTTTGCATAATAAGCGATCTTTAAGGCTGGATCGCCCGGCACAAATTCGATTCCGAACTTCATTTTAAATTACTCCAAATTACTGTATATTGGATAAATGGGTCTTTTTTGTCCCGAATATATTTTACTTGAATGAGAATTAATATCCATTGCAATAGATATTAATCATTAAACCTTCACTAAATTCACATAACAGTATTTAGAAGTCTATATATAATTAACTGTATTAATCATGTTATATAAAATAAGTTTAATGAAAATATCTTTTTTGTATTTCCCTGTACTTAAATTATTAGCAAGCATAAACCATACAAAAAAGATAATAAACCTTCAGGATATATTTTAGAAACTGGCATTGCCAACCACAATCTTAAGTTATAATAGCTTAGAACAGTAGAATTAGATGAATCTTTTTTAAAGAAAATTATTCATTTAAAATCTAGCAAAAGATTTATATTGAAAAAAGTAATGTGCGGAGGATTTTCTAGATTGAAGGTAGAATATAATCTGCAGAGATCTTAGAAGAGGCTTAGACCTTCTCCGTGATTTTTCTATACAGGACTGGACAAAAAAAAGTTAAAAAACTTTTCGTAATTATTCTTAGCAAAAAATGTATAAAGCAAACTGACAAAATGATGTCAAGGGACCTCAGCAAAAAAGATAAAAATTCAGATGTTTATTTTTTCTATTACTATTGTCATGGCAATTAAAGACATTTTTAGGCATACGGTGTAGATATAAGATTTCAATAGAATATATAAAACTACAATAGAATATATAAAACTACAATGTATTATTTAAGATCACAATATATTTTGAATTTAGAGCTTTTTTATGAAAACTGCACTTAATTTTAAACATAAATATTTTTTAAACATGAGAAGATACTATTTAATATTGTTAAATGACATTATTTTAATAGATTTTTAAAAATTCCACGTGACCGCTATATAAAAAACCGGAGTTAATTTTTAACAGCAGAGACTATCAAAAATTTAATTAGTAAAATACCAAAAATATTTTATAATAGGATCACATAACCAAGTATGTCAACTCAAGAATTCAACAATGGTGAATGAAAACTTTTTAAAAAAGGAGAGTTGACTTGTGGCTAAAGGCCGTGAGAAATAAACGGAAGGTATTGACCAGAAGGATGCTATTCTGTAGTCAGTAATAAGTTTTGATTTATAGAAGCCAAAACTTCTAGTTTCCGGCCACCTCCAGTGACTAATCCCTATAAGTGATTGGAGAGTGGAGACTCTGTGTGCAACGTGTCCGCCCCACTAAATCGCAGAGAACCGAATTGGATAGGTTCGAAAAATATTACGCAGACGTAATAGGAATCTTAAATATCCGTATAGAGCCGACCTGATCAGGGAATTCTATTGAAGAATTCGAAAATCCCTACCTGATTAGATTCGTTCGGAAAAGTAAGTATTACGAGTACGTAATATGGAATTTTGAGTGATGTTTGGGAAAGAAGTACCTTACTGTATATGTTTTGATTTCACTTAAATCCCTATAAAAATCCAACCCAAAGGTGATACGATGCAAAAAAGACAACTAGGAACCCTATTCCTGGTAACATGCCTTATTTTAACAACCGTACCGGCTGCGTTAGGCGCCCCGAGTACACAGAGTTCAAAGGTGGTAACTGTTGCCGGAGACGGAAGTGGAGACTATAAATGTGATGGAAAAGCCGATGACGTCCAGATTAACCAGGCGCTTGAATTTGCCGCAGAGAACCCGGGCACAACTGTCCACCTTAAAGGCCCATTCACATATGATATAAGCGATTCTCTTCGGATAGGCAGCAACACCATCCTTGAAGGAGATTCAGGTACAAAGATTAAGCTTGCCGCAGGACTATCAGTCTGGGGTGGGCGTGAGAGCAGTATTACAGAAAAGAAAGCCATGCTTATGATCAGAGGCAGTTCTGCAAGCGATGTTACAATAAAAGGCATAACTGTTGATGGCAGCCAGTCCGACTATTATTCTAGTGTCAGGCTTGGAACCTCCTGTTATAACATGGCAACTATAGTAAACTGCAATGGATTAACAATTCAGGATGTTACGTTCCAGAACGGATGTAACGATGCCATGCTTATTTCACAATCCAGCAATGTAGTGATAGACACAGTAACTGTAAACAAATGTGGTCATGATGGTGTATATGCCTATCATGTAAATGGCATCACAGTTAAGAATTGTAAATTTATTAACCGGACTAATTCATCTGTTCGGTTCGATTCCGTTACCGACGGAGTCATGAAAAACAATGAATGTACTACATCTGGCGGTGGATACGCAGGTTTAGAATTACAGGGAACTCTTAGAAATATAGAAGCTTCCGGCAACTATTTCCATGACTTATCTGCTCCTGCAGTAGTACACTTAAATACAAAAGAAACTAATGTAAACACTAATAACAATAGAATTGAAAACTGTGGATAAGAAATATTATTAATTGGAAAACTCTCAGTTCATTAACTGAGATTCAATCCAATTTATTTTCCGAACATATTAAAATAAGATTTAAAAGTTGACTGCTTTAAAGTGAACTTTAAGTTCTTATACTTTGTATAGTGGACTTTTAGAGTATATAGTAAATAACGAGAATCCGATTTTTTAACAAAAGGAGTTTTTAGAATAAAACAATATAAATATCTGTATTTTTTTGAAATTTGATAAAGATATTTATTAGGCATTGATACTTAAACATAGTTATATACTATTAGAAAGTATATTTCTTAGAAAGTATATTTCTTCATGAACTGCCCCAGATGCAATAGTTCCAGTCACAAAAAGAACGGTATAGTTGGTGGGCGTCAACGCTACAAATGCCATGATTGTGGATATAACTATACAGTAGAGTTAAAATCAACTGCTTTTTCCGCCTCTGTTAAAAAACAGGCTTTACAACTTTACCTTGAAGGATTGGGCTTTCGTTCAATAGGAAGAGTTTTAGGGGTGAGTCATGTTTCTGTCCAAAGATGGATAAAGAAATTTGGTCAGGAGTTAGAGGACCTAAAAAGTGAAAATGAGATATCTATTGTTGAAATAGATGAAATGCACACTTACATAGGTAACAAAAAAATATTGCTGGATCTGGATTGCTGTTGATAGAGTTGGGAAAAAGTTCATCAACTGCTCTTTTGGTAGCAGAGGAACGGAAACTGGAAAACTATTCTGGGAAAAATTGAAGAAAAAAGAGATTGGAGAAGTGATGACCGATTACTGGAGGGCATATGCAGAGTTTCTTCCAGAAACGATTCATACTCAATCAAAAGCAGAAACATTTACAGTTGAGGGATATAACAGCATATTGAGGCACTTTTTGGCAAGGTTGAGAAGAAAGACAAAGTGTTATACGAAGAGTCTTGAAATGCTAAAGTACTCGGTTATTCCATTGATGAAATACAGAAATAAAGAACTAGATATATTTGAGTAACAATGCCATTTATTATACTGATAAGTTTTTTAGCTTACAATTAGATGTCAAGTAGCGTTTTTTTGATCACAATTAGATGTCAAGTAGCGACATTATTTTTTGTTCCTCACCCTGTTTATTGAAATTTTAGAATTAACATTTAAAGAAAACATATAAGTTTCTGTTTTTCAAAACTCATAGCTGCTTGGGCCTTTGTGCGTACATATTAATTTTTCGGCACATGCCTTCAACCTATATATAGAGAGCAGATTGTTTTTTAAAAAAGGAAAAATATTACAATATATACATAAATAGTCTTTTTATCAGACTTAATTGTCAACTAATATAGGGGACCTGATTGACAAAGGCAAAGAAATTTAAAGATTAGATAAAAATACCATGCATAAAATAATTTGTCTAAGAAGTATACCAGCATATAGATATATTCAAGTAGAGACGTAATTTTTACTTGCAATTTGGAGGGGACATGCAAAATAATGAGGCTAAAACGATAAAGATTCTCGGAATATCAGGAAGTCCCAGGAATATGGCAACTGACTTTATAGTCCGAGAAGCGCTGAAAATCGCAGAAGAAAAATATGGTGCAGAAACTAAATATTTTTCTTCCAAAGGAAAAAAACTAAATTTTTGTATTCACTGCGACTCCTGTATAAGAACAAAAGAAGGCTGCATTCACAAAGATGATATCTCAGCTGAACTTTATGACAAAATGATTTGGGCAGATGCATGGATTATTGGAACTCCGGTTTATCAGGGAACACTGAGCGCCCAGACTAAAACAATAATGGATAGATGTAGAGCCGTGGTTGCCAAAGACCCTAAAGTTTTTTTGAATAAGGTGGGAATGGGAATCGCAGATGGAGGAGACAGGATCGGTGGACAGGAACCTGCAATCCAGACCATCCTGAACTTTTATGTGATTAATGAAATGATACCTGTGGGAGGAGGTTCTTTTGGGGCTAACATGGGAGGAACATTTTGGTCAAAGGACAAAGGAGCCGAAGGTGTTTCAGAAGATTCCGAAGGTATGAGAAGCCTAAGAAGAACCTTAAAAAAACTTATCCAGACAGCTCAATTTATAAAAAATGCTTCCATAGAAAGAGAATTCGAGTCCCCAAAACCTGAAAAACCAAAAGATGAAGTCAAGATGTAAACTTTAAAATTAAATAGATAACTAAGAATATTTTATATTTCAGATTAATCAAAATAGAAAAATCCTTAATTTGACAAAATTACTTGAGGAGGAGTTATTTTGGTAGAACCATTAAATAAGAAAATCAAAAGAATAGCATGGGGGATAACAGGTTCGGGCGACCAGATGATTGAGACGTACAGCATTCTGGTTGATATTAAGATGAAAACAGGGGTCGAAACAATGGTTTTTCTGTCCAAAGAGGGCGAAACCGTAATGAAATGGTATCACTTGTGGGACAATATCCAGAAAGATTTTCCCAATTTTAAAGTAGATGCTGGTCCTAATTCCCCTTTCATTGCAGGTCCGCTTCAAATGGGATACTACGATTTTCTGCTGATAGCACCTGCGACTGCTAATACAGTGGCAAAAATCGTTTATGGAATCGCAGACACTCTTGTTACAAATGCGGTATCTCAGACTGCAAAAGGAAATACACCTATTTTCATCCTGCCTGTAGACCAGAAAAGAGGAAGTGTGAAAACATCTGCACCTAATGGTAAAGCCTTTGAACTCAGTATGCGTGAAGTAGATGTTACAAACTCAGAAAAACTTGCCCAGATGGAAAAAATCATTGTACTTGCAAGTCCCTATGATATATATGGCATATTTGGGCTTGAGATACCTTCTGAAGATGTAATCTTGAAGATAAAGGAACGAAAAAAGAAAGTTAAAGAAGAAGTTAGGAAACCTTAAAGATGAAAAATCTGAGAGATAAAATGTCATAAAGGGGGAAGAGATATGAAAAGCGAGTATCAAAATGTGATAGAGGAAGTAAAAAATCTTAAAGGAATTGAAGAAGCTGTAGCTCTAGCAATCGAGAGAGAAAAAGAAGCAGAGGACTTTTACCTGAGTAAAGCTGCTTTAATGGACAGCCCTAAATTTAAGGAGCTTTACGAACATCTGGCAAATGAAGAGATAAAACATCTTAGATATCTTGAAGAGTATCGGGATAAGAAAGAACTGCCTGTAACCAGTATAGGAATTCCAAGTGGCCAGTCTTTCACTCCTGAATTTGATATAGGTAGTATAAAAGGTGGAGAAATTACGCTTGGAGATGCAGGCATCCTTCTTGGAGCCCTCAGGCATGAAAGAAAGAGCGAAGATTTTTATACAGAAGTTGCAAAAAAAGTAGAAAATGAAGATCTGAAAAAGTTCTTTGAGATGCTGGCAAGATACGAAAGAGGACATTACGAATTAATCGATAGTTTCCTGGAAGAGATTACCAGTTTCCGGATGCAGACCTGAAAAGTCAGATATTTATGAGTAAATAGAGAAAAACAGATAGATAAGAGATAGATAAGAGATTTACGTTGGACATTGGCAAACTCAATTATTGGAAAAAGAAAGTTTTCACGGTTTACTACTCTTAAATAGCCAATATAAAAGAAATTGATTAATTAAAAAAGCTAAGAGAACAGCTTGTAGATGTCAAAAAAGTATTAATAATATTAAATTATAGCTCTTATGATAACAAGCTCTCCTGTTAACATTTATTATTACATATATTTTTTGAACGTTTTCTGAAAAAGTATTCAACTTCGATAGCTTAGAGCTAAAACTTTTTTTTGAAACCCTACGAAGAATACTTTCAACCTGCTAGGCTGAGATTAATAAGTACTGGGGTAGTTTTTGGGAATAGAGGTGAATACAATGGAGGAAATATTCAAAGGATTGATCGAACGTGCTCAATATTATGAGCAGTTTGAAAGTTATAGAAACATAAATCAATCAGAGTACCTTGGAGATACATCTACACTTAAATTAAAGGCTCCAGCAGCAAATATATAAACCCCACTTTGTTTCAGTGACTGCTAGTCTGAAATAAATTTGAACCGACCAGTAACTGCAAATTAAAAGTTGCAAATCTCCTAAAGAACTGGACCGTTGAAAAGTAAATTTCAAGAATAAATAAGTGAAGAAATAAATATAAAGATATAAAAAAATAATGAGATCAGATAATTAAAGCTTAAACCTTAAAAAAGATAGGAAAATAAAAATAAAAACAAAAATTCAAGGCGGAAAGAAATTCACTTTTCAACAGTTCCATTTCAACATGTTTTACCTGAATTCTACATAAAAATTAATCTAAAATCACAATATGATTTTTTATTTCGTGGACTGCACTTACTAGAATTATTATCAGTATCAATCCAATTATTCTCTAATCAGTATCACTCTAGCTGGTGCTCCATCCGCATATATACGAAGAGGCAGCCCTAAGAACGTATATTCTCCTTCTTGAATGCCAGCTAGGTTGAGTCCTAAAAACAAAGTTGTATTATTTATAAGAAGCTCGCGAACTTCATCATCCCCGTCAGGCTTTTTAACGCTCAAGTAATCAAATCCAAGAGTTTTTATTCTGGCATTGACAAGATATTCAGCTGCATCCATTTTAAGGTGAACATAATTTTCAAAGAATTTCACGTACCCAAGGGTCGAGTTTCTAGTCTTGAGAAGCACTATATCTTCAGGTTCGATCTCAAAATCCTCAAGATATTGCCTGTGAATTTCATGTTCTACCAGTGTAAGATCAAGAACCCTGCATTTCCCATAAAAATGGTCAAGAGGCGATCAGCTACTCCTTCTTTTCCATCCTGAAGATGTAACCTGGATTCAACATGAGTACCTGTATGGCTTCCAAGAGTCAAGATAGATTCGTTTACCTTATCCTTCGGGACAGAAGCATACCTTTCAATCGAAGGTTCTGGCTTTCCCGGATATACAACCATTTTTTCCTTAATAGGCAATGAGACATCGAAAAATTGACGCAAAATGAAACCCCCCATTCACTCCACTATAAGTACATCATAATTTAAGTTCATAATTTAAGTGCAGCCATTTTTGATAACAATATGACTGTTTATTGTTATAAGAAAGGGAAGTAAAACATTAAAAACCCTCCTTTGACAAGTAAATAAAACTTTTCCATTTTATACCATTACATGGTTAAATTGTATTAATTTCGTTACAGATTTCTCATTACATATTCTGCAACCGCATTTCCGACTTCCATTGTGTTAGCTGTTCCTCCCAAATCAGGAGTTATAATCTTCTTCTGCAGCACAAAGGCTATTGCTTCATCAATAATTTGAGATTCAGATACGCCAATCCATTCCAGCATCATCTTTACGCAAAGGATTGCAGCAAGTGGATTTGAAATACCTTTTCCGGCAATATCGGGTGCACTACCGTGTACAGGCTCGAAAAAAGCATACTTCTCTCCTATATTGGCACTTGGAACAAGACCAAGGCTTCCGACAAGAGCTGCACACATATCACTCAAAATATCTCCGAAGATGTTTGTTGTAACCACAACATCATATTTTTCAGGATGCATCATAAGACTGTAAGCCATCGAGTCAACCAGCATATCTTCATATTCTATTCCATTAGTGCTAGCAGTCTGCCTGCAAATATCAAGGAAAAGTTTGTCGGATTTCAGGACATTGGATTTATGAACAATAGTCAGCTTATTTTTCCTTTTCTTTGCAAGTTTACAGGCATATTCTGCAATTCTTTCAGAACCTTTTCGGGTAACAATTCTTTTTGTCCAGGAAAGTCTCAGAGCCTATCTCCTCGATACCCGAATAAAGTCCTTCAGTATTTTCCCGAACAATAATAAAATCAAAATTACTTTTCCCAGTAACCCCGGTTATACCTGGAAGAGGTTTTACAGGTCTAATATTAGCATATAGTTCCAATCCTTTTCGGATTGTCAGGAGCACGCTTTTGTAATTAGGGTCAGGGACAGTGGTAATTGCCCCAAAAAGGATAGCGTCACACCCTTTTAAAGTTTCTATATCATCACGCGAAATTGCAGTTCCTGTTCTTTCCCAACGTGTGTATCCAATTTCAAGAGGTACTTTCTCAAAATTAAGTCCGAAAGCGTCGAGGACTTTGACAGCAGCAGGGATTACCTCTCTGCCTATCCCATCACCTTCGATTACAGCTATTTTCATAGTAACTGCATTTTATTCAGGATATATGAATCTGGCGTAACTTTCTTAGACATTCGAGTTTTCTCAAATCAATAACAGATGTTCGGCAAGAATTTTCCCGCCGAGTCCGATAAGAATAAGACCTCCGATAATCTCTACTTCATGCTCAAAAAATGGCATATTCTGTACCCTAAAATTGCTCCGCAGAAGGACATGAAGAAAGTCACACAGCCTATTATAATCACAGGTTCGAGAATCGGAGTATTGAGAAAGGCAAAGCTAATTCCCACAGCAAAAGCATCTATACTTGTAGCGATTGCAAGCATCAAAAGCATTGAATAATTTAGGGAATTTACCTTTCCATCTGGATCGCCGTAAATAGCCTCATAAATCATTTTGCCTCCGATAAAGGCAAGAAGCAAAAAAGCAATCCAGGGAGCATAATCCGAGACAAAGCCGCTTACTGCACTTCCCCCAAGCCATCCAAGCACAGGCATAAAAGCCTGAAATCCTCCAAAGAAGAAAGCCAGCTTAAGAGCATCAGTAAGCCGGAAAGACCGTATCGTAGTACCGCTGGACATGGAAACAGCAAATGCATCCATTGAAAGTCCGAGTCCTAATAGGAAATTCGTAAAGAAAGACATTAAGTAATTACTCCAGTTTCATTTTAAGTGAAATCTTTCTAGATACTTAGATACTTAGAACACAATAATTTTGAAAATCGAAAATAGTAGGAAGTTTATATAACGTGAGCGTTGCCTCTTTGCTGAGGTCATAAATCTGCAATCAGATTTAAAACTATGTTTCTTGTAAGGACTACATAATAAAAAATAAGTTTAGAAAAATAGAAAAAAGAAACCTTGAAAATTGCAAGCAAACCAAGATTGAAGGATTTGCGTAATAGGATAAGAACAAACAGTGATAAAGTGTAGTCGTAAGGAGATAATTCTGTCTGGCTCATACCTTAATTTTAGATCTTGCCTTAACTACTGATTTAGTTTTATTGCCAGATGTCTCTGACCTTACTTTTCTATATACAGTATATTTACCGGTGCCATCATAAGAGACTGCATACTCGTCGTGACCTTCATTGAAAAATTTGAATCCATTTCTGTAAAACGCCGGATGTGGAACAATGCGTGGAGGATCAATTGAATAGCGCTGGTATATATTACTATCCGCGAGAGCTTTAACCCAGTCAGGTACCACATTCACCTGTTGATACTTTGCTTTAACATTACGTCCCAGGATTTTTTTATAAGCAAGCGAAATCTGCACTGCAACCATTACAAGCACGATCTTTAGAAGAAAAATCCCCACGATGATCCCAGCAAACCATGCAAGCATGAGCCAAAACATTACCAACCCCCCTAAACTTTAATCTTGTAGTTCATTACTCATTTTTACATGAAATCATTGAATCGTTGATGTCTCGTTCAAACCCCCGTATTCCGAGAAATAACTAATGACTTGATTAATTAAAACTACATAATTCATAGATAATAAATGTATCCAAGATATAGTTAAGTTTTAAGATATATAAACGCATTAAAACATTCAGGATAAAACGGATTATTTTTTCATGAACTAAGATGTCAGTGATCACTCTGGAAAAACTAGAACAAAGCTAATTGAATTATCATATTTCTTGTTTCACTCAGTTAGGGACAGAATTGGAAAAACACAGATAACACTTAGAAATGAAAGAAAAAATATCAAAAAAATATTATTGAAAGAAAACCGTAGCCTGTAATATATCTCATTAGCCTGTAAAACATATAACATTTAAGAGACTCCAGAAAAAAGAAATAACTGTACTGTCCAAAAAAAAAGTTACTTATTCTTTCTCAACCTATTCACAAGATTTCGGATAGCTTCAGCAACCTGATACTCCGATGCTCCCCAGTGAACTACGGTCCATCAAAACCTGAAATTTTTACAAGCCCTGATTTCTCAGACCTGCAACAGCGAGTAATAAAAGGTTTTGAGGGCACAACTATTTCGGATTTGAAAGGACAGATATTTACAAAGGAATACTCAAGTTCAGGAAAACGCATCTCAAAAAGAGTCTTTGAAATCTCGCATCCTACCAGAAGATGTCCATTTTCCGTGAGTACATCCGAATCCAGGCATTTTCCTTCTAGTCCCGATGCACTGCATGGAAAAACGGTATTTTTCCCTTCGAAACGCCTGAGGTCAATTACTTTCTCAGTAAACCTGACCTGAAGATCGCCGAAAATTCCGCTGGTTTCAAGCCTTCTCACAACCAGGGAAAGCCAGGAAGGATCAGGAGGGGCAACATCAAGGATTTCAAGCTCAAGAATGCTTGAAAGATCAGGATCATGAACAAAAGTAACGTGTTTATCCATACCTGTAAAAATTACTGTGTTCACTTTGCCGGTACAGAATTTTTTTGCAGTTTCAATCAGAAGCGTGCGGTCTTTTATATTCAGCTCCCTGTCATATTTTACCACCTCTTCTCCTGAGGCTATTGTCTCGAGAGCTTCAACTTTTCTGAGCAATCCTTCACCGCTTTTTTTAACGTGATAAACTACATATTCGGAGCTATCTGTCTGTGGATTTTCCTTTTCTGCAATAAGGTAATCAGTCAGGAAATAGATTGGTTCTTCAGTATCAGGACAGAAGGATTTTGTCACGCCCACATGCTTATACTCATCAGGAAAAATCATAAATATCGATTGTTTTAGGTATTTTTGGTTTATAGATTATTTTAACTCAGTGTAATCTTGAGATTTTAATTTTACTTATTATGAGTAATTTCCGGATTGCAATTTGTTTATAGATTTAGACAAGCTCCTCTACTTGCTCTTTTTGGATTTTTATCCTGTGAGCTACAAGTCCACCATCAGCAAGTATCTGGAGCAAGAAATCAGGCAGTTTACTTCCCCTGAATGTGCCTTTTCCTGGAGCTGTAACCTCGCCTTTTAACAGATCAACCCTTATCTCATCGCCTTCCTGGCAATCAATATCAGCTTCTATAAGAGGCAATCCTACATTTATCGCATTTCGGAAAAAGATCCTTGCAAAAGATTTTGCAACAACGCAGACTACACCCGCATGTTTTAAAGCAAGGGGAGCCTGTTCTCTAGAAGAACCGCAACCAAAATTGCTGCCTGCTACGATAATATCTCCTGGTTTTACCTTTTTAGCAAACTCAGGATCAATGCCTTCCATTGCATGAGCTGCAAAAACCTGCATATCCTTAGTTCGCAGGTATTTTCCGGGAATAATCACATCTGTATCAACATTATCTCCAAATTTCCAGACGCGGCCTATGATAGAGTTTTTCCATCACACTTCACCTGCGAAGTAGTTTTTTTAATAGTATATCTAGATAGCGGGAAAAAAGCAAAAAAGTAACATAAAACAAAAAAGGGAAAATAAAGGTTGAAAAGAATGAACAAGTACACTCTTAACTTTAGGCCTTTACTTCTCCTCCATTTAATACAGCTGTCTTCACTTACGTTTACATCTTTTGTCGTATTACCGTAGCTCACTACATAAGGACCTGTAGGTGCAGTCACGAATTTAGTCTGACCTGAAATAGGACCTTCTGTTGAATAAGGCACTGTAAATTCATACCGACCCTGTGAATCCGCAGTTGTGGACTGTGAGTAGTCAAAAGTTCTTCCCTGATTTGTACGAATTGTAGTGTTTATTTTAACAGTCTCATTTGGAGGAAGCTGTACCTGTTATGTTTGCACCTTTGACATACTCGAAGATCTTGACATAACCAGTATCCACAGCAGGAATGTTTCCTCCAAAGACGTAATTGTAGACCTGTTTATACACAGTTTCGTCAGTTTGGTAAGCCTCGGTCTCGTAAACCATACGGTACTGCTTCAAGCCATTTCCGTCAAAAATATGCAGTTTTGCCTCCATGGAATTGAAGTATCGAGTAGAAGGTATGCTCTGATATCCGCTACCTGTCCAGTAAGCCTGATAGTACCCATCAGTATCAAGAGTCCAGGCAGGCATTGCCCCGAATATATCTGTAGCCATTCTGGCATCAGACATTATGTAACGTGCACCCATCTTGTCAGGTCTCGGATCGATAGCTTTTAGCACTGCAGTTGCTTCTTTTTCGGATTGAGCCGTGAAAAAGGTTGCAGCACCTGGCTCGTTTGTCTCATTAATGCTTACCCTGCGACCTCCTACTCCGGCCTGGAATGGATTTGCATTAGGCATCCTGTGACCAATTGTTTCGATGTAGTGTCCGTAATCCCACCAGGACATAACACCATATGCACGTATCAGGATACTTGAAGAGCTCTCCGTTTTTAGGGGCTTCATAAATAGCATTGTAATCCATTCCAGGATCAGGGGTGTTTGAACGAAGCCAGGTACAAGCTTCCATCCAAGGACCAGGGGGATCGTTTGAACCAGTTGCCTGTTGCATTGCTGATCCGTATACTGGATAAATCAGAAATACTACTATAGCCAGGACTGCAAGCACCTGCTGTACTTTGATGAATTTTAAAGCATTAGGAAGATCTGCAGGAGACTTTACAGTACTTTTGAACTTCTGGTCAAGTTCACTCCATTTTACTTTGTCAAGCAGCAGACCTCCCAGATAAGCACTCAGCAGTGAAACATTTATGGAATAATAATACGCAAAACGGTTCTGACTGTAAATAGAAAGAAGAATAAAGATACTCCAGACAAAAAGCAGCACTTCATGTGACTTTGGCTTTCTGAACAGGTTTACAGCCAGAACAACCATTCCTAGTATAGAAGCATAGAAATCCTGTAGTAGTGAAATTTTCAAAAGCTTTCGAAAGGGTAAAGATCCACCATCGTAAAATATAGAAGTAACTTCACCAATAGTAGAAGGTCCGCCCTGTTTGGATTCCGAAAACAGTGTTTGGTGCACTTATGATAAGAGAATAAAGAGATGGAGATAAGATTTTGAGAACTATAAGCCCGAGAATACCAGCTCCGAGTATCAGAAGAGGGTAATAATAAGCTTTCATTTTCTTTCTTTTGAACTCCCTTTCAATGAAACTCAAAGCCGCAAAACATGCCATTGCACCAAGCGTAGTAATGACATGGAACCATGAGTAGTAATAAAGCGAAAAACCCATATCAGGATGGACAAAAGGTAGGATAAGGATTGTACTTACTAAACAGGTGACTACACCAGTAAATCCAAGATAATCACTTGATTCATTACGGAAATTGTCCAAGACATACTGGAATATGGCGTAAACAAGAGCGATTAATAAGAAGAGAGAGCCACCTGGCCATGAAAGCTGATAAGCAGAGTACATGACACCAGCAAGAACTGAGTATAGAAGAGGTTCTTTCAGGACTTTGAAGTTTTTATTGAATACATCTTCAAAACGCAGCTTGTTCTTCTTTGCAGAAATCAAAGCCAGCATGAAAAACATCATGAACAGAGTACTGAAAAGTGACTCTGCGACATGGTGATCTGTAAACCCGATCATTGAACGGGATAGAAACTGGCCTGGAGCAAATGCAATCAAAATAGCAGCCAGAATTCCTGTTTTATGACCGCCAAGATATTTTCCGATGTAGTAAACAGGAATGACAGTCAATGCGCCAAGAACTGCAGGGAAATAAGCTCCGACAGTATCAACGAGATGAGAACTGGGATGGCCCAGACCTAAGAATCAAGGAGGTGATGGCCATCATTTGATCGAACAAGGGACCAAAATGGATGTAACTACCATTAGGATAGTTAGTCATTGGATTGTAAAACATTCTGTTGGGATAGTTTGCAAGCAAAACCTTTAAGGTACGCATATGATACCAGGCATCATTAGTTGCAAACCTTACGGACCCGTCGGATAAGAACACTGTATTAGAGGGAAGTGTTCTGACCCATAGAGAGATAAAACCGATTATTACAACTGCCAAAGTATAAGGCCAGCTGGATTTGATTTTATCTTTAAATGATAATACATGATGATCCTGAGAACTCATAATAATCCCCTTTAAGAGGTAAGTGTTTTCAATAAATATATAGGTGGAAGAAGAAAATCAAATATATAATAGTTCCTATGTAGTCAATTAAGTATGATTCCTTATTGTCATATTTTCGTCATGTTTAGGAGTATTATACAGCTTTTCCACTGAGCCAATAAGGACAGTATTCATAAATTCATATTTTCTAGAAATTTTTGTACATTTTTCGTGGTAGCAAGTTCTCTCAAGTTTTTCGACTTAGAAAACAGTAATATACATTTTAAAAAAACATGGCAATGATTCTAGTTCCACTTTTAATACCCCTTTTATGTAAAACAACTTCGACAACAGTATCCAAGAGTATACTTGACTGGTAGATATATAAATGAAAGTATATGAAATTGATGGATATATAAAAAATAAATTTTTTGAAAAGATAGAAAATTCTGGGCGAATATTAAACTTAACCATTCCAGAAAAGAGTGAACAGCAATACATTCTTTACTGATTTATACCTTTTTTATACCTTTATTTCTTCTCCATTTAATACAGCTTTTTCACTTACGTTTACATCTTTTGTCGTATTACCGTAGCTCACTACATAAGGACCTGTAGGTGCAGTCACGAATTTAGTCTGACCTGCAATAGGACCTTCTGTTGAATAAGGCACTGTAAATTCATACCGACCCTGTGAATCCACAGTTGTGGACTGTGAGTAGTCAAAAGTCCTTCCCTGATTTGTAAGAATTGTAGTGTTTATTTTAACAGTCTCATTTGGAGGAAGCCGTTCCTGTTATGCTTTGCACCTTTGACGTACTCGAAGATCTTGACATAACCAGTATCCACCTCAGGAATGTTTCCTCCAAAGACGAAATTGTAGACCTGTTTATACCCTATCTCGGCAGTTTGGTAGGCCTCAGTCTCGTGAACCATACGATACTGCTTCAAGCCATTTCCGTCAAAAATGTGCAGCTTTGCCTCCATGGAATTAAAATATCGGGTCGAAGGTATGCTCTGATACCCGCTACCTGTCCAGTAAGCCTGGTAGTATCCGTTCAGTATCAAGAGTCCAGGTAGCAATTGAGCTGAATATACCTATAGCCATTCTGGCATCAGACATTATGTATCGTGCACCTGTCTTGTTAGGCCGTCGGATCGATGGCTTCTAGTACTGAACTTGCTTCTTCTTCAGATTGGGCTGTAAGAAAGGTTGTAGCACCTGGCTGGTTTGTCTCGTTAATGCTTTCCCTGCGGCCTCCTATTCCTGCCTGGAACGGATTCGCATTTGGCATCCTGTGTCCTATTGTCTCGATGTAGTGTCCGTAATCCCACCAGGACATAACACCGTATGCCTGTATCAGGATAATGGAAAAGTTCACCGGTTTTAGGAGCTTCATAAACTGGCATTGTAATCCATTCCTGGGTCAGGAGTATTTGAACGAAGCCAGGTACAAGCTTCTACCCAGGGCAGCAGGGGTGCCGTATGGACCTTTGTATATGGCATTGCAGACCCGTATACTGGATAAATCAAAAATATCACTATAATCAGGACTGCAAATACCTGCTGTACTTTGATGAATTTTAAAGCATTAGGAAGATCAGAAGGCGATTTTACAGTACTCTTGAATTTTTGGTCAAGTTCGTTCCATTTTACTTTGTCAAGCAGCAATCCTCCAAGATAAGCACTCAGAAGTGAAACGTTTATTGAATAGTAATATGCAAAACGGTTCTGACCGTAAATCGCAAGGAAAATCAAGAATACTCCAGACAAGAAGCAGCACTTCATGTGACTTTGGTTTTCGTATCAAGTTTACAGCGAGAATAAGCATTCCTAGTAGAGAAGCATAGAATCCAGTAGTAGTGAAATTTTCAAAAACTTTCGACAGAGTAAAGACACCATATGGGAACAATATTGAAGAAGCTTCGCCAATCGTGGACGGTCCTCCCGTTTGGATTCCAAAAACAGTGTTTGGTGCACTTACAATAAGGGAATAAAGAGATGGAGATAAGATTTTGAGAACTATAAGCCCGAGAATACCAGCTCCGAGTATCAGAAAAGGGTAATAATAAGCTTTCATTTTCGTTCTTTTGAACTCCCTTTCAATGAAACTCAAAGCCGCAAAAACTGCCATTGCCCCGAAAGCAGTAATAACATGGAACCAGGAGTAGTAATAAAGCGAAAAACCCATGTCAGGATGGACAAAGGGCAGGATAAGGATTGCACTTACTAAGCAGGTGACTATGCCTGTAAATCCAAGATAATCACTTGATTCATTACGGAAATTATCCAAGATATACTGGAATATGGCGTAAACAAGAACAATTAATAAGAAGAGAGAGCCTCCTGGCCATGAAAGCTGATAAGCAGAGTACATGACACCAGCAAGAACCGAGTATAGAAGAGGTTCTTTCAGGACTTTGAAGTTTTTATTGAATACATCTTCAAAACGCAGCTTTTTCTTCTTTGCAGAAATCAAAGCCAGCATGAAAAACATCATGAACAAAGTACTGAAAAGTGACTCTGCGACATGATGATCTGTAAACCCAATCATTGAACGGGATAGAAACTGGCCTGGAGCAAATGCAATCAAAATAGCAGCCAGAATTCCTGTTTTATGACCGCCAAGATATTTTCCGATGTAGTAAACAGGAATGACAGTCAATGCGCCGAGAACTGCAGGGAAATAAGCTCCGACAGTATCAACGAGATGAGAACTGGGATTTCCCAGACCTAGAATCAGGGAGATGATGGCCATCATCTGATCGAACAAGGGACCAAAATGGATGTAACTTCCATTCGGATAGTTAGTCATTGGGTTGAAAAACATCCTGTGGGGGTAATTATCAAGCAGAACGTTTAAGGTACGCATATGAAACCAGGCATCGTTAGTCGTAAACATTACGACCCGTCGGATAAGAACACTGTATCTAGAAGGAAGTATTCTGATCCATAGAGACATAAAACCGATTATTGCAACTGCCAGAGTATAAGGCCAGCTGGATTTGATTTTGTTTTAGAATGACGATACAGGACGATCCTGAGAACTCATAGTATCCCCTTTATGAAATTGACTTTATAAATTAAGATAGAATTATGGAAAAGAAAATTAAATAGATTGTATTAATTCTATGTAACAGTTTATAATTCTATCCCATTTCTGATCAGGAGCTTCGTAATGTTTTCTCTCTCCGAACTGGCTGAGAATAGATTTCCTGATAGAATCAACATCTCCAGGGGGTACAAAAAAAGTTCCTTCATAGTTAGCCATTGATTCTTTTAAGCCACCTACTTCGGAAACAACAACGGGTTTTCCAAAAGACATAGCGATATGCGCAATTCCACTCTGAGAGGCTCTCAGGTAAGGCAGAACTACCACATCTGCAGCGCTGAAATATAAGTTTACTTTTTCGTCAGGGACATATTCGTCTACTAATGTAATTTTATCTTTAAAAGGAGAATTTTCAATCTGGTCAAGTAATTCCTTGCGATCTTCCCAGATTTCCCCGACAATTAATAACCGGCTTTTTTCTAGAATCTCGGAGGACAACTGTTCAAAAGCACTGATCAGGTAGGGAGTTCCTTTATATTTTCGAATTAAGCCGAAAGAAAGTATAACAAAGTCTTCATTTATTGATAGATTTCTTCTTGCTTCTTTTGTATCAAGCAATTTTCCATACTGGTCATAAAGTCCATGAGGGATTACATGAATTTTTTCAGGGGAAATAGAATATCTTTTTGCAACAAGCTCTTTATCGGATTCGGAATGAGTAATATACGCATCAAGGTTTTTACGAAGCAATTTTCCTGTTATTTTTGAGTATAAGCGGATCGGAAGTATTGATTCTTCAAAAGGGTCTACAACTTCGTGAAATTCGATAATTATTTTTGGTTTATGCAGCAAACCTGCAAAAATCTTCAGCAGAAGATGCATATGAGCAACTGAAGAAGTCCACCACTGCAAGACTATAACATCAGGCTTCTGTTTTTTAAGAAAACGATATGCTTGAATCCATGTCAGTGGATTGTTATAGTCCATGCCGTCAAAGACAGGAATCGTCAGGTGAAAAATTCAAATCAGAAATATTTTTCCCAACATGGGATTTTCCAGGAAAAAGAAAAGTTGGAAGCAACTGCCGAAAGCAGATGACTGAGACATCTTTGTCCGCAGACATGGCATTTGCCAGACGGATAGTGTAATAACTGATGCCACTCAAAAAACGTTTCGAAGGTCCGACTATGCAAATGCTTTTATTGAATGTCATTTGCCTAAACTATCACATTATCTTTATATTAAACTAATGCATTACTCCACATAGATTCCAGTATAAAAAGAGGTTCAAGCCTTGAAAATAGCCCAGATATGTCCCCGTTATTCTCCTGATATAGGAGGAGTGGAAACTCATGTCAAAGAAATTAGTGAAAGGCTGGTTAAAGCAGGGCATGATGTTGAGGTTATAACAACTGATTCCACGGGAAAATTGAATAAAAAAGAGACGATAAATGGAGTAAAAGTTATCAGGTTCAGATCTTTTGCTCCGGGAAATGCATATTATTTTGCTCCTCAAATTTACATTTATCTCAAAAAACACAATTATGATGTAATTCACGCACATAGCTATCATGCTTTTCCTGCATTCTTTGCATCCCTTGGCAGAAATAGTGGAAAATTCATATTCACACCTCATTATCACCGGCACGGCCATACAGCACTCAGAGATTTACTGCATAAGCCGTACAGGCTTCTTGGAAAGAGAACTTTTTCCAGAGCAGATTCCGTAATATGTGTTTCAGAATATGAAAAGAAACTTGTTGAATCTGATTTTGAGGTTGCCGCAAAAACCGTAAAAATTCCTAACGGAGTAAACCTTAAAGAATTCGAAAATCTCAAGCAGCGAGGAAAAGATTCTAAAAAGAAAAAAGAGAGAGAAAAGATTCTTCTCTACGTAGGCCGTCTGGAAGAATATAAAGGAGTACAGTATATAATCCAGAGTTTGCCTGAACTTCAAGATTTTCGATTGAGAATCGTTGGGAAAGGACCTTACGAAGCTGAACTTAGAAATATGGCGAACAGTTCAGGAGTGGAAGAAAGGATTGACTGGTTAAAAGACCTTTCAAGGAAAGAACTGCTTGAATGCTATGCAGATGCAGATATATTTTTGATGCTTTCTTCTCATGAAGCATATGGGATAACAGTTGCTGAGGCTCTGGCAGCCGGAACTCCATGCATAGTGGCAAAAGGAAGCGCGCTTGAGGAATTTGTAAATGGAAAGAACTGTATTGGGATTGAGAACCCGGTTTCAAAGGAGAAAGTTGCCAGAGCACTGAAGGAAATTGAGAACAAGGAAATTAAGAAAATAGAAATAAAAGAAGATTTTGGAGTAGACAAAAACATAATGGATTGGAATGAAGTTTCAGCCGAAATTGAGAAACAATACAAAAAGAATAAAAACTAAGTTATCCGGTAAAGAATAAACGTTCTGAATAAGAATAATAAGTCGCTAACAAGTCGCTCTTTTAAAGTTTAATAAATATATTATAACTCATTCTAATAAATTTTATAACTCATTCCGGGTTTCTGGAGAACTAAATTATGGAAATTGATTATATAAACGGTCTGCGAACAGATGAAAAATTCGGAATGTCAAAATATCAGAGTGAGATTCACAGCAGGTTAACCGATATCAAATTAAATCGGATAGAATATCCCAATGTATCAAAAATATCCGGAATAAACAAACTTGTCGAATTGATTGCTTATCCGTTCATTGTGAAAAAGAAAGTAAATAAGAATAATATCAAGAATATAACTCGCCAGGATCTAGCATTTATTTTAGAACTAACTGGTTTAGAAAAAACCATTGTTACCTGTCACGATATCATACCTATAGCATATTACAATACCCCAAGTCCTCTCTGGAAACTTAATGCAAAAGGATTGAAAAAGGCAGAAAGAATAATTACAGTATCTGAATTTTCTAAACAGGATATAAGTAAATACATAAAATATCCGGAAGAAAATATAGAGATCATACCACCTGCAGTAGACCATAATCTGTACTATCCAAACCGAAGTAAAGAATGTTTATTAAAATACAATATCGGTGACGATGACAAAGTAATTTTATATGTTGGAGCTGAAGAGCCTAGAAAAAATATTCAATTTCTAATAAATTCATTCAGCAAATTAAAAAATAAGATATCACATGTAAAATTGTTGAAAGTAGGGACTCCAAATTATCTGTTTGTAAGGAAAAAACTCCTTAAACAGATAGAGGCTCTGAACTTACAGAGTGACATCATCTTTACAGGATATGTCTCAGAGACAGAACTGGCAGAAATATACAATGCTGTGGACTTGTTTGTATTTCCTTCTTTATATGAAGGATTCGGGATACCTCCCCTGGAAGCAATGGCTTGCGGGACGCCTGTTATAACTTCAAACACCTCGTCGTTACCTGAAGTTGTGGGAGACGCAGCTATAATTGCAGATCCATATGATGTAAATAAATTTGCTGAAGAAATGTATGAGTTATTAATAAATGAGAGTCTCAAAGAAGAGATGATCAAAAAAGGGACTGAAAAGGTCAAAAATGTTTAGCTGGGATAAGTTCTGCAAAAAAAACATTAAAAGTATATAAGGAATTATGACCTTAAGTCAGAATTCCATCTCGAATTCCTTTCAAGAAAGACATCAAAGACGACAAAATTTCCTTACTTTTTTGACGGTACATGATGCCAACAATGATCATCCAGAAACGAAATCCAAAAAAATAAATTAAAAAAGAAATATATTGTTTTTTTGATGACTGTTTTTTCATAAACCAAAACTTATTCCTCGTAATGATGATAGAGAGTAAAACCGGTTATTTTATTGCTTGTGGCTCCACCTTTGTGCCAGATTTTTCCTTTTGGCACGTAAACTATTTTGTACGATGCTTTAGAAGCACGTACGCACCACTCAGTCTCTTCAAGGTATGCGAAATAATCTTTATTCAAATACCCGATTTTATGAAACAATTCACTTTTCGCAAGTAATGCACAACCTATTACACTGTCGACATTTTCAGGCTCATCCGAATACTTATTTTCAGAAGGTGTTAGGTTAATTACTTCACCTTTGTTCCAATAAATATGTGCACCCGCAGATTGAATTACTTGGGGACTTTTATATTCGTATACAGTTGGCCCCAGTATTCCTATAAATGGATCACTCTCTGCCACTGTAATAAGTTCGTTTAGAAAATAAGGATCAACAACTGCATCGTTATTAAGTAAAAGAACATAATCTGGATTAAGGTTGTTTAAAGCAAATCTAATTCCAATATTGTTTCCTTCAGCAAAGCCGTAATTATCATCATTTTTTATAATAATCAAATTTTTACTTTGAGCCAGGCTATCAATAGTCTTTTTTATAGAAACTGAGGAGTCCAGTTCACTTTTTGAAAATTCTGTTAAACAGAAAGGTTTATTATCGGGAGAATAATCAAAAAATTGAGATTTAACTTTAATTTTTCCTTCAGCATAGTCTTTTATTTTTTGTATAGAGTCATCTTTTGAACCATTGTCGACTACGATGATATCGTAAAGAGGATATGCTATTTGATAAATAGACTCTAAACATTCTATAGTGTCTTCCCAACCGTTCCAGTTGAGAATAATAATGGAAACCTTAGAAATCATTTTTGTTCCTGGATGTTTGATTATTACTTAATTTCACTGTTATTACGAAGCAGATCCCCGACAACACTGGATATTCCTTCAGAATAACGGTGATAATTCATATTTAGTATTTCTTTTATAATAAATGGAATTCTTTTTATCCTGCTAACAGGCAGATGAGAACGTATACAGTAATGGGAAGCTCGAGCTTTCAGAAGTGGAATTTTATTTGTTTTTATGGAAGGAAAACGAGAGTTAACTAAATGTTCATATGCCAATGTATATCTTATACATTCGGGCTGAAAATTAGAGTAGTCAGACTCCAAATTTTGTAGCTGATTGATTTTTCTGTGAATTTTCTGATATAGAGTTAAACCTTCGTCACCAGCTCCTACTTGCTGCATATGATGCTGACGATATCTTATAAGAGGTTCTGAGATAAGATTTAAGTCGGACGCAAAAGCAATTAATAGTGATATCCATCCATCATGAACCCAATCATTCGGAATAGGAAAAATTAGTTTTTTAAATTCCGAACGAAATGCCATTGTTGAACCAGTTACAAAATTACGTGTGAGCAATACTTCGATAAATTTACCGTGAGTAAAGAAATCTTGCTCTTTTTGATTAAATCCATTAGATTGCCACTGACTATATCCCAAAGGCTTTAAATTTTCGTCTACTAATTCTGCATCCGTGAAAAATAAGTGCTGTAGAAGGAGAAATAGAAAACTGGTTTTCAATTTTCTCCACTTTTTCAGGATGCCAGACATCGTCCTGATCGGATAAAAAAATAATATCTCCAGTACATAAACCGATAGCTTTTTCAAAATTTTTAGTAGAACCCAAATTTTTTTCGTTAATGAAAATATTTACAGGAAAAGAAACTTTAGAGGCAAATTCCTTCAAGATTTCTAATGTATTGTCTTTTGATAGATCATCGCAAACAATCATTTCATCTGGAACTCGCGTCTGAGAAGCTATACTTTCAAGTTGTTCCTGTAAAAATTGAGCACCATTATAGGTGCAAAGAGCAATAGAGATTTTCAAAAAGTTTGAGTCTCCGTTGAATTTGTATTATTTTATTTAAATAGCAGCCGAATCCGTATTTTTCCATGACTTGAAGGTAAAGGACAAATCTCTATGAATCCATATCAATTTATTGGTCATTTTGATTGAATGAAAAATGTCAGGATATGATTCAAAATAATTTTCGAGATGCATAAAAGCCTTTAAAAATTATTTGTGACTATTTCCAAGTACTTATACCATAGTATATTTAAGTAATCAATCGTATAAAACTGCCCTATTAGTAATGAATGAAAAATATAACACTGTTTGTTCAAGCAAGTATTCCTTGTTTTTAAAATGAACTCCATACAAAAAAACACATAGTAGCTTTCTCAAAAATGTAGTTCAGATGCAACTATTTGAGTTGTGATTTAATGGACAATAAAAAAAATAGAAGTTCAGAGTTTGATAACCTCTGGATGATAAAAAATAAAATTAAAGAAACTTACAGGTCTTTTTTACTGCAAGCGTTAACTAAACTTCAAGGTTTGATAAGTAAACAATTACCTCTTAATACAAAAAGAAGAGAAATATATGACTTTGCTATTTTAAATGTCCAGATACTCAAACACGAAGGTTTAGAATTATTAATTCATCAAGTTAAAAATCATAATTTTAAGAATTATATCAAATCTTCAGAAATCCCAATTTTTGAATCAAAAATCAGTAAATCTGATGGCGGTATTTCTCTTGTTAAAACCTTGCAGGGAGAGTTCAATTTTCCATCAAACAACCTGAACAAAATAAAGATATTTACAACCAATTCTCGAAAAGAAAATTCCAGACTTAAACTGCAAATAATTAATGAAAAAAGAGTGGTAATAAGAGAATCTATAGTAAAAAGTGCTGAAATTAGAAATAACGACTGTACTTCATTTAAATTTAAACCGATAAAAGAGAGTAAAGATAGAGTCTTTTATTTTAGACTGGAATCCAGAGGTGAATCCACGACTTCAGTCCCTTATGAAAAAACAGATGAAACAAAAGAATTAATGTTATTTTATGACAGTTACAACCTAAATGGCAAAATTGGTTTTCAGGCATACTCAGACCTAGGAATACAATATGAATATGATTTATGGATGTTAAAAAATAATCTAACTGCCACAAAAATAGAAAAATATAGAGAGGAAGCACAAAACTTTGCATATAAACCCAAGATAAGCATAATAATGCCAGTTTATAATGTGGACAAAATCTGGCTTGAGAAAGCGATTGATTCTGTTAGAAATCAAATATATACTAACTGGGAACTATGCATAGCAGACGATGCCTCTCCAAAAGCTCATATAAAATCCACTCTAAACAAATATTCAGACCTGGATTCCCGCATTAAAGTAAAGTATTTGAGCAGTAATCGCGGTATTTCGGGAGCTTCAAACGAAGCTCTACTTTTAGCTACTGGTGAATTTATAGGATTACTCGATAACGATGATGAATTAAGCGTTGATGCCCTTTATGAAGTTGTAAAAGTACTGAACAAAAAATTTGATATTGATCTGATTTACAGTGATGAAGACAAAATTGATATGAACGGAAATAGATGCAACCCTTTTTTCAAGCCTGGTTGGTCTCCTGATGTATTATTCTCAGTAAATTATGTTTGTCATTTTGCAGTAATCAGAAAAACAATTGTAGACGAAGTAGGAAGATTCAGAATAGGTTTTGAAGGAAGCCAGGACTACGATCTATTTTTAAGAATTGCAGAAAAAACAAATCATGTTGAACATATACCAAAAATACTATATCATTGGCGAATGATTCCAGGCTCAACTGCATTAAACATTTTCTCTAAAGATAAAGCACAGATTAACGGTATCAGGTCATTAGAGGATTACTTGGATCGGAAAAAAATAGGTGGAAAAGCATCTGATACTATAAATAGGACAAATTACCAGGTAGATTACGAGATAAAAGGGTTCCCACTGGTCTCAATTATTATTCATTTTGATGATAATGTGCATGTTAAAAAATGTATTCACAGCATTATCAAAAACGCAGAAGAGACCAGATATGAAGTATTACTCATGGTGCCTAAAAAGAAAGAAAAACAATTATCAATTAATTTTGCTCCTTCAAACAAACAACCTGAAATAAAAGTATTAACGTATGATGAATCCTGGAATGCATCTGTCATAAATAATTTTGCTGCAGAGAAGTCCAGTGGAGATTATCTATTATTTATAAATAGCAGAATAGAAACCACTAATAAAAAATGGCTAATTTCTCTATTGAAAAACGCAGGAAGAGAAGACATAGGTTGTGTTTGTCCGAAAATTCTCAACGTTGATGGCACAATTAAACAGGCAGGAATCATATTAGGTCTGAACGGCGAGAAATACGATGTTTTTTCAGGTAATCCTGAAAACAACTGGACTAACTTTGGTTTGGATACATGGTCCAGGGATTACCTTGCAGTTAGTGGAGAATGCTTGATGATAAACAAAAAGAAGTTTTCCCAAGCAGACGGATTTGATGAAAGCATAAAAGAATATGGAAACGATATCGATTTATGCTTGAGGGTACATAAAAAAGGTTTTCGGAATCTTTGCGTTGGAACAGTATCTGTATATCAGCTTGGAATAAGTTCAAGAAAAAAAGAGATCTCTCCCACTGATATACAGAAAATTTTAGAACCTTACAGGACTTTTCTAGAAACGGGAGACCCTTATTACAACCCAAACTTGAGCTTGAAAGAAAAATTATGCAAACTAGAACTGATGCAGTAGCAATATTTGTGAAATATTCAATAAAATAAGTATTTTACAGATTAAAATGTAAATTCGAGCTGAAATTGGATGTATATTTAATTTTGTACTTCAATTTTAGCCCTAAAAATTAATAATTAATGTTAAAATTTTATATATAAGATATAGTTATTAAATTAAAATAACTGGATATAAGAAACTTGTAAGATATTTTTAATATTATAGAGATTTAATTCAAAAGCACTTATTCTTACCTCAATAACATCATAAAGTCTTCTTCAGAAACTATTTTTTTATTTTGAAGTTCTGATCTTTTAGAGATTATAACAGGAAGATTTTCAAGAGCGGATAGGTTTCCTTTAATCATAGATTTAATTAGGTTGAATTTTTTGTTTCTGGTTAAATCATATAATGTGAAAAAAATAAAACGAGCTTTCCAGATCAAAAATGACAGAATGACTTTTCGAGGTAAATTTTTAAAAACATAATAGTAAGAATTTCTTTCAAGAAGATACTTCTTAAAAGGAGAATCATCCCCAAGAGTAGCAGAATGTATGTGATAAATCACAGCTTGAGGAACACAAACGCTCTTCCATCCAAACAGCCTTGCGCGGATAGCAAGGTCAACATCCTCATAATAAGCAAAAAAGTCTTTATCAAAAACACCTATCTGCTCTAACATTTTTACTCTATAGAGAGCAGCACCTGCACATACTCCAAATACCTCTGTGGTCTTACCATATTGACCAAGGTCTTTTTCGTTATGCCCTTCTTGATATGCTGCTCCATCCTTGCTAACATAAATCCCAACTGCGTCAATAGTGTCTGTATTTTTTAATGATAATATTTTTGGCTGGCAGGAGCCTATATTTTCATCGTGCTCCAGAGCATTTACAAGTTTCTCCAGCCAATCAGGTTCTACTATTGTATCATTATTCAGCAAAGCAATATACTTAGTTTCCTTTCTTTCCAGGACTTCTCTTATAGCTACATTATTTCCTTCAGCAAATCCAAGATTTTTCCCGTTTTCAACGAGTTTAACTTCAGGATAATGATCCTTAAAGTATTCTACAGATCCATCTGTAGATCCATTATCAACTACTGTGATCTCATAATTAGGATATGTTGTTAGCTTGAGAGCATCAAGGCAATTTATCGTATTCTCTTTACCATTCCAGTTGAGAATGATAATGATAACTTTAGGACAGTCCATTTTTTATCTTCCAAACACCTGATTAAATAAATTGACCTCTTCCTTTTCAAAACCATTTATAATATACAGGATAATAAAGTATATAATTGCTGCAAATAAAATCAACAATATCAATGTGAAACTATGGAAAATTAAAAGAAAGATTCCCATAAACGCTCCTGCAACTAACGATTTAAGTATAACATCAGTTAATAAACCAGATAAATTTTGTACGTGTATATTAGAAATCATCAGTATTCCCACAGCTAATTCGGAACAGACAGTTGCAACAGCTGCTCCGTTATAACTGAATCGAGGAATTAATATAAGGTTTAAAAATATGTTAAGAATCGCTCCTATGCAGGTGAATATCATAAGAGCTCTCTGTCTATTTGTTGAAGAAAAATAGGTTGAAGGACCATAGTTCATAAAACTCAGAACACTTGCCCATATTAAAATTTGTAAAGCGACAGCTGAAGGAGAATATTGGACATCGCGATATATAAACAAGATAATTCTTTCTGCTAGAATTGTAGTTCCTATACCAATTGGAATTGCAATTATTGTCAAAAATTTAAATGATTTTTTGAAAGCAAATTCCAGAGATTCTCTTGAACTAACATAGAATTTTGAAAATACAGGGTACATAGTACTCATAAGAACTACAGGTATGAAGCTAAGAGCATCTATTAACCTGTAAGAGGCTGAGTACAATCCAACGGAAGTGTCCCCACTTATAATAGAAAGCATTACCATGTCTATTTTAAAATAGATCAGAACAAAAACACTATTTAACCAGAATGGCAATGATTCTAAAATTATTTGTTTCAAGAAAACCCTATCAATGTGAAAATCAAAAAATGTTAATTTTTTCAGACAAATAAAAAAACTATATAATAAAATAATTGAGTTTACAATAAAGTAAAGAAGGGAAAAGTAAATTAAATCAAGTTTATGGTATACTAAAAATATAATGCCTACTGTCATCAGTATACTATTTAGAATTACACCGAAAGATTGAAACTCAAATCTTTCAAATGCTTGAAAAATCGCAGTAAAAACCTGAGTAAAATTTGTTGCAATAGTAGATAACATAATAATATAAATTACCTGTATTGCCGGTTCAGAATAGCCAAGAATATTTGCTACAACTACAACAACTAAAAAAGTAACTACTGATAATAAGACTTTAACTATGAGAATATTTCCCAGATATTTGGGAGCCAGGGACTGATTACGTGAAATTTCTCTTGTCATTAACGAGCTTAATCCAAGATCTCCTAAAAGTCCGATAATTAAAGTAAGAGAGATTGCTGTATTCAGTATTCCTAAATTTTTGGCCCCTAAATATCCTGCCATATAAGCAAAATAAAATAAGCCAAGAACTAAACTTGTCACTTGACCAGAAAGTAAAAATAAATTGTTCTTAGCTATTTTTTTAACTGTAGTCAATGAGTTTTACTCCATGTTTTTACTGTGTTTCTGAATAAGTACTCCGGCTCTTAATAAACTCTCAAACGTACCTGCATCACTCCAGAAACCGTCCAGAATGCGATATTCCATAGTCTCATTATTAACAAAATAATTGTTGACATCAGTGATTTCAAGTTCCCCTCGTGCAGAAGGCTTAAGGGTTTTAACGGTTTTGAATACACTATTGCTATATATATAAAGACCGGTAACTGCAAAATTACTTTTTGGATCATGAGGTTTTTCCTGAATCCCTATTACCTTGTCACCGTTAAGTTCAGCCACTCCAAACCTGTGAGCATCCTGCACTTCTTTTAAGAAGATCTTGGCACCACCTGTAAATTTCGAGACATCCTCTTTAATGTTATCCTGGAAAATATTATCCCCAAGGATCACTGTTACATCATCTTCATCAGCAAAACGCTCTGCAAGACCTAAAGCCTGTGCAATTCCACCAGCTTCTTCCTGGATTTCATATGTAAATTTAACCCCGAGATCTATACCTGATCCCAGAAGCTCAAGAAAATGCCCTGCATGACCTCGACCGGATACGATCATTATTTCCTTGATGCCTGCGTTAATAAGAGTCTGGATAGGATAATAGATCATTGGTTTATCATAAACAGGTAACAGGTGTTTGTTTGTAACCTTAGTCAGAGGGTATAATCTGCTTCCAGTACCGCCTGCGAGTATTATGCCTTTCATGTATTTCTCTCCTTTAGATAATATTTAAGTGCATCTTTCCAGTGCCTCATAGGCTTGGTTTTAGTATTTACAAGAACCGAATACTTTGGACGTCTAGCTTTTTTTGGAAATTCTTCACTTGTACATGGAACAGTATTATTTATAACAGCAGATGCAAGCTCGTACCAGGAACATATACCATCATTTGTCACATGGTATATACCGGCTTCAAGTTCAGCAATCTCGGCGATCTTATTAGCTAGATCTACTGTATAGGTGGGTTTTCCAAATTGATCATTAACAACTTTGACTTTTTTTATTTCACCAGAGAGTTTCAATATTGTTTCTACAAAATTTTTTCCGTGAGTACCAAAAAGCCAGGAAATCCGGATAATTCGATAGTCATCCATATTTTCAGCGATCTTCTGTTCACCAAGAAGTTTTGAACGCCCGTATACATTAATAGGATCAGCAGGAATATCGGATTCTGTATACTCTTTTTTTGATCCGTTAAATACGTAGTCTGTGCTGAAGTGTATAAGTGTTGCACCTATTTTGTTACAGGCTTCAGCAATATATCCAGGTCCATATCCGTTAACCTTGAATGCCAATTCCTGGTTGTCTTCGCAGCCGTCAACATTGGTGTAAGCAGCGGCATTGATAACGAGCTTAGGATTTATTTTTTGGATGGACTGCAATACCTGCTCTCTATCTGTAATGTCAATGTCTTCATGTGTCAGTTTTACTGCATCCGGAAATACTTTACAAAGATCGAATCCAAGCATACCATCGGCACCGATGATCAGCGTTTTAATGGTTCCCACCACCATCGATTTTCAACATACCATTTGACTGTTTGCTCAAGGGCAGTATCAAAATCATATTTTGGTGTCCATCCCATATTTTCGAGCTTGCTTCCATCAAGAGAATACCGGAAATCATGACCTTTTCGGTCTTCAACATATTCAATTGAAGACTCGTCTTTACCAAGCATTTTAAGAATACGGTAAGTGATTTCAAGGTTTGTAAGCTCGTTTCCACCATCTATATTATAGATTTCTCCGCTGGTTCCATTGTGAAGGACAAAATCCACTGCAGAACAGTGGTCTTCCACATAAATCCAGTCCCGAATATTGAGACCAGTACCATAAACAGGTACCTTTTTTCCTTCCATTAATCTACTGATAAAAAATGGAATTAATTTTTCAGGGTACTGATAAGGCCCAAAATTATTAGTGCAACGGGTTATACAAACAGGAAGACCGTATGTTGTATAATAAGACATTGCAAGAAGATCGGAACCTGCTTTGCTTGAAGAATAAGGACTTGAAGGATTCAGGTTATCTTTTTCATTAAAAGAACCTTCTTTAATGCTACCATATACTTCATCAGTTGAAATATGGATAAATTTCTTTATATTATGTGCAAGTGCACTTTGCAGAAGAGTATTTGTCCCCAATACATTTGTTCTTACGAAAACAGAGCCATCTTCAATAGATCGGTCAACATGGCTTTCGGCTGCGAAATGTACAACACAATCAACTTCTTTCATTACCTCATTAACAGCTATCGAATCACAGATATCTCCTTGAACAAAAGAGTAATTTGGATTATCTTCAACATCTTTGAGACTGGTAAGATTTCCGGCATAAGTTAACTTGTCAAAAATTACAATTTGATAGTTGGGATACTTTTCAAGCAGGTAATGGATAAAGTTGCTGCCTATGAATCCGCAACCTCCTGTAACTAGAAGTCTCATTTAGGCCACCTCTTGGTATAAGATAAATAGTTAATAGGTTAATAGAAATACAATGCTATAAAT
The DNA here is from genome assembly GCA_963727895.1 of uncultured Methanosarcinaceae archaeon. Lineage (GTDB taxonomy): Archaea > Halobacteriota > Methanosarcinia > Methanosarcinales > Methanosarcinaceae > Methanosarcina. The sequence continues at coordinate 283,956 of CAVSHT010000003.1, read as the reverse complement.
TAGAATTAATGGATAAATTGTGATCAGGGAATAAAATTTGCCTAAGCTTTAAAAATTCATCGTGGCATCTTCTAATTTGGGGAGTAGCAGATCTTTTGGAGAGTGCTTTAGATCCTCGGCTTTTATTTTCCAGTCAATATTGAGTGATGGATCATTATAGATAATTCCTGCTTCAGCCTCAGGATGGTAGTATTCATCACATTTGTATTGAAAAATGGCAGTTTCACTTAGTACAGAAAATCCATGAGCAAAGCCTTTAGGAATTAAAAACTGCCTTTTATTTTCACCTGAAAGTTCAACTCCAACCCATTCTAGAAAAGTAGGGGAATTTTTCCTTAGATCTACTGCAACATCGTATACTGTTCCTTGCAAAACTCTTACGAGTTTCGACTGACTAAAAGGAGCCAGTTGATAGTGTAAACCACGAATTACTCCATAAGATGACTTTGATTCGTTATCCTGAACAAAAGTATACTCTTTTCCTAAAAGGTCATCCAGGGTTTTTTTATTATAACTTTCAAAAAAATAACCCCTATCATCCCTAAAAACTGTAGGTTCAAGTATACAAAGATCTTTAATTTTCGTTTTTATAACATCCACCTTTATCAGCTCCTCCCATATACATCATCAAACCTGACAATATCCTCTTCGTCTACAAGTTCTCCGAGCTGAACTTCAATAATCTCAAGTGGAATTTTTCCGGGATTAGATAATCTGTGTTTTTCTCCTGCACGGATAAAAGTACTCTCTCCGGGTCTCAGGAAAAACTGCCTATCTTTAATTTCCACACAGGCCATCCCTTTAACAATAACCCAGTGTTCACTTCGATGGTAATGCAACTGGAGGCTTAACTTATGATCAGGAAGCACAGTAATATTTTTAATTTTGTGTTCAGCAGATGTCTCAAGTAAAGTATATGAACCCCAGGGCCTGTAAACGGTCTGCCCTATGTATGCTCTTTCATCATCCCTATCTTTAAGTGTAGAGACAATCTCCTTTACCTTTTGACTACTTGATTTAGGACAGACTAGCAGAGCATCGCTGGTATCGACAACAACCATATCTTTGACATCGATGAGTGAGACAATCTTACCTGGTCTTGAATACACAAAATTTCCATCAGAATTGAGCAGAAGAGGATCACATTCATGAACCACATTTCCTACTGAATCTTTTTCAAACTCGTCATATATTGCCGCAAAATTCCCAAGATCACCCCATTTATGCTCCAGCTTTACGACTGCAACCTTATCCGACTTTTCCATTATCCCATAATCAATGGAAATTTTGTCCACACATGCATAAATTTCATTAATATTTTTTCCACTCTCAAAACAGGCGAAAACCGAAGGTGCATGTTTTTTAACTTCTTCAAAGAAAAGCCCAGTTTCGAAAAGGAACATTCCGCTATTCCAGAGACAACCTTCCTGAATGTATTTTTCTGCAGTCTCTAGATCCGGTTTTTCTCTGAATCCTGAGACCTTATAACCTAGTAAACATGCTTCTGAGGGTTTGATATACCCATATCCGGTATGAGGGAAAGTAGGAACAACTCCAAAAGTAACCAGATAATCTGAAATGAGCTCTTCAGCTGAAGAGATTGTCTGCATTGCAGTTTTATCAAGGATATGATCCGAAGAAAAGATTCCTACTACAGAAGGCCCAAATTTTTTTTCAATTTCTTTCATTCCAAAGAAGATTGCAGGGAGAGTATTCTTGCCTTCAGGCTCAATTAAAATGTTTTCTGGAGGGATAGAGTACCCAATTTCCTTAATCTGGCCTATTACAAAAAACTTTTGAGCTTCATTCGTTACAACAAAGATTTCTGAAATATCAGAAATTTCAAGGCAGCGAAGAACAGTTTCCTGGAAGAGGGAAGTATTTCCAAATTTTAAAAACTGCTTGGGATACATTTCACGGCTTAGAGGCCAAAGTCGAGTTCCTGAGCCGCCTGCAAGAATTATTGATTTTATACCTGTCATCTCCTTGAAGGATTGTTAAAACGTAGGCAATCTTACTCATTGAATTGGAAGTTTATAGATTAGCTTAATAAAGAGATAATCAATAGACTGAAAATACGAGATTGTGTAATATATAATGAAAGTCATTAAATAAACTTTGCCTGGAAAATAACTGAATATATTCACGCCTTGAATGAAAGGCAAGAAACTCTTTTTAAAAAAGACGAAATCGAAAAATAGTAAAAATAGAGCAAAAAGCAAAAATGTTCAACTCGGGATCATATTATCCCTACCAAAAAATGAAAAATAAGTTAGATTATTTACAGGTATCAAGGAGTGATCTCTTCTTGCCGCCCCGTGCTTCAGTAGGATGAATTGGATCGATGTCAGCTACTTCTTCCCCTTCTATTTTCTCTACTTTTTCTCCCTTTGTACCTTCTCTTCTTTCTTCAGGCATTTGTTTAACCCCCATTATGCATAAATTATCTCAGTTGAGCTTTCCCCTTAATCCGCCTTCCAAAACGAAATTGCCAGCTCTTTATTAACAATACAGCAGACGAATTTTTCATTCAAGCAAAGATTTTAAGCTTTCAAGTCCAAATACAGCCAAAAATTGGTTATATATCTGGATATTTACCTAATATATGGATATTTATATATTTTACTTTATCCACTCTTTGCCAATCCACCTCCTGAATGAACCGTTTCAGGAATTATCCCTTAATGTTAGTATACCCACTATATTTATTAAATTATTGCAATAATTGTAAAAAAGTTGAAGAATTCCAAAACTCTTTTTAAAAAAGAAGTATTGAAAGGACTGGAACTTAGAATCAAAAAACAAAATATATACTGAAAAATAATTAAAATTATTTGGGAGAATATATATCTCATTAATCAATATAAGGAGATCGTCCGAGCTGAAAACTCGGGAGTCAGGAAAAACTGAGAGTAAATCCTCTATATTAAGATTAACCGATTCCTTTATTCAAAATTACTTTTACTTAGGAAAATGTGATCTCATGGCATATAAAATACTTAAAAAAGAAGAAATTTCCCCATCAGTGCACAGGATGGTAATAGATGCTCCTGATGTGGCGAAGGCTGCAAAAGCCGGACAGTTCATAATCCTTAGAATTGATGAAAATGGGGAAAGAGTTCCCTTTACAATTGCTGATTTTGAAAAAGATGAAGGTACAGTAACTATAATATTTCAAGAGATGGGAAAGACTACAAAACAGCTTGCAAAACTCTCCGCAGGCGAGTTTCTGGAAGACTTTGTCGGGCCTCTTGGCACTCCTTCCGATATAAGGAAACTCGGCACTGTTATCCTTGTAGGAGGAGGTGTAGGAGTTGCCCCGGCCTATCCCCAGGCAAAAGCTTATAGCAAAGCGGGAAACAAGGTAATTTCCATTATAGGAGCCCGGAACAAAGATCTTCTTATCCTTGAAGAGGAAATGAAAAATGCCAGCTCTGAACTATATATTGCAACTGATGACGGCTCAAAAGGACACCATGGATTTGTGACCGATATAATGAGACAGATTCTGGGCAGCGGAGAAAAAGTTGCAAGAGTTGTGATTATCGGACCTCCAATAATGATGAAAGTAGGAGCCGGAGTAGCTTCTCCTTATGATGTTGAAATTCTGGTCAGCCTTAACTCCATTATGGTGGATGGAACAGGTATGTGCGGCGGATGCAGGGTTACAGTTGACGGAAAAACAAGATTCACCTGCGTTGATGGACCTGAATTTGACGCAAGAAAAGTCGATTTTGTAGAACTCATGAACAGGCTTTCAATGTACCGTGGCGAAGAGACAAAAGCTGTGGAGAATTATGAAGAGAAATGCAGGTGTGGACTGCACTGATATAAGAAGGGGATGAAAAAATGCAAGAACTAAATGGAGAAAAAACAGTAAAGGCAAAGAAAGAAAGAACCCCAATGCCAGAACAGCCTGCAGAAGAGCGCAGAAAGAATTTTAATGAAGTAGCCCTTGGCTACACGAAAGAAGACGCTCTGGCTGAAGCCTCTCGTTGCCTTTCCTGCAAGGAACCAAAATGTGTTGAAGGCTGCCCTGTAAATGTCGATATTCCAGGTTTTATCAAGTTAATCTGCGAAGAAGACTTCTCAGGAGCAATAGAAAAAATTAAAGGCACAAATGCACTTCCTGCAATTTGTGGCCGTGTATGCCCTCAGGAAACTCAGTGCGAAGCTCTATGCGTGCTCGGAAAGAAAGGACAGCCGGTAGCAATAGGAAGACTCGAACGTTTCTGTGCCGACTACGAACGCCAGCAGGGAGTGAAGGTTCCTGAAGTTTCGGAACCTACAGGAAAGAAAGTAGCTGTTGTAGGTTCAGGTCCTGCAGGGCTTACTGCCGCAGCAGATCTTGCAAAGATGGGGCACAAAGTCACAGTTTTTGAATCTCTCCACAAGGCTGGCGGAGTATTGAGTTACGGCATTCCCGAATTTAGATTACCAAAGGAAATTGTGCATCAGGAAATTGACTACATAAAACAGCTTGGAGTCGAGTTCAAGCCCAACTATATAATTGGCAGGATCAAGACTTTAGATGAACTCTGTGACGAATTCGATGCAGTTTTCCTTGGCACAGGCGCAGGCCTCCCAAGCTTTATGGGAATTCCAGGAGAAAACTTCAACGGCGTATATTCTGCAAACGAGTTTCTTACCCGCGTAAACTTCATGAAAGCCTATGACCCAGAATATGATACCAGAGTCAGGCTAGGAAAGCGTGTTGTGGTCGTTGGAGGCGGAAATGTGGCAATGGACGCCGCTCGTTCAGCTCTTCGTCTGGGCGCTAATGAGGTAAGCATAGTCTACCGACGTGGGGAAGATGAGATGCCAGCCCGCAGGGAAGAAATCGAGCACGCTAAAGAAGAAGGCATAACCTTCAGGCTCCTTACAAACCCTGTCCGCATTCTTGGTGACGAAAAGTTCAATGCTACAGCCGTTGAATGCATTAAAATGGAACTTGGCGAACCTGATAAATCTGGAAGAAGAAGCCCTGTCCCTGTAGAAGGTTCGGAATTCACAATCCCTGCTGATGTAGTGGTTATTGCAATTGGTACTTCTCCAAACCCGATGATCTTCAAAGGTTCAGAAGGTCTTGACCAGAACAAGAGAGGTACTGTAATTGCAGACGAAGAAACCGGTGCAACCTCAAAGTGCGGAGTCTTTGCAGGTGGAGATGTAGTCACAGGCGCAGCAACCGTTATCAGTGCAATGGGCGCAGGCAAGAAAGCCGCAAAAGCAATTGATGAATATTTGAAAGAACAGTGAAGCCAGAATATTCTGGTTTCTTTTTTAATTAAAAGGCTATTAAATATTGTAATGTTCTATTTTTTGAGTGAGTAAAAACTCGAACAGAAAAAGTATAACAAGTTCCTATGCGTTTCTCATAGAGCCTATCCCAAAACCTGTTTTATTCTAAATCATCAGGAGTTTTCAGAGTCATTCCCCCTGATCATATATTCGATTGACTGCTCCAAATACGAGATTCAAAAATCAACCTTTGAGTTTCGAGATAACTCATTAACTAATTTTTTTCATCAAAATTAATCAAATATAAAAGGATTTCACATTATGTATCAAGAGCACAAATATTTCAAACTGCCTGATAATGATTCGGTAAAAATATGGCATTATATGAAATATAAACATTTTGTTGAATTGTTAGAAACTAAAAAGCTATTTTATTCAAGTCCTAATTCTTTTGATGATCCTAGGGAAGGTTGTCCCACTGATGCCGACTTTAACACAATTCATGAGCTTCGGGATAGATGCAAAGACGAAAATATACAAATATTGTTAACTGAACTTTACAATACAGATACAGACATTGATACCATTTAACTTTTTAAAGATCTGATAGATAACTACAGTGGTAAAGATATAGAAGTGCCAGTGATACAAATTATACTCAATATGCGAAAAAATCGTTCAAGGAACGAAATTGTTATAAAATGCTTTCATATGAATGAATGCGAGTCAAAATATATGTGGGATAAGTACACTGAAAAAGAGACAGGCATTGCAATTCAATCAAATTTTAAAAGATTACAAGACTGTTTTAGTAATAATAAGCCTACAGTATTTCTCGGAAAAATAACCTATTAACGAAGAATTAAAAATAGTTCTTGGAAATGATTATTGCCCTTTCTTATACAAAAGATAAAAAGATTTCGTAGAAGAAAAAGAGATCAGAGCCATAGTTGCATTTGAGGATACAGAAAAAGAAGAAGACGATGACGAAAATGTAGAACGTAAAGGAATGTACGTTAATATTTCATTAGACACATTAGTTGAAAAAATATACATATCTCCCACGTCACCCAATGAGTTCTTAGAGAAAGTAAAATTTCTAGTAAAAACATATGGACTGAATAAAGAAGTGTTTCATTCTGAGCTGTCTAACTAGACATTATATGAAAATATTATTAATATCTACTGCACATGACTCACCCCTACAACGCACATGCTTTTCTTCGAATAACAAGCACAACTAATGACAGTACTCTCCGTTCTTTTTTTTGACTATTAAGTCCTCATTACCTTGGGCAGTAAGGTTGTCTCGATTTTGGTTTTTCAAAACCGTCCTAAAACTAATCAGTGAATTGCCATCGAAGGCTCAAGTGTGACTTTGATCACGGATGCTAAATTGGCCTTTTAGGCAATTCCACTGCCCAAATAAATTTGGTGATCTAATTTGATTGAAGTCATAACAAAGCTTGTGGTTTAGACATTCACAAACTCTTTTTCATTGCTACAATTCTCAGTATATCTGGTGAAAAACAACAGCAACGCTTCAACAGAGATGATGAAGGAATTTTAGCCCTTAAAAATTGGGTAATATCAGAAAAATGTGATGTTGTTGCATGTGAATCAACCAGCTACTTTTGGGTTCCGATTCATGATTCATTGGTAAAGCATCTAACTGTGATAGTTGGAAATGCGCGAGATATGAAGGTATTTACCCATAAAAAACAGATAAGATTGACTCAGAAGTCATTGCACAACTTGCACTTAATAATATGATTCAGCCATCAAGAGTTTTTCCAAAGGATCATATAGATTTTAGATCATATGTTCGACTTCGGTTAACACTTGTACAAAAAAGAACAGATTTAAAAAATAAAGTTCACTCAATTCTTGCATCTGAAATTCAATTCTTGCATCTGAAATGCTACACCTGAATAATGTGCTGACAGACGTTTTTGGCAAGAATGGCAGAATGATCTTATTAGGAATCTCTTCAGGTAAGAGTGTTGATCAGATTATTGCAAGCCTCTCTCCAAATGTTCGGAAAAAAGCTGCTCAGATAAGAGAAATTCTTGATCGAGAAATTTCTCAAAGTGCTGCATTCAGACTTCAGATCTGTCTGAAACTCATAAAAAGTCTTGATGATGAACTCGAAGCTTTAGAAAAAGAAATTTTTAATTATGCTTCTCGAAATCATAAGCGAGAAATGGAGATTTTAATGTCAGTTCCAGGTATAGGGGAACTTGGTGCGGCAATTTTACTTGCTGAAATAGGCAACTTTAAGGATTTTTCTTCTGGAAATAAGCTTGCTTCTTGGCTTGGTCTAGTTCCTAATGTGTATCAATCTGCAGATAAATACTATAACGGCAGAATCACAAAGAGGGGATCAAAAGTAGCAAGGTGGATTCTGACACAGATTGCTCAAGCAGCAGCAAGAAAGAAGAATAGCAGGTTAAAAGAGTTTTTTAACAGAAAAAAGAAGTCGATTGGACATGCAAAAGCAATTATTGCCTTAGCAAGGAAAATTGCAACGATACTATGGCATCTTATTACAAACGATGAGATGGACGAAGATGAAACCGGATATCAAAAGAGAAATCCAAAAGAGAAAGATTATTGAGACTGAGATTTTTTCGGTTGATGAACGGATTAAAATAATTAGTGAAATATTTGCGATTATGGGGAAAAAGGATCAAGAGAGCACGTGAGGATAATCTCCTCATGTACTTTCATGCTAAATCTGTTTATTTTTGCAGTTTATTCGATGTACAAGTTTTGTTGTAAAACTATGTATTCCCTAGGAGTATTAAGGGGAATTTGAGTGAAATTTGGTTAATCCAAGGACAAAATGTAGAGTTTTTGAGAAAAACTACGTTTATGAAATGTAGTATTTTTACAGGAAAATTACTGCATTTTTGAGTTTTTCTGGATTCCTTTCTCATTGCGTTTTTGTGTTGCCATTAACAGTAAAAAAAATATATCATTCTAAGCCGCTTTGAGACATTTTTAAAATGAAATGTAAAAACGACATATTCTAAAAGTTAAACAGTGAACCTGAAAATAAAACTCACTTTTCGCAGTAAAATTTCAGATTTCAAAATTTTTCATACAGTCTGTTTTTAAAAATCGAAATTGACTTGAATATTCCTATATACTAGCAGAATGGGGTTTTTGAGTTCAGATGGATAGTCTTCATGGCGCGTTCTTTCAATAATTACATCTGCATGACTACCTTAATAATTTATTTCACTGTACATCATATGTTATAAATACCATAATAGTTATAGTGACTATTATGTCAGAAACTACAACTATACAGATATCTAAAGACACTCGCGAGGAGTTAAAAAACATTGGGAAAATGGGTGATGACTATAATACCGTTATACGAAAATTGATCCATGAACACAACTGCAATAAACTTATAGACTAAGGTGATAAGCTCATAAAAGAACATCGTGACGAGTTCGTGAGCATCGATGACCTTTAAAGTTCTGATTCACCCTAAGGTCTTCGAAAATGTTCCTGTAAATCGAAGGGATCAAATAAAAGAGGCTCTTCGTGAACTAAAAGATCCCTTGCCAGGGGGAAACAAAAAAGAGGTAAAAGGAAGTCATAAGACAGTTTATCGGCTTCAGGTAGGCGATTTTCGTATTTTATATGAAATTGATTTTGAAAGAAGTGAAGCTCTTGTTTTGGCATTGTTACTTAACTATATCTAGTTCTTTATTTCTGTATTTCATCAATAGAATAACCGAGTACTTTAGCATTTCAAGACTTTTTGTATAACACTTTGTCTTTCTTCTCAACCTTGCTAAAAAATGCCTCAATATGCTGTTATATCTCCTTCAACAGTATACGTTTCTGCTTTTGATTGAGTATGAATCGTTTCAGGAAGAAACTCTGCATATGCTCTCCAGTGATCTGTCATCACTTCTCCAATGTCTTTTTTCTTCAATTTTTCCCAGAGTAGTTTTCCAGTTTCCGTTCCTCTGCTGCCAAAAGAGCAGTTGATGAACTTTTTCCCAACTCTATCAACAGCAATCCAGATCCAGCAATATTTTTTTGTTACCGATGTAAGTGTGCATTTCATCCATTTCAACAATAGATATCTCATTTTCACTTTTTAGGTCCTCTAACTCCGGACCAAATTTCTTGATCCATCTTTGGACAGAAACATGACTCACCCCTAAAAATCGTCCTATTGAACGAAAGCCCAATCCTTCAAGGTAAAGTTGTAAAGCCTGTTTTTTAACAGAGGCGAAAAAAGCAGTTGATTTTAGCTCTACTGTATAGTTATATCCACAATCATGGCATTTGTACCGTTGACGACCACCAACTATACCGTTCTTTTTGTGACTGGAACTATTGCATCTGGGGCAGTTCATGAAGAAATATACTTTCTAATAGTATATAACTATGTTTAAGTATCAATGCCCTTGTTTTTAATATAATAACGGCTGAACAGGCGCATAAGAAATACAACCGTTTTAAATAATCCCAAAAATTTTTCTCAATTATCTATTCATAATTTCAGAGTGCAATTACCACCAGAATATCCACCATAGCTTTTTGTTTCCTGGAGTTTCAATAGCTTTCTAATTTACTCAGTGATTTAAACTATTCAACTTCTTTTATCTCGAAATAATATTCAGAAAAATTTCTTCTGTAATTTTGATAAGATAATAGGTTGTATTTAGAGTGTGTAAAATAAACCTCTTTTTGTGAATGCTCAGGGAGCTTTTGGGGGAGAGCTTCCCTGCAAATTATAATAGCAAGCTAATTCTTAGTAACAGACTTTTGAGATTCTAGTTTTTTAGCCATCCTTTGAATTTATAGAGTTTCCTGACGATATTAAATATACTTTCAAAAGTTTTTTAATTATTACGTCTTTAACAGTTTTCCCTAGAAAAGAGAAATTTATTCCCCCCATATTCTCTTCTCTTTTTTCTTTTTTGGCTCTGTAGAAACCCTCAATATTCAGGCAAAATTGAATTTGATGAAGAAATTAGCTAAAAAATAATAGTAACTATTCAGTATATAGTTACTAATTTACTTCTGTTTCTAGATAATACGTTCCAACATCCAAAAGTTCAGAAATATCTGAAGTGAATCAAAAATTAATTAAAAATTATCCAGCACTACTTTCAACAGTATAATCAGAACGACAATCAAAAAGAGAGTCCACAAAAGCGGTAAAAGAATTCTCAGTAAAAAGTAAAGTATTATCGCTATGAGAATTAACTGAACTAAAGATATCCTTCTTCCAGCACGCAGAAAGCGACGATTTAATCCTCTAGACATTATATAAACACCTTCAAAACCGATTATGTTTTTTGATATTTTGTTTTTACTTTCTGTCTTCATACCTTATGCCAGGAATAATATAAAAATAAAATCAATTAAATCAATTTTTTAAAAACAGGTCTGCTGGGAATCGAACCCAGGTTCGAAGCTCCGGAGGCTCCAGTGATATCCTCTACACTACAGACCTTTACACGAAAAAGTTTGGATCAGCCAACTGACAAACGAAACTAAGATGAGTCACCTGGCTGGTAATAGTGTTAAATGGCTTATAAACTTAATCCCTAACGGAATTAAAGCATATTTAATGAATAAAAACAAATTGAAAGGGAAACTAGCCTGAAAATATCAGGATAGGTTTACTCTTCCCATTTCTGGCCGTACTTTTCATCAAACACTATTTCTGAAAGAGGCCTGCGTGTTGAAGTTCTTTCTTTAGGAACTGGTTCCCCAATTGCAAGAGCAGACATCAGCTCAAAATCAGAAGGACATTCCAGAATGGAATTGACCTTTTCCTTTTGATTCAGGATTTCTCCAAGCCAGACTCCGCCAAGACCCAGTCCACAGCAAGTAAGGAGCATATTCTCAATTGCTGCCCCTATTGCCTCAATATCTTTTGTCCTGTTGTAAGAAGTTTCATTGTCCAGAAAAGTAGCAATAATCAGAGGAGCTCCTGCCACAATACCTGAATAATGCGTGCATTCCGAGAGTTTCTGGATAGTTTCACGATCCCTGATAACAACGAAACGCCAGGGCTGGTTATTCAATCCGGAAGGCGCCCAATGACCTGCATTAAGGATAGTGTTAATATCTTCCTTGCTGACAGGTTTGTCCGTAAACTCTCTGACACTCCTTCTATTGAGGATAGTGTCAATGACTTTGTTTTCTCCTGTTACTGGCATTATTTCCCTCCGGATTGATTTTCTATTTACAGATTTATGAATCTTCTGTATAAAGGCTGTCAAACAACAAAATCAGTCGTCGTCAATCTTCTTGTTGAGCCAGGGGATGTTTGCGCGGATTTGTTTTCCGACAACTTCAAGCTGGTGTTCCTTTTCCTGGCGTTCCATGGCTTTGAGCACAGGATGGTTGACCATTCCTTCAAGCACGAATTCCTTGGCAAACTCGCCGTTCTGAATTCTTGCCAGAGCTTCATACATGGCTTCGCGTGACTCATCATTAATAATAGTTGGACCGACAGTCATACCACCGTATTCTGCAGTGTTGGAAACAGAATGCCACATTCTCTCAAGCCCGCCTTCATAGATAAGGTCGACAATGAGCTTGACCTCGTGACATGTTTCGAAATATGCCATTTCAGGCTGGTATCCTGCCTCAACAAGAACTTCAAAAGCGGTCTTGATAAGAGATGAAATTCCTCCACACAGATCAACCTGTTCTCCGAAAAGGTCGGTTTCTGTTTCTTCACGGAAAGTAGTCTCATAGACACCTGCTCTGGTTGCACCGATACCTTTGGCGTAAGAAAGAGCAATTTCCCTGGCATTTCCTGTTGCATCCTGGTAGACTGCAATCAGGGCTGGCACTCCGATACCTTCGGTGTAGGTTCTTCTCACAATGTGACCAGGACCTTTGGGAGCAATCATGACAACATCAACGTTTTTCGGGGGAACAATCTGGCTATAGTGAATATTGAAACCGTGCGCAAAAGCAAGTGCATTACCTACTTCCAGATTTGGCTCGATTTCAGAATAATAGACAGAAGCCTGTTTTTCGTCCGGAAGGAGGACCATGATAAAATCTGCAGCTTTTGCAGCCTCTGAAACAGTCATGACTTTCAGGCCGTCGCCCTCAGCCTTTGCCCAGCTTGAACTGCCGTTTCTGAGCCCAACAATAACATTGAGTCCAGACTCATGGAGATTACGGGCGTGAGCATGTCCCTGACTCCCATAACCCATTACTGCGATAGTCCTGTCCTTAAGTGCATCAAAAGTAGTCTCACTATCATAAATTATTGTAGCCATATTAGATTCTCCTGATTAATTTTTCAGTTTTGAGCAAAGCTCCAATTATTTTGGGGGAAGTATAATATCATGAAATCCGTTAACTTCCCTGTGAATTGATTTGATTTGTATAGATGTTAGGAAGTTGCTTTATTTAGAGAGGGACAATTTTTGAAGTTTCAGCAGATGCCTGAAAACCCAGACCTGCCTTAAATGAAACTTCTCGTCTATTCAAAACGCTTCTAGACGCCCCAATCGATAAAATTATTAAGCAGCTACCTTTCTTTACCTGTCCTTATTATTTAAACCTTCTTTGGGCCGCGACCCAGAGCAATCTTACCTGTTCGAACCATTTCTTTAATTCCAAACTGCCGAAGGAGTTTTTCAATCGCATTTATTTTGCTTTCATCTCCTGTAACTTCAACAGTTATGGACTTGGGAGCAACATCCACTATTCTTGCCCTGAAAATGTTTACAATCTGGATAATTTCAGCTCTTGAAGTCACATCAGCAGAGACCTTGATGAGCGCAAGTTCCCTTTCAACCGCATCATCAGCTCCGATATCCGAGACTTTAATAACATCTATGAGCTTGTTCAGCTGTTTTGTGACCTGCTCTAGAACCTGATCATCTCCCTGAACCACAATAGTCATTCTAGAAATTTCTGGATCTTCCGTAACTCCTACAGCCAGACTGTCGATATTATATCCTCGCCTTGAAAAAAGAGAGGCAACCCTGGAGAGAACTCCAGACTTATTTTCCACAAGGACTGCAAGTGTGTGCTTCATCACTGTTCCTCCAGATCAAGAACTCTATCAGCTGTTACCATGCGCAGATTAGGCATAGCGCAAGGAGTGTCTGCATGTTCTTCCGTATCAAGAATTTCATTAATTGCAGCTCCAGCCGGCACCATAGGATAAACGTTTGCTTCACACTCAACAATGACTTCAACAACAGCAGGTCTACCTGAATTAACAGCTTCTTCAATTGCAGGCCTTACCTCAGACGGCTTTTCCGCACGCAATCCAAGGGCTCCGTAGGCCTCGGCAAGTTTAACGAAATCAACACTGCCCTTGATGTAAGTGTGAGAATACCGCTTTTCATAGAAAAGTTCCTGCCACTGCCTGACCATACCCAGATAACCGTTATTAAGAATTACAGAAACAACTGGGATATCATTTTGAACTACGGTTGCAAGCTCCTGAGAGTTCATTTGGAAAGATCCGTCTCCTGCAATGTTGATAACCGTTTTATCCGGTCTGCCAACCTTAGCTCCTATAGCTGCAGGGAAACCATAGCCCATTGTGCCAAGCCCTCCTGAGGTAATAAAAGTCCTCGGTTCTTTATATTTGAAGAACTGAGCAGCCCACATCTGGTGCTGACCGACTTCAGTAACTATAATTGCATCCTTGCAGGCCTCAGATATCTGTTCAATAACGAACTGAGGCATGACAACGTCAGATGAAACCTGTGTATAGCTCAATGGATACTCTTTTTTCCACTGGTTTATTTTCTCAAGCCAGGCTTTGGAATTACAGAGGCGTATATGTTTATTCAGAGATTTAAGTATCTGTTTTGCATCTCCAACTATTGGGATGTGAACCTTTACATTTTTGGAGATCTCTGCAGGATCGACATCAATATGGATAACCCTGGCATTTGGAGCAAAAGAATCGAGTTTTCCAGTAACACGATCATCGAACCTTGCGCCTACAGCAATAATAAGATCCGATTCTTGAATTGCGTAGTTTGCGTATTTGCTCCCGTGCATTCCAAGCATTCCTACATAGAGTGGATGTTCTGTAGGAATCGAGCCTATTCCCATAAGGGTGGTTGTAACCGGAGCATTAACTGTCTCAGCCAGTTCCACAAGCTCGGCGCTTGAATTAGAACTTATCACACCGCCGCCGGCATAAATAATAGGCATACAGGAATTTGCGATTTCCTCAGCAGCTCTTTTGATCTGTTGAGCATTACCTTTGTAAGTTGGCTTATACCCTCTAAGTTCTACTTTGTCAGGATAGTAAAAGTCAATCTCCATATTCTGTACGTCTTTTGGAATGTCTACTAATACCGGGCCAGGCCTTCCAGTAGAAGCAATATGGAAAGCCTCTTTTACAATTCGTGGGAGTTCTTTTGCATCCTGAATGAGGTAGTTGTGCTTGGTAATGGGCTGGGTAATTCCCGTAATATCGGCTTCCTGGAAGGCATCATTACCTATCAAAAACGTCGGAACCTGGCCTGTTAAGGCTACAATAGGTACTGAATCCATATATGCGGTAGCAATGCCTGTTACCAAGTTAGTTGCTCCGGGACCTGAAGTGGAAACGCAGACCCCGGTCTTTCCAGTAGCGCGAGCGTACCCGTCTGCAGCGTGAGCTGCTGCCTGTTCATGGCGCACAAGTATATGGCGCAAATTCGAATCATAAAGTTCGTTATAGAAGGGAATGATTTGCCCTCCTGGATATCCGAAGATGGTGTCAACCCCTTCTTCTTCCAGGCACTTTATCAGAGCCCTTGCGCCATTAACTTTTTCTGTTGACCCGGTTGTCATTATTAAACTCCTTTTAATCTGATTTAAATTTAGATCTAACTGGATACTCATCTTGAGGTGAGTATCCAGTTAGAGTGCATTTATCAGAAATATTTATCTCTAAAAATGTTTCGTTATAAATTTCACAAATATTTCATAATCAATCATGGTATATATGGATAAGTGTTTATCCCGATTTCAGAAACGTCAAGAAGATGCTATTTTAAAATTTATACAATTGGAAAAAGAGAGAGGACAAAAAAGCCCTCCTGAGAAATTTTTAAAATTTGTCCTTTCTGGAATCATTCGACTCGGATAAGGCGATTCATACCGTTCATTACAGCTTCTACGGAAGCTATAATAATATCCGTCCTGGCTCCACTTGCGGTAACTACTTTTCCATCCTTGGAAAGTTTTACCCTTACTTCAACAAGGGCATCGGTTCCGCCAGTGATTGAGTCTACATGATATTCTTCAAGAATGATATCTTCGGCACAGGAACTTACGGCTCTCCGGATAGCATTAATTACAGCATCTACAGGTCCGTTACCTATTCCTGCCTGCACTATGGCTTTATCTTTTACGTTGAGTTTTATTGATGCGGTTGGAGTCACCCGGTTTCCAGATACAATAGTGAATTCTTCCAGTTTTACAACTGGTTCTTTATAGATATCCAGTACTGTCTCTGCGATAGTTTGAAGATCAGCATCAGTTACATGCTTTCCCTGGTCACCCATCTGCTTGACGCGGTTGAAAATCTCCTCAATCTGGCTGCCATCAGCCACAAGTCCCATTTCCTTTAAGGCAAGGGTAACCGAGCTGCGTCCTGCATGTTTTCCAAGTACAATCTGTCGCTGCCTACCGATATATTCGGGACTCATCGGCTCATAGGTTGCTTTATCGGCTAAAAGACCATGAACATGAATACCTGCTTCATGTGTGAAAGCATTTCCACCTACAAGAGCCTTATTAGGTGACACTGGAATGCCTGTGAGCCTGCTTACAAGCCTCGAAGTCCGATAAATCATCTCGTGTTTGATACCTGTATCATGCTTATAGAGCCATTCAAGGCTCATGACAACCTCTTCAATAGAGGCATTACCAGCTCTTTCTCCTAATCCGTTTATAGTTACATGGGCTTGCTTTGCCCCAGCTGCAAGGGCAGCAACAGTATTTGCAGTTGCAAAACCGAAATCATTGTGACAGTGAATGCTTATAGGGGCTTTCAGGGAAGAAGAAAGATCACGGAAAAGTTCGGTGGTCCTTTCAGGTACCAGAAGACCTACGGTATCACAGAAGCACAATCTGTCGGCACCTGCATCTATTCCATCGGAATAAATAGCCTTTAGAAATTCGGGGTCTGCGCGTGAAGCATCTTCTCCGCTCAGTTCTACTATCAGACCATGGTCTTTTGCATACTCCGTTACTTCACATGCGATCTGCCGTACTGCATCCCGATCCTTTTTGATTTTCGTTCTTATATGAAGATCAGATACAGGTGCTACAAGATGGATAGAATCAACGTCACATTCAAGAGCACGATCAACGTCAGACTTTACGATCCTGCAGTAGCTGCAAATTTCAGCATTTAGTCCAGCATTTGCAACAGCCTTGATAGACTCTCTTTCACCTTTGGAAGTGATTGCCGAACCAGCCTCAATTACCGAAACTCCCATATCATCGAGCGCTCGAGCTATTAAGAGCTTCTTGTCCTTTGTCAGGGCAACGCCAGGTGTTTGTTCACCATCTCTTAAAGTAGTATCCAGAAAGCGGACATTTTCGAATAATATAATCCCTCAGTTTTATTTTTATTATAGATTGTTTAATTTTTAGATAAATTGTTTATTCAACAACATAGGAAAACAGCAATATAGAAAATAATCAAATAAATATATGACATTATATAATATTGCGTCCTATTTTGTAGAGCTTCTATTTATTATATCCGAGTACATATATTTTACTCAGAAACCTGGTTTTTTCAGGAAGATCTCCAAGTTTATGGTATGCCTCTCTGAAAACTCTTCCTCAATAGGTATACCATAGTATTTTTAGTTTCCAGTTAACAAATAGCGATTACACAATGCAATAGCTCTTCAAATATTCTTTTTTATGGGAGTACTTTTAGTCTTCTCAAATTTTGTTTTTAGTTCACTTGTGATATTATTGATTTCAGTTGAATTACAAATGATTTCTTTCGTATTGCTGAATATAACTGTCATACAGCGATTTTGGGATCATCGCACTGGCATGTATTTTTTTGGCTTTTCGCTGTTTCGAATGGGTAATTTTCTACTTTCTATATGAAAGTGACATATCTAATATTTATAAAAAATTGTTGTTGAAACTCACATTCAAGCTTGATGTTTTCATATTTGATCTGAATACTTTCTAACTAAACAATTATTTTCAGCCCACTGTAACAGCGAAGAGCCAAAATGATAAAATAAATTTAGGTACAAAATTTCAAAAAAATTATAAATTTCACATTAATTGCTTATTTTTCTGATTTTGTAGAAGTTTTCTGAAATAGCTAATATTCGTTAATTCAAAATTATCTGCCTGTGAAATATTTTGTACATCTATCTTCAGCTTTTTAAGGTTTCTTAAAGAAAGTTTTTACGAGCTATATAAAATCCTTGGATAAAAATATTCGGTATTAGTATCTAAATATAGTTAACTCTTTATTTCTGTATTTCATCAATAGAATAACCGAGTACTTTAGCATTTCAAGACTCTTCGTATAACACTTTGTCTTTCTTCTTAATCTTGCTAGAAAATGCCTCAATATGCTGTTATATCCCTCAACTGTAAATGTTTCTGCTTTTGATTGAGTATGATTCTTTTCTGGAAGAAACTCTGCATATGCTCTCCAGTGATCTGTCATCATTTCTCCAATGTATTCTTTATTCATTTTTTCCCAGAGTAGTTTTCCAGTTTCCGTTCCTCTGCTACCAAAAGAGCAGTTGATGAACTTTTTCCCAACTCTATCAACAGCAATCCAGATCCAGCAATATTTTTTTTGTTACCGATGTAAGTGTGCAGCTCATCCATTTCAACAATAGATATCTCATTTTCACTTTTTAGGGCCTCTAACTCCTGACCAAATTTCTTTATCCATTTTTGGACAGAAACATGACTTACCCCTAAAACTCTTCCTATTGAACGAAAGCCTAATCCTTCAAGATAGAGTTGTAAAGCTTGTCTTTTTACAGAAGCGGAAAAAGCAGTTGATTTTAGCTCTACTGTATAGTTATATCCACAATCAGAGCATTTGTACCGTTGACGCCCGCCAACTATACCGTTCTTTTTGTGACTGGAACTATTACATTTTGGGCAGTTCATGAAGAAATATATGTTATAAGCACATATATCTATTTTTGTGTACCAATGCCAAAATAATTTATGACTTTCTTATATTTGAAGTCGCTTTAATCTTTGCTGTAGCTGGTATATTCTTTGCTCTGGGTAGCTAAGGGGAAAGGTAAAACTTTATTAATTCACTTCATTTACTATTTTTCTTCTTTTTCAATGATTTTTTAGAAACTGTTTTATAAAATATATGACTTATATTATTGTTAAGTGTCCTGTGTACAGTCAGATGAAATCAAAGATGATTCTGACTAAAGGAGTTGTTTTTAAATTCTCTAACAGACTAAATCACAGGAGGACGAGAAAATAACTATAAGTAATTTAATTATATATGTCACTGTCTCTATAGCTTTAATTGCTATGTTGTAAGACATACCTGAAGAAACTAAAGGACATTGAAGCTCTTTGTATTTTTAAGAATTAAATTTCAGAGTGATGTTAGTGGTTAAAGTTAATTTGGATTTTTTATATTCATTTATGAACACATCTGAAGTCTCAGATAATGTTAATACTTATATGTTTGAAAATATTGAGACAAATTTTGAAATATCACCAAGTGAATTTCTTAAATTTGCTGACTGTGATTTAACAGCTCAATATGATCATCACTTAATTAACTGCTTATCTAATACCAAAAGAGCTATTGATTCTCAATTAGATTCCTTATTAATTGGAGTTGGTGTATCTGAAAGGTCAAAAAATGGCATTTTCCTGATAAAGTCAATTTCTTGAATAGCATTGGAATTATTTCCCCAGAAATTTTGAAAAAAATAAACAGAAAAAGAAATTTTTTAGAACATGAATACATTTATCCTAGTAAAGAGGAAGTAGAAGATGCTTTAGATGTAGCTAAACTTTTTGTAGCATACACTAATAAGTATTTATTTAGAGCAAATACTGGTTTTGAATTATTTATTGAGGGAGAAGGAGATATTGATATAAATTTAGATTGGAAAAACCACAAAATTACATGTACTTACCGTACATATGATATTTATAATAAATATCATGATTTTGTAACTGAAGACCTGGTATCAGCTGATCAAAAAGAATATGATGAAGATCTAAAAATTTACCTCAAATTGTATGATATTGCATAGTTTATGTTTTAAAATTAATTATAACCGTGTATCGATTTTCAAATAAATACATAATATGAGCCTATCCCAAAACTCAAAATCGCTTATTTAGATCTCGAATTTGCAATAATTACTTGAGCTTCAGATTATGAAAGCAATTCTGAAAATTTTAAGATTTTGAGAATAAAGTTGGTTTTGGGATTGACTCAATAAGAAATTAATTACAGATTATGACGCAAATATTATTTAATGTCACTGAAATTCTGTAACACGGAAGCGCGGAAAGCAGGGACGAATCACGCCTTTACTACTTATTCCCGTATCTTCTGTGCTTTAAGTGGTTTTCATAAACTTCATTTTTGACATACTTTAGAGTCAATGCACTAGTTTCCAGCATTATATCTAATTTTTATAAAAAGAAAAAATAATATCTGTCTGATGTCGCGATAACACTAAAATTTTAAAATGAGAGAACCAGTGAAAAAAACAGAACTGAAAGAGTTTTCCCGCAACATACGGAGCAAAGTCTATGCAGCTCTTGCTTGAAACTAGAGAGTTATTCTCACAAGGGAATTTTAGAAATACTTGTTTATGTTTTTGATTGCTTCTACAATGAGAGAAACACATGATTCAATATCTGCCGTGTCCAAAACCTCAACAGGGGAATGGATGTATCTGGTGGCTATGCTGACGGTACCTGTAGGAATACCTTCTCTTGTAAGGTGTATTGAGGTTGCATCGGTTGTGCCCCCTGACCCAACGCCCAGCTGATAGGGAATTTCATGTTCAACAGCAGTTTCTTTAAGCCATTTGAGGACCTGAGGATGAGCTATAAGTCCTCTTCCAGAAGCATCAGCTACAGTAATTACAGGACCTTTCCCAAGTTCCAGGCAAGAATCGGTTTTACTTATACCGGGATGATCTCCAGGAATGGTAGTATCAAGGGCAAGCGCAACATTGGGATAAATTCCAAAAGCAGAGGTTCTTGCTCCCTTCAATCCGACCTCTTCTTGAACAGTCCCTACAGCATAGATATTTGCTTCAATTTTATGTTTGGAAAGCCGTTTCATAACCTCAAGCAGGATCACAACGCCTGCACGGTTGTCAAGGGCTTTGGAAGTTATTTTTCCGTTTGCCAGAGACACAAATTCTCGGTCGATAGAGACTGGCGTACCAATCTCAATTCCCAGGTTCTCAGCATCTTCCCTGTCTTTTGCTCCGATATCGATAAACATATCATCAAGCTTTACAGGCTTTTTCCGGTCTTCGTCTTTCATTACATGAGGAGGCTTGGAACCGATAACTCCTGGAATTGAACCCTTCTTTCCATGAACTACAACTCGTTGGTTAAGAAGAGTCTGATCAAACCATCCTCCAATCCCGACAAACCTTAGGAAACCATTATCATCAATATACCTGGCCATGAGCCCGATTTCATCCATATGAGCAGCCAGCATTATGGAAGGACCTTCCCCTTTTTTGACAGCTATAAGGTTCCCCATGCAATCTTTTCGGATTGTATCAACATAAGGCTCAATTTCCTTTTCAAGAAGTTCTCTTATATCAGATTCAGAGCCTGAGATGCCATGAGCATTTGTGAATTTCTCAAGAAGAGATTTTATTTCTCTAAGATTTACACTTTTTTCCATTTTCGGATATCTCCTGTACAGTAATAAATTTATTAAATGTGAAATTGATTTTAATGGAACTAAGTATAAGTTAATGAGAATAATTATAATTATTCATTTATGATTATTCGTTTTAAATTATTTATTACAATCGTTCATCAGAGAAATGACTTTTATAATAAAAGGGAAATAACTTTTATAATTATTCCTTAGCAAGTTATCTTCATAATCCCCATATTGGGAATTAATTAAGTTATATAATTAAGTCATGTTCAGTTCAGATCAATAATTATTACACTGTATACTTATTAAGATTAACCCATTGTTCAGATTTATATAAAGTAGTTGTAGTTTAATGGTGGCAAAGGAAGATTTTCGAAAGCTGCAAGGACAGAAACATTAAAATCCCTTCAGGTTTATTGAAGACTCAGGTGAAAATTACATGACTGCAGAATTACCCCCCCAAGTTCAGAACCAGATAGCACAGCTTCAGCAGATACAGCAACAGATACAAGCTCTGGCTATGCAAAAATCACAGATTGAAGCTATGCAAAAAGAGTCAAAGATGGCTCTTGACGAACTCGAAAGGCTTACTGATGATGCAGTGATCTATCGCAATGTAGGGGAACTGGTGATAAAAACAACCAGAGAAGATTCCATTGCAAAACTAAAAGACAGAGAAGAAACTCTATCACTCAGGCTTCAGTCAATCTCCAGGCAGGAAGAAAGACTCACATCTCGCTTTAAACAGCTTCAAGAGCAGCTTCAGCAGGTTTTGGGTACAAGAGCGCAATAATTATTTTTTATTTTCAAACATGAAAATAGGAAATAAAATCAGCTTTGCCAAAAATCATATAAGTTATGCAGAAATCTCGAAATTATTGAATTCGAGGAGATTGATACCTATATAAACGATAGCCAGAGTGGATAATGGAAGTTAATGAAGCGGAGTTTTTCAACCGGCTCCTTGACTATCGAGATATTTTGTATTTGTGCCACCGGAATGCAGATCCGGATGCGATTAGCAGTGCTTTTGCCCTTTCAGAAGCGATAGGTGGTACTGTTGGACTTGTGGATGGCTGTAACCGTGTAGCTTCTGTACTTATAGAAAGACTTAGAATTGAAATTGTAGATAAGCCCAATCCAGCTGATTACGGTTTTGTTGTAGTGGTTGATACTTCGACAAAGGCTCAATTAAATGATATGGAAATAACAAAGTATTGTGTGATTGATCATCATACAACTACGGCTCTTACCGAAAATTCCGAGTTTTTTTTACACAGAAACAGTACTTCTACAGTAGAAATAGTTTACAATATCTTAAAAGAAATGGGAGCACCGATTAACCGACGAGTTGGAATTGGAATGCTCACAGGAATTGTAACAGATACCGGACATTTTAAACATGCATCGGCGGACACATTTAAGACAGTAGCAAAAATAATAGAGGATAGTGGAGTAGAATACGGAGAAGTTTTAGACCTGATGGCTGCTACCCCACAGGATATTTCCATGCGAATAGCTATCCTGAAAGCTGCAAGTCGTTTGGAACTCGATAGAGTAGAGGAAATGTTAATTGCATCCTCCCATGTCAGCTCTTTTGGAGGCTCCGCATCTTCCATGCTCATTAACATCGGTGCAGATGTTGCTTTTGTTGGTACTACTAAAGGTGAAAGTGTAAGAATAAGTGCAAGAGCAAAACGTGATGCTGTAAATGCTGGAGTTAATCTTGGCCAAATAATGGAAAATATCAGTAACGAATATAATGGCACTGGCGGTGGACATTCAGGAGCTGCAGGAATTGATGTAATAGCTGACATGAACGAAGTGTTGAATAAGTGCAGAGAAGAAACAAAGAAAATATTAGAAGTATCACTTAAAGGAAAGTCAAAAGAGATATCTTTTAATGATGAAATAAAAGAGTTTGAGAATGAGTGATTATTGAAATAATAGAAAGAGATACTCAGAATAAGAGTTAGAAGTCCTTACTTCAAAGCATAAGATAAAGTTTTGTAAATGTTAAAATATTATAGACACTGAATCCAACTAAATTAATTAAATTAAAAAGTAGTGAACTTACCAGGCAACTTAAAAATCAGAGTTTGGATGCTCTACAGCCTTTTAATTATTATGGAATCAACTGTAGATTTACTTAAAAAAATCTTTTTTAGCCTAACATCTAATATTTATATTAGAATCTATCTTAACTTTCATATTAATACAGTTAATTTTCATATTATATTTTTTGAAAGAATATATCCACTCGAAATAATGCTAGACTACTTAGATGAAACTCGGGTAAGAAAGTAATATTAAAAAGAACCGAGATTAAAACATTCCCTTGACAGGACACAAATAATAGATTCAAATAAATTCAATAATATCTGGCCTAATATTGAAAGCCCAGAATACAAGATATACAGAGTGTGAAAAAATGCCAGAATACTGGGACCCTGAAATCGAGACAATGCCCGCAGAGGACTTAAAAAAGCTGCAAGAAGAAAAGTTGAAGCAACTTGTACATTATGTGTATGAAAACTCCCCTTTTTATAGAAAAAAGTTCGACGAGCATGGTGTTAAGCCTGAAGACATCCAAACTCTTGAAGATGTAAGAAAATTACCTTTTACAATCAAGCAGGATCTCAGAGATACCTATCCAAATGGCATGTTTTGTGTTCCGAATTCGAAACTCGCTCGTTATCATGCCTCTTCAGGTACAACAGGCAAACCGACAGTCGTAGGGTATACCCAGAAAGATATAGACGAATGGGCAGAATCTCTTGCAAGGGGCTTTACTTCTGTAGGAATGGGTAAAGATGATATTCTTCAGGTAAGTTACGGTTATGGACTTTTTACAGGTGGTTTAGGTGCCCATTATGGCAGTGAAAAGCTAGGTGCAACCGTACTTCCTACAAGTTCTGGAAATACAGAACGTCAACTTGAACTAATGAGAGACCTTGAAGTCACTGCTATAGCCTGCACACCTTCTTACTTTCTATACATGATTGAGACTGCAAGAAAAGAAGGCATTAGCATCAGGTACGACACGAAATTAAAAAGAGGATTTTTTGGAGCCGAACCCTGGTCTGAGGAACTAAAAAAACGTATAGAAAATGAATCTGGGATTAAAGCTTATGATATTTATGGAACCTCAGAAATGAGCGGCCCTCTTTTTACCGAATGTTCAGAACAATGTGGGATTCATATATGGGCAGACAAATTCCTTGTTGAAATCCTTGACCCAAATACAGGTGAACCTGTTCCTGATGGTGAACTTGGAGAACTAGTCATAACAACCCTTGCTAAAGAAGCTCTTCCTCTAATTCGCTATAGAGTAAGAGACCTAACTCGAAAGCTTTCAGAGCCCTGCGTGTGCGGGAGAACTCATCCAAGAATTACACGCATTAGTGGACGTTCAGATGATATGATTATCGTGCGTGGAATTAACGTATTCCCTGGGCAGATCGAATCAGTTCTTATGAAAATCCCTGAAGTTGGGAATCATTTCATGATAATTGTAGATAGAATTGGGCCTCTTGATACCATGACAGTTCAGATAGAGATGCATGAATCTGCATTTAGTGATAAAATATCAGACATAATGAAACTTAAAAAGAATATTGCAAGTGCCCTTAAAAGCGTACTAAATCTTGCAGTCGAAGTAGAACTGGTAGAACATGGTTTCTTACCTCGCTCGGAAGGAAAATCAAAGAAAGTTATCGACAAGCGAAAGATTTGAGAGCGTTATCGATTCAAAAACTGCAGAATTTAGAATTCTTGCAGCTTCAATTTTTTACCTATTTTTTTCGAATTTTTCATCAACCCAGAATATAAGATGTAACAGCAAATTATTAAGTGCAAAATAAACTAACTAACTAACTAACTAACTGTAAAAGACTGAAAAAAGCATGTAAGATTAAAATATACATAGAAGCTTATACCTATACTAATTAAAAAAGGTAAGAGAATACGAACAAGCAATATAAGGACAAGGGTGCTGGAATGGAAGATAAAATAATAAAGCAGATTTCCCTCTTTGCGGAAAATAAACCTGGTAGACTCGCAAACGTTGCAAATAAATTGAAAAGCGCTGGTATAAATATAAGGGCATTTACCATTGCCGAGTCAGGAGACTTTGGAATAATCCGCATGGTTGTGGACAGATCTGATTATGCGCACAGTGTACTCCATGATGCAGGATTTACAGTTTCGGAAACGACCGTACTGGGAATCGAAATGGAGGACGTTCCTGGTAGCATGTCCCATATTGCAGAAGTGTTCGGAAAAGTTAAGATCAACATTGATTATGCATATGCCTTTGTCACTAGAGATCAAAACGCCCTTCTAATAGTAAGAGTGAATGATATTGAAAAAGCAATAAAAACACTTGAAGAAGATGGCATCAAACTCATAAGTATGAAAGAACTTGAAAAGATTTAATTTTAAAGAAAACGGGTTTTCCGGAAAATAAGGCAATTTTTAAAAATAACCAAAAGATCCAGATTCCTGCAGATTCATTTGTGTGTAAGGATTCTGGAATGTCTTATTTTTATAGCTTCTAGCTTCAGTTCAAACCTTTTGTAGAGAATAGTAATCACAAGAGAGACTTCCTTAGAATTTTAATGTTGCGAGAGTTAAATCGGATAAATAGACACATGATAAATATAAAAAGGGATAAATAAGATAAGGAAAAATTGTTAGAAGAATAGGTTACCGGTTTGACTAGAATGACAGAAAATAAAAGTAAATTACAAGAAAACGCGCAAAGATCCTATAAAAATAAACTTGGTGGAGCCCATGCAACAATTATCGGAGGAAGGGCTGGTAAAAAGCTTGTAAAACTTGTAAGTCAGCACTCTGAGATAAAAAAGATAATCCCATCCGTAATTTCTGTAAAAGGCACTGCAGGAGGAAGTCTTACCGGAAAGGTATTGCGTGCAGATGCCAGAGGAAATTTAAGGTTATTGCTCTCTGAAGGTCGGAGCTTCCAAGAAATAAGATTGGTGACAACAGTTGGGACCGCTGAAGAGGGAGAAATAATTATGGATGAGCTTAATGAAGTCTTAAAAACTGCCCTCTGAGGCATAAAGGAGAGACAAGTAATTGGCATTTATAGGGATTGATCATGGCACAACTGCAATGCGTTTTGCTCTAATAGAAGGAGAAAAAATCCAGACCTTTGAGCTTGAGAGATCTGAAGCAGCTGCCATGTCTGAAAATGAGATTCTGACCTCTCTTGAGAATAATTTAGGAGTACGGCGTGAAGCAATTGATCTGATCGCACTAACGTACTCGATGGGGGATGGCTTTTCAACAATAAAGGATGTTAAGAGCCTGGAAGGAAGAGGACTTAAGAGTATTGAAGGAGCCGGGAAAAAGACAGGAGGAGGAACAAGAGTTTTTGATGCCATCCGAAACTCTGGAATTTCGGCGATAGCAATCCCTGGTATTCATAAAGATAGCAAAGTAGATTCTAGAATGAAAGTATTTTCCCACCTTACAAGCCCAGAAAAGCTTGGAATTGCTTACCACATTTTTTGCCTTGGCTATAAGAATTTCGTGGTATCCGATATAAGCTCAAACACTGTTACTCTTGCCATAGCCAATAGCAAGGTAATTGGTGCAATTGATGCCTGCATATTCGCTCCAGGTGTTCATCATGGTCCTCTTGATTTGCAAGCTATTAGAGATGTGGACAGCGGGTACATTACTGCAAATCAGGCTTTCATAGAAGCAGGAACTCTGAAAATGACTCCATATAAAGACAGAGAGGAATTGCTTAGTGCAGCCATGAAAGGAGAAAGTCCTGCCCTCCTCGCTCTAGATACTATTGCATTATTTGCGGCTATGGAGATCGTTTCAATGCAGCTTCTTCTCAAAGACTACGAAACAAGAGGAGAAATATTTCTTGCAGGGTCTGTAGGAGAATTTGAATATGTGCAGAAAAAAATTCATGCACATCTGGGACAAGAATGTCAGTGCCTTGGGAAGTGGCACGCTGCAATCGGATGTGCCGAAATAGCACGGGATGTCTTTGCCGGAGAAAAAGAGATCCTGGGCATAAGTGTTGATTACCTTTAAAAAATGAAAAAGTATGATAAAGGCGGAATTACGTCTTTTCTATGGATTCCTCATACATCCCGTCTTGATATTCCGATGTATTAACTTTTCTTTCACCTGAACTCATCCCATCGGACTCGTCATAACTACTCATCTTGTCTTTTTTCATAAGAATAACATAGTCAGCAGAATTCTTGAGCGCGGTAGAAAACCCGGGTTCAACCCCGAAAATGATGGTTTCTTTGCCGTGTTCGTTTGCTTTATTTAACAACGGTTTGAAGTCTGCATCCCTGGTTACAATAGCAAGAGTGTCAATATTAGGATTATATACCAGCTCCATACCTTCTACTGCGAGACGTACATCAACGTCGCTGGAACAAATTATAGGCTCAAGCCCATGATTTTCTATAGCTTCCACAAGCTTGTCAGAGGCGTACTGGTTAAGGAAAACGCGCCCTATTTTGATGTTTCCATAATCTTTCAGGACGTCTCTTATCTCCTCAAGATTTACGTCAAATTCTTTTCGGAGAATATTAGGACCATCCACTAAAAGTCCTATTTTCCGCCTGCCAACTTCTTTTTTCGAGCGGAGATATTTTGAGATGGAATCAATTCCGCTTTTTACAGGTTTCATTATCAATGTCCTCTGTGATATTCCAGTTCACGGAACCTGCACCTAATATATATTTACACAATAGCAATACAGCACCAACTCAGAGAAGAAGCTACGCTTTCAACAACTTTCCAATTTACTGGTGCAAAGTTTAGATTTCAGTCATTAACTCTTAGGTTTTAAGTTCTTAGGTTTTAAGTTCCGAAATTATAAGATTCAAATATTTAATACTACAACTTGCATACAATCCGATTTTACAATCCGATTGATACATTATAGATACATTATATCTGCTTTTCTGTAGTAAAACGTTTGCATAATAAGGCAATCAAAGTATACAGTTTGGTATTGTTACTTAAATATATCTAGTTCTTTATTTCTTTATTTCATCAATAGAATAACCGAGTACTTTAGCATTTCAAGACTCTTCGTATAACACTTTGTCTTTCTTCTCAACCTTGCCAGAAAATGCCTCAATATGCTGTTATATCCTTCAACAGTATACGTTTCTGCTTTTGATTGAGTATGGATCTTTTCTGGAAGAAACTTTGCATATGCTCTCCAGTGATCTGTCATCACTTCTCCAATCTCTTTTTTCTTCAATTTTTCCCAGAGTAGTTTTCCAGTTTCCGTTCCTCTGCTACCAAAAGAGCAGTTGATGAACTTTTTCCCAACTCTATCAACAGCAATCCAGATCCAGCAATATTTTTTTTGTTACCGATGTAAGTGTGCATCTCATCCATTTCAACAATAGATATCTCATTTTCACTTTTTAGGTCCTCTCACTCTTGACCAAATTTCTTTATCCATCTTTGGACAGAAACATGACTTACCCCTAAAAATCGTCCTATTAAGCGAAAGCCCAATCCTTCAAGATAGAGTTGTAAAGCCTGTATTTTTACAGAGGCGGAAAAAGCAGTTGATTTTAGCTCTACTGTATAGTTATAGCCATAATCAGAGCATTTGTAGCGTTGACGCCCACCAACTATACCATTCTTTTTGTGACTGGAATTATTACATTTTGGGCAGTTAATGAAGAAATATACTTTCTAATAGTATATAACTATTTTTGTTTACCAATGCCTACGGTTTTAGCCTTCAGGAAAATATCTAATTGGAAATCAGAAATTTTTCCGGATAAAGGATAGAAAGAAACTCATGCAGGATAAGGTTCCGATCTAAAAAAATACATTATGATATAAGTACATTAGTTATTATAATTTATCGGAAAAGAACCCCTTTTTTACTTCCCGAATAACATACGGAAATTCCTTGAGCTCAAAGAAATTTTCGATTTTTCTCCCTCTTTTACGCCGAAAGTATTGGATTTCTCCAAGCTTAGTTAAGAAAGCCTTATAAACTTCCATAAACTGCTTAAATTCTGTGTCAGTTACCTCTATTAATCCTTCTCTACCTGCAAGCCAATCATATATTTGGAGAAGAGTAATTTCCCGTATTCGTTTCAGGTTTTCCTCTTCAGGCTTTATTTCAAAATACAGAGTCTTTTTCAGTTCTGGAGACCAGGCTGCAAATAGCTTTCTGAAATTCAAGACTTGAATAGGGATTTTTTCTTCTGGTGCAGGCCTGGGATAGTAAGAAGCGCCCTTGAGAAGTATATCCCTTTCCAAACTTACCACCTGCCAATATACCTAGCTCTAAGAGCATTTTCCTGAATTTTCTTGATACGGAAACCCATATAGATGCCTACAAATATTCCACTAAGGTGAGCGGTATGAGCGATCATATCCGATGAGTTTACCATCAGAAAATCAATTAGAGCAAAAAGCACCAGGGCATGATTTTAGTTTCATTGGAACAAAGTAGACATAGACAAGCATATCTGGTTCAAGTATTGCAAGAGCTGAAAAAACTCCATAAATAGCTCCACTTGCACCAATCATCGCGCCAGGAGAGATATTAAAAATGGGCCTGCTCAGGAAAGCATATCCTATTGCCGATAGAACTCCTGCAGTGAAAAAAACTGCTAGAAGCTGTTTGTTTCCAACACGTCTTTCAAATGCTGTTCCAAAGAAGTACAGGACAAGCATATTGAGAAAAAGATGAACCAAACCACTGTGCAAGAACATATATGTAATAAGCGTCCAAGGCCTTGTCATAAGAGAAGAAGGATCAAACTGAAAAACGCTTATGTATATTTCACCTATGCCCGGAATCATTTCTAATAAGAACGAAAGTACGCAAAGAACAATGATTACCATCGAAGGGCTTGCAAAAACAGAATTTTTACCTGCCATCGATTTCACCTCCTGGAATGTAAAATGTATTAAGTTTAAACATATTTTCAATAACTCTCCGGTTTAATATTGTATAAGACCGATTTAAATTCAAAACCATTACAGATTAGATCGTTGGCAGAGATTTTAATATCAGTGCATAATCGGTCCCAAAAGTAATAGATTAACTTCCGAAGTACAGATTCGCATACAAAGCCATTAAATAATATTTAATTATTAGAATACTTTTAACTGCGTATAACTTTATCTTTAAAGGTTGAAATGCTGACTAAACGTAAATACATGTTATATGCAATATTTGAAGTAAAATACTAATTTTAGAAAGAATTGTAAAATCAAATTGAATAGATTAGAATATAAATGTTTTAAATTCAAGCCAGTAAATTCTGGATACATTGGTTTAAATTCACCTTATTTATAAAGATTATATCTAAATATATCAGTTTATTTTTAAATGATAGTTTTAATTAGATAAACTCAAATTTGAAAGGAAAGAAGTTGAATTCGACCCTTTAAGATGCTCTTACATTTTTTATGTAACTAAGAGGTTCAGAAATGATCACTCAAAGAATAAACCAATGTCTATATAAATTGAGATGGATTTTATTTAAATTGAAAAATATTTAAATTAATATTTAAAAAGAGTAGATTATAGGTATGTTTTTTTAGGATGACTCCAAAAACCGTTTACAGCGTTCACAGTGTAAATCTGCAGGGGAGCCCTAAGCCTATAAATAAGTTTTCATTTGATTATTTACATTGCAAATATAAATAGGAATTAATAATTATAGAAAATATAATACAAGATACTTTCAGGAAAAATGGTTTTTAATTAAAGATTAATATAATATTCAGTAATAAATAATTTTATACTTTTTTGTTTTTAAAGTAAAAAAGAGTATGATTTATAACAAATAGTAACACATAATAGAAAAATAAATGTACCAAAAAAAGGCATAATAAAAAATCGACATCATCCGGCTCAACTACATTTTTTGAATAGATAAATTAAACAAATTTGTAAAGTCTACTGATTTCGATATTTCCTTTATCTTCCTAACGAAATAACGCGTTACAAATTAGAAAATGTTATATAGATTTGGTACATTAAGAGATTTAGTTAGTGTTTATTATCCATCGGTAGCGACCTCTGCTTAGGATTAAGGTCTCAATCGTTGGCAAAAACAGTTTTTTTGAGACACAGGGCGTAAAAACAATTTTGTAGAGCATATTAAACCCTAAAAACGACTTTTGTAAGGAAATATTTCCTTTAAAAACGCTTTATTTGAAAAAACGCTGGTATAATACTTAAAAGTTTAAAGAAATATCTAAAAGCGTCTTACCAGAAAAGCATTTACTTAAACGATTGTAGCTTTAAGTAGACGGCAAAATATATAATGTATAATCATGAAGAATATGCCGATTATAACAATTGCAATCGTCTTGGTGAAGTCGACTTTAAACAAATTTAGGAGGTAAAGCTCAAATGAGCAAACTAACTACCGGGAGTTTTTCTATAGAAGATCTGGAATCCGTTCAGATCACTATTAATAATATTGTAGGTGCAGCAAAGGAGGTTGCCAAAGAAACAAAAGAGGAAGAACTTGGCCCGAGGGGTCCGACTCCTCTGGCAAATATGGCAGCTTATAGAAATGACTGGAACTTCCTCCTGCTCAACCGCTATGAGCCTGTATTAACCCCCATGTGTGATCAGTGCTGTTACTGTACTTATGGACCATGTGACCTATCTAAAAACAAGAGAGGTGCCTGTGGTATTGACATGGCAGGCCACACAGGAAGGGAATTCTTCCTTCGTGTAATTACAGGTACTGCATGTCACGCTGCACATGGTCGTCACCTGCTTGAACATGTGATAGAGGTCTTTGGTGAAGACTACCCAATTAATCTTGGAGAATCTAATGTCCTGACACCAAATGTCACAATCTGTACAGGCTATAGTCCGAAGACCCTTGGGGAATGTAGAGCTCCAATGGAGTACGTTGAAGAAGAGCTCACTCAGCTCCTTGCAACTATCCACGCAGGACAGGAAAGCGCAGAAATTGACTATGATTCAAAAGCTCTTTTCAGCGGCAGTCTTGACCACGTTGGAATGGAAGTTTCTGACATTGCCCAAGTTTCAGCATATGATTTCCCGAAAGCTGACCCTGAAGCCCCACTTATAGAAATCGGCATGGGATCCATAGACAAGTCCAAGCCGCTTATTGTCGCAATAGGACACAATGTTGCTGGTGTAACTTATATTATGGACTATATGGAAGACAACAACCTGACCGACAAGATGGAAATTGCCGGGCTTTGCTGTACTGCATTCGATATGACCAGATATAAGGAGGCTGACAGGAGAGCTCCATACGCAAAGATCGTAGGATCCCTGGCCAAAGAACTGAAGGTTATTCGTTCCGGAATGCCTGATGTAATTGTTGTCGACGAACAGTGCGTCCGCGGTGATGTTCTGTCAGAATCCCAGAAGCTCAAGATCCCTGTTATCGCTTCCAATGAAAAGATCATGATGGGCCTACCGGACCGTACAGACGCAGATGTGGATTCAATAATTGAGGAATTAAAGTCAGGAGCAATTCCTGGTTGTGTAATGCTTAACTATGAAAAGCTTGGAGAACTTGTCCCTAAGCTTGCTAATGTAATGGCTCCAATCCGCGACGCAGAAGGCATAACAGCAATCCCGAGTGATGAGGAATTCAAGGAATACGTTGACAAGTGTGTCAAGTGCGGAGAATGCTTGCTTGCATGTCCAGAAGAGCTTGATATTCCAGAAGCTCTGGAATATGCATCGAAGGGAAGCTACGAGTACCTCGAAGCCCTTCACGATGTATGTATCGGATGCCGCCGTTGCGAACAGGTATGTAAGAAAGAAATCCCAATCCTGAACGTAATTGAGAAGGCTGCACAGAAGGCTATCAGCGAAGAGAAAGGATTGGTCAGAGCCGGAAGAGGACAGGCAAGTGACGCGGAAATCAGGAAAGAAGGCCTGAACCTCGTTATGGGAACTACCCCAGGCATCATCGCAATCATCGGATGCCCCAACTATCCAGCCGGTACTAAAGATGTCTATCTCATTGCCGAAGAGTTCCTGAAAAGAAACTACCTCCTGGCTGTGAGCGGATGTTCCGCAATGGACATTGGCATGTACAAGGATGAAGAAGGCAAGACCCTTTACGAAAAGTACCCTGGCACATTCGCAGGCGGTGGACTGCTTAACACTGGTTCCTGCGTGTCCAATGCACATATCAGTGGAGCCGCAGAGAAAGTTGCCGGAATCTTTGCCCAGAGAACCATGGCAGGGAACCTTGCTGAAATTGCAGACTACACTCTCAATCGTGTAGGTGCATGTGGACTTGCCTGGGGTGGATACTCACAGAAGGCAGCTGCAATCGGTACCGGATGTAATATATATGGTATTCCGGCAGTTCTCGGCCCCCACGGTTCCAAGTACAGAAGAGCCCTGATTGCCAAGAATTATGATGAGTCAAAGTGGAAAGTTTATGATGCCAGAGACGGCTCAGAGATGAATATCCCACCAGCACCGGAATTCCTGTTGACAACTGCAGAAACCTGGCAGGAAGCAATCCCAATGATGGCAAAAGCCTGTATCCGCCCGTCCGACAACAGCATGGGCAGATCTATAAAGCTGACCCACTGGATGGAGCTTTCCTTGAAGTACCTCGGTGTAGAGCCTGAAGACTGGTGGAAGTTCGTCAGAACCGAAGCTGACCTCCCACTTGCCAAGCGTGAATCACTTCTCAAGAGACTGGAAACAGAGCACGGCTGGGAAATAGACTGGAAGAGGAAGAAAATTATCTCTGGTCCGAAGATCAAGTTCGATGTCTCAGCACAGCCAACTAACCTCAAGAGACTTTGCAAGGGGGTCTGAAAATGGTAGACACTACCAAAAACACCAAGCTCTTCACCAGTTACGGAGTAACAACTTCCAAAGTGACCACCCCTGAGATAGCAGCTAAGTTGATATCAAAGGCAAAGAGGCCACTTCTTGTGGTTGGGACTAAAATACTTGACCCTGAACTCCTTGACAGGGCAGTGAAGATTGCAAAAGCAAAAAACATCCCTATTGCAGCAACTGGCAGCTCAATGCCTGGCTTTGTGGACAAGGATGTTAATGCCAAGTACATCAACCTGCACCAGCTCGGCTTTTATGTAACTGACCCTAACTGGCCAGGGCTAGATGGTAACGGAACCTATGATACACTCATTGTTTTGGGACACATAAAATACTATATTAATCAGGTACTGTCCGGAACAAAGAACTTTTCAGATGTAAAAGCAATAGCAATTGACAGAAATTATATCCAGAACGCAACAATTTCCTTTGGGAACCTGAGTAAGGCAGACCACTATGCTGCCCTGGATGAACTTATTAACGCATTATAACTTTTGATTTAGGAGGCGAATAATAATGGCAGAATTCCCATTTGAGATTTCCCCAATGTTTGAAGGAGAAAGAGTAAGAAAAGAAGGAATGTTCGTTGAACTCGGTGGCCCAAAGTCTCTGGGTTTGGAACTTGTCAGAGCAGCAGACATGGACGCAATTGAAGATGACAAGGTTACAATTATTGGTCCCGATCTTAAAGATATGGAAGAGGGCAAAACCTACCCATGGGCAATGATCTTCAACATCGGTGGAGAACTTGTAGAACCTGACCTTGAGTCTGTCGTCGAAAGGCGTGTCCATGACTTCATTAACTACTGCCAGGGCATTATGCACCTGAATCAGAGGTATGATGTCTGGATGAGAGTTTCTAAGGACACAGCTGGAAAGATGGACTCTTTTGAGCCCTTCGGAAAAGCCGTCATGATGCTCTTTAAGACAGAACTGCCATTTATCGAGAAAATGCAGGTGATCTTCTATACCGACAAAGAAGAAGTAGAGAAGAAGATGGTAGAGGCAAAAGAGATTTTCAAGGCAAGAGATGCCAGGACAAAAGACCTCCGCGATGAGGATGTCGATGTCTTCTATGGATGTACTCTCTGCCAGTCTTTTGCTCCAACCAATGTCTGTGTAGTTTCTCCTGACAGAGTTTCTCTCTGTGGTGCAATCAACTGGTTCGACGGTCGTGCAGCAGCAAAAGTAGACCCAGAAGGCCCACAGTTCGCAATTGAAAAGGGTGAACTTATTGATGCCAATACCGGTGAATACTCTGGTGTCAACGACATTGCTGTAAAGCTTTCAAGTGGAGAATTTAGCAAAATTAAACTTCACTCCTTCTTCGACTCCCCACACACCTCTTGTGGCTGCTTTGAAGTAGTAGGATTCTACATTCCTGAAGTTGATGGTATCGGCTGGGTTAACAGAGAATATCAGGGAATGGCCCCTAACGGCCTTGGATTCTCCACTATGGCAGGTCAGACAGGCGGTGGAAAGCAGATAGTAGGTTTCCTCGGTATAGGTGTAGCTTATTTCTATTCTCCAAAGTTCATCCAGGCTGATGGCGGTTGGAACAGAGTTGTCTGGCTACCTTCGATGCTCAAGGAAAAGATTGCCGAAACCATCCCTGCAGACATTATAGACAAGATAGCAACTGAAAACGATGCAACTGACATTGAATCCTTGAAAGCTTTCCTGACAGAGAAGAACCATCCTGTAGTTGCCAGCTGGGCAGCTGCGGAAGAAGAGGAAGAAGAGGAGGAAGAAGAAGAGGAAGAAGAGGAAGTAGCCGTTGCAGCAGCTCCTATGATGATGCCTGCAGCCGGTTTCCAGATGCCTGCAATGGCTTCAATGCCAATGATGCCTGCTGGTGGTAAAGCTGGTGGAGTTAAGATCACCTTCAAGAAGGCAAAGATCACCATTGAAAAAATGACCATCAGAGAGAAGAAGGAATAAACGTAGTTAGATGACTACAGATAATCATCTAAGACGAAAAACAATCCGATGGGGTATTTTGTGACAAAGGTAATTGCAATAACGGGAAAAGGTGGGACTGGTAAAACAGCGGTAGCGGCTCTTCTGATCCGCTCCCTTTCCAAAAAAGGTAAGTTTCTATTGGCAGTTGATGCAGATGCAGACACTAACCTTCCTGAGACTCTTGGCTGTGAGAACGTAAAAACAATCGGAGATGCAAAGGAGTATTTACAGGCCGAAATCACCAAACCAAGGCCTGACAATCCCGATATGAATAAAGAAGCCGTACTCAAAAGCAAGATTTATGAGATCATTGAAGAAATGCCGGGCTATGATCTCCTGGTCATGGGCCGACCCGAAGGGTCAGGTTGTTATTGTTATGTAAACAACCTTCTTCGGGGCATCATGGATAAACTGATCATGAATTATGATGTAGTTATCATTGACGCAGAGGCTGGGCTTGAACATTTCAGCCGGAAAATAATTCGGGACATAGATGATCTTATTGTCGTAACAGACGCCTCTCGAAGGGGATTTAGGACTGCTGAAAGAATTCATGAACTCGTGGATGAACTGGACTCAAATATTGGTCAGATTCACGTTATTGCAAACAAGGTTACAGATACTAACCGCGATAAGCTTGTCAAATTGGCCGGGGACCTGAAACTTAATATGATAGGTATGATCCCCCTCGATCCGAAAATTGAGGAAATGGATATAAAAGGCATACCTCTCTTCGAAATCTCTGATGACTCGATTGCTGCAGTAGAAATCGAAAGTATCGTAAAAAAGCTGGGATTCTAATCCCAGTTTTTTTGAATTTGTAAGATTGCAGAAAACCGTGTGTGCTGAGAAGAGAAAAAGATCCTCTTGCCCGTTTTATGGGCTTGAACCGACATTCAAAATCATATGAAATAACGGAGCAGGTTTACTTCTCCCCCAATATTTCTTTCCATATAAGGAAAGAATCTGGAAGTAAAGTCTGTATTGTATCTTTATTTATACAATAACTCATCAAAACGGAAAAATTACGGAAAAGGTGAGGTTTACATGGCAAACAAAAAGAAGTTATCAGAATTGACAGACATGTTCAAGGACGTAGACATACTATCTCTTGAAGGTGTAACCATAGAAGGGGACATTGAGATTGATCTCAGTGGACTTGGAGGCGGTTTTGACCCGATGCTTGCTGCTATCCTCGGACAGGAAAATGCGGTACTTGCACAGCACTTCGCAAGACTTGCTGGTGTTTTCGGTGTCCCTGTAGGCTTTGGTGCCCCTGCAGCTGGTGTTCCCGCAGCTGCTCCTGCAATTTCCCCTGCTCTGGCAGCTCCAAAACTTAAGGATTTAATTCCTTCTAAATTCAGTTTTGAAAACTTTGCAGAATGGGCAACCCCTATTCAGGAAGTCCCAATAGGTAACACCTCTGCAGATGGCGGAAGCCGTGGCAAGAGAGTGATGGTTGGTGGCGAAAAAGCCCTTCCATTCTTCCCTGATGCTCCAATGCCCAACAGGAACCAGGTTACCATTGATGTATTCGATATGAGAATCGGGCTTGCAAAAGCTGTCAAGGAGAACTACGATGAGGTCATGGATAGCCCAGGAGAATGGGCAAAGAAGAACGTTGAAAAGTTCAACGCCGACATGATAACAATCCACCTTATTTCAACCGATCCACTGGTTAAAGACACACCGGCAAAGGAAGCAGCCAAGACTGTAGAAGAAGTCTTGCAGGCTGTTGATGTGCCAATCGCAATCGGTGGTTCTGGTAACCCACAGAAAGACCCAGAGGTTCTTGCAAAAGCCGCAGAAGTTGCTGAAGGCGAGCGCTGCCTCATTGCATCTGCCAGCCTGAATCTGGACTACGCCAAGATTGCAGAAGCCGCAGTAAAGTACGACCACGATGTCCTTTCCTGGACCCAGCTAGATATGAATGCCCAGAAGGAACTGAACAGAAAGCTCATGAAACAGTGTAACGTTCCAAGAGACAGAATTATCATGGACCCAACCACTGCCGCACTTGGTTATGGTCTCGACTATGCTTACACCAACATGGAGCGTATCCGCCTTGCAGCCCTTATGGGTGATGAAGAACTGACCTTCCCAATGTCCTCTGGTACTACCAACGCATGGGGTGCTCGTGAGTCCTGGATGGTTAGCTCTCCATTAGGACAGGATTCTGACTGGGGCCCGAGAGAATACAGAGGTCCTATCTGGGAAATTGTCACAGGTCTATCCCTTGCTATTGCAGGAAACGATCTCTTCATGATGATGCACCCAACCTCGGTAGCTGCCCTGAAACAGATCACTCAGACTCTCTTTGGTTCAATTGAGGCAGAGCCTGTTGACATTGCTAACTGGATCGGAACGGAGGTGTAAAACATGAAGATAAACAGTCCATTAGAAGCTTACAAATACCTCCCGCAGACCAACTGTGGAGAATGTGGTGAAGCAACCTGTATGGCCTTCGCTTCCAAGCTGATTGACAGATCCGGGAAGACAGCAGACTGTCCTCCCCTGGTAAAGGAGAAGAAGTATGCAAAGAAACTTGCAGAACTCGATCGGCTCCTTGCCCCTGAGATCCGTCAGGTTACTATAGGAGTAGGCGAAAGAGCAGTAAACATCGGTGGAGACGATGTCCTGTACCGCCACAAGCTCACCTTCTTCAATAAGACAAAGATGTTCTTCGATGTTTCAGACAACATGGAAGAAGCTGCTCTTATAGAGAGGGTTCAGAAGATCGCTGATTTCAAGAAGTTCTATGTGGGACGAAACCTGCTTCTCGACGGCGTAGCAATCAAAGCCGCTTCCAACGACCCGGCAAAGTTCGCTGCTGCAGTCAAGAAAGTAGCGGAAGTCGGCCTGCCTATGATCTTCTGTTCCTTCAACCCCGCAGTCCTGAAGGCAGGACTTGAGGTCGCAAAGGACAAAAATCCACTGCTCTACGCTGCAAACAAGGACAACTGGAAGGAAGTCGGAGAACTTGCTCTTGAATATAATGTGCCTGTTGTAGTGTCATCCTTAAATGACCTGGATGCTCTTAAGACTCTTGCAAAGACCTTTGCAGATGCAGGTATCAAGGACATTGTGCTTGATCCAGGAACCTACCCGACCGGCAAAGGACTGAAGGACACCTTCACTAATTTCCTGAAAATCAGAAGAGCAGGCATTATGGGCGACACCGAGATTGCATATCCGATCATGGCTCTCCCGCTCACTGCCTGGATGGCAGGAATTGCAGATCCTGTAAGTGCCTCCTACTGGGAAACCGTTATGGCCTCAATCTTCACCATCAGGTACGGCGACATTATGATCCTCCACAGTCTGGAACCATATGCCACCTTGCCTGAAGTGCACCTAGCAGAGACCATCTACACCGATCCGAGGACTCCTGTCTCCGTGGATGGAGGTATGTACAAGGTTGGAGAACCAGACAAAGACTCTCCGGTATTCTTCACAACCAACTTTGCTCTTACCTACTACACGGTAGAAAGCGATATCTCAGCAAATGGCATCGTATGCTGGTTGCTTGCAGTTGACACCGATGGTATTGGTGTGGAAGCTTCTGTTGCCGGTGGCCAGCTGACTGCCGCCAAGGTAAAGGACGCCTTTGATAAGGCTGGCTTCGACCTCAAGAAGGACACAAGCCACAACACCCTTATCATTCCAGGTCTCTCAGCCCGTCTGCAGGGTGACCTCGAAGATACGCTTGGTGCAAATGTCAAGGTGGGCCCAATGGACTCCGGCCGTATCCCAGGCTGGGTCGAGAAGAACTGGCCACCAAAATAAATCCAAATGTGAATTGAAAAATATAGATCCGTGTCAAAAAGACACGGAACTTTCTTTTTTTAAATTACAAAAAATGGAACTTAATATTGTGTTTTCGGCCAATCATATGAAAAATGATAGATAGAGTTGTATTTAAGTATCCATTAATATGATTGCCAAAAAAATGTTACTATTAAGCAAATGAAGCTTAAAATAAGTAAAAAAACACTTTTTTTATTTTCTTTATTTGATAACTCTAATGGCGACCCTCTGATAAATAACGTGAATAACAAAGCCACAAAGATTGGCATTACCCAAAAGAAATATTTAACATTGTTATAAGAAACCATTTTGTTGGCAGTCATTGCAATTAATGCAATAGTCAACCAAATTATAAAGAGGTAAATTTATGGCATTGGTAATCAAAAATAGATATATATGCTTATAACATATATTTCTTCATGAACTGCCCAAAATGTAATATTTCCAGTCACAAAAAGAATGGTATAGTTGGTGGGCGTCAACGCTACAAATGCTCTGATTATGGCTATAACTATACAGTAGAGCTAAAATCAACTGCTTTTTCCGCCTCTGTAAAAATACAGGCTTTACAACTCTATCTTGAAGGATTGGGCTTTCGCTTAATAGGACGATTTTTAGGGGTAAGTCATGTTTCTGTCCAAAGATGGATAAAGAAATTTGGTCAAGAGTGAGAGGACCTAAAAAGTGAAAGTGAGATATCTATTGTTGAAATGGATGAGATGCACACTTACATCGGTAACAAAAAAAATATTGCTGTATCTGGATTGCTGTTGATAGAGTTGGGAAAAAGTTCATCAACTGCTCTTTTGGTAGCAGAGGAACGGAAACTGGAAAACTACTCTGGGAAAAATTGAAGAAAAAAGAGATTGGAGAAGTGATGACAGATCACTGGAGAGCATATGCAGAGTTTCTTCCAGAAAAGATCCATACTCAATCCAAAGCAGAAACGTATACTGTTGAAGGATATAACGGCATATTGAGGCACTTTCTGGCAAGGTTGAGAAGAAAGACAAAGTGTTATACGAAGAGTCTTGAAATGCTAAGTACTCGGTTATTCTATTGATGAAATACAGAAAGAAAGAACTAGATATATTTAAGTAACAATACCAAATTTTTATTATTGTTTTCGTTTCTACCAAAGGAGTGGAAGAGAAAAAACTGAGTAATTTATT
Organism: uncultured Methanosarcinaceae archaeon; assembly: GCA_963727895.1. GTDB lineage: Archaea > Halobacteriota > Methanosarcinia > Methanosarcinales > Methanosarcinaceae > Methanosarcina. Next base: position 243,038 of record CAVSHT010000003.1, on the reverse strand, counting down.
CATCATTTTCATCCATTAGTATTTTGAATCCGCTTAAGAAAATTACTCTCAATTTTATTCAAACATGAATAAATATATAGGCAAGAGGAATACTTAAATTATTGCAATAGTATTGTTGAGTTTAAATTCAATAAGCTTTTAAGGTGTATAAAACATAAGAAGCGTAGCTTTCTAGTAAAGAAACATTCTATAGTGAAGCTATAACATAGCGAAAAATATGATTCATAAAAAGATAAAATAGATTAATTAAGGAAATGAGATAATTACTGACCTGACAAACATCTAATATATACATTAGAAGTTACATATAACTGATTCACATATGAAATATTATATTTTATGATGGATTAAATACCAAAAATTGAGTGGGTCTGACTATTCAAAAGTAAATTCGCAAATCCAGCTATTTTTAAATAGCATGAGTAGGTTTAACAAGTGAATTATGAAATTTATATTGCAGAAATTATTAATTCTGTGAATTTAAAAAAGTACCATCAGACTACTATTCAAGAATACTATTATTTAAGAATATCACTATTCTAAGAAGACTATAAAGGATTACAGATGAATTCCGTCACATGCCCTAAATGCGGCAGAGAATGTTACAGGCTCTTTGACTCAGTTTGCAAGGACTGCTTTTTTGAGACTTTCAAACTGATTGAATTGCCTCATGTACTTCATGTAAGGATATGTTCAGCTTGCGGAGCACACTTCCATAGAAGCCGATGGGAAGATGTAGGTAATATCGAAGATGTCGTGCTAAAAGCCGTTGAAAATGAACTTTTTATCCACAACGAAGCCGGGGACGTGGAAGTATATATAGAACCCAGAGAGATTACGCCCTATATATATATGGTGAGAGCCGAAGTTGATGCAATTGTAAGGGAAGAGCCGGTACACGCAGAAGCTGAGACCGAAGTAAGGATTCAGCGGACAGCTTGTGATATGTGTAGCAGAGAGTCTGGGGGATACTTTGAAGCAATAATCCAGGTCCGGGCAGCAGGCAGATTTCCTACTGAAGAAGAAAAAAAGCGTTGTACGATTATTGTCAGGGAATCCATGGAAAGTATGAGAAAAAAGGGTGATCGGCTTGCTTTCATAAGCGAAGTAATTAATCAAAAGGAAGGAGTAGACCTCTACATGGGTTCCATGAATGCCAGCAGGCAAGTCTGCAGGTTAATCACATCAGAACTTGGGGGCAGCTTTTCCGAATCTCCTACGCTTGTTGGAATGAAAGAGGGAAAAAATCTATATAGAGTTACATTTTCTTTGCGTCTTCCCGAATTCAGGCCAAAAGACGTAATCATGTTCAGAGGAAAGATTATCCAGATCAAGAGCTCAGGAAAAAAGGTTAATGGAATTTCCCTTGAAGATGGCTCAAGATTTCTCTCAACCCCTGAGGAATTAAAAGGTGCAGAGAAAATAAGTAATATGGAAGACGCGGTATTAACAGTACTGGTTTCAATAGAAGAAAATGCAATTCTGGTTCTTGACCCTGAAACTTATGAGACTGTTGCCATAAAGAAGCCAATGTTGTTCAATGCAGAAGCAGGAAGCGAAATTTCTGTCCTGAAAACTCCATACGGAATCTTTGCGCTGTCACAATCCGATATTCCACAGGCAAAATGAAAGATTAAGAAAGAGGAAATATGCAGAATATTCTTGTAATTGGATTTAATACCCGGAATGTTGTCTGCTCTGCAAACCGGGCTGGTTATAAGGTCTGTTCTATAGATGCTTTCTGCGATTTAGACCTGCAGAAATGTGCATACTCATCGAAATTTCTGGAATGCAGAACCGTAAAGGAACTGCATCAGCTTGAAACTTCTCGAATAAAGGCTCAGATGACTGAATTTGGACTAGAGTTTGATGCTCTTATTCTAGGCTCGGGATTGGAAACACTTAACCATAATGATTTTTCATGTCCTGTACTCGCCAGCAGTCCGGACGCTATGCAGAAAGCCTCAGACAAACTGTATCTTTCAAAAAGGTTAGAAGCATTAGGAATCCCTCACCCACACTGTTATTCTTCAGAAGAATTAGATGCAATAGAATATCCGGTTATGATTAAGCCAGTTTCAGGTGGAGGAGGAATATTTAACAGAGTTGCCAGGAATAAACAGGAGCTTTTATCTATCATAGAAGAATTTTACAACCTAAACCCTGAACTCTCAGAAAAAACACGTATTATTCAAGAATTTATTGAAGGAGTTCCTTCGAGTGTTTCCTTGCTTTCTACAAAGAATGAAGCTCTGTCAGTAGCTGTGAATGAACAGCTTATAGGAATACCCTGGCTTTCACGATTGCCCTTTGCATATTGCGGCAATATAACTCCTTTTAAGACTGATAAAGCTGAGGAAATGGAAGCCCTTGCTGAAGAACTGATGCTCGAGTTCAAGCTCCTGGGATCAAATGGAGTGGATTTTCTAGTTTCAAAAAAAGGACCTGTAGTACTTGAAATAAACCCAAGGTTTCAAGGAAGTCTAGATACTGTAGAAAGAGCGATGAACATCAACCTTTTCGAGGCTCATGCCGGCTGCTTTAAGGGAGAACTTCCTGATAAGCCAAAAGCTAAATGCTTTGCTTCAAGAGGAGTAATATACTCGGATCGAGAACTTTTTATAGACAAAAAGCTCATGGATCTCATTCTAAGAGAAAAAGGCGCTGATATTCCATTACAGGGAACTGCTGTAGAGACTGATGGTCCTCTTACTTCCTTGTTTGCCTGCACCTCTACAAGAGAAGAAGCAGTTATGTCGCTTAAGAGAGGAGCAAATAAGATAAGGACTTTTATTGAAAACTAAAAGAAGGAAAAATACCTGAGATTTGTAGAAGATGTACAATCCAGGATTAAAGAGAATTCAGTTCTAATAGAGCTAGAAAAGTTTCTGGAAGGATAAGGGAATATAAACTTTAATACTGATATATTCAATTGATATAGGGATTTGAGGTGAATAATTTGGTTGATTTAGATGATAAGGTAATTAGAGGGTATCTTTTGAGCCTTATAGGGGAAGATGGGCTTAAAATGATAGAAAAAATGCCAGAAGGCGAGGTTACGGATGAAGAAGTTTCAGAAAAGAGTGGGGTTCTGCTGAACACTGTAAGAAGAACTCTTTTTATATTGTATGAGAATAAATTTGCAATTTGCCGCAGAGAGAGGGATTCAAATAGTGGGTGGCTAACATATCTCTGGCGTCTGGATTTTTCGGATATAGAGCACCAGCTTATGAGGGAAAAGAAAAAATTGCTCCGTAACCTGAAGACTCGCCTTGAATTCGAAGAAAACAATGTTTTCTATACGTGCCCTCAGGGCTGCGTTCGTCTTTTGTTTGATGAAGCCACGGAAACCGAATTTTTATGCCCAATGTGTGGAGAAGACCTGGTCTTCTACGATAATTCTCATATTGTTGATGTTCTGAAAAAACGTGTAGATGCTCTTAGTTCAGCATAAGTGATTTACCTTGATTACCAGAGTTGAAGCAATAGAGCTGCTTGAGAAAACTGGATGTGCTTCCAATGTAATAGAACATTGTACTGAAGTTTCATCTGTTGCGGTTGAGATTGCAAATAAAGCGAAAGCAACTGGACATAATGTAAATTTGGAACTGGTAGAAGTAGGAGCTCTTCTTCATGATTTAGGGAGATGTAAAACTCATAAAATAGATCATGCGGTAGAAGGATACAGGATAGCTAGAAATAAGGGAATAGATCCAGAAATTTCAGAAATAATAAAAAGACATATAGGAGCAGGAATTTCAAAAGACGAAGCTAAGAAATTCGGGCTTCCTGAGGATGATTATTTTCCCCGAAGCCTAGAGGAAAAAATCGTTGCCCACGCTGATAACCTTATAAAGGGAAAGAATAGAATAACTATAGCTGAGAGAATTTCACTTATGCGTAAGCAAGAAATACCAGAAAATGTGATTCAAAGGGTAAATAAACTTGCTGAAGAGATAGAAGAACTTTTCAGTTAAATTTTAGAATTACTAGGAAAACAGAAATTTAAATATTCTGTGTAAGACAAAGACAAGAGAAACAAAAATTGTCAAATCTTTCTCCAAATTTAAATTTAGACGCGCTCAATGAGAAGGAGAAGGAAAACTTATATATAGCGATATAAACATTGAGATTATGAATTGCTAAATCCTGCTATTTAAGTTAAAAATATTCACCTCACTAAAACAGTTTTTTTAGCGACATTTTCTCATTTTTAACTTATCATGAGGGTATGTTTATGGATAATGACAAATATCTAAAGGGCACAACTACCGTAGGAGTAGTTTGTACCGATGGTATCGTGCTCGCAAGTGAACAGAGAGCCACAATGGGGAATTTCATCGCAAGTAAAACTGCAAAAAAGGTTTACCAGGTAGACGACCTTGTAGCAATGACCACTGCAGGTTCGGTAGGGGATGCCCAGCAGCTTGTACGGCTCGTAAATGTAGAGTCACAACTCTACAAGATGCGCAGAAATGAATCTATGACAATAAAAGGTATTGCAACACTAATGTCAAACTTCTTAAATGCCAACCGCTACTATCCCATGATGGTTCAGCTCCTTATAGGAGGAGTCGACAAAAATGGGCCTGGTATATATTCATTGGATGCTCTTGGTGGAAGCATTGAAGAAACAAGGATCTCAGCTACAGGTTCAGGTTCACCTATGGCATATGGAGTTCTTGAAGACCAGTATAGAGAAAATATGACTGTAAAGGAAGGCCTTGATCTGGCTATTCGAGCAATCCACACTGCTACTAAAAGAGACTCGGCTTCTGGTGAGAACATCGATGTAGTGGTAATTACTAAGGATGAGTTTAGGAGGTTGGACCCCGAAGAAGTAAAATCCATCAGGGCTCAATTAATTAAATAATTCAAACTATTAGTTTTTTTATTTTAATACTAAACTAAAATCTTTTTCAACCTATCGTTTTTCTAATATCTATATACTTTTTCATTTTTTGAGAAAAAGGAAGATTTTTGAGAAGGAAGATTTTTGATAAGGAAGATTTTTGAGAAGGAAGATTTTTGATAAGGAAGATTTTTGATAAGGAAGATTTTTGATGCCTATTGAAGACGTGTTATTAGACCTCAAACATAAAATTGAGAAAAACCTACCTGCGGGAGTGACAATTACCGACGTAGAGTTTGAAGGCCCTCAGCTTGTACTGTATACTGAGGAGCCCCGCAAATTCGCTGACGATGGGAATATAATTCGCAACCTTGCAAAAGAACTCAGGACACGGATTGCCATGCGCCCTGATCCAAGGGTACTTGCAACCGCTGAAGACTCTATTTCTATAATTGAAGAAGTTGTTCCAAAAGAATCCGTAATATCAAGCTATTATTTTGATCCAGATTCCGGTGAAGTGATTATTGAAGCTGAAAAACCGGGTCTTGTGATAGGAAAGCATGGAGCTACTCTACGAGAGATCACAAAACAGATTGGCTGGATTCCAAAAGTTGTAAGGACTCCCCCTATCAAGTCTCGTACAGTGAAAAATATCAGAGAATTTATGAGAAATAACCTTAAGGAAAGAAAGGAGATCCTTAAATCAGTGGGGAGGAAAATTCACAAAGAATGTACCTCAAAAGATCAATGGGTAAGGGTAACATCACTTGGAGGATGCAGAGAAGTGGGACGAAGTTGTTTCCTGCTCTCAACTCCCGAATCCAGAATCATGATTGACTGCGGCGTCAATGTAGGATCGGATGAAAATATGACTCCGTACCTATATGTTCCTGAAGTTTTTCCCTTAAACCAGATTGATGCTGTGGTAGTTACTCATGCCCACCTAGATCATCAGGGGCTTGTTCCTTTACTTTTCAAATATGGATATGAAGGACCTATCTATTGCACGCCTCCTACAAAGGATCTGATGGTGCTGCTCCAGCTCGACTACATCGACGTAGCAGCAAAAGAAGGGAAGAAGATTCCCTATGAGTCAGGCATGGTAGCAAAGACCCTTAAACACACGATTTCTCTGGATTATGAGGAAGTAACGGATATTGCTCCGGATATAAAATTAACTTTCCATAATGCAGGCCATATTCTTGGATCAGCTATATCCCATTTTCATATTGGAGACGGACTTCATAATGTAGTCTTTACTGGAGATTACAAATATGAGAAAACAAGGCTTTTTGATCCTGCCGTTAATAAGTTTCCGAGAGTCGAAACTGTCATTAGTGAGGCTACGTATGGCAATTCCAATGCTTTCCAACCTCCACTTAAAGATGCAGAAAGGCACCTGCAAATGGTAGTTAAGAGTACTGTTGAAAGGGGAGGAATTTGTCTCATTCCGACTTTTGCAGTAGGTCGAAGCCAGGAAGTCATGATAGTACTTGAAGAGTCTATAAGAAAAGGAATTATTCCTGAAGTTCCGGTCTATCTGGACGGAATGATATGGGAAGCGACGGCAATTCATGCTACACATCCAGAATACTTGAACAATGATCTGAGAAAACTGATCTTCCAGAAAGGACAAAATCCTTTCTTGTCTGAATGCTTTAAACCAGTTGATTCCCACGACACACGTCAGAAGATAATTCAGAACCCTCACCCATGTGTTATTCTTTCAACTTCAGGAATGATGAATGGAGGGCCGGTTATGGAGTATTTCAGAGCTTTTGCTGAAGAGCCGCGTAATTCTCTAGTGTTTGTAGGGTACCAGGCGGATGGAACAATCGGACGTAGAATCCAGAAAGGATGGAAAGAAATTCCGATAACAGGAAAAGGTGGGAGCACCGAAATCCTGAAGATGAATATGGAAGTCCAGGTAGTTGATGGCTTCTCAGGACACTCCGATAGGAGGCAGCTTATGGATTACATAAAGAGGATGCAGCCTCGTCCGGAAAGAGTATTTACAGAGCATGGAGATGAAAAAGCCTGCGTTGACATGGCAAGTTCGATTTACAAAAAACTAAAGATTGAGACCCGGGCTTTAACAAACCTTGAGACTATAAGATTGTTGTGACCCTCTGGGCCACAATTTTTTGTGAGGAAAATAATTAATTTTTTCAAACTTTGAATCCGTTAGCAGGTTCAAGACTTAAAAGATATTGCATTAGCAAATGGTGGTTTTCGACGACAAAATCAGCCATGTCAAGATTTGAAGGTTCTACATACGTGGGAACCCCTATGCAGTAGATTTCAGCTTTTTTTGCAGCTTCGACGCCCAAAGTGGCGTTTTCTATTACTATGCACTCATCACGTTGCACATTCAAGATTTCGACGGCTTTAAGAAAAGGATCTGGATGTGGTTTTGAATTCTTAACATCATTTCCTGTAATCACAACATCGAATAGATTTGGGAAAAGTTGGTCAATTATACCGTGAACAATGAGAGAATCAGAGCCCGAGACTACAGAGAGCATGAAACGTGTTTTGAGGGTTTCAAGACATTCCTTCATCCCTTCAAAAGCTTTAAGCTCAAAAATTCGTTTAAATTCCCGCCTGTAAATTGAAGTAATAACTTCAAAATTATACGCTTCTGGTTCTTTTTTGGCTTTTCTGAGAAGCAAGTTAATACCGTTCGTAGGATTTGATCCTTCAATTGCATAAATATCTCTGTCCTGAATTTCCATATCCATGTCAAGAAAAGCTTTTTTCCAGGCTGCTGCGTGGAAAGGCATGGAGTCCACAAGAACGCCATCCATGTCGAAAATTAGTGCCTTTAACACAATAATGACTCCAAAGTTGAATGTTTAAATAATTGGAATTAAGATTCCAGGAATTAAGATAACCATAATTCCTGAAAATACAGTTAAGTTCCTCGGGATTAAGGTAAAAACATTCTGAAGCCTTAAAGTTTTCCTGAAAAATTAAATAAAATAACTTCAACATGCTCCATCAGAACTAAAAGATACTTTACTCTGTTTATTAGTATAAAATAATGATATTAATTAGCATTTTTTAGTTTTGTCACGTTGTTACAAGTGTACCTACCAAATGTGCTTTTCAAAACAAGAATACTAAAAAATAAAAGAAATATCAGAACAAATAAAGGGTAATAGATGAACTGTAAATCCATCGTATGGAAATTATAAATATAAAATAGATGTATTGATTTAGAAAAAAATTAATTAAAAAATAAGACAAGAGACTTGAAATTATAAAGTAATACCGAAACAGTTTTTAAGAGGAGAATTCTACTTAAAAGCAATAATACAAACAGTATAATTAAATTCAAAGGATCAAATTAAGTGTTTTGTGAAAAACGAATGATGTGATAGTAATGCGAACTCCTGAAGTCAAGTATGTTATTATAAAACAACGAGATAAGAAAATTGCCTTGACTTGGATAATTAGGAGAACTTTACTGTGAGAAAAGAAAACATTTGATAAAAAATTACGTTTAGATATATAAAGATTGTGGAAGTTCCTCACCCTTCATCTTTGAGAATGAAATGTCAAAGAAAGTAAAAGAGTGAATATATGAGATTTATGGGTGACATATTTAAACTTGATAAACAATTTAAGTATACTGTTTAAATAAGTCCGAAATATTTAAGTTTGGAAGAGTGCCAACTTATTAAAGATAACGGATGAAAATCTTTAGTGGGTTTTAAAGATCATCTCATAACTCCACTCAGTTTATTGAAAGGTATGTGACCCCCGATAAAGGGTGGGGAGTCAAACATAACGATTAGACATAAATCCAGTCGAGGGGATAAAATTGCAATCATTTGTACAGGAAGCAATGAAATATAGCGAAAAAGAGAAGGAATATCGAAAAACTTCCTCCTCTGATGAAGACTTTGAAGAATTTGGTCAACCACGTATCATGATTGTTGGATGCGGAGGCGCTGGAAACAACACTGTAAACCGCCTCTATAATATAGGAATAGAAGGTGCAGAAACAGTCTGTATAAATACTGATAAGCAGCATCTTGACAATGTAAGAGCTGACAAGAAAATCTTAGTGGGAAAGACTCTCACAAGAGGACTTGGAGCAGGCGGTTACCCCGAAACAGGAAAGAAAGCTGCAGAACTCGCAAGAGGAACGCTCGAAGAAGTATTAAAAGATGTTGACCTTGTTTTTATCACTGCAGGATTAGGCGGAGGTACAGGGACAGGGGTTGCACCTGTAGTTGCTGAAGTAGCAAAAGAGCAGGGAGCAATCGTTGTAGGAATGGTTTCCAGTCCCTTTAGAGTTGAAAGGGCTCGAATTTTCAAAGCAGAAGAAGGCCTTGAAGACCTGCGCAGGGCAGCCGATACAGTAATTGTTCTGGACAACAACAGGCTGCTTAATTACGTACCAAATCTTCCCATAGATCAGGCTTTCTCCGTAATGGACCAGTTGATTGCCGAGACTGTAAAAGGTATTACAGAAACGATCACAGTGCCTTCACTGATAAACCTTGACTACGCTGATATAAGGACTATCATGAGCTGTGGCGGAGTTGCAGTTATGCTTGTAGGGGAGTCAAAAAATCAGGATAAGAGCACTGAAGTAGTGCGGACTGCCTTAAACCATCCTCTGCTTGATGTTGACTACAAAGGTGCAACCGGAAGCCTTGTCCATGTAACCGGTGGGCCTGATCTGAGCCTCAAGGAAGCTGAAGAAATCGCATCAATGCTTACCTACGAACTCTCCCCAAGCGCAAATGTCATATGGGGTGCAAGGATCAGGGAAGACTATGAAGGTAAGGTAAGGGTAATGGCTATCATGACAGGCGTTCAATCTGCTCAGATCCTGGGCCCTCAGGCAGAAGCTGGAATTATTGAACCAAAATCTGAAGCTGATCTTATGAAGGAAAGAAGATTCGGAAAAATGACAACAGAACGATTAAGAAATAATGCAGGATCTTTTAAAAAGAAAAATGATGACTCAATCATTGATTTTATAAATTAAATCAAATTCACTTAAAGCCCGATTTTCAAAGTTGAAAGATCGGGCCTTTAATTTATCAATAATGTGGCCAGTGTGTTTCAAACAGATACTCTTTTTTATTAGTGCTTCTATCTAAAAAACATGAAAATATTGATTGCAACAGGACGGCTTGCAGAAAATACCGTCAGGAAAGCAATCGGAGAAAAAACCGATATATTAGTAGCTGATATAGATATTGCTGCCTTTATAACCCCTAAAAAGTTGATTAAAACATTTAAGGAAGCTGGACTTTCGAAAACCTATGATCTTATCCTCCTTCCTGGGCTTGTAGCAGGAGATTTTTCAAAAGCTTCTGAAGAACTGGGATGTAAAATCCGCCTTGGGCCAAAACATGCCTATGACCTTGGCTTTGTACTCCCATATGCCGGAAAAATAGAATTCTCCGAAAATATACCAGCCTGCGAACTACTTTCTGATGTTCGAAAAGAGATGGCTTTCGAACTAATAAGGAAAACAGAAGAAGAAGCATTTTCACTCCTTATGATCAGAGAGATAAAAATAGGAGGAAAGGCTCGCATGAAAGTTATGGGAGAGATTGTAGGGGCTATGGAAATGGATGCTCTATCACTCCAGACAAAAATCGAAGCTTTTATCGACAGAGGAGCAGATATAATCGATCTTGGGGCTACCCTGAATACTCGACCAGAACAAGCTAAAAAAGCCGTATCTATTGCAAAGGCTTATACAGAAGTCCCGATTAGTATAGATACTCTTGACCCTGAATTGATAAAAGAAGGAGTTAAAGCAGGAGCAGACCTTGTCCTGAGCCTTAACAGCACAAATATTGAGATTGTAGGCCCAATTATTGTTAGAACTGGAATTACAGCCGTTATCATCCCGGATGAGGAAAGGAGTCTGGAGAGTCTTGTCAACAATATCAAAGTTGCACGCAAGCTTGGAATCGAGAAAATTATAGCAGATCCTGTTCTTGATCCCATGGGTCACAATATAACTGAATCTATTGTACGTTATCATGAGTTTTACAGGATGTACCCTGAAATACCTGTATTCTTCGGAGTTGGCAATGTCACTGAGCTTATGGACGTGGATACTATAGGAGTCAATGCAACACTCTGTGGAATAGGAGCAGAGGTTGGAGCAAGCATTCTTTTCACTCCAGAATTTAGCGACAAAGCGCAGGGTTCTATTGAGGAATTAAAAAGAGCTTCTGAGATGATGATGCTTGCCAGTATAAGAGAAAGTTCACCAAAAGACTTAGGACTTGATCTTCTTTACATTAAAGAAAAACGCAGACGACCTGACTATCCACTACCGCAAAATGCGATCCAAGCAAGACCATCTAAAAGTTGGCATGTAGATCCTGCAGGCCCAATCCGGATCAGTATAGTACCTGACAGAATAAGTGGCAGTGGTGGACTGATTGTAGCCAAACACGAGAAAACTTCAGTTGTAGGAAGAAAAGCCAGGGAAGTAATGGACACATTGCTCGAACTGGAACTGGTCACCCGACTTGATCATGCTTCATATTTGGGAAGGGAGCTGGAAAAAGCCGAAATTGCACTGAAATTTAACAGAAGTTATGCACAGGACGATGTTTTCTGAACAGATGATGTTTTTGAGCGCAAAATACGCAGACAAAATAAGAGAGATGTGAAGAATGAGACTCGAAAACGAAGATAAACAGGCGATTTTTGAGATCGTGGCAGCCCGTTATTTTACAACACAAGGCTGGAAATGGGTAAATCTTGGAAAGGATATTAACAAAATCCTCAAAGCTTACGATGAACTAAATGAACAGTATGCATCCTATTCTTATGTGAGTAAGGACTGGTATGTAGAAAACATGGGATCAAAGAACATCCACATGTGCAATACCTGGGATGAACTTAAAAATTTGGTTGCATTCCTGAATACTCATGGAAGTGTCTTTAATTTCCTTGTCAACACAGGAAATAGAAAATCTTTCTGTGTTGTAAGCGATTCGAGAGATTTGAACGAAGCTCAGGCAAATGCGATCAAAGAAGTTCAAAAAATCGGGTATAATACATTTATATTTCTGGCAACAGTTCCAGACGAAATAGAATTTCAGTTATTGCAAGTAAGAGGAGTTAACTGAATTCTCTGATATTTGTAAATTTTACTGATATTTGTAAACTTTAGTTACTCAGGACCTATTTTGATCAGAAATACATCAAAATTAATTTTTACCAATTTAGCTCTTCGATTCCTTCTATTTTTCTCATTACTCAGTCTGGTTACTTAATCCAGATAGCTGGCAAAGGCATAATTAAGTTATTTATCCATGTGTGAGAAACTTCCCCATATGTAAGAACCGTATTTCTGCAAAAACGAGTTAGAGTAAAGCGAATTTCTGAAAAAATAAGGTTCTCTTAATCTTATCCACTCCAGCAAGACAAAAAAACTGAGAAGTCAAAGAAATGTAACTGAAAATAAGGAATATAACTGAGAAATTAAGGACTATAAATCAGGAAATTTAAAGAAAATGCTCTAAAAGGTTAGAAAAATAAAAAATTAATTATTAATAAGTAGAAGTAATATGAGCGGGTTGGGGAGTGGGGGGGGTCATATGGGGAGTGGGGGGTATGGTATGTGAAAAAAGTTTCCCGCTCACATTACTCACATAACCCCTATTCAAACTAATTATATAAATAGCTATGCATTTTATTCAGCCTATTATAAAAAGAGATACATATTGTGGGAGCAATGAATTAGTAGTAGCAAGCTTACTCTTTTCAATCTATTTCCTCTGATCCATCTAACTATCAGCAGACACTTCTTTAAAGACTCAATTACTCTTTATATTTATAGACTTCTTTTTGATTATATGCTCTTAGATATAGAAAACTGGCTCACCGGGATTATACCAGTAAGATTCTGCGATATTATCGCGGAAGAAATTACGTTAGACATTTATTCCATAGAGCTTTTCGATATTTAAAGCGATTATTAGAATGAAAATAACATTTATAAAAGGAGATTTAGAATAGGAGTAATTTAGAAGGGAAATAAATTCCAGAACATAATAAGTATTGAAATTAGGAAAACAAGCATCGAATAAAAAGTTATTATAGGGCTGTACACAAAATTGAAAAGCCTATGAACCTTAAAAAACTAAAACTTTATTCATCAGTTTTTGCACTTCAGGGTCTATCAAATGCAGTAATCCCTGTTCTTCCAGAACTTGCTGGAAGAGACAGCGGAAGTTTTGTAACTTCAAACCTTCTGTATTCTGGATACTTTATGGGAGCTTTTCTTGCTCTTGTTCCTTTAGGGATCTTAGCAGACAGGATAGGAAACCAAAAGGTGATAAAGTTTGGAATGCTACTGACTGCCTTATCAGGCCTTGTAATTTCATTTTCGAATAGCCTCTGGAGTCTTGGAATATTCAGGTTCATAGAAGGAATAGGATGTGGAGCTTTTTTTCCTGCAGCTTTTTCCATACTTGCGGAATGGGAAGACAGCCAAAAGAGCCTTGGAGAATTTAACTTTCTGCTAAACGCCGGACTGGCTGCAGGCGTATTTTTCTCAGGAATACTTGCAAGCTTTGGAATTAAAACCGCAATAATCAGCTTCACTTTTCTAGCAGGATTTTCCTGTATACTCATTCTCTCAGGAATTGGAGAATTGTTTTATTTGAACAAAAAAGAGAAGAAGAAAGATTTAATGCTCCAAAAAAATGAAAACCAGAAAAGAACAAAGCAAGAAATTTATATTATACCCGAACTAAAAAATTACCTGCAAAAAACCAAAAAAACCCTGTTTAAAACCAATTTTGGAAAAATTTGGGGAATTGCAATACTTCTTTATGGAACTACAGGTATAATAAACGCGAATTATGCAGATTACAGTATTAGTTTTCTGACAAAACCAGAACTTGGTCTGGCAATTTCCGCTTCTTATCTGGCCGCAATGTTGAGTTCTCTGATTGCAGGTAAAATAAGTCTCGATTCTAAAAAAATAGTAAGGATAGGGATAATTCTTACAGCAGGAGGCATATTTTTATCGGTAAAGATACCCTTACTGGCTTTCTTTCTGATAGGTGCAGGAGGAGGAACTGCAGTCGTAGGGCTTATAACGACTGTTTCTAAAATTAGTTCCAGCGGTTTTGTAATGGGTCTTTTTAATACTGGAATTTATGCAGGACTCGGATTGGGCCCGGTTCTTGGAAGTTTCTTTCTTGAACCTTTAGGTTATGAAACCGTATTTATAGGAAGTGCAGTTACACTGCTCACAGTACTATTTGTAAAATTTGAGTAAAAGTATTCTAGAGAAAATTTCATATCAATGTTCGGAGTAAAAATTTAGACATAACAGAAATCTATTTCAAGAAACAGCAGAGCTTCACATAAGCTTTAAAAAGCACAAAAACCCTATGCTATATAACATTTAAAATCCGGTGATTAATTGAAAGTAAAATCAAGAGTTCAACTGAGAAAGAATGTCAAGAACAAAATGTTGAAAGACCTTGTATCCACTTTCGGAGAAGAAATGTCAGAGCTGGAAAACAAAGCCCTGGAAAAAATTACTCTTGACGAATTTTTCATTATCCTTGTGGATGGCAAGCCTTTACTTTTTGAAATCGAAGGACATCTTTTTCCTACCGTCCGCGGAGCTCTTGAGATGGAACTTCAAAAACGTATTGTAACCGTGGATAAAGGAGCTATCCGTTTTGTTTCAAACGGAGCAGATATAATGGCTCCTGGAGTCATAGCTGCTGATCCAGATATCAAAGAAGGAGATCTCGTAATTATAGTGGAAGAGGCTCACCGCAAACCTCTTGCAATAGGAAAGGCACTAATGGAAGGATCAGAAATGGTCGAAGCTACTTCAGGTAAAGCCATAAAGTCAATAATCCATGTAGGAGACAAACTCTGGAACGCAGAATTTTGAAATCTACAATGAAACAAAGTATATTTTTATTAAACGAAAACTGTGAGTAGGGAACGAAAAATTTCTGAAGCAGAAAGAAAATCAGGATCAGCTTTAGAATAGCAAAATTAATTAATATAGATTTCAATATAGGACAGTGCTATTCGAATTTTGAAAAATACAAAAGGTGCGCATAAATGGCAAAACTGATAGACAAGCTCCTTGGCAGCAATGTAGTAAAAAGTTCAACCAGTCCCGAGGATTACACTGAAATTGACTTGAGTAAATACGAGGAAGTTCTCGAGGACGAACCTGCAGAAACTTATGTAAAGATCGCAGAAGTCTCTAATATCAACCAGGTATCCCAACTCAAGCAGGAAATTTATAATGGAAATGTCCTGATGATAGATATTTCAAATATCAGGGGCGACGATCTGTTAAGAGACAGAGTATTAAAAGAACTAAAAGATGTTGTTATCGATGTCCATGGTGATATTGCAGGTGTTAAAGGAAATACTGTAATTGTAACTCCTACAGGCATTAAGATCGATAGATCCAAAATTACTGGTGGAAAATATTGAATTCAGATTATTATAAACAGGACAGATTTGAAACAAAAATCTGCTGTCCTCTGTGCCAGAAAGATCTGGTGATGAACTGGCAGAGAGATAATATTCCCTATTTTGGGGAAATCCTGTACGTCAGTGCAAGATGCCAGTGCAGTTTCCGTTTTGCAGACACCATGATTCTCTCGAGTAAGGAGCCCATGCGCTATGAGCTGCCAGTTGAAACGATTGAAGATCTGGATGCAAGAGTGATTCGTTCAACTTCAGGAACAATTCGTATCCCGGAAATGGGAGTTACTATTGAACCTGGATCGGTATCGGAGTCATACGTAACGAATATTGAAGGTGTACTGCAAAGGGTCCGGGATGTCCTGATAACCACTAGCAGGTGGGCACAGGGAGACAAAGAGAAATCCTCACGCAGCGAGGAGCTCTTGTGTATGCTTGAAGAAGTGATTCAAGGTAAGAAAAAAATCACAGTCATAGTCGAAGATCCTCTTGGAAACAGTGCGATAATCTCAAAGAAAGTGAAAGCTACTAAACTCTCCAAAGAAGAAGCCGAGAAGCTAAATACAGGTATGATCGTTTTCGATGTTGATAAATCCGAACTCCTTCATGATGTTTCAGATAATATTCAGCCCCTAGGAGGAAATTAATTCTTTTTTCCAGTTTTTACAAACTGACAAATTCCGGGGGCATTCCCAATATAGTTATTAATTTTTATTCCATAAAGGCAGGCATACTGTAGTTTATGCAGCAATTTAGCATTAGATGACACATTATAGATTCATGTAGGAAATTTTTATTGACATTAAAGGATTAAGATGAAATTTACTCGTGTCGCTTAAAATAATATCAACTAAAAAATGTAGATCAATATAAGAGTTTATGAATTTATTTAGAATTTAAGTAATAATTCATATTGTGATAATACGGTGAAGGTATGGCAGAAAGCGAAAAAGAAGCAGCACTTCCCCCAAAAAAGGAATTTAGCGAATGGTATAATGAACTCCTGTGGATGGCCGAAATAATGGACGTCCGCTATCCTGTAAAAGGGTTATATGTCTGGTATCCTTTCGGGTTTGCGATTCGGAGAAACACGTATAGTATCATAAGAGAAATGCTTGACAACAGTGGACACCAGGAAGCTCTCTTCCCTCTTCTGATCCCCGAAAACGAGTTCATGAAAGAAGCTGAGCATATCAAAGGCTTTGAGGATGAAGTGTACTGGGTAACCCATGGAGGAAAAGACCCCCTTGATATCCCCCTGGCCCTTCGCCCTACAAGTGAAACTGCCATTTATCCTATGTACAAAATGTGGGTCAGATCACATGCGGACTTCCCTATAAAAATATATCAGATAGTTAACACTTTCCGTTATGAGACAAAACATACACGTCCTTTGATAAGGCTTAGAGAAATTACCTCCTTTAAAGAAGCTCATACAGTTCATGCTACCTGGGAAGATGCAGAAGCTCAGGTTAGAGAAGCTATTGGGCTCTACACTGAAATATACCGCAGACTTGGAGTTCCTGTGCTTCGTTCAAGAAGACCTGAATGGGATAAATTTCCAGGTGCAGACTATACCGATGCTCTTGATGCAATTATGCCTGATGGAAAGACTCTTCAGATAGGTACAGTCCACCACTTAGGGAATAATTTTGCAAAAACTTTTGATATTAAATATGAAACCCCTGATGGAGAACAGCGTTATGCCTATCAGACCTGTTATGGGATTTCAGAGAGGTCAATTGCAGCTACAATTTCCATTCACGGAGATGACAAAGGACTGGTTTTGCCCCCAGAAATAGCACCTGTACAGGTTGTAATTATTCCGATTATCTTCAAGAAAGGAGCAGAAGAAGTGCTTGCAGCCTGCAAAGAGGTTAAAGAACGACTTAATAAAACTGGCATCAGAGTCGAAATAGACGCAAGTGACCTTCGCCCCGGAGCAAAGTATTACAAATGGGAACTGAAAGGCGTACCTCTCAGACTAGAGATAGGGCCAAGAGACCTTCAGAATAACGTTGCTGTAGCCGTCAGGAGAGATACTGGAGAGAAACAACAGATACCGCTTCCTGATATCGAAGCTTGTGTGAGTTCAGAGTTTGGGTTGATACATGATAGTTTGTATCAAAAAGCGCAAAAAGAACTTGAAAATCACATATTTGAATGTAATGAACTTGAAGAGGTAAAGGAAAAAATCCAGAAAGGTGTTGCAACAATTCCCTGGTGTGGGAAGAAAGAATGCGGACTTGCTATGGAAGATGTAATAGGTGCAGGAATCCTTGGAATTCCTCTTGAGCAAAAAAGAGACAAAAAAGAAAAATGCCCAATATGCGGGGAAGAAACCGAGACCCGTGTTTATGTGGCAAGAACTTATTAAATCAACAAACTGCTCTGGCAGAAACTGGAAAGCCCGATTATGTGTAATAATCCGGCTTTCATCTTTTTTTTATTAATTAGATACATGATTACACATATTATATAGTCACCACTTTAAATAATGCGACATTTTATGTTTAAATGTATGTTTCTCCCAAAATTCATTCATTTCTTCCTTTAATGCTTCAATATTTTTAAATGATTTTATTGACGTTAAGTTTTCTCTTGTCACTTTCTAACAGTATTCTGTTGGGTTCCTATCTGGAGTAGCTGGAGGGAAAAATATTATTTTCAACCAATGCTTATTATTTTGATAAAATTCCTTTGCCTTTGCTGATCTATGCCATGTAGCTCTGTCCAGTAAAAGAAATATCATTGCCCCTATATCTCTTTGAAACTTGATTAATGATTTTAAGTAAGAGTCTGTATTCTGTGTAATTCCTAAATCATACCAATAAAACTCTCCATTTTCAGTGTACAATCCTCCAATATTGATTTTTGCTTTTGAACCACTTGTAAATTTAATAGGTTTTGAGCCCTTTATTGCCCAACATCTTGATCTATTTGAATCCACACAAAAATTACTTTCATCATGGGTAACGAATAAATGATTAGGGTTTAGTGATCTGTTTTTTGGACTTCTTTTATAAATTATTTTTTAAGCACTTCATTTCTTCTTTTAGATTGAGGTCGACATGTGATTTTTCTCAACCCTAAATTTTTTAAAATTTGTCTCATTCTTGATTTGGAATAAGATACTCCAAATTTTTCCTTGACAAATTGAACTGCATCTTTTGTTTGCCAACCACGAGAATAACCATCATCTGTTGGTATAGGTTCTAAAAATGCCTCTCTTAACTCAGATAATTGTTCTGCAGTTAAAAAAGACTTGATTCCTCGACCAGGTTTACATTTAAGGCTAAACAAACCGTCGGTTTCAGCTCGTTTTATCCAGCGATGAACAGTTGAACGGTGAACTGAAAAATCGTCGGCAACTTTAGCGGGACTCAAACCATTTTTGACCAATAATAAGGCTTGAAGTTTAATCTGCTCGTTTTTGTTACAGGAATTTATGATAGCTGTAGAAATATCAAAAGTTGTAAACATTTCCAAACTCATATATAATATTATATACTAATTTCAAGTATAATAATGTTGCAGTAAATACAGAGGTGACTATAGTATGAATTTGAACCTGAAAACAAAAAACTATCAGAGACTATTAATTTATATCTAAATAGATACTCAACTGATTTTTAATAGAATCCCAATTGAAATTTAATGATGAAGACCGAAAAAAAGAGAAAATAAAGTAAACTTAACTTGGGTAATATTAAATTATATTTGTCGATTGATAAATATTAAATAGTAAGTTGAAGAACTCACATTAGATTTGAAAAAGAATCAACACCTTTTAAAGAAGACTTGACAGCAACCTTTTGAGAAAAGGTTTGATCGAAAACCCTGGCAACGTTTGGATTTGATAGCCTAATCCCAAACCCTATTTGGCGTGATCAAACGACGCAATAAGTGTGACCTGATTTTTGTCATAAAGATTGCGACCAAATGCTTGCAGATAAGTTGATTCTATTCATAAAGGAGATATTATATGGCCTGGATCGAACCGAAAGTAATAACAAAACCCAAAAAACCAATGTTTTTGTGTGTACTTTCCAATACTAAAACCGCACATATTCCGAATCTTTCAGCCGCAGGAAAAACGCCGGAGCTTACAGACTATACACCTGCCGGTGACGCGGAACTTATGGAAACAGGAAATATTATTAGTGTACCAATTCTTCCCATGACTCCTCCTTATGATACTCCTACTCCTGCAATCATGACCCGTGCAGCACTGAAACTTACAGGTGCTCCATATCAATTCATCAACTCCGGCCTCATTGTAACTCCTGAAGTCCCTTGCATCGACCTTAAAGCAAAACCCGGAGAGGACATCAGGGAACCGGTTGCAGTCAGTGACGTACAGGGAATTTACGAAAGAGCAAAATTCCTGGCTAAAAGACTTGGAAATCACATAGACCAGGTAGTTATCGGAGAAAGTACTCCTGGCGGTACAACAACTGCAATGGGAGTTTTAATGACGCTGGGATATAATGGAAACGTTAGCAGTAGTGCCGAAGAAAATCCTCTTGAACTGAAAAAACAGGTTATTGAAGAAGGCTTGAAAGCATCAGGCCTGACCATTGGTTGTCTGAAAGATGATCCTATGAAAGCTATTGCCTGCATGGGGGATCCAATGATGCCTGCTGTTGTAGGTCTTGTTGCAGGTTTCCAGGGCACCGATGTCAGTGTAGTGCTTGCTGGAGGGACTCAGATGGCAGCAGTATATGCTGTAATTAAACACCTGGGTTTAAGTACGGAAAATATATCAATTGCCACCACCAGGTATGTTGTGGAAGATAAGTCTGCAAACTTTACCGAACTTGTCAAAACCCTTGGGATATCCACTGTCTATGTAGCAGACCCTGGATTTGGAAAGTCAGAGCTTAAAGGGCTTCACAGATATGAAACCGGAACGATCAAAGAAGGTGCAGGTGCTGGTGGTGCCATGTATCTTGCAGGTCTTTATGGAATTACTCAGGATGGTTTCAGAGCAGAAGTAGAAAACGTGTGTAAAGAGATCAAGGCAGGGCATTGAAAAAGCCACTTTCGGACTGATTTTACAGGAATCTTATAAAGCATTATATTGTTTAATGAAACAAACTAATTTTACCTTTCTTTTTTCAAATAAGTACTCTTTTAATTAATGTTTAGCAGAACTCTTGTTTAGTCTGAAGAAATTATATGGATTAAATTGGATTTTGAATCCACAAAACTGGACATTGTTTTCCGACATAAAAAGAATAAATATAATAAGGAAACTAGAATAATAAAATTAGATAGTAAAATAGAACAAATAAACAAAATTCAAAAAAATAAAAGACTGAATTATTGTTGCTCTTTAAAAAAATAAATTAAAAATTAAATTTTCCTAAATTTTCTACTGTTTGACTCCTTTTTTCCATGTTAAATATCAATTATAGGACTCGAGAGCCTTCTCAAAGCATAAATATGGAGATTCTCCCTTTATAGATGTCAATTTTTGGGAATTAAAAATATTTGTTTCCCTTAAATAGGTCTCCGAAATTACACATCCACAGTTCCGGCAGTAATAGAAAACATTAGGACCTAGTACCTGGCGTTTTAATTTCGTATGACATAAACTGCAAAATATTGAAACACTTGGATTCCTCATGTAGGGCCCTCATTCATAGATCATGATAGAATCAAGCCTTGCAGTACCCACTTTTGTCCAGTACTTGCAAACACTACAGTACTGAGTCTCTCCATCAAAGCTTTCTTTAAGTTTGGCATGGCATTTTGGACATATTTTTAGCCGGTTCGTAAATAAACCCCCTTGAATTTCTATTTTTAAAACTACAAGATTCAAGCGTCAAAAGTTCTGGAAACCAAAAAAATATCCTAATGATACACAAAGAACCTTAAGGATACTCATCTGCATGAATAAACAACTGACTTTAAACCTTGAAGTTATATTCTTTAAAGGCCGTTTTTGACCCTTATCTGAACAAATTAATTCCCTGGACATAGCCTCAGATAAAAGCATATAGCTGAACGAGCATACTGCTTAAAATCAGACATGTCCGACCTCTCTGCATAATGCTACAATAAGCTAATAAAGTATATTATTTCTAAAAGGATATAAATTTTGGGTAAAAATAGATAAAGTTTTATAAGATAATGAGGTAAGAGGATTCCTTATAGAGGGAAGAAGTATTTTAATTAATGTAAAGAGACCAGAAATAATAATTAAGATTGTTTGTAGAAATACTAACAGCTTCAAACACTAAACAGATATTTGATCGTTTGCTTCAGTTTAAAGTCATCGAGTTGAGCGACACATATAAATATAATTATCGCTTTAGGAGTGTTCGCGATAGGGTGGACAAAAAAAGCACATCCAAGAACATGAGCCGCTTTAACTCAGTTGGTAGAGTGTCTGGCTGTTAACCAGAATGTCGTAGGTTCGAGCCCTGCAAGCGGCGTAAATTTATTTTAATCATATCTTATTCTATTATTGTAGAATAGGAAAGCATATGCAAAAATTGATAAAGCTATAATACAAGTTATTAAACTACAATATAGCATAAAAACCAATAAGGGCCTGTAGCTCAGTCAGGTTAGAGCGCTCGGCTCATAACCGAGCGGTCACCGGTTCAAATCCGGTCAGGCCCATAAACTATATAAATAAAGATTTTTTTATAAGAAGATGTGAGGGTGAAAAATGATAGCTCTCCGTATCAGAAAGCCGCTTTAACTCAGTTGGTAGAGTGTCTGGCTGTTAACCAGAATGTCGTAGGTTCGAGCCCTGCAAGCGGCGTAAATTCCTTACTTTTATTATATATTCTCACTTGATTACATAGACATTCTTGGCTATTTTTGAATTTCATTTCCGTTGAGAAAGAAATTTTACAATCTTATTATTACCTTGAACTTGTTTTAATAGTCTATTTTGTCTGAACCTGCCTATTGATTAAATTTTTAAATTTTCGGAACATACCAGTTTTTAGTCGAATAGTTTTTATAAATCACATGTAGGGAGTCAGAAGATTTCAGGAGAATATTAACAAATAACAAATTCGATTCCTGAATAAATCTACCAATATTTAGTGAAAGAAATTATAAATGTCCAAAAACGGATAAGGTAGTAAGAAGAATTATAGATAATAAAAAATACAGTTTCACAGTATTACTACCATCCAACTAATTGCCATCGAATAAAACTGAGGTTTATACAATGGTTTCAATTAATAAAGAGGACGTAATTGTACCTCTAGATGTCCCGAAAGCAATGCGTGAAACGTATGTGAATAATTATATGGAAATGACCAGGGGAACCGGCAGGCTAATGCTTTTTGCAGGCGACCAGAAAGTAGAGCATCTTAATGATGATTTTTACGGAGAAGGAGTGCCTGAGGACGATGCTGACCCCGAACACCTTTTCAGGATAGCATCCCAGGCAAAAATCGGAGTTTTTGCAACCCAGCTTGGGCTTATTTCCCGCTACGGCATGGACTACAGAGACGTGCCATATCTTGTAAAGGTAAACTCCAAAACCAATCTTGTTGAGACCGCGCAGGCTGATCCATTTCAGCAACCTCTGGTATGACGTTGATCAGGTCGTTGAATTTAAGGAAAACAGTGGGCTTAAAATTCTTGGAGTAGGATATACAATATACCTTGGCAGCGAATTTGAAGCCGAAATGCTTGTTCAGGCTGCTCAAGTAATTTACGATGCTCACCAACATGGCATGTTGTCCGTGCTCTGGATTTACCCGCGCGGTGAACTGCAGTAAAAGACGAAAAAGATCCGCACCTTATTGCAGGAGCAACAGGAGTCGGAGCCTGCCTTGGCACGGACTTTGTAAAGGTCAATTACCCGAAAAAAGAAGGAGCAAAGTCTGCCGAGATATTCAAGGAAGCCATCAAAGCCGCAGGGCGTACCAAGAGTAGTTTGCGCAGGCGGTACGAGCGACGAAGCCGAAGCTTTCCTGAAAAAACTCTATGACCAGATCCATATTTCCGGAGCACAGGGAAATGCAACAGGAAGAAATATTCACCAGAAACCTCTGGATGAGGCTGTCCGCATGTGCAATGCTGTCTATGCAATAACTGTTGAAGACTGCAAGTGTCGAAGATGCCCTTAAGATATACAATGGTAAATAAAAAACATTGCAGATCGTATTATAGTTGAGCTCATCCCAAGAAGTAGTTTTTATTCAGACATCAACAATAATTTCAAAACCATTTTCCGCATCACAAGGTTTATTGATTATTTCAAATTCCAGATACGGTGACATAACTCTAAGTTTTGGGATAGGCTCGTTATAAAAATAAAATAAAATAAAATAAATTATAAATCAACCCTAACTAGAGGTTGAACACAAAGGCCGTGTAAACATGCAAATTCCGGACCATAAAACAAAGATCGTCTGCACCATAGGCCCAGCTTCCTCTTCCGAAGAAGTTATCAGGGAACTTGTGCTTGCTGGCATGAATGTTGCAAGGATCAATTTTTCCCACGGAAATTTCGAAAGCCATAGAGAAGTAATCCGGAGAGTTCGCAAGGTTGCAGCAGATCTTGAAAGGACGGTTGCAATTCTTGCCGACCTCCCAGGCCCGAAGATCCGTATAGGCAAACTGGAAAAAGAACCAATTAGGCTTCAAAAAGGAAATACTGTTGTCCTTACTGTTGATGAATTTGCAGGAGATGAAAAACGCATTCCTGTAAGTTACAAACAGCTTCCAGAAAGCGTATCTCCAGGAAGCCTTATTTACTTAAGTGACGGATTTATCCAGCTTCGCTGCCTAGAAATTTCTGGAAAAGATGTACTTTGTGAAATTCTCATTGGAGGGCAACTTTATTCTCATAAAGGATTAAATCTCCCAGGAGCAAAAATTTTCCTTGATCCTGTAACGGAAAAAGACTTTAAGATATTAGAGTTTGCTCTGAGTGAGGAAATTGATACATTCAGCATTTCTTTTATAGAAAGTGCAAAAGATATTCGCAAGGTTCGGAATTTTGCTGCAGACAGAGGAAAATCTGTATACATTGTTGCTAAAATAGAACGCAGAGAGTCTGTAGAGAATATTCAGGAAATATTAAAAGAAACCGATGCACTTATGGTTGCAAGAGGAGACCTTGGTGTAGAAATCCCGATCCAGGAAATCCCCTCAGTCCAAAAAGAACTTATCCAGAGTGCAAAACTTCTTGGAATTCCAGTAATTACAGCCACTCAAATGCTGGCTTCAATGACTGATAACATAAGGCCTACTCGCGCAGAGGCAACTGATGTTGCCAATGCGATTCTTGACGGTACGGATGCTGTCATGCTTTCGGAAGAAACAGCAGTTGGCAATTATCCTGTAGAAACCGTTGAAATGATGGCAAAAATTGCAAAAACTACAGAAGACTGGCGTTCCCGGACAAAATGGGGTCTTGATACAATGGTCAAGGGTATAACAGTAAGGGAAATGTCAGTGGATGAGGTTATTGCCCTTCAGGTGCATGAAGCCCTGCAAAAATTACCTGTTGCAGCTGTAATGACCCCCACAAGAAGTGGAGCAACACCGCGCAGGATTTCACGCTTCAAGTCTGACACTTGGATTCTTGCATTCAGCCGCGTCCAAAAAACCTGCAGTTTCCTCTCTTTATCCTATGGTGTTTATCCTATTGTTGTAACAGAAACAATTGAAAGCTGGAAAAAAGAGACTACAGAAAAAGCCAAAGAACTTGGATTTGTAAAAAGTGGAGATATTGTTGTGTTCACTCAGGGTCCCTCATCAGGAAAACCTGGAGGCACAAACATGCTTAAAATATTCATGCTTGAATGAAAAAACGGTAGATTTGTTATGGCAAACTATTTTAATTTCAAATATGATTACAAGTTTGAGATCTTGAATCCAATTTTAGTAGAAAGAATATTAAAAAATCTTTTTATGTAAGCGGATCTCAAACCATACGTTTAGCCAATATATTTAGACATCAAGTACATGATCTCTACGATCAGAAAAATTAACTTTATATTATGAGGTTTCATTGATGAAACAAAAGGACCCAGCAAAGAAAAACCAGAAGTATCTGGCTATTTTTCTAGTATTAACAATGCTTCTGTCAGCCGGTGCGATCTTCTTTTCAGCTAGCTCAAAAAATAAGGATAGTGAAAATAACTCTTCTTCTGTAGCTGGAGAGCAAAATAATACTCTATATTTTACTCAAATTCCTGGCAAGCAGATCAACCATGCCTTCAATTCAATTTCCGATGGATTGAACATGTCCCCGAAAGGAGTGGTAAGTGCTACATACGTGGATCTACAAAAAACGACAGGAACGCCATTTGAACAAGTCCTTGGGAATACAACAATGATGTACTCTCTGTACGGATCAGCTGTAACAACACGTTACGGAGCATCTTATGCTAATGGCAGCAATGGGTTCGAGCTTCATGAGATTCCGGATCATAAAATGTTCATGCCTTGGGGACTAGTTTCCTATGATAACTACAGTGTTCTTGCAAGAACAAATAACACATATGATGTCTGGAACGTAGTTGGAGATCCTGTACTCCTCGGCTCTCGACAAAGCGTGAAAGATGTGATTGATGTGCTGCTAGGAAATGCAAGTGCTTATCCAGAATATAAGACTCTCCTGAGTCAAACGAATCCTGAAGGCAGTCTCTACCAAGAAGTGATGACAAAGACAAATTCCACGAGTAGTCTTCCGGCAGATCAGATATATACGGAGCTTAAAAAATTGAATGATGGTAGTTATACACAGACTTCCGTGTATCTCAATCCCGAAGCTAACTTCACTCAAAAGATTCAGGCTCTGCAGACAAACTCTACCCAACGTGGGGTTACCTATAACGTAACAACATCAGGAAACATTACTAAACTGATGATAAACTCAGACTTTAAAAGCTTACTTAATGAAACACAGCTACTTTCACAGTAAGTTTTTAAATTTTTTCTTTTTTTCTAAAATTTTTAAATTATTTTAATCTGCGTTTCCAACGGCATGTTTGATTATTTATTCAGAATGCAACTATTTATTCAGAATACATTAAGAAATGAACTCTTTTTGAGATTATAACAGAAATTACATTATAGATGTTAATATTCACTTGCTTTGCTATTTAGGTAAACAATCACTATCTATTTCTACCTGCTAAACTAATCTTCTAAATGGGAAGTGTTGCTATTGGGATTTCTGGACAGCTTATTCAAAAAGAAACTTGAAGGCAAAACCACAGAAGAATGGTATGGGCTTGCAGCAAGCGAAATCGATCCTGAAAAAAAGATAGAATATTATGGAAAGGTTCTGAAACTGAAGCCTGATTTTGCAGGAGCTTGGAACCTCATAGGACTTGAATATGTAGGTCTTAAGCAGTACGAAGAAGCTATTGCTTCCTTTGATAAAGCTCTTGAGATTCAACCTCGCTACCCTGAAGCAAAATATAATAAAGAGGACGCTGAAACCGAACTAAGAAAAATAAAAGGCATTGGTAAACAAAAATAGATATATATGCTTATAACACATATTTCTTCATGAACTGCCCCAGATGCAATAGTTCCAGTCACAAAAAGAACGGTATAGTTGGTGGGCGTCAACGGTACAAATGCCATGATTGTGGATATAACTATACAGTAGAGCTAAAATCAACTGCTTTTTCCGCCTCTGTTAAAAAACAGGCTTTACAACTTTACCTTGAAGGATTGGGCTTTCGCTCAATAGGACGGTTTTTAGGGGTGAGTCATGTTTTCTGTCCAAAGATGGATAAAGAAATTTGGTCAGGAGTTAGAGGACCTAAAAAGTGAAAATGAGATATCTATTGTTGAAATGGATGAAATGCACACTTACATCGGTAACAAAAAAAAATATTGCTGGATCTGGATTGCTGTTGATAGAGTTGGGAAAAAGTTCATCAACTGCTCTTTTGGTAGCAGAGGAACGGAAATTGGAAAACTACTCTGGGAAAAAGTGAAGAAAAAAGACATTGAAGAAGTGATGACAGATCACTGGAGGGCATATGCAGAGTTTCGTCCTGAAACGATTCATACTCAATCAAAAGCAGAAACGTATACTGTTGAAGGATATAACAGCATATTGAGGCACTTTTTGGCAAGGTTGAGAAGAAAGACAAAGTGTTATACGAAGAGTCTTGAAATGCTAAAGTACTCGGTTATTATATTGATGAAATACAGAAATAAAGAACTAGATATAGTTAAGTAACAATACCGAAATTCTATATCTATCAAAGTTTCTATACAATACTCCAAACTCATAAAAAACAATCCACATATAAAATGGCATTGCATATACAACTAATGATGAAAAGACTGACCCATAATATAACCTTGTAATATATGAAAATAGAAGACTCAAAATATTTATGGCTATTATCAAAATAAAACCATGCGATATTTTATTAATGTGATGAAATATTGGGGTCAATAAATAAAACTGAACAATCAAAATAATGAAATAATAAGGCACAAGTGCCCCCCCCGTCAGGAGCTTGAATATTATTCGTTTTATATTAAAGTCATGAGATATAAGTATGCCACTTGACAAAATCAAAATAGACCAAAAAAAATATGGGATTAGAACTCTGCTTAATCGGTGCGTTAAAAATCTCTTATATTCTTCGAATGAATCTATTTTCTTGTTTGAAAGAAAATATCCTGATATAAAAAGGAATACTAGGACTGTAAAATTTAAAGATTATCTATATAGAAGCAAGGCATTTGAGTTATAAGAGTTAAAAACACTTCTCACATGGATTGCTACAACTGCTATTATTGCAATTCCACGAAAAAAATCAAAAGATTCATCTCTTTTTGAAAATGATTTATGACAGATAGTATTCATCCTAAAAAATAGAAAAACTTAGAATGTATATAAACAGAACAGTTTTATGTATATACAGAAAAATATAAAAAGAATTATTTCCATTGCAAAAAATATGAGAAGGATTTCATGATGAAGTCAAATATATAAATAATCCTTTAATTGGCCCTATAGAAATCTCAAAATTCAGGCGAAAATCAAACTGGACAATAATTCAAGATTGCTGTTACTTATCGGATAAATTTGTCGTTTTCAATCTACAGGTAGTAGATTTGAGTATTTTTCTGCAGGGATTATTTATTATTTAGTTTCATACAGCTTATTCTTTTTCATATTTCTACCTTAGTTACTTCTTTTTCCAGTTCAGTGTCTGAAGTCCAAATTTTACGGGGCCTGGAAGTTTTCCGCACTGCATGACTTTCATCTGCTCAGGGGAAATAAGTTTGAAAGCTGCATTCATAAGAGTATCAGATTTCATAATTCCATCCATGAGCTGCCTTGCCTGCACCGACGTTTCAAGCGCCTCTCCGAACTGAGATCGCCAGCGGCGATCATATTCTTCAAGCCTGCATTTTCCGACTGCAAATTCGGCTGCAGTTTCTCCTGCTACTTTTCCGGCAATCATTGCAGGAGGAATTCCCCCTCCGTTTGTTGCAAAAATCTGGCCGGCTGCATCCCCTACAATCAGAGTGTTTTCAGTTGCAGTTCTTTCAGGAGCACCACTCACAGGGATAATGCCTGCAATTACATTCATGACTATACCGTTTTTCAATTTTGGTCCTGCAAGCGGATGATCCCGCATAAAACGGTTAAGATATTCTTTTGCAGAAATACCTTTTTCAGCCATTCCGCTTCGAATTCCTACTCCTACATTTGCCCGATCCTTGCCTTCGGGAAAAATCCAGGCGTAACCACCCGGTACAAGATCCTTTCCGAAATACATCTCCAGAGCAGAAGAGTCAATATCCACATTCCTGACCTGATATTCAATAGCAACCGAGGTTTCCCTTGATTCGGGCTTAAGGGCAAACCCTTTTGATTTTGCAACCAGAGAATTAGGACCGTCGGCTCCTATGATAGCTTTTGCTTTAATCTTGTGTTTCCCAAAGACCCCTGAAGTTTCAACAGTAGTACCCTCAATTTTCGTTACGCGAGTCTTAATCATCAGTTTAGCACCTGCTCTTGATGCTTGCTCGGCAAGGAACTGATCAAATCTGCACCTGTCAAGGACTGTACCCTTGACAGCAAACTCTTTTATATTGCAGTTTGGGGGAACAATACGCTGAGTCTCAATTCGCTGCAGAACACAGGAATCAGGGTAATTTTTCAGTGTATCCGGAAGTCTGGCATCACGGAGCAAAGCCTGTACTTCCGAAGCATCTGGAAGAAAACCAGCACACTGAATAGGGCTGCCAATCTCTCGTTTTTTATCAAGAAGCAGAACCGAGGCGCCGTTCTCTGCGGCATACATGGCGGCTGTAGAACCTGCAGGGCCTGCGCCCACAACGATTACATCATAAGAGGCTTCAGGGATCATGAAAAGGTCTTCCTGTTATTCATTTTATGTTTTTCAATTTACAAGAAACCATTTATTAATCCTTTCCTGAAACTTGCAAAAAAAGACAATTAATGATAATAGATTTTCTAATGAATAGAAAGATATATATACTATTGGATAGTACAACGGATACCGGCTTCCTAGTCAAAGAAAGTAAATAAAGGAGCAAGGAAAAAGATGAGACAGATAGCAATCTATGGAAAAGGTGGCATTGGAAAATCCACTACCACGCAGAATCTGACCGCGGCCCTTTCGACTATGGGCAATAAAATTTTGCTTGTAGGATGCGACCCGAAAGCAGACTCCACCAGAATGCTGCTTGGTGGCCTGAACCAGAAGACCGTACTTGACACTCTGAGAAGTGAAGGAGATGAAGGAGTTCACCTTGAGACTGTCTGTGCAGCCAGGCTTTGGCGGCATAAAATGTGTGGAATCCGGAGGACCTGAACCTGGTGTAGGATGTGCAGGCCGAGGAATTATCACTTCAATCGGACTGCTTGAAAACCTGGGAGCATATACCGAGGACCTTGACTATGTATTCTACGACGTACTTGGCGATGTCGTATGCGGTGGATTTGCAATGCCTATCCGCGAAGGAAAAGCCAAAGAGATTTACATAGTTGCCAGTGGAGAACTGATGGCTATCTATGCTGCAAATAACATCTGTAAAGGACTTGCTAAGTTTGCCAAAGGTGGAGCCCGTCTTGGAGGCATCATCTGCAACAGCAGGAATGTGGATGGAGAGCGCGAACTCCTTGAAGCTTTCGCAAAGAAACTTGGAAGCCAGTTAATTCACTTCGTACCCAGAGACAACATAGTCCAGAGGGCGGAAATCAACAGAAAAACTGTAATTGACTTCGACCCCGAATCCAACCAGGCAAAGGAGTACCTGGCCCTTGCCAACAACGTCCAGAACAACACCAAACTCGCCATCCCAACCCCGCTTCCCATGGAAGAGTTAGAAGCAATGATGGTAGAATTCGGAATTGTTGAACTATAATTGTTGAGATGCAGAGGAGCTAAAAACTATGCAGATGATACGTGCAATTATCAGACCAGGCATGGAAACTAAGGTTATCGAGAGCCTTGAAAAAGAGGGCTGCATTTCCCTTACAAAAATGGAAGTCTTCGGAAGAGGAAAGCAGAAAGGGATCCATATAGCAGATATCGACCTACGATGAACTGCAGAAGACCATGCTCATGCTTGTGGTAGAAGACGAACATAAAGACAGGGCTGTACAAACCATAATGGAGTCCGCCAGAACCGGAAAATACGGAGACGGTAGGATCTTCGTAACCCCTGTGGAAGAAGCCTATACCATAAGGACTGGAAAACCAGGACTTTAAAGCCGGATTTTCGGAGAAAAATCCCATGAAAGAGATTACTGCGATAATCAGGATGAATAAAGTCCAGAAAACTAAAGATGTCCTGCTTGAGTGCGGCTTTCCTTCGTTTACCGTAAGAAGGGTTATGGGCCGCGGAAAACAAAAAGGGCTCTGCTTTGAATTTAATCCACCTCTGCCAAATCCGGAAAAGGAAGCTGAGACCTGTATTCGTTTCATTCCAAAACGCATGTTCACCATCGTTGTGGATGACGAAAACGTAAACGAAGTGGTCCAGAAAATCATAGAGGTTAACCAGACCGGAAATGCAGGAGATGGAAAGATTTTCGTGTCAAACGTTACTGAAGCAATCCGCATCCGGACTGGAGAAAGCGGAGAGGCGACCGTAAATAAGGAGTTGGTTTAATGGGAGCAGAAATAGATTCGGGAATTGAAGACAGAACAAAAGCTTGTCGATGAAATGTTAAAAGTGCTCCCGGAAAAGGCTGCAAGGAACAGAAGAAAACACATAGTTGTTAGGGACTGTTCCACCGAACAGCATATCGAAGCCAGACGACAAGGTAATTCCAGGTATCCTTACAAACCGCGGATGCGCTTTTGCAGGTTCGAAAGGTGTGGTCTTCGGGCCGATCAAGGACATGGTACACCTAGTTCACGGTCCTATAGGCTGTGCATACTTATACCTGGGGAACCAGGCGAAACCTTGCAAAAGCAGAGGAAGGTGAAGACAACTTTCAGTAACTACTGCGTATGCACCGACATGAAGGAAACTGATATCGTCTTTGGTGGAGAGAAGAAACTAAAGAAAGCCATTGATGAGATTGTAAAGATCTTCAACCCTGAAGCAATCAGCATCTCTGCAACCTGCCCTGTAGGACTTATTGGAGATGACATTGAAGCCGTTGGCAAGAGAAGCTGAAAAAGAGTATGGGATCAAGGTTATCCCCTCCACGCTGTGAAGGATACAGAGGAGTTAGTCAGTCAGCAGGACACCACATTGCAAGCAATGTCCTGATGGAAAACCTGATCGGGACCGAGGAACTTGAAAATCCAACACCCTTTGACATCAACGTATTCGGAGAATACAATATAGGAGGAGACTTCTGGGAAGTAAAGCCAATCCTTGAAAAAATAGGGTACAGAATTGTCTCAACCTTCACCGGAGACGGTTCTTTCCATAAACTTGCACAGGCTCACAGGGCAAAGCTCAGTATCCTGCTGTGCCATCGTTCTATCAACTACACGAACCGCATGATGGAAGAAAAATACGGACTTCCCTGGCTGAAGGTCAATTACATAGGCACGAAAGGTACCGAAAAATCCCTTCGGAAAATGGCAGAGTACTTTGACGATCCGGAACTTACCAGGAAAACTGAAGAAACAATTGCCGAAGAAAAAGCAAAGTATAAGGATGAAATCGAGAGGTACAGAAAGAAACTCCAGGGAAAAACCGCCTTTATCTATTCCGGAGGCTCCAGGAGTCACCACTATGAGAACCTCTTCGAAGAACTTGGCATGAAAGTAGTTGTTGCAGGTTATCAGTTTGCCCACAGAGACGACTACGAAGGCAGACAGATCATACCTCAGATCAAGGGAAATGCTCTTGGCTCCATGCTGGAGGATGTGCACTACGAAAGGGACGAAAGCATCGAACCCGCAGTCAGTCCGGAAAGGATTGAAGAGCTGAAAAAGAAAATCGGGCTCATGGACTATGAAGGGCTTTTTCCTGATATGAAAGATGGAACCATTGTTATTGATGATCTTAACCATCACGAGACTGAAGCTCTTGTAAAAGCCCTTAAACCCGATATCTTCTGCTCCGGGATCAAGGATAAGTACTGGGCTCAGAAGCTTGGAATTCCGTCAAGGCAGATCCACTCATACGATTACAGTGGAAGATACACAGGATTTTCCGGAGTCTTGAACTTTGCAAGGGACATTGATATGGCTCTGCACAGCCCAACCTGGAGGTTCATACGCCCGCCCTGGAAAGCCAGAAGATATGGAGTAAGGAGAGAGAAAAATGTTAGACTATACCCCATGTGAAGAAGTAACCAGAGAAGCAGTAACCATTAACCCTGCAAAAATCTGCCAGCCAATAGGCGCAGTCTATGCAGCTCTTGGTGTACACAACTGCATGCCGCACAGTCACGGATCCCAGGGGTGCCTCTCCTACCTGCGTATGTGCTTAAGCAGACACTACCGAGAAGCTGCCATGGCAACTACCAGCAGTTTCTCAGAAGGGACTGCAGTTTTCGGAGGCGCTGCAAACCTTAAGGAAGCCCTTGGAAACCTGACTGCAATCTACAAACCTGAAGTAATTGCCATTCATACCACCTGCGTAGCCGAAACAATAGGTGACGACGTAGGTGTCATCTTAGAAGATGTAAGAGCTGAAGAACTCATAGATCCTTCAATTAAGATCTGTGCAGCTTCTACCCCGAGTTACGTGGGCACCCATATTACCGGCTATGACAACATGGTAAAGGCCTTTGTAACCACCTTTGCCAAAAAGAGCAAACCAAACGGGAAACTAAACCTTATCCCCGGTTTTGTAGAACCTGGGGACATAAGGGAAATGAAACGCATACTCTCAATAATGGGAATTTCCAGCATTGTGTTTCCCGATACTACTGACGTCTTTGATGCACCACTTACCGGCGAACCTGGGATGTATCCAAAAGGTGGAACTCCGATAGGAGATATAGAGGACTCTGCAAATTCCTTCGGAACACTTGCCCCCTGCAAAATGGCAGGAGGATCAGCTGCAAAGATCCTTGAAAAACGCTACAAGGTTCCGGCAAAAAGAGGGCCTACTCCCATAGGAATCAGGAACACAGACCGTTTCATAATGAACGCGGCAAAGCTTGCCAATGTGGCAATTCCTCCCGAGCTTGAAGACGAGAGAGGAAGGCTTGTGGATATGATGACCGATGCTCATCCACACTATCACGGAAAAAGGGTAGCTCTTTACGGAGATCCGGATATCCTTACCGGTCTGACCAGTCTTGTGATGGAAATGGGCATGGAGCCTGCTGTAGTACTTACAGGAACTCAAAGTTCTGAGTTTGAAAAAGAAATCCATGGAATAATAGACTCAGAGTATCCGGAGGCTGATGTAATTTCCGGAGGAGACATGTTCACTCTTCACCAGATAATCAAGAGAAAACGTGTTGATCTCCTTATAGGCAATACCTACGGGAAATTCATAGCAAGGGCAGAAGATGTACCATTGATTAGGGTAGGTTTCCCGATTATGGACAGAGCAAATCTGCATTACTTCCCAATAATGGGATACGCAGGAGCTGCAAGACTCGTAGAGCGTATAGGAAATACCCTTCTTGACAGGAAAGACAGGGATGCTCCAGACTGGCTGCTTGAAACCATCGAGTAAAGACTTCTAATTTAAACGAGTAACTGGAGAACTGCCGCTGCAAACCTGAAAATCGAAGCAGAGGGGAGTGAAAGAAATGGAAGAGAAAATTGGGATAGTGGATACTCTCGAAGAAAGAAAACCATATATTGCTAAAAAACAGGAAAAGGGGCAAGGAATTCCCCTTGCCTGTGACAATAATTCTCTTGCTGGAGCTATTAGCCAGAGAGCCTGTGTTTATTCGGGAGCCAGGGTTGTCTTAAACCCTGTAACCGATGCTGTCCACCTGGTCCACGGTCCAATCGGCTGTGCAGGTTATACCTGGGATATAAGAGGTGCAAAGTCCAGTGGAGTCGAAACGAACCGCACTAGCTTTAGCACTGATATGAAAGAGCTTGATGTGGTATTTGGTGGAGAGAAAAAACTCTCAAGTGCTATTGATGAACTGGTTGGAGCTCTACCACCCTCCTGTCATTTTTGTGTATTCCACATGCATAGTTGGAATTATTGGAGATGATCTGGAGTCTGTGTGTAAAACTGCAAGTCAGAAACATAATACTCCTGTAATCCCTGTAAAATCTGAAGGTTTCAAAGGAAATAAGGCCGACGGATACAAAGCTGCCTGTGATGCCTTAAAAAAGTTGATCAAAAGACCTTCGAAGGAAGAAACTGAGAAAAAAAGTCCTAGAGCTCCTGAAACCATAAAGCCAAAGATTAACATTTTAGGGGAATTTAATGTGGCTGGAGATGTCTGGCTCGTAAAGCCCCTCTTTGAGCAAATGGGAATCGAAGTCATAGTCTCAATGACAGGGGACTCAACCGCAGAAGCCATATCCAGAGCAGCTGAAGCAGACCTTAACCTTGTTCAATGCAGTGGATCTATGACATATCTTGCAAAATGGATGCAGCAAGAATGCGGAATCCCCTATATAAATGCAAGTTTCTTCGGAATTGAAGATATTTCCTTAGCCATGAGGAGGACTGTAGATTATTTTGGCTCCGAAGAGATGAATGAAAAAAGCAGAGAAAATTCTGGAGACTGAAATAAACCGTATAATGCCTGAAATATCCAGAATCAGGGAAAGGGTCAAAGGAAAGAAAGCCGCCATTTACATGGGAGGACCTGCAAAAGCTCTCACGCTTATCAAAGGCTTTGCCGAACTTGGTATGGAAGTAGTTATTATCGGAACCCAGACCGGGAAAAAAGAAGATTACGAGCAGATTAGTTATTCAGTGAGAGACGGAACAGTTATTGTTGATGATGCAAATCCCCTTGAACTTGCCGAATTGCTCATAGAACAGAAAGCTGACCTGATGGTTGCAGGTGTAAAAGAGAGATTTATTGCATACAAGCTTGGAATCGCTTTCTGTGACTTCAACCACGATAGAGTGGTGGAATTTGAAGGCTTTGATGGCTTCTGTAAACTTTGCACGGGAAGTGGATGCTTCAATCAGCAGCCCGGTATGGAATGCTGTAAGGCAGCGGATCCTGAAACCCGAAGCAGTAGAATCAGAAGAAAAATTAAATCGAATTGAGAAAGCGGCAGTAGAAGAAAGGACTTCCGGAGAAAATTACACAAAGAAGTGTAAAAATATACTCCTGAAACCTGAATTTGTGCACCAGAAATCCGATACTGCAATTGAGAGTCAGGTATGAGGAGACATTGAGATGACGAAAAGAAACTATGCAACTGTGAACCCCTGTGTTATGTGCCAGCCCATGGGAAGCGCCCTTGCGTTCAAGGGAATTGAGAATACTATGGTTCTTTATCATGGCTCTCAGGGCTGCAGCACCTACATGCGCCTGCTTCTTGCCCACCACTTCAGGGAACCCGTAGATATTGCATCAAGCTCCCTCAGCGAAAAAGGAGCAGTTTACGGAGGCAGGGATAACCTGAAAAAAGGGCTAAGAAATGTAATCAACAGATATAATCCGAAAGTAATCGGAGTTGCCACTACCTGCCTTGCCGAAACAATTGGGGACGATGTGCCTGCGATTATCCGGGAATTTAAAGAAGAACAAGAGATTGGAAATGACCCTGAAAAAGATATTATAATCGTTCCGGTTTCCACTCCCAGCTATGGGGAAAGCCATGTAAGCGGGTATATAAAAGCTATAGACGCAGTTGTCAGGAAATTTGCGGAAAAATCTGAAGATGATAAAGCCGTAAAAATTCCCGAATGGAAAACTTAACGTCATCCCGGTTGAAAGCCTCTCTCCTGCTGATGTACGAGAACTTAAAGAGATCTTCGATGTTATGGCTGGAGATTATATTTTCCTGCCCGATATTTCAGAAACCTTTGATGCTCCACTAAGAGAAGATCTTCCGAAAATTGCACCTGGTGGTACCCCACTTTCCGAAATTGCTGACATGCCAAACAGTCAGGCAAGTCTGGGCCTGGGCACAGTTAGTAAGAACTTAGCCGTTAACTATCTGGAAGGAGTGCATGGAGTTTCCGGATATAATGTTTCAATCCCAATAGGCCTTTCAAACACTGATAGTTTCTTCACTGAGCTGGTAAAGATTCTTGGATGTCCTATCCCTGAGAAATATCAGAAAGAAAGAGGTAGACTCCTTGACTCTATGGTTGATGTACACAAGTACCTTTATGGTTTAAAAGCCGCGGTCTACGGAGATCCTGATCTTGTATTTAGTCTCACAACCTTCATGCTGGAACTTGGAATGAACCCCGTGTTGATAGCAACCGGAAGTAAAAGTCGAGACTTTGAAGAGAAAGTCAAACAAATAGTTGAGAAAATAAACCCAGAACTTAAACCTGTGGTTCTGAAAGGAATTGACTTTGATACCTTTAACGATGCAGTAAGTGAATGTAATCCAGAAATCATGATTGGAAATTCCAATGGTAGATATATTGCAAAATCCAGGAATATCCCCCTTGTAAGAATTGGCTTGCCAATACATGATAGAGTCGGTGCACAACGCATCCTTTCTGTAGGATACAGAGGATCTATGGAACTGCTTGACAGAATCACCAACGAAATTCTGGAAGCTACTGATACTTTCACTGCTCCAAGACAGGCCACTGCTCCAAGACAGGCAGAACCGGCAGCATACACTGAAAAGACAAGCGAAGAAGAATGTATAGAAGGACTTCGCTGAGTGGAAAAGAACTGGTGCTTGTAGAGTCAAGGACCAAAATTCTTCACTAATCTATCTTCACCAATCTAAATTGAAAGGTTAACCACAGAAAGTACGAAAAACACAGGATAAAGGAAGTGGGGGAACAATTCTTCCGTGCTTTCCGTGGTTATAAACTAAATTCAAACACTTTTTTAAGGATTATAATTATGGTAGAGTTTCTCTGCCTTAATATGCTGCCTTTCTCTCAATTTTCCCTGTATCGTGAAATACCACAGAGCTAAAGACTTAGTGGTGATTCAAATCGTTTTTCGGATTAAATCAATAATCTACAGATAAGACCAGATTTTAAGTTGGTTACAGTCCTTTGAACACATATTCATGATTAAATTTGGATATTGAATATTAAGTTTTATTTAAGGGAATTTTTTCATTTAGAAATCCAGTATTTTAGTCCAGCAATCCATAATTTAGTGATCTCAGATCAGAATCTTAATCTATTTGAATTTTTATATATAATTTATAAGTTTATAAGATCAGTACATTCCGAAAGTCAATAATAACTTAATTTTAAAAAAGGTTACTTTGCACAGATATAGGAAACATTGCTTACGATTCAATTGTAGATTCAAATTAGCTTTAATACACTCTTAATAGGCTGTCTTAAAATTCAAATAATTTCTATAGCTGGATAATGGACAATGTCAGTTGTAAATTAAAATCATAAATCTTTTCGGAATTAAGGTATACGTTGACCTTAAGTTATCTCATATGAGTTACGGATGTATAAAATCAAACATCTTAGGCATTATGGTTTGAATTTACATTTTAGACATTTAATTGCTTAACGCCCGCTGTTTTTCATTTCAATTATGCAAGTTTTATTCCCAATTACAGAACCAAATTTAATTTTACGATCAGATTTAAATTAAAAAAATGTAGGAGAAACTAGAATGAAAAATTTAAAAACTTTTATGATAATATTTATTTTAATTTTTATTTTTCTTTCGTTAAGTAGCTCTTCAGCTTTGGCAGCAAATATCGTTATTGACAAACAGACTGAACCAGATGGATCAAATCTTTTTCATACGCCTAATTACGAAAACGATTCAGCTTGCATTCAGGCAGCATTGAATTATTCGAAAAGTGGGGATACAATAACTATCTACGGAGGAGATTATTATCTCCCAGAAGAAATATATCAAACAAATAAGAGTCTGAATATAATAGGCAAAGAGAAAGTAACCCTTCATCTTCAAACTCCAGATAGAGGAATGAATAAAGAAGTAAATAGAGAAATTTTTTTCAATGGATCAAATATTACAAACACAAATCTATCTGCTAATGCGAAAAAAGGTTCTTCTCAAATTGTATTAACTGATGCTTCCCAGGTTCGCAAGAACGACTTAATTAAAATTTGGAAAAATGTTCAGTGGTGTCCTTCGGATTATCCTGACCAAATGACAGGAGAAATGTATGCTGTTAAAAGTGTAAAGGGAAATGTCGTCACATTAAATCAACCACTTCTTAGAGATTACAAATTATCCGAGAATGTACAGGTTGAAGTATACAGACCTATTCAAATGAATATAAAAAATATAAGAATAGAGGATACAGGCTCTACAACAATTCATCATGGACTCGTTCTACAATATTGCAAGGATAGTTCAGTCACAAATTCCTGGTTCAATAATAGTGGATTTGATGATCTTTGCTTATACTCTTGTTTTAATGTGAGCGTTAGTAATAATGAGATGTATAATGCACTTCATTCTGACTGTGGATATGGTATAAATGTAGCTAGCGGTTCTGCTTTTGTAACTATAACCCATAATCACATTGAGAATTGCAGGCATACTGTAACAGGCAATTCAGACGAGCGCAAATCCTTAGATAGAGACGTTTTTATCGCCAATAACACACTGATAGGAGCTAAAGTGACTGGTGCTATTGTTGTTGATGCTCATGCTGTTGTTATTGATTTTGTAGTAACTGGAAATAAGATCTATCCTCAACTTCCAAACCATTATGCATTTGCAGATGGCACACAACAGTCCACTTTTTCTAGTAATTTAATTTATGGTGGATATGGAGGAATATTCAAACGTGGTGGAGTAAATGATGGAGTACACATCTACGAAAATAACACGTTTAATGGTATGTCAGGTGACATGTATAAAGGAGGAGATGGAATTGATAACACGCTTATAATAAGAGACAATATTCAAAATAAAGGAACTTATGGAATTGAGTTTCCAAATAAAGGGAGTTTTAGGGACATAATAATAGATAATAACACTTTTAGTAATCTTTCAAATAAAGGAGTGTATCAGAGGTTTTTAATAAATGGGGTAAACTTAAATATCTCTAAAAACACATTTTCGAACTTAAAACAAGAAGGAATATATATAGATGGAAATTCTTTCAAAAATGGCGTTGTAAAAATACAAAATAATGGTATTGATACTTAAACATAGTTATATAAGAAAGTATATTTCTTCATTAACTGCCCAAAATGCAATAGTTCCAGTCACAAAAAGAACGGTATAGTTGGTGGTTGTCAACGGTACAAATGCTCTGATTGTGGCTATAACTATACAGTAGAGCTAAAATCAACTGCTTTTTCCGCTTTTGTAAAAAGACAGGCTTTACAACTTTACCTTGAAAGATTGGGCTTTCGTTCAATAGGAAGAGTTTTAGGGGTGAGTCATGTTTCTGTCCAAAAACGGATAAAGAAATTTGGTCAGGAGTTAGAGGACCTAAAAAGTGAAAATGAGATATCTATTGTTGAAATGGATGAAATGCACACTTACATCGGTAACAAAAAAAATATTGCTGGATCTGGATTGCTGTTGATAGAGTTGGGAAAAAGTTCATCAACTGCTCTTTTGGTAGCAGAGGAACGGAAACTGGAAAACTACTCTGGGAAAAATTGAAGAAAAAAGAGATTGGAGAAGTGATGACAGATCACTGGAGGGCATATGCAGAGTTTCTTCCTGAAAAGAGTCATACTCAATCAAAAGCAGAAACGTATACTGTTGAAGGATATAACAGCATATTGAGGCATTTCCTGGCAAGATTGAGAAGAAAGACAAAGTGTTATACAAAAAGTCTTGAAATGCTAAAGTACTCGGTTATTCTATTGATGAAATAAAGAAATAAAGAACTAGATATATTTGAGTAACAATGCCAAAATAATATCTTAATAAACGTTGCTACGTCGAATTCTCCTTCTGGAATCATAATAAAAAATATTAAAAATGCTATAATTAGCGGAAACAAGATATTCAAAACCCCAGTTGCTTCTTTCTCTGCATCTCCTACCTCAGGAAAAGCATCATTAACAGTAAAATTTACTGATAAAAGCGCAGGATCGCCAACTTTTTGGAAATGGAGTTTAGGAGATGGAACATCTTCAACAGCTCAGAACCCAACACACCAATATACTAAAGCAGGAAAATATACTGTCAGCTTAACAGTAAAGAATGCGGCTGGAAGTAACACTGTAACAAAATCCAATTACGTAAATGTTATAACTGTAACAAAACCTGTTGCTGCTTTTTCTGCATCTCCAACCACAGGGAAATATCCTTTGAATGTGAAGTTTACTGATAAGAGTACAGGATCGCCCACTTCCTGGTATTGGAACTTTGGTGATAAAAGCACTTCAACAACCTATAATCCAACGCATAAGTATACTAAAGCTGGAAAATATACGGTGAGCTTAACAGTAAAGAACGCTGCTGGTAGTAGTCTGATAAAAAAGACCAGTTATATTACAGTTAAGTAAGCCAACATATTAAATTGAAAAAATAAAAGGTTAATCTTGGGAGTGTGGGATTTATTATTTAAAAATAAAAAAATGAAGTTACCCCAACTTCCTTCGAATCTTTTTTCAGGACTTAGTCTTTTATTACAGTTTTAGTCTCTTTTTACAGCTTTTATAACTACTGCCCCTTCCAAGCTTTCAGCTTCTACGAAGAAACCAACATCTTCAAAAAATTCTATCCATCCAGCTTTTGAGAGTTGAGGCCCATGATGATGTTTCTCTGCAAGAGGCTCAACTGCAGTCAACATGCCGCCGGTTTTAAGCACTCTTTTAATTTCGAATAGGGCGAATTTAATGTCGTCGAGGTGGTGAAGCATGAGAAAGCAGGTAGCTACATCAAAAGAGTTGGCTTCAAAAGGCAGAGCATAGACACTTCCGGTCCTGAACTTTACATTAGATACACCAAGAACGTCAGCGTTCATCTGCGACTGACCTGTAAGAGAGTCGTGAAGATCAACCCCGTAAACCATCGAATCAAGGTTGTTTCTTGCAAGCTCCATAGTAAGGTTTCCGAAACCACTGCCAATATCGAGAATGGTTTCTCCTTTTATGTTAGAGAGCACGGCAGGAAGCACCTTAGCGCGCACACGAGACATATGGTCTTCAGGAAATGCGGCTTTCTTCGCTTTTCCTGCATCTATATTAGTAAAAGGAAGGATATCATAGATTTTGGACCCGTTAACTGCCATAAATCCTTTTACATAGATTCTGTCAGTTTCAACTATAACAGATTCTACAATCGAAACTCCGACATCCCCACAAAAGCGCATGTTCCATTCTTCCCTTTTCTCAGG
This sequence comes from uncultured Methanosarcinaceae archaeon, assembly GCA_963727895.1. Lineage (GTDB taxonomy): Archaea > Halobacteriota > Methanosarcinia > Methanosarcinales > Methanosarcinaceae > Methanosarcina. Next base: position 200,909 of record CAVSHT010000003.1, on the reverse strand, counting down.
GAACCTGATATCCAGAGGAGTATGTACTATAATATAACGAGAATATTCCGGTTTGAAATAATTTGACACAGATTTAGCTTCATTAAGGCATATTTCACTGATACTGTCCCTGAAAAGAGAAAGAATTTGAAGGGAAATATTATCAGCTTTATTTTTTACACTTCCAATTTCTCCGAACATATTCCTAAGTTTGCTTTCACTAGATAAAAGCTCTATGACAGAAAAACTTGAAGACAGGAAAAGAGACTCACAACAGACACTATTATTCCTCCTTGTAAAATACAGTAATAACGTAAAGACTATAAAAACCAAGATTTAACTCTTTAATTGGAAAAAAAGCCTCATTTACGAATCACTTTTTGGGTAAGACTTCCTAAATATCCAACAGTTAAATAGGTAAATTTAAATAGTGGACTGTCGGATACGAGATACCTATTGGTGGTTGAGATGAAATATATAATCGCAGTCGTAAGGCCGGAAAGGCTTGATGCGGTCAAACGAGAACTTCAAAAACTTGAAGTAAGCAGAATGACAGTATCATCAGTCGCTGGCTATGGTGCACAAAAAGGGCATCTGGAAATATACAGGGCAACTGTACATGAAGCAAACCTGCTTGAGAAAGTAAAGATCGAAATAGCAGTGGAAGATCGTTACCTAGAATCAGTCATTGAAGCTATAAAAACTGGGGCAAAAGGCGATGAAAATTACATAGGAAGCGGCAAAATATTTGTGCTGCCACTAGAAGATGTAATACGGATTCGTACTAACGAAACCGGTCCTAGCGCTTTATGAGGGGATAATATGGCTATTGTAGCAGCAGACACTGTATGGGTACTGATCTCAGCCGCACTTGTATTACTAATGCTTCCCGGACTTGCACTATTCTATGGCGGGCTAGTACAGCGCAAAAACGTTCTGAGCAGCATGATGCATTCATTTGTTGCAATGGGTGTCATGGCTCTTGAATGGGTAATAATAGGTTACTCGCTTGCCTTTTCAGAGGGTAATTCGTTTGTGGGTGGCCTTTCACATATATTCCTTGAAAGGAATTGATGTATATTCAGTAACTGGTACAATTCCTACTTATGCATATATCGCATTTCAAGGAATGTTTGCAATAATTACACCTGCTCTAATTTCAGGTGCAATTGTCGGACGTGTTAAGTTTAAATCTTACATTGCATTTATCGCGCTCTGGGGACTTATTGTATATGCACCTGTCTGTCACTGGGTCTGGGGTGGAGGCTTCCTAACAGGAAAAGCTCTTGACTTTGCAGGTGGCACGGTTGTTCATATAACTTCAGGTATCTCCTCACTTGCACTTTTAACATACCTTGGCAAAAGAAGAGGTTTTGGTGTAGATCCACTAAAGCCACACAACGTTACTCTAACGCTCCTTGGAACCGGACTTCTCTGGTTTGGATGGTTCGGGTTCAATGCAGGATCAGCTCTTGCTGCAAATGAGATCGCAGCACTTGCATTTATTACAACGCTTGTAGCCCCTGCAGCTGCAGGATTTGTCTGGATGGCACTTGAATGGTATCACTTAGGGTATCCAACTGCCCTGGGATTTGCAACCGGCATTCTAGCAGGACTTGTTGCAATAACTCCAGGTGCAGGCTTTGTTACGCCAATGGCAGCAATTCCTATAGGTATGATCACAAGTTTCGTGTGCTACAAAGCTGTAGGACTCAAAGAAAGATTTGGATATGATGATTCGCTGGATGCCTTTGGAGTACATGGCGTTGGAGGAATAGTAGGTGCACTTCTAACAGGTGTATTTGCAAGTGTAGGAGGAACTGGTCTACTTTATGGAAATCCAGGTCAATTTTTAATCCAGCTTCAAGGAGTTGTCATTCACAATTATTTATGCAGTTGTTGGCACCCTTCTTATTGGATTCATACTCAACAAGACTATAGGGCTTAAAGTCAGCGAAAGTGAAGAAAACATCGGACTTGACAAACACAGCATGGTGAAATTGCATACAATATATAAGTACAGGCAAATTTACCTGTACTTTTCTTATTTTGAACTATTTATTGGATTTCCCATTAAATCCTATCTTTAACTATTTCTCTCTGAATAGTTACCTGAAAATTAAATCCTATCTTTAACTATTTCTCTTTGAATAATTACCTGAAAATTAAATCCCATTTTTAACCATTTCTATCCTGAACATTTATAGGAAAATTAAATTCTATTTTCAACAATTTCCATCCTGAAAGATTACCTGAAAATCAAATCCTATCTTTAACCATTCCTATCCTGAACAATTGCCTGAAACCTAATTTTCAGTAAATAGAAAGTGGAAATAGTTATTTATGATAAAATAGGAACAAGGTAAGATATTTGAGATTTCCTAGTTATCATATAAAAAATAGATGGGATGATAAAATGTTAAATACTGGATCTACAGGCTTTATGCTGCTTGCAACAAGTCTTGTAATGCTAATGACTCCTGGTCTGGCATTCTTTTACGGAGGACTTTCCTGTAAGCGGAATATTTTAGGAATAATGATGCAAAGCTTTGTTTCGATGGGATTGACTACTGTTTTATGGTTTATTATCGGGTATTCTCTGTGTTTCAGTGGAGGTGAAGGTGCAATAATAGGAAACCTGGATAAAATGTTTCTACATGGGATTACACCAACTACAATTGTAAAAAATACTGGGATTTCCAGAAATTGTATTCGTGGCTTACCAGATGATGTTTGCAATTATTACTCCTGCTTTGATTACGGGAGCATTTGCAAACCGCGTTACTTTTAAAGCTTACCTTATTTTCCTTGTCCTCTGGCAGCTTTTTGTTTACTATCCTTTTGTCCATATGGTATGGGGAGGGGGACTGCTAGCACAAATGGGAATTCTTGATTTTGCAGGAGGAATTGTTGTCCATGCAACAGCCGGATTTGCAGCCCTTGCTTCGGTATTTTATGTAGGCTCAAGAAAGTATAATAAGATAACAAAACCAAACAATATTCCGTTAATGGCTATTGGAACTGCCCTTTTGTGGTTTGGATGGTATGGTTTTAACGCTGGAAGTGAACTCAACGTAGATGGTATTACCTCACTTGCATTCCTGAATAGCGACATTGCAGCTTCTTTTGCAGCAATGACCTGGATGATAATAGAATGGTACAAAGAAGGAAAACCAAAGTTTGTTGGGTTTATGACAGGAGCAGTGGGAGGTCTTGCAACTATTACCCCTGCAGCAGGGCTTGTTTCTTTGCCTTCAGCCGCATTAATGGGCATCCTTGGGTCAATTATCTGTTACTTTGCTGTACACATTAAAAACAAGATGGAATGGGATGATGCACTTGATGTATGGGGTGTTCATGGAATTGGAGGCGTTACCGGCACAATTCTACTTGGAATCTTTGCTTCAACTGCTATAAATCCAGTAGGAGCTGACGGATTGCTTTACGGCGGCACAGCATTTTTTATTAAAGAAGTTGTAGTTGTTGTAGCTACTTCAATATATGCATTTGTATTTACCTACATTATGCTGATGTTGATAAACTTAGTAACTCCGGTCAAGGTTACAGACGAAGAACAGCTTGTAGGTCTGGATATTTCTATGCATGGTGAATGTGCTTATGATACAATTCATTGAGAAATACAGGCTTATTAGTTAAATGAAAAAAGTTAGGGGAAAAACCCTGAAATATTTATTTTTTTCAAATTAGCCTTTTAAGATGTCCTTTTTCACATAATTCAACAATCAAGTGTTTTTCAAGGTAACTGAGATTAATAAATAAAAGGCTCTTAAAAGAGAAAATATTCAAAATATAGACATTAAATGCGATTTTTTGGATTTTCACTTAGAATAATTGTTTTCTTAACATTGTAAGAGCCAGAACTACTGAGAAAACAAATGAAATGATGAAAATAATTACAAATGCATGAGGGTCATTCTCGAAAGGGACATCAACATTCATTCCAAAGAAACTGGCAACCATTGTTGGGACTGAAAGAACGATTGTAGCTGAAGTGAGGAATTTCATGACAATATTTAAGTTATTGGAGATAACTGATGCATATGCGTCCATAGTTCCGGTTAGAATATTGCTATAAATATTTGCCATTTCAATTGCTTGCTTGTTTTCGATAATAACATCTTCAAGAAGATCCGTATTATCAGGATACATTTTTATAGGAGTAGATCTGAGAATTTTTTCAAGAACAACTTCATTGCTTTTTAAAGATGTAGAGAAATATACAAGGCTTTTTTCAAGTCCAAGAAGCTGCATTAATTCCTTATTTTTTAGGGATTTGTGCAATTTTGCTTCAATTTTATCGCTTGCTTTATCGATACGCCTTAGATACTGAAGATACAACTTTGAATTTCTATATAAAATCTGTAAAAGAAAACGTGTTTTTTTGAACGTGTAGAAGGATTTTATTTTATGCTCGATAAAGCTGTTAATAACGTAATTTTCCTGAAGAGAAACAGTAACGATGTTTTTATCATTAATTATAATTCCAAGAGGAATTGTAAAATAGATTCCCCCATCCTGAAGGTTTTCATTTGGTACAGGTATATCTATACAACAGTGCAGCCTTCATCTACTTCAAGTCTAGAACGCTCTTCTTCATCAAGTGCAGCTTTAAGATGTTCAGCAGGAATATTGAGCTTATTTGAAATTGACATTATTTCCTGTTCTTTCGGATTTACAAGATTAATCCATGATCCATCTTCAATATGATCAAGAGCAGTCAGTCCGGAATCTGTTGATTTGAATATTTGAAGCATGGATATTTCTCTCCCTGTTAGCAACGTAAGAATTACATTCAATCAAAATGAAAATAGAATTTAAGGCATTTTCAAGCAGACAATTGATCTATAAATAAATATTCATAATAACCATTTATGATAGGTATTATTAACACCACCATATTTATTTCAGTTGTTTATATTTTTTGCTTATTGTTATTAATATTGTACTGACAATTAACGAGGTATATAGAAAATTACCAGCACACCTACAAGTGCAATTATTGCCCATATAATCTCATATTTATCTGGTTTTTTCTTATCTACAAATGCTCCCCATAATAACGAAGAAACAATAAAGATTCCTCCGTAAGCAGCATAAACCCTTCCGAAATGTGCAGGCTGAAAAGTTGGAATTACTCCATAGATTGCTAATGTAATTCCGCCGAGCAGCCCAAATAAGGCTCTTTTGTTTTCCCTTAACCACAACCAAACAAAATAACCTCCTCCAATTTCAAAAAGGGCAACCAGAAAAAATAAAACAATCGAAGCAGTAGCATCAATCATATATTGTCACCTTTTCTAGGCCAGTAGTATATAATCGACACTCCAATAAGAATAATCAAGGCACCGATAAGATCATGGATATCTGGAGGGATTTTATCGAAGATCCAGCCCCATAAAAGAGACATGACGACAAAAATTCCCCCATAAGTTGCATAAATTCTGTGGAAGTAAGAATGCTGAAAAGTAGGTACAATCCCATATAAAAACAGAATAATTGCCCCCAAAAACGCAAAAATTAAACTTCTGCCTTCACGCAACCACAACCACATAAGGTATCCTCCTCCGATCTCGAAAATACCTGCAAGAATAAACAGGAAAATAGTGTGCATAAAGCACTTTTTTTGGACATACATTCTGATTCTGTTTTAACCATACTTTCGAAACATTGCTAGAGATATATATGAACACTGATTTTAAACACTGATTTTAAACACTGATTTTAAACACTGATTTTAAACACTGATTTTGAGTCGCTTCAATTTTAATTGAAAAAATGAATAGGTTGAGAGGTAATTAAAATTATTTTGAAATAAAAAATTATATATAGGTTGCTTCAAATATATTTGAAATAAGAAATACTGAGGTGAATACAATGAAAATAGAAATACTTGGTACAGGATGTTCAAAATGCAATAAGACAAAGGAATTGGTAGAAAAAACTGTAAAAGAAACAGGTGTTAATGCTGAAATTGTCAAGGTAGAAGATTTTGATAAAATTCTGGGATATGGAGTTATGGTAACACCCGTTCTTGTAATTGACGAAGATGTTAAAGTCGCAGGTAGAGTTCCAAGCGTAGATGACATCAAAAAATGGATTAAAGAATGATCTGTTAAAAATAGACTGACAGATTAAACCGAAAATTGAAACGATTAAAATATTCAGAATAAACTAAAGGTTAAAGTGAAAATATGCCAGAAGAAACAAAATGTGCATGCGGTTCGGCGAATGTGGCAATTTTTCCCTGTGTAGGAGCAGCAAATGTCGGGCAGCTCTCAAACAAAATAGCAATCGAACTTGATAAACAAGGTATAGGAAACCTTATGTGTACCGCAGGAATAGGGGCAAGAACTCCCGGAATTGTGAAGTCTGCCGAATCTTCCGAGAGAATCATTACAATTGATGGTTGTCCTTTAAACTGCGCCAGTAAAACTCTTGAACTTGCAGGATTTAAAGTTGATCGGCAAATCGTAATATCTCAACTAGGGATTAAGAAAAGCAAGGAAAGAGATCTCAAAGACCAGGAAGTAGAAGGTACTCTTGGAAAAGTACTGGAAATTCTTCAATCCGAATAATCTTCATATAATTTCTTTATCATTTATGGAAACTCAATCATTCGAAATAATACAAAAGATGTGTTAGCAGCAATTAAAACCTGTTACGGGTTTTTTAATTTTAAAATTGTAATTAATTTCTTAATTTGAATAAACATAAGTGATTGTTTCTAAAAATTAGAAAAGAAGAGCTATGAATGAAAGAGATAGAATAAAAAAATTGGTTATTAAGTATCTGAAGATAAATTCACTTGCACCAATATTTAAAGAGCTAAGATTCTTATTGATGCTTTACAGTTCCCAGAATTTAAACTAGGGTTATTGTACAACTTTCCTATGCTTTACTCCAGGAAGTAAACTCAACCCTTCTAAAAAGATAGAACATTTCGCCTTATTTAAGCCCTCAACTAATGTGGAGAGAGTAGATTTACCTAAAAATAAACTCCAAATAACTGTTTTCGTGTCTTTACGAGCATGAAAATGTCCTTACTAGTTTCTAGATATATTAAACAATTTTGTAAAAATCCCCTGAAAAGATGTATAATTGTATAAACATATACAGATGCGATTGAAATTAGATTATAAAACTAGCGAATAAACATAGAAGACGGAACTCAAAATGGTCGATCTATTCTATCCTTTCCAATGGTTTGCAGACAAACTGACATATGAAATATTAAGGATTGCACCTGATACACGTCTATTAAGGATTGCACCTGATACACGTCTTGCATCCAGTGTTAACTTTATTATTTATGATATATTGAAAATCTTAGTTTTGCTAGTTGTAATGATCTTTGCTGTTTCTTATATCAGGACCTATATAACTCCAAAAAAAACCAGAAAAGTGCTTGGAGGTAAAAAAGGCCTGCAATATCATCTTTTAGCTTCCATGCTAGGAGTAGTTACACCTTTCTGTTCCTGTTCATCGGTGCCCCTTTTCATTGGTTTCGTGGAAGCTGGAATGCCTCTTGGAGTAACATTTTCCTTTCTTATAACTTCACCTTTAGTAAACGAAGCTGCTGTTGCTGCGTTGTGGGCTACTCTTGGTCTTAAAGCAACCTTGATTTATGTAGTATCAGGTATTATTCTCGGAGTTTTTGGTGGTTATGTAGTGGGCCTTCTGAAAATGGAAAAATACGTAGCTGATTTCGTATACAAGATAAAGGTAGGGGAGCAGTCCAAGAAGCCTGAAGAGCTCAGCATAAAGGAACGGGCTTCTATTGCTTTTGATAACGTTAAACATTGTAGGAAAAGTTTGGATTTATATAATTATAGGAGTTACTTTAGGAGGAATCTTTCATGGATATGCTCCTGAAGGTATCCTTGCAAAATATGCTGGGAAGGACAATTTGCTTGCTGTACCTATCGCAGTCGTTATAGGAATACCTCTCTACTCAAATGTTATGGGTATGATCCCTATCGTAGAAAGCCTTATTGGGAAAGGACTGCCGATAGGTACTGCTCTAGTCTTCTTGATGGCAGTTACTGCACTATCTCTTCCTGAAATGATTATCCTGAAAAAAGTACTTAAAAATGAATTAATAGGAACCTTTGTTTTAATTGTAACAATATCTATTATCTTTACAGAATATCTGTTCAATATACTTTTGTAATAATTCTTATTTAAATTGATGTGGAAAAAGGTATTTAGAAGTTGTAGAAAAACAATCAGTTTGAAATATTCAGTAATTAATAGAAATAACAGTATAAAATATAATATATAACATTATAAGTTTCCATAATAATACAGGAAAGAAGCTCACTCTACCTTCATTAAAACAAGAAACTTTTTAGAATAAACTGTTAACTTTGCTCTCTATAAAGCATATTTATATAATGTAGTGGTACACAAAAATAGATATATATGCTTATAACATATATTTCTGCGTGAACTGCCCAAAATGTAATAGTTCCAATCACAAAAAGAACGGTATAGTTGGCGGGCGTCAACGGTACAAATGCTCTGATTGTGGCTATAACTATACAGTAGAGCTAAAATCAACTGCTTTTTCCGCTTCTGTAAAAAGACAGGCTTTACAACTCTATCTTGAAGGATTGGGCTTTCGCTCAATAGGAGGAGTTTTAGGGGTAAGTCATGTTTCTGTCCAAAAATGGATCAAGAAATTTGGTCAAGAGTGAGAGGACCTAAAAAGTGAAAGTGAGATATCTATTGTTGAAATGGATGAGATGCACACTTACATCAGTAACAAAAAAAATATTGCTGGATCTGGATTGCTGTTGATAGAGTTGGGAAAAAGTTCATCAACTGCTCTTTTGGCATCAGAGGAACGGAAACTGGAAAACTACTCTGGGAAAAAGTGAAGAAAAAAGAGATTGGAGAAGTGATGACAGATCACTGGAGGGCATATGCAGAGTTTCTTCCTGAAAAGAGTCATACTCAATCCAAAGCAAAAACGTATACTGTTGAAGGATATAACAGCATATTGAGGCATTTTTTAGCAAGGTTGAGAAGAAAGACAAAGTGTTATACAAAAAGTCTTGAAATGCTAAAGTACTCGGTTATTCTATTGATGAAATACAGAAATAAAGAGTTAACTATGTTTAGGTAACAATACCTTATATAAGTATATACAAAAATAATATAATAATAAAGATAAAATCACTTTCTTTAAATACCTCTTTGTTAATATTAATTAACATAATATCTTGATAATATTGTTTATTGATTATTTACTTTTTTAATTTTACAAATGTAAGATTCGCAGACTAGCCATAAATAAACTGCAGGAGCAATATAAAAATAAATTGAGACCACTACGTTTAAATAGGGTTTTGTGTATGCTAATTTATACTATTTTAGTGGCATACTAACTTCATTTAGTACTATCTATTAGTACTCAGTAATATATATACAATTTAAAAATATAAAAAGGAAGACGAATAATATATTCGGGTTGCTTTGCCCATATTCTTATGAGTAATATAAAAGTAAAAAGAAAATCACTATCTTTAAATATCTCTATGTTATAAGTTAGAATGGCACCGTGTCGAATTTATATCGACGTTATTCACAGATTATTATTTCTTATAATTTTGATAAAAAATATTATAATAATTATATGGATTATTGGTCCATATTCTTATGTATTCAGGAATTGCACAGTTGAACTGAGAAGTCAATATAGTATACATTTTGTAACTATAAAAAAAGAGATATAAAAACAGCTAAAAATTCGATTTTATATTTCAGCTGAGTAAATCCTATCATTGTAAGTCAGAAGATAAACAGATCGGAGGATTAATAGTTCGGAGGATACGCTGTATGATAGAAAACACTGTTATGCTATTAATTACAGTACCAATACTGTTTTCGTTATTATTCGTAGCCCTTCCCAAATCGCTATACAAGTATTTGGCTTGGGTTTTTTTCATAATTGGAATAGCTTTATCAGTTAATTTAGTATTAGATGGTACTGGAGTAATTAAGATTGGCGAACCAAATTTCGCAATGTTAGAAAATGTGATTCTTGTACTCGAAGTACTGGTAATATTATATATTATTGGTGTGTCAGCAAAATATAAAAATTGGCCTACACTTGGACTAGGGATAATTTCAGCAGCTTTGTTTGCTTACACTTATACCAATGTTCCAAAAGTTGAAAGTGCTTATTTTAATATTGATCAATTGTCTCAGATCATGATATTAGTTGTGAATATAGTAGGTACTGCAATTATTTTATTCGCAACTGGATACATGGACCAGTATGAAGAACACAGACATCTCAATAGACAAAAGACATTTTACTTTACAATGAGCTTCTTCTTGGCAGCTATGAATGGTCTGGTAATATCTGACACATTAGGATGGATGTTCCTTTTCTGGGAACTAACAACTCTGTGTTCATTCATATTGATCTCATATAACATGGATGAAGAGGGAATAAACAACGGTTTCAGGGCTCTGGCTTTAAACCTGGTTGGTGGAATTGCTTTATCTATGGGCATAATTCTGCTTGCAACTAAATATGATATAAGTACTCTTTCTGGAATTGGAACTTACGCTGGAACTAATGCAACAGCTCTTGCCGCTATAGCCCTTCCTGTTGCTTTACTCTGTATCGGAGGCTTTGCAAAATCTGCTCAGATGCCTTTCCAGAGCTGGCTATTAGGTGCAATGGTAGCTCCAACTCCTGTTTCTGCTTTACTGCACTCAAGCACGATGGTAAATGCCGGTGTGTTTTTAATTATCAAGCTTGTACCAGCTTATGCTAATACTCCCCTTGGAACAGCTATTGCAGTTTACGGTAGCTTTACCTTTGTTATCTGCTCAGCTTTAGCCTTATCTCAAAGAAATGCTAAAAGAGTGCTTGCTTATTCAACCATTGCAAACCTGGGATTAATTATCGCAAGTGCAGGTATAGGCACACCTCTGGCTGTAGCTGCTTCAATGATGCTTATTCTGTTCCACGCCATATCAAAAGGTCTTTTATTCCTGTGCACAGGTGAAATTGAGCACACCATAGGAAGCAGAGATATTGAGGACATGTCAGGATTAATAAAGAAAGCTCCCCTTCTCACCAGCATTGCAGCTCTGGGAATGGTATCCATGCTATTACCTCCTTTTGGAGTGTTGCTTACAAAATGGGTATCAATGGAAGCTGCCTCAAGCAACCCTGTTGTAGTAGTATTCCTGGTACTTGGAAGTGCACTTACCACAGTTTATTACTCTAAATGGCTTGGGACAATCATGTCATCCAGCATGGATAAAAATGCAGTTCCCCATAAAAAACTGGAAACATATTTCCCACTATCGGTTCCTTGCGTTAGCCATTGTGGTTACAAGTATCTTCATATTTTCAATATATGATTACTTCATTAAACCTCAGGTCGCAATTCTGCTCAATGCTACTCCTGCGATTTCAGGACAGGCTGGACAATTTACCTCTGAAATTGGAGCATTTGCCTATGCAGCGATATTCATAGTTCTTGCTCTGGCGATTCTGATATATGTAGCTACCAAAAACATGTTCACTCCTCGTACAGCTAGCTACTATATGTGTGGAGAAAACAATCTTGAAAAGGACAGACTAATGTTCAGAAATGGACTTTGCAGCTACGAAAAAAGCAGTGTCTCCAACATATATCTCCAGAATATTTTTGGAGAAAGTAAACTTACAACATTTGGATATGCAATTTCCATAATTCTGATTGCAATAGCATTGCTAGGAGGAGTATTATGAATATAAGTGATATTTTAACAATTATCCTTGTTGTAATTGGTGCTCCTATCCTTGGCTGTATAGCTTCAGGAGTTGATAGGAGAATCACTGCAAGATTACAAGGTAGAGTAGGTCCTCCTCTTTTGCAGCCATACTATGATGTTAAGAAGCTCTTCAGCAAAGACAATATGGTTGTAAATCCATCTCAAAATTTTTACGTAATCGTGTATCTTGTCTTTATAGTTTTGAGTCTCTTGATGTTAGTTTTTAAACAAGATATATTGATGATAATATTCGTCTACACAGTAGCTTCGGTAGCTCTAATTGTAGGAGGAATGAGCACTGGTTCTCCATACGCCAGAGTAGGAAGTTCAAGGGAAATTATGGCTGTACTGTCCTATGAACCCATTTTAATATTATATGCTCTTGCAATATACCTGCTTACCGGTACATTCAAGCTATCTGGAATAGTAGGTGCATCATCCCCTCTGCTGATGTATACGCCTCTTATATTCATAGCAATGATAGTTGTTCTGAATATAAAATTGAAAAAATCACCCTTTGACTATTCAACCTCTCACCATGGTCACCAAGAACTGGTTAAAGGTATGACAACCGAATATTCAGGGCCAGGGTTTGGAACCATTGAGATTGCACACTTTTATGAATATGTGTTTTTAACAGGACTCATATTCTTATTCTGGGCATCAACCCCAATAATAGGTGTGCTTATAGGCATCATTGCTTACTTGCTTGTAATTGTTATAGATAACATTACTGCAAGAGTATACTGGCAGTGGATGCTCAAACTGAGTTGGTCAGTCCTGCTAATACTTTCGATTATAAACATAGCATTCCTGTATATTAGCGGAGTAAAATTAGCTTAAAAAGAGGGACATTTATGAGTTTGGCAAAATCCCCATGGATTATACATGTTAACTGTAACAGTTGCAATGGCTGTGATATTGAAGTAGTGGCCTGTCTTACTCCCCTATATGATGCTGAAAGATTTGGGGTTTTAAATATAGGAACTCCAAAGCAAGCTGATATAATGGTGGTTACAGGCTCGGTGAATTATAAAAATGTAAATGTGCTTAAAAATCTTTATAACCAGATTCCGGATCCAAAAGTTGTTCTAGCTGTAGGTGCCTGTGCATCTACAGGCGGAATATTCCACGATTGCTATAATGTAGTAGGCGGAGTAGACCAGGTCATACCCGTAGATGCATATGTTCCCGGATGTTGCCCAAGGCCTGAAGCCATACTTGATGGAGTAGTAGCAGCACTTTCAATACTTGAAAATAAGAAGAAAGGGAACATCAAAGGAAAAGAAGTAAAATTGAAAGGAAACGAGGTGCCATCGAATGCTTGATAATGTGATTCAAAATGTGACAGATATAAAAAGCAGCGGAGAACTGCTAAAAACTGTTGAGGGCTTAAAAAAAGATGGCTATCGATATTCTACTATGATATGCCTGAAAGCTAACGAAGGACATGAGTTTTTGTATATATTTGAAAAAGATAATATATTGAAAAATTTGAGATATTTTGTGAAGCCAGGTGAAAAACCAAAGAGCATGTCAGGCATTTATTTGTGTGCGCTTTTAATCGAAAATGAATACCAGGATCTCTTTGGATTGACTTTTGAAGGTTTAGCAATAGACTATAAGGGCCACCTTTATCTGACACCAAACAGTCCAAAAACTCCCTTAGCCTAAAGAAATTCATGAGGAGAATAACATGACAACTATAATACCTTTTGGTCCTCAACATCCAGTTTTACCTGAACCAATATCGTTAAAACTTGAAATTGATAATGATGTTGTTGTTGGAGTACTTCCCTCATTGGGCTACGTTCATAGAGGGCTTGAAAAATTCATAGATACAAAGGACTATAATCAAACTACCTACATTTGTGAGAGAATATGTGGGATATGCAGTGCCCTTCATGGTATAACTTATACACGGGCAGTCGAAAAACTATTTGACACTGAAATCCCTGAAAGAGCACAGTACATCAGAGTAATAGTTGGTGAACTTAACAGGCTTCACAGTCACCTCCTCTGGCTTGGCTTGTTTGCCGATGGTTTTGGGTTTGAAAGCCTCTTTTATGAATGCTGGAAGTACAGAGAAGAAGTACTGGATGTAGCGGAAAGAATCACTGGAAACAGAGTTATACATTCAATATCCAAAGTTGGAGGAGTTACTAGAGATCTGACTAAAGAGCATATTGATATGCTTTTGAAAATGTGCGATTCACTGGAAACTGAGATTAAAAATGTTGAAAAGGTGTTTGTAAACAATTACACGGTTAAGCAAAGACTTGTGGGATTAGCTACAATGTCAAAGCAACTAGCGTACGAAGCTGGAACAGCTGGCCCTACACTTAGAGGAAGTGGGAACGCTATTGACGTGAGAGAGACATCAGACTGGGATATTTATAAGGATCTCGGTTTTAAGACGGCTGTTGAAAAGGATGGAGATTGTTACGCCAGAACTAAAGTAAGAATCACTGAGCTATATAATTCTATTACTATCGTAAGAAATGCAATCTCCAAGATGCCTGATGGTGAGATTGCAACACGTGTTAAAGGCTTCCCTACTGGAGAAGCTATTATAAGAACAGAGCAGCCCAGAGGTGAAGTTGTATATTATGTGAAAGGTAATGGTACTAAAAACTTAGAAAGACTTAAAATTAGGACTCCTACCTTTGCAAACATACCTTCACTGCTACTTATGTTACCAGGCGTCAAACTCGCTGATGTGCCTATAGTTGTGCTTACTATAGATCCCTGCGTTAGCTGCACTGAAAGATAAGAAGAGGGTGATATAATGGGTATGTTAAACCTTGTATTAACAAATATTTCTCGTAAACCTGCTACCAGACTTTACCCCTTCGAGATAAGGGAACCTTTTAAGGAGTTTAAAGGGAGGATTGTTTTTAACCCTGAGAACTGTATTCTCTGTGGATTATGTCAAAAGAAATGTCCCCCTGATGCAATAACAGTTACTAAAGCCAATAAGACATGGGAACTTAATGTATTTAGATGCATTATGTGCACTGAATGCGTAAACGGCTGCCCAAAAGATTGTTTATCAATCTCTAACGAAAGAGCAAAGACTGGTGCTAAGGAATTTATTAAGATATCGGTTCCAATAGTAGACAAGCCAAAAGCTCCAAAAGTAGAGCCTTCAAAATAAGAATATTTAATTTTTAAATTAATTCTTTTTTGATACTGCTTTTTTAATTTTTTGAAGAATGTTTTTTCATTTTTCAAATAATATAATCTGAAAAACAATAATGAATATTCGCTGGTCTAAAGTTGTTGCTTACTCTTCTAATACCGTTTTTTCACTTTACGTAAACAAAATATTTAGATTTACAGCAACTTTTATATCATTCTCAATAGAATATTTTTATGTAGCCAATATGAAAAATTGTTGCTATGAACAAAAAAAGCAATAACTGAGGCAATTTTCTGTTTACTGACTCATTTTTCGATTTTACGGACTCATGAACAAAAGCTTTCTTTAAGATAATATAAACATAAAACTCATAAATAAAGACCAAAAAGGCTATTTGTAAGAGAGTACAATTAATTTTTTCAATTTCAATCAAAATTGACTGATCGCACAGATTTAATTTATTATTTTCTTAATGCTTCGGCAGTGTCAGTTAAATTAGTTAGGAATGATATCATCCCTATATAGTCTTCTGATAATAAACTATAAAGCTAGATAATTTAGTTAAGCTTTTATTATATTCTCTAGCATGTTAATATTGAAAGCGAAGAGAAACAGGAGATGAACCTGCTGACAAGTAAAATTCCTTTTATCAATGAGGGGCCAGAAACTAATTTTGACAAAAGGTGGACCTTTGAAATTGCTTACTTTACCCAGTATATAGGGACAGATCTCAGAAAACTCGGAGACATTCTGAATGCCAAAGATTATGTTGAGTCTCGTCTTCTGGTCTCAGAGATGAAACAAAGAGCAGAATATGAAAAAACTGTTCAGCCTGATTTCAGGACATCAGAAGATCTAATAAAGGCTCGCAAACTGTTCAACAGCTTTTTGGATGAATGCGTAAATTTTTCAGAACTTTTAAGAATCACAACAATACAGGAAGAAACCGGATGTGAAGAATTACTGGATAAACCAGAACAAATAAGGAATTCAATTGAAAGGCTAAACCTCCTTAAAGAAATGCTGACCGATGAACTATGCTTTCATGGCTGGTATTATTGAATAAACTTTCATGTTACCCCCAAGGTTAATATATAAATAAATATATAATAATGGTTGCAGATATTATTGTTATCTCTAAGCATATTAGTCAGTATATTATTCATAGTATTAGTCATCCAAAAAAACCAATGGCATCTGGCTAAAAGACTTTTTTCAGGATAATAGAAAGCTTTATTATAAAAAATCGGTTAGAGGAATAGCAAAGGGTTATATATAGGAAAAAGAGTTACAGGATAACATTCAAATCAAAGGTTATGTACTTTATATTATTTAATTAGATAAAATTAGATAATTTAGTCTGCCTGTATCACAGGGAAGAACTCAAAAAAGCGTCTAGAACTTATCCAAAAAAATCGAATTTTTGCAGTATAAGTTTATGTATATTGGTTGTGAATTTCCCTGGTTCTTAGGCACCGTCTCGCATTCCCGGGGATATTAACCATTTATACGGCGTGTTTACCTTTTTTTAGTTGGTATCATGTACCGGTCTTAATAAGTGGCCTCTTCCGCAAAGGATACTGCCGGGTATGAGGTATAGAGTATAACCAGCAGTTCTGCAAATTGCACGATCTGTAAAAAAATTGTCAATATTAGAGTGAGTACATGGAAAAACTAGCAAAATTTAAGGCATTGGGGCTTTCAGACAGTACGTTAAAAGCCTTCAAAAAGAAAGGGTTTGAAGAACCAACCCCAATTCAGGAAAAAGTTATCCCACTTTTTTTGAAAGGAGAATGTGATATTATAGGGCAGGCTCAAACCGGAACAGGGAAAACAACGGCTTTCGGAGCTCCCATTATAGAAAAAATTTCTGAGAAATCAGGAAAGGTACAGGCAATAATCCTGACCCCAACCCGAGAATTGGCAATACAGGTTTCAGAAGAGCTTAATTCCTTGAAAGGGGACAAAAAACTGCATATAGTCCCAATTTATGGGGGACAATCCATGACCCAGCAGCTCAAGATGTTAAAAAATGGAGTTGACATTGTTGTAGGGACTCCAGGAAGGGTCATCGACCATCTTGAACGAAAGAGTATGAATCTTGAGCACATAGCTTATTTTGTGCTGGATGAAGCCGACGAAATGCTTAATATGGGTTTCATTGATGATATTAAAGAAATCTTGAAGGCAACAGGACCTGAAAAAAGAATGCTTTTTTTTTCAGCTACAATGCCAAAACAAATTCTTGGAATTGTCAAGAAATACATGAAAAACTATGAGCATGTTGTCATTGAGAACGAAGATCTTACTACAAGCTTGACCGAGCAGATTTACTTCGAAGTCCAGGAAAGCGATAAATTTGAAGCCCTGTGCAGGATCATTGATATTGAAGACGAATTCTACGGGCTTGTGTTCTGTAGAACAAAAACCGATACCGCTCAAGTTGCCCAAAAGCTTGGAGACAGGGGATATACAGCCGATGCTTTACATGGTGATCTTTCCCAGAATGAGAGAGAAAAAATCCTGAACCGGTTTAGAAAACAAAAAATAAATATCCTCGTCGCAACTGACGTTGCAGCCAGGGGTATTGATATCATGGACCTTACCCATGTAATTAACTATTCTTTGCCTCAAGATCCAGAGTCCTATGTGCATAGAATAGGAAGAACAGGCCGTGCAGGAAAACAGGGAACTGCAATTACTTTCGTTACATCCACAGAATACAGGCGGCTAACCTACATAAAAAAGACCTCAAAGTCTGAAATGAAGAAAGGTCGAATTCCTGAAATAAAAGATGTAATAAAAGCCAAAAGGTCAAGAGTAAAAACCGAACTCGAAGAAACTATAAAAACTGAAGAATACGGCGACTGCCTTGAGATGAGCGAAAAACTTCTTGAAGAATACCCAGCCGAAAAAATACTTGCTGCCCTCCTTAAGTACTCTTTCAAGGAAATGTTTGACGAAAGCATGTATGCAGAGATCTCCGAAAGTTCGTACGTCGACCGGAAAGGTAAAACCAGGTTGTTCATCGCAATGGGTAAAGTCGACGGCATGACCCCTGAAAAGTTGTGTGAGTTTATGCAGGAAGAAACAGGAGAAAAGGACCTAAAAATAAGAGATGCAGAAATTTTTCCTCACTTTTCTTTTGTAACTGTACCATTTGCTCAGGCTTCAACTCTTCTAGAAATCTTTAAAGATAAAAAGAGAGGTCGAAAGCCCTTTATAGAGGTTGCCCAAAAATCAAAAGGAAGAAGCTCGAAGAATGATGGTGAATATCGCGGTGGCGCTCGCAACGGCTCTCGCAATGGCTCTCGCAATGGCTCTCGCAGCGACTCTCGCAATAAGAACAGCACAGGTAATACAAGAGATACACGAAATACGAAGAAAAAATATTCTTCATCTTAAGTTCATTTCTTTTTTGAGATTTGTTGAGCTGCAAAGCATTTGACAAGTTTCGAAATCATACATATTAAGGATCTTTAAAGATCTTTTATTATTTCTTTTTTGGATATTTGATTGGTATAAACCGATTTTGCAAAGATTAAATAGTTACTAATTATAGATTAGGTAATAAAATATACTTATTTTCCAAAAAAAGTTTTTATTCCTATTAGAATAACAAATATACCAAAAGCTTTCCTCAATACGTCAAGTGGGAGTCCATTTGCAATTTGAGCCCCGAATTTTGCACCAATAACCATAGCAATACAAATTATTATACCCGCATATAAATCGGTGTTTCCTCTTTTATAGTATTCAAGAAATGCAAGTATGCCAACCGGCGGAAGCATTGCGACTAAAGAAGTTCCCTGAGCTTTTATTTGAGAAAATCCTAGTAAAAAAACTAGTGCAGGAATAATAATAGTCCCACCACCAATCCCAAATAATCCACTTAAAATACCTGCTGCTGAACCAATCAGTAAATAAATTATTAAATCTTCCATGAACAATTACCATCCACAAATATTATTAAAAAGTATTCTTTAAATTTGTTATCAAAAAACAGATGTTAAATCAATATTAATACTATTCCATAAATAAAAAAATAATTATGTTGATCTGAAAAATAGAGTTTTTCAATAATTGATTTGGCATTGTTAATTAAACATAGTTAACTCTTTATTTCTGTATTTCATCAATAGAATAACCGAGTACTTTAGCATTTCAAGACTTTTTGTATAACACTTTGTCTTTCTTCTCAATCTTGCTAGAAAATGCCTCAATATGCTGTTATATCCCTCAACTGTAAATGTTTCTGCTTTTGATTGAGTATGACTCTTTTCTGGAAGAAACTCTGCATATGCTCTCCAGTGATCTGTCATTACTTCTCCAATCTCTTTTTTCTTCACTTTTTCCCAGAGTAGTTTTCCAGTTTCTGTTCCTCTGCTACCAAAAGAGCAGTTGATGAACTTTTTCCCAACTCTATCAACAGCAATCCAGATCCAGCAATATTTTTTTTGTTACCGATGTAAGTGTGCATTTCATCCATTTCAACAATAGATATCTCATTTTCACTTTTTAGGTCCTCTAACTCCTGACCAAATTTCTTTATCCATCTTTGGACAGAAACATGACTCACCCCTAAAAATCGTCCTATTGAACGAAAGCCCAATCCTTCAAGATAGAGTTGTAAAGCCTGTCTTTTTACAAAAGCGGAAAAAGCAGTTGATTTTAGCTCTACTGTATAGTTATAGCCACAATCAGAGCATTTGTACCGTTGACGCCCGCCAACTATACCGTTCTTTTTGTGACTGGAACTATTGCATCTGGGGCAGTTCATGAAGAAATATACTTTCTAATAGTATATAACTATGTTTAAGTATCAAAGCCATTATTTTTATTAATGTCGAATTGACAACTAAGATCATCGATAATAGTTGTCATGTTGTTTATTTTTTCATGAAACTTTTTCTTTTCTTTACTATCTCGAATATATTCTAGTTTTATAATTTCTTTTGGTGGTTTTCGTAGTAGAATTGATTTCATCATTAACTTTATTTGAGGTGGAGTTTCATCTTTATTATAATACTCTTTTATTAAATAAAAAATGTAGTGATCATCAAAATCATACCACTCACCATTCTTAATTTTTTGTATAACGTCTTCCATTGAACACTTAATTTTTGTTTCTTCAACAAAGAATAAAATTATTCTTTTTAGTACTTCTTCAAACCCTGCGACCGTTTTATGATAGATTACTTGTGAGTAATCAAAATACCTACATAATAAAAAATGGTCAATAGTTCTAATCGCTTTTGAGTTTAAACATATCTTCTTATCGTTATCTATTTCTAATTGACTCAATATATATTCAACATCAGCAGAACCATATGGCAATCCTAAATGATAAGCCGATCTCAACAAATAGTCTAAACGGTCTGCATCAAGATCCGAACTAATCATATTTGCATCAGGGGGAAGAGATTCAAAATTACGTGTGAATATATCGTATATATCTTTAGATTTGAATTTCCAACTACTGAGAATTTCTGAGATCTCAATATCATTTAATAAAATCTCTCTGCCTACGGATTCGTGATCCAAGTATTTCACTTGAGTTGTATATATATGGGGGTCAGAATGAGCATCGCGTCTCTTAGAATCCTTTTTTATTTTTAGCCCAGCCAGCTCTTCACTTCTATCTTTATATATTGATTCAAGAGCTTCGTCCATTGCGTGAGAAAAAGGATAGTGCCCAATATCATGTAAGAGCCCAGCAAGTCGGTATTTCTGTTTTTCTTCATAATTTGTTCGCGTCTTTCCATTTTTTTTATGAATTGCATCATAAAGTTGCCCTGAAAGGTGGCAAACGCCTATAGAATGAGAAAATCTAGTATAATCAGCCCCAGGAAATACATAATTTACTAACCCAAGTTGTTTGATATTTCGTAGTCTTTGAAAAGCCCTGGTATTAATAATTTCAATTTCTAATTCACTGAGTCCTATTGTTTTATGAATAGGATCTCTAATTTTCTTTACCTCGAAATTGATACTAGACATAATATCTAGTAAAAAGTTATTATGCCAGTTTATATAACTTTAACGTTGACACAGCATTATCATAATAATCCATTAGATGTTTTTTTTCGTTGGTCAAATATTCTTTTGTTTTTATATCATCAAAATTATATTCATTTTTACAATAAAGAATAGAAGCTGCTAGTTCTAACCAATCTGCTTGAGATATTGAGGTTTCATGAGGCATCATTAATCCTTTAATTCTAATCAATTTTTGAGATAGATCATCTTGTAAATCGTATTTTTCATATTCCTTGTCGCCAAGAGCTATGGCGCGACTAAGATTATAATAATCTCTAGTTAATTCAGGACTGTAAGGACCTTTTAAATACCAACCATAGGGATAACCTAGATCAAAGCCAGCAGCTTTTCCGATATAAACGGCTTTCTGTATCTTTACTCTATTATCTATTCCCGATGTTTCGAAGGGAATCCCTAAGTGATCCAAATACAACTTCAATCTTATCTGCGAACCTTTCATGATCATCCCACCGATCTTAAACATATCATGGAAATTTCGTTTTGTTTAGGACTTTGTGAGTTATATTGTTAAACAATAGTTTTTGCATCTAAAATTCACTTTTTTGATTTTACGTGCAAACAACTTTTTACGTAAGCATATGCTATATTTAAATATAAGTATAATCTGTTGAAAGTATTAATTAGCATCGGTTAATAAACACATATATATTATATATATTGAGTTATTATTATGATATTGTGTAATAAATAGCCTCTGTGTAGTTATTCAGGAACTGTTTGAGCTTGAGATTAATCAGGAATTCTTGCAGGTAAAAGTTTAAGTAAAAAAGGTCATTGGGATAGAGTTCAAAAATAAGATAATAAATTGATTATATTAACTAAAATAAAAGTGTGAAGGTGAAAACTAATTAACTATATTTCTTGGAATTTCTTTTTTTTCTTTTTGTACATCTGGTAAGTATCTACCCAAATCCATTGGTAAAATTTCCTTAAGACAATCTATATTCTTTTTAGAATATTCTTCTATTACAACCCCAGCAATCCTTTCAGTAAACATATCTCTACGTATAGAAACATCCTTAACTATTAAATCTGAATATGCGGCGGTAGGTTCGTCTACTAAAATATAGAGAATATCAAATCTGGAATTGTATTCCACTTCTATTTGATGATGAACTTGCATCGTATATTAGGCCCCCGCCGAGGATTTCTCCTTTAGTTTTACGCCTTATATGAGCGGTAATGACTTCAGCACACTCATCTTCAGTCCCCTCTACCACAACCATAAGGTGTATTAAATCTGTTTTTCCTACTACAGGATTTAGTATAAGCTTGTAATAATCATATCTAGTAGGTATTTCATCTATAAATACTAAATGTGGGGTTTCAACCCCTTCTCTTATAATATTTGGAGTTATTTCGGTGTGATCTCTTATTATTTTATAATCATAAGTGTCTTTTTTAAGACCTACTTTATTACCCATACAGTCATCGGTGGTAAATATATACTTAGCAGGGGTGATGCTATCAGTCATTATTTCACCCACTCAATTATTTTTGTTCTTCAAAGAGTTTGAGCCCTTGTAATTCCTGAATTTTAAAATTCAACCAACTCTGCAATCCAAGCAATGTTTCCATACTCAGATAAGCAGTTGCTTGGTTTTCTCTGATGAATTCGTTTTTATTGCTACGCGATGTTTCATTTTCTGTTCCATTTTCTATCTGCATTGTAAGAGTTTCAGGTAATATTGAATGCTCTAATAAAAAATTAAGTTCAAATAAACCATTCGGTTGCAATCCTCCCCATATTCGGTTTGCTACAAAGGAAACATGTCTATCGGAGTTTATTGTTTTAATATTTATTGTTATAGGGGCCGGTTTATTTTCAATTTCTTGCATAATTATCGCCTACTTAAATATATAATAAGTGAATACCGAGAGATAATATAAACATGTCGAAAAATAATCATAATCATAATATTATATTTTATTTTTTATATTGAATATCGAGACATACTTAATATTTTAAAAAAAAATACTATAAAAACCATTTAAAGCCTTGAACAAGTAGTGACATAATTAATATTTAAACTGAGAAATTAATTAAATTTCAAACTGTCAAACATCCCTAAGTTTCTCAAATTTCACATCTTGTATTTAAAGTCAATCATCTGCATTTTAAGTAGGGTATTTTTAGGACTTTACGTGCAAAGCCCTTCTACTCAAAAAGTATAAATATTAATTACTGGGAAATAGGCTTCTGCATTCCTAAAAATGATCCTTGAAAAAAGGGTTATGATTGATGAATTAAAATCGCTTAAAATAAGTTTATTAATGGGCTTTGTAATATCCTCTGAAATTGCAAATGTCCGTTAATCTAAAATGAATGACTCATTCCATATTTTCTTACATAATTTCAGCTTCATGAAGCTGATTTGGATCGGTTTTCTACAGAGCCATAATTATTAACATAACTAATTAAATAATAACTGCTAATTCCTTCATTTGGTCAAAACTTATATAAGTTTTCTTAGTTTTTATTCATTCCAAACTCAATAAATTATAATTTATCTATATTTATAACTTATATTTGTTAAATAATCAGAGCTTTAAGAAAACATTCAACTAACCTATATTATAAAACACAGAGAGTATTATACCATGCCTAACAACAATTTTAGAGGAATACTGAACTCTATGGGACTTGTTTTTGGAGATATAGGTACAAGTCCAATATATACCCTGACAGTTATTTTTCTTCTCACAAGGCCTACATATAACCATATAATAGGCGTTTTATCTTTAATTATCTGGACACTTATTGTACTTGTAACTCTTGAATACGCCTGGCTTGCAATGAGTTTGGGTAAAAAAGGTGAAGGAGGTACAATAGTCTTAAAAGAAATACTTGTTCCCCTTCTTAAATCGAGTAGAAATGTAGCTCTAGTTACACTTTTAGCTTATATAGGGACATCTTTCCTAATGGGGGATGGAGTAATTACTCCTGCAATAAGTATTCTGAGTGCAGTTGAAGGTCTTCGAATAATTCCTCAGTTTGAAAACATAAGCCAAAGCGCCATCATACTTATTTCTGGTATTATTGCAGTAGCACTTTTTTCAGTTCAGAGCAAAGGAATAGAAAAAATTACATGGGTTTTTGGGCCCATAATGGTCATATGGTTTGCAGCTTTAGGTTTTTCAGGTATTGCTTCTATTTTTTCCACTCCAGAAGTGCTTAAAGCTATCAATCCTTATTATGCCATAAGATTCCTTTTGAATAACGGAATTGTAGGATTTTTTGTACTATCAGAAGTCATCCTTTGCGCTACAGGGGGTGAAGCATTATATGCTGACATGGGACACCTGGGAAGAGAACCTATTTTAAAAGCCTGGAAATTCGTATTTGTAGCATTGATTTTGAATTATCTCGGCCAGGGAGCATTCCTTCTCCGAAATCCAGGTTCGACAAATTTCTTGTTTCAGATGATAAACCAGCAAGCAAGCATACTTTATATCCCATTCCTTCTGCTTAGCGTTGTAGCTACAGTTATCGCTTCTCAAGCTATGATAAGTAGCATGTTCTCTATAGTATATCAGGGTATAACCACCCGAGCAATGCCGATGCTAAAGATTGATTATACATCCGGGGAATTAAAATCACAAATATACATAAGTGCTGTGAATTGGTTGCTCCTTATTGCTGTATTATTTATGATGGTTATATTTAAAGAGTCTAATAAACTTGCAGCTGCATATGGATTGGCAGTTACAGGAACTATGTCTATCACGGGCATATTGATGACTTCAATATTCTATCACAGAAAAGATCTAACTAAAGCTTTTATTTCGTTACTTATAACGTTTATCGATATAGTATTCCTTCTCTCAAATAGCTACAAAATCCCTCACGGAGGATACTGGTCTGTTATTATAGCACTTGTCATTCTCTCTTTAATAATTATATATACTTCCGGACAAAAGAGACTATATGAGCAGATGAAATTGATGAGGGCGGATACCTTCCTTGAAAAATATAACCGACTATATGCTACCCAAAATAAAATTATAGGGACTGCTCTCTTCTTTGCAAGAGATACATATAACGTTCCTCAATATATTTCTCACGTAATGTTTAAAAATAATATTATTTATGAAAATAATATTTTTATTTCCATTATCAAATCTGATAGTCCTTTTGGAGTGGAAAGCTCGTTTACAAAAGAGCTGGCAAAAGGATTGAGGGTGCTTGAGATCAAGACCGGATATATGGAAATTCTTAATGTAGAGCAGATTCTAAAAGATCAGGGTATCCATGAAAAAACAATTTTTTATGGAGTAGAAGACATATTCACTAATAATTTAATATGGAAAATTTTTTCCATAATTAAAAAGGTCTCTCCCTCGTTTGTTCAGTTCTATAGACTTCCTACTGATGAACTGCATGGAGTTATGACAAGATTTGAAATGTAAGTATGGAAATAAAGGCACAATCCTATATTTGTTAAAGTTTTTCTATATGTTTGGTGAAGAGAAACTATGTTTCTCTTTTCTTTTTTATAACTAGTTACTTCCAGATATGTTTTCTCTTGTTTGTTTTCTTTTTGTTTAATTCCAGTTAGCGATCGCAATACATACAAATTGCCTTTTCACATTCTTCATTCTGGAATTTCCATTTTAATCCCCATCTTTTAATAGCCTGTATTATTTTCACAAAATCCACTCCACTTTCGGTCAGGTAATACTCGGACTTTGGGGGATTTATCGAATTATCAACTTTTTTTGTAATCAGACCCTCAGTTTCAAGTTCTGTCAGCCTTTCTGATAATATTTTTGGAGTTATGTAGCCAAGTTTTCTTTTGAGTTCATTAAAACGTTTTTCCTTCTTCTCTCCTTTGTGTAATTCCAGAAGTATGTGGATCGTCCATCTTTTCCCGATAATGTTCATAGTCTTGTATACTGTGCAGTCCTTCATGGTATAAACATGGAAACTGTCTGATATATAACTTAGTATTTCTTATATACTGGTATCAAAAGGATACTACTATAACTAACGATTTATAATAACATCCATATTAATATACTGGGATAAGTTTTCTGTATTCAACAGATTCAGAAACAGATCTTGAGAACTTGGAGAGATGATAAACTATGAAAGATAATTTACTGGAAAAAGGCGCAATCGTTCAGAGAGACCGTGAAACATATGCAATAGCTCCTCATACTCCGGGGGGAATTGTAGATCCTAAAACCCTCAGGAAAATTGCTGACGTTGCAGAAAAATATGGGGCTGCCGCTCTTAAATTGACATCTGCTCAGAGGATCGCAATTGTAGGCTTAAAAGAAGAAGATCTTGATAATGCGTGGGCTGACCTTGATATGAAACCTGGGGCAGCTGTAGGGCTTTGCGTAAGAAGTATAAAGATATGTCCTGGTACAACTTTCTGCAAGCAGGGTAAACAGGATGCAGTAGGTTTGGGTCTTAAGCTGGATGCAAAATATCACGGGATGTCAATGCCTTCCAAGTTCAAGATGGCGGTTTCCGGCTGTCCAAATTCCTGCTCTGAGCCTGCTATTAAAGATATAGGGGTAATGGGCACTGCCAAAGGATATACTCTGATGGTAGGAGGTGCTGCGGCTGCATCTCCAAGACTTGCTGAGGTTGTTGCAAAGGAACTTTCCGAAGAAGAAGTCCTTGAAAATATAGAAAAGATAATTAATTTTTATAAAAACTCTGGTACAAAAAAGAGACTTGGTAAGTTTATTGATGAAATAGGCCTTGAGAATTTCAAAGCTCAAGTAGGCCTGTAATATTTATAGTTCTAAAATTGTTTAATTAGTTTTGAATGTCTTCTGATATATTTTCGATGTAAAACGTTTTCTCCTGTAATCTCTTGATTCCAAATATCTCAAGAATTTCAGGAGTTCGTATTCATATTTTTCTAAAATTAATGAAAATTCCTATATTAATCAGGAACGTGTAGAGTAGATTTTACAAGAATATGAATACATAGTGTTAATTGAAACAATTAGAACAGACCCAAAAATACTACCCAAATTTCGGTATGCGTTATGCCTGAATATGCTGAAATTAAATATTGTGGTCAAAAGGGGAGAGTTATATGAAAGTTATTGAGATGAGATCTTCACCTGAAAAACCAAATCCTCATAACGTGAGCGTTAGAATGCTTTATGATACTGACCATGCTCAGGCAGTGCACATAGAGTTAAAACCAGGAGAATCCTTAAAAAAGCATATAACTCCTACAAACGTCTTTTTCTATATTCTTGAGGGAAATGGTGTTGTTGAAATCGGTGACGAACAGCAGGAAGTCAGTAAAGATACACTAATAGAAAGTCCTGCAAAAATTCCTCACCGTCTTTTGAATCCTGGAGAAGGTGTTTTCAGGGTGCTGGTAGTAAAAGCACCCAAACAAACAGAATCTACACGCCTGCTGTAAAGTATAAAGCAATTATTTGAGTAACTATGAGATCGGCTCAATTTAACCTATGATGAAGATACTCAGATGATTGCTTTTTTCACTTGTGGGGGCTGTTCAGGCAGAAGAATCTACCGTCTAGCAAATGCTCTTAAAAAGCATGATCTTGATGTAGTACATCTTAGTTCCTGTATGCTCATGGAAAATACTTATTGAAAATCCATTTGTTTATTTCTATGAGTAGTAATAAGTTTCTCGATATATGTTTTGTTGTTTGAGGAATCTATAAGAAGAAATTAAATAAAGACGTTAGTTATGTATCTACTCTTTTAGCTCTGTATAAATCCTTATTTTTATACAAATTCTGTCATAAAAATTAAAGTTAGTAATTTATAAATGTTGCAGCGCAATTTGGGAAAAAATGGTATTGTTAACTAAATATATCTAGTTATTTATTTCTGTATTTCATCAATAGAAGAACCGAGTACTTTAGCATTTCAAGACTCTTCGCATAACACTTTGTCTTTCTTCTCAACCTTGCCAAAAAGTGCCTCAATATGCTGTTATATCCTTCAGCAGTATACGTTTCTGCTTTTGATTGAGTATGAATAGTTTCTGGACGAAACTCTGCATATGCCCTCCAGTGATCTGTCATCACTTCTCCAATCTCTTTTTTCTTCACTTTTTCCCAGAGTAGTTTTCCAGTTTCCGTTCCTCTGCTGCCAAAAGAGCAGTTGATGAACTTTTTCCCAACTCTATCAACAGCAATCCAGATCCAGCAATATTTTTTTTGTTACCGATGTACGTGTGCATTTCATCCATTTCAACAATAGATATCTCATTTTCACTTTTTAGGTCTTCTAACTTCTGACCAGATTTCTTGATCCATCTTTGGACAGAAACATGACTTACCCCTAAAACTCTTCCTATTGAGCGAAAGCCCAATCCTTCAAGATAGAGTTGTAAAGCCTGTCTTTTAACAGAGGCGGAAAAAGCAGTTGATTTTAGCTCTACTGTATAGTTATAGCCACAATCAGAGCATTTGTACCGTTGACGCCCGCCAACTATACAATTCTTTTTGTGACTGGAACTATTGCATCTGGGGCAGTTCATGAAGAAATATACTTTCTAATAGTATATAACTATGTTTAAGTATCAATGCCAATATTTTAATTAGATCCCTTTTTTCTTTATTTTTACTTTCATTAAATTCTGGTGAATTAACTAGGTTGTTATACTCATCCCTTTGATTGAACCAATCTTTAATTTCGAAAATTTCATTAATAAGTCTTTCAATTGTTGAATCTGGAGTACTTATTTGTAGTTCATCAAGTGATGGAAGTTTTAAAAGATCTTTGATTTCAGCATCAAGTTTTTCAGGATTATCAGGATCTGCAATATCTTTTACTTCACCTTGCCGGATATGCAGATAGTCTAAGTAATTTTCATGTTGAATATTGTATTCAATATGCTCATTGTCATTTTTTGTGAAGACAACTTTGAAATCACCTGGTTTTATAGTAATTTTATCAGCATGATCATTCTTTTTGAATTTATTAAATGTCTTGGCAATTGAGTCAAGTAGTAAACTTTTTCCAGTACCTCTTCCTCCAATTATTGCAACAAGATTTGGATTCAAGATAAGTTCTTTACTACAGAATTTTACAGTATCGTCACCAAATATTTCAGTATTATTAATTTTTACTTCAGAAAAATAAGGTTTAGGATAATCTTGTTGAGGACAATGGGGATGTATCTTCACCCTCTCGTCATTTTCAAATACTATTTGCTTTAGTCCGTTAAAAGTAGGGTCAGCTTTAATCCAAGTAAAATATTTGGTTGAATCACAAGTACCTATGTCTTTCAAACATCTACTATCATTGGAAATTGTAAATATCGGCGTGGATTTGAATAAACTTGGATTCTGAGATATATACTCCAATGTTTGATCTGCAGAATTTTTGTTCTTCGCTTGTAAAAGAATGTATGGTTTATGATTATAAATATTTGATAAGTGGGTACGATCAGTTTTTCCTCTTTCCTGAAACAAACCGTTAGCTGAATTGCAATGTGGAAATATATATAGACCTTTTTGACCATTAA
Source organism: uncultured Methanosarcinaceae archaeon (assembly GCA_963727895.1). Classification (GTDB taxonomy): domain Archaea; phylum Halobacteriota; class Methanosarcinia; order Methanosarcinales; family Methanosarcinaceae; genus Methanosarcina. The sequence goes on along the minus strand of CAVSHT010000003.1, from coordinate 171,446 downwards.
CTTCATCTATTACATCTAAGGCAGATTTTCTGGAAACGGTTAATACTCCATTAGTCTTGGGGTTATGTACTTCAATCTTAGATAAAAAGGTGTTAATGCCTTCTGATATGCTTCTTTTTTCATATGGTATGGTATTGAAATAAATTAACATGTGAACACCAGACGCATTTATTTCCACACCACAGATTACTTTTATATTATAACTTTTAGAATACCGGTACAAGTAGTCTATGAGAGTACTATGGTAATAGTTATGATCTGTTACTCCTATCAAACCTAAATCATTTCTAAATATAGATAAAAATGAAAAAAAGTTTTTAACATAATTAGAGCATCTGTCCAATTCACTTATGGAGGTATCATGAAAATAGTCTTTACTATCAAACTTCAAGGCATTTTCTTCGCTTCCCATTTCATCAATATATTTATTTCATTTCTCCACATCTTGTCCTTTTAACTCAAGATAAAATTCTCCCAAGGATTTGTAACCATCATCTAAAATTGTTTGAACTTGTAAATCCCATATTCTCCATTCTGAACCTCTTGGATACTCTATCATAGATAACTCACCATTTCCACGCCATCAAAACCTCATTTAATTTTATATTCAAATTTTTCTCCCAACTTATTTTCAAGAATTAATTTATTTGTTTTCCAAATCAACTTCCCAATATCCGCCTTTATCTGGACCAATCCTTTTCAAAATGCCTTTTTCTTTTAGTTTTGCAATGTTGTTTTCAATTGCATTAGTGCTAATTCCTACTATTTGACTTAGCTATGAAATTGTTATCTTTGGATCTTTACTTATTTCTTTTACAATTGCCAATTTCTTTTCTCCCAACTTTTCTCCCAACTTTTCTCCCAACTTTTCTCCCAACTTTTCTCCCAACTTTTCTTCCAACTTTTCTCCCAACTTTTTACCCAATTTTTCGTCCATTTACTCGAAATCCTTTTATTTATATGTGCCAAGTATTATTAAAATTTTTAATGTAAGTTATGAATACAAATTAACCTGATTATCTCAGTTTCGAAATAATTCACTAATACTTTTACACTTCAGGAAGAATTATTATGACAAAAATATCGGGTAGTCGTATTTTCAATAATATCCCTACCACGTCGATGATTATTGTTTTGGTGTTGTTTGCCATTTTTCAATTACAACAGCGCTCAGTTTTTCCCGATTATTGGTTTCCCTCTCAATTTGCAAGTTCAACTTTCATGATTCTTTTTTGTGGATGGATTTTAACTGAAACCATAAACTCTCTTATTAGCAGAAAGAATTCGCAGGCGACAAATAAAGATAAAGGTTCTTTTTGGGTCGTTATAGTTATGTGCTGGTCAGTCATCGTTATTGCTTTTACCTTGCGTAGTTCTGGGATAGGAACATTCGGCGGAAATTTGCAATACGCAGGACTTATTTTGCTTACAGCCGGAATTATACTCCGCGAATGGTCAATCTGGGTTCTTGGAAAGTATTTTACCAAAAGGATACAGGTTCGTGAAAAAGCAAAACTCGTAATAAATGGACCTTACAACTATATCCGACACCCTTCCTATACTGGAGGTATGCTGTCCCTGCTAGGAATTCCTCTCTCAGTTGGGACATGGTTTGGAGTGCTTATTGCATTCGCTTTAAGCTTAATCGCATATCAGTACCGCATACGTGTTGAAGAAAAAGCATTGCAAGAAGCTTTTGGTTCAGAATATGAAGAGTACAGAGATAGAACATATAAGCTATTTCCAGGATTTTGAAGAGAATTCCTGAATAATTATTCTTTATTGTCACTATTAGTCGCTTATTAGTTTGATTAATTACTTTTAGTCGCTTATTAGTTTGATTAATTACCTTTAGTCGCTTATTAGTTCTTAATTACTTATTAATTACCTATTTCAAGTCGCCAGAGCCTCATTCAATTCACTGATAACCAGATTCATCTCGTTCCCGAAAAGCTGGTACATTTTTCCGCGTCCTCCAAGAATATCAAAGGGATGAAAATCAAGGTCATCGATTTCCAGATGGAAGCTGGTTGCAACATAATCCTTAATCATACGGAGCCAGTTCATCTGATCTTCATTAAATTTCAGGGTTCCTGCCTGCTTTTTAAATACCCAGTCCTGAAAATTCCGGTCAACGGTCTGGTCGTAAGCCGTCAGAACAGGGTCGATCTCAGTTATCCTGCGGATCAAAGAAACCAGAGCAATCAATTCTTTTTTCGGAGAATTCCCGTTCACCTTTTCCAGCTGCTCATAAGCCTGCCAGACTCTTATAGGAGCAAAATGGGGTTTTTCCAGCCTCCATTTTTCCATCACTTATTTCAACATCGCAAAAGTAACTTCCCTGCGCCTGTAAGGCTAGTTATAAAAAATACTAAGAGCTGTAAGCTCGTCTTTATTAGCTTCCATATACGCCTTAAAATCTGTAACTAGCTCATCTGCCCTGACAACTGCATCTTTATCCCATTCGGCTCTGAGAACCGTATCAGTATTCACAGTATCAATAATCTGCTCATGGACTCTGCGGACATTTTCAATATACTCGTTCAGCTTGCCTGAAAAAGTCGATCTTGCAACATCAATCAGGTTCTCCTGTGCCATTTTTCTTGCATTGGCTTCCGAAATCTCCGGCTGGCTTTGTTTAATCTCATAAGCTTTGAAATCAATAACATCAGGATTATAAGCATTTAACAGATCTTTAATAGTCTGATTGATTGTTTTTCCGTTCGCTTTCTCCGCAAAAGTAGCTATCTCAGCCTCATTTATCTGCCTGTCCAGTCTTGCAAGCCGATTAGCCAGAGAAACATAAAGATCTTCGTCCTGGGCCCCAAAAGTTACTGCTGCCAGCAGGTCTTTAAGAGATGTGCTTTTCTTACGTTCCAGAGGTCGGCTGTCGGTTTTCAAAGTATTCGTAACTCCAACAGCGTCCACAATCACAAAATGAGTCTTAGCTGAAACAGCCGATGGTGTCACTTTTCTCAGGTCATCGTATCCCAGAGTTCGTGTACCTCGCCCTATCATCTGCTCAAAATAATTCTTGCTCTTTACATCCCTCATAAACAAAAGACATTCCAGCGGCTTAACATCCGTTCCAGTAGCAATCATATCTACTGTAACCGCTATTCTGAGATGGGGACCGTTGCGAAGCTCTGATAATATTGATTTAGGGCCTTCTTCCGCTTTGTAGGTCACTTTTTTGCAAAAAGCATTGCCCTCTCCAAACTCTTCCCTCACAATATTGATAATATCATCTGCATGGCTGTCATTTTTAGCAAAAATAAGGGTTTTTGGGACTTCTTCTCTGCCAGGGAATATTTCAGGTAGCTTTTCCTTAAATATCCTTATCACATGGCGTATCTGGCTGGGATTGACCACATACCGATCCAGATTTTTAGCAGTATAAGTTAAATCTTCGTCCAGTTGTTCCCATCGTTTTTTACGGGTGAGCTTCTCCCTTCGATCCACAAACTCCTGAGCAGGTATTTTTCCTCCGTTTTTGCTGATATCAGTCTCGATAGTATACACTTCATAACCCACATTCACGCCATCCGCGACTGTATCTTCATAGCTATATTCACTCACCACATTCCCATTGAAAAAAGAAAAAGTACGGTTATCCGGCGTTGCTGTCAGCCCTATCAAAAAAGCATCGAAATAATCCAGCACCTGCTGCCACAGGTTATGTATTGAACGGTGACACTCGTCTACAACTACAAAATCAAAAGTCTCAATAGGGACTTTCTCATTATAAACTACAGGAAGCGGTTCCTTTGGCTGCCATCCTTTCTCGGCAGGATTTTCTTCCTCAATCTCTTCGTCCAGATCCTCGCCTTTCAATATAGAGTAAAGCCGCTGGATTGTGGAAATACATACCTGGCTGTCCGATGTAATATAACTGGAGCTCAAACGCTGCGCATTATAAAGCTCAGTAAACTTGCGGTTATCATCATTTGGAGTATAAGCTTAGAATTCCTGCTCAGCCTGCTCACCGAGATTCTTGGTATCAACAAGGAACAGTACCTTTTTTGCATCCGCAAACTTCAGTAACCGGTAGATAAAAGTTATAGCAGTATATGTTTTTCCTGAACCTGTTGCCATCTGAATAAGAGCCCTTGGGCGATTGTCCTTAAAGGACTTTTCAAGATTCAAAATCGCTGTGATCTGGCAGTCTCGCAGGCCATCTGTCTTTAATTCAGGAAGCTCCAGCAGCCTCTCCCTCAAAGGTTTCTTCTTAAGATATCCCTCAAGAATTTCATGTCTCTAAAATGAAGGCATTGATAATTAACTATAGTTATTTATTATGAGAACATATATTTCTTCATGAACTGCCCAAAATGTAATAGTTACAGTCACAAAAAGAATGGTATAGTTGGCGGGCGTCAACGGTACAAATGCTCTGATTGTGGCTATAACTATACAGTAGAGCTAAAATCAACTGCTTTTTCCGCCTCTGTAAAAAGACAGGCATTACAACTTTACCTTGAAGGATTAGGCTTTCGTTCAATAGGACGATTTTTAGGGGTGAGTCATGTTTCTGTCCAAAGATGGATCAAGAAATTTGGTCAGGAGTTAGAGAACCTAAAAAGTGAAAGTGAGATATCTATTGTTGAAATGGATGAGATGCACACTTACATCGGTAACAAAAAAAATATTGCTGGATCTGGATTGCTGTTGATAGAGTTGGGAAAAAGTTCATCAACTGCTCTTTTGGTAGCAGAGGAACGGAAACTGGAAAACTACTCTGGGAAAAAGTGAAGAAAAAATAGATTGGAGAAGTGATGACAGATCACTGGAGGGCATATGCAGAGTTTCTTCCAGAAAATATCCATACTCAATCTAAAGCAGAAACGTATACTGTTGAAGGATATAACAGCATACTGAGGCATTTTCTAGCAAGGTTGAGAAAAAAGACAAAGTGTTATAAAAAAGTCTTGAAATGCTAAAGTACTTGGTTATTCTATTGATGAAATACAGAAATAGAGAACTAGATATATTTAGTTAACAATACCAAAATTAAAAATATGTTTAGTATTTTTGTATCTGTTGCAATGATGAAACCAATTAAAGAATGTTTGAATAGTGATTATCTCAGTTATTTCATCGAATCTCCTTTCGGTCAAAAACAGACAACAAAAATAGGAAAAGGTTCAGGATTAAAGCATTTACATTTAGAAGATTTACGTAAAATGATTTTTTTTCTTGCCTTCTCTTCCTGAACAACAAGCCATCGTTCAGGAAATCGAAATCCGCCTTTCAGTCTGCGATAAAATAGAGCAGGACATTAAAGATAATCTGGAAAAAGCCGAAGCACTGCGGCAGATTATTTTGAAAAAAGCGTTTGAGGGGAAGTTGCTTAATGAAAGAGAACTGGCAGAGGTTCGAGGGGCAGAGGATTGGGAACCTGTGGAAGTTTTGTTAGAGAGAATTAAGACTGAAAAAGCAGGAAATGGAAAGAAAGGAAAGCAAACATCTGAGCAACTGAAAAGCATCATTCAAGAAGACAAATAAATTATCCAACAAGCTACCCTGAAAGCTTTTGAACAAATTGACAAATAAACGTTAATAATCAGGTTTTAAAGCAAAAATATCACTTTAATATTGCATTACTTTTATTTTAAGGGTCCAATACAGGTATGAAAACACCTCATCCCTCGTTTCCAAAGTCTGGAGCTTCTGCAACGTCCTGCGGGACGGAGGCGTGAGCTATGGCGATTATCTGGAACAGTTGACTTATCTAATATTCCTGAAAATGGCTGAAGAATTCAGTAAGCCGCCGTACAACAAAAATATCGGCATCCCTGAAGAATATACCTGGGACAAACTGAAACAGCAGCGTGGAGCCGAACTTGATACTCGCTACAGGGAACTACTGGAAGAGCTTGGTCAAAAACCAGGGATGCTCGGTCAAATTTTCCTCAAAGCCCAGAACAAGGTCAGCGATCCTGCCATGCTGTATAAGATCATTGACATGATCGACAAAGAAAGCTGGGTCATGATGGGTGTGGACACAAAAGGAGAAATTTACGAAGGGCTCCTGCAAAAGAATGCCGAAGATACAAAAAGCGGAGCCGGTCAGTATTTCACACCCAGACCTCTAATCAAAGTCATGGTCCAATGTCTCCAGCCAGAGCCCCTGAAAACAATCGGAGATCCCTGCTGCGGTACAGGAGGGTTCTTTTTAGCAGCCTATGATTTCCTTACCTCAAATTACCGGCTGGACAAAGAACAGAGCCGTTTCCTGAAAAACAAAACCTTTGGCGGGAACGAAATCGTTGCCGGAACCCGGCGGCTTGCCCTGATGAACATGTTCTTGCACAACATAGGAGAAATCGACGGTGAACCCATGATCTCAAACTCCGATGCTCTAATAGCCGATTCGGGCTACTGTTACGATTACATCCTCAAAAACCCTCCGTTTAGAAAAAAGAGCAGCATGACCTTCACAAACGAAGAAGGCGAGCAGGAAAAAGAAGATTTAACTTACAACCGCCAGGACTTCTGGACGACCACAAGCAACAAGCAGCTAAACTTTTTGCAGCACATCCATACAATTTTCAAAATCGGTGGGCAGGCAGCAGTTGTATTGCCTGACAACGTCCTGTTTGAAGGCGGAGCAGGCGAGACCATCCGCAAAAAACTCCTTGAAACTACAGACCTGCATACAATCCTGAGGCTCCCTACAGGAATTTTCTATGCAAACGGCGTAAAAGCAAACGTCCTTTTCTTCGAAGCAAAAACCGCATCAAAAGAGTCCTGGACAAAAGAAGTCTGGATCTATGATTACCGCACAAATGTGCACCACACATTAAAAAAGAACTCTCTGAAATATTCGGATCTGGAAGACTTTATTAAATACTATAACCCCGAAAACCGCTACAGCCGTAAAGAAACCTGGAGTGAAGAATCTCCAGAAGGCAGGTTCCGAAAATTCAGCTATGAAGAAATCGTAGCAAGAGACAAAACCAATCTGGATATTTTCTGGCTCAAAGACAAAAGCCTCGCTGATCTGGATAACCTTCCAGACCCTGATATTCTTGTAAATGAAATAATTGAGAATATGGAAGCTTCACTTGCAAGTTTCAAGGAGATTATGGCTACCATTAACGGTGAAAATGAAGAGAATTAAAAAAGAATTTTACAGTATCTCCAAGATTTAAGAGGGACTACGGTATAGTTCACTCTTTACCTTTTTATATTTTTACCAGCTAATTAATTTCAAGGTTTTTTCCCAGTATTCTGAGAGTGAGCTTCATCGAAAGTGAATTTCATTTTTTCCTTTTTTGCTGGACTGTAATCTCCTCCAGTCATGATCTCCCACATGGCTTCAGCTTCGGCTTTTTCTTCCTCAGAAATTGAAGATGCCTTGGTAAAAGTTACCCCCTCATAGGTCATACAAAACCGCCGCCTGGGATCCTCCAGGTTAAGATCAAAGCCTTCCTCGTCTGGCTCTGCAAGCCTGGGCCACATCTTATCCATGGCTGCCTGATACTCTTCCTCAGTCATACCGTCCGGATCTATCCACTTAGGGTCAATTTTGCGTCTTTGAGCTTTCTGTGCTTCTGTCATGCCAGTATTAATAATGTATGATATGTTACAACCCCACGATATTCTGGGCGCTTTTTTTCTATATATATTCAAGCGTTCTTAAATTTCTTCAAAAACTATAAGCTTCTTCAAAAATCTTTCTAAAAAGCAGCCTTATAAGTGCCAAACTCTAAAATCAAGTATTAATAAGTTTAAATCTCGTAATAAGTTCAAATCTCATCAAGTAGTTCCGTTAATTCGAAGTCCAGACAATCAAAAGTCCAGAAAATTAAATTAAGAAGAGTTTTCCAGCATATACACGGAGGGTAGAATCGTGGAACTCGATATAAATGAGCAGGACCCTGAAGATATGGATCTTGCAGATATTGTGCTTGAATACGATGATATTGTCTCAGCAATTTCAATCCTGGAAAAGCGCAGAGAGGAATTAAGAAACCACATTCTTAGTATTTTGATGGAAAAGGGCATCGATGTATTGAGAATCGGAAATGTGGAACTCAAGAGACAGAAGGTTGAATGGAAACTCTGGCGCATTAACAGGTTAAAACCTTACCTTATGAAGAAAGACCTCTGGGATATAGTAGAATCAGTTGACAGGAAGAACATGAGCAAATTGATAGAGAAAGGAATCCTGACTGAAGAGGAACTTAAAAATACTTATGATGTAGAGACGCGGTACAGTTTACATATAAGTAAGGTTTGAATAGGCAAGAAGAAATTGTACTCAAGAAGATTATCTCATTAATTCTTAATATTACCGGTCTTAGAGCCAGATGAGGCAAAATATAGATAAATAAAATAAACCTTGTATAAAATGAATAAATTGCATTTTAATGAAGCTTAGTGGAAAAATAATGAATCTAGTAGTGAGATGATCATGTGAAAACCTATCTTCTGGTCTGGTTCAGCAGTGAGGGAACTCGTCCGTCAGAAGTAAACCAGCGGCTGATGTCTCTAGGTTTCGAACCCATGCAGGGAAGTTACGATTTTGTATACAACTGGAATAGCAGTGTCGGTGTGGAGAAAATTTTGGAGTTTGGGGATAAGGTATACTTAAGTCTTCAAGGTACAGGTGTTATGTTCAAACTGGAAACGATGTAACCAGATTTGTGACAGCTGACCTTCTAGTACCCTGATTAGCAATGCATGTGCAAGTTTTAAGACTAAATGACCTCATTATTAAAATATAATTATAGAGTTATAAACATATTATTGCATAGACTAGTTGAGGATGCAATTTCCTTTCGACATATTCCTGCAAGTTTCAAGCACTCAAAATTTTTTATTTAAGATTTTTTTTCGGTCTTACGTTTTTCCAGGGAATCCTGGAACTTTATATATTGACAGGTATCTCCTTGAAGAGTAATTATCCTTCCATTAATACTTCCTTTTTCAATAATGAGTTCCACAACACTTGGGCTTGACATTCTGGGTTTTGTAGGAGAGCCAGGACAAACAAGCACAACATCCTTTTTTTCTATTAAAGGTCTGTGCAGATGCCCAAAAATCAAAATATCTACATCCATTTCTTTTGTCAGGTAACCTTGCGCAGTCGTATCGGTAACTGAAAGTCCACCTTCGTGTACAACTCCGATTTTTACCCCTTCAACTTCGAATTTCAGCCTTTCAGGAAGGAGCTTTTTGAGTTCATAGACATCATCATTTCCAAAAACGGCCTTTAATTTGCCGAAGGCATTGAAGGCCTGGTAGGCTTCTACATTACTGAAATCCCCTGCATGAACTATAAGATCACACTCTTCAAGGAGTGTTTTAAGTTGAGGAGGAATTTCTCCGGATTTCATATGAGTATCAGAAAGTACAATCAATTTCATGGGAAATCTCCTAGTCATTATTAATATATTAGCTCAAGATAAATCTATAGCAAGCCTTTTCACAAGCCTTTTCAAAAAAGGCTTGAGCGAAAACATCATTGTCGGCGTGATAAACCGGCGCAACGGTTTCAGCAAGCCTTTTCAAAAAAGGCTTGAGCGAAAACCTTTTGAGAAAAAGTTTTATCGAAAATTGTATTTTCGGCGTGATCAAACGACTCGATGATTACAGCTCAACGGCTTCAGCTACTCTGAAAGGTTTTGACAAGATTTTCGGGATGCTAACAGTGTTTGGAAAAAATAGAAATTTTTGAGCCGAACTGTAGGCCTGATATTTTTTAAAAAATAGTAGAAATTAGGAATTATTCGAGTGTCAGGTCTACAAGTTCATACTCAAGGTTATCGGTTTCCAATCTGTTAAGAAGGGAAGGAACCTGTTCATCCACTGAGACTACAAGAGATGATAGACCGTGATATGCAGCCTCAATAACTGACTCATTGGTTCCGAACATGACATTCGGAGTTATATCGATCTTGCGCAGGGCTATAAGAGCTTCCACGCCGATAGCTGCTATATAGGGCTTTGAGACTGTCAGAGCCTTCAGACGTTCAATATCTACTTTTCTTGATCCTCCACGCTCGATTCTCGGAACTTTGCAGATTGTAATAATAGCATTTTCGAGATCGATCAGACCCTTTAAGCTCGTTACTCCTACATCTTCCCCTGTATCTGCATCGGAAATGACAGTGCCTGATGCACCTGTTTTCTCTATACTGCTTACGTACAGGAGTCCTTTTTCCATTTTCAGGTATACCTGCTGACCTTTTTCTACATTCTCTTTTGCAATAGCTGTCCAGGTTGAAATATGGTTGATTATATCCTCCATAACAAAGCGAGCGTACTGCTTCATATCGGCGGCATTATCAAGGACCCATTCCACACCTTCTTTTGTAATCCTATAGCGGACCCGGCCCTCAGTAACTATCAGCCCATCATTTACAAGCTCTTTAATATATTCGGAAACTGCCTGAGGAGTTATTCCAATCTTTTCAGCAATTTCTTTTTGTCTTACATTTGGCTGGTGGGCTGCAATTTCAATAAGTACCTGAAACTTGGTTACTCCACTTTTAGTTTGGAGGATTTTGATCATCAATCGTAGTTCTCCTCTACATCTTCAATTAACTTTAGCCTCTGTCCCATTACTGAAAGCTTTTCAGATCTGCGAGCAACAGCACATATATAAAAAGGATTTCTATTAAGCGTACGTGTCAGATTGCTCATAGAGGTATTGCCTTCTTCAACCAATCCTTCGAGTTCTTCTATTGCATCTTTGACCTCTTCATATGGCTTGAAGGTCAGCATGATAATATCACTTAAATCCTCGAAAGAACACTGGAAGTTAACCTGAACCTTGGAATAGGAACTATGGTATTCTTTGGAGGGTTTTTGCCCTGCTTCGGGAACTCTCCACTGACTCTCAAGAAGTCCGGCTTTTTTCAGAATATGAAGACTTTTTGATGAGTCTGTACCCATAAATTCATCTATTTCTGCTCTGGTCATCCATTTGGTTGAAAGTGTATCAAATATCTTTTTGTGAGTTCTTGACCCAAAAGTCCTGAGTAATGGTACTAAATAGGAAGGATCGTTAATTATTCGAGTTCTTTTACCCATCTACTCTTCTCCTTCTCTTCTTATATTATAAGCTTTCAAATATAATAAACATTTGTAATTTGATTCATTTTTATAATCAATATCAAGCCCTTCAGATCCATCCCAATTAAAAATTGGAACTTTTCGCTTTAATTCACAACATTTTTCATGAAGTGCATGAGCGACAATAGGAAGAGCTATAGTAGCGTCCACGAAAACCTGCACTTTTTTTGCCTGGACCGCAATCTTTCCCCAGGAAACAGCTTCGTCAAAAGTACAGCCTGAGAGTCCTCCCCAGTGCGGTGCATCAGCAGTATACTGAATTGCGTAATCATGTCCTCCGACATCAATTCCAAGAATAGAAGCTATTACTTCTGTCTGCTGAATAAAGTTCTTCGGGACTCCACCTCCAACATAGACAACTCCAGTTTTTCCTGATTTTTCCACAATCTGCGTGACCTCATCAACGTCTTTTATCTGGTCTATCTCAAGTTTCAATCCTCGTCTTCTTGCAATAGTAAGCCCGATCCCTATTGAACTATCCGAAAGTGCAGGAACGAAGATAGGGATATTGTTCCTGTAAGCACTGACTATTATAGAGTCCTCTGCAGCTCCACGTCTTACCAATTCTTTTCCTAGAAGATACATGAACTCCCTTGAGGAACAGGAGACTTCCCCGATTTGCTCTGCAAAATCCGCAATCAGATTATCTGCAGCCCTGAATTCTTCTTCAACTGCAAAAACATCATAAATCCTGTCAACTCCATGCTTGAAGAGATTTTCATCATCAGCCAGATGTGAGCCCAAATAGTGTTTCTTGCCTAGAGCTTCGTGTGAATCATGGAACAGATTTGCTCCTGTACTTACAAGGCAATCTATCATCCTTTCCCGGATCATATAGGAAATTACTCTGCGCATGCCAGCAGGAACCATAGCTCCAGACAAGCCCATAAGCACGGTCATATTCTCTTCTTTTAGCATATTGTGCCAGGCCTGAACGGATTCGGCTAGCTTCCTTCCTTGAAAGCCTGTTTTGAGCATTCCGTCCATCAATTCACTTACAGACCTGTCTTTTACATCTATCGGAACGGTTGGGTTGTCGGTGAATACATTAAGACGCATATCAGTCTCCTAATAAGCAGATAATTTAACATGTGAGTTTCAAGCGTCTGAAGGCATTCGAAGGCATTTGGCAACAGGCGGTAAGAAATTCAAATAGCTCTATATAATTCTATATTATTTATTAAATATCAATATATGTAGACTCTCCGACTGGACGATTTCAGACATAGATTGATCTTAATAAAGAAAACTAATTTGCAGATTTTAATCAGGAGCAAAGAACGTGAAATTAGACAGCGTGATGAACAGTTTTAATATTCCCGGAGCAACTCGTAAAATAACAGAAATAATTACAGACATACCTGTAAATGTTCAGATAGTAAAAGCTGCTGCAGATATTACGGTCATCCAGTCTCCATGCTCATCTACGGAAGACGACCTGGGAAAACTGAAAGTCTTTAGAGGTGCTTCATTTGTCCAGGTGCTGTACATGCTTTTCGCCATTTTTTCAGAATGATCCCCAACATCCTGCGCAGTTTCTCCATATGCGTGATACTCTGAGATATAACCGTGTTTGTTTATGTTTTGCGGGAGTGCACATCCTACCGCTGCACTGAGCGTTCTTCTTGGCTCATTGGAAGATATTCTGGACATTACGCAAAACACAATTTCTCCGGGACTTAACTCTTCCAGACCTTCGTCTCTGGATACGATCTCACAGTTAGGAGGCAGGATAGAACTTACAGTTACAAGATTAAATTTCTCAATATTTGCATCCCGAAGTGCAACTTCAAATGATTCAAGATGTTCGGGGTGTGTACCAACTCCACTTGTAAAGAAAACTTTTTTGGGGATTAACTTTGTAATCATCTTTGCATCCTTGAAAAATAATCAATTTAAGCCTTATCCAAATGGCAATTATTACTTTTAAGTATTACCCTTTGATTCTGCTGGAAAATAGTTCAATTCTCATTTATTTTACTAACACAGAATATAAAAATATCTTATTGATAATATTATTTCAGAATTTTTTTATAAGGAAAACATTAGTTATAGTAATTATAAATTTAATTCCAGAGGCTTTCCAGTTTATTGTCTTCCACCTTCAGATTTCGTTACATATTTATAAAATATAATAAAGTGTTATTGAGTTGTTTTAATTGTTTTAAATTACTTCGGTTATATCATTATATTATCTCTCATAAGGTTTATATTATGCAGGAGAATTACATCGTGTATTGCTCCCTGCAATTTTCTTGTTTACTCGCCCTATCAAAAAGAAAATTATCAGGTCTTCTTCAAAGATTCGGGGAAAATATGGGCTTATTTTTACGTTGCCCTGGAGGAAGACACTGTTTTTTGGCCTGAACCCTAAAGAATTAATAAAATACAATAAAATATGATGTAGGTACGGATGGAAGAGAAAATCAATATAAAAATTCTGGAATTACTTGATGGCAAGCAGCTCTCAATTAGTGGACTTTCTAGAGAACTGAAAGTCGTAGGCATAGATGAACATCGCCTGGTTCTTACAGGCTATCTTAGAGCATTAAGAGACCTTGAAATTCTGGAAGAAACAGAAGTCCCTCCGTCGAAGATTTATGCTCTGCCTGAAAAAACTACGGATTCTCTATCCGAAAAAGACAAAGTTTCAAGGTCTCAGGAATTTTCGAATCCAGAAGAAATTTATTCAATCCTAAGAACCGAGCTTCTTAAAATCAACCTGGATTTCAGGATTCCTGTAGGAGTTTATGTTGTCTCCAAGCTATTTGAAAGGTCATGTTTCCGCAAGGAATTAAAGCTTGTAGGAATTACTCAGAAACATCTTGAGCAGTACCTGGAAAAACCTGGCATCGTCTGTGAGGCACAGGAAACACATTTGAAGAAAGCCAGAGCCGATATTACAAAAATTGAAATCCCTTCCGATGACCCTGCATATGAAATTCGAGAAAACAAAGAAGAAGTAACAAAGCTTGCAAATGAAGTCCTTGCAGGGATGATAAAACACAGAATTGACCTTGAAGGTCTGGTAGCAAAGAGCAAACAGACCACCCTGCTCCCCTGAAGATCTTTAGTTGTTTAAATTGCAATTCATGCTTCATAGTTTAAGCATCGAATACCGTCTTTTGTTGATGTTTGTATAAAAAATACCGTAATATTTCTGTATTTATTCTTTTTATTCCCATCTATTCTTGACTTCTTCATTCCATAAATTATTGACTTCTTCACTTCCTATATTCTTTACTTTTCCACTCCTATATAACAGCTATTAGTTTACAAATTACATATGAGGTAACTGTTTATCAAATTATATTGAGGAAATTATAAGCTAATTTGAGAATTTTATCGGAATGAAATTTCCGAGATAAACATACTTATATATTTGTATCTTTATTGAAATAAGTAACATCCTACAAAATAGTATTACTGCCAATTAGGAAGGGAGATAAGATACTGCTCAAACAGATATCATGCGGAATGATATGAAAGTAATTGACGAAACAATGAGTATACACCAGATCTTAAGTGAATATCCATTTCTACTAAAAATATTCAAGCAGCATGGAATGGGAAAATTTGAAAACAAAGAAGTTCTTGAAAAACTTGGACCATTACTAAAATTGAAAACAGCTCTATCAATGGTATCTGTAAATAAAGATTCTTTTATTGAGCTTTTGAATCAGGTTGTTCTGGATAATGAAGCAAAAGGAGATTTTACCCTTGCAGATTCTCCAGAAAGACAAAAAGATCTGACCCTTCTTGCCCTTTTGCCCTGCGGCATGAAAATGCCCTTCAATCGTGCATTTGATGAATTTTCAACTGAATACAAAAAGCAAATCAGTAATATTCTCCATTCTCTTGTAGAGGGAAATGTCAATCATGAGATATCATATTATGAATATATTGACTCGGTTACATCGATTGACGAACTACCAGACATAATTGTCAGTTCTGATATTAACAGCTTTTACCACAAATCCTTCCAGGAGAATTTCCTCAATAAGGAATATTTTGTAAATCTTAATTCATCTCCCATGAACACTGATTTTGAATCTATCGGTTTTGCAGATCCCCGCGGTCAGTTTACCATGATCTCTGCAAACCTTCTTGTTCTGGTTACCATAAATGAACTCATACGGGATAAGATCAGACCCGAATCCTGGGAAGATCTCTTGAAAGAGGAGTATAGGAACAAGGTTGTTATGCGGGGACAGGGAGGCTTTTTCTGTAATGGGGTACTGCTTCCGTTCTACCGGTTATATGGAATGGAGAGAATTAAAAAACTTGCTTCGTCAGTATATACAGGAATCCATCCATCTGAAATGGTCAAAATGATAGACAGTAAAAAAGATGATGTTCCGCCAATGTATCTCATGCCTCTCTTCTTTGCTAAGAAAATTCAGGATAAATCCCGTATAAAGATCAATATACCTTCAGAAGGAGCTATTGTAAGTCCTGTGCAGATGCTGGTTAAAAAAAGTGCAGTAGAACGGGTTAAAGAGATCACGGATTTTCTCTGTGGTAAAGAATTTGCGGAAATCTCTACCAGAGCTTTTTTCCCGACAACAAATCCTGAAGTTGCTAATAATCTTGAAGACATCGCACTTTATTGGATGGGCTGGGATTTCTTGATGAATAATGACATAGGAACACTTATAAATGAAGTTGCAGAGGTGTTCAATAAACAGTTCAAGGAGACAGGAGGTGTTGTTTGAGACTTGTTACGGTAGCAGGTCCTCCATCATCAGGAAAAACCAGTATCATTATCAAGACCATCGAAGATCTTAGACAAAAGGGTTTCACAATCGGTGTGGTAAAATTTGATTGTCTCTCGGCTCAGGATGAAAAAATTTATTCCGCCCATAATATTCCGGTCAAGACCGGTCTCTCCAGAGGGCTCTGTCCTGACCACTTTTTTGTAAGCAACATTGAAGAAGCCCTTAAGTGGGCTAAAGAGAAGAAGTTTGATTTTCTGATCACTGAGAGTGCCGGTCTCTGCAATCGCTGTTCTCCCCATATTAAAGATGTTATGGCAATTTGTGTCATTGATAACCTTAGTGGTGTCAATACACCTAAAAAAATCGGTCCCATGTTAAAACTTGCAGACATCGTTGTTATTACTAAAGGGGATATTGTCTCCCAGGCAGAGCGTGAGGTCTTTGCATACAGGGTCAGACAGGTTAATCCTAGAGGAATGATAATTCAGATCAATGGGGTTACTGGACAGGGTAGTTTCTATCTTGCAAGACTTGTAGAAAAAACATCTACTATTGAAACTCTTCATGGAGCCACACTTCGATTTACCATTCTAGGAGCTCTGTGTTCATACTGCCTTGGAGAGAGAAAAATCGGGGATTATAGGCAGATTGGTGTTTCAAAATTGGTAAACTTCAGAGAAGAAGAGAAGAATAAATAGAGAAGAATAGATTTAGTGGAGAAAAATAGCTTGAGGACAGATTTGCTTCACATGACAATAGATGAACTCAGGAAGATGATGCCCTGGATAGAGGATTACTTCTCTGCATTTGCAATTGATCCTGCACAGTTTGGAAACAAAAAACTGGAAGAACTGGGTTCAATACTTGGTGAAAATTATTTTATTTAGATGGAAAGCAGTTATCGTGCCTTTATTGATGGCTTCTTTCTATTTATTGAGCAGGCTAAAGCTCTTCAACAGGGAAACGGATTTATGGTAGAATCCTTAACTGTGCTCCCTGGACATACTAAAAATGGGAAAAAAGAAGCCTTTTCAGTAGAACTAAAAAAAGGTGAAGTGACAGCAATTGTCGGTCCGACAGGATCAGGCAAGTCACGGCTGCTGGCTGATATTGAATCTCTGGCACAGGAGGACACTCCTACAGGCCGCAAAATAATAGTTGATGGTCGATTCCCAAGTGATGAGGAGCGTTTCTCAACTGAGGGACGTTTTATTGCTCAGCTTTCACAGAACATGAACTTTGTTATGGATTTCAGTGCAGTGGAGTTTCTGACCCTGCACGCCGAGAGCCGTATGGTTGATGAGGTCTCCCGTATTGTCCAGAAAATATATTATACTGCTAACATTCTGTCAGGAGAACCTTTCAGCAAGGAAACTCCTGTTACAGAGCTCTCAGGGGGACAATCACGCGCTCTGATGATTGCAGATACCGCACTTCTCAGTCCGGCATCTGTCGTCCTAATCGATGAGATTGAAAACGCCGGAGTCGACAAGGTTAGATCTCTGGAACTTCTGGTAAGTAACAACAAGATCGTTTTAATCAGTACTCATGACCCTCTTCTGGCTCTATCAGCAGACCAGAGACTGGTCATTAAAAACGGTGGAATAACAAAACTATTAAAAACCACACCAAATGAAAAAAAATATCTTAAAAGCCTCGAAAAAATAGACCGAAAACTTACTCTTCTTCGAAACCAGTTGAGAATGGGTGAAGAAATAGATCTTAGAGATTTTTTTATGTAACTTTTCTCGGAATAATGAACAGCACTAAATTTCCATATTTCTGCCGTCTAAACACATTTTAATTTTCGATTTTTAAATCAACTCCGTAGAAATTCTCTAAAAGAATAGATCTCAACTAATTTAAAATAAAAAAGCCCTAATTTAAGTTCTACACTGCAATTTTCGTTTATGCAGAAAAGTTCATGTTTACAGGTATCCTGCAAAGAGTTTCTAGAGTTGTGTTCATTCTATCAATTGGATGTTATAGGAACATAGATCATGTTGTTTAATGAAATCTCTTTGCATTTTTGATATTTCATCATAAGTATAAGTGTGAATATTATTTCCTTCTAGATGTTTTTTAAATTTCTTATATATGTTATAATCTGAAATTTCCTTTGAAATATCATGTGCTGTTATTGCAAAGTATCTTATTGTTAGACATTCAACCAAACTAGCTATGTACTTATCATTTGAGAGTCTTAGTGTTGATAGAGTAACGTAGGATTTACTGCCTTTGGAACGCCCACATATATACCTTATTACTTCATCACAGCATAAATCTCTATCATAGGCATTTCTAATAAGTGCTCTATAACGGACAACAGGATCGTAACCAATTACGCCAAACCAAATCCAAGGTTCATCTTGAGGAATTTCTCCTTTGTCTTGTGCAGCATAAAAAAGTTCTTGTAGAAAATAAAGTTCAGTAATCCAACTCAATATTGTTGGAAATTTTCCGATTTTTTCAAAATACTCTGATGTTATCCGTAAAAGAGGAAAGCCAAATTTACGACAAATATTGTTCTTTAACTCATCCTTACGAATTGCTGACACATCGGTTTTATGCTGTGATCCATCAAATTCAACGGCGAACTTTGGCATATAATCGTTATCTGTGACTACAAAATCAAAATGAGCCATTAACGCATATTTATATTCGTTGTCATGTAGTCCACTGTTTCTTATTTCAAGCACGTCTGCAATTCTAATTTTTGTAAATATCCTAGCTGCATATTCTTTTGCAATGTCATTTAATATTTCATAAGTTCTTTCTTCTTGACTATTTTCTATTCTTTTTAGACGGCTGTTTCCAATTTGCATCACACTTTCTTATGAAGCACGTAACGTAAATGCTTTTTGATTTTTTTCGAGCTGCTACGCATGTGTGGATATCATGAGTTTGCTCAATAAACAGTTACTGAAAGTGGTATACCTTTACCATTTCTGCTCACTACAAAAAGCATATTCATGTCGTCAAAATAATCGAGTTGTGACCTTTAAGTTAACTTAAGGTTTGTTCGACTGAATTAAGCATAAAATAAAAATATCAACGGTATCTATTCTTCAAAAATAAAATTATTGATTCAAAAAGTAAGAGAAGGAATAAAATTCTTAATTGATGACCAATGAATTGAAATTCACTTTTTCCAATTAGTCTTTTCAAATTCATTTTCTTTACGTGAGATTTTACTTCACAGGATTCAAGCCGTTTGCTAACGGTTAGCTGGTGTTTATGACATGAAAGTTGCCTGTATACAGATGGATGTTTTACATTGCAGAAAGCAGGAGAACCTTGAAAAAGCTCTATACATGGCTCTTGAAGCCGTAAATAAAGGAGCTAAACTTATAGTTTTCCCGGAGGTATTTTCAACAGGTTTTTGCTATGAACACCTTGATTATGCAGCAGAAGCCTTACCTTCCCCTATCCTTGAAAACCTTGCCTGTTTTTCAGAAGCAAACGATTGCGTTATCATAGGTTCCATAATTGAAAAAGTTGCTTCGGAGAATATTTCGGTTAGCAAGAAAACGACTGATACAGGAAATAAGAAGGCAACTAATTCGAAAAATTCTATCGCTTTAAATTCTACTAATTCTATTCTTTACTATAACCTCGGCTTCTGCTTTGAATCAGGAGTTCTTGCAGGTGGTTACCGGAAAACTCATCCTTTTAAGGACGAAAACCAGTATTTTTCCAGAGGAAATTCAATCGAACCTATAACTCTAAAAAAACAGAACTTGAAAATTGGCTTTCAAATCTGTTATGAACTTCGTTTTCCAGAGATTGCGAGAAAACTTATTCTTGCTGGTTCTGATATTCTGATAACAGTTGCAGCATTCCCGAATCCCAGAGCTGAACACTGGAAGACCCTCGCAAAGGCAAGAGCAATTGAAAATCAGATTCCACATATTGCCTGCAACCGTACAGGTTCGGCTCCTGACTGCACTTACTTTGGAAACTCTATGATTATCGATGCCTGGGGAGAAGTAAAAGCCGATGCAGGCAGCAAAGAGTGTGTAATTGTTTATGACCTTGACCTGTCAGAAAAAGACGAAATTCGAATGGCTATTCCTGTTTTTAAGGATCGAAAAGTTGAGCTCTATTAATTTATATAATCTATTTTGTAGATTTCTATCTGTTTTAAGGGTGCAGAATAAACACTCACGTTTCCGAAGAATAGAATATTTCAAAAGCGCAGAAAAAGAATTTGAGGGAATATAAGTTCCCTCTATGTAATTTCGTTCATTCAGTTAAAGCCATCTGAATCTTTTAAGAAATTCTCCTTTTGATTTGTCTTTTTATTCCTCTGTCTTCACCTGCTCAATATAAATTGCCGGCCTGAGGGGTTCTGCAAACCTTGATTTCTTTTCAGGATCAAAGGCTGGAGAATCGGCACTGTAAACTTCAACAGAGCAGCCAATTTCTTTTTCTAGGAATGAAACTGACTCTTTCAAAAGAGCATATTCATCAATGCCAGGGCCTGTAAATATTTCATACCTATCTACACTTCCACTTTTGAACTCAGGGACGATCTTCTTTACGAACTTAGGAATTTCCTTGCCAAAGCACTTGAATTCAGGAGTTGCCATCAGCTTTTTAATAAGAGTTCCAACCTCCAGTGAGCATTCAATCTGCATTTCGCAGGCACACCTGATAGCTTCAGCTTTCCATGCAGGGGCAGTGTAGAGATGAACTTTTTGCGGAGTCATTTTTGTTACTCTTATAATCTCCTCTACATCTTCCAGAGTTCCCTTAATCATTTCTTCAGCAAGTTCCGTCCCGTCATCTATTAGATCTTCATTATAAAGCGGATATTGGGCAAGAGAAATGGAATCCTCATGACCCATTGATTCCCAGATTTCCTCACATAGATGTGGAGTGAAAGGAGACATAAGCCTGACCCAGTTGTCCAGCACATAATAAAGCAGGGTCTCTCCGCCTCTTCTCTGGTACCATCTGATATCGTTTATTAGCAAGAAGAAAGAATTCTGTATTGCTTCCCTTGTCTGTATAGAATAGAGAGCTGAATTCGTCTCCCTAATATAATTCTGCATTCTTGAAAGTATCCAGCGGTCGATTTCTTTCAGCTCCGTGCTAAGGTCTGCACGTTTTCCGCTTTCTATAACATCCTTTGCAAAAGAATAGAACCTGTCTATCTGTCTTCTGGCAGATTCAATTCCGGTCTTCTGCCAGTCTGCGTCCTGCGTCTGCTCGGCTGTGGAAAGGATATACATTCTTGTTATATCAGCACCGTAAGTACTGACTGCACTTTCCAATGTAAGAATCGGACCTTTGGATTTGCTCATTTTCTGTCCTTCAAGTGAGACAAAACCGTTTACTGCAAGAGCTTTCGGCCACTTATCTTCCTCAAAGAGAGCTACATGATGGAAGAGGAAAAAGAGCAGATGGTTCGGGACAAGGTCTTTTCCTGAAGAGCGCAGGTCAACCGGATACCAGTAGTTGAAATGTCTGCGGATTTCCTCAAGAAGCTCTGGGCTGAGACCAGTATCCGCGCTGGCTGCTGTAGAATCTCCCTTTCCAAGCAGGACGTAATCAAAGAACGAAAGGGTAAGATTTTCAATTTTCAGCTCTCCACTTTCAATAAACCTGGCAAGGATATAATAGCTCATATAAATTGTCGAATCTCCAAGAGATTCAATCAGCCATTCTTTATCAAAGGGAAGATGGGTTCCAAGACCTTTTCTGCGAGCACAGGCTTTATCCTTAAGCCAGTCAACCTTGTTTTCAAATTCAACCCTGTATTCTTCAGGAATAATTCGCATCTCAGCGAGGCATTTATACACTTTTGCTTTCCACTCAGGGTTTGAATAATTAAGGAACCACTGACCTTTCACCATATTTACAACACAGGGAGTACCGCAGCGACAAACTACAGGTTCACTAAATTCATAAAATGTCTCTCCTACATTTGAACTGACAAAATCCCTGGTAAGAATATCCTTTATTTTGGAGACAGCCTGCCCTTCATATTTTCCTGTAAGTTCCTTAAGGACTCCACCGTGGAACTCCCTTCTGTACACAATTTTTGTAGCTTCCTCGGCTTTCTGGTCTTTCTGGCTTATTATTCCCATATCTTCTACGATTTCTTTTGCAGGGAATTCTCCAAATTCTGGGACCTTGATAAGGGAAATCAGTTTGATATTTCTGAGATCTTCGGTTATTTCGTATTCGCTCAGGTCAGCATCGTAAAGATCTCGAAGTGCCAGGTAGTCAAAAGGTGCGTGAGCAGGAACGCTCATTACTATTCCGCTTCCGTTTTCAGGCCTGACAAAAGATGCAGGAAGAGAGATTATTTCGTCTCCAGTTACCGGATTTGTGAGTTTTAGTCCTATTATGGATTTTGCAGGTATGTCCTCAATATATTCCACTGTCCGGTCTGTGAAAGTCAGTTTTCTGAAAGCTTCCTTACTGACAACCCAGAACTCTTCACTTTCTTCCTGCGTGACTTTTATTTTTACATAAGTTACATCAGGATTGATCCACAGATTAGTTACACCATATGTTGTTTCTGGCCTGAGGGTTGCACAGGGTAGAACCAGGTCTTTATATCGGAACTTGATCAGCGTATATTCAACAATGGTAGCTTCTTCTCCATGCAGAATATCGTGGTCCTCTACAGGATTATTATCATTAGGACACCATTTTACAGGATGAGAACCTTTAACGATCAGTCCCTTTTCTCCAAGACGAATATACTGCCATTCAATGAACTTTTTATATGTAGGATCAGTTGTTGTAAATTTACGTCTCCAGTCAATGGAGTAACCGATCATTCGCATAGCTTTTTCAGCTTCAAGCTTGAAGTAATCAACAATCTTTTCCGGGGTATCAAGGGTTGGCAGGATATCTCCGGGAATTCCATGAAGACGTTCATAAACGTCCATTGTCTGAGGGTCCCGATTTGCAATAAGTTCGGCAAGCCCCACAATTGGTGTGCCTGTAACATGGAAGCCCATTGGATAAAGAACATTGTACCCGAGCATCCTTTTGTGTCTTGCAACAACGTCACCTATGGTGAAAGTCCTGGTATGTCCCGCATGAAGATTCCCGTTCAGGTAAGGGTAAGGGATAGTGATAAAAAACTTTTCTCGCTTATCGGGCTCAGCCTGAAAAATCTGGCTTTCATTCCACTTTTTCTGCCATTTCTTTTCGATCTCGTGAGGCTTATAATCCTGCTCCATTCGTGTACACGCCCATCGATTGTTCTGATTTTTAAAAACTTGGTTCAATTGAAAAAATTAAATACAACTATAAAAAATGTAAATAACAGTAAATGGTTTCTAATAGCTTTAAGCCGTATAAAGAAACCTATAAGGATTAAAGGAGCCGGATTTCGGTTCGATAAACCTTTTAACTGTTATCCGTTTTTCATGTTTATTTTGCCTTTCCGAAGATAGCTTCCCTGATTGCGCCAATATTTGCATCCACAACAGTAGGCTCTTCGCAGACATCAATTACAGTCTGCGGGTCTTTAAGCAGGTGTCCTGTGGTAATGCAGACAACAGTCTCGTCTCTGCTTATTACTCCCATATCAACCAGTTTCTTAAGCCCTGCAACCGAGGTTGCACTTGCAGGTTCAACACCTATGCCTTCAAGCCTTGCAAGGTCTTTCTGAGCTGCAAGGATTTCTTCGTCTGTTACGGATTCTGCAGTCCCATTGGAATCCCTTATGGCAGCAAGAGCTTTTCTCGCGTTAACAGGATTTCCTATTCTGATTGCAGTTGCAACGGTTTCGGGGTTTTCTTCAGGAGTGATATCAGGAGCTCCATCCTTTATGGCTTTTACAATCGGACAGGAGCCTGCAGCCTGGATTCCAGTCATCTTAGGAAGCGAATCAGTTATACCGAGTGTCTTAAATTCCCTGAAACCCTTCCAAATGGCTGTAATATTTCCTGCGTTTCCGACAGGCAGGACAACTCTGTCAGGTACCTTGAAACCGAGCTGGTCTGCAATCTCAAAACCGATGGTCTTCTGACCTTCCAGTCTGTAAGGGTTGATTGAGTTTAAGAGATAAATTTTCTCCTGGGAACAGAGAGTACGCACAAGAGCAAGTGCGTCGTCAAAATTTCCGCGAATGCTGAGAACTTTTGCTCCATGCATGAGAGCCTGAGCAACTTTTCCAAGAGCAACTTTTCCCGCAGGCAAAAGTACAATTACAGGAATTCCGGCTTTTGCTCCGTAGATTGCAAGAGCTGCAGATGTGTTTCCTGTAGATGCACAGGCAACAGTGTTCATGCCCAGTTCAAGTGCTTTTGTAACCCCGACAGTCATTCCTCTGTCCTTAAATGAACCTGTTGGATTCATACCTTCGTGCTTTACATAGAGCTCTTTAATCCCTATTTTTTTGGCCAGACGGTCACATTTATAGAGAGGAGTCCCACCTTCCCGAATTGTTATAGGCTCTCTTTCTATAGGAAGAAGTTTTGCATACTTCCAGACCGAAGGGCACTCAGTCTTCAGTTTTTCCATATCAATTTTTATTGAGGAGTAGTCATAAATAACGTCAAGCAGCCCATCACATTTGCTGCATGTATAGATTACTTCATCTTTGGAATACTCTGCATCGCATTCGATACATTTGAGATGATACATTAAATTGTCTCCTGTATCTGATAATTTTGAATTTTTTGGATTCCGGGTTTTACTCATACTGACTAGTGTTAGCATAGCCCGAGTTTAGGCAGCATAATCTGGATTTCGAATAGTATAATATTAGAGTTTAATAATATTTTGTATCCTTACACTTTAATTGCTTTTAAATCATACTGTTTTTAGAGTTGTACTGTACTTAGACTTAATAATATTTCCGTAGCGACAGAAATACCATCTTGAAGGATTTCAATGTTTCAACCATGTTTCAATCGCTAGTATTCCACAACTGTGTTTCAATCAAGCTGACATTCCACAACTTCCTTGCTGAGGAAATAACCAAGAACTGTCCTTATCAATACGACCATACCAAGCAGAAGCAGTTCTTCCTGAGAAGGATTTCGTACTGTTTCAAGAACATCGGCTGCAATGAAAAATTCAAGTCCAAAGACGATTTTGTTTGTAAGCTCTTTTCTTACTTCCTGATAGCTTTGAGGTTTCTTTAAAACTTCAATGAGAAAAACCCCAAACATTGACCTGATGCCACCGTATATTATGAGAAAAGAGCCCATGATATTGAATAGAGAAAGAGAATGCCTCGATTAACAAGCCTTCAAAATATTGAAATGTCCTTTTAATCCCCCCTTAAAAACCAAATATTGAAATCAATAAAAAGCTTCCTGTATTGAACTCCAAAAAAGCTTCCTGATTAGATTTATTATCTCTGGAATAAATATTCTGGTATTGTTAACTAAACATAGTTAACTTTTTATTTCTGTATTTCATCAATAGAATAACCAAGTACTTTAGCATTTCAAGACTTTTTGTATAACACTTTGTCTTTCTTCTCAACCTTGCCAAAAAGTGCTTCAATATGCTGTTATATCCTTCAACAGTATACGTTTCTGCTTTTGATTGAGTATGGATCTTTTCTGGAAGAAACTCTGCATATGCCCTCCAGTGATCTGTCATCACTTCTCCAATCTCTTTTTTCTTCAATTTTTCCCAGAGTAGTTTTCCAGTTTCCGTTCCTCTGCTACCAAAAGAGCAGTTGATGAACTTTTTTCCAACTCTATCAATAGCAATCCAGATCCAGCAATATTTTTTTTGTTACCGATGTAAGTGTGCATTTCATCCATTTCAACAATAGATATCTCATTTTCACTTTTTAGGTCCTCTAGCTCCTGACCAAATTTCTTTATCCATCTTTGGACAGAAACATGACTCACCCCTAAAAATCGTCCTATTGAACGAAAGCCTAATCCTTCAAGGTAAAGTTGTAAAGCCTGTTTTTTAACAGAGGCGGAAAAAGCAGTTGATTTTAGCTCTACTGTATAGTTATAGCCACAATCATGGCATTTGTAGCGTTGACGCCCGCCAACTATACCATTCTTTTTGTAATTAGAACTATTGCATCTGGGGCAGTTCATGAAGAAATATCAGTTATAAGCATATATATCTATGTTTATGTATCAAAGCCAATATTCTTCCTGTATTTGATTTTAAAATTCAATTTCAAAACTCAATATATTCAGTAAATAATTTCAGTAAATATCTCCAAATGAGATAGAACTGTTTAATAATATATATCTATGTTTAAGTATCAAAGCCAATATTCTTCCTGTATTTGATTTTAAAATTCAATTTCAAAACTCAATATATTCAGTAAATAATTTCAGTAAATATCTCCAAATGAGATAGAACTGTTTAATAATATATATCTATGTTTAAGTATCAAAGCCAATATTCTTCCTGTATTTGATTTTAAAATTCAATTTCAAAACTCAATATATTCAGTAAATAATTTCAGTAAATATCTCCAAATGAGATAAACTGTTTTTTTACGGGAATATAACCTGAGAAGCGATTCTAGAGATCAGAAGGAAAATTTGAAGCAAAAAAATCAGAATATCATTGAATAGGTACAAAAACAAATTTCCGGAAAGATAGGGGTATTTTCAGATTTTTCATTTCCGAAATCCTTTATTTCCAGATCCGTCGGAATTACCTTATTTTGTTTATAGTGCTCGATTATTCCGAACTAATGCTTTTGAATAACCTGTTTCTCCGAAAAATTTTATTTCTTTTCCGGATTCAGACCCGGAATTTCTCCATGCTCTATACTGTATGTTTTGACAGCTTTAGGAGCTCCCAGCAGAAGTTTTCGTATTCTGTTGTACACACTTGGGAACTTCTGAGAGTCAAGTTCTCCGAGAAGGTCTGCCAGGATATTTACCAGTGGAATATGGTATTTTGTCTCCATCAGGTCTATATTTGCAAAAGCATTGAGCAAATTGACTGTAGTGTATTCGTTTACAGGAGCAAGTTTTCTCAGGATTTCTGCAAAGAGAGCCCTGCCTTCCTCGGTCTGAAGTGATTTTTTCCGGTTGCGGGCAAAGCTTCCATAAAGGGCACGCTGGTCATTTGTCTGCTCGATCCTGAAAGCGTCTGACCTTTCCATTTCCCTTACGAGTTCCACTGCGTCAATGCTGCTGTTGCTTCCTATTACAGAGAGGAAAGCTTCCCAGGCAACGAGATTTTTCTTTGACTCCGCTTCAAAGGCTCTCAGGACTTCAATTTTGTCGGGCGCCGAACTGTTCAGGTATGCAGCAAATGCGCTCAGCCGGTCCGTTGCACAGGTTGCAGTTTCGAACTGCTGTTTTATCATTGCATGAATCTCAGGAGTATCAAGAGTTGCAAGGATGCCAAGACAGACATTTTTAGCCTGCCTGTTTTTGATTACTCTTGCTGTCTCCTCAAGAGTTGAATCCCTGGGGACCGAGGCGTCTTCAAAGAAACGATAGGCAGAGATCACAGAATTCCTGTACTTCCAGGCAACGGCTTTCAGGAGTTTCTGTCTTAACATCATAAAGTTCCTGGTAACTGTGGGCAAACTCTTCATCTTCTACAGATTCAAAAATGGTCAGGAACTGCCCTCCTGCTTTTTCGAGGAGCTGCCGGTCATTGAGAAGCCTGTAATAGAGTTCGATAAAGTCTTCAGAGGGCTTTGCTTCGGAATTTTTAAGAAGCCTGAGTTTTTCCCTGTCAACAAGAGTATAGAAGGCCGTAAACCTGCCGATGGTATCAGTGTCTTTTCTTACCTGCTTCATGAGCTCATCGTTGCTTGCCCTGTATACGAGTTTTCCGTAGAAAGAATAGCCCCTGTTGAGAGATAAGAAAGCTGGCATATCCACATTTTCAACCGTAATCTCTGAAGTCTCCCCTGAAATTCTTTCCAGGATTTCGACAAGATCGTTTCCGTTTTCATCAACCAGAGCTGCCCTAAACGGAAATTCCCAGGGTATGAAGCCTTCTGGAACTTTTTGTTTGACGAAGAACTTGAACTTTCTGGCAGCTTTATCGTATTCAGCTGAAACTTCAACTACTGGGAACTTTATCTGTCTCAGCCATGTATCAGACATTTCTTTTAAAGGCTGCCCGCTTTCTTCTTCCATAGCTTCAATCCAGTCATGAGTAGTTGCATTGGAATGCTTGAACTTTTTAAAGTACCTGTCAAGACCTCTTACAAAAGTATCTTTGCCTATAAGAGTCTCAACCATACGCACGTATTCCGGAGCTTTTACGTAAGTGACTGCGGTAATCAGGTCATTTGGATCGTTAAAGCCTTCAGGAATTATTGGCATGGAAGCTGCCCCGGAATCCAGGGCAAATGTACCTGAAGCCGGTGCAAGCAGTTCAAGCACCCTGTCAAGCCTGTCGTAATCCTCGCCAAAGAGGAACGCATGATGCTGTTCTTCAATATGAACTGTTACGGCTTCGTTAAGCCAGATCTCAAACGGGCTTTGTCCTGTGACCTCTGACCCATTCTGATTATGGTAATATTCGTGAACCTTAACTCTGGCCATATATTCAAAAGCAGGATCAGTAATCTGCGGAAAAGGCATTATGCGGTTTGTGGTGATGGTTGTATTCCCTACGTTTTCCATGCCTCCGAAATCTGAGTTCTGCATTCCGATTTCTCTGTATACTGTACCCGTGTACCTGTATCCAGGACTGATGGTTCTGTCAAGCTCGGCAAGCTTATCCCTTATTTTTTGAAGTTCTTCCAGATTAGATTCAGGATTTGCCTCAAGTTTTATCTTTTCTCTCAGGCGGACAAGTTCCCAGAGATCTTTCCTGACAGGCAGCTTCTCTTTATCGAACTGTTCAGGCCCTGTGAAAAAGTAAATCCACATAACAGCATCGTGCAGAATGTCAAGTGCTTTTTCGGCTGCATCTTTATCTGACTCAGGCGGCGCAAGCAGTTCCAGCATGAAAGTGCCTCCGTCAGGGTACTCAAATTCCCGTTTAAAAGTTGCATAAGTCCCAACTCCCAGGAAAAAGAGATAAGTTGCCATCGGTGTGACTGTGTTATCATATACGATTTTGTCTCGCCCAGGCTTTACGGTATGCCTCTCAACCACGACATCTCCATTCGTAATGAGGTTCGTGTACCGTGAATCCGCAATAATTGTAGTTTTGTAAGTACATTTTGCGGCCATATCATCAATGCAAGGCACAATTCTCTGGAACCCCCACTGCTGACACTGCGTGATCTGCTGAGGAGGAGCACCTGCCGGCGTTTCGTCGTAATAAAGCCCTTCAAGGATATTTCGCGTCGGCCTGCAAACCGTATCCGTTATGACAGAAACCTCTTTATGCGGTTGAATTTCGTCCCTGAAGGTGATTTCAAGAATCGCATCATCTTTCCGGTATCTGTAAGAAACCTCGCACTGGAAGCAGCTTACAGCCCTGATCTCAAGGTCTCTGCAGTTTAGTTCCAGCTTCTCTATAGGAGCATCCTTTGTCCGGACCTTGAGCACGGACTTCACATTCGTCCTGTCATCATAAACATCAAACACAAGATCCATATGTAAAACGTCAACAGTAAGCTCCCCGAAATCATCAGGATAATCTTTGTAAAGCCTATTCTTCATAAAAAAATCACCAAATAAAATTTATAAGAGTTATATTATGGGGTAGAAAAGGGAGGGATGAGATTTAAAGGTGTAGTCTCAGAAGAAGAAGAGAAGTCCAAACAAGTTTTAAAAATTATATTTGTATACCAAAGTTCAAGTTTGTTTCTTAATACCTATGTTTGTTTCTTAATACCTATAATAGTGCGGGAAGTAGGGTTAAAATAGGAACGGTCAAAGTATCTTAAAGTTAGAATAAAAGTCGGAGAGCGTTTTTTCCAAAAGAGCTTCACTGTAATATTGATTTTTCAGAAGAACGGATATATACACATCACTTTTGTTAATCTGGCAAGTTGAATGTCTATGCAAGTTACCCAACTAAGTAGTTAAAGATGTCATCCCTGATAGGCGTTTGAAGAGAATAGCCAATTTCCACAGCTTTTTTGGTTGTATTTGGCATGACAAATTCTTTTATGGGCATTGGTAAACAAAAATAGTTATATACTATTAGAAAGTATATTTCTTCATGAACTGCCCCAGATGCAATAGTTCTAATTACAAAAAGAACGGTATAGTTGGCGGGCGTCAACGCTACAAATGCCATGATTGTGGCTATAACTATACAGTAGAGCTAAAATCAACTGCTTTTTCCGCCTCTGTTAAAAAACAGGCTTTACAACTTTACCTTGAAGGATTAGGCTTTCGTTCAATAGGACGATTTTTAGGGGTGAGTCATGTTTCTGTCCAAAGATGGATAAAGAAATTTGGTCAGGAGTTAGAGGACCTAAAAAGTGAAAATGAGATATCTATTGTTGAAATGGATGAAATGCACACTTACATCGGTAACAAAAAAAATATTGCTGGATCTGGATTGCTATTGATAGAGTTGGAAAAAAGTTCATCAACTGCTCTTTTGGTAGCAGAGGAACAGAAACTGGAAAACTACTCTGGGAAAAATTGAAGAAAAAAGACATTGGAGAAGTGATGACAGATCACTGGAGGGCATATGCAGAGTTTCTTCCAGAAAAGATCCATACTCAATCAAAAGCAGAAACGTATACTGTTGAAGGATATAACAGCATATTGAAGCACTTTTTGGCAAGGTTGAGAAGAAAGACAAAGTGTTATACAAAAAGTCTTGAAATGCTAAAGTACTTGGTTATTCTATTGATGAAATACAGAAATAAAAAGTTAACTATGTTTAGTTAACAATACCCTTTTATGTATCCATTAGCGAACATACGGCCTAAGTAGTAGAACTCTTTTGAAATTTTATCATCCTTATTTTTACGAACAAACAAGCACAAGTCTACACCGTTTTTTTGGGCATTTAAAGCTTGCTGGACATCATCAGAAGATATAGATCTACCTGATTTGGAAATTGCAATAAGTGAGAATGGCGACAGAAAGCGGTCTTCGTACTTGATTGTGTCCTCAATATCATCTTTTTTGTTATAATTTATAAAGACAGGGTATGTATTAGTTACCTTGTGGAATTTGTATCCACCAATATTCAATGAAACCTCTCCCTGAGGCCAATCTAAACATTTGCATACATCATCATATGTGTATTTTTGGTAAAGCTGAATATTTGTATCTTGATATCGTTCGCCATATAACAAGGTATTTCTTTCTAATCCTAACGCTATCAAATCTAGTACCATTGCCTCGAATTTGTTATTTGTAAGAAGCGTAGAAAATTCTTTTGAGATCTTATATTCACCAGAGTTTGTCCTGTTTACGAAGACAGCTGAACGATAAGCATTCTTTCCTGTACCTTTGGCAAACATTTGCATCATTTGATTTAAGACACAAGTTATAGTTTGTTCAGTGAATTTAATTGCTGAATATTTTGTATTCATTACTTCCTTAAATCCAGCAATTGGATCTGGATGACCATTAACAAGTAACTTGATGAACTCAAGTTCATGCGGTCTTTTGCCATTAGCATATCTTGTGGAAATAAACTCAATATATGTCGATTCAATTGAATAAAGGTTTATTGCATATGTTTTTTCATGACGTCTGAGAAAATTATGATATGAACCAAATTTATCAAAAATGCGAATAATATCAACAGAACCATATTCTGCAAACTCTTCTAACCGAGGAATCCTGCCAAGACGTTGTTTAAGAGACAGATAGGATTCTTTGATTAGTTTTGAATCATTAAAGTTAGCTTGATCAATAGAAGCATAAATACGTTCACGAGTTATCGCATCAAAGTTTACTGTTGAACAACCAGGAATTACACGATTACCTTCAGTAACAAATCTGCGTATTGTATCTTTGTTGTAAGTTTGATCTCCGGAAAGGGCAATCGGAATTAAAAAGTTCTTCTCATAGTTACCAATGAAATCAATGACAACAACGTATTCCTTGTTTTCCTTTTTACGCAGGCCTCTGCCTAATTGCTGGACAAAGATAATTGCGGATTGAGTAGGTCTAAGCATGACAACCTGATTTACAGCCGGTATATCCACTCCTTCATTAAAAATGTCAACGGTAAAAATATAATCGAGTGCACTTTCATACTCATCTTGCTCAAGTCGTTTTATTGCAGATTCACGCTCAATCTGATTGTCAATGCCAAGAAGTGCGCAGGTTCGATATCCATATTCATTAAATTTTGTAGATAGTGCAACAGCTTCCTCTTTTCTACTGCAGAATATTAGACCTTTTACACGATCACCACTGAATCCATAGTACTCTATCTTTTCAATAATATTGCGCACTCTCTCCTTAGATGTTAGCTTGCTGAATTCCGCCTTGTCTCCAATGACCTTACCATCTATTGTGAGTTCGGAAATTCCAAAATAGTGGAAGGGACATATCATTCCTTCCTTCATTGCTTGCTGGAGACGAATTTCGTAAGCGACGTTATAATCAAACATCTTGAAGATATCAAATCCGTCTGTTCTCTCTGGTGTTGCCGACATACCCAACAAGAATCTGGGCTTAAAATAGTTGAAAACTTTTTGATACGAAGAAGCACCAGCTCTATGAACTTCATCAAATACAATATAATCAAACTCATCTGGACGAAACTGATAAAGAACTTCATCCTTTGATAGTGTTTGGATCATAGCAAATATATAGTCAGCGTTTGCTTTGTTACCGCCACTCATTACAGCCATACTTTTTCCGTTTTGGATTATACGCTTGTAACTCTCCATTGCATCTTTAGCAATGATCTCACGATGAACAACAAATAGGAATTTTTTAGGATTAATAGTTCTAACATCAAACGCCGACAAATATGTTTTTCCGGTTCCAGTAGCCGAAATTACCAAAGCGCGCTCAGCATTGTGACTGCGCAGATTGGATAAAGCCTCCAATGCGGAAACTTGCATCCTATTTGGGTTAATAGTTGTATGTTTAATTGTTTCTTTTTCGACAGATAATGCTGCCATATGTTTAGATTCTTTTGCGGTACGGTAAATGTGTGAGTATTTAGCAAGCCAATTATCATCAACCGTCGTTGCAAGTTCAAACATGGCTTCAAATTCAAAAACAACGTTGTTTACTATTCCACCAGTACGGCAGGAACTAACTTTAAGATTCCATTCTTTATTCTCACAAAGAGCATTTTGTGTAAGGTTGCTACTTTCAATAATAATTGAATACTTTTCGCCTTTTCTAAAAATATATCCTTTAGTGTGCATATTAGCTTTATCTTCGGTGACTATACGCAACTTAATATTCTTAAAATGTAGTAAACGCTTTAGGGCAATAGGATCTGTGAAATTCTGATATTGAGATGCAATAATCCGACCCTTCACACCAAGTTGTTCCAGGTCGCTTAGAGTGTTTAACAACACTGTTACTCCACTGCTTGTTATAAACGCCACATAAATCATGAACTCATCGCATTTAATAAGGTCAGCTACCACCGATGTTAAAACTTTTTCACCTCTGCTAATATCATTACTAAGCAACCTGGTCTTATATTCTTCAAGTACTATAATGGAAGAATCTAAAAAGCCATATTCTATTCCATTTTGTAGTTTTTTACGATTATGCGTATTATCACTTCGACATCAATTTTGTTACAATCGATTGATCTGCGGGTGCCCAATCTAGTTTGCCGATGTCTGAGCGTTTTAACCATACATGATTAATATGTTCTTTTCTGATGAATTCAGGATTACTTACTCGGCAAATATAGCTGTGCATAGTGACTTCAAAATCTGGGTACTGGTGGATCACTGTCATAAAAAAGTCATTTTCATATATGTTTATTTCAATCTCCATTTCTTCACGTAGTTCGCGAATCAGGGCTTGAATCTTTGTTTCTCCAGGCTCAACTTTACCCCCAGGAAACTCATACTTATAAGACAAATTATCATATTTTTTAGCATCTCTTTGCATACAAAGAATTTGATCCTCATAAATGATTATCCCTGCTACAACTTCTAAATGTTTCATTTCTTTCCCATCTTTTGCTTTTTTCTGTAACTATTCAGTCATAATAAACCTATGACTCTTTATACAAAAGATTATTAGAACATAGTATAGATTATTGATAATTAGCCTTTAGATGTGGTTGAACCACAATCTTTCGTTAATATAGAAGAAGTTAAAAGAAGATTTCGGATTTAATCCTTGAAGAAGCCTGATAAATGAGAATTAAGCATAGGAGTACATTGAAGAGAGTGACAAATTGGATTACGGAAGAAGGTAGTATAGATTTGAACACATGAAAAAGAAACTTCTATCAGTGATATTATAGAGTATTTTCAAGTTTGTAAAGATCACAAAAGTTTTCAGCTCCACAAATCTTTCAAATAAAAAAAATGTAACCTGAAAAGTAAAAACTCCTCTCACTCAACCTCAACAGTTAATGTGAATTTCTCTTCATTGCCGGTTGGCTTCTCCCAGGACTTTTTATATATGCCAGTTATCTTCTGGCTGCCCGGAGATGTGGCTTCAATTATCCATAAATGAGTTCCGGGGATACCTGCAATGTGTTGAGGGTTTAGACTTTCTATATATGTATCTTCAAGAATACTCAGCCCATTGCTCAGGTTAAGTTCCCATAAATAACCTGATGATGGCTCTTCTTTAAGGCTAACAGTAAACTTTTCTCCTTTATTTAGGGAAATCGTTTTTCCGCTGTCAGCTTCGGTTACTACCTGATCTGTTATAAGGTTAGTATTTGCCTTAGATTTACCTTTGCTGCCGATTTTTTCAGTACAGCCGGCTGCTAAGACAATAGTAATGATGAAGAGGAATACTGCTATGGCTTTTAATATATTCTTCATAAACATTCTCACAAGACTTATTCATTTATTTCAAATTGAAAATTTGTTATACTCTTTATTGACACTGTTATCGATCTTTGAGAGGCGGCAAGGAAAAAATAAATCAAGATAGCTGAGATGAAAAAGTAAAAGCCTCATTTTGTACTTCTCATAAATTCCCGAACCCCCTATCAAAAAAATTATGAATTAGTTAAATTCAAAATCAAATAAGTGTATTAATCATGAGATTATAACTTTAATGAACCTATATTTCTTAAAAAATCTAATTACCATTAATTATTTAGTAAATTAAATTATGAATATGCAAAAATAGGTTAAATTGGTCAGTTTTTGTTAAACATATATTTCAAACGATATTTTAGTTAAAAAAGCTGAATGGAGTTGATTATTTACCTAAAAGTTGAATTATAGGTTAGTATCTATCTATACAAAAATGAAATTTATAATAAGTTGGAGAAAATCTATTTTCGTTGACTGGTATGCGCAGCAAAATAATACTTTGGATATATGAAATAGAAAGATGGATATAATCTCGAAATTGATTGTGAATTTCAAAGAAGTAATTAGAAAATCAGTATCAATCCCGTTATTCTCCTGTGTTTCCTCGCAAGTTATATATACCATCCACAAGAAATATAGATACTGTATAAAAGTCTCTAATTCGGAGAGTGTTTTTTCAAATAATGTTGCACCAGAGGATCAATGTAAAACTGAATCTTCAGATGCATCCATTGGAGTTTTCAGCTTTTTTCTCATTTTTGGATCTCTATAAGAGCAAGTCAATATGCTTCTACGAGGACCCTATTTAATTTTTGAGTTCGTTGAAACCTGCTTGCAGTAAGGCTTGATAATAAAACACAAAACCAAATTAGAACAAATAAAAACAAACTAAGACACAAGCTAATAAAGAGTACTCTTAGCACCTTTATTTGCGAGGTTTGAAACAAGATGTCAGAAGAATCCGATGATCCAGACAGTAGTGATAGTAGTAGTCAAAAGATGTTTACAGTAACCGGAGTGGTTCTGTGTGCCATACAGTTTACGTTCTTCGTAGGTATGATTTTAAAGTTCATCGAGATGGATTTTCTCGTGGGTTTTAAGTTCATGCTGCTTGCTTACTCTTCAGCATTCGTTTACAGAAACCTGGAGAATTCAGGGAAAATTCCCGCAGTAGTGAAGAACTAATAACTGTGTATCTTTACATTAAAACAGACACTTTCTACAAAAGCTATCTGTTCTGAATTTTTTCATTTTCCTATTTTTCTTTTTATTTTCTCTTATTTTACTCTTCTTAATATCTTCCGATCTCTCTTCATAGTATTTTTGATATTCTTGTATTTGAGATTCGATGTGATCTTTGATATTGTTTTTGCGTTTTAGAACCATTCCCGGTTAATATTCTGGATTTTTATTAAGAAAATCGGCAAACCTTTTAAATAATATTTTCCCTCAAAGGAGGTAAAAGATTATTAGTTTGTGAAAACATAAGGTGCAAGTAAGATGTGACCCATAAAAAAGTACCTTATCTACAAATAGAAAAAGAGATATATAATGATTTTTTAGTATCAGCAATAACTCTTCTATGGGATAAACATGGATATCACTTTGCAGATTGATACCGATTACTCGCTTCAGGAAGCAAGCGAGGCTATTCACTCGGCCCTGGAACATGAGAAACATCTTGCAAAATACAAGATAGATCGTTACTCAATGATCTGCGACAAATTTGAGGATCTTTATGATCTGATTTCTACAGAATTCATACAAAGATTTGAAGCTGGAGAACTTGTCGGTGAGGATAAGTATTTTGAGTGGTATGCTGCAAAGCGAGGACTTGACCACTGGAAAAAAAGGTTAGCTCTTCTCAAAAATATTAGATTATAAATTATTCACAAACTTATACACTTCTTTGTAAGCAATTAAAAACTACTTCTTGATATATATTATTATGTTTTTGTATTATACTAAAGACAACTTTGAGCATAAATAGTTCCTCAAATTGTTCAAAGTTGTTTCATAATTAACTTTAGTTGTAAAGTAAGGCAGTTTAAGAATAAATATAACATTAATTTAGTGTTTAGATCTCTTTAAATGCTTTTCGTCCCCATAAAATACTCTTTAGCATTTTGAAAATTAATGAAAATGTATATATAACTTCCACACTATATTCGCATTGTTAGTTTTTATGGTGTTAAGATGGGCACAAAAATCGGATTAATGGAACTTATCTTTCGGTCTGAAAGACGAAGGAACCTTCTGATTTTTCTCAAAGATAGGCCCAGGTCCATAAGTGACATCCAGGAACATCTCTGTACAGATTCGGTTGCAATTCTTCCACAACTAAAAAAACTTAAGGACCGAAAATTGGTGATACAGAAAAATCATACTTATGAGCTTTCTGTTATGGGGAAGGTAATTGTAGAAAAAATGCCACCTCTTTTGGAGACTCTGGAAGTACTCGAAGATAACTTTGACTACTGGTCACGACGAAATTTAGAAGGAATTCCTCAGGTTTTAAGAAATAGGATATATGAATTGAAAAACTGTAAACTTATCCGTCCTGATCTGAGTCATATGTTTGAACTTGACCCTAAATTTGTGGAAAATCTTTTCCTTTCGAGACAGATCTTAGGTTTCAGTTCTTATTTTCATCCTTCTTATATATCTCTCTATAAGGAAATTGAAAAAAACAAGATCGAGATTTCTTTAATGCTCACCGAACCCGTGCTAAATAGGTTTAAAGCTGATTACAGTGAAAACTTGCAAACTCTGATTGAGTCTGACCACGTAAATCTTTCTCTTTTCCCAAAAAATTCGAAACTTGCAGGTTTTACGGTTACAGACAGATTTTTTTTGCTTACTGTTTTCCCTCAAGTAAAGTCTTTTGAACACGAAAGCTTATTCAGTTCCGAGCAACAAGCCCTCAAATGGGGCACTGACCTTTTTTTACATATGCAAAAAGAAGCTATTGAGGTAAAAGAGATTTAAATTTCAGTCTTTACAACTTTTTTGGAAAATCTTTAATACGAAGTTCTCTGCACAACAAGTCTAATTTTTAGAAAACTGGTAATATAGAAATAAATAGAAACTTTGTAATAGCTAAAAAGTATAAATCAATTAATTTCTAATTATAGATTGTAATCGATGACTAATTTTATGGGGTACATATGAGTATTACGATCAATATCAACACCAGTTTCTCACCTCAGGAAGTGACTGAAACTATCCAATCAGCTCTTGAACACGAAAAACATGTTGCAAAATATAAAGTCAAACGTTATACTGCAATCTGCAGAGATTTCGAAACAAAAGTAGGGTTTAGTTCTAATGAGCTCCGGAAAAAGTTCAAAAATGAAAATATAAGTAAAGAAAGCAGCTTTTTCGATTGGTATGCAGCAAAAAGAGGTTTAGATCACTGGAATAAAAGACTTGAGATCCTTTCAGACATTTCTTTTTAAACAACTAGTTTAAGAGTTAAATAATGTTATTGTGGATTACAACAGATATTACCTATTAAAGCTTCATTTTAGAGCTATCTATTTTAAAGATGATTTCAAAACCAATTTTATTTTCCAATATATAATATAAAAAATACTGCCTACAAAAAGCTCATTAATTATTCCAAAATCGAGATTTCATTGTCATAAAGAATAGAATTACCAAATTATTTATGTATGTGTATATTTAGTATTACAGAAAACCATTTCCTGTAATAGGAACATATTATGTCTGAATACCTATTCGCTATCTTATTGATGAATCTGGAAAAGAATTACCTTTCTTTCCGGCGATTTTGGGTATTAAGCTTTCTTTCGTATATAAGCTGAGGTGTTAAATATGGTGAAAAATATATTAAAAAGTATGATAGGAGAAGCTCTCGTTGGTTCCGGTCCTGAAGTTGCACACATAGATCTTGTTATCGGACCTAGAGGAGGACCAGTTGAAACAGCATTTATTAATTCACTTGCAATGCCCAGACAGGGCCATACCCCACTTCTTGCAGTCCTGGAACCAAATGTCCAGCCCAAACCTGTAACTCTCCTAGTAAACAAAGTGACTATAAAAAATGTTTCGCAAGCAGCCCTTATGTTCGGACCTGCTCAAGCTGCGATTGCAAAGGCAGTCATGGATTCTGTAGCTGATGGCGTGCTCCCTGAAGAACAGGCTGATGACACTTTTATTATAGTTTCCGTATTTATTGAATGGGACGCAAAAGACAAGGACAAAGTTTATGAATATAACTATGAGGCAACAAAGCTTGCGATATTAAGGGCTATGGAAGGTAAGCCTTCTGTCGAAGAAGCACTTGCTAAAAAAGATACTGCAAACCACCCATTTGCGTAACTATAGTTCTGTGCAATAATATCAAAAGCAATTTAATTGTAGGTTAAAATCTAACTTGTTAAATTACTAGTGATAGATTTAAATGCTTTTGACATATCCCTTTGAGAGATTCGGTCTACAGTCCAGCTCCATAGGCCTTTGGATCTTCCTAATAGATAGGCTTGTAGGCTTTTCTCTTATTTTCTCATTTTTGTATATTCTAGAACACTAATGATAGTGAATAGCATTTTAAGGAGGTACTAGCCTCAAAGTAATAAGACCTAACAATATTAGAATAATTCTCTAAATTAACGCCAACGACAAATATAACAAAAGGAATAGTAAGGTCAATTTAAAGTTAAATAAACTATAGAATACACTATAAGAATGAATATAGAAACCTGAATTACTGTGTAAATAATAAATGGGCGGGCAGATAAATATTTATAATAAGTCTATATAGATTATATTGAGGTAAAAACTGAGAACTTTATAGTGGGGGAATTAAATACATGAAGATACGAGTAGTTAGTTCTAGAGAGGAAATATTCACTCTTAATCCTAATGAACGTGTTGTTCACTTAGCCTTTAGACCTTCGAACAAAGACATTTTTGCACTGGTTGAAACCTGTCCGAAAATTGAAGTCATTCAATTACCCAAATCTTACAGGCGCACGGTATCAAAATCTATAGAAATGTTCCTTGAGATGCAGAGGATTCAGCTTATTGAAGGCGATGTATGGGGTCACAGGAAAGACATTAATGAATACTACAGCATTCCATCTTCAGTTATTGAGAAAATAAGGGAACTGAAATCTGAGGGTACGCCTGCCGAGAGAATTGAAGAAAAAGTCTCAAGGGAAAGCAAACTCAATCCTGAGATGATTGCTTATATCCTGACCAAGGAAGCTTCCGCCTGAATAACACAGGTTAGAATTTCCATAAAATCCTTGAGTACAGATAAAGCCACAAAAATAGTCTCATATATTTGAATTACAAGTTATCCAGTTTCAGCTAAAATATTCAAATTAAAGAGCTTGAGTAGGCTCCCTGACCTTGAACAATAGCGTGAGTGTTTCAAGTCAGAGAGACCCCATCTGTTTTTATTATAAATGGTTTGCATGTTTTTATAGTAAGTATTTTGTTTATTAAAACATGTTAAGTCACTTTTTGTCTGCTCCTTATTTTCGGATTATATTCTGGATAAAAAAACTAATATAAAAGATATTGATAGTATATATAAACAAAATAATAAAAACAGTAGTAACTTATATACCTTTGATATCTCTAATCTTTTTAGTCACAGAAAATTTGAAAGGAGACTAAAGGGTTGCAACTAGAACTTTTAGAGCTGATTTTTCTTTCTGACAAGCGAAAGCAGTTATTGTTATTTCTTAAAGACGGGCCAAAAAACATGGATGAAATCAAGGAATCCCTTAACGTAAAGTCCACTGCCATCCTACCGCAGATAAAGAAATTAAAAGAAAAATCACTAGTTATTCAAGAAGACAAAAACTACAAGCTCTCGCTTATAGGAAAAGTACTTGTTGAAAAAATGCAACCTTTCGTCAGCATAATTGAAGTCTTTGAGGATAATTTTGATTACTGGACTGAAAGAGATTTGCAGGGAATTCCTCTTCTTTTCCGAAAACGGCTTGGAGAGCTCAATAAATGTAAATTGATTCAGCCCGATCTAGAGAGAATGTTCGAGCTTGATCCAGAAATCGTTGAAAACCTATCTAAATCTAATGTTATTCTTGAATGCATAGCTTATTTTGATCCCTCACTTATTTCTATATGCCAGGAACTTGGCAAAAGTGGAGTTAAACTCTCCTTTCTTATTTCCAAATCTGTTTTTCAGTATTACTCAAAGGATTACCCTGAAGACTTTCGGAATATTCTGGCTTTAGAAAACGTGAAGTTTTTCCTTTACTCTGGAGACCTCAGAATCGCTAATCTTACAGTAACCGACAGATTTACCATGTTTTCTCTTTTCCCAAAAAATAAGAAGCATTTCGATAGAGAAAGCCTGGTAAGTTATGAATCTTCAGCCCTTAACTTCGGAAATGAACTTTTTGAAGAGCTGCTCAAAAATTCCACACAGATTACTCAGGTGCCTCATGAATAAAGTACAATAAATAAATAAATAAATAACTATATAAAGTACAATAACTAAATAACTAAATAAATTTATATACAACTATATATATAAACATTAATATTAAATTAATTTTATAACTCTAAAAATAAAA
The DNA here is from genome assembly GCA_963727895.1 of uncultured Methanosarcinaceae archaeon. Classification (GTDB taxonomy): domain Archaea; phylum Halobacteriota; class Methanosarcinia; order Methanosarcinales; family Methanosarcinaceae; genus Methanosarcina. The sequence continues at coordinate 130,275 of CAVSHT010000003.1, read as the reverse complement.
TAAGTTCATATCACTAAAAATATATGGAAAAATTGGCATATTTTTATAGTTTTCCATGTCTTTGGTGATTTTTTATGGATTAAATTAATTCTGAATAATTTCGTTTTATGGTTGTGTTACCAGGTAATCTGTATTTATTGCTCTTATTGCGTTTATTGTTCTTATTGCGTTAAAAACAAAGTTAACCTGGTGCTCTTTGTGGCTGCGGCTTTTTGCTGCTTCCATGCTTTAGCTTCTCGGCAATGTCGATACCAAGCCTTTTGCATTCCTGTATATCCTTATCAGTGGGCTTATGAAGTATTCTGAGTACAGGATCTATAACTACCATTCCCATCTCTCGCATTTTTTCGGCTATTATTATGGGAGCTTCTCCGCTCCACCCATAAGAACCGAAAGCAGCTCCTAATTTCCCTTTTGGGTTTGTAGAAGCAAGAGTTTCGTCCATGAATTTTTCCAGAGGCTGTAACATCTTATAGTAAAAAGTAGAAGAACCAACTGCAATTGCATCAGCTTCATTAAGGTCTTCGAGTTTGACTTCATAAAAGCTAATAGCTTTTGCATCTACATGTTTTGATTCAATTCCACTAGCTATTGCTTCAGCCATAGCTTTTGTATTCCCCGAGGTACTAAGATAAACTACTATTGCTTTCAATCATATCCCCATCCTATGCAAAATCTTAAGTTAATGCCATTAATGGATAAAAAGTGATCAGACATGCTTGCATATTTCCCATCCTTTGGAAAATGAAACAAGATAGAATATACTCACCTTTTAAATCCATTTTATTTATGATGGTATTTATAAAAATGTATTTAAATAAAGATTTTGTCCAGAGTTAAATTGATCTATATACAAAAAAATGTTTATCCAAGGCCTGCCACAATACTGGATAGGGACGATATAGTTTACTACCTGAAAAGCTTCCATTCTGAGGTTCTTTCTACCATATGTGGCCGGAAGATTATATTTATTTTCCTCTTATCCTTTGAACCCTCATTCATATCTACAACCACCTATCATGGTTCTTTATATTCCCTTTGTACATCACCATGTGTTCCTTTTTCATTTACTTTTCTTTATATAATCATATATCTATGAAACATTAGTCTTTTTCAGTAGTATTTTTTGTTGCCATATTTCTGTCATATTTCGGTCATATTTCTGTCAGGTATTGTTAATTAAACATAGTTAACTCTTTCTTTCTGTATTTCATCAATAGAATAACCGAGTACTTTAGCATTTCAAAACTCTTCGTATAACACTTTGTCTTTCTTCTCAACCTTGCTAAAAAGTGCCTCAATATGCTGTTATATCCTTCAACAGTATACGTTTTTGCTTTTGATTGAGTATGACTCTTTTCTGGAAGAAACTCTGCATATGCTCTCCAGTGATCTGTCATCACTTCTCCAATCTCTTTTTTCTTCAATTTTTCCCAGAGTAGTTTTCCAGTTTCCGTCCCTCTGCTACCAAAAGAGCAGTTGATAAACTGTTTCCCAACTCTATCAACAGCAATCCAGATCCAGCAATATTTTTTTGTTACCGATGTAAGTGTGCATTTCATCCATTTCAACAATAGTATCTCATTTTCACTTTTTAGGTTCTCTAACTCCTGACCAAATTTCTTTATCCATTTTTGGACAGAAACATGACTTACCCCTAAAACTCTTCCTATTGAGCGAAAGCCCAATCCTTCAAGATAGAGTTGTAAAGCCTGTCTTTTTACAGAAGCGGAAAAAGCAGTTGATTTTAGCTCTACTGTATAGTTATAGCCACAATCATGGCATTTGTACCGTTGACGTCCGCCAACTATACCATTCTTTTTGTGATTAGAACTATTGCATTTGGGGCAGTTCATGAAGAAATATATGTTATAAGCATATATATCTATTTTTGATTACCAATACCTTCTGTCATATTCCTTATTCTAAAAATGGCCTTGTGTAAAAAATAAAAATTTACAATGATTTTTTTATGATTTATGACATAAATTCAGTTGGACAAGCTCAATAAGAACCTCAAATCATCTCAAAAACAAAATTTAGGTTATTTTTACATAAAACATCTAAAAACGACAATTATAAATAGTTTAATTTTGGTAGCGCTTTAATATATGGCTACTCATATCGAATTTAAATTTAACTTAGTTAAAAGAAAAGTATAAATATAAGAAAGAAGGTAATAAGAATCCGTACTCCTAAATTGCAGGTGTATGTCTGCAGCTAGAGAGACTCTGGTGTTAAATTCCCATTAGTATATCATAAGGAATATCACTCAAGAGAGTCTCTAAAATCTGGATGTGTATCATGGACCCCAATCATCAACAAATGAGAGTTAAATATCTCAAAGAGGGAACCTTTATCAGTAAACATGAAGTTTACGCGGATCCCGAGAAGACGATACAGTAATTCAGTAGACCAGTAAATCTGGAGTACCAAAAATGGCAAAAACAAAAATGGCAAAACGTCTTAAAACAACATAAAACCTCCACAACATAAAACCTCCAAGGATCTGTGGTAGGACATGAGGGAGATCCTACTTCAGTTCTTTTTTACTTTTCTTATTTAACTATTAGATACTTATTTTTGGTATTGTTACTTAACTATATCTAGTTCTTTATTTCTTTATTTCATCAATAGAATAACCGAGTACTTTAGCATTTCAAGACTTTTTGTATAACACTTTGTTTTTCTTCTCAATCTTGCTAGAAAATGCCTCAATATGCTGTTATATCCTTCAACTGTAAATGTTTCTGCTTTTGATTGAGTATGAATCGTTTCAGGAATAAACTCTGCATATGCTCTCCAGTGATCTGTCATCACTTCTCCAATCTCTTTTTTCTTCAATTTTTCCCAGAGTAGTTTTCCAGTTTCCGTTCCTCTGCTACCAAAAGAGCAGTTGATGAACTTTTTCCCAACTCTATCAACAGCAATCCAGATCCAGCAATATTTTTTTTTGTTACCGATGTAAGTGTGCATTTCATCCATTTCAACAATAGATATCTCATTTTCACTTTTTAGGTCCTCTAACTCCTGACCAAATTTCTTGATCCATTTTTGGACAGAAACATGACTCACCCCTAAAACTCTTCCTATTGAGCGAAAGCCCAATCCTTCAAGGTAAAGTTGTAAAGCCTGTTTTTTGACAGAGGTGGAAAAAGCAGTTGATTTTAGCTCTACTGTATAGTTATATCCACAATCATGGATCATGGCATTTGTAGCGTTGACGCCCACCAACTATACCATTATTTTTGTGACTGGAACTATTGCATCTGGGGCAGTTCATGAAGAAATATACTTTCTAATAATATATAACTATGTTTAAGTATCAATACCTTCTTTTTTAAGCAAGCTTCAATTTCAGATTTCGTGATCTGGATATAGAAACATCCTTTAATCTCAGAATATTTTCTTTAAGGATCATAGATTTTGGTTATATTCCAAATTCTTCCAAGAGAAAACCATCACAACAACGTGATCAAACTGCATAACTTTTGTGGCAAAATATTCAATGAAAAAACTAGGTTGATTGCTCAAATTTTGAAATTCAGAAAACCAATTTTGATTTATGGATTAATTTTTAAAAATATGAACTTTTGACAAAAATGTATAACTTTTTATGTTTTATACAATATTATCCCATTTAGAAAACAAAATATGAGATCTCACATTAAGGAATGAATTATATGCCAATATCACATAATTAGGATAAAAATGGGTTTTAGTACAAAACATATTAAAATAACTGATTAACACTGAATATTTCAGCCTTTCAATCAACTAATTTTAAAGATATGAACATAAAAATAATTTAAACAGGTGATTTTCATGTTTTCAGAGGATTATGATTTAAATGACGAAGAAAAAGTCCTTTTACAAAAAATTCTGGATGGGGATTTAGCCCTCCGCAAGGTTGAGGAGTTTGCAGATCCGTTGACTTCCGTAAAACTCAGACGGCTTGCAATACAAGAATTTATGAAACTCGAGTTTGAGCATATTCAAAATTATTCTCTGGATGTAGAAGTTGCATCAAAAAAGAACATTGAGAACATGATAGGTGCAGTTCAGATTCCTCTCGGAATTGCCGGGCTTCTGAAAGTAAAGGGTGAATATGCGAATTCTGAATATTACATCCCACTTGCTACAACAGAAGGAGCTCTTGTTGCCGGTGTAAACCGCGGCTGTTCAGTTATTACAAAATCCGGAGGAGCAAACGTAAAGGTATTTGAAGACGAAATGACCAGAGCACCTGTTTTTAAGCTTGAGAACCTTATCAGGGCTAAGGAATTTTATGAGTGGGTAAAATGCCCTGAAGTTTTTGAGCAAATGAAAACCGTTGCTGAAAAAACTACACGTTTTGGAAAATTACTTTCTGTAAAACCCTTCGTAGTCGGCACATATGTACATCTCAGGTTCTCGTACGATACAAAAGACGCTATGGGCATGAACATGGTAACTATAGCTACTGAGGCAGTGACGCACCTGATAGAAGATGAATTCGGCGCACATCCTGTTACCGTTTCAGGAAACATGTGTACCGACAAAAAACCGGCTTCGATCAGCACAATATTAGGAAGGGGAAAAACTGTTGTAGCCGAAGTTACGATTCCAAAAGAGCTTGTCAAGGAAATTCTGAAATGTACTCCTGAGTCCATGTTTGAGGTTAACTACAGCAAAAACCTGCTTGGATCTGCAAGAGCAGGAGCGCTTGGCTTCAATGCCCATGCTGCAAATATTATTGCTGCGATATATCTAGCCTGTGGACAAGACGCAGCCCATGTTGTCGAAGGAAGCACTGCAATTACAAGCATGGAACTTACAAAATACGAAGAGATTCACTGTACTGTCACTCTACCTGCTCTACCTGTAGGAACTGTTGGGGGAGGCACTGGTCTTGGAACCCAGAGAGATTGCTTGAATATTCTCGGCGTTGCAGGGGCAGGTGATGTTCCCGGAACAAACTCTAAGAAATTTGCGGAAATTGTAGCTGCTGCCGTGCTTGCAGGAGAAGTTAACCTTATAGGAGCTCAGGCTGCAGGCCACCTTGCCCGTGCTCATGCCCAGCTTGGCCGTGGTAAATTCTAATAATTATGAATTATCAATTAAAGCTTTTAATTCACTGCAATTAAAGAAAAAATAATGTTTTGTCTCAGAAAAAAATTTTATTTTCAGAGAAGAAGCATTTCCTTAAAGAAATATGCTTCTGATCATATTTTTCATGGTAAAATTTATGTTTCTCTTTTTGAGTTCAGAAGCATTGAAATCGAAGCAAAATCCTAAAATAAAATATAGTGCCTTAATTTCTATTGGATTAAAAAAGAGATATAAATATAAATGGATTTAACTCATGAAAAATATTGAATCAAATTTTTTTGTCTGCAACAATAGTTAGTATGTAACTATCTTTTTGTAACATACTGTTTATTTGGGCCTTTTACTTTCATCGAGTTCCTCTTCTATGTTTATTTGTTCTGCAGTATCTTTTCTTTTTTCTTCTATTGATTCTAGTTTTGCCATTAACTCCTTTTCTTTATTATCATTCTTTACTTTTCTTGCTGGCATTTGTTCACCTCAATATTTTGATGTCTGCTAAAGTAATAAATATACTGAAATGCTTAAATGATACTGAATTTTTTAGTTAATACAACTCTATTTGTGGTAATATAAAATCAATAGCATAAAACATTATGATATATATCAATTACCATTTTGTGTTATTTCAACTTGCGACTAAGGAATACAAGTTTTCAATGAGTTGTTTTTTGATTTGACGTTACAATTCATACATTGATTTAATATTATGTAGATTACTTAAATACTAGGAGGTTTTCAAGTGTGAAAGATTTTCCTGAGTTTATGAAAAGTAAAAGTAATCATATTAGCAATAAGGAACAAAATACTGAGGACATCGACGGCTATTTTTACGAAGGCACAGACGGCAGTCAGATGGCGTTCTGGACATGTTATTCTGACAGAGTTTCTAAGAAGCATACCCATGAATTTGATGAATACATGGTTTGCGTTAGCGGTCAGTATACAGCGATATTGAATGACGAAGAGTTTGTTCTTAATCCCGGAGACGAATTATTCATTCCTAAGGAGACAGAGCAAGGGGGAAGGTGTATTGCTGGAACGAGAACTATTCATGCATTTGGGGGAAAACGGATTCAGAGAGCTGAAGAGTAAGAGACCTACTCCTTCTCTCTTTGATCAAACTTTTAATATTGAATACTTACTTATACATATTTTCATTTAGCTGTTTTACTGGTCATCCTTTGTATGTAGTGGATCAAAGGATGCTTGTATTTGAGTCTTCGTGAGTGTTTCCAATTTCAAAGGGAATACAGTAATTTGAAAATGTCTCTCTATCAAAGGGTATTCCTTGTACAGTAATCATTTTTCCATCCGCTTGATTAAATATTAACCACGTGTTAATGTCTCCTCTTTGAAAAAGATGCAGATAGCCTACTGGGTTAATAACTTGAGCATAAACAATTAACTTTCCTTTTGGAGAAATTATAAATTCATTTTGATAATTATTATCAGCTGTTTTCAATTTGATTTTTCCTGAAGCCACTTGCTGGTCAGTTAATGGTGTTTTGAATTCGGTGAGTATAAATTTTCCTTGACCATAAATATGAATCTCATTAGATCCGTTATTAATAAATTCAATTTGTAAATCGGGTATAGTTTGAGATGAATTGTAATTCTGAATATATTGAACGAAAAAAGCTGTAGGTACAATAAAAAAGATGATACCAGTAACTCGAATATATTTACTATACTTATTAAGTATTTGCGGATTAATTGTACTTTGTCGCCTGCAAAATAGATCAGTTGAAATAACGACTAAGAGTAAAGAACTAAGTAATGAAATTATGTATAATCCGATAATTATCGTTCTATTGCTAAACAAAATATGGTATTGTTAACTAAATATATCTAGTTCTTTATTTCTGTATTTCATCAATAGAATAACCGAGTACTTTAGCATTTCAAGACTTTTTTTATAACACTTTGTTTTTCTTCTCAACCTTGCCAGGAAATGCCTCAATATGCTGTTATATCCTTCAACAGTATACGTTTTTGCTTTTGATTGAGTATGACTCTTTTCTGGAAGAAACTCTGCATATGCCCTCCAGTGATCTGTCATCACTTCTCCAATCTATTTTTTCTTCACTTTTTCCCAGAGTAGTTTTCCAGTTTCCGTTCCTCTGCTATCAAAAGAGCAGTTGATAAACTTTTTCCCAACTCTATCAACAGCAATCCAGATCCAGCAATATTTTTTTTGTTACCGATGTAAGTGTGCATCTCATCCATTTCAACAATAGATATCTCATTTTCACTTTTTAGGTCCTCTAACTCCTGACCAAATTTCTTTATCCATTTTTGGACAGAAACATGACTCACCCCTAAAACTCTTCCTATTGAGCGAAATTTGATTATCAATACCAAAATAAGATTTGAATCCTTAATATCAGTTACTAATGTAATACTATTTTCATTAGTTGTTATTTTTTCTATTGTAAAATTCAGAATTGTATAATAAAATCCAACTATTACAAGTAAGACATTTAGGAGTGAAGAAAACCTACCTAAACCTTCTTTGCGCTGCTCAAATAATTCTTGTGTGATTCTAGTGTCTGTTTGTATATTGGGAATACTATCACCGTATCAAAATAAATGAAAATATATATAAAAAATTTAAGAGTAGTCTTTGAGGTTTTGGTTGAATTTTATATATGCCTATATGCCCAATAAAAAAGTAGTGTTTTGTATTAGATAAATAGCACATAGACAATAGTAAATGGTGGAGATAAAATATCTTCTAATTCAATGGTCGTCGGCTAAATAATTTCTAGTCTGTATGTTATTGGTTTTGAAGCAAGAAGTAGTCCATATTCTTCCATACTTCTTATATGCTTGTTCAGCAGTTAAAATCTCGAAAACGTACATTTCATTTTCTGCTTCATCAATTTGATAAACACTCGGTAATCTCTAACTCTAAACCAGTATGTAACAGTTCGGGTTACTTTGAGTTATATTTATAGATGTTCTCTTGCTCATCTTTTAGTTACTGGGAGTCATAACCTCAAGTACGTAAGGAATGTATATTATAATGAATTCTTTATTAATGGGATCTCTCATGGGAGGGACCATGAAAGGAAACTTACATGCTTAAGTCTGAAATGGGGACGGAGCAGGCTGAAAGAACGTAACGTTTCTCTGTACTTTTGAAAGAGATAACTAGAAGAAATAAGTAATACATTGGGGGTTGAGGTATATGGAAATAGATGAAGAATTGCAAGTAGTTAAGAACATGACTTTTGTGCCGGCAACTGAAATAAAAGGATCTAAGGTCTTAACTGTTAAAGATGAAGAACTCGGAAAGATTGAAGAAGTAATGATTGACTCTGAAAGGGGAAGAATAGCATACGTAGTACTTGCTTGTGATTGTTTTCTAGGTATGTCCTGTAAATTATTTGCCATTCCCTGGGAAGCTCTTGAAGCAAGTCGAGGCGATTATATCCTTAGAGTTGAGAAAGGAGCATTCGAAACGTCAGAAGGCTTGGGTGACGACGTGTGGATTTTAACTCGTGATGATTTAACTAGAGTATATGAACAGTATACAGTTCATCCTTACTGGGAAATTTAAAAAATCACTTTCGAGTGATGAGATGAAAATTGTTGTTTTCAATCTGATTTTTTTACAGAAGAATAAAGGAAAGACTTGAGGTTCTCAAAAACCTTACGATTTTTGAGAATATGCTCTCTTCTATTGAATAATTTGTTTCAGATAAATACACTGTTACTTGCTGAAGGGTATTCAAACAAAAAAATGAAAAATAAATTAAGTTTTTTAGGCGGGGACTTCGGCAGGGATTCCCATGTAAATAATATGAAGTTCCCTAGCAACATTCTCAGCACTATCGTATTTTTGGTCTGGAAGCATTCCAAGTTCCACCAGTATGTCAGGAGTAGCTCCATTCTTCCTTGCTTGTTCAATAATGCCGTTCCTTTGTACAGGATACTCTGTATTCTGTAATATTTTCTGGGTTTCTATAGGAAGTTCGGCAACAAATCTGCTTTTACTTTCAGTTTCCATAATATTCCTTCTTTACTTTTGTTTACTCTCCTTAGCATTTAACAAAATCTTCCTTCTATACAGGAATCAATAATCTTTAAAACTTTCAGAAGGAAGTCAAATTTTTAGTTAGTATTATTATCGATAATGATACTAGTTCATATTATCACGATAATGGTATTACTTATTAATATTTAATACTTTTTGTCAAAAGAGTAAGAAAATATAATTAAAAATTGGAAAATATATAATAACAAAAGAAACAAAGAAGTATAATATATAAATATGTTTTTTTGACGAAATAAAAACATAGATGACACTAATTTCCTCAGAGTTAATAGAACATCCTAAAAAAAGAGTATTAATAAAACTTATTAGACTTAAATTTCATATAGTAAAGACTTTAGATTACTTACTACTAGTGAGTAAAATGTATACTGAAAGCAATAATCTTCAAGATTACCTCAAAAAAGTGAAGTCATAGACTATAATAACAAGCTGATTGTTGATAAGTGCCTTGAATTAAAAGAAGGAACTGAAGACGAAATCAGTTTGATTAAAAAGATTTACGAGTTTGTTCGGGATGAGATTCATCATTCAGGTGATATAGGAGAAATGAGAGTTACATGCACGGCATCAGAGGTTTTAGAAGCTGGTCACGGAATATGCTGTGCTAAAACCCATCTGTTTGCAGCCATGTTGAGATATTTTGGAATACCTGCTGGGTTCTGTTATCAGAAACTTTCTTCAAGTCGCGACGCTAACATAAAATTCTTGCACGGTTTAAATGCGGTATACTTAAAAGATCTGGACAAATGGATAAGATTAGATGCAAGAGGTAACAAGCCATGCCATGATGCCCAATTTTCCATATACGAAGAAAAGATTTCCAAGAAAGTTAATAACGAGCTTGGGGAAAAAGATAGTCCCATAATTTTTGCAAAGCCTAATTAGACTGTTGTTGAAATATTAAAGAAAAGCAAAGATATGAAAGAATTATGGGATCAATGGGATCTTGGACTGAAAGATCTATTTTGAGCTTAATATTGAGAGTATCCTGAAAATAAGACAATATCGGAATTATAAATTTTTGTTTGTGACCTTTGTGGAATACTTGCAATTAGGGAAAAAGATAGAACCTTAAATGATTCTATCTTCTGGAATTTCAAGCCACAATAGCTGTCACAATAACAGAACTTAGTCTGCAACAAGGACGGCTTCATTTTTCTTTTCGATTTTTGATTCGTTTTGTAAGTGCATCCAGATAGGTACATACAGGAGAAGCACAACAAAACCAACCGCTGTGGCAATCCATCCGCTTTCCTGAGTGCTGATATATATAATCCCAATCAGGAAGAGAGGAATGTTCAGAATTCCGGTTGCAAAAGCTATCTCAGTCCAGCCGTGAGGAGCCTTGAATGGCCTTTCCAGTTTTGAAAATTCAGGGTCCTTTTTCGATTTTACGTAAGCGAAGAGACTCATTCCATTTGCTACAATGTACCCAACTGCAGAAGCTGAGAGAATTGCAGTAGGACTCCCAAGAAATATCAAGAACATATTAAAGAGCCCATCTGCGATCATTGCATTTACAGGGTTTCCGTTAGCGTTCAGTTTTCCAAAGACAGATGGCAGGTTGCCTTCAATTGCCATTGAGTAGATCGACCTTGCAGAGGACAGGAAAGCAGTCTGAATAATAAGGACCATAGCTGCAACCAGCATGAGAATTGCAATCGAACCTCCAACAGAACCTAAAGAAAGCTTTGCAAGAGGAAGCATGGGGGAAACAGGGTCTGCAAGTACGCCTTTAACTCCAAGAGCTCCTATAACCGAAGTCTGGACAAGCACATAGAGTACAAGGCAAATTAGGCCGCAGACCAGCAGAGCTTTTGGCGTATCGGTATTTGGATTCTTATATTCTGGCCCAAATATTGCTGCACTTTCCCAGGCAACAGCACTCCATTCAGCCATTGCAAAAAGCCCGAGAATAATTAAGATATGCTTCAGGTCCCAGTTCCAGTCCTGTGGCAGCCAAGCCCCGGTAATGTTTGTAAGGTGGAAGTCTCCAGTAAAGAATGGAGCAAGGGTGATAATAACCAATGGCAATAGAGATACTACAGCAAGAATATAACCAAGAGTAGCTCCATTTTTAAGTCCTTTGGAGTTTATAATGATCATAAACCCAAACACTAGCGCTCCGACTGCTAAGTTAAAAAGAGTCTGAGGAATAGCACTAAAGATTGGGAGCATCCCATGTAAATACGTCCCGATAAGGATCGCATAGATTCCAATTACTGGGCTCCAGCCTAACCAGTAGCTCCAAGCACTGAAACCTCCTATGAATTTTCCCATCAACCTGGATTTTTCACTCTTGTTTTCACCAGTATTAGAGCCAAAGACAATCTGGGTATAACCTGGCAACCCTGAAGATTTTGGTAAAACAGTTGCAAGTTCTCCGAATGAAATATTCTGGAAAAAACCCAGAAGGACAGTTAAGCCCCAGACTACTATTGAAAAAGCCCAAACATAATTAGTAAGGTAGCCTATGGAAGGAAGGATCAATAATGGGACACTGAGAGCGATTGCAAGCCCCTGTTTCCAATCAATTGTCCTTTCCAGTTTTTTTGCTTCACATATCACCTTACTGCACTGAGGACCATGTTCCCAATCGACTCCTGAACCACTACCTTTTCCACTCACAAGCAACACCTCTCGTAGATACTTTGATTTATAAAAGGCAGGTGCAGCCTACTTTTCAAAAAAATATTATATATAACTCATTTTATCATCCCACCTGATATTAAGAATTTTTTGTGAAAGGTCTCTGACATCGTCTGTTACCTGACAATTTGTGATCAAAATCTACTTTTGTAATCATTTCCTGACATCTCTCTTCAATTACAGGTTGATATACAGAATCCTATTTCCTAGTTAATAATATATAATTATTTCTATTTTGAGCTTATATAAAAGAGGAACCTATTTATATAAAAAAAGAAAGTGTTTTAATAAATAAAAAGAGTAGAGAAGTCATCATAAACTGTTAAATAAAAAATTTGTTTATATGGAAAATTGTTCCAAAAACAACTTTTATGCCACAGTTCATAAGAGTTCAAGAGTTATTTTCTTGATTAAAGCTCAACTGATTATTTCAAAAATGAGATTCAAAAAGTACATTTTAAGTTTTGGAACAAATGCGTCAATTATATGAAAATATAGAGTATTTATTTTTTTCAATGGTTTCTTTAAATCCAGTCATTTGATTCGAGAAATTCCAAGGCTTCAATGGCTCCGTCTCCAAAGGAAGCGTTTGTTACATAATCTGCAGCTTCCTTTATTTTTTCGTCTCCGTTTCCAACAGCAATCCCGAAACCTGATACCTTAAACATTTCAACGTCGTTTGCGGAATCTCCTATAGCCACAAAATCTTTGGCTTTTATTCCCATAAGGCTTGCAAGCTTCAGAAGGCCTACTCCTTTGTTGATCTTCTTGCTTTTGAGATGAATAGCATATTTGGTATCAACCATTTCAACGTTGGAAAACTGGGTTTCAAGGAGATTTCTAGCTTTTTGGAGGTCGAAATCCCTTCTAAGAGCAATTTCGGTCCTCCGGTATTGAGGATCCAGTTTAGTGAGCTCGAAATATTGAGAAAGAGAAGAATAGGCTTTTTCACATTCTTCCAGGCTTTCTTCAAAAGTGCCCTGCAAATCAAAACGGACTGTAATAGCCCCTCCATTTTCTGCGATTATAGCTCCATCCAGACCAATAAGCCTTGACGCTGTTCTTGCATAGCATAGAGTATTTCCTGTGGCAAGCACGACTGGAACTTTAAGAGAACGGATCTTTTTCATGGCCCCCAGATGAAGTTCCCTTTTCTCACAGGTGATTGTCCCATCAATATCAGCAACAATAGCTTTGAATTTCATTAAAAAAGATTGAGTAAGGATAGATAAAACGTTTCCTTACCTAGCTTTGAATATGTTTATAGTTAATAGATTTATGACAGTAAGTTTTCATTAACACATTTGTTAACAAATCGCCTTAATATCACTATAGCTCAATCCTTACTTTCACTGATCTGTCAGTCCGGCTGTAGTGACTGCAATAACAGCTTCTCCTTCAGGAAGGTTAGGAGAATCAACCAGACGTACAATCCTTTTATCTCCTTTGGATTTCCGCAGATAGAGTCTGAAGGTTGCTGTATGCCCGACTATGTGTCCTCCAACAGGCCTTGTTGGGTCACCAAAGAAGGCATCAGGTTTTGACATGACCTGATTTGTTACAACTACACAGGCATTAAATAAGTCCCCGAAGCGGAGAAGGCCATGCATATGCTTGTTGAGTTTCTGCTGCCTATCGGCAAGGGTCCCCCTTCCTACATACTCAGCCCTGAAGTGAGCCATAAGAGAGTCAACAATCAGCAGACGAACGGGTTTACCCATATCCTGAAGCTCGTTTGCCAAGTCTGTTGCAGATTCCACAAGAAGTATTTGATGATTGGAATTATATGCTCTGGCGACATGGATATTTTGGAGGAACTCTTCAGGATCAAGTTCCATGCCATACTTATCGGAAAGCCCTTTTACCATCTGGTCAATTCTTTCAGGTCTGAAAGTGTTTTCAGTATCTATGATGATAACTGAACCATCAAGTCCACCGTGCTCTCTGTCCATCTGAACATTGACTGCAAGCTGGTGGGCCAGCTGGGTTTTCCCGGAACCGAATTCTCCGTACAGTTCAGTAATTGCCTGGGTTTCTATACCCCCACCCATCATTTCATCAAACTCCGTACAACCGGTAGTCAGCTTGCCTACCATTTTCCGCCTTTCAAGCACGACATCTCCGGTCTCAAAGCCCCCAATATCAGCAGCTTGCCTTGCAGCATTAATGATTTTTGCAGCCGTTGATTCCCCTATTTCGGCTGTATTTGCAAGTTCAGAAGGAGAGGCTACAGCCACTGCTTCAATGGTATTAAATCCGGCTTCTTTGAGTTTTTCTGCGGTTGCAGGGCCAACTCCGGGCAACTCTTCGAGTGTTATTTCGCTCATTACAACTTCTCCTAGATGCACATGTTTTTGTAAGGTGCATAACAGTTGCTCCAAAATAGTTTTACAGGTATATATAGCTAGAGTAGGTAGGGTGAAAGTATTTTAAAGCAGCTATAAAGCACATTTATATTGTTGGAAAATAGAAAAATAGAGGAAAAATTAGAAAATTTATGTTAGTGTTTACATTAGAAAAAAGAAGAGAGAGAAGTGAAAAAACAATAAAAATTTCCAAATATCCGGAAAAAACCAAAAATTCTTTTTACTTAGCAGATTATCACCCATCATGCCAAAGGTCGCAGTAGGCGGTACGTTTCAGTATTTTCATGATGGCCACGCCAAACTAATTGAAAAAGCATTTGAAATGGCAGAGGATGGAAAGGTCTATATAGGACTTACCTCGGATGAGATGCTAAGTAAAAGTCATAGCGTTGATAATTATGAAAAAAGGAGAAACGGGCTGCTTCAATGTATTAATAAAAAGGGAATTTCAGATGATAAATATGAAATTACAAAGCTGAATGACCCTTATGGTCCTAGTCTTGAAGAGGACTTCGACGTTATAATCGTTTCTCCTGAAACTTATCCTGTTGCCCTTAAAATTAACCGCATCAGAGATGAAAAAAGGAAACATCCCCTGAAAATCGTATACGTTGAATACGTAATGGCAGAAGATGGAATCCCTATTTCCTCAACAAGGATTGCAAATGGGGAAATTGACAGGCACGGCAACCTGAAAAAAAATATTGAGCATTAAGCCATCTTCTAATCCAAGACTTTTTAGTATTTAAGCAGGTTATAAGTCAGGACAGAAACATAAAGTGATAGTATGCCCAGAGAATTTACACCGAAGGATATTGAGATTTTTAACAAACTTGTTCCCGAAGCTGGAGGAAGCTTAATTTCCAAAGGAGCAGGACATCAGTTTTCCTTTATTCTACGCCCAGTCTCACATAAGTTTGCCGAGTCATCTGAAGATTTCAGAAAGAGACTGGAAAGGTTAGACCCTGAAGAACTTGATTACCTTGTAGGACTTGCGCTGGAAGGAAAAGAGGATGTCCAATCCCTGGACGAAGACCTGGAAGAGCTGGTTGCAGTGGTTTCTGAAAGGCTGTCTCCTGAAAGAGCAAAGCAGCTAAAGGATTTCGTGGGAATTTTCTGAAAGGACACATAAAAATGCCCTCACAAAAATTGCTTTTTGGAACAGGAGGAATTCCTAGAAGCACAAAAGGAACGAGCAGTGTCTCAGGAATCAAACAGATACGGGAACTTGGACTCGACTGCATGGAACTTGAGTTTGTTCAGGGAGTAAGGATGGGTGAAAAAGGAGCAGAAAACGTCCTGGAAACCGCAAATAAAGAAGAAGTATCCCTGAGTGTCCATGCACCATATTATATCAACCTGAATTCTTATGAAGAAGAAAAATTAAAGGCAAGCCTGGAAAGAATTTACCAGGCAGCAAGAATAGGTAGCCTCTGCGGAGCTGAATCAATTGTACTGCATGCAGGATTTTATCAGAAAAGTAGTAGGCAGACTACTTATGAGAATATATCAAAAGCTCTGAAAGAAATTACCGCACAACTTCAGGATGAAGGAATCCCTGCAATTCTACGCCCTGAAACTATGGGTAAACGTATGCAGTTTGGAACACTGGAAGAAGTACTTGCCCTTAGTGCAGAAATAGAAGGAGTGATGCCCGGCCTTGATTTTTGCCATCTGCATGCGAGGGAAGGAAACGAAAATTCTTACTCCGAATTTACAGAAATCCTATCAAGAGTAGAGAATAGTCTTGGAAAAGAAGGACTTTTAAATATGCATATACATGTCGCAGGAGTAGAATATGGCATTAACGGGGAAAAGAGACATCTAAACCTGAAAGAATCGGATTTTAATTATTCCGAATTTATAAGGGCCTTAAAAGAATTCAAAGTTAGAGGAAGGGCTATAATTGAAAGTCCCGTTCTGGAAGAAGATGCACTTATGTTGAGAAAACTTTACAACGAAATAGGAATTTAATAGAATTATTTTTTAAGATTTACTTGGAAAAGCTCATAGCTCAAGCAAAACGTGTTATGAAATTTTGGAAAAAGTTAGTTAATTTGAGCATAGTTATTATTTTTGAGTGAAATGGTTTTATAAAGCTACAGTAGAAGAGACTAACCTGTACCATCTACTTGATTTTTCCAAGATTGTTTGATATTATAAGCTTTATTCTAAAAAGCCTGTAGTCAAAATTCGGGCATTGTTAACTAAACATAGTTAACTCTTTATTTCTTTATTTCATCAATAGAATAACCGAGTACTTTAGCATTTCAAGACTTTTTGTATAACACTTTGTTTTTCTTCTCAATCTTGCTAGAAAATGCCTCAATATGCTGTTATATCCCTCAACTGTAAATGTTTCTGCTTTTGATTGAGTATGACTCTTTTCTAGAAGAAACTCTGCATATGCTCTCCAGTGATCGGTCATCACTTCTCCAATCTCTTTTTTCTTCAATTTTTCCCAGAGTAGTTTTCCAGTTTCCGTTCCTCTACCACCAAAAGAGCAGTTGATGAACTTTTTTCCAACTCTATCAATAGCAATCCAGATCCAGCAATATTTTTTTTGTTACCGATGTAAGTGTGCATCTCATCCATTTCAACAATAGATATCTCATTTTCACTTTTTAGGTCCTCTAACTCCTGACCAAATTTCTTTATCCATTTTTGGACAGAAACATGACTTACCCCTAAAACTCTTCCTATTAAGCGAAAGCCCAATCCTTCAAGATAGAGTTGTAAAGCCTGTCTTTTTACAGAAGCGGAAAAAGCAGTTGATTTTAGCTCTACTGTATAGTTATAGCCACAATCAGAGCATTTGTACCGTTGACGCCCGCCAACTATACCATTATTTTTGTGACTGGAACTATTACATTTTGGGCAGTTCATGAAGAAATATATGTTATAAGCATATATATCTATTTTTGTTTACCAATACCAAAGAGATTAATATGTACTTGACGTTACAAGCACATATTATTCAAGAACATATTCTAAATAAGCCCGATAATGGAAGACGATTTCCATAGTTTATTGAATTCCACTTCAACTGTATTGCTTGTCACCATACCGGTACTCTTTCTCTGTAAGCCCATGCTTTTTCATAGCCAAACATTTCACCTTGTTTATTATCAGATAGATTCCAGCCAGGCCAACAAAAGTATAGATTAATTGCGAGAGGCTCGCTCTCCCTGAAATAAAAACAAAAAAATAACAAAAAGTCTCTTTGGAATTGAATCTAAATGATTTTAAGAAAAGAGAATACAAATGTGTCAAGACCATAAATAAAATTCATTGTAGGCATTTAGAATAATTTGTAGAACGTTTTAACCTCAAGGTTAAATCAGAAGAGCTAAAAATAATTATCGCCAAGCCATCTTATCAAGCATCCTGATTAAGTTACTTGCTTCATCAAAGGACAAGTTAGTCCAGCTCTTTTTGCAATATTCTTTGCAATACTGATCAATTTTTTTATGTCTTTCCATATAATTAAGAGACTTTATTACTAAATTTTTTTGCCTAGATGTTATCGAATAATCCATAAATACTCCTTATGTTATTTTTCAGTACTTTAATACTCGAAAAACAGAAAATACTAAAACAGTATGTTTTTTAGTAATCACATATATTGGTCCCATATTATATATATTTGGGCATTAAATAATATTGTAAATATATAACCATATATATCTTACGTATATGAGGAGAAAGCTACGTTTTCAAGTAGAAATATTGCTATATACTCCTGCAGCTGTGATCCTTGAGATGAAGAATTCTATAAGTATATTCAAAACTTAGAGATTGATTATCAGATCCTAATAGGCCTTCAACTCTTGATACGAACATTTTTAATACTTTTTTATAACAGATCATTTTCCTTGAACAAATACATAAATATACATGTCCATTCCATATGTTTATAGTATTTACCAATCCTATATATTTAGATGTAAAGATATTTAGTGAATCCATATGTATATATAGATCTAGAGATATCTAGGATAGATTGCTGAGATACAATATAGTTTGTCGAGTCATCGTATTTCGGTGACCAATCATAACTTTACTTACCGTTTAATGGAATAGTAATTTTATTGGAAGTTGAGTTGGCCAGCATTTTAAAAACAATACAGGTAAACAAACAAAGGAGTATAATATATGATAGATACTAAGAAAGTAGAGACTACAAAGGAAGATGCAAAAGAAAAAGTCAGGCCAACAAAAATCGCAGAAGGAAGCTTGAAAATAAAGTAAGCGGTTTTCTTTGGAGAAGCTTCGCAAGAAGAATATCTCATTAATATTATATAAAATCAGTAATTCTCATATCAATATTCTCATATCAATAATTCATGAGCAAGACAATGGGTGAATAAAATGTTAAAACAAATAACAAAATATTTACTGTTTTGCTTGCAGTCAATTGCTAGTAAAATTAATAGTATCCTTTCATTTGCATTCGGTTAAGGAATTTGTTAACGTTAAAATGACTACTGTAATCATCTATTCATCTTGATTTACATTTATAGGTTTACAGACGCCATAAAAGATTAAAAAGGCCTATAAATACATTCTCTAGATTTATCTAAAATTTGTTTTTTAATATAAAGGGGTAATTAAACATGTTTAAAGAACATTCAACAGGAACACATTTAATGATACATGATGAATCGATATCTGAGATATGGGGATTTTTAACTGAAGAACAGAAAAAGAAAATCACAGTAATGAAGATGGATATGAAAATACAGTGGATAGAAACAAAAATAAATGATATGGAAAAGATGATCGAGCTAAAGAAAAAGGCTATAGCTAACATCCAAATGGTTCAAGAAATGATCAAACAAGGGGAATAAGCTTGAAAAAAGCTAATATTGAAATTAGCTGGTTTCCTAGTTTTTTAGCTAGATATCTAATATAATTAGAATCTTTGACCCAATCAATCAGTTGATCTGAATAACCAGCATACGCTCAAATAAGCTTCAATCGATAGCTTCGATACGTCAGATGACGACTATAAATTATTGAAAAACTTTCTCAATAATTGCTCTCCGGGTTACTAAGTCCGGGAGAATGGGAATTAAACCCAAAGTTTAGAAAGGGGGGGTTGAAAAACATGTCTATTAAAAAACCAAGCTCAAGAGACCAAATCGAGCTTAAGAGAGAATATAAGAAACTGTGCTTGGGAGTTCCATTTGACGAACTACAGCTTCCCAATTAGCAAAAAGAGACGTTAAAAGCTTATACTGCTGCTGCTTCAGAGGGCAAACATGGCGCGCAAATTGCAACAGATCTGGGAGGATGGTCAACCTGTTTCTGTTGTGACCTGCGAAGTATCAGAAAAAGAGCAAGAGAGGAACTGAAAACTCTAAAAATGCGCAATTCGTACACATCGAAGATGAATTTCATAGAAAAAAATAAAGAAATGCAGCCATATTTGAAAGCAATCGGACCTGTAAATATTTCAATCGTAGATGCTTTCAAATTGCGAGTAAAAGGGCTCACCACACATGAATTACAATTGCATGGGGTCACATCTACACAACTCCGAAAGATGAACAAGTTTAATAAGTGCTTAATTGGGGGGTCTGGTACTGAAATAATAGTGGCGACTTGTGGGGTCACTTCTTCAGAAGCATGGACAATGAAAAAGATTGCACTAGAATCCGGGGATCAGAAAAATAGGACTTACGCACTTAGGTACAAAATCAAGCACATTAGACGTTGCAGCTAAATGTGTGTTTTAGAGAGTTGAAGGTCTAAAGCATAATGATTTTGCAATTCAACGGCTTAAGTCTTAAAAATAAAATTGTTGTTTAATGGGGATTTAATCATGGGTTTTAGGAAGTCCTACTGTATGGATTTTAAACATATGAGAACAAGTCTTTGCTTTAAAGGGAGAAAACAGAGACACACCCTATTATCACAAAGAATTGGACGGTGTATGTAGATTGCAATCATGTTGGTGAAGATGTTAGGGTATTCATAAGGAAACAAAAACCGAAAGAATAATCAAAAAACACTATGGAAAACGAAGGATAATATGGAAAAATCTATGGAAAAATCTATGGAAAAATCTATGGAAAAATCGAATATATCCGATTTTAACTTTAATGTAAAGACTGACATTCTGAAATTTTATGCTAATCACTGGAATCCAGAAACACAGACTGTACTAGATCTCTTTAACATTATCTCAAAAGCATATGATCAAACAGTAAAGCAAGGAATTAAATTTCATCTTGAGGGTTTTACTCCTATAAGGCGCTACAAGGAGAACAACGTTGTAAGTGTAGATCATGTGGAGGAGATCACCGCAGAAGAGATTGCTCGTGAATTGGCTGGTGTGTGTTCGGATGATTTATTAATTGCTTGTGATGCGTTTGGAATGTGCCTGCTTGCATATGATCCTGACTCATTCAGTGAAACTAAAGATGTAATAGTAATAGTGTCAAAAGAAGAGATTAAAGGAATTATAGACAACTTTGCATAATATAACCATGTGACTACAAAAGACGAATAATCAGTTTGCTGAAAATTGAGCACTGAAAATGGGTGGTAAGGTGGTATACCATTAAAAGGCGATTAAAAATGGTATGCGAAAAACTTGATTAATCATTTAAAATTCAATACTAAGGGAATCAATTAGGGAATCAATTTTGAGTTTTGGAATGAGCTTAAAATTAAAATTCAAGGAGTTTTATTCATGAAACATTTAAAAATATGTCCAAAATGCCACTCGAACCTTAAATTGCGCTCAGATGGCGAGACTCAGTATTGTAGTATTTGCAAATACTGGACAAAAATCGGCACTGCAAGACTCGATTCAATAATGATTTACGGATAAAGAGTCTGCATGAAGAATACTGAGATTTTTAATATATGGGACTATAAAATATTCTATTTTTTAGGAATCCATTGACTGAAATTCTTATGTATGAGCTCATCCCCAAACCAAGTTTCTTAAATCAATAAAAGTTTCAAAACTATATTCCATGACAAGAAACTCGACCTATGGTTCAAAATTTGAGATTTAGGGAATCAATTTTGAGTTTTGGGGTGAGATCTTGATCTGAAATTTTATCTTGGTCTAGATTTTGATAGTGTCCGTGAATTATGGATCTATTTTGAAAAAAGAGTACTTTCCTTGCATTTGAGGAAAATGATGAGATATTATTATGCTCACTATTTTAAGTAACTCGAGGGCACGACCAGATATCAAAAAGTATATAAATCAATGTAAGTTTGGAGGGATTATTTGAAGAAACAATTGAGAGTATTATTTATAGGAACTTATGTTCCAAAAGAATGTGGGATTGCTACATTCACTTCTGATCTTTTAAATTCAGTTTCTAGAAAATATAAAGACGTTCATTGTGAAGTTATTGCTTTGAGTGATCCTTCTGAAACTTATAATTATTCGGAAGAAGTCGTTTTTCAAATTCAGAGGGACAGGATCGAGGATTATTACCTGGCTGCAGATTATATAAATCAATCTGATGCTGATATCGTATGTCTTCAGCATGAATTCGGTCTTTTTGGTGGGGATGCAGGAGATTACATTTTTGCTCTTCTATCTGGAATAAATAAGCCTGTAATAACCACAATGCATACTGTAATTCGAGAACCTGAACCTGAGTACCGGGTATCCACAGAAAAACTTATCAGATATTCCGAAAAGCTTGTTGTGATGAGCCAGTCTTCAATCGACATGTTAAAAGACGTTTATAAAGCTCCTGAGGACAAGATAGAATTAATATTTCATGGAGTACCTGACTGCCCATTTAACAACTGCAGTAAGTACAAAAAGATGCTGAATCTGAAAGGGGCTCCGCTTATCCTTACTTTCGGCCTGCTGAGCCAGAATAAAGGTATTGAAAGTGTGCTCGAGGCTCTTCCTGAAGTTGTAAGCCAGTATCCTGACCTTATTTACCTTGTACTGGGTGCCACACACCCGATGGTCAAAAAGACTCAGGGAGAAGCATACAGGCATTATCTTGAAAACAAGGTTTCCGAACTCGGGCTTGAAAACAATGTAATATTCCACGACAAATTTGTCGAAAAAGAAGAACTCTGCAATTATATCCTTGCCAGTGATATTTACGTATCCCCTTACCTTTCCAGAGAACAGGTAGTAAGTGGTGCTCTGACCTATGCAATGGGTATGGGAAAAGCAATAGTATCCACTCCTTACTGGTATGCCCAGGAAATGCTTTCCGAAAATCGTGGGCTACTTGTAGATTTTGGAAACACTGATGGCTTTAAAAAATCCCTACTATACTTAATTGAAAATCCGGAAGAATGTAATGATATGCGCAAAAAGGCATATGATTTTGGCAGAAAAATGACATGGAAAAATGTAGGTAAAGAATATAATATTGTTTTCAATAAGGCTTTAAAGAATTACAGTACCTATCCCGGAATACAAAACAGATTTAATTTCCTTCCTATTCAGCTGCCTGAAGTTAAACTTGATCATCTTAAGCTATTGACTGATGACGTGGGAATTATCCAGCACACCAATCTTGGTGTACCGTCTCGCCGTTATGGATACAGTACTGATGATATAAGCCGAGCTCTTGTTGCACTAACACAACTGATAGATAGCCCGAAAAAAGCCGAAGAGTTTCGTAAGTTAATTACTACATACATGAGCTTTCTTGAACATGCCCAGACCGACACGGGTCACTTTCATAACTTCATGAGTTATAAAAGGGAATTTTTGGATGAAAAAGGTAGTGAAGACACTTTAGGGCGTGCAATTTATGGACTCGGACATGTGGTGAGCTGCCCTTACCTTTCAAAAAATCTGCGTACCCTTGCAAATACCCTGATCCGAAAATCCAGGCAGGAAATTGAAAATCTGGATTCTCCGAGAGCAAAAGCCTATACAATATGCGGTTTGTATGAGATGCTCAGGACAGATGTGGATGCTGATGAATTTAAATCTGTATTTAACTCACGCAGAGATACAGTCAAGTCCATAGATTCTCTTGTAGACAGAGACAAATTTGAATCCATATTTATCAGCCATGCGGATTCCCTGGTTGACTTATATGAGGCTAACTATAAAGAAGACTGGAACTGGTTCGAACCTACAGTTACCTATAGCAATGCAAAACTAAGTGAATCCCTTTTACTGGCGTATAATTACACTAAAGACAGAACTTACAGAAAAATTGGCCTTGATACCCTGAATTTTCTTACTGAGATTCAATGGAGAGGCGACTTTTTTGATCTAGTTGGAAATCACGGCTGGTATTCCTATAATGGAAAAAAACCGCTTTTTGACCAGCAGCCTATAGAGGCAGGTTATCTGACTCAGGCTTATGTTTCAGCCTATGAGATTGTGCGTGAAAGGAAATATCTGGAACTCGCAAAATGTTCTTTTGAATATTTTCTAGGTAGAAACCGCTTGCAAGCTGTTATGTACGATTATTCGACAGGTGCAGTATGTGACGGGCTCAACTCCGATGGCATGAACTGCAACCAGGGTGCGGAATCCATAATTTGCTACCTTATGGCTTTGAGCTCTTTAAATAAACACGAAAATCAGCCCTTCAGTACGATATTTAAATCTAAAGTAAATGACGGGATTCTTCAAAATAAAAGGAGCTTGCTATTAACGAACTCGTTAAATAAACACGAAAATGAAGCCATCATTACGGTGTTCCCGTCCAAAGTAAGTGACAGGGTTCTACAAAAGAAAAAGAGCCTTTTATCAGAAAATCAAGGCGGAATGAGGGAAGTAACATGATATGGAAAGACCATGGAGAATTGTTCCAAAGGTGTGAGAAAAATCCTATACTAACTGTTGAAAATTGGCCTTATCAGGCAAATTCAGTGTTTAACCCTGCGGCTGTCATAGTTGATGGTATAACTTTATTAATGGTACGGGTCGAAGACCACCGAGGCTTTTCTCACTTTACAATAGCCAGGAGCAGAAACGGAATTGATGGCTGGGAAATTGATCCTGAGCCAACCTTTTCTCCAGATCCCGTAAATTACCCTGAAGAGATATACGGCATTGAAGATGCACGTATAACTTATATAGATGAACTTGGAAAATGGGCTGTAG
Organism: uncultured Methanosarcinaceae archaeon; assembly: GCA_963727895.1. Classification (GTDB taxonomy): domain Archaea; phylum Halobacteriota; class Methanosarcinia; order Methanosarcinales; family Methanosarcinaceae; genus Methanosarcina. The sequence goes on along the minus strand of CAVSHT010000003.1, from coordinate 106,037 downwards.
CATATACCGCTTTCTCAGATTCGGGGCCCTTACCATCTCTTGCTCTTACAGAAGATTTCCGTAATTTCGAACGAATGGGAGCTACTCTACCTCCTGAAAATAAAGATGCTGCTGTTTTTCCTGTACGATTTAATGGTAGATGGGCAATGTTACATAGGCCTGTGTCTGCAAGTGCGAAGGCAAACATCTGGATATCCTTTTCTCCAGATATGAAATACTGGGGAGAACATGAGGTTCTTCTGTATGCCCGAGAAGGTGGATGGTGGGATGCAAACAAGATAGGTCTATCCCCTCAGCCACTCCTCACATCTGACGGATGGTTAATTATGTACCATGGAGTACGCCAGACAACATCTAAAGCAAGTTATCGGCTTGGACTGGCTCTTCTTGATCTTGAAGATCCCAGAAAAGTGCTCCACAGGTCCGAAGGATGGGTTTTCGGACCTCGTGAAATGTATGAACGCAGTGGAGACGTTAATGATGTTGTTTTCCCTTGCGGATGGGTCTTAGTGAACGATGAAATCCGTATTTATTATGGAAGTGCGGATGTATCAGTATCAATGGCCAGCGCAAAAGTGCACGATATCCTGGAGTATATCCATGGATGTCCTGAGACACAATGCCCTGATGAATACTGCAGATGGTTTGAAGAAAACAGAGGAAAATCCACTGATCCAAAGAAAGGTGATATAAAATTAGATATCATCCCAAAACCAGTTTTATTCTCAAAAAAGTAAAATTTCAACTTCCTTATGAACTATTTTCCATGACCATAAACTCGATTGATCACCAAGAATACTAGATTAGGAGAACCAATTTTGAGTCTTGGGATAAGCTCTTAAAATAAAATTATAACTAAAATTAGGACTTACGCAGTTGGACTGAGAAATCAATAGCATTAAACCCTTAACTGTCTAAAACACTGAATTCGTCACAACGTCAATTGTTCTTGATTTTGTACTTCAAGTGCGTAAGTCCTATAAAATGAAATTACATTTGGATTTAAGAATAAATTTAGAGATCTAAATATTTTGGGGGTATTATTATAAGAATTGCAATGTTGTCTCCGATTGCCTGGAGCACGCCACCTAAAAAGTATGGACCATGGGAATCGGTAGTATCTTTATTAACCGAGGGGCTGGTTAAAAGAGGAATTGACGTTACATTATTTGCGACAGCAGATTCTCACACTTTAGCCAAACTTCATGCAGTATGCCCTAGACCCTACGAAGAAGATAATAGTATATTAGTAAAGGTATGCGAATGCCTGCACATATCGGAAGTTTTTGAGAGAGCAAGTGAGTTCGATATAATCCATAACCATTTTGATTATCTTCCTCTGACCTACAGTTCACTTGTCAATACGCCAGTTGTAACAACCATACATGGAATTTCTTCACGGAAAATTTTACCTGTCTATAAAAAGTACAATGATAAAACTTTTTATGTATCGATAAGTGATGCTTACAGATGCAGTGAACTGGATTATATAGCAACAGTTATGCATGGAATAGACGTAGAAAGCTTTTATTTCAATGAGAATCCACAGGATTATCTCCTCTTTTTATCGCGCTTGCATGAAAATAAGGGCGCAAAAGAAGCAATAGAAGTTGCAAAAAAGACCGGCCGAAAACTCAGAATAGCTGGTTTTATCGCGGACCAGACTTATTTCGAAAAAGAAGTCTTACCCTATATAGACAATGAACAGATTATTTATGAGGGAAATGTCGATCCTGAGCGAAAGAAGGAACTCCTGTCAAATGCATCTGCTTTGCTGCACATGATCAATTATGATGAGCCCTTCGGACTTGGTGTGGTTGAAGCTATGGCTAGCGGTACACCGGTAATTGCAATGAACAGGGGTTCGATGCCTGAGCTAATAAGGGATAAAGAAACTGGATTTCTGATTAACAGCGTTGAAGAAGCTGCCGAGACTGTGCAAAAGGTTGGTTCTATATCCCGCAAAAAATGTAGGGAAAGTGTGGAAAAACGTTTCTCTGTTGACAGGATGGTAGATGATTACATTAAGGTGTACGAAATAATTCTGGAGAAATGCAAACGTGAGTTCAAAATGCAAAAATGAGTCAGAAAGGCCCTGGGGGCACTATGAGGTGATTATGCAGAGGCTAGGATATAAAGTCAAAATCCTTACTATATTACCCCATAGTGAAATCTCACTTCAACGTCATTCTCACAGAAGCGAGCACTGGTACATAATCAGTGGAAAGGGAATTGTAACCAAAAATGAAAGTGAAATCAAGGTTTTGGAAGGCGATTCTGTTGATCTTCTGGTACACGAGATACATCGTGTAAAAAATATAGACAATAAAAATCTCGTTTTTGTTGAAATCGCGCAGGGAAATTACCTCGGGGAAGACGATATAGAGAGGCTTGAGGATAAATACGGGAGAACCTGAAAATATTTGTATTTAGGGCCTATCCAAAGGTTCTATTGCAAAAAATCTGGTTATTTTACATAATCGTTGAAAACCTTCATAATTAGGAAAGTTAACTATTCTCATCACCCATAAAAATAGTACATAAAGGTACCAATTATAGCCTAAAAGTGTAAGAAGAAGATTTTTGCAACGGAACCTTTTTAGGCAGTATTTTATCATTTTTCAGTTTATCTATAACAGGTGGATAAGCTGGATTTTTATAGACGGTTATTACCCTTGGAATTTGATTCTGATTAAACCTCAAAGCTTTCTTAAAAAACTTTTCGCGGCTTTCTTATCACGCTTTGTACTTAGCAGAAAATCAACTGCGTTTCCAGTTGAATCAACTGCATGATAACGGTATTTCCATTTTCCTTTTACTTTAACGTGAGTTTCATTTACTCTCCAAGAATTATTAGTTAGCTTTAAGTATTTACATACCTTTTTTCTATTTAGCATGAAAGTACATGAGGAGATTATCCTCACGTGCTCTCTTGATCCTTTTTCCCCATAACCGCAAATATTCCACTAATTATTTTAATCCGTTCATCAACCTAAAAAATCTCAGTCTCAATAATCTTTCTCTTTTGGATTTCTCCCTTTTGATATCCGGTTTCATCTTCGTCCATCTCATCGTTTGTAATAAGATGCCAGTTGCAATTTTCCTTGCTAAGGCAATAATTGCTTTTGCATGTCCAATCGACTTCTTTTTTCTGTTAAAAAACTCTTTTAACCTGCTATTCTTCTTTCTTGCTGCTGCTTGAGCAATCTGTGTCAGAATCCACCTTGCTACTTTTGATCCCCTCTTTGTGATTCTGCCGTTATAGTATTTATCTGCAGATTGATACACATTAGGGACTAGACCAAGCCAAGAAGCAAGCTTATTTCCAGAAGAAAAATTCTTAAAGTTGCCTATTTCAGCAAGTAAAATTGCCGCACCAAGTTCCCCTATACCTGGAACTGACATTAAAATCTCCATTTCTAGCTTATGATTTCGAGAAGCATAATTGAAAATTTCTTTTTCTAAAGCTTCGAGTTCATCATCAAGACTTTTTATGAGTTTCAGACAGATCTGAAGTCTGAATGCAGCACTTTGAGAAATTTCTCGATCAAGAATTTCTCTTATCTGAGCAGCTTTTTTCCGAACATTTGGAGAGAGGCTTGCAATAATCTGATCAACACTCTTACCTGAAGAGATTCCTAATAAGATCATTCTGCCATTCTTGCCAAAAACGTCTGTCAGCACATTATTCAGGTGTAGCATTTCAGATGCAAGAATTGAATTTCAGATGCAAGAATTGAGTGAACTTTATTTTTTAAATCTGTTCTTTTTTGTACAAGTGTTAACCGAAGTCGAACATATGATCTAAAATCTATATGATCCTTTGGAAAAACTCTTGATGGCTGAATCATATTATTAAGTGCAAGTTGTGCAATGACTTCTGAGTCAATCTTATCTGTTTTTTATGGGTAAATACCTTCATATCTCGCGCATTTCCAACTATCACAGTTAGATGCTTTACCAATGAATCATGAATCGGAACCCAAAAGTAGCTGGTTGATTCACATGCAACAACATCACATTTTTCTGATATTACCCCATTTTTAAGGGCTAAAATTCCTTCATCATCTCTGTTGAAACGTTGCTGTTGTTTTTCACCAGATCTACTGAAAATTGTAGCAATGAAAAAGAGTTTGTGAATGTCTAAACCACAAGCTTTGTTTATGACTTCAATCAAATTAGATCACCAAATTTATTTGGGCAGTGGAATTGCCTAAAAGGCCAATTTAGCATCCGTGATCAAAGTCACACTTGAGCCTTCGATGGCAATTCACTGATTAGTTTTAGGACGGTTTTGAAAAACCAAAATCGAGACAACCTTACTGCCCAAGGTAATGAGGGCTTAATAGTCAAAAAAAAGAACGGAGAGTACTTTCATTAGTTGTGCTTGTTATTCGAAGAAAAGCATGTGCGTTTTAGGGGTGAGTCATGTTTCTGTCCAAAAATTGATAAAGAAATTTGGTCAGGAGTTAGAGGACCTAAAAAGTGAAAATGAGATCTCTATTGTTGAAATGGATGAAATGCACACGTACATCGGCAACAAAAAAAAATATTGCTGGATCTGGATTGCTGTTGATAGAGTTGGGAAAAAGTTCATCAACTGCTCTTTTGGTAGCAGAGGAACGGAAATTGGAAAACTACTCTGGGAAAAATTGAAGAAAAAAGAGATTGGAGAAGTGATGACAGATCACTGGAGGGCATATGCAGAGTTTCTTCCAGAAACTATTCATACTCAATCCAAAGCAAAAACGTACACTGTTGAAGGATATAACAGCATATTGAGGCATTTTCTAGCAAGATTGAGAAGAAAAACAAAGTGTTATACAAAAAGTCTTGAAATGCTAAAGTACTCGGTTATTCTATTGATGAAATAAAGAAATAAAGAGTTAACTATGTTTAGTTAACAATACCAACTAAATAACTAGATATAGTTAAGTAACAATGCCGAATAACCATCTAATTCTTGTTGACGCTGATACAATTAGTAGAGGAGGACCACGGATTGTAGATGCGATCGAAATGGTTGCAAAATTGATTCATCCAGAGTGTTTCTCTATTCCGGTTAGCAATTTCAGTACAAATGTCACCAGCGGTGATTTCCCTCTTTCCGTACAGTTTACAGACCTTTCGCAAAATGCAGCGGGATGGAATTGGGACTTTGGAGATGGAGATACATCAACCGATGAGAGTCCAACTCATGTTTATTCTTCAGAAGGAACTTATACAGCAAATTTAACAGCAAGTAACGAAAATGGAACTTCCTATAAAACTGCAGTAATAAGTGTGGAAGAAAGTAGTTCCAGTGACAGCAGCAGTAGCAGTAGCAGTAGCAGTAGCAGCAGTAGCAGTGGGAGCAGTGGGAGCAGTGGGAGCAGTGGGAGCAGTGGGAGCAGTGGGAGCAGTGGGAGCAGTGGGAGCAGTGGGAGCAGTGGGAGCAGTGGGAGCAGTGGGAGCAGTACCGGTAGCGCCAGCGTAAGTAGCAGCAGTAGTGGAAATTCAAATACCGTCAGCGCTTCTTCTGAGAATCAAAGCAATGTAACAGCTAATGTAACAGAAGCTGCAACAGAAACACAATCTGAACATAACGTGCAGGATTCTGAACAAAACAGTACAGAAACAAACGCTGAACAAATGCCTGATCAGACAAACGCTACTACCCAAAATAATTCTGAGAATGGAAGCACAAAGACACCCGGTTTTGGAATAGGTGCTGGTATCATTTGTCTAATTTGTGTATTCTTGTATAAAAGAAGGTAAAAAAGAGTAAATTGTACGTCATGTAAATTCTCAAATATGACAGATCAAAAGTTTTCCATATGCAGTTTTGTGGAGTTTTCGTAACCAATGTTGACCGCAATCAAATGAACCTGTGAAAATAACCATCGACAACTTCACAAAACTAAAATAATTGATATTTTAAAAAATCAATCACTTCTTACCTTATTGAAAGAAAACCAGGCGTATTAAAAACAGGATCAATAGCTAGCTGTTGATTTTCGAGGTGACTGTTATACCAGACAAGAGAAATTTTGTTTTACGGGACGAAGATGGCAATGAACGCGGAGTTTTCACAGGAAAACAACCTCGTCAAGCTGCACTAAAAGTTGCGACCCGTGGAAAAGGAACAAAATCTAAACCACAAATTATTAGACTAAGAGAATGTGGGACAAAGAAGATACATATTTACAAGGCATGGAAAAAAACGGTCAAGGCTCCCCAAAATAGACCAAGATGGATGCCAGAAAAAATAAATCAGCCCTTTGTCACGAAAGAAAAAACAGAGAAAATTGAATAATTAGATAGAGTAAACAAAAAGAAAAAAATAGAGTATTTTAAAAAGAGAAAATGGAGGAAAAACATGTACCAATGCTTCATAACAGGACATTATTTAAACAAAACTGTAGACGTTTACTGCGGTGGAACTGATGTTTTCAAAGGGACTATAGAAGCCTGTGCTGATAACGTCCTTACTCTCAATAATAATGGAAAGTATACTCATGTTGCCGTAGATAAAATAATCGCCTTATGGCCTGAAGGTGAGGGGGCTCTAACAGCTTCGAGCACAAGTACTCATCATGTTCATAGATAAAATAATTTTCTTGTAGTCTCAACAAACATAGAAAAAATTTAGAGATTTTCTCTAGTTTCTTTTTTATTACTGTGAGTACACAGATGCTCACGAATACCATGATATTTACAGTCTGCCAGAGAGATTATTCAGGACAAAAACCTAGAGAAAAAACATTTAGACTTTTAAATTAAAAAAGAAAAATTTCTGTTATAACTATAAGTAATTTTTTGGACGATCTGTTTAGAATTAGTTTTCGGTCTGTATTTTGATTTTTAAGATGAGTTAAAAATCAAAAATGGAATTGAAAAATCATATTCCATAAGGTTACTGGACGTGCACTCCATTTTCACGCTAAGCTAGCGAGTATTCAACTGAAATAAAGCATTGTGTAGAGTTTTACAACATTCCCATAAAACACAAATTGTCTACCTTGAGTTTGACCTATTTGAGCAGACATCTTCAGGGTTATAAGAAATAAAATGGAGTAGGTACAATGGAAAAATCTAGATTATTGGCTCTTATAACTATTTTTCTAATTACAGCATTAGTATCACCAGCAATTTCAGTAAAAGAAAATAATACCGTCATCCAAACTAACTAAGAACTCCAAAATCACAAAATTTCTACAAAGCCTGATTTTATCATTTATGTTATTGGGTTTGACTTTTTTGTATCGGGGGAGTAAGTTCATAGGATAAAGCACTTAAAAAGTTTATCCCAAAACCAATTTATTATCAAATTATTAACTTTCATTTTTGTTTAGAGTTCGGTATCGTGATCTGAAACTTTATTGATTATTCAGAATATAGGAAATCTGAGAAGTAATATTGAGTTTTGGAATCAAATCATTGTAAAGGTTCTAATATGCAATCACTTTTCGGATAGGCTCTAAAAGATTGTTTAAAGTTACCTTCTTTGGCAATGGCATAAGCTATTGAATATTTTTAAAACATGTAGATGTACCTTCTTTTTCATAGTTGATCAATAACTTTCAGATATGACCAATTTCTCAAGACCAATTTCCCAAAAAATTATGCCCATTATTATAATAAAATAATAATGTAATGTTAAAAGCTTTTATTCAAAAATTTAGGTATTCCAAAACGTATATAATAATAGTATTACATGTTATTGAAAGGGTGAAAGGATATTAAAAAGACAATTGATGTTATTGAAGTAAACATTTTTGTGACTTTTTTAGAGAAAATTTGTCTTATTATTGCATATTTGTGGTTTTCAAACAAAAATCTGTACTTCATAAGCCAAGAAATAGGTTGATTTCGATTTAAAAATGTAAATGCACCTTGTAAGAGAGATCATTATGAGTTCTCAAGATCATCTTGTATCATCCTTTAAAGATAAAATAAAATCCAGCTGGCCTTATACCCTAGCTGTTATAATAACTGTTTTTATATCTCTACGAATCAAAACACTTCCTGCAGACACTGTATTCTTACCAAATGGTGTTGTAAGGTTTGTAGGCAATGATGCCTGGTATCATATACGACTATTATATTTTCTTCTTCAAAATTTTCCCAATAGGCTGTTTTTTGACCCATGGACTAACTATCCTTACGGTACTTACAATCATTATGGTCCATTATTTGACTACATGTTAGCTATACCTTCACTGATTTTAGGCCTGGGTCATCCTAGCTCAGAATTGGTTAACACTATAGCAGCATATTTTCCTTCAATAATAGGAGCTCTTACAGTTATCCCGATTTATTATATAGGAAAATACCTTGGAGGCCATAAGACTGGAATACTTGCTGCGATTTTAATGGCTTTTGCCCCTGGAGCATTTTTAGCTCGTTCAATGATTGGTTTTACTCATCATCATTCGCAGAAACTCTATTCAGTACCTTTTTCATAATGTTTTTCATGCTGGCATTGATGTCGGCAAAGAAGAACAATATAAGCTTTGATCATGTATTTAATAAAGAATTTAATGTCCTCAAAGAACCTTTAATATATGCTGCTATGGCTGGTGTTATTTATTCAGTATACCAGCTTATATGGATAGGAGGTTCTCTCTTTGCATTGATCACTCTGATTTATGCTGTAGTACAATACTTTAGTAATAACTTACATAAAGAGTCGAGTGACTATCTTGGGATTGTAGGAATAACAACATTTTTACCAAGTGCAGTGCTTTTGTTACCCTCCGTCCACTCTCAAATTGGATTTGATATATATAACTACTCCTGGTTCCCTATAGTCGTGGTTTTGGGGACAGTTGATCTGTTTTGCGGTTCTTAAGTTTTATTGAAAGAACATTCATAAAGAAAGGATTTAATTCCCATTATTATCCACCAGTGATAATTGGAATTGGCATCATTGGATTAATAGCATTAAGTTAGTTGAACCGTCGCTTTATTCCACTATAATAAATGCTCCCAACGCAATTTTTGGAATTCCAACCGGTGGGGCAGCTACAATTGGTGAAGATGTCTTCTATGTTTTATCCAGGAGGCGTTTTCACCCTATCTGTGGCTTATGCTAATTTTACTGCTCAAGCATTCTTTGCTTCTCTTCTAGGACTACTTATCCTAATTGGAAGCAATATTCGAAGGCCTAAGCCTGAAGAGGTATTAGTTATTGTATGGAGTATTCTAATTTTCTATGCAACTATTCAGTCAGAACCGTTATGCATATTACTATTCAGTAAATGTTTCAGTTCTTAGTGCCTATGTAGGAGGTCTTCTGCTTGAAAAGGTAAAATGGAATGAACTTGATAAAAAGTTCAAAGCCAATGTAAAGTCATATGCAGATATCCCAAGCTTTCTTAAGTTCATGAGAAGTAGAACAAGTCGTTGCAGTCCTGGCGATATTAGTTATCTTAGTTTATCCGGTATATGGATCTGCACTGCAACAGGCAACTGGCTCCATTGATCCTCCTGATGCTTGGATAGAAGCAGTGCCAATGGCTTCGTGCAAATACTCCAGATCCTGGAATGGACTATAATGGTATCTATGATCCTCCAAAAAACGGACAAACTTTCAATTATCCTGATACAGCATATGGTGTTATGTCGTGGTGGGATTACGGTGATTGGATCGAAATCTTTGGACATAGAATGCCAAATGCTAATCCTATGCAGGAAGGCATAGGAGGGAGAAGAGTAAGTATTAACGAGACAAACGAGCCTGGTGCAGCTACCTTTTTCACGGCTCAATCCGAAAAAGAAGCAACCGTAAGTGTTAAAGCTATCGATCCAAGACCAGGTAAAATGGGTGCACGTTACATTATGTCTGATGACAGAATGGCTATTGATATATTTTCAGTGCAATGACTGCCTGGACTCTTGATAATGATGGTTATTATCAAGCTTACTGGACAGGTAACGGGTATCAGGAAATCCCTTCAACTCGATACTTCAATTCCATGGAGGCAAGACTGCATATTTTTGATGGAAACGGCTTGAAGCAGTACCGTATGGTTTACGAAACCGAGGCCTACCAAACCGACGAAACTACGTATAAACAGATCTATGATTTCGTATTTGGAGGAAATATTTCCGCTAGCGGACACCGGCTATGTCAAGATCTTTGAGTATGTCAAAGGTGCAAACATAACCGGTACAGCTTCCCCAAATGAGACAGTTAAAATAAACACTACAATTCGCACAAATCAGGGAAGAAACTTTTGACTACTCACAGTCCACCACTGCGGATTCACAGGGTCGGTATGAATTTACAGTGCCTTATTCAACAGAAGGTCCTATTTCATGTCAGACTAAATTCGTGACTGCACCTACAGGTCCTTATGTAGTGAGCTACGGTAATACGACAAAAGAAGTAAATGTTAAGTGAAACAGCTGTATTAAATGGAGGAGAAGTAAAGGTCTAAAGTTAAGAATGTACTTGTTCATTCTTTTCAACCTTTATTTCTCCTTTTTTTATTCGATTTACTGGAAGGAAAAACTATCAAATCTGGATGGGATAGACAATTTGTAAATTTGACTGTATCTTGAAAAACCTGTGTCTCTTATAGACTTGACAGGTACCTTTTGTACGATTTTCTTGCTGGAAAACTAGCAGGATCATATACCTTTGAGAGTATTGTGCTCAATGAGTTCTACAAAAAACAGTATTATGTGCTTAAATACTATTTCAATATAAAAAGAAAAAGCTGATATTGCATGTAACACGCTAATATTCAGAAGTTCAGCCCGTATTTCTTAAATTAAGGAGAAACTTGGTCTTGGACCTAAGAGAAATCATAAAAGTAGGTGAGAAAAAAATCTCACATACTAATTTAAAAGTCTATTTTCAGATCTTTCTCTTTACCACAAAATATCCAGCTATAGCCAAGAAAAGTGGAAAAGAAACAGACATAACTATCCTACCTGCTCTCATTGGATTCTGTATCATACTGTTATTTGCTTCAAGGGTTTTCAGAGTTTTTGTGATTTCCTGTTCAACCAGAGTTTTGTTTCCATCTTCACTCTGCCCAGTAGAATCTGTTATTGCAAAGCACGAATAGCCAGGTGTTTCAGCTTCAAAGTAAACGTAATTTTCGTCTTCTCCTACTTTCTCCGTGGAAAGAGATTTCCATCCATTATCATATCTTTGAAGAGTTATCCGAGAATCACTGATATTTTGTTCTTTGATCCATGACTTTTCAACTCTAAACCCTACACTTCCATCTTTTAAAGAAGAAGGAAGCCCTGCTCCTTCGCCTACCCAGATATCTACATTTTTGTATATTTTGCCTGGGGGAGGTGTTGATGCAAGAGCAGATGTATTTTTAAGTTCTTCTACAATTGCTGTTGTTTGCCTGAATGTCTTTGTTGGGTCAAATTTGATATATGTAATGCATGTTGAATTTTCCACAAAATCGAATTTGACAGGGTATCCAGACATAACATTCATAGTCGAATATTCTTTGACAGCAATATTACTTGATGGCTCGCTGGAAATAACAGCTAATCCAGAACCGCTAGAAGAAGATGAACTATCCGAAGAAGAATCAGAACTGTCATTTCCACTACTTAAATTCTCATTATCTGAGCTTTCGTTACTTGAACTTTCATTATCTGAACTTGTATTTTCTAAGTTTTGAACCTCAGAATCTCCACTATTAGAACTTAAGTTATCTGAGCTTCCAGTATCTGAAATGGAATCTGAACTTCCGCTGTCTGAGCTAGTACCTGAATATACTTTGACGGAATTGGAACCTGAATTTTCACTAGAACTTGTAGTTCCATTATTAGAACTTGTAGTTCCATTATCAGAACTTGTAGTTCCATTATCAGGAGTGGTACCTGAATCTACAGTGCTTGAATTAGAACTTGAATTTCCATTATCAGAATCTGAACTTTTATTATCTGGATTAGTACTTGAATTTCCGTTATCCGAACCGGAATCTGAACTTCCGTTGTCTGATGAACTTCCGCTGTCTGAGCTATTGCCTGAATCTACCGTGTCTGAATTAGAACCTGAATCCCCATTGTCAGAACTTTTGTTATCCGTATCTGAAACTGAATCTCCTGTATCCGAACTTCCACTATCTGAAATTGAATTTCCTGAGTCTGAACTTCCATTATCCGAAATTGAATCTCCTGCACTTGAACTTCCACTATCTGCTGAGTATCCACTATTTGTGTTTTGACTGTCCCCTAGAGCAGATGCCAGACCGGGAGTCATTCCAGGAATTATTAGCAATATCAATAGAATATAAAATAATGAATTACAAAAATCGGCTTTCATTTTTTTGCCTCCGTCCACACATCCATGAACAGAAATCTATGGTATCTCATTAAATCATCAACAGTTAATTATAAAATCGATTGAATAAATTGAGAGGTTGTAATCGAATTTGTTATTCCATAGTTCAATAGATAACTCTTAGTCCCAAATTGTTGTGTCACAGTTTGTTTAATAACGAAACAGACTTTTCTCTGAGTATCAAGACCATTGTCTACATCCGCCTATATATTGAAACTAGTTAATCCTAATATATCAAAGCTAAGAACGGTAAGAAATAAAACTTTTTTTTACTTAATATTATCCTTTTAATAAGTATATTACTTTACTATAAAATTCCTTTGACTCATACCCCATACAGATCCAATTATATGGTTTTTCCCATATGAACATTAGATAATATGTTTAAAAGTAATATAAAGAGTTCAAAATTTTGAAAAATCAAGATATCATCCATACTGCTTTTTTAATCAGATACTTCATAATGTTGGTTCAAAAACAGAGTTTAGAGAATTTCTACAAAGCCAACTTTTAGAACCAAATTCCTGACAAGAAACTCAAGTAAGAATTCAAAACCAAAATAAAAATCCAGAAAACAAACTTTGAGTTTTGGAATGGACTCAATTAAATAAAGGAGTCCAACAAATAAACAAAGTTTAAATTACCGATTATTCATCCAATTTTTACTGCAAGCATACGGTCAAGTGCCTTTTTTGCTCTGATCCTCACGTCGTATGGAACGGTAACCATATTTTGCATTTTTTCAAGTGATGTAAGGACTTTTTCAAGATTAATCATTTTCATGCTTGGGCAGCAAGCAAATTCAGAGATGCAATAATATTTCTTTTCTGGAGCTGCTTTATAGAGCCCATGAAGAAGTCCGCATTCAGTGCCTATGATAAACTCTTTTGCAGGAGAATTTTTTGCATACATTATCATCCCCCGAGTACTTGCTATCTGATCTGCAAGTTCCAGAACCTCAGGACGGCACTCCGGATGCGCAATAAACTTAGCATCAGGATGCTTTTCTTTCATATTCAAGACATCTTCTCTGAGAATCTGATGATGCGTGGGGCAGTGTCCTTCCCAAGGAATAATCTTTTTATCAGTTCTGGATTCAACGTAAGCTGCAAGATTTTTATCAGGCACAAAGATAATCTCATCGGCTTCGAGAGAATTCACTACCTCTACAGCATTAGCGGATGTACAGCAAATATAAGACTCGGCCTTAATAGCAGCTGAGCTATTAACATAGCAGACAACCAGGGCATCAGGGTGTTTTTCTTTTTCTCTCTTAAGACCTTCGACATTCACCATCTCAGCCATAGGACAGGTGGCATCGCTTTCCGGTAAGATAACAGTCTTGTCAGGACAAAGAATTGCAGCGCTTTCTCCCATAAAATGAACACCGCAAAAGACAATAACATCAGCATTCTGACGAATTGCCTCCTGACTTAGGCCTAGAGAATCGCCGACAAAATCTGCGATATCCTGAACCTCAGGACGAGAATAGTAATGAGCAAGAATAACAGCATTTCGTTTTATTTTGAGTTCTTTGATCTTTTCTATAAGCTCTGCTTGCTGCATGGGAACACCGTGAGTTTTTGAAATAAAACCCGGACTAAGATCTGGAAATGAAGTTAAAGATGGAACTTAAGATCATAATTTAATATTAAGAAATATCAACAGGCAATTGGACGTAAAAAAAGAATTTAACTGCGTAAATTTGATACAGCGTTTTCTTTTTGCACACATTCCATTTGTTCCTGATAACTTACGTGCTTAACTCTTCTGCTCTATATAATATTTGTGAATCACCCAAGATCTGTCTCAAAAGAATGGCAAAATTGCACTTAAGGAAAAAGTTGTCCTTTTTTCGATTCTTTATTTTGATCAAAAGAGATATTTAAGGGCAAGAAAATATATATTTTCAGCTCATTCAGGAAAGCTGGTTAACCCAAATTTCGGTATGGATCATTCAACGGGGTCATCCAGCGGGTAATATTCTACTCCTTATAAAAAGATCAGGTTCCAATCTTAACGGGGCTCAGGATTTTCTTAAGAGTAGAAATTGCAGAAAGAGCTGCAAGATAGCTGGTCTTCGGGTTTTCAGGAGAGGGAAGATTTTCAACTCTGGTGAGGAATTTACCGAATTCACCTTCTACAGTTATCTCGTGCATATTTCTTGAGATCGTTGGGTCGGCAATCACTCTTACTTTAGTTCGCTCAAAGCCGATTCCAGCAAGGCTTATTGTAGCTGCAACGTTTACGTTTGCAGGGAAAGCTTTGACTGCTTCCGAGGCAGGACCTTCAAATAGTAGAGTTTCTTTTTTGAGGTCTTCAAGCTTAATTCCCAAAGCTTCGACATGTGGAGCCCCTACAAAACCCACAGGCGGTTTTCTGGTAGTAAGGGTAACTGAATATATTTCTGCTGCTGATGCGGAATTTATTCCATCTATCCCAGCAACTGCACCTGATGGGAAGTAGAGATGACAGTTATTCTGTTTTGCAAGTCTAAAGAGCTTGTCTCGGAGTTCTTTATCTGCAAGAGCGCCTACACTTAGAACCATCACGTCCTTTCCTGCTTCAAGAGCTTGAGGTACTACTATTCTTACAGCGCCCTGAGAGGCACTTTCTATAACAAGGTCAACATTTCGAAGTAATTTTTCTATCTTCATACAGGCAGGGTTACAGTTTTTCAGGGAAGCTGCCAGTTTAAGAGCCCTGCTCTCTGACAAGTCCGAGATAGCATACAGCTCTGCGTCGATAGCCCCGTTTTCAATAGCCTTACAAATCTGCCCACCAATAAATCCACAGCCAATAATTCCTATTTTCAGCATTTTAGACTCCTGAGAAACAATAAATAACCGTATCATTATTCCATAATTATCATTACATGATTATCGTATTTTATTAACAGGCTTTATAAGCCCTAAAATCAGAATACTGTATTCAGGTTCCCATCTTTAAACCTTCTGCTGAACTATTTAATATGAAAATTTTCAAACTTTGAGTCTACATATTCCACTTCACAGAAAAGACTTGGAAAAGAGTTATTTTTAAACCAAAACTGTTGATTTGGTTTTTATCTGCATGTATTTTAATACTTTAACTTTGGTAAAGAAGCTAGCAGGGATAACAGCACGCATCTTATAAATTCGAGAAATATACAGGGTAAAATTATGCTTGTCAAAGAAATAGAAAGTTTTATGGAAGAAGATATGGGGTACGATGACGTTTCTTGTACTATTATGCCTGATATGATCACAGAAGCCGTAATTTTTACAAAAGAAAATTGCACTGTTGCAGGGATTAAAGAAGCCGAATCAATTTTTTGTTATCTTGGGATTCAAGCTGAAACCACCCATAAAGACGGGGACACTCTCAAAGAAGGAGAAATAATTTTCAGACTGAAAGGAGGGGCAGTATCTATACTCAGAGCAGAAAGGCTTGCTCTGAATTTTCTTGGGCACTTAAGTGGAATTGCAACCCTTACCAGAACTTGTGTGAATATGGTACGGAAATATTCTGAGACTACGAGGGTAGCCTGCACTAGAAAAACTACTCCAGGCATAAGAAAATTCGAAAAACTGGCTGTAGCTGCAGGTGGAGGAGACACCCACAGGTTCAACCTTTCTGACGCGGTTATGATTAAAGATAATCACATTAAACTGATGGGAATAGAAGCCTCTATTGAGGCCGCGAAAAAAAGCAGCTTCACCAGGAAAATAGAAGTTGAAGTTGAATCTGGAGAGGAAGCCGTGATTGCTATAAAGCTCGGAGCCGATATTGTAATGCTGGACAACATGAAACCCGACGCTATTCTGAAAACACTGGAGATCCTTAAGGAAAAAGGGCTGAGAGACTCGGTTATTGTAGAAGCCTCTGGTGGGATATATCAGGAAAACCTTGAAGTTTATGCAAAAACAGGAGTCGATGTTATATCCATGGGGTCCCTTATCCATAAATCAAGATGGATAGATATGAGTCTGGAGATATCAAATTAAAAACCCCATTCTATTTTTGGCATTGTTATCTAAATATATCTAGTTCTTTATTTCTGTATTTCATCAATAGAATAACCGAGTACTTTAGCATTTCAAGACTTTTTGTATAACACTTTGTCTTTCTTCTCAACCTTGCCAAAAAGTGCCTCAATATGCTGTTATATCCTTCAACAGTATACGTTTCTGCTTTTGATTGAGTATGACTCTTTTCTGGAAGAAACTCTGCATATGCCCTCCAGTGATCTGTCATCACTTCTCCAATCTCTTTTTTCTTCACTTTTTCCCATAGTAGTTTTCCAGTTTCCGTTCCTCTGCTATCAAAAGAGCAGTTGATGAACTTTTTCCCATCTCTATCAACAGCAATCCAGATCCAGCAATATTTTTTTTGTTACCAATGTAAGTGTACATTTCATCCATTTCAACAATAGATATCTCATTTTCACTTTTTAGGTTCTCTAACTCCTGACCAAATTTCTTGATCCATCTTTGGACAGAAACATGACTCACCCCTAAAACTCTTCCTATTGAACGAAAGCCTAATCCTTCAAGGTAAAGTTGTAAAGCCTGTCTTTTAACAGAGGCGGAAAAAGCAGTTGATTTTAGCTCTACTGTATAGTTATAGCCACAATCATGGCATTTGTAGCGTTGATGCCCACCAACTATACCGTTCTTTTTGTGACTGGAACTATTGCATCTGGGGCAGTTCATGAAGAAATATATTTTCTAATAGTATATAACTATGTTTAAGTATCAATGCCCTATTTTTAAATGCATTATCCATAAATCAAGCTGAATTTTCGAAAATGTTTAACTTGTTTGTAGTTCAATCCAGATTTTACTCAGATTAATTATATTTTCCGTGCAAAAACGATCCTTGATGCGCCCTTCATATCGAGTGATTGGAATACTTCAAGCCCGTAATTTCCAAGCATCTCTATATATTCGAAAAAAGGAACACTGTTCTCAAAACTGTAGCTTGAACCTCCTTTTTTCACATCTTCAAATGTCCAGAGGTTCCAGTCAAGGCTTATAAGGGGATCGGACTTCATTTTTTCATCAGGAACCTGCCGTGTTATAAAAATGCCTCCAGGATTTAATGCTTCTGCAATTTTAGGTATGAGGGAAGGTACTTTTCCTCCAGGATTAAAGGAAAAGAAAATCAGATCGTATCTATTCCCGATTTTATCTTTGAAAAAATCTCCTGGAATTACATCTACATTTGATACTCCATATTTTTCTATAAAGTGCTTTGTCTTTTCCGTTACAGAGGGTAAATCAAAAACAAAAGCCTGAAGGTTTTCTTTTATTTTTGAAAAAGCAATAGCATATAATCCATGTCCTCCCCCAAGATCAAGCATCTTATTAATGTTTTTGAAATCAACGTTTTCCATAACAATATTGACAGTTTCCTGAAGCCCCCCACAACGTGCATTTTCAGCCATGTTTTGAATGATTTCCCCGAAAAAAGGTCCTTTCTCAACGATATCAGGTCCATTCTTCAAGATCTGAGGAAGACGAGACCATAACTCAATATTCCTTAATCTTTCACTAAGGTAATGCTGCTGCGAGAATGGAGAAGTTTTCATAAGATAGGTTGCACTAAGTTCTGAAACAAGATATACTGCACCTTTATTTTCCTTCATTTGTAGATTTTCATTTTCCTCATACTCCCCTTCTTTAAATCTATCAAGAAGCCCAAGGCTATAGAGAGCATCACAGAAATGAGGCATAAGTACAGGATCACAACCAAGCTTTTCAGCCAAAGTTTCTGCAGATAAAGGAACTTTAAGAGCTTCAAAAACCCCTAGTTCAAGTGCAGTAGAAATAAGTCTGCATTCTCTTAAACCCTGAATCGAAGAATCGAGAAGCTTAAAAAGACGATCGGCTTCAATTTTAGGTTTTTGCATTAAGTCTGAGGCTCTTTCACAATTTTCGGCCTCGTTGACAAGATCAATCCCGATTATGCTTTTGCCTTTTTCCATGCTATCTATCCTTATTATTGATTCAAACTGAATCTTTTCTACTTCTAACTTCTAGAAACTCCAACTGGATTAAACCAAGAAAATGTGAGACAAAAGATTTGTTTCAAAAATCTCTGGTTCGAGTAGACTGTAAATAAATGGATTCGGACTGAACGCAATTGAGCTAAGAAACCAATAGCATTAAACCTTAAACTGTTCAAAATATGGAGCCAGTAACAACGCTGATTGTTCTTGATTTTATACTTCAAATGCGTGAGTTTTATGGATAGTGATTCAGGGAAATATTGTAGGATGTAATTATATAAAAGTGTTATTTTAAATAAAGATTAGTAAACACTGTTAATTAATTATATTATTTTTGTAAAATAAAAAATTAAAATAATAAGTTTATTTTTCAATTAGTTCATGATAAATCATACAATATAAAGAAAAAATATTCAATATATAACTATAATAGGAAGATTTAGTTAAATTTATGTAATACATTTTCATTACTAAATTAGAGGAAGTAACATGAAAAGAGATTTAAGTATTAAATTAAGAAAAATTATACTTATAGGATTGCTCATTGTTTCCCTGATAGTAGCCTCTGGATGTACCAGCAAATCCACATCTGGAGGGAAAAATAATGAAGGGCTCGCAAGCTCTGCTGGAAACACGAGTACAGATAAAGTAGCAGAGTCTCCTGGAATCACAATAACTGATGGTGTAGGGAGAAACGTCACCATACCTGAAAATGTCAGCAAAGTTGTCTGCTCAGGAGCAGGATGCCTGCGTTATCTTGTATACCTTCAAGCTCAGAACAATGTAGTCGGGGTTGACGGCATAGAGAAAGAGAAAAGCGAATCAGAAGGTCGTCCCTATGCCCTTGCGAATCCGCAGCTTAAAGATTATCCCCTTATTGGGGAATTCAGAGGTAAAGATGATCCTGAAAAGATAATTGCCATCAACCCCCAGGTCATTCTGAAAACCAGTACAAGTGGTCAATCGACAACAACCAGTGCAGCTGACGCCGACAAACTTCAGAATAAAACCGGAATTTCCGTTGTCATGTTCCCTTACGGATCTCTAACGAATGAAAAACAGAAAGCTGAAATGTATAGCTCTTTAAGGATAATGGGTAAAGTAGTAGGTAAACAGCAAAGAGCAGAAGAGATAATCGATTATATCAATGCTACTATGCAGGACTTAGAAAACAGGACTGCCGACATTCCCGAGTCCGAAAGAAAGACTGCCTATATTGGTGGTGTGAGCATGGCAGGAGCTCATGGAATAATTTCTACAGAACCTGCTTATCCACCATTCCTCTGGGTGAATGCAAAGAATGTTGCAGCCGGAATGGGTACAGAACATGCGGATATTGCCAAAGAAGCACTTGTAGACTGGGACCCCGATTATCTATTCATTGATGTTGGAACCCTTCAGCTTGGTAATGAAGGAGCAATTGGAGAGCTCAAGAATGATACATCTCTCGCAGGACTTTCAGCTGTAAAAAACAAAAAGGTCTATGGAGTGATTCCTTACAACTACTACAGCATTAATTATGAATCCGTGCTTGCAAACGCTTATTTTGTAGGAAAAGTGCTCTATCCAGATAGGTTTAAAGATATCGATCCGGAAGCAAAAGCTAACGAGATATACACTTTCTTCGTTGGTAAACCTGTATTTTCAGATCTGAACAAACAATACAGTAATCTAGGATTTAAACAAATTCTGCAATAAGATGGAGGGTTTAAAAAAGTGCATTTCTCAAAAGGAGCAGTTTCAGAAGATTATCTTGTGTATATACGCAGAAAATACTTTTGGATAATGGGGGGATTCTGTTCCTCTTCATTATGCTTATTTACTCAATCTCAGTAGGAGCAGTGACAATACCACCTTATGAAGTACTGCAAACCATAACAGGACACAGTGTTTCGACAAAATGGAATTTAATAATCTGGAACATCCGGCTTCCTCAAGCCCTGGCTGCAATAGTTGCAGGAGCCGGGCTGTAGATTGCAGGGGTTGCGATGCAGTCTATTCTGCGTAACCCCATCGCATCTCCTTTCACGCTTGGAATTTCAAATGCCGGCGCTTTTGGAGCTGCAGTATCTGTTGTGCTTCTCGGCACCTGAAAAGTACAGTCTACAGTTGCAGATGCCGTGATAATCAACAATCCTTACCTGACAACAACGGTAGCTCTTTTCTTTTGCCTTCTTGCGACAGGAATGATCTTGCTAATCTCAAGTATACGGGGAGCTTCACCCGAGGTAATGGTACTTGCAGGAGTTGCGCTTTCTTCCCTCTTTACCGCAGGTACAGCATTCCTCCAGTACTTTGCTGATGATACCCAGCTTGCAGCAGTTGTTTTCTGGACTCTTGGTGATGTAGGAAGAGTGAACTGGTCAGAACTTGAGATAATGACAGGCGTTGTGCTGCTTGCAATTATATTCTTCATTGCTAACAGCTGGAATTACAATGCAATAGATGCAGGAGATGAGACTGCAAAAGGTCTGGGCGTCAATGTGGAAAGGATAAGGTTAATAGGTATGGTAGGCGCAGCCCTAGTCTCTGCAGTGATTGTTTCGTTTCTTGGGGTTATAGGGTTTATAGGGCTGGTTTGCCCTCATATGGTCAGAAAGGTAATAGGAGATGACCAGCGGTACCTGATACCTGGTTCTACAATATTTGGAGGACTTCTTCTTCTGGCGTCAGACACTGCGGCAAGGCTTATAATATCACCATATGTGCTTCCCGTATCTATCCTTACTGCTTTCATGGGAGCACCGGTCTTCATATACTTACTTCTTAAGGGGTACAAACGATGATTCTTTCAGTAGAGGAACTTGAATTCTTGTCTCGCAACCGTAAAATCCTCCATAAAATAGTTTTTTCCATAGAGGAAGGAGAAATTGTAGCAATCCTTGGACCCAATGGAGTTGGTAAGATTACACTTTTAAAATGTATAAACAGAATTCTCCGCCCCAAAGGAGGAACAGTTCATCTTGATGGAAATAACCTATTTGACCTTGGAACAATGGAGATCGCACGCCTTGTTGGGTATGTTCCTCAGCGGGTGGAAACCGGGAAGCTGACAGCTTTTGATGCAGTCCTGCTTGGAAGGAGGCCTCATATAAAATGGGATGTTACCGAAAAAGACCTTCAAATAGTCGATTCAGTTTTCAGATTACTTTCCATGGAAAAACTTCGCCTTACATATATTGATGAGATGAGTGGAGGGGAACTTCAGAAGGTTTCAATTGCACGCTCACTCGTACAGGAGCCAAAAGTACCTCCTCCTTGACGAACCTACAAGTAGTCTTGATATGAAAAATCAGGTTGAAATTCTGACTATTATCAGGCAGATTGTCCTTGAGCACAGGATTGCAGCCGTAATGACAATGCACGACCTTAACCAGGCCCTCAGGTATGCAGATCGGTTTATTTTCCTGAAAGGAGGGAGAATTCACGCTCACGGAGGTGTTGAGGTAATTACACCTCAGGTTATTGAGGAGGTATATGGTCTGCCCGTAGTTATAGGAAAGATTGCTGGTATGCGGTATGTTGTTCCTGGGAGCCCTGATGTGGCATTAGCTCATAACCTATAATGTAAAAAAATAAATTTAAGAATAAGTAGCAATTTTGAAATTAACTAAGAAAAAGAATAAATCGAATTTTAAAATAGAATTTTTAAAATCGTGGTTCGGTTTGCCAGATAAGCAAACCAACCATAAAAATAGTTTCCAGGTTTTTTACCTGGTAATCATCATTTCTGCAGTCTCAGGCTTGTAGAACCAGTCTCTTGGGAGTACCTTTTCCTGATGGTAGTACTTAACTAGCCTTCTGATCTTGGATTCAGTAAGATTAAGGGCACGCTTGTTGTGAACATCTTTCTTGTTAATAGAAAGGTGCTTTCTGAGCCTCAGAGCCTTCACTACCAGATTTGTAAGGTCTTCTGGAACGTTCAGAGCAACGTTGTTCTCCTTAAGAATAGTTGTAATTTTCTTGCCTGTGATAAGCTTGGAATCAGGAATTCCATAACGATCCCTTAAAATCATTCCGATTTCAGCAGTGGAGACACCCTGTTTCCAGAGGTCAAGGATGATTGTAGTAACTTCATCTGCGCTGATCTTACACCACTCAGGCGGCTCGGTTCTGATAGGCCTGGTGGAAGAGGACTTGCCTTTTCTTTTGGTATGCATTTTTGCCATAATAATTCTCCTGATATCAATTGATCGATGCCCTGAAGAGAGTTCTTCGGGCTGAAGTTATATCTTTACCGACTATAACGGAACAATACATCGATCGGGAGATTTTAATCCGCCACAGCAAACTGCTGCGTAACTTTTCAGGAAATCCTGCAAAAGCGTGAGTTATTCGGTAAAAACATGACTAGAGAACGCACCATAACATATATACTTTGTGTTGGTGATGATATTTAGATCTATTTACTCAAATAAAAATAGTGATCTTGAGGAGTATCTCCCCAAGATATATTTTTGATTAAATCCATCCAAAAAGCTTCTCGAAAAATCCAGCTTCTTTTACCTCTACCGGAGCATCAAGAACATCGGAATAATTAGTGTCACCTTCTGGAGTTTCATATTTTAAAACCGTATCAATTCCATATACTTTGGGTACAGCTTCGCTATCTGCCTTAATCTTAATTTTTGCAACAGCCGTACTGCCAGGTGCCATAGTAGACAGGAATGCCATACTATCAGTTGTGCTTAAAGGATCAGCTGGATTAATAATTGCTTTAACGTTTTTTGCTTCTTCCTCACCTGTGTTTTTAATTGTTATATCAATTATATTTTCTCCACCTGGAGAAAGACTACCTGTAGTATTTACAATCTCAAAATCAGCCTGATCTTTCACTTTAATCTTTAACGTCTGGTTCTGTTCCATTGTTCCATACCAGCGATTTACATCATAGGTCTGAGCAGTGACATTCGGATCCATTATCTGGACGTTCTTTTGATAATCATAAGAGAGGTTCAGGTAGAGGTTATATTCTCCTGCTTTTGCCTTTTTATCAATTTTTATTGCAAATTGTGTCGGTGCCAGTGCATTTTCTCCACTTTTTATGGAACCTATCTGCTGGCTAACTGATTTGATTTCTATTGGACTTCCGGGATCTGTTGAAAGAGAAGCTACCACGTTTTCAGCGTCAACTACACCACTTTCCAGTTTCATTTCGGTCTGGGCAGCATACATTTCATCGGAACCATAAGGAGTTTTGTCATTTTTGAATCCTAATAATTTACCTCTGTTCATTAGATTAATATTCAAAGTAGCCAGTTTGGTCCTTATCAAATTCATTACTTCCAATAATATTAGCATTAAGATCAGGACTACCGTAAACAGTGTAATAGTTTTTTCCAAGATCAAAGCTCTGGGGAACATTATAATTGTTTGGGGTATCAGAAGCTCCTTCTGCACATGACATCATAGCAATTAATAGAAGAGAGATTATTATCATTTTTTTCATTTTATGCTTCCCTCCTGAAAAGATGGACACCTAAAGTAAAAGTAACAATTGCAAAGAGTGTAAGTATTATCAAATCACTAGATATGGCGTTCAAACCCTGACCCTTGATCATAATAGTACGCATAGCATCGATTGCATAAGTCAGACGGCAAGCAATAAGCTATATAACGCATCCAATCAGGAACCGAGCTCAAGGGGAAAAATACGCCTGTAACAAACATTGATGGCATAGTAATTAGCATGTTTAATTGAAAGAAAGATTCCATATCTTCTACCCTTGAAGACATGACTATTCCCATCCCTACGCCACCAAGAGTGAAAATAACAAGCACAAGAGAAATAAGAAGCCAGCTACCATTCATATGGAATCCTACAAGGAAAAACGCTGCAAGTATCAGAACAACAGCTCTAGCTAATTGCAAGATTAACTGGTAGATCGTTTTTCCTAGAATTACAGATCTCTTACTGATTGGTGTCATCAGCATACGAATAAGTGTACCGTCTTCTTTTTCTCCGGCAATTGCAGAACCTGTAGTTGCTACAGAACCCATAAACACTGTAAGAGCTATAACGCCTGGTGTGAGAAAATCTAAATATTCAAGGTTACCGTAAATATTGGGAATGTTTAGGATAACTGATCCCGTTTTTGACAGCAATTGCCTTATAAAGTTTATTATTGTTTGACTCGTGGTCGTATCTGAAGAATCTGTCAGAAGCGTTAAACTAGTACTTTCATTTTTGGCTATGCTATCACTATAATTATTTGGAATAAGCAGAACACCTTTGTATATTCCATCATTTATTTTGCTCTCAGCCTCCGATTGTGACATATCCTTTGTATAGGTCACTGAAAACATTGGGTTTGCATCGTATTTTGGAGTATAACTTCCGATCTCCTGAATAAGGGAATTTGAAGCTCTTCCTGTGTCGTCATTAACTATTAAAATAGGGGAATTTTTGACAGTCCCTCCCATTCCATAGCCAAAAAAGACTATCATGATTATGGGAAATAAAAACAAAGGAATTACAAGCCACTTTTTTCTAAAAAGTACTTTGAATTCTTTTTTTGCTACTATTAATGAATCCATTAGCTCAGTTTTTATTGTCATTTAATCACGTACCTGTTCTCCGGTGAAATGTACAAACACTTCTTCAAGATTTGTACTTCCGGTAGTTTTCTTTAAACGTTCGGGATCATCAAGAGCTACCATTTTGCCTGAATCCATTACAGCAACCCTGTTACAGAGATTATCTGCCTCCTCCATGTAATGAGTTGTAAAAACTAGCGTTCTTCCCTCTTCATTGAATTTTCTACCAAGTTTCCAGATAACATTTCTAGTCTGAGGATCAAGACCGGTTGAAGGTTCGTCCCAGAATAAAATCTGAGGATCATGCAATACCGCAGCGATTACTGATAAGCGCTGCTTCATACCACCAGAAAAACCTCCAGTATAGCGATCAGAACTAGCTTCAAGTCCTACAAGCTTCAGATAGTAGTCGATTTTATCTTCTAAAACTTTTTTTGGAATGTTATAGAGATTACCCATAAATTCCAGGTTCTCTCTGGCTGTAAGGAGTGGATAAAGGCTGAGCTTCTGTGGGACTATGCCTATGAGTGGTCTTATTTTATCGTCTTGTTTTTGAACATCAAAGCCCGCAACCTTTATACTGCCACCAGTAGGTTTTAACAAAGTAGTAAGCATGGAAAACGTAGTGGATTTGCCAGCTCCATTTGGTCCTATCATACCAAAAATTTCTCCTTTAAATACATCGAAGCTGACATCATTTACTGCAGTTATTGTTCTCCCTCTTGAATGGAAAACTTTAACAAGATTTTTTATCTCAATAATTGGTTCCATTTACTCACCTGTTTTTGAGTTTTCTTCAACCTTCAGGATACCTTTAGTAAATATGTCAATAAACCGTTCAATCTCCTCATCACAATCACCCAAAAAACTGTCACCAAATACTTCTCTGAGTAAAGTTGTGTAGACAAAATAACTGACAAAAGCTATTGCTGCCGATCTAGAATTGATGGTACGCATTTTCCCATTTTGAATTTGTAGCTCAAAATATTCACTTAAAGGCTTAATGTTCATTTGAAGAAAAGCTAATAGAGCCTCAGATACTTCGGGTCTCCTTTTTCCTTCTTCAAACAGCATGAACATAAACATCCGGCGCTTGCTATCCTTCTTTTTATCCTTCATAACTTTTGCAATGTTTTTCCCCAAAATACGAAGCTCGACCTCAAGGTTTACATCTTTTTCTTTCTGGAATAAGTCATACAGTGATGAAAAAGCAGTTTGGTTATTGATTAACACCTCTCTAAGCAAATTTTCTTTTGACTTAAATTTTCGGAACAAAGTTACCTCGGCAACGTTTGCCTCTTCCGCAATTCTTCGAGTAGTCGCACCTGTGTATCCTTCGCTGGCGAATACCCTCAAAGCTGCATCTAAGATTCTTTGTTCTGTGTCTTCCATATAAATAAGTATGTAAGTAATTACTTACTTTTAAAGATATTGCTTGACATACTTTCTAAAAACATGCCGAAATTAAAAATAAAAATATTGAAATTAAAATGTGTACGGTAATCCTATCCGAAGAAGGCTTTCCGATAATTCAATATTGAGAAAATATGCAAAAATAAGATATTTTAAACTTTTAAATTGTAAAAGAAGGGACAATATACAAAATATTCGTATCCTCTTCAAATTGTATGGGTAAAAGTAAATTTCATGTATTTGCTAAAAATTTAAAAATTTAACCAAATCTAAGAAACAACATCAAGCAATGTATTCAACTTAACAACTGTTTAACAAAATTGGTACATATTTTACTAGTTGGAAAATTCTCCATTGAATTTGAAGAGGATACCTAAGTGTGAAGTTTTTCACTGATTTTGTAACAAAGCCAGATTTTTTGCAACAGAATCACTTAGTTTATTCACCCAAAATAATATAGGACAATAAAAGAACAATAGAAAGAAAATCTAGAATAGGCTAATTAACCACCACATACTTTACATGCTCTATAACCTGCGGCTTCGGCTTCTTTTCTGCTTTTAAAGGTAATAAGATTCTCGGGCTTAATTCTTTCTACATACCTGCATCCTGCTGCATGGTATACATCAGATTTTGAGCTTGCATATATTAATTCATTGTCTGTATTATTCGTATCTAAAGTTGTTGTAGTTGTAGACTTTGATTCTTCATAATTAGATACACTATCATTGTTTGTATTATTCGTATCTAACTTTGTTGTAGCTGTAGACTTCGATTTTTCATAATTAGATATACTATTCTTCTTATTCGTATCTGACGTTGTTGTAGCTGTAAACTTCGATTTTTCATAATTAGATATACTATTCTTCTTATTCGTATCTGATGTTGTTGTAGTCTTTGAATCTAATGTTGTGGCTTGTGCCTTTGTTGATTCAGAAGTTGATATTCCTGTTGATGTTGTACTTAAATTTGTATTTATAATAAGAGTATAGAATAATTTTTTTGTTTCAGAATTTGAGATTTCTACCTTTTCTTTTTGTAAGGAATATCCCGAGAGATATGCTTCTACAGTATGAGTTCCTGCATCAACAGATAATCCCTCTATTGGTGAAATTCCTTTAGAAACTCCATCAATTATAATAGTAGCACCAGTGGGGCTTGTTAAAATGTCCAGTTTTCCTTTATTTTCAATTATCGAAGTAGATGTTTGAGATGGTGTTGCAGTTGATATTATATTTTGTTTTGAGATAGGATTTTGTGTTGCAACTTGAGTCAAATTGGCTGGTACTAAGACTACCTCATTACCATTGACAGATGACGGCGACGTTGCTATCATTTTGGAATTATTAAAGGTACTATTTGTTGCAGATGGAGCAACAGGGATAGCAGCAAATGCTGTTGCTACTAAAAGAAAAACAATAAAAAACTGTGTAATTCCACTCATTGTAATTCTTGTTTTCTTTTTCAATTGATTTACAGCTAGAGGAATTGTCACAATTGACGCTAAAAAGAAAAGTAGTCCTGCAATATAATTATGTAAACCAAACGAACTTAAACTCATTATTAAAAAAAAGCTCCAAAAAGATAGCTAATAATTCCTTTATACAGTATTTTCAGTTTATTTGATATTCCAGTCACTTACCCACCTCATAATGAATTTTATGTGTTTCTCAATACTGTTCACGTTATATTTTAAACAATAACTTTTAATTTGAATATTAGGTTATATATAAAAAAGACTTAAAACTTTAAAATAATAGAGAAAATTATTTTGCAAAAAAACAAATAATTATCTATTTAACCTGTAAGACATATGTAATCAATATGCAGCAGATAAAAAAGTCCGTGACTGCTAGAATACCGATAGAGATGTATGATGACTGTAATCAGCAGTATAAGAACATGACTGATGCTATAATTGCGGGCTTAAAACTCTTGTGTAATCAAAATGAACTTATCTGTAAGACAGATGTAATCACGATCACTGAACATGAAAATTGCATAGAAGAAAAAGATGTAAAAATAAAAGAGTTACAAAACTATAATGAAAATTTGTTAAAAAATCTTGAAAATCTAAAAAATAAAGAACCTGATAATAAAGGAATTCTGCAATTACATGAAGCTAGAATTAAAGACCTTCAAGAACAAATCAAAATTAAAGATGATCTACAGAACGCAAGAATTAAAGATCTGTTAGACCAACTTGCGGTTAAAGATCAACAGTTAGAGAAAAAGGACACCCAAATTGAAAATCTAACAAATACAATGCAATCTCAGGCAATTAATATTCATGATATGCTGAATCAGAAGTCAATAGAAGCACCTGGAGATAAAAAGAGGCCATGGTATAAGTTTTGGTAAAAAGAATAGAAAAATCAAAGACGGTTGTATTTCTTGTGCGCTTGCTCTTGTGTCAGGATGTCAAAAACAACAATTGCATTCTCTTCGAAATCAACGGTATAGAACGCTCTGTAATTCCCGATTCGAAGGCGGTACACATCTTCTTTATAACCTTCTATTCTGCACTTATTATCGCCTTGAAACCCATTTTTTAGATCTTTTAAAGCTTCAGCAACTTGTTTTCTTCTACTTTGTGGTAGGTCATCAAGAACTTTTGCTTTTATGAAAACTTTAAAGGTCATCTATACTCACATATTCATCCCGATGATCTCGAAAGTGTTGCTTTGCTTCTGTCGCTATTCGGTCAATTCGTGTTTTATGTTCTTGGTTTTTGTACTCGTTGATCAATTTTTCAATGACGTCATCGTAATTTTCACCGAATTTTCCGATAGCCTTTAGCTCATCTCGATTTTTTGTTGATATCTGGATTGTAGTTTTCGCTTGCATGATAATTGTTATAATGTTTATAATATTTATAATTAGTTCTCTTGCTCCTGCATTGATTTATGTGATAAATCACAATTAAAGGGTTTTGTAAATCAATAACAATAGGCGCTGAATATTGAAATACTCTAATAAAAAGAAGAAAAAGAAAAGAGAACATCGAGGGGATAAACTTTTATATTCTAGGGATTTCTCTTTTCTAGAAAGAGCTGTTGAAGACATAATAGCTTAAAAAACTTTTGAGATTGTGAATTATATTATCAGGAACCTCTATAAATTCAAAAAATGGATAAAAAACTGGAATGTAAAAAGCCTATTACTAAGGATCAATTTGCTATTATAATTTGCAGGAAAACTCTCCACCAAAGCTCCCTGCATATCCATAAAAGGAGGTTTGTTTTACAATCTAGATACAACCTACTATCCTATCAAAATTACAGAAGAAATTCTTCTGAATATTATTTCAAAATAAAAGAAATAGAAGAGTTAAAACTACTTAATAAATTAGGAGACTTTTTAATATCTTCTGGGATTGCCAAAATTTATCATTAATTTCACTAGCAATTGACTGCAATCAATACAAGACCAGAAAATAATAAAAAGTCTCTAAATTAGAATGCAATCGAACGTCCAGGAAACAATAATTCGTGGTGGAAGTCTTCTTATATTATATTTTCATACATTAATTTAATAAAAAACTTGTAAGCGCTATAGACATTGGTAATTCACATTTTTAACTGCGTTTCTTTCATGGTCACACATTATGCTGTTTCATTGTCATTAGATATAACTGCCTAATTATAGTTATAATTAATTTTATTTACTAACCTCAGCTTGCACTTGAATTATATTGATCATTTTACCACATACGTGTGTGTTATATGGTTTTAATTATTTATTGTTAGACGCAACGACAGAAAAATTAATTGAAATACTGATAGGGTAATAGTTCAGGCAATTTTTATCAATTTCTTCAGAAATGTGTCAAACGATTTGGAAATTTTTTTCAAATAATTGTCTAACAATTATTCAATCTATTTAAACAGACCCCCCTCTCAAAATTTCATAAAACTTTTTTTAAAATATCGTGACCCAAATTAATACATCGAAAATTTGCAAATTGTGATTAACAGAAAAGGGTGTACTATAGAATAATTTAATTAATCTATACACACCACCCTATTTAAATTGACAAATTATTCCTGCAGTTAATAATAATCCAATAACAGTTATTAAAAAGAGTAAAAGAAAATTCATTTGTATTCGGTTAAGATACGATCTATAAAAAATATGTTATCTTTGTTGCCATTTCTGTAAACCTATAAATGTAAATCGAGATGCATAGATTATTGCAGTAGTCATTACAACGTTAACAGATTCCTTAATCGAATACAAATGAAAGAAAATTATATTTTCTCATTTAGTAACTGTTACAAATTGACTCTTTGAATTGCTTCCAATCTTATTAGTTTCTGTCAAAATAACCTTAAACTTTCCCGCCTTTTTATACTTGTGTGATGGGCTCTTTAAAGTTGAAGTTGTTCCATCTCCAAAATTCCATTTTTCGGTCATATTTACCCCTTTGCTTGTATCTGTAAATGAAACTGTTAATGGTGCTTTTCCACTTGATTTTGACATTGTGAAAGAAGCTACTGGAGACTTGATAGCAACTAGAGGTAAGTAGTCAATATTGTTATTGTCTATTTTATAAGGGGAATCTGCAATTCCATCATAATTATTATCAACAGCTGTTTGGGAGAAACCTTTGCCATTAGGAGAACCCCAGAAGTTTCCACCAATGTAAGGTCCTAAAACAATGTTATAATTTGGAGTCTTAGTAGTATTCCAAGACTGACCACTATAATCCTCTGAAGGATATGATGGATCAAATACTATATTCTTTTTATTGCTGAAGTAATTATCATAAATACTAGATATAACAATTCCACAAAACTTAATTCCTACATTACAACCAGTTATTTTATTTTCTGAAATATCTGCACTTACATCCCCTCCAACTCCTTCAGCTAACTGTATTCCAATATCTGTATTCCTAATTTTATTTCCAGTAATGTCTACATAAGAATCTACTAAAAAAATTCCACCGTTTGTAAAATCGTTGTTTTTAATAGCACCAGTAGACATTTCCCCATCCATATAAGCATTACAAGAATAAAAATAATTATTTCTTATTACTTCGTTCTGTGCTCCATACCCACCTAAATAAATACCATTTTTGATTATAGAAAATCCATTGATATTAATTTCAGTTTGTCCATATTGACTATAAGGATCAGCATAATCAGTAAATCCATCAACCTTTGGATAATTTTTTCCAAGGATTGTTAAACTACTTTTTGTAATCGTTACGGTCTCATGATAAGTACCCGAATTAACAATAATGGTATCTCCATCATGTGCAGCGTTTACAGCACTTTGGATTGTATGATATTTTTCTTTAGATCCAACCTTTAGAGTAGCAGCTGATGCACTAGACGAAATTACAATTAAAAATAAAATCATCACTACTGATATAAACACTAATTTTTTATTCGATCTCATAATTAAAACTCTTGCATTTAATTTGATATTTAATATGTTTAATATTAAAATATATTTTATAGTGTTAAACATTTTCATTTTAATCAAAATTTTACAAAATGAATTTACTTTTGTGGTAAAAAGCCTATAAAAAATAAAGATAGTAACGCAAAATGAAATAATTTAAAATAGCTATTTCATAAATTATTATCATCAAATACAACAATTAAATGTTTCTTATTAAAAGGAACAAATGAAACAGATAGAATAACTGTCCCAAGTGCTCCAAAAGTTAAAAACAATTTACTGTTATCAATTTTATTTCACTGTAATAGACATCGTTTTAGTACTACTTCCAGCAGCGTTCTTTACAGTTAATTTTACAGTATATTTCCCAGCTTTAGTATACTTGTGGGTTGGGCTCTGCGTTGCTGAAGTTGTTTTGTCCCCAAAGTTCCATGACCAGTAATATACGTCTGTACTTTTATCAGTAAATTTCACCGTCAATGGATGTTTCCCTGTTGTTGGAGATGCAGAGAAGGCAGCAACTGGAAGGTAACTGATTGTGCCCATGTAGATATCTGTTTTTCCATCGTCATGAGAATCAAGCCATACTATTTTATTATCGTATATAGCAGGACTAATCTGACCTATCTTATCGTTAGTGTGTATCTGTTGATGGGTTTTAAGGTCATATGCATATATGTCCCAATTTCCATTACGGTCATCCTGCCATACTATGGTATTACCATATATAGTAGGGGACAATGATTCTGATAAGCTAGTGTTCATGTCCACAGACCTCTTGCAGTAAATTTGATTTGAATCTTCTGACATATTTGTAAAAACAAATCAACATCTATAGTCAATAGGCTAAATACTACAACTTTATTGAGATACAAAATGTTATTTTTTGCAGCAATTATGGGCGTTACTATATGTCTGAAATATACGTTTATAAATGGGAGGATATCCAAAAATATTTTCCACCTGAAAGAGTGGCAGAAATTCGAGCCAAAATCCTTGAACTGCGAAAATCTGGAAAATATACCGATAGAGAACTGTGGGAAATGTATGGAATGAGCGAACGTACTTTCTATTATCTTGTTGAAAGAGCAAAAGACGGAAGTAGAGCAGAAGACTTGAAGGACACGCCTTCGAAGCCTAAAAATCCATATCGAAAGCTAACGGATGAAGATAAAGCTGAAATAATAAATCTCTATTTGAATAATACAAACAAAATCGAATCATCTAAACATGCGTTTGTTGATGCAATGGAAAAAACAGACCATGTCTTAAAATCAGAGAGAGTACAGCAATTGACGGGATTAATGGATAAAGCTGTGAAGGGAGTTCGAAGAATTGCAGCTTCATTCAATAAAAAAAAAGAGAACAAAGAAAGCTCAGTTTGTGTTGGCAAATCATGGGTTCATCATATTCTTGCTATTGCTGGGCTTACTGGAAAACAGAAGACGGCTATAAGTTCCAAACATCTTCAACGCCCTCAAGAACCATTGAGCTCTTTCAATATGGACTATACTCAACGGAGAATTGGAAATGGTGAGACTGCGTATGTTTTTGGTGTACTTGATATTTTTAACAGTGGTATTGTAATCCTTGATGCCCATAAGACAAAATCAGGTGCGAATGTGGTAGAATCTCTTCACCAATTACGCAAAATAGTACCAAAAGATGTTGTAATCGAGATTCAATCTGATGGAGGTTTGGAGTTTAATAATGCGACTGCGCGTGAATATTGTAATAAAAATAATATTATACATCATATTCTTCCAAAGGCACATCCGTGGTTGAACGCTTTCATTGAACGAGCAATAGAGACTTTGCAATATGAATTCATAAATTTACAATACCATGCAACGTTTAATGATTTTCAGAAATTTCTTGTGATTACTAAAAATGGATACAATTTACGTGAGCATTCATCATTCAACTATCGAAGTCCAGTGGAAATATGGAATTCTTCGGAAGTTTCATTGAGTGTTACTGCAAGAGGTCTGTGGACATGAACGCTAACATATAGTTATATATTCAGAAAAAACATTTTATGATTGTAAAAAGAGGTCTTCACGTAGTAGATGAAGATAAATTAAGATTTAATACATTCACAAAACGCCTGGATTAATATGAACTACTCTCTTCAAAATTTGTACTTTTCTTTCTTTTTCCAGAAAATACACTTCTTTTTCGCAGACAGTTTTTTAGACTGTTGCTTTCATACAAACGCTATGCATACACTTCTTACAAACATTTTATTTATTATCTCATTTTTGTGTCTGCTCCAGTAAAACCAGGATCAAAAGAAAAAAATGACTGGCTACTTATTACTAACTAGACATGTGTCTAAGAGTAGCAGACAGACAGACAAACAAAAAATTGCTTTTTGCTAGTGGTGGAAGGGTTGAGTTTTAAGGGGAATTTTTCTAAAGAGTTGCAGAAATGGCTTTGAAGGTTTTGAAACATGCAAGCCATGCGAAAACGCTATCAGTGGAAACAGACAGGTGGTCTTTTTTGTATCTCTAAATGATTATATAGACGTGCAAGGCACAGGGAGCAGCCAGCCAGAAGAACACACCAATATTTCAACGAATCAGCCGATATTATTGTAAACATTTTATATATATTTAAACACATATAATATAATCACTTACTAAAAGTTTTGTTACCATTAAAAACATTGCAGGAGTTCTCTATCACCTCTCCTACACCCTCCTGATGAAGCCGTTCGTCCTTGGGCGACACTTCCTGCTATGAGGGTTTTTCAAGCTTTCCCTGACAGCACACTCCTCTTTTCCTCTCATTATTTTCTAAAGCAACGGGAATCCTACTTATTGATATTGAAGAGCACATACTCCCCTTTTTTAAAGCTCTAGGAAAGGTTTGAAAAAATGGTGAGGTAATTTTTCCTTACGGCTCAGGAGTTTGGGGCTGTAGGGGCAAATTTGAGGCGTTTGTTTTAGTCGTTGAGATATTGTAGTAACCAACTGTGACCAAGTAACGTACTTTACAAGATTTATCTCAAAATTAGTTTTCTTAATTTCTTTTTTATAATTTTATTTTTATATACCCTACACTAATCGTATTAAGTTTAGACTATTTTCAGTCAATGCTTAACTTTAATATTAGTAACTTTTCTTTTTAACGATAGGATTTCATGAGATCCTTGTTTTTGCTTTCAACCTTCTTTTTTGCTTGTCCGTTACGCAGTTACGGTCTGTTCCGGTGAACCTGTCAACCACATAGGCAGTTCTTCATCTGGGATTTGTCTTGCGAAAATTAATCTAAGTTCGTTTCTGCCATGATCTGCTTTGTCAACAAAAATATCATTAGTGTAGCATCTTTTCTCCGCAGCCTCAAACACATCACGCTTAAGTTTTCTTAGGTTCTTCGTAGACTCAGGCTGGAATTCTTCAGGCAGATAGTTTTCAACAAATTTTTTAAAATCTCTGGAGTCCAGAACCCGTGTATCTATATTTGCAAACGGCGAAACCGCCTTTGGAAGGTCTGTACTTTTTTTCATATACTCAACGAGAAAATCCGCGCGAATTTCTGTGATATTTTTAGAAGGTGCTACAAGTGATCTATCAATAAGTTCAGGCTTTAATGTTGTGTTTATTTTAGAGACCATGTCGTATAGCCTGGTTATATGATCTGGAATAGTAGGTTCGTGGTCTTCATCATCATACGAGAGGTCATCAATTCCCAAAACAGTTTCAATACTAGATAATCTCTGCACAGGCTCTACCTCGGATGTGAGAAGATGAGCATCAAATTTTGTTTTAAGTTCAACTTTGAATTCTGGATCTTCATTAATCAGATATCTTGCAAAACCTTTAAGAGCTTCAACAATTCCAGGTTGTTCAAAAAAGTGCATAAACTCAATAGGCACATAATCCGAGAGACTCATAAGAAGTCCTCTCCTGTATAAAAACAGTATTTCTCAGTTTTTAGAAGTGCTAAAAATTCATTTATTTTGCTATCCTGTTCAGTACGATCGAAAACTTTATACCCTAAGGTACCCATGTTATTACTAAGTGTATACATACTTATTCCTCTTATACGGGGAGTCAGGGTTCTAAGCTGGCTACGAAGAACCCTACTAAATTAATCTTTTTTAAGTAAGAAAGGTTTCAATAATATAAAAATTGTTTCTCCATTCTTTTACTTGTTTTCTTCTTTTATTTTTTATATATTCAAAACATGTTCATTTTTTTGCAATCGAAATCTACCCTTAACAAAATAAGCTAAATTCTTGAAAATTTATATGGAAAAAAGAGATTTTAGTCAAACTTTTCTTAAGGATTGGAAATTTGGGAATTTAAATCCCGGCTAAAATGAGGAATTATTCACCGGAATTAAAATTAAGTACACTGCATTCATTTCTAGAAAAATTAATCCGGCCAAAATAGGGAAAAGTAAACCGGCCTTGACAAGAATTTATATCGTTTTCTTGACATTACAATTTTTGATCATAAATTCTTACTTTAAATCTAAATTTTCTTTGATATTGATGTCTAAATATTTACGAAATTTCTGAAACGTTTAGATCTATCTAAAAAAATTAGATGGAAAAACAATCTTTCGTGGTGTCACTACTCAATATTACCCTAAAATGCAGTTCTTCTACTTTTCGGATAGGCTCTTAGTAGAACTTTGCTATAATATGAACGGTTCCGTTGCAAAAATTATATGGCAAAAGTAAACTCTGTTATGCAGCAAATAATCTAAAATTCTAATTTTATAGGATAATTCAAGATACGAACTTTTTGAGGTAAAACGTAGCTATCTTTGTGAGATCTTACAAGAGCTAAAAAATCAATTCTTTGAGATACATTGAATCTATTTTTATAATATGTGTTTGAATATAATGAGTCGTGTCACTTGTTAAAAATGCTCCCAAAACAGCAACAACTATTGTTGTAAGATCTGATGCCAATACTCGTATAAGTCATTCAAGAGACCCTTATTATAACCTTATGCGGCGTATCTTTCAAGAAGATACCACTGCGGTTACAGGGGGAAAATTCCTTGTAATGATTGAAGAGCGACAAGCTGCAGGAAATGCAATCCGAACGGATGAGTGGAAAGTCATTTTGGAAGAACTCCAAATATGTCGTGCTTCATTTTACGCAATGCGCAATAAACTGCTTGGAGCAGGGCTTATCTCTATAAAAAACAAAGAATACAGGCTTTCAGGCCAGTTTTCAAAGGATCTTCTGGATATGGCTAGCTGGTGGTGGACTGCAATTCTCAATAACCCAGAGGAAAATCTGTAATGCAAGTTAATGCAAGTATAACTTTTGTTATTAAGTTAAAAGATTTCGTTGCAAAAACTTCAGAATAATCATGTAAATCTATAAACAATGAAAAAAGTTAAAATATTCAAGAAAATTGATTACATTGAGAAAATTTTGTTTCTCTTATTCTTTTTCTTCTTTAGTAATCTGGATTTTTATAAAATTCGCTAATCCTACCTCATGATCATTGCAATGATACAGATCTGAAAGTTGAATAGTCTTTCCGGTTCCGTTGCAAAAAATCTCAGAATAAGCATGTAAATCTACAGACAATGAACAAAAGTTAAAATATTTAAAAATGTTTGTCAATATTATAGAACTATTCCAAATAATTGATTAATATATTTAGCTTCATTAGGAGCAGAATAATTTAGATTTTTGACTTGTTCTTTTTTAACCATATTCATTTTGGCTCCGGTAATTGAGTTTATGTGGATCTCCTAAAATCTAGTCAACATTTTAGCCGTATATAATATCCCTGAAATTAACATTTCGTAACAAATCCCTAAATTTCTTAATATAGATTTACCTCTTTACAAAAATTTTTAGCTTTAAAATTATTTAATTAAAAATTTAGGCAGTTTCCTGAATTTGCTGTAAATTTGAAGCTAAGTTTTTTGTACTGTGTAGTCTAAGGTTCTGTTGCAAAGATTATATGGCAGAAGTAAGCTCTATTATGCAGCAAAAATCGTATCCTCTTCAAATTCAATGGTAAATTTTCTAACCTGGAACACCCTAAGGAATTTATTAGTACAGTAGTGAAGTCCAGCATGCCGTTTGAACATGTTTTTCAAGTTTAGTTAAATTTTTCAATTATCGTCATAAGTAAGAAATGTACTTTTTACATTGAGTTTGAAAAGGATACAAATAAAACAAGAAAATGATTTAAGAAGGAAAAACAACACGTGAATACAATATCATTGTCCAACTATAGAGTTCAGATTCCTAAAATCAAATATATCTTATTGATGTTCTTCAGCACGAGAATAATTTTGAGTATGATTGGCATATTATCTCGTAAAGTTTTAGCATCCAAATCCTTTTATGGACTACATCGACTTGTCCATCAACATGCCTGGACAAATCATGCCTGGCTGGATATATGGGGTGTTTGGGATACAAGATGGTATATGAAAATTGCTCAGTATGGCTATACCCCAAGTTCTCCGATTCAGGTGATTTCACATCAGTCTAGTATTGCGTTTTTTCCACTATATCCATTAATTATGAGATTTTTAGGTTTAATCATAGAAAATTACTATATCGCTGGCTTAATAGTATCAAACTTTTGTTTAATAGTTTCCTGTATTTACTTATATCAACTAGTAAAGCTCGATTATGATGAAGATACATCAACTAAAGCGATAAAATACCTGTTTCTCTTTCCGGTTTCTTTTATCCTTTCGGGAGTTTTCACCGAATCTCTTTATCTTGCTCTTACTTTGATGTGTTTCTATTATGCCAGAATAGGTAAATGGTATCTAGTTGGAATCACAGGATTCTTTTTATCCTTAACAAGGTCTACTGGTGTTCTTGTCGTTTTACCTTTGCTTTACGAAGGTCTTATGCCCTTGCTAAGGGAATATAAAGCTTTAAAAAGCCTTAAAAATACTAGGTATCAGATACTGCCTCTGTTTTATCTCTTCTTAATTCCCCTAGGCACAATTTTAGTTATGATCTTTAATTATCATATAACTGGAGATTCCATGGCTTTTGCACATGCTCAAGTAATGTGGCACAGACATTTTGGAAATCCTCTGGGGATTCTAATTGACAGTTATCGTAGGAATATCTATTCAGCTTTTGAGGCCGCTTCGACCACCATTGCTATCTTTATTTTCATATTGTTTTACAAAAAAATCCGGTTTTCTTATTGGTTATTTTGTATGTATTCTATTTTAGTTCCACTTTCTACCGGAATTTTGTCAATGCCTAGGTTTATTCTTGTAATTTTTCCAATTTACATCCTATTTGCGGACATTACTAAAAATCGCGTTTCAGAAGATCTTGTTATGCTATCGTTCGCTCTTTTACAAGGTTTTTTGATGGTATTCTGGACTAATAGTTTTAAGTTGGTGATATAAATTTAGGATTTACGCACTATAAATACAAAATCGGTAACAATAGGCTGTGCGGTCATATATTTATT
Organism: uncultured Methanosarcinaceae archaeon; assembly: GCA_963727895.1. Taxonomy (GTDB): domain Archaea; phylum Halobacteriota; class Methanosarcinia; order Methanosarcinales; family Methanosarcinaceae; genus Methanosarcina. The sequence continues at coordinate 66,942 of CAVSHT010000003.1, read as the reverse complement.
TTTAGATAGTTAAGAGTTTGATGATATTGATTTTTCAGCTCAACTGCGTAAGTCCTACAGAACCCTTAAATTTCTACTTATTTCAATGAATCCCTTTCATAATTTTTTTGCAACGGAACCTAAAGGAATTAGATAGCATATTATCGTTCTATTGATTTTCTCCTTATTCAATTGAATCCTTATTATGATTTTTTGCAACAGAATCTTTCAATGTACCTGAAATGAAGTTTCCACCTTTTCAGCGTGGTTGAAATTAACAAACTTGGAATTCGTCTCAGTTTCTGCCTTTCCATTCCTTAGGAACTTAAATTCCTTCAAAAGCATAGACAAAACCACCAGCATCATGATATACTCCGTAACCGGCGCTGCAAACCAGACTCCATCCAGACCGAAGAAGATGGGCAGAATAAATAGCAGGGGAAAGAGGAAAATAAAAATTTTTCCTAATTGAATGAAGAGTGCTGTCCTGACCATGTTTATTGACTGATAATAGATAGAAGTGAGCAGCACAGTGCCTTCAACAAGCAAAGAGAACATGAAAAAATTCATTCCTCGCAGTGTAATCCTCAGAAGTTCAGAGTCGTCCCTGCTGAATATTTGTACCAGCTTCTCTGGGAAGAAGTAGATCAATGCAAATCCGAAAGCTCCTATAAGAATACACGAAAGCATTGTCAATTTCAGGGTCTTTGAAACTCTTTCATAGCAGCCAGCTCCGTAATTTGAACCTATGATCGGTTGCACTCCCAGGGCTATTCTTTCAAAGAGCATATAGAATATTGAAAAGACATATTCTATAATGCCGTAGGCTGAGACTGCAAGCTCAGAACCGTATCTGAGCAGCATGTAATTATAGGCAAAGATCACGAGAGCCAGTGATAACTGCATCATGAAGGATGGGAGACCGGCTCTCAGGATCTGTATCAGTGTCCCGATTTTGAATCTCATGGTTTTAAGCTGAAGTCTCAATTTTGCCTCGCTGCCAAAAAGATATTGCATAAGCATTACTGCAGGCAAAGTAAAGGAAATTACCGTAGCAATGGCAGCACCTGACATTCCCATTCCCATATGCATAACAAAAAGGTAATCAAACACGAAGTTTAGAACTATTCCTGCAACCATTATGCGCATGGAAAGCCTTGGCTTTCCGTCATTCCTGACGAGGGGATCAAGGGCGATCGTAAGGATCATAAAAATCGAACCCATGAAAATGATCCTGAGATACTCGCGAGCGAAGATAAGGGCAGGCCCGCTGCCTCCAAGTCAACTGATAGAGGTTTCGCAAAAAATCAGCCCAGCTACCATAAAAACTGCTCCTGCAAGCACGCTTAAGAGAAAAGCATTATGTACTATGTCCAGGGCTTCTCTGAAATTTTCTTTTCCAAGTTCCAGGGCTATGAGACTGGATGAGCCAATACCTATAATTACGCCTACTCCAATTACAACCAAATAAGGGGGATAAGCAAGAGTAACTCCTGCAAGTCCTTGGTTTCCGATAGCGTTTCCTATGAAGAAACCATCGATTATTTCCTGAATTCCTGCAATGACAACTCCTACAACTGCCGGAAATGCAAATTTCCAGAACAGATTTACAATACTCCCGGACCTCATTTCTTCATCGCTTACCATACAATGCCTTCCTCAAGATTTAAAACCATTTTTTCGGAGGCCTGTAATTGGGTCTTCAATTCTTTCTCTTAGAGAATAGCACGAGCTTTTCCTGTTAAGAATCTGTCAGCTTCTTTTTCAAGTTCTGGAGCTTTTTTGCTATCTTCACGTTAAAGAAGCTGTTCAAAGAGAGATAGGTCATATTATACTTTTTTGAAAACTTGTATTCCTTTAAGGACTCATATATATTTAATAGATCTAGGTAAAAACACTCAAATCTTTTAAATAATCTAACTAAAGTCATTTTTCATCCTAGATGAAGCTTCAGGAGTATGCAAGTTCAAAATATAGCTACTTTGTTGCAGAATTAATCAGCCTGTCTATGTTGAATGATACCTGCAAAATTCCTGGCGTGGTTTTGTGCTGCATCCCTGCAGCATTCATTCGTTTTTACGAAGCCTCATCATTTAAACATATAAAAAAGGGTTCAAGCAGAATCAAGAATCCTATGGAATTATGCAACAAAACAAGTAGAACCAATATTCAGATAGTCAGTCTGATCCAGCCAATTTTATACTCTAAACAGTATATATGTGATATTTATACATTTACATCCTGTTTTGTTTTATCAGGTAATTTCAGTACTTCGCTAAAATTTCGTTTCTCTTTTATGGTTATGGTGCAAAAAATCTGGCTTTGTTACAAAATCAGTGTAAATTTTCACAATTAGGGTTCATGTCCAGAGACCTTTCACAGTAAATTTGATTTAAATCTTCTGACATATTTGTAAACACAAATCAACATCTGTAGTCAAGAGGCTAAATTATGCAACTTTTAATTATTTTTAGAACTTTCTTGTGATTGCGAAAAATAGATACAATTTACGTGAGCATTCATCATTCAACTATCGAAGTCCAGTGGAAATATGAAATTCATCGGTAGTTTCATTGAGTGTTACTGCAGGAGGTCTGTGGACATGAAGATTAAGTGTTACTGCAGGAGATCTGTGGACATGAAGATTAACCGAAGACGCATGAATATGCATTGATTTCTGTCAAGGATTTAGAAAAGTGCCATTAACAAAACAGTATTCTGAGATAGAATATTATGAAGGATAAAGGAAAGAAAAACACAAAAATAAGTTTGCTTTTTCTCGGTATTTTAAGTATTTTTATCTCAATCTATATTGCCGGAAACTATTATGTAGGCTTACGTTTTTTTCAGTCAATAAAAAGTCTTATTGAACCTTACTCTTTGCTTTACTGGACCTGCTATGCACTTCTTGCAACATCATTTTTTGCATCCAGGTTAGGAAAAAGATTTTATCCTGGATATATTAATGATCTTATTTCTATAACAGGCGATTACTGGCTAGCTGCTGTTTACTACTCTTTTTTGATATGGATCGGTACGGATATTCTTCATCACTTAATTAATCTCATATTCCCAACGACTCCGATTATTCAATATCCATCATTTTACTGGGGATTTTTAGTTTTATCCTTGGTTTTTCTTCTTTTAATATATGGAACCTGGAATGCGAATCATCCACACGTTGTGCATTATGATATCACCATTAAAAAAAAGGTACAAAATTTGTCAGAAATTCATGCTGTTATGGTATCCGACATACATCTTGGGCTAGTAGTTGATAATAATCGTCTTGATGCAATGGTTAATAAAATCAACGAACTTGATCCAGACATTGTTTTTCTTGTTGGGGATACAATAGACGAGGATGTGAGATTGTTTGCCAATAATAAAATGCCGGAAATACTGAAAAAACTCAGATCCAAGTACGGCTTATATGCAGTTTTAGGAAACCATGAATATCTTGGCGGCAATAGTGAGCTAGCCGTGAAATATTTGCATCAGGCTGGGATTAATGTGCTGGTTGATGAATGCATAAAAATAAATAATCAATTTTATATAATTGGTAGAGATGATCGCATAGCTGGTCGTATGTTCGGAAAATCACGTCTTCAGCTATCTAGCCTTGTAGATGGTATCGACAACAATCTCCCGATTATTCTGTTAGATCACCAACCCGTTAATCTGAAGGAAGGACAGCGAAATGGAATCGATTTACAATTGTCTGGGCATACGCATAACGGACAATTTTTCCCCAACAATTTGATTGCCAAGCATATATTTGAAAACAGTTGGGGCTATTTGAGAAAAGAAGAATATCAGGTAGTTGTTTCCTCTGGATTCGGCACATGGGGTCCACCAATAAGAATTGGAAGTAACTCTGAACTCACAGATTTAACAATTTCTTTCGAAAAATAGATACTAGTGTCGGGTCAACAGCAAAATGCCGTATAAAATCGATTGTATTTATTCGTAATCGTTGAATTTTTGAGAATTGACGCGACACTAGCACGATACTGCACAGTTCCGCCTATTGGCTGCCTGGATGAAAGTGAATAGATCAGATTCCACCTAATCCTATGACCCGTTTCCGTTAGCTTACAGGCATGTGGTTAATAGGTTTAGACACGTGGAGTCTGGACCATTCGCTTCTGTACTTTTCTTTCTGCGTCAGCTGCAGCTTTTTTACTCGCCTTTTCTTTTTGCCTACGTGCTGTCATTGTTTCACCACTGTTCTTTATTGTGCAACTTAGTTATAAAGTGTATGAAGTGCTGCTTGGAATATATGCGGTAAAACCTACTGCCTATAAAATAGCTAAACAACAAAACGTAAGTCATACTACCGCAGAACGTGTTGAAAAGTTTGCTGATGCAGTTGATAAAGTAGCTCAAAATATAGAAATTAATTCTCAAAAAATACTATCAAGCTAAATAAATATAACTCATGAAGACAGTCAAACTGTTTCTAAACCTAAAATCGTACCTACCGTACCAATCAATAGGTATGGTACAATCAAAATAGAATACAAGGAAAGAAAAAGTTATATTAAAACTATATTTATAAATATACTTTACCTTGACTTTGTCACATTTCCTTTTTACGCCTACCGCGGAGTATAATATTATTTGTATGAATCTAAGATAGTGAAACAAATAACAGGAGACTTTATCAAGTCAAACATTATCTCTGTAGAAAAATACATTTCTGAAAAGCATCTTGACTTCTATTTTCAAACGAAAACTCGTTGTGTTGTTTCAACGTGTATTGATTACCTTAATGGTTTGATGCTTCTTCCATATAGGACAAATATGAGAAAAATGGCAATTTACTGTTGTAAATATTCTAACAACCAATCACTAAGCCATTTTGTCTCAAGTTCTCCTTGGCGTTCTGCAGATCTCCTCAAATCTGTTCGAACAAAAGCCATTCAAACTATAGGCAAAAATGGTGTTCTTATACTTGACGAATCAAGCATAAAAAAATCTGGAAATAGTTCGGTTGGAGTTTCTTATCAGTATTGCGGTAATCTTGGAAAAAAGGATAATTGTCAGGTTGGTGTATTCCTTGCTTATTTCAAAAAGAAGAAGAGAATGTTGATTGATGGGAGATTATATCTCCCTCAAAAATGGATTGACGACGAAGCACGTTGTTTAAAGGCTAAAGTTCCTCTTGAGGAGATAAAATTTAGAACCAAGTATGAGCTTGGACTTGAAATGATTGATAATGCAATAGAAGAAGGTATTCTTTTTTCTTATGTCATAATGGATGGATTCTACGGTGAAAATCCTGAGCTATTGACAGAACTCAAAAGTAGAGGCTTAACTTTTGTTGCAGATGTAGCTGTTGATACTCTCGTTTATATTGATGAACCATTAGTTGGGATTCCTGAAAAAAAAGGAATAAGAGGAAGAAACCCTACTATACCTAAGGTTTTGAATACATTCTCAACAAGAATTGGTTCTCTTTCCAGCTCAATAGAGGAATGGAAACTTATCAATGTTAGAAAAACGAAAAAAGGGTACAAAAAAGTTTATTACAACAGGAGCGCAGAGGGTCACGAATACCCCATTCTTTAGATTGGGGATGAAGTGGACCCTCGCCTCTTCTTATTTCTCTTTGAATATCTAAACCATAGCTTCCTATTAAGTAGATAGTAAATCGGATAGGAAACCGAGGTCAAAATTTCAATCACTTATAGTAAGGAAACCTTGTTAAAGGATGCTTAATCATCTGTCTCCAATTAACCGGGCGGGCGGCCCGAAGCATACCCCATCCTTTAGGGTGGGGTGGCCGCACGCAATTTGATTTTAAGGCTATAAAGGTTTGAAGACGACAGAATAACTTACCTTGTGAGAAGCCTTTATGGCTTCTCATAAGTAAAGATGTAGAATCGAATGAAATTAAATATTCACTATGTAATGCTTCTGAGGCTACTCCATTAGATGAACTTGCAAAAATGCAAAGTTCAAGGTATTGGATTGAGAGAGCATTTCAGGATGCAAAAGGAAACTGTGGAATGGCAGAATATATGGTAATAAATTGGAATGCATGGCATCATCATATGGCATTGGTAATGCTTGCGATGCTTATTTTACTCTCTTATCAGAAAAAATTCAAAAAAATATGTAAGATTTCAATTCCTGGAGTTATATGGATACTGAAGTACCATAATCCATTGAAAAGAATCGATGCTTGGGAAATTGCAAGAATTTTAAATAAAGATAATGATCTGAGAAGGAAGGCAAGAGTTAGCAGGTTAAGACGTTCATAATTTTTAGGAGTAGATAAATTAGATTCTTGTTCTGGTTACTGGTAAGTATGCAATCTTGAAAGGAAAAAATCACTAAAGTGAAAATAATGAAACTGTTGATTACGACAAAAATGGAAGAAACAAAAATAGGAAGGTATAAATTTCAAAATGATGTGAATTTGGGTGGAAATAGGCTGTAATATATGCAAAAATGGGTTAATGTGACAATGTCAAGCTACACTAGCCGAGTAAAATTATAATAATGTACTGGATAGTTCTATCCTATAAGAAAATAGTTTCCGATTTTTCGACAGAAATTTACCCTGTTCAGCTGCTATTTTATTTAGCTTAAATTTAGATTTAATGTACCGTTCCTTTTCATTGGTACGTTTCCAGGACTAAATTTGAAAATTACTCTTGTTTCATGCCTTCCGTATTTACTTTTATTTACGGAAACAGATTCCGGGAATAAGTTTCTAGCCTTTTCAATTACTCTTTTATGGTGTAGAAAAGAATCTGAAAAAGCTCCAGTTCTACTTGCTAGAATGGTGCCGATTTTTTCAAAAAACAAAGGTTCTTGGTCATTACATCCTCTTGCAAAATTATTAATTGATAATTTTGGCTACCGTTCTGATGTATTATTAGAAATAGACCGAAACTTAGGTACTTTTTCATGGAGTGGCTCAGTAATTCCATATTATGAAAAGCAAATTAATATTATGGAGCAGATATTGAATCATACAAATTATAATGTACATAAGTGGGCTAATAAAAACATAAAAAGCCTAAGAAAAGAAATTGCATCTGAAAAAAAGAGGGAAGAAGAACAAGATCTAGGTATTTTTTAACTTTAAATTTTGAATTGTAAACTGTTTTATCCTAAAATAATTTTGTATTTTCTAGAATTAGAAATGTTGCAACTGAAGTGAAAGAATATATAGGTTTTATAGCATAACCTGTGATTTTTGTTTATATATCTGTGAATATTATAACAAAGAATTTGAACGGAATAATCACGCTTATGCAAGGGTTTTAATCTATGCATAAAATATGGAGTGAATTTTATAGAGGATTTGAGACCCTACCATACGCCTACGTTGAAGATAACAATTGCAAATGTATTGATAGTAAATACAATAAGGTAATAATGCAAATAAAAAGGAATAAGTGCATCAATACTCCAAGAACGAATTCTGAAGTTACGTAATCTTTATTCAAAAGTGGAATTTTTCTTTTTAAATTAGAGAGAAAATTCTCAAAAAAGTCGGGCATGGTTATGCAATAATTTTCTCCAATATATAGAACTATAGTTTTGAATTGGCAGTAATCAAAAGTTCTGTAAATTCTAATTTATGATACAGAGGTTTTTGAGGTAAAACTTTTTTACTCAAGAAGACAACATTTTGGTCAATTTGTTGCCTTTTTCTCACAATTTTCAGTAAAATCTCGGGTTTTGAAGCAGATATTCTCTTAAAAAGCAACATTTATAATCTAGTGATGCTTTTTAAGTCATATGGGATACTCGAAAATAACTACTGCAGATATTCAAAGAGAACTTAAAGAACTCGAAGAACTAGAAGATCCAGTTATAGATATACTGAACATGGAGTTATGATATCACACATATCCTGTAATAATTTATATTTTTATTCTGAGATTTTTGCAACGGAACCAAGACTTCTACAGAGCCATTATATTCTTTTTTATTTTATGTTAAAGAACTTCCAGATAAAAGAGAAAAAAACACAAGAGTTAACATTCTGAACATAAATGTATCCAATATGCAATAATTAGAAGTAGGAAAACCATATCATGCAGGATTAAAACGAATTCCTGAAGGCTTCACTTTCTTTTTCAATCAAGGTGGTGGCTTTCTCCAGATAGTCTTTGATAGTCCTCTTGATTCGGAAATTAAAGAAATCAAAGATGGGGAAATAAAACTCAGGCTCATTGAAGAAAAAAGAATTATATTTCTTCTTTTTAAATTCGGACATTTACCCTGGATGGATACACCTTATAATGTTGCTCTATCACAGCCTTATGAATTACAAGAACTTACAGACAAGAAGACAGGTTATACGGTCCAAGTCGTTTTAATTGATGGAATGACGGGCATAGTGAAGGCTCTGAAGTTAATAGAACTTCCCCATGAAATGTCAAAAAGATTCAAAGAATTGGTTGAGAACCAAAGAAAAACTCCGATGCCGGATTATGAAGCAATCTTGAATCAATTATATTCAACATATGACACTATCGATTTTCTAACCGAAACTGATACTTATACATTATAATTTCCTAATTTTTTTCATTTTAGAGACATATACAAGTTTCCAATCACACTTTTTATTCCTTATCTTCTCAATGTGGTATTCTTCTGAATATAGTTTACACGCACATTTTGCGATTTTGAGAGCTTCTTTTAATTCATAGTGGCAAGGCCAGTGAATAATTTCTCATTTTGGCCGGGATTAAAATTCCCAAATTTCCAATCCTCAAGAAAAGCTTGACTAAAATCTATTTTTTCCATATAAATTTTCACAAATTTAGCTTATTTTTTAAGGGTAGATTTCAATTGCACAAAAATGAACATGTTTTGAACATCTAAAAAATAAAAGAAGAAAACAAGTAAAAAGAATGGAGAAACAGGTTTTAATATAATTGACTCTTTTTAGTTATAAAAAAGATTAATTTGGTAGGGTTCCAAGCTACCAACGAAGAACCCTGACCCCCAGTATAAGAGGGATATTAGTGCTTAGTAGTTACATAGACACCGATAGGTATAAACTTTTCGATCGTATTGAACAGAATAGTAAAGTAAACCAATTTTTAGCACTTCTAAAAACTGTTTTTATACAGGAGGCTTAAAATGAGCCTCGCTGATTATGTACATATAAAGTATATTCCTCTATTTTCTGATCAAGAATTTCTCGAGATCATAGGAATGGGGGAAAGATATCTATGATTTCCCTATCAGATATCAGTCAAGCCTTTAAAAACGCATCTGAATCGGAAAGGATAGAATTTGTTGATTTGATTGCTCCTTATATGAATAAATTTGTAAACACCTCTTTTGACGCGAAACTAGCAACTTCAGAGATAAGACCAGTTCAGAGACTTGCCAAAATTGAGACTGCTCTTGGAATTGATGACTATTCTTATGATGATGAAGACCACGAACCTACCATCCCTGAACAAATTACAAGGCTAAACAATATGGTGTCTAAAATAAACACTACATTAAAGCCTGAACTTATTGATCGATCTCTAATTTCTCCTTCTAAAAATATCACAGAAATTCGCGCTGATTTTCTCGTTGAGTATATAAAAAACAATAAGGACATGCTTCCTAAAGCTGCATCTCCTTTTGCAAATATAGATACCAGGATAATGGATTCAGGGGATTTTAAAAAATTCGTTGAAAATTATCTACCTGAGGAGTACCAGCCTGAATCCATGAAGAATCTGAGAAAACTAAAACGAGATGTATTCGCAGCTGCTGAAAAGAGATGCTCCACTAATGATATTTTTGTTGACAAAGCAGATCATGGCAGAAACGAACTTAGATTAATTTTCGCAAGACAAATCCCAGATGAAGAACTGCCTATGTGGTTGACAGGTTCACCGGAACAGACCGTAACTGCGTAACGGACAAGCAAAAAAGAAGGTTGAAAGCAAAAACAAGGATCTCATGAAATCCCACCGTTAAAAAGAAAAGCTACTAAAATTTAAGTTAAGAATTGACTGAAAATAGTCTAAATTTGATACGATTAGTGTAGGGTATATAAAAATATAATTATAAAAAAGAAATTAAGAAAACTAATCTTGAGATAAATCTTGTAAAGTACGTTACCTGGTCACAGTTGGTTACAACATTTCAAGGACTAAAACAAACGCCTCAGATTTGCCCTTACAGCCCCAAACTCCTGAGCCATAAGCAAATTACCACCTTACCATTTTTTTAAACCTTTCCTATAGCCTTAGAATAGGGGGGTATGTGCTCTTCAAGATCCATAAGTAGGATTTCTGTTGCTTTAGAAAATAATGAGAGGAAAAGAGGAGTGTGCTGTCAGGGAAAGCTTGAAAAACCCTAACAGCAGGAAGTGTCGCCCAAAGACGAACGGCTTCATCAGGAGGGTGTAGGAGAGGTGATAGAGAACTCCTGCAATGTTTTTAATGGTAACAAAACTTTTAGTAAGTGATTATATTATATGTGTTTAAATATATATAAAATGTTTACAATAATATCGGCTGATTCGTTGAAATATTGGTGTGTTCTTCTGGCTGGCTGCTCCTTGTGCCTTGCACGTCTATATAATCATTTAGAGATACAAAAAAGACCACCTGTCTGTTTCCAATGATAGCGTTTTCGCATGGCTTGCATGTTTCAAAATCTTCAAAGCCATTTCTGCAACTCTTTAGAAAAACTCCCCTTAAAACTCAATCCTTCCACCACTAGCAAAAAGCAATTTTCGTTTTGTCTGTCTGTCTGCTACTCTCAGACGCATGTCTAGTTAGTAATAAGTAACAAGTCATTTTTTCCTTCTGATACTGGTTTTATTGGAGCAGACACAAAAAATGAGATGATAAGTAAAATGTTTGTAAGAAGTGTACGCATAGTGTTTGTATGAAAGCAACAGTCTAAAAACTGTCTGCGAAAAAGAAGTGTATTTCTGGAAAAATAAAAAAAAGTAAAAATTTTGAAGAAAGTAGTTCATATTAATCCAGGCGTTTTTTCTTGATACCTGGAGGCTCTTGAATCTCTAATGTATTTTATAGCTTTTAGCGCCGTATCTTTTCCTATATTAAGTCTTTCGGCAATGGCTCTTGCGGAAAGTGTGGGTTCAAGGGTTCCGTTGCAAAAAATCTTAGAATAAGCCTGTAAATCTATGAATAATGAATAAAAGTTAAAATATTCAAAAAGATGCGTCAATATTATAGAACTATTCCAAATAATTGACTAATATATTTAGCTCCATTAAAGCCAGAGTAATTTAGATTCTTGACTTGTCCTTTTTTAATCAAATTCATCGCTTCAATTCCTTTTAAAGTTTTAATGGCTGTATGAAAAGACTGAAATCCTAACATTGGATTAACGATTCGCTTTATAGATGAGCCTAGGTTCCGTTGCAAAAATAATTTTTCTGTACGTTGAGGTTATTCTTCTTTCCTTAAAATGTCATTTTAATCCATATGTACTCACCAAACTTATCTTATTGTGAAGGTTTTCAACAATTTTGTAAAATGCTCTGATTTTTTGCAACGGAACCCTTATTCCTGAGGGATAGGATGGCAAAACTTGCAAAATTTTACTTAAAATCCGAATGTTCTAGATCAAAAAAAGGTTCGTATCTTAAATTATCCTTAAAAATTCATTTGTATTCGGTTAAGGAATCTGTTAACGTTATAATGACTACTGCAATAATCTATGTATCTCGATTTACATTTATAGGTTTACAGAAATGGCAACAAAGATAACACATTTTTTATAGATCGTATCTTAACCGAATACAAATGTTAAAAATTAGATTTTTAGATCATTTACTGCATAACAGAGTTTACTTATATCATATAATTTTTGTAACAGAATCCTTAATTTTCTACTTATTTCAATAAACCTTTCTCCTAATTTTTTATAACTTAACTATTTTGGCGGTGTTGGCGGCTGTGCCGCACACGCACATGACTATATAGTATAATAGAGCATAGTGAAAAGTGTCTCAAGATAGCGAAAACGAACAAGTGTTTATTCTAAGAGGTCAAATATAAGAATATTAAGGTTCATATCCAGAGACCTTCTTTGATTGCGAAAAATATATACAATTTAGTTGAGCATTTATCATTTAACTATCAAAGTCCAATGAAAATATGGAATTCCTCGGGAGTTTAATTGAGTGTTACTGCAGGAGGTCTGTGGATATGAAGGTTAAAATTTCAAAAAAGCAGGAGGTAAAGGGCGGGAGAGATTAATCCGCCCAAGCTTGAGTGAACAGGATGAATGATTAGACCTGCCTAGATGTGGTTGAAGATCCCAGCTGATTGGGTCCAGATATATAATTAATTTAAAACTATTTAAATTTTAGTGTTAAGTAATTATAAGGGTTGCCTCGTAATTTTTATTACATTATGTTAAAATTTATACAAGGAACTTCTACAGCTGTATATGCCATACATAGAAGCCTTTAAACATTCTATTTTTGGTTCCGTTGCAAAAAAATTTCTGTACTTTGAGGTAATTTTTCTTTCCTTTAAATGTCATTTTAACCCAAATTTACTCATCAAAATTATCCTATTGTGGAGGTTTTCGATGATTTTGTAAAATGCTTTGATTTTTTGCAACGGAACAATTTATTGATTTATAGAGCCTATCCCAAAAGTCACTAAATTCTTAATCGTTTGGAAGTTTCAAAGTTGTTTTCATGATCTTGAGCCTTATTGACTATTTGAAATACAAGGCTAAAGAAGCAAATTTCAAGTTTTGAGATGAGCTCATAGATAAACGACAATATCGGGATAAATAATGTACTTGAATGCAAATAAGACAAGCAGAGCTAGTAATGCAAAGGCGAGCAAGTCACTTTCTTCGTAAGTAGATTTTTTGCTGCATTTGGAATCATTTTTATTCATAAATTTAATACCCCCATTACTTTTACAGTAATCTTTACGGTTTATTTTATATCTCATAAGACTTTTGATACATTTTTCTAAAAAATTGTGGTAAAAATTCCACTTATCAGAAATCTGACAAATAAACAGCTGAGAAAATAAACATTGAGAAATCAAATCACAGACAAATGTTAACTACTCATTTTGTAATTCTATTGGAGGTGGTGCGTCATTAAAAATAATTTTTTAGGGTTTTGAGATGTTTGGGATTTTTGAAATCGACTAAGCAGGGACGCACAAAAACCTCTAAAGTATATAATAAAACTGAATGCAGATATACATTTTGAATCTGTGATACAGAATTAAAGGTTCCGTTGCAAAAAATCAGAGCATTTTACAAAATCGTTGAAAACCTTCACAATAAGATAAGTTTGGTGAGTACATATGGATTAAAATGATATTTTAAGGAACGAAGAATAACCTCAACGTACAGAAAAATTATTTTTGCAACGGAACCACGGAACCCGACCATTACCAGATTTTTTGCACCACAAAAATGAGTTTTTAAATTTCCCAGTAAGGATGAAGTTTATACTGTTCATACACTTTAGCCAAATCATTACTGGTTAAAGTCCACACATCGTCGTCTAAGCCTTCTGCCGCTTCGAGTGCTCCTTTCTCAATTCTAAGGAGATAATCGCCTCTATTTTCTTCAAGAACTTCCCAAGGAACGGCAAATAATTTACAGGACATACCAAGGAAACAATCACAAGCAAGTACTACGTATGCTATTCTTCCCCGTTCAGAGTCAATCATGACTTCTTCAATTTTTCCGAGTTCTTCGTTTTTAACAGTGAAGATTTTAGATCCTTTTATCTCAGTTACCGGCACAAAAGTCATGTTCTTTGCAACTTGTGTTTCTTCAACTATTCCCATACATCTCAACTCCTAATGTATATTCACTCATTATATCTTTTATCTCTTTTAATGGTTCCGTTGCAAAGACGCTCTAAAAAATATTATATAAAGGTATTAATTATAGGCAGTGTGCAAATTTGCTGTAAATTTGAAGTCAAGTTTTTGTGTATTATGGAAATACACAGGTTTTAGAATAACCGACTTATCAATTTTGATCTTTAATTTTAGTACTTTGCGATGAAATCAATTGCTGGTAAGCATTAGTCTGTTATCAATTATGCAGTATGGAAATAATGGTTCTGTTGCAAAAAATATCTGCTAGGAATATAATAAAATAGGTTCTGTTAAGTTGCATAGGTCATTTCGTTGCGGGCACTTAGCAGATATTTTTTGCAACAGAACCAGATATTCACTTACTTTATCACTTTAATATAATTATATACTTTTTTAGTGTCGATAACACCGTGTGGACATTTTACTGTTAAGCTAACAGTGTATCTTCCGGGATTTTTGTATACATGTGTAGGATTCTTTAATGATGAAGTACTTTTATCTCCAAAACTCCAAGACCAATATAAGACCTTCAAGTGACTTTTACTATGGTCAGTAAAATGCACTGCAAGTGGCTTATGTCCAGATGTAGGACTTGCAGAAAAATCAGCTTGCATAAACTTATTCTTTGCTGACGTAGCTATCACTGGCGTAACTATCACTGATATTACAAAAAGAATTACTAGTAAAATAGCTAGTCTCTTAAATGCGTTCCCCAATATCTCTTTTTTCATATTATACTCCCCAAATTTGGGTTTATTAAATTTATTTAAGGTTGTGGGTTGTGTATCTGGGTTATTGATCGTTTTCGAAAAAACGAGTATATCTCTCACATTTAATAAAAAACTAAATATAGTCTTATGTTTACGGCTTTCTATAACTCGAATCCACGATCAGGTTGTGGTGCAAAAATGATATTTCCTCAGTTTGATACTATAATTCTAGTTCCATTGCAAAAAAAAATATTTCTGCAATTTTACACTATAATTTTCACTTTTATGTATAATTTTTTCCCGAAGAAAAATGATTAACTTCCCGAATTGCGATGGTTTTTACTTATTTTATGAAAAAGCCAGATTTTTGCAATGGAACCACAAATTGGACTACTTTTAGTAATGGGAAGTACCAAAATTGGGTAGTAGAGGTGAATTGTGAAATATTTTTTGTTTTTATTGCAGCATTAGTTTTGCTTGTAACGTCTAGCACAATATTTTTGTCTGTTTTACTCATGTTTTTACCCCATCCCTGTTATGCAGAGAAATTATATATTTAGATTTATTTCATACCGTATATGATATAACAGTACATTAACCATATAAATAATAATAGATATTTTAAATTTAATTTAAATGAGGTAAAGATCAAAATTTAGTACCTAAGTTGCAATGCAAAATCTAAAAAATGTAGCGAAAATTTCGTTGTAAAACCTATACATTTTCCTAAAAAACCACTTTTTCAAAAAGTATTGATATACGAACTTTTTGACTTAGAATGTCGTATTTTAAGAGAAAATCACTTATTTTTTATCAATATTTAGAATATTTTTTACCAAATATGAATGTTTTAATATTTAGTTCGTAGATGTTTTTCAAACACTATTTAAATAATGTTAGTTCAATGAGATAATTATTTATAATCAGTATATGTAGTGTATATCAAAGTACAATTTAAAAAAAATTAGAGTGGGGGAAAGTATGAAAATTCGAGTAGTTAGTTCAAGAGAAGAAATCTTTACATTAAATCCTAATGAGCGTATTGTCCACCTGGCCTTTAGGCCGTCAAATAAAGACATCTTTGGATTGGTTGAAACCTGCCCAAAACTTGAGGTAATTCAGTTACCTAAGTCTTACATGTCTACGATCTCAAAATCCATAGAAATGTTCTTTGAAATGCAGCAAATCCAGCCTATAGAAGGCGACGTCTGGGGTCATAGAAAAGATATAAACGAGTATTATACTGTTCCGTCCTCAGTGACTGTAAAAATAAAGGAAATGAAATCTGAAGGAAAACTCAATGAGGATATTGAAGCAAACGTTTCAAGGTGCTATAGGTTTAATCCTAAAATGATTGCTTATATCATGAGTAAGGAAACTTCTGTCTGAATTTAAGCAGGATAAAATATCAGCAAGCAAGTAAGCAAATGCTTCACTGGGGAGTAATCTTCACAAAGAAGTATTGAATCTTGGACCTTTCTATTATCTTCTGAGTCTTTGATTCATTGCAATCAACTACAAGTAGAATTACTGGTAATTAGTGATCTTAGAAGATATTAAAAAGTCTCCTTTTTTGGCTTTACAGAAATTCTCTGAAATCGGAGGAAAGAAAAGCGGTTCTGTTGCAAAAATTCATAATAAGGATTCAGTCGAAAAAGGAGGAAATTAAAAGTAGTAATATGCTATTCGATTCCTTTAAATGAAAAAACTTCGTAGATGAAATTCATTTGTAGTCAGTTAAGATAGGATCTATAAGAAATGTGTTATTTTTGTTGCCTTTTCTGTAGACCTATAAATGAAAATCGAGATGTGTAGAGGATTTCAGTAGTAATTTATAACGTTAACAGATTCCTTAATCGAATACAAATAAAAAAAATAGTAAAAATAGTATAAGTGAATTCCGACATGTCTTGAAAATGTTCCAAACAATCGGAGAATAACTTCTTTAATCTATTGTTTCTATTCTCTCTTTCATAACAAAGGGTTTGCTTATTTTCTCTGGCATCCATTCAGGCCGTTTTTCTGGGGCTTTAACAGTTTGTTTCCATGCCTTGAAAATGTGCACTTTTTTAGTTCCACGTTCCCTGAGAATAAGAGTAACTGGTTTTGATTTTGTTCCCTTGCATCTATTTGCAGCTTTCAGAGCAGCCTGATGAGGTTGTTTCCCGATGAAGACTCCATGCTCATTTCCTTCTTCGTCTCGTAGTACGAAATTTCTCATGTCGGTTATAAAGATCACCTCAAATATTAGTTGCTGGTACTGATTAAGTTTTGAGTATAGATTATTTTTCTGATAATGTTGTCGATTGTTATTGATTTATACAAAGTTACAATATTTTTTTGGTTCCGTTGCAAAAAATATGGCGATTTTACAAAATCACTGAAAACCATCATAATTAGAAAAGTTAAGGCAGTGTTGCGAATTTGCTGTAAATTCTAAGTTAATTTTTTGTATACAGTAAATAAAAATTGATCTTCTGATATGGAATTTTTGGCTCAAAAACTTTTTAAAATTTGTAATTTTATAGAACTTATGTTACACTGTCATTAATTCTTAAATTATTCGTATCCTCTTCAAATTCAATGGAGAATTTTCCAACTCAAAAAATATGCAACAAGTTTATTAAACAGTTGTAAAGTTGAATGCGTTGCTTGAGGTTGTTTTCTAAACGTTGATAAATTTTTAAATTTTCAGCGAATACATGAAATTTACTTTTACCCATACAATTTAAAGAGGATACCATATAACCAATAAATGATAGTAGAAGATAATGTTTCTGTCTGAAATATGTAGAATTACTTGAAATAGAATATTAAGAGTAATATTAGTATCACTTTTGACTTCTTGTTTTGTACATAATCACTTGGACCCCGGTATTTAAAAATTCATTTCTTAAAATTTAAGGAGAGGGGTCTATAAAAATAGTTGGCATTGTTAGTGATATCGCTTGATCAATTGCTTTAATTATCGTTTGACACATCTCTGGAGAAAGTGATAGAGAAATTGCCTGGACTATTACCCTATCAGTACTTCAATCAATTTTTCTGTCGTTGCGTCTAACAATTATTAGAACCATATTTAACACACCTGTATGTGGTAAAATGATCAATATGATTCAAGTGCAAGCTAAAATTAATATATATAATTAATTATAAATCTAATTAGAGAATTAAATCTAATGACAATAAAACAGCATAATGTGACCATGAAAGAAACGCACTGTTGAAAATGTGAATCACCAAAATTTATACCATGGCTTCTTTTTATCCCCAGGTACTTCAATTGCTTTCTGCTGAATTAATGTTTGCATTTGTCGCATATAATTGTCATAGATATTTTGGATATTATCTTTGTCCTGATGAGCTTTTTCAAGTTCTCTTTTCAAAGTTTCTATGTACTGATCTCTCTCTTCTATCCTAACTTTGTAACCATTAATTATCTCTTTATAATTTTCATCATTAGATATTATTTGCTCTTGTAATCCATTTAGTTCTCCCTCCTGATCCTGTTTACAAATGTTTTCGTTCTGTATACAGTTGTTTTCATTTTGTATACTCTCTTGATCTCGCAGTAATTCTAAAGCTGTATTAATTGCAATACTCATGTTCTCATAATGCTGTAAACAAAATGTAGACAATTCTTTTGGAATCCTTGCACTTACCATAACTTTTGGTTTTAGCATAATGTTTACAAGATGTTTACACTAAAAAAGGATTTCTGTTATTCTCCATAAAATAAATATACGAACTAAATGTTAAAACGCTCGTATTTTGAATTTTATAAAAATAATCCAGTTTGGAAATTGAGCTAAAAATGGTAAATACACGAACGTTCTAATTCAAAAAAATTCGTATGTTAAATATCTTGTAGAACCAGATTTTTGCACCACGACTCTATTAAATTTATACGGATTTCAACGAGGCAATTTTATAATTTTTTTTCGTAATTAACCTGCCAAAATGAGGACTATTTACATGTGAGCCATATAGTTATCCATATTTCAACATAGAATATATCCAAAAAGTATATATATATACTTTATTCTAAATATTATTAAGTAGTTTCTAGTACCTTCAATCAGATCTTTATGATCTGGATATGTTTCTCATATGTAGCTCATAGGTTTCATAAGGACCGTAATTGAAGTTAAAAAGGAAATGGATATGCCTGACACTAAATGTAAATACGCTTTGAAA
Source organism: uncultured Methanosarcinaceae archaeon (assembly GCA_963727895.1). GTDB lineage: Archaea > Halobacteriota > Methanosarcinia > Methanosarcinales > Methanosarcinaceae > Methanosarcina. The sequence continues at coordinate 48,233 of CAVSHT010000003.1, read as the reverse complement.
TGTACTGTATACCAAGACAATTCATATACATATACAAAAGATTTTGATAAACACTACTGTGGAATCTATAGACAGCTTAAAAATGATGCTATTAATCACATGACAGAATTTCAACCATTTTTTAAGAGATTCTGTTGCAAAAATATCAGAATAAAAATGTAAATCTACAGACAAAGAACAAAAATTAAAATATGTAAGAAGATTTATCAATATTATCGAACTATTCCAAATAATTGATTAATATATTTAGCTTCATTAAGACCAGAGTAATTTAGATTCTTAACTTGTCCTTTTTTAATCATATTCGTTTTGGCCCCCGTAATCGAATTTATGTGGATTTCCTGAAGTCTAGTCAACATTTTAGACAAAATGTTGCCCTACTCAAATATGTAGGTTTTGACTTAAATCTATGGATTATCCAGAGTATTATTAAAAAGATTTCTACCACTGTAAACCACAATTGGACCTCTTTGGGTATTATAGTCTTGTTTTTTATTATCTTATTTGTATGTGGTAATAAAGAATTTAACCAAAGTACATTCATAACAATAAAATACAACAAAACAAATCCAAACATACTTCCAAGAATCACATTGATTTTTTGGGACAAAATAGCAAAGGGAATATAAAAAAACAGTACAATAGATATTAAACTAAGTATTATTACAAAATAAATAATGAACTTTTTTTTCATATTATGTATGTTCTTTTTCAAAATACTTAACTTACTACCTAATCTTAAAGCAATAATTAAAAACAAATTTTGACTTATATGAATGCATAGTTTTTACCTTAAAAACTGAATATGAACGAACGTTTTAGAAATTAAAGTTCGTATCTCGAAATATCCTAAAAAACTAGATTTTTGCAATGGAATCCATAAAATATACTCCTAGAATTTCTACTCATTTCAGTAAATTAAAATTTTTGTATAAGTTTTTATACAATAAATAAACAAATTAAGCATAGGATTTGAAAATATGCGAAGCTCGAAAGTTAATATGAAAAAACGGGGTACCATTGGCATTATTATTTCTTTTTTAATGATACTCATTGGTATAATAGGGTTGTTTGTGTATGGTATAAATAACCTTGTTATCCTTATATTGATAGGCTTCGCAGCATTAATTTCATCTTTAAATATGCGTGCAGAAAAAGATCGCCCCATAATGAGATTTGCAATTGTCAATGCCGGTTTACTTTTCCCCATTTTGGCCGGATTAATTTTCCCCACTTTGTGATATAAAGTTTATTCAATTTTTCATGAACTTGTTAAAAATTACTGGTATAGATTTCCTGTTTTTATACCCTGTTTTTTCCTTTCTTTCAGCCTGTAACTTTCCCCTTTGATATTAATCGTCGTAGAATGATGGAGAAGCCTATCAAGCACAGCAGCCGTTATTACATGGTCCTTGAATATCTCTCCCATTCTCCATACGACTTATTCGATGTTAAGATCATTGAATTCCTTTCATAACGTCTTGAGATTAGCTGAAATAAACAGTGAGTTCTTTCTTCGTTAAATGGGAGATATCCTATTTCATCAATAATCAGCACTTTATACTTCATCAAGTCCCTGAGTTTCTTTTCAAGCATTCCTTCTTGATTTGCTGTTTTCAACCTTTCAATAAGGTTTCCTGTATTGGTAAAGTAAACCGAAATCCCCGACTTTACTGCTTCGATTCCAAGAGCAATTACAAGGTGAGACTTGCCAACACCTGATGGACCAAATAAAACAACATTCTCTGAATTATGAACAAATCTCAAGGTTGCAAGGTCTTCGATTATCTTCTTATCAATGGATTTCTGAAACTCAAAATAGAATTCCTCAAGAGTCTTTTTAATAGGAAAAACTGTACTTTTCATCTTTCTCTCAATTGCAACAGCTTCTCTGTGTTTCTTTTCCTGTTCAAATAGATAATCAAGAACTTCCATTGTTGTCTTGTTGTCCCTTACAACAATTTCAAGAAAGTTGTCAAGGAGCTCTTCAACAGTATTCAGTTTCAGGTATTGCAGATTGTTGTGAAGCCTCCCATAGCTAAAATTGTTCATTCAAAACCTCCCTGGCTAAATATTTCATAGACATCAAGAGACCTTTTTTCAACTTCAGGACCTGAGGATTTCAACGGAATCTGTGAATTTTTCTTGCATTTTGAGTTCTCTTTAAGAATCTCACTCAGTAAACCCTGGAAATGTTCCTTTTTCCTTGAAACTCTGCAGTTACCTGGGAGAATTGCATGTTCACAGATCTTTTCATAATCAACATAGATCTCTAATTTTTCTTCAAAAATATGAATCTCTGCAGTTCTTCCTGCATACCTGTAAGGAACAGAATACTTATTTCCAAGAAATGAAATATAACAGTATCCGGAGACCTTTCTGGTCTCCTTCTGAACAACTTTGTAAGGAGGAACCTGACCCAGAGGGTTCAGGTCCTCCTCCTTAAAGCATTCAAGAGGGATTTGATAGGTTGTTCCATGGACAGTTGAATTTACTTTTTCTAACCAACTGTTAACTTGGCCATTCAGTTCTTCAAGAGAGGTAAACCTTCTTCCAAGGAAGAAATCCCTTTTGACGTAACCTACTGTATTTTCAATTTTACCTTTTGTTTGAGGCCTGTAAGGCCTGCATAATCTGGGAATAAAACCAAAGCATTTGAAGAAATCCTCAAACTGTGAGTTCCATTTAGAATCTGATGATTTTAAGGCTCTTTTGATAACAACTTGTTTCATGTTATCATAGAGAATTTCCTGTGTAAATCCTTCAAAATACTCAAAAGCATTCAAATGACACTGAATTAGAGTTGGAGTGTCTATGCTCAGTGTAAATTCAACATATCTCATTCTTGAATATCCAAGAATCATGTTGAAGCAAAATAGTTTCTTTGTTTTTCCATCAACTTCAACTGTTCCCATCTTTCCCCAGTCTACCTGAGCCTGTACACCTGGTTTTGTTTCGTAGCGAAATACAGCAGGGGTTTCCTGCTCAGGTCGAACTTTTTGTACAAAGTCCTTGACTATGGTTTTTCCTCCATCAAAACCCATTTCTCTTATTTCACGAAATAGGCGAGCAGCAGTATAGGAACCTTCTTTGAGTTTTTCAAGAATATAAGTTTTGAAGCTTGCTCTTTCTTCCAGGACGTTTCTGGGGCTCAGGCAAGGTTTTCAGCCGAATATATTTCTTCACAGTTTTCCTGTCAAAGCCTGTTTTTCTGGCGATTTCACTGATGCTAAAGCCTTGTGAATACAAATCTCGTATCAATAGCCATTCCTCCATTTTCAGCATTATTTACGATCCTCAAGCTTTTCTTGAGGATTAGATATTGGGGAATTTAAATCCGGCTAAAATGAGGAATTATTCACCGGCATTGACACTCATTTTAGCCGGATTTAAATTCCCCAATATCTAATCCTCAAGAAAAATTTGACTAAAATCTCTTTTTTCCATAGAAATTTTCAAGAATTTAGCTTATTTTTGTAAGGAGAAATTTCAACTGCAAAAAAATGAACATGTTTTGAATATCTAAAAAATAAAAGAAGAGAACAAGTAAAAAGAATGGAGAAACAGGTTTTAATATAATTGACTCTTTTTAGTTATAAAAAAGATTAATTGGCAGGGTTCCGCGCTTCCAACAAAGAACCCTGACCCCCAGTATAAGAGGGATAACATTGCTTAGTAGTTATATAGACACCGATAGGTATAAACTTTTCGATCGTACTGAACAGGATAGCAAAATAAATGAATTTTTAGCACTTCTAAAAACTGTTTTTATACAGGAGGCTTAAAATGAGCCTCGCTGATTATGTACATATAAAGTATATTCCTCTATTTTCTGATCAAGAATTTCTCGAGATCATAGGAATGGGGGAAAGATATCTATGATTTCCCTGTCAGATATCAGTCAAGCCTTTAAAAACGCATCTGAACCGGAAAGGATAGAATTTGTGGATTTGATTGCTCCTTATATGGATAAATTTGTAAACACCTCTTTTGACGCGAGACTAGCAACTTCAGAGATAAAACCAGTTCAGAGACTTGCAGAAATTGAAACTGTTTTAGGAATTGATGATTTTTCTTATGATGATGAAGACCACGAACCCACGATTCCAGATCATATAACCAGGCTATATGATATGGTGTCTAAAATAAACACTACATTAAAGCCTGAAATCCTTGACCGATCTCTAATTTCTCCTTCTAAGAATATTACTGAGATTCGTGCAGATTTTTTAATAGACTACATGAAAAAAAGTACAGACCTTCCTAAGGCGGTTTCACCGTTTGCAAATATAGATTCCAGGATAATGGATTCAAGGAATTTTAAAAAATTCGTTGAAAATTATCTACCTAAGGAATACCAGCCTGAGTCTACAAAGAATCTGAGAAAACTAAAACGTGACGTTTTTGATACAGTTGAAAAGAGATGTTCTACTAATGATATATTCATCGATAAAGCAGACCACGGCAGAAAAGAGCTAAGGTTGATTTTCGCAAGACAAATTCCAACTGAAGAATTATGGTTGACAGGTTCACCGGAACAGACAGTAACTGCGTAACAGACAAGCCAGAAAGAAGGTTGAAAGCAAAAACAAGGATCTCATGAAATCCTGATAATAAATGAAAAAGTCTTCTAAGATTAAAGTCAAGGGTTGACTAAAAATGGTCTAAATTTAATACGGTTAGTGTATAATATATAAAAATAAAATTATAAAAAAGAAATTAAGAAAATCTATTTTGAAATTAATTTGGTAAAGTACGTGACTTGGTCACAGTGAGTTTCGATTGAGGAATTATTAAAGGCTCAATGATTTTGAAGGATCCTAAGAAACTCAGTAAATTTACGATTTTTCTTAAGGGTTTTGTCTTGTCTGTCGTCTCGGGCGCACAGACGCTTGTCTATATTATAATAGGCATGATCAATTTTATTCTACCAATGCTGAAAAATATATTGTTTAGCAGGTGTTGTGTAGTCTAATCAGATTTGTAAACTACACAGTACTGCAAAACGAAATTTATTATATCAGTTTAATGATTTCATCCAAACGATTTATGATTTCATTTAAAAGACGTATAATCTCATTCTGAGATCCAGAATTACTGGATACAGAATTACTGTTTACTTGTTGTATAGGCTTTGTAGTTACCGTTGCCTGATCTGTTTTTCCGGTTATTGTAAATGAAGAATAGCCAGAAACTTTAGCTTTGAAATATACATACTTTGTATTATATCCTGTTATGGTCACAGGTATTTTTATCCATTTCCCGTTACTGTATCTATTCAGGACGATAGCTGAGTTTTTAAAATTGTTCTTCTTGAGCCATGATTTTTCAACTTGGAAATTAACAACTGTGTTTTTAATATAATTATTATTTATATTTCCGTTGTTGATCCATATATTGAATGACTTGTAGATATTATCTGTAGGTGGATTATTAATTAAGTGAGATTTATCTTTTAGATCCTCCACAACAACAGTAGTCTTGCCTAAAGATTTTGTTGCATCGAAGTTTATGTTATTGACAACCGAATTGTAGTTTGTAATGCTTATGTTTACATTTTGTGAATTATTGATATATACCTGACTTATTTCTGTATGTTGAATATTAGTCTGTGGTTCAGATGAGTTTAACTCATTTTCATTTGTCAGGTTACTTGCAGTTGATGCGTTATTTTCAGAATTAGTTTCTGTAGAAGTACTATATCCAGAATTATTATCTACAGAAGCATCATCTACAGAATTATTATCTGTAGAAACATCACTTACTGAATTATTATCTGCAGAAGCATTATCTACAGAAGTGTCATCTGTAGAAACATTACTTACTGAATTATTATCTGTAGAGGTATCATCTATAGAAGTATTGTCTGTAGAGGCATTATCTACATAAGTATCATTTACCGAATTATCACTTATTGAATTATCATCAGTTGATCCAGTACTAGTTAATTCATTACTAACAGTATCCGTATTTGTGGAGTTACCACTTGATGATTCAGCAGCTGTAATACATATTCCAGAACTTGATAATAGTATCAGTAGTGTAATAAGCACTAAAAATCGTTTATCCATTTTTGGAACCTCTTTTTAAAAAAATATATTTATATATTATAATGGCTTTATGTCTGAAATAACTTTATATTTCCTTTTTAGGGTCTTTTAAGATTCTCATTGTATATGATATGAGGATAAATGTCCTAAAAAGGATAAAATATGGTAAAATTCTATTTTTGATTTATGTTTATCAAAACTATAAACATATTGAATATTATGTTCTTTTATAAATATAAAATTCTTAACTGATGTTATAAAAAATGTTCTATTTTATATTTTATTTTTATAAAAGGTTTAAATATATTAGAGTTGACCTTCATATATCTTTGATTAAGTGAGGAATCGTGACAAATTGATTAATTATGGATTTGATTATAATACCCAAAATTTGGATGAAATTTGATACTCTGGAGCAGGAAATTTCGTTCTAATTTCAATGTTTAGAAAAGATTAATGTAAATCTATCTAAATATCTATGTTATAACGTCTAGGAGGAATTATGCAATGAATGTTGATGAAAATAATAATAAAAATGTTAATAAAAATGAGATCAAACATTCAGAAAAAGAAACTGAAATTATATTGGAAGATTATATTAATAATATGGTTCCGTTGCAAAAAATATCTGTTAAGGATATAATCAAATAAAAGGGAAGTAAAGGATAATGATATGCTATCTAATCCCTTAAATGGAAGCATTTTGTGGGTGAAATTATTTTATTGAATGTTAGATGGTACTTAAAATATCCATTAAGTTATCGAAATTTAAAGGAAATGATGGCAGAAAGGGGAGTAATAGTCAACCATACAACCATTATGAGATGGGTACATCAATACTCTCCTGAAATCGAAAAGAAGGTACGTAGATATTTAAGACCAACTAATAACTCTTGGAGAGTTGATGAAACCTATATAAAAGTGAGAGGTGAATGGAAATATTTTTATCGAGCAGTTGACTCAAATGGAGATACAATTGATTTCATGTTAAGTGCAAAACGAGACCAAAAAGCAGCAAAACGTTTCTTTAAGAAAGCTTTGAATTCTAATCATAATCAAATTCCAAGAGTAATCACAGTTGATAAAAATCCAGCTTATCCACCTGCTATAAATAAACTGAAAAATGATAAAATACTACCTATAAACGTAGGCATTCGACAAATCAAGTATTTGAATAACATTATAGAACAAGATCATAGATCCATTAAACGAATAGTTAATCCAATGTTAGGATTTCAGTCTTTTCATACAGCCATTAAAACTTTAAAAGGAATTGAAGCGATGAATATGATTAAAAAAGGACAAGTCAAGAATCTAAATTACTCTGGTCTTAATGAAGCTAAATATATTAATCAATTATTTGGAATAGTTCTATAATATTGACACATCTTTTTGAATATTTTAACTTTTGTTCATTGTCTGTAGATTTACGTGCTGATTCTGAAATTTTTTGCAACGGAACCAAAAATCAACTATAAATATATTACAATTCTATATAATATACTATAAATATATATATATGCATTCAGTTGTATTATATGTTTTAGAGGTTTTTGTGTGTCCCTGCGCAGTTGATTTAGAAAATCCCAAACATCTCAAAATTCTGACAAATCCTTTCTTACAGAACTTTCGACACACTACCGATATTCTTACAGGTTGATAAGATTATGGATACAGTTACTATAGATATAGTTACATTAATTTTAGATTTTGTAGTTATTTGTTTTGCAACTTGGGCTGTTTTTATAATTTTGTTTAAATTACTTGGTTACGTTGTACGTGTACTTAATATCAAAAATAAGGAGTAATGAAGGTTTTCACTCATTTTGTAAAATGACCAGATTTTTTGCAACGGAACCTGATTTTTTCTAGCAAGTTGATAATCTATGATCCACTTTAACGCTTCAGATCCCGAAGGAAGTCCTGCTTAATAACAGTAAAATCAAAATGTTGACTAGGTTTTAGGAGATCTGCATAAACTCAATTACCGGAGCCAAAACGAATATGGTTAAAAAAGGACAACTCAAGAATCTAAATTACTCTAGTCTTAATGAAGCTAAATATGTTCATTAATTATTTGGAATAGTTCCGTAAATTGATAAATCTTCTTGAATATTTTGGTTTTTGTTTATTGTCTATAGATTTACATGCTTATTCTCAGATTTTTTGCAACGGAACCCTGAATGATACATTATATTTGCGTAAATTTTCCATATTGAAATATTATTTCATCAATATATGGAAAGGGGTTCCGCTGCAAAAAATATCTGTTAAGGATATAATCAAATAAAAGGGAAGTAAAGGATAATGACATGCTATCTAATCCCTTTAAATGGAAGCATTTTGTGGGTGAAATTATTTTATTGAATGTTAGATGGTACTTAAAATATCCATTAAGTTATCGAAATTTAAAGGAAATGATGGCAGAAAGGAGAGTAATAGTCAACCATACAACCATTATGAGATGGGTACATCAATACTCTCCTGAAATCGAAAAGAAGGTACGTAGATATTTAAGACCAACTAATAACTCTTGGAGAGTTGATGAAACCTATATAAAAGTGAGAGGTGAATGGAAATATTTTTATCGAGCAGTTGACTCAAATGGAGATACAATTGATTTCATGTTAAGTGCAAAACGAGACCAAAAAGCAGCAAAACGTTTTTTTAAGAAAGCTTTGAATTCTAATCATAATCAAATTCCAAGAGTAATCACAGTTGATAAAAATCCAGCTTATCCACCTTCTATAGATAAACTGAAAAATGATAAAATACTACCTATAAACGTAGGCATTAGATAAATCAAATATTTAAATAACATCATAGAACAAGATCATAGATCCATTAAACGAATAGTTAATCCAATGTTAGGATTTCAGTCTTTTTAATCTGCTAATATTTGGAATAGTTCTATAATAGTAATACATCTTCTTGAAGATTTTAACTTTTGGTCCTAATCCATAGATTTACATGCTTATTCTAAGATTTTTTAGAACGGAACCCTATATAAATGTATCTATTGATGCAAATTAATTTATTTTTAAAAAAGAACCAAAATATAAAATATTAAAAAGTATCAAAAGTTTTGATTTACTCCTTTTCTTTCTTAAATTATATGTTTTCCATTAATTCTGAGTGTTATCATATATTTATTACTACCTATATATATTATTAAGTTTTTAGATATGATTGCATAAAATTTTGATTCATTTGTTCGCTTTTTTTAAATTGTATGCGGTTCATAAATCTTAGATTTTGTTATAATTTCGATATTATGTATATATATATAGGTATATCTTCTATTATTATAATATACAAATTGATATATATTATCATAACTTTTTTTATAAACATCAATTTTAGTATATAAAAAAAATTATTCTTTTATAAGGGATGGTATTATATTTTTAATATTATGTGTAATTATCTTTAGAGAAACATTTATTAATTTGATTAAAGAACTTAATATGTCAAATAGTTTCTTAAATATATTTTAAAAAATTAGTTTTAATCCAATTATTCTACTAAATAACGTATAAAAAATTCAAAAAATATATTGAAGATACTATTTAATTTCCCCATTTTAAAAAAATAAATTTAATATAAGTAAATTTGACGAACTATGAAAAAAGAGGTCTCTATAATGAATAGTAAGCGAAATATGCTATTTGCATTGACATTGTTCATGCTTGTGGTTTTTGCAACAACTGCAACTGCAGCAGCGACACCATCAGTCACTGGTATTCATCCTAGTGCCGGCCCACTTGCCGGAGGAAATGCTGTGACTATAACGGGTTCTGGATTTTTAGGTGCAACACAAGTTGATTTTGGAGGAACAGCAGTTGGTTTTAGTATAGTAAATGATGGTTCTATTACATTAAATGCCCCCGCTGGAACGGATTATGGACAAGTCTATGTACATGTCACATCATCAGAAGGAACGAGTTCAGAAACCTCAGCTGATTTGTATACATACATGCCAGTGGCTTCAATCAGTGATGTATCACCTTTGATAGGTTTAAGCACAGGAGGCACGGAAGTAACAATAGGCGGATCGTATTTCACTGGCGCAGATAAAGTTATTTTTATTGACAGTAATCCTACTGGTCAGCATTTTGGTCAGCAATATCTGGGTACAAACCTGGTAGTCGATAATGACAACCAAATAACGATAACTGCACCTGCTGGGCCTCTTGGTGATAATGCTATCATTGAAGTTGAAACCCCTGCTGGTTTAAGCCAGCCTTGGGTGAACAGTAAGTTTACATGGGGAACAGCCCCATCAGTAAGCAGTGTATCTCCTAAATCTGGCTCAGTTAATGGTGGAAATAAAGTAACCATTACTGGATCATATTTCACCGGAGCTACAAATGTAAACTTTGGAGCTACCCCAGCTACAAATGTCATCGTGGTTAATAACAACAAGATTACTGCAACCGTTCCAGCTGGAACTGGAACAGTCGATGTTACTGTTACAACCCCATTTGGAACTAGCGGTACCAGCTCTGCTGACCAGTATACCTATGTACAGGTCTCATACATTACTAGTATAACACCTACAACTGGCTCATATGATGGTGGCAACACAATTGATATACTTGGATACGGATTTACTGGAGCATCTAAAGTGGTTGTTGGTTCTAAAATTGCTACGATCCTAAGTGTTACCGACAATAAAATAAGCATAACGGTTCCACAATTGACTACTCAACCAGGAGCTCCAAAAACTTTTGACATCCAGGTAACTGCAGCCGGTGGAGTAAGTGTTAATTCAAGCAGAGATAAATATACATATATAGCACATCCAAAAATCTATAGCGTATCACCAGCTATAGGCCCAACAGAAGGCGGTACAGTTGTAACTTTAAAAGGTGTTGGTTTCACAGGCATATCACAAGTGATGTTTGGGGACTTCCCAGCCACAGCGATAACCTTTATCTCTGATACTCAAATCAAAGCAATTACACCACAAGAGGATGCCGGATATGCGTCAGTAGTAGTTACATCAACTGGTGGAATAAGTGATCCTTGGCAAGGTTATTTTGTATTTAAACCAAATCCTGTAGTTGACAGTGTTACACCGAGTGTAGGTCCGATAAATGGTGGTACAAAGGTAACCATAACAGGAACGAACTTGTATGAAGTGCAGAAAGTTATGTTTGGAAGCAAAGCTGCAACTGGTGTCAAAGTTATCGATGACTCTCATATCGTTGCAACCTCACCGGCAGGAACAGAAACAGTTGATGTCACTGTAGTTTCGCCTACTGGCACAAGCTCTACTTCTGATAACGATAAGTTCACATATCAACAAGTAACACCAAAAGTTACTTCATTAGTTCCTTCTTCTGGATCTACTAAAGGTGGAAATCATGTGGCTATCTATGGATCTGGATTTACAGGTGCAACTGCTGTGAAGTTCGGAAGTGTATCAGTTAGTAAGCTAACTGTTACATCCGATACAAAGATTTCTGTAATTGCTCCTGCAGGAAAGAAAGGAACAGTTGATGTTACTGTGATCACACCTGTAGGTAAAAGTAAATTAACTACAAAAGATAGATATATATACAAATGAAATAAGAGTGGCAACACTCTTTTTATTTTTTAGAAAAAGAGGTACATCCAGAAATAATAAAAATATAATCTAATATCTATGTACCAAAAAAAATGGAATAATGTACTTTTAGTGTGCATAAACATTTGATTCATACTTTTACTCTTCTGTAAAGGTGTTATTTTCATGCCTGTTTTTTTCATTGCTTCCAAAGCTGTCATTTTATTTTGCTTCTAGTTATTAATATAAATCTAAACATTATATATGTTAAATATTAAAATTAAATATATGAGTTCAAACTATGAAATCTACTAAAAAATTAGTGTTTATATTAGCAGTGATGATTTTGTTTATAATTATTAATTTATCTATTGTATCAGCTGCTACTTTAAAAGTAGGAACCAAAGAAAAGTATCATACAATTCAAAGTGCTGTAAACGCCTCACATAAAGGAGACACCATCATTGTTAATTCTGGAACTTATTATGAGACCGTTAAGATTAAAACAGACAGTTTAACAATTCTTGGAATAAATAATCCAAAAGTTGATGGATTCACAGATTATGCAGATCCTTATATTCAATATGAAAAAGGTAATATTAATATCAATGGATTTTCTATTATTAAAAACGGTATTGAATTAGGTGGCTATGGGGCTCAGAATGAAATAATAAAAAATAATTATTTTTATTCATGTAATGCTTATATTACTGGAGAAATGGCTTCGGGTATTATTAAAAACAATGATTTCACAGACGGGGGAATTATTTTAATAGATTCTGGTGTGGCCATAACTGGAAATAAAATTAGGAATGTGGATATTGGAATACAGTTAGATGAAGGAATTGGAGGAAATACAAGTGCAAGTATTTCAGAAAATACAATAACTGGTTGTAATATAGGAATCAAGTTTGATGGATACGTTACTTCTACTGTTTATGATAATTATTTCAACAATAAAAAGAACATAATATTTGATCTGTCATATCCTTCATGGAGCGTTAATCATTTATGGAATACCACTAAGACTCCAAATTATAACATTGTTTTAGGACCTTATATTGGTGGAAATTTCTGGGGTTCTCCTAATGGTAAAGGCTTTTCTCAGACAGCTGCTGACAAAAATTATGATGGAATTGCAGATTCTCCCTATAAAATAGACAGTAATAATACTGATTACTTACCTCTAGTTGCTATTAAGTCTCCAGTAACTTTATTCAAAATGTCAAAATCAAGTGGGAAAGTACCATTAACAGTCTCTTTTATAGATATAAGCAAAGGAGTAAATATGACAGAAAAATGGAGCTTTGGAGATAGAACAATTTCGACTTTAAAGAATCCATCACATACGTATCAAAAAATGGGGAAATTTAAAGTTACTTTAACGGAAACTAATAAGATTGGAAGTAATTCAAAGAGCCAATTTGTTACAGTTACTAAATGAGAAAATTATATAATCTCATACTCTAGGTTCCGTTGCAAAAAATATCTGCTAAGGATATAATTAAAATAAAAATGGAATCAAAGGTAGTTACATGCTATCTAATTTCTTTAAATGGAAGCACTTTGTTGGTGAAGTTATCGATTCCGTTGCAAAAAATCTTAGAATAAGCCTGTAAATCTATGAATAATGAATAAAAGTTAAAATATTCTAAAAGATGTATTACTATTATAGAACTATTCCAAATAATTGATTAATATATTTAGGAATACTTGAAATATAAATTCAAGTTTTTACCTCTGGAATTGCTCTATAATTCCATTTTCCCAAATACTCATCAAAGACAATTTTCATATTTTCCTTGAAGTTTTCACTTACTTTTCTTGCCGTTGCATAAACTTTATCCCTGATAGTCGAAAACACTTTCAGTCCTGTTGATGTAGAAGTCTTATCAATAAGACTTTTAACCACATTAAGACTGCTGAAAACGGCGCCTTTGCAGGCAGCCGTTACATGGCAGAATAACCGGTTCCGTTGCAAAAATATCTGCTAAGGATATAATTAAAATAAAAATGAAATCAAAGATAGTGATATGCTGTCTAATTCCTTTAAATGGAAGCACTTTGTAGGTGAAATTATCTTATTGAATGTTAGATGGTACTTAAAATATCCATTAAGTTATCGAAATTTAAAGGAAATGATGGCAGAAAGAGGAGTAGAAGTTGATCACACTACGATAATGAGATGGGTACATCAATACTCTCCTGAAATCGAAAAGAAGGTACGTAGATATTTAAGACCAACTAATAACTCTTGGAGAGTTGATGAAACCTATATAAAAGTGAGAGGTGAATGGAAATATTTTTATCGAGCAGTTGACTCAAATGGAGATACAATTGATTTCATGTTAAGTGCAAAACGAGACCAAAAAGCAGCAAAACGTTTTTTTAAGAAAGCTTTGAACTCTAATCATAATCAAATTCCAAGAGTAATCACAGTTGACAAAAATCCAGCTTATCCACCTGCTATAGATAAACTGAAAAATGATAAAATACTACCTATAAACGTAGGCATTCGACAAATCAAATATTTGAATAACATTATAGAACAGGATCATAGATCCATTAAACGAATAGTTAATCCAATGTTAGGATTTCAGTCTTTTCATACAGCCATTAAAACTTTAAAAGGAATTGAAGCTATGAATATGATTAAAAAAGGACAAATCAAGAACTTAAATTACTCTGGCTTTAATGAAGCTAAATATATTAATCAATTATTTGGAATAGTTCTATAATATTGACATATCTTTTTGAATATTTTAACTTTTATTCATTATTCATAGATTTACAGGCTTATTCTAAGATTTTTTGCAACGGAACCTCATTCAGCGATATTTATTATAAAATGTCGAGATCATTTATACTAAATTGTATTCTTTTCTTATTTTAAATTATAAAGTCAATTTTAATTATTTATCAGTAAATGCATACCGATCATTTTCAAACAAATTATAGGTGGGATAACTCATAACATTTATATATAGTTTATATTATAAAATGTATAATATACTTGTTCTATCAATTGTTTCTGAATTGCTGGAAAAATTATCTGAACTATTATTTTGTCAATTTATCTGTCAATGTATCTCACAATTATTCGAAATTATGTTAACCCTGCTGTAGAGCATTAATACTATTATTATAAGATTTTATAAATATTAATTAACATCTCTTTTTAACCTAAACTGTAATATAATATTTAGTTACACTTTTTTATAATATTTTGGTTTTGAATACAAAAGTTTAAGGATTAAACTCTTTAATATTATAAACATTAGCTCTATGAAAATAAATACAGATAATCAGGTTGGATAATGAAAATTAATAAAAAATTGCATTCAGTAGCTTTAGTATCATTATTACTAATGTTATTTTTAATTGTGATTTCATCCACGGCTTCAGCGTCTATTACTGAAAAGCAAATAACAACAAATCCATCAAATTCACTGAACCCTGATATCTATGGTAACACCATAGTGTGGCAGGATGACCGCAACGGAAATTGGGACATCTACATATATAATCTCTCAACTCGCCAGGAAATTCATACTACCAATACGGCAAATCAGGTATCGCCTGCTATCTATGGAAACAGGGTAGTATGGGAAGACGAGCGCAATGGAGGCTATGATATCTATTTGCAAGATCTTACTACTAAAAAACAAACCCGGATCACCACAAGCGGAAAAGCACTCTATCCTAAAATTTACGATAGTAGAATAGTGTGGATGGATGGGCGCAATGGGGGAAGCTTTGATGAATACAATTATCCTGTTGGAAACTGGAATATCTACATGTACGACATTTCCACCTCGAAGGAGTACCAGATAACAACTAATAACTTAACACAAGCGGGTCCTGATATATACAAAGACAAAATAGTGTGGCGCGATGAACGGAATATGGAAGAGAACCCATATAACCCATATTTACACGTGCAGATTTATATGTATAATCTTTCCACTTCTGTGGAAAGCCAGGTAAATTATGGAGACAGCGCTTGTTTTGTTCTGTCTTTTCCCAGGATCTATGGAGACAAAATAGTATGGATGGCAGAAAGCACAGGTACAAACTACAATGTCTATGTGTACAACCTTTCCACTTCCACCTTAAATATGATTGGTTCCCCCTATGGTAATGGTTATGCTTCTCAAGCTGCTATCTATGGCAATAAGATCGTATGGGAAGAGGGAGGCATGGATCCTGGTAATACGGATATCATAATGTACGATATTTCCACTTCCACTGAAACTAAAATCACCACTAATGGATCAAGTCAAAGTGACCCTGAAATATATGGTGACAGGATAGTTTGGAGGGATAGCCGTAATGGGAACCAAAACGATGTAACTAACTACGATATTTACATGGGTACTCTTATCTACTCACCGTTTGCTAAATTTTCTGCATCTCCAACTACTGGTAAACATCCATTAAATGTGAAATTCACAGATAAAAGTACAGGTTCACCAACGTCATGGTCTTGGAACCTCGGTGACAAAACAACTTCAACAGCTAAGAGTCCAACACACAAGTATACTAGAGCAGGAAAATATACTATAAAATTAACTGTAACGAACGCTGCTGGAAGTAGTACTAAAACAATGTCTATTACAGTGAAATAAAATTGAAAATAGTAAATGTTTTTAACTTTGGAGCACTTGGGACAGTTGTTATATCTGTTCCATCTGTTCCTTTTAATAAGAAACATTTAATTTATGTAAATTTATAAAATGACTGTTATTGGATTATTATTAACTACATGAATAATTTGTTAATTTAAATAGGATTGTGTGTATAGATTTATCAAATTGTTCTACAGCACACCCTTTTCTATCAATCAAAATTTACAAATTTTCGATGTATTAATTTGGGTCACGGTATTTTGAAAAAAAAAATATTAAGTTTAGAAAGAGGGGGCTAAGATTTATATATATGATTAGTTATAAATATATATAGAGAATTAAATTTAGTGACAATGAAACAACATAAACATAACATGTGACCATGAAAAAAGCATACCGTGAAATATGAATTACCAAAATTTATACCATGGCTTCTTTTTATCCCCAGGTGCTTCTATTGACTTCTGATTCAGCATATCATGAATATTAATTGCCTGAGATTGCATTGTGTTAGTTATATTCTCAATTTGAATATCTTTCTTTTCTAATTGTTGATCCTTAACCACAAGTTGATCTAACAGATCTTTAATTCTTGCGTCTTGCTGGCTATCCTTAATATTAAGCTGTCCTTTAAGGTCTTCTATTCTTTCATAAAAACTACTATCTTTAACTTTTAATTGTTCTTCTAGACTTTCTATCCTTGCTTGAAGGGTAGCCACAAGCCCACTATTAAACTCTTGCACACCCTCTTGCGTGTTTATAAATTGCTTATATTCTAAAAGCTTTCCAAAACCTTTTATTATTGCTTCGGTTATTGTTGCGTATCCTTTACTCATTACTTGCTCATACAATTCAGTGGGCACAAACGCATTTATTCTCCTCTTTTCATCAGCCATTTGTTTTAGTTATGCTCATACATATACAGAAAGTTTTCGATTTTAAACACACATATGCTCATATATTACACATACAGTGCTCATTACGTTTTTGTGCTCATTATTATATTCATTGTATACTCATATTTTGTGCAATACTATAAGTAAAAATGAGCATATGATATTGAATTTGTATACGCAATTAATGAGCATAAACGAAAAATAGGGTACAATATATGATATAAAAGTTAAAATAAATATAGTCACCTCTGTATTTAATGCAACATTATTATACCTGAAATTAATTTTATATATGAGTTTGAAAATGTTTACAACTTTTGATATTTCTTCAGCTATTATAAATTCCTGTAACAAAAACGAGTAGATTAAACTTCAAGCCTTATTATTGGTCAAAAATGGTTTGAGTCCCGCTAAAGCTGCCGACGATTTTTCAGTTCACCGTTCAACTGTTCATCGCTGGATAAAACAAGCTGAAACCGACGGTTTGTTTAGCCTTAAATGTAAACCTGGTCGAGGAATCAAGTCTTTTTTAATTGCAGAACAATTATCTGAGTTAAGAGAGGCATTTTTAGAACCTATACCAACAGATGATGTTTATTCTCGTGGTTGGCAAACAAAAGATGCAGTTCAATTTGTCAAGGAAAAATTTGGAGTATCTGATTCCAAATCAAGAATGAGACAAATTTTAAAAAATTTAGGGTTGAGAAAAATCACATGTCGACCTCAATCTAAAAGAAGAAATGAGGTGCTTAAAAAATAATTCATAAGAGAAGTCCAAAAAACAGATTACTAAACCCTAATCATTTATTCGTTACCCATGATGAAAGTAATTTTTGTGTGGATTCAAATAGATCAAGATGTTGGGCAATAAAGGGCTCAAAACCTATTAAATTTACAAGTGGTTCAAAAGAAAAAATCAATATTGGAGGATTCTACATTGAAAATGGAGAGTTTTATTGGTATGATTTAGGAATTACACAGAATACAGACTCTTACTTAAAATCATTAATCAAGTTTCAAAGAGATATAGGGGCAAGGATATTTCTTTTACTAAACAGAGCTACATAGCATAGATCAGCAAAGGCAAAGGAATTTTATCAAAATAATAAGCATTGGTTGAAAATAATATTTTTCCCTCCAGCTACTCCAGATAGAAACCCAACAGAATACTGTTGGAAAGTGACAAGAGAAAACTTAACGTCAATAAAATCATTTAAAAATATTGAAGCATTAAAGGAAGAAATGAATGAATTTTGGGAGAAACATACATTTAAACATAAAATGTCGCATTATTTAAAGTGGTGACTATAGTTAGTAAACTATGAAATTGTTTAAGGAGCTAATCTCCAAAGACTATACAGTACTGATAAAAGAAAGTTAGTTATAAAGGAATGCATTTTACAAAACGTGAAGATAACTATGATAATAATTCCATTTTATTATTACAGAAATTACAGGAAACTTTATCCAGGATCCAAACTTGAACTTACAAACGCTCCAATAGAAAAGCTTGTATCTGCAGTATGTTATACCCTTGGATCACAAGATCACGTATTTAGGATAGGAGGAAAGTCCATTCAGCTTTCAGATCTGCATCATTGCAATGATCATGAGGTAGGATTAGCGAACTTTATAAGAATCCAGATTACTAAAGAAGATATAGAACACAAAAATATATCATAAAATCAATTTTATGAATAATAACTCAAATTCAGGACCCTGAAACCACATGACAATAAATACAAACATTAAATCAAGCAAGAAAAAAGCAAAGAATGCAGCACATTATTCAAAACTTATAAAGCAAAATCTTTCCAGACTTACACAAGAGTATAATATTAGTTATCTAGGTATTTTCGGTTCTTACATTCGTGGGGAACAGAAAGAGAATAGTGATCTTGATATTCTTGTAGAGTTTTCCAAAGAACCTGATCTTTTAGAGTTTATAGGGCTTAAGCAGGAGCTTTCAGAAATACTTGGTGTAGAAGTAGACCTTGTCATGAAAAATGCATTAAAACCAAAGATTGGAAAAAGAATTCTTGAAGAGGTCATACAAATATGACCAAGCGTGATGTAGGAGATTATCTACAGGATATCTTAGAGACAATAGAAAGTTGCGAAAGTTTTATTGAAGGAATGAACTTTGATCAATTTGCTTCCGACGAAAAAACAGTTTTCGCTGTGAATCATGCACTTGAAATTATTGGAGAAGCAACAAAGCATATTCCTGAAGAGATGAGAAATGAATATCCATTTGTCCCTTGGAAGAAAATGGCTGGAATAAGGGATGTTATAATCCACGCTTATTTTGGTGTAAATTTGAATATTATTTGGAATACTGCAACTGAAAGATTACCTGAACTAAAAAGGGATATTGAAAAAATAATGGAAGAACAAAACTTTGAATAACGCCTCCTTTTAAAAGTTTAATAAATCCACATGAATATCTTGAAATTGTCAAGTATATAAGGGCAGAAAACTTTGTATATTTGTTCAAAGTCTTCTTATAAGAATTCCCCATTCTATGAGCCTCTTTTCTATGTCTCTCATTTCGTAATCTGTAAAAGAAAGGCTCTGGTAATGTCTAAGACTGGTAATATGATCATGTCCTTGCCTGCTGTATATTTCAATCTCTGGTATCCCTGATTTCAGCATCCAACTTTCAATAGTCTCCCTAAGAGTTTTTGGATTGACCTTTGGAATAATACCGGCTTTGTAGCTCCATTTTTCAAGGTCCTCAAACCAAGTATTACGTGCTGGTGGTTTCTTGCTTTCTAGAAAAGCCTTGAAGAGATAGGAAAATGTAGCCGGTAACTTATCAATTGTTCTCTTTACAAGTTTTTGTTTTACTCTAAAAAGGACAAATTTTGTCTGTCTGTCTGGTCCTCTCAGACACATTTCTAGCTAATAATAGATAACAAGACATGTTTTTCTACTGATGCTGATTTTGGCAGAGCAGACACTAAAATGAGATAATAAGTATAAATGTATATAATAAGTAGACGCATATTGTTTATACAGCCATAACAATCTAAAAACTGTCTGCGAAAAAGAAGTGTATTTCTGGAAAAAGAACGAAAAGTAAAAAGTTTGAAGAAAGTAGTTTATATTAATCCAGGCGTTTTTTCTTGATACCTGGAGGCTCTTGAATCTCTAATATATTTTTTAGCTTTTAGCGCCGTATCTTTTCCTATATTAAGTCTTTCGGCAATGGCTCTTGCGGAAAGTGTGGGTTCAAGGGTTCCGTTGCAAAAAATCTTAGAATAAGCCTGTAAATCTATGGATTATAAACAAAAGTTAAAATATTCTAAAAGATGTATTACTATTATAGAACTATTCCAAATAATTGATTAATATATTTAGCTTCATTAAGACCAGAGTAATTTAGATTTTTGACTTGTTTCTTTTTAACCGTATTCGTTTTGGCCCCAATAATCAAGTTTATGCAGATCTCCCAAAACATAGTCAACATTTAGACAATTTGTTGCCTTTTTCTCACAATTTTCAGTAAAATCTCGGGTTTTGAAGCAGATATTTTGTAAAAAAGCAACATTTATAATTTATTGATGCTTTTTAAAATATATGGGATATTCGAAAATAACTACTGCAGATATTCAAAGAGAACTTGAAGAACTAGAAGATCCAGTTATAGATATACTGAACATGGAATTATGATATCACACATATCCTGTAATAAATTTATATTTTGTAATAAATTTATATTTTTATTCTGAGATTTTTGCAACGGAACTATAATGTCTGATCCTAAAAAAGATATGTGGCATTGTTATCTAAATATATCTAGTTCTTTATTTCTGTATTTCATCAATAGAAGAACCGAGTACTTTAGCATTTCAAGACTCTTCGTATAGCACTTTGTCTTTCTTCTTAATCTTGCTAGAAAATGCCTCAATATGCTGTTATATCCCTCAACTGTAAATGTTTCTGCTTTTGATTGAGTACGACTCTTTTCTGGAAGAAACTCTGCATATGCCCTCCAGTGATCTGTCATCACTTCTCCAATCTCTTTTTTCTTCAATTTTTCCCAGAGTAGTTGTCCAGTTTCTGTTCCTCTGCTGCCAAAAGAGCAGTTGATGAACTTTTTCCCAACTCTATCAACAGCAATCCAGATCCAGCAATATTTTTTTTGTTACCGATGTAAGTGTACATTTCATCCATTTCAACAATAGATATCTCACTTTCACTTTTTAGGTCCTATAACTCCTGACCAAATTTCTGTATCCATTTTTGGACAGAAACATGACTTACCCCTAAAACTCTTCCTATTGAGCGAAAACCCAACCATTCAAGGTAAAGTTGTAAAGCCTGTCTTTTTACAGAAGCAGAAAAAGCAGTTGATTTTAACTCTACTGTATAGTTATATCCACAATCATGGCATTTGTACCGTTGACGCCCGCCAACTATACCATTCTTATTGTGATTAGAACTATTGCATCTGGGGCAATTCATGAAGAAATAGAGGTTCTTATAATAAATAACTATAGTTAATTATCAAAGCCTTATTTTGCATATTTGTTAAGTTGCCAAAAACGATGTGCTAAGAGTCAACTGCGTAACTCCTACCCTGGATATATATCTGGACTGAAAAGCCGATTAAATAAAAATAGACAAATTGGTGATTTATGGATTACAGACCCATAGGATTAAAAATAATGAAGTTATTCGAAAAGTAGAATATTTGCTACTTGATTTATTTTATTAAATATTTGGAATATCACAAGTCTTCAAGAGATACGAGCATTGGAAGTTAATACAAAGTATAAGTCTAAATTCCATAGCATATGGAAATCTTCACGTCTAAAAACATACATCAATCGAAGATTTGATATTGAATCAGCAAAGATTAATTCAATTGCTATTCTAATTGGTCTTCTTACAGGACTGGTAATTGGCATATATGATCGTGCCCTTTTGTACGTCAGTGCTCTTTTCGGAATGCAACGTGGATTCTCAGTACACGAGTTTCCATCCTACTACATTGTATTCATGCCTGCTCTTGGAGGGCTAATAGTTGGGATGATTTCATATTTTATGATAAAAAAGCCCTACGGGGTTGATGGGCTTGTTGAAACGGTTGCCATCCGGGGAGCAAGGCTTAATCTTACTGATTCTTTTCTTGAGGTTTTTGCATCAATCATTACGATCAGTTCAGGAGGTTCATTGGGAAAAGAGGCACCTGCGATCCTGGCTGGAGCTGGAACAGGAGCTTTCGTGGGGCGAATCATGAAGAGTTCGGAAAAACGACTCCGGATTCTTCTCGGCTGCGGGGCTGCTGGAGGTATCGCAGCAGTATTTAGCGCCCCGCTTGCTGGTGTGGTTTTTGTAGTAGAAGTGATTTATGGGGAGCTTGAGACAAGTACCTTTATTCCAATAGTGATTTCTTCCGTCTTCGCAACACTTGTATCAAATTCGATTATTGGAATAGAAACTCTCCATATTCCTTCTTACTCACTTGTCAGTCCATACAAAGAATTGGGGTTTTATCTTGTACTTAGGCTCCTTGCGGGCATAGTTTCAACTATACTGATCCGAACACTTTACTACACAAAAGATATCTTTTCGAAAATATCTATCCATTCGATCTTCAAACCTGCTTTAGGAGGACTTGCAGTGGGTATCATTGGGTTTTTTATCCTCGGACTCTTTGGGATGGGTTATGGTGTAATTACGGATGCTCTGAACAATCAGTTTACCTTTAAGCTCTTGTTAATACTGCTTTTCCTTAAAATTCTCACCTTTTCTCTGAGCCTTGGTTCTGGAGGCTTTGGTGGAACGATAATTCCCTCCCTCTTTACGGGGACAATGCTTGGGGGAGCTTTTGGGACAGTTGTAAACATATTATACCCAGGGATGACCGCAGGGCCGGGAGCTTATGCCCTTGTGGGGTATGGGTGCAGTATTTGCTGGGACTGCAGGAGCTCCTCTTACTGCTATTCTGATTCTTTTTGAGCTTACTAGGGATTATAACTTAATCCTTCCCCTCATGTTTGCTTGTGTCCTCAGTAATGTAATGTCAAATACCCTGTACCCAGAATCAATTTTTACGGAAGGACTCCGCAGGAAGGGGATTAAGATCCGGGAAGGAAAAGAAGTAGATATCATGACCTCTATTCTTGTAAAAAATGCAATGGTCACAAATGTCCAGACCGTTTTCGAGGAAAAGAGCGTTGAAACCCTTGAGACCCTCATGAATGTAAGTCGCCACGTTGGTTTTCCTGTCGTTGATTCTAAAGGTAACCTTTCTGGGATAGTAACACTCTCAGACCTCCGGAACAAAGTAAAGTCTGGAGAAATTGGCAAAAAAATATGGGACGTTGCTACCAGAGACGTGGAAGTTGCCTACCCTGATGAAACTCTTGATACTGCCCTCAAACGCCTGGCATCAAAGCAAATAGGCAGGCTTCCTGTTGTCGATATAAAAGATAAAACGAAACTCCTTGGACTCATTACTCAAAGTGACATCGTGAATGCGTACAACAAACAAGTTGTAGAAAAATTCCGGGATACTGATTGATCAGGAAAGTAGATATGAAATCATAGGGGGCAGAGTTCTGGATTTTGAAGTTCTCTCGTGAAATGTAATTATAAAAGAGCAAAGACTCACAAATTGGTTCCATTGCAAAAATAATTTTACTGCCTTTTGAGGCTATAACGATTGCTTTTTGTATCATTATTGATATGTTTATGGCATATAAATTTCCTAATTGTATATACTCTTCAAATTCAATGGAGAATTTTCTAACTCTAAAAATGTGCAATAATTTTATCATACAGTTGTAAAATTGAATGCATTGTTTGAGGTTGTTTCTTATACTTGGTTAAATTTTTAAATTTTCAGCAAATACATGAAATTTACTTTTACCCATACAATTTGAAGAGGATACCTAATTGTGATGGTTTTTACTGATTTTGTGAAAAGCCATATTTTTTGCAACGGAACCGAAATTTACGTACTTTTCCGGATTTTCATCGAATTCCTCCTTACAGGAAAGAGAGCATAAATAGTACGCTTTTCCCTTATACTCACTCGTGAATTTTGCTTTTCTTTTATTGACTTCCATTTTGCAAACTGCATCTGTTTCCGTAGATAAGGTCGAATTTGTATTGTTCATGAACACTCCCCATTTCATCCCGATTTTTATAATTATAGTTATATCTACTATTTTTCTTCGATACAAGATATATGTTACTTCATTCGGGTCGCTTTCCCAAAAATCTCTCTATCCTATTTTATTAGGAGTCCATTTTATCCATCTACAGCGTGTTTTTCCTTTAATCTGCAGGTAAAAGGCAGTGAAGGATCACGTAATTGTCAATGGAATTACATAGTTGAACTACGAAATCGTAGCTATTCAGCCTATGATATAATTCCTTTTCATTGGTCATCGGTTAAGGAATTTTCTTGCCTGAAAGCTATCGATTTTGCACTAGAAGCCTGCCTTAAATCTTGGTTTATCTACATCAAATCGATATCCTGTTCCAGCTCAGGATCTATAAACATATTTTACAAATGTAAAAGAAATTGACGCAATTTGTCACGATTCCTCACTTAACCGAAGACGCATGAATTCCTTTTTGTATTCTTGATCTGTTCTGCCAGTTTGTTAAGCTGCTCATGTCTTTTAACAAACTCATCTATCAACTTCTTTATTTTCCCTTCATTGTCTGCCCCGTCATCGGCTCCTTCCTGTGGTTGCGAATGAACTATGATAGTAACCCGAATTTGACAGATTCCATTAATTGATATGGTATTTTATTAAGAAAAACACATTACATCGACATATTACCGTTAGGTAACATGATAAATATCAAAAATCAAAGAACATCGCATGGAAATTACAATTATATAAAGAAAACAGAAGCATGAAGCACATTTTTTTATTATAATATTTATGCTGTTGTCAAATTTGGGATAGTAACATCCTTCTCTACCCTTGTACCCCCTGATTTGAAGATCTTCTATTAGTTCTTCGTCTAGAGTCCTGCAAGAGCGGGGTATTCGTGACCCTCTGCACTCTCTAATTAATAAAATTATGTCATATATTTTTATTTTGTCCGCTTCTATGTTAGAAATGGGAATTTGATTTTGTTTATGATATAGGTTTACAATTGCAAAAAATACATCAGCTTTTTAAAAATTATTCAAAAATCTGCTCTTAAAAACGAAGCCGAGAAAAGGAAAGGTTCAAAGGAAGAGGTTGATGGGAAAAATAAACCTAAAGTAAAATTCAATAATTGATATGATTCAGTGTCTTTCTGAAATCGTCAGTATTTTGAGCATTTTTGATTAGAGAGAAATCACGGATTGGGCGGGGGTCTATTTATGGAAGAAAATGTGAAGCTCAAAATTGATGAAATAAAGGATTTGCCTGCAAATGAAGTCCTGAAAAAACTTGATTCTAGTAACAAGGGACTTTCTTCATTGGAGGCCGAGAACCGGCTTAAGCAGTATGGTTTTAATGAACTTGAAGAAAAAAAGATCAACCCTCTTAAAAAATTTTTAAGTTATTTTTGGGGGCCCATTCCATGGATGATCGAAATCGCAGCTGTAATTTCAGGACTTATACATAAATGGGAAGATCTGGTTATAATATCCTTGCTCCTGGTCCTAAACGGAGTTGTGGGGTTCTGGCAGGAATACAAGGCTGACAATGCCATTGAACTCCTTAAGCAAAAACTGGCCCTGAATGCCAAGGTACTCAGAGGAGGACAATGGACTCAAATACCTGCACGGGAACTGATTCCAGGAGACGTAGTCCGCATACGCTCAGGAGATATTGTGCCTGCCGACCTTAAGCTCCTCGAAGGAGAATATTTGCAGGTAGATGAATCAGCCCTTACAGGAGAATCCCTGCCTGTAGAGAAAAAATCTGATGGCATTGCTTATTCAGGGTCCGTTATCCAGAAAGGGGAGATGAACGGACTGGTTGTGGCTACGGGCATGAATACCTATTTTGGAGAGACAACCAAACTGATAGCCGAGATTAAGACCAGGAGCCACTTCCAACAAGCAGTCCTTAAAATCGGAAACTACCTAATCGTCCTTGCAGGCTGTATTGTTGCGGTTGTTTTACTGGTAGAGCTTTTCAGGCACACTCCTTTTCTGGAAACCCTCCAGTTTGCTCTTGTGCTGGTCGTAGCTGCAATTCCGGCAGCTCTTCCTGCTGTAATGTCCGTCTCAATGGCAGTGGGAGCCACTGAACTCGCAAAAAAAGGAGCCATTGTCAGTAAACTGGTCTCTATAGAAGAAATGGCCGGGATGGACGTTCTATGTTCAGATAAAACCGGCACAATCACCCAAAACAAAATAAAATTGTCTGAATTCGTGCCTTTCGGAAACTTTAAAGAAAATGACCTTCTGATCTATGGTTCTCTGGCTTCAAGGGAAGAGGACAATGACCCGATTGATAATGCAATCCTCCAGAAGGCAAAAGACACAGAATCCCTTAAAAAAAATAGAAACTTATACAGTCAAGAAATTCACACCATTTGACCCTGTCATAAAGCATACCGAGGCTACGGTTGAAGGGCCTGAAGGAAAGTTAAAAGTTGCCAAAGGCGCTCCTCAGGTTATTCTGGACATGTCAAGTGATAAAGAAGAAATAGGACAGCAAATAAAAGAAAAAGTAGATTCTCTGGCTTCAAAGGGATATCGTGCCCTGGGGGTGTGTGTGGAAGAGAAGGGAAAATACAGGTTTGCAGGGCTTCTGGGACTTTATGACCCACCGCATGAAGATTCCGCTGAGACCATAAAGACAGCAAATTCCCTTAAAGTAGAAGTGAAAATGGTAACTGGAGATCACATAGCCATTGCCAGAGAGATAGCAAGCCAGGTAGGCCTAGGCACGGACATAATTACAGCTGACGATTTTGTAGGAAAATCTGATTCTGAAGCCCAAGAAATTGTAGAGAAGGCAGACGGTTTTGCCCAGGTCTTTCCCGAGCACAAATACAAGATCGTTGAACTCCTTCAGAAAAAAGAACATATCGTCGGCATGACAGGTGATGGAGTCAACGACGTCCCTGCCCTGAAAATGGCTGATGCAGGAATTGCTGTTGCTGGGGCTACTGACGCTGCAAAATCCGCTGCAGATATTGTGTTTACAATTTCAGGTCTCTCGGTCATTATTAATGCAATTAAGGAAAGTCGAAAGATATTCCAGAGGATGAAGACCTATTCCATCTATAGAATTGCCGAGACTGTCCGGGTGCTTTTCTTTATTGCCACTACAATAATTGTGTTTAATTTTTATCCCGTAACTGCTGTAATGATCGTTTTGCTCGCTCTTTTCAACGATGCTCCTATAATGGCTATTGCATATGATAATGTACATTATTCCCAAGAACCAGAAGAATGGAACATGCGTGAAGTCCTGAGGATATCCACATTTCTGGGAATTATAGGTGTGATTGCTTCGTTTGTAATATACTATATAGGAGCCAGAATTCTTTACCTCAGTCCAGATGTGCTTCAGTCTTTTATTTTCCTGAAACTTGCAATAGCCGGACACCTGACCATATTCGTTGCCCGCAACAGGGGGCACTTCTGGTCCCCCCCTCCGGGAAAGCTTCTTTTTTGGGCTGCGGTAGTTACAAAAGTGTTGGCAACACTCGTTGCAGTGTATGGATTCTACATATCTCCCATAGGATGGAAACTGGCGAGTTTTGTCTGGATCTATGCCCTTGCGACTTTTGTTATAACCGATTTTATGAAAGTGAAGTATTATGAGATAATGGACCGGAGGGGTTGATCTTTAAAAGATTAGGACATAGCACTTGAGGTACAAAATCAATTACATCAAACACTGTAGTTTAAATTTATATCTTAGACAGCTAAAGGTTTAATGCTATTGATTTCTCAATCCAACTGCATAAGTCCTAGAGTATACACATTTAGGCAAATTAATAATTCTCATCCCCAGAAAAATGATACATAAAGGTATCAATTATAGCCTCAAAGTACGAGACGAAAATTTTTGCAACACAAACGTATTTACAAATCATAGTATCTGCGATGGGGTTCCGTTGCAAAAAATCTCAGAATAAGCATGTAAATCCATAATCAATAAACAAAAGTTAAAATATTCAATAAGATGTATCAATATTATAGAACTATTCCAAATAATTGATTAATATATTTAGCTTCATTAAAACCAGAGTAATTTAGATTCTTGACTTGTCCTTTTTTAATCATATTCATCGCTTCAATTCCTTTTAAAGTTTTATTAGCAGATCGAAAAGACTGAAATCCTAACATTGGATTAACTACCCATTTAATGAATCTATGATCTTGTTCTATAATGTTATTCAAATATTTGATTTGTCGAATGCCTGTGTTTCTAGGTAGTATTTTGTCATTTTATAGTTTATCTATAGCAGGTGGATAAGCTGGATTTTTGTCAACTGTGATTACTCTTGGAATTTGATTATGATTAGAGTTCAAAGCTTTTTTGAAGAATCTATTCGCTGCTTTTTGGTCTCGTTTTGCACTTAACATGAAATCAATTGTATCTCCATTTGAGTCAACTGCTCGGTAAAAATATTTCCATTCACCTTTAACTCTGATGTAAGTTTCATCAACTCTCCAAGAGTCGTTTGTTGGTCTTAAATGCCTTCTGACCTTCTTTTCGATTTCAGGTGAATATTGATGTACCCATCTCATAATGGTCGTATGGTTAACTATTACCCCTCTTTCTGTCATCATTTCCTTTAAATTTCTATAACTAAGTGGGTATTTTAAGTACCATCTAACATTCAATAAGATAATTTCACCAACAAAGTGCTTCCATTTAAAGGAATTAGATAGCATATCACTATCTTTGATTTCATTTTTATTTCTTATACGCGTTCTAAGACAGCATTCATACATTCGAGAGTAAGATGGCTTAGTTTCAGGAACGAGATCAAGTCACAAATAGAAAACAGCCTTCTCTGCCCATAACAAGTTAAGAAGGATAAATAAGATAATGAAAGTTTTTCATGCTTCATGCATGAGTCAACGACTCATGAGCGTTTCAGGAGAATATTGATGTACCCATCTCATGATAGTACTGTAATCAACTTGAATTCCTCTTTCTATCATCATTTCCTTTAAATTTCGATAACTTAATGGATATTTTAGGTACCATCTGACGTTTAATAAAATGATTTCTCCTTCGTAATGTTTCCACTTAAAGGAATTAGATAGCATATTATCGTTCTATTAATTTTCTCCCTATTCAATTGAATCCTTATTATGATTTTTTGCAACAGAACAACCACATTTAGCGTCTGGATATTAAATTAAGACCCCGTGTTCCTTTTTGAGTACTCATCTATTCTCTGTTTTTTAGAGTTTTTCTATTTTTGTTGTTAAATCAAGAGGTTTTGCATAATAGGGAGCACTTATTACAATAATATCCACAAAATGAGCGTATTCAAGAATCTTCGTTGCTTCAATTCCCCCAACTGCGAGCTCAAGTTTGGAATTGAGTTGTTTAAGTTCTGGCCCGACCTTTTTCAATTCCTCGGGGGATATGTGATCCAGGAGCATTATATCTGCATCTTTTGCATATCTAAGAGCTTCTTTTCGCGATCTTGGTTCGATTTCTATTTTTTTCATAGCCCGGAGTTTTCCCAATTCACCAGCCACTTCGAAATGGTTCTGGCTAATCTGGATGGAATCGCTAAGGGAGTTTCTGTGAATATCTCCTCCACCTGCTCGGACAGCTTTAAGCTCAAATTTTCTGGTTCCTGGATGAGTCTTTCTTGTCGTTGCAATAATAAGGTCAGAGTTTTCTTTTCTTCCTGCTTTCACAATGGAAGCGGTTTTTCCGGCAATGGCGCACATAAGCGAAAGAAATGTCTGAGAAACCCTCCACAACCTGAACAAGAGTTTCAAGTCGCCTTCAGCCTCAAATATTTTGTCTCCTGGATTGAACTTGCTGCCGTCTTCAAGAAATTTGAGAACTTTTACACCTTTTTTCTCATAATAGTCAGCCAAATCCTCTGCACAGGCGCAAACTCCTGCTTCTCTTGAAGTAATTTTTAAGGTGCCTTTCCCTCTTATTCCTAGCAATTCAACACTTTCATCCTGATATGGACAATCTTCGTAAAAGTATAGTTCAAATAAATCTATCATACTACATCTCCTTAACTTTACATTTCCTTAACTTATGGCCTTAAGTTTAACTTTTATAACAGGTTAATCAACTGAATTCTTGCATAAAAATAAACTTTTATCCTCAAAATTGATTTTCAAATTCTTAGCTGATTTTCTAATTCTTAGAACACCTGTTTATTATGATTCTTTATTAGAGCTATTATGAATTCGGCAGAACCAAAAAGAACAAAATTAATTCTTGGTTTATTCACTTTAAAAAGGTAAACACACTTTTCTTTTCATATCTTCAATTTCCCTGACAGCTACATTTACTCCATATAGTAAAGACATCGTTTTGTTGGTCACTACAGTTTCAACCTTTCCGACCGCAACCAGTTTACCTCCAGCTAGTGCTGCAGCCTTGTCACCTAAAAGAAAAGCATGGTCTGGCATATGAGTATTCATTATAATAGACATCCCAAGTGAAGCAAGTTTTCTGACAGTTTCCAGCACAAGGATCTGGTTTCCAAAATCAAGGTGAGAAGTTGGTTCATCCAGCAAAAGCAAAGAAGGCTTTTGGACAAGAGCTCTAGCAATAAGCACCATTTGGCTCTGTCCTCCACTGAGGTTGGAAACCGGTCTTTCTGCAAGATTGGAAATTCCTACCATTGCAAGCGATTCTTTTGCAAGTTTAATATCGTCGGCGCCAGGGGATTCAAACATGGAAAGATGCGGAGCACGTCCCATAACTACAAAATCCAATACGGTAAATGGAAAAACCACTTCATTCTGCTGTGGTACATATCCTATATGCCTAGCAATACCTCTTACACCAAGAGAAGCTGTATCTTCTCCTTGAATATAGATAGATCCGACAGTAGATTTGAGAATTCCTGCAACACATTTGATAAGTGTAGATTTTCCTGCTCCATTTGGGCCCAGAATACACATGATCTCGCCTTTTTTAGTGAAAACGATACATTTTCAAAGACTGGCTTGTTTCCATAAGAGAAAGAAAGGGACTCTACTTCCAACATCAGTTCCATCCCATCCTCCCCTTCTTAACAAGATATGCAAACAGTGGAGCTCCTACCAGAGCAGTAAGGATTCCCAGGGGAATTTCTGTAGCTGCAATAGTCCTTGAAAGGTCATCCACAATCAACATAAACGATGCTCCAATAACCATGCTCATAGGCAAAAGGCGGTTATAATTGGGACCTACCATCATTCTTGAGATATGGGGTACAACCAGTCCTACCCAGCCAATGACACCACTGATACTGACTGCTGCTGAAGTTACAAGGGTTGCACAAACAATTATGATCAGGCGCATTTTTTCCACATCCATTCCAAGAGCTTTAGCTTCCTCGTCCCCTAGAGACAGAATGTTGATACGCCACCTGAGAAGAAGCAGTACAAGAGTGCCAATAAATATTGGCAATAATATGTAGAGTAAATCAGTATACCTTACAGTGGAAAGACTTCCCATAAGCCAGAAAACGATTGCAGGAAGTTGATCATAAGGATCTGCCACGTATTTTGCCAGTGACGTAAGAGCCGTGAAAATCGAACCAACAATAATTCCTGAAAGCACAAATACCAGAGTTCCAGTACCTTTGCTGGCTTTACCCATACTTATAGCAATAAACATCGCTAAGAGTCCAAAGGCAAAAGCCATCAATTGTATAAACATATAACTATTCCAGAGCAGGATTGCAAGGCATGCTCCAAAACCAGCTCCAGCTCCCACTCCAAGTATATCAGGAGACACAAGAGGATTGCGAAATATTCCCTGAAAAGAAGCTCCAGCTATGGAAAGAGCTGATCCCACCAGTAAAGCTGCGAGTATCCTTGGCAACCTTACATTGAAAAGTACAGTATGTTGATCGGAAACTGAAGCAGGAGTACCAAAAAAAAGAGATAAGAAAGCTCTTCCACTCTCACTTAAAACATCTGATAGAGGAGTCTGGTATCTTCATATAAAAAGAGATATTATAAGTAATACAAAGGGTAACAGATATACCAGAGTAATGCGACTACATCTGTAATCATGCATCAGAATACCTCACTACGTTTTTGGGCCAGATACCGGAAGAAGGTCTGTGAAAAGATCTATTAGGTTTTACTTCTTCAAACGGTATGCCATAAAACCGTAGATAAAATTCATTTGCTTCCTTTTTCAGGTCAATTGCTGAGTTTTCTGGATTTAATTTGTTGGCTATGTACATAAGTCCAAGTATCCAGCGTGGATTTCCGAAATCCCAAGAAGGAGGAATTTCATAGATCCGATGCTCTTTTACCGCATCTGCACATATACTGTATTGCTGGCAAAGGTCATAGAACTCATCGAGAGGACGGGAAAGAAAACCTGAAATAAAAATAGTTTTCGGATTCTGCTCATTTATAAACAAGGGAGAAACATTTACACCTGGTTTGCCTTCTTTTTGAATCTGTTTATTAATACTTACTCCCCCAGAAAACGCCACAAGATTATTTTCCATTCTTCCAGCATTCAGAGCAAAAAGAGGAGAGCCCATACAATAATAAACTTTATGACCACTATTTTCCTCTGCAAGAGATTCGACAATTTCCAGACGTTCGCGGATATATGAAATAAGTTCTTCACCTTTTTCCGGTACATTTGCTTTTTCAGCAATAAGCCTGATGAACTCAAGATAAGAATATGGCTGTTGTACTACCTGGTGTATTTGCCTTAGGGTTTCGGGATTGGAGACTTTCCCCCAGATTTCAATTAACCTGTGATCATCCAGTATGCCCAGACATATAAGTATTGCATGAACCATACTGAAAGCTCGACTTATCCTGTAACCACCCATAAAACCTTCTTCGTTAAAGATTTCAGTCGCAGTTGTTCCTTTGACCGGGATACTTTTCCCGCAAGTGCAGGAGTAATTTATCCAGGGTTTTAAAGGCTTGGCACCCATAGGCCCGTAAAACTCCCTTTCTGTAAGAAGACTACCACACTCGGGACAGTACGTATTTAATGATTCCGTACCTGGAGAATTGAAGAGATAAACATAATCTACATATTTACGCAGAGCGGTACACAGGCTCTCTGCCTCTCCTACAGAGGGTTCAAGTTCAATCGGAGCATCCCCAAAAGGAATAAATCTCATTACCTGAACAGGAATTGTAGGGGAAATATCAGACAATGCTTTGACAACATTTATCACATCGTCTTCATTTCCCTTTAAGTAAACGACTGATGTTTCAACATGCACACCCATATCAAAAAGTCGAGAAATATTACGGAAAACAGGTTCAGAGGACGGAACTCCGCAATTTATGTAGCTCTTATCAGAATAACCTTTTATTCCTACATTCATGAAATCTACAAACTTTCCAAGCTCTTCCAGGGTTTCATCTGTGAAATAGCAGTTTGTGGAACAGCCTACCAGTAAACCTCTTTCTTTTGCCTTTATCGCAAGATCTTTGAACAGATAATAGTTTGCAGCAGGTTCATTGAGTGTGGAAACTACGCCCAGACACTTCTGCTGCACTGCTCTTTCCACTACCTGAGATGGGGTAAGGACAGAAATATCAAGCGATTTCCCTGATGCTAGCAAGCGAGCCACACAGCCGGAACACTGAAAATTGCATCCAATACTGAAAACCTGAAGGAATTTACCTGAGGGATAGTAATGAAGTAAGGGAATGGTCTCTATAGAAACAGGATATGCTCCAAGGTATCCGATATCAGGGTCTTGGATGATAGTATCACCTTTACATAAGTAGTTCCCGCATCTTCCTTTACTGTATTCATCGAGTTCACACCTGAATTCGCACACATTGCACTTCATTTTTAACCTTCCTTGCTTAATACCATCCAAAACCCCGAGTCATCCTGCACTACATGGCAGGGAATCTCAGTCTGCCTTCCAGCTTCCTGTATTGCCTGAAGGTTTTTTTGACTGAGACGTTCTTTTGAATTGGTATGCCAATCCGGATCTATTTCAACCATCTGTTCTGAAATCTGTGCTCTCAACTCTTTTGTGCCGAAACCACCTCCTACCCATGCCTGCCCACCTGGAGCAAGCACACGAGAGATTTCCTTAAAGGCAACAGGCAGGTCATTCCAGAAAAATACGGATCCTCGGCTTACTATTAGGTCTGCACAGTTATTCCTGAAAGGAAGCAGGTGCACATCAGACTGTACAGGAACAACTTTACCTGAAAGACCGTGGCTCAAAGCTTTGTTTTTTGAAAGCCTGCACATTTTAGTTGAGATATCAATACCATATACCTGCATCTCTGTGATTTCCGCAACAGAGATTCCCAGGGATGCTATTCCGCATCCCAGGTCAAGACATATTCCTTCTTCTATTCCGCTTTTTTTGACAATATTAGTGGCTATTATAGGGTAAATGGGAGCAAAGATATTCTCTGCAATATAGGGAAAATCCGGTGATTTGTCTTTCTCACTCACGTCTTAGCCTCTGTTGAAGAGTTAAGTAGTGAATTCAGTTCTTTATCTGTGAGGTTATAGTGGAAGAATTCCGAGTAGAACTCACGGGTCAGATTGGGAAGATCCATATCTTTGAAGCGGTCTGGATACAGCATTTTTGCAGTCCAGGCAGTTCCGATTATGAGATGAGGACCCTGTGGTCTGTCAATCCAGCAAAAAGGATTTTGAGGAGCAAGATATATTCGTTTGTTTTTTACAGCATCTATACTTGCCCAGGTAGAGTCAGAGTACACTGTTGAATAGAATTGTGGATTTGATGTGAGAATTACCTGAGGATTCCACTTTAGGATCTGTTCTATTGAAACCTGTGTCATTCCATTTCCTGGTGTAAGCTGACAGTCTGCAACATTGATACCACCACAGATATCAATAACCTGAGAGTGCTGAGAACCTGAAGGATCAGTCATTAATCCCTTTGGACCTTCGGCATAATAAACGCGTACTTTCTGGTCTTCTGGAATGCTTTTTACAGTGTCATTTATCTCGTTAAGGATTGAACTGCGGAATTCTATCAGTTTTTTCGCCTGGTTTTCACAATTAAGCAGTTTTCCCACATACTGTATTGTAGCATCAGACTGGTTTACGAATATAATAGAGTCATCGATTCCCACAACAGGAATGCTTCCAAAATCCTCCTGTCTGCGCTCTATAGCTTCATGGATTTCCCCATCTGTGGTGTACCCTTCAATTACAATGTTAGGATGCATATTGATTATGGTTTCATAGCTCCCGGTCTGTGTTCCAAACCAGCCACCTATTACAGGCAAATTTGAGTAATTTTTATCCATAAAAGGTTTAGTGATATTGTTTTTGGAATTCCAGCCTGCAAGTTTTTCCGGAGCAAGCATGTAAACTAGAATAGTTGAGGGCGGAGACGTGGCTACAACTGAAGAGATATTTGCCGGCACAGTCAACTGCCTATCCAGCATGTCAGTAATATGTGTAGTGCTAGCGTTCTGGGCAGTTTGTTGATTCATATTTTCTGTGCATCCGCAGGATGCAACAGCCAGAATCAAAATAGAAAGAAGTAATATCGTACCTATTTTACCACGCATAGATATACCTGCAAGACTTTTTATGGATTAATCGTTATGTTTGCATAAACATAATGATATAAATATATATTTTTTTAGTAAAAATGGGTCCTCACAGTAGCAGAGTATGATAGATTTATAGATTTTTAAATTTCATTTCAATTAAATTTAGGCCGATTTTAGAAATTAATACAATTATAGGCCTTTGGTACATGGAGCTTCAAAGGTTACATGATCACCAAAAATTGTACTATGCAGAAAATTATCTTCTATTAGTTGAAAGCAAAAGGCAGTGTAGCGAGTTTTCTGTAAAATTGATAGTGTAAAATAAGTTATGTAAAATTACAAATTTCAAAAAGTTTTTGAGTCAAAAATTCCATATCAGAAGATCAATTTTTCCTACTGTATACAAAAACTGAACTTAGAGTTTACAGCAAAGTCGCGACACTGTCTTTGCACCAAAATTCTGCCTTCTATGAATACATAGGTTTTGTGCCAAAAACTATGTATTTCCCAGTTTTAGCTTCAATTTAAACTCAAAATCGGAGTAAAAACGGCAAAAATACAGAGGTTTTAAAATTTATATTTTATATAGAATAATTATCAGAATCTTCACCATGGCTTTTTAGATCTATGGGCTTCAATTGCTTTCTTTAATTATATATGAGCTGATCCCAAAACTCAAAATTGCTTCTCTGAATCCTGTATTCCGAATAATCAATCAAGTTTCTGATCATGAAAATAATCCTAAAATTCTTGATGATTAAGAATTAAATGGCTTTTGGGATAGGCTCTATATAAAGTAATATAATACTTGATTTATTATAGTTGTTTACTATATATTGTGTTATGGAGAAAGATAAAGCAACAATTTTGTTTAAGGTGTCATAGACATGAACGGAAAAACACCAAACGAAATTGATTTAAGAATGTCTAAATTAAAAAAAGTTTCATCTCAATCACATAAAAAGTTTTCAACACTGCCTGGTTCAAATGCTATTGAATGCAGCAGTAATATAAGGGGGTTCATAATACGCAGGTTAGGACGAATTGTATCAATTTCAAATGATGATATTAATGGTTCCGTTGCAAAAAATCTGATTATTTTACAAAATAAGTGAAAAACTTCACAATTAGGTATCCTCTTCAAATTCAATGGAGAATTTTCCAACTCGAAAAACATGCAACAATTTTATTTGATAGTTATAACCTTGGATGAACATCAAATGCGTCGATTGATGTTGTTTTCAATCTTTACTAAATTTTTAAATTTTCAGCAAATACGTGAAATTTACTTTTACCCATGCAATTTGAAGAGGATACGAAAAAAGCAACATATTGACTAAAATGTTGACTGGACTTTAAGAGATCCGCATAAACTCAATTACCGGAGCCAAAACGAATATGATTAAAAAAGGACAAGTCAAGAATCTAAACTACTCTAGTCCTAATGAAGCTAAATATATTAATCAATTATTTGGAATAGTTCTATAATATTGACACATCTTTGTGAATATTTTAATTTTTAGTAATTATTCATAGATTTACAGGCTTATTCTAAGATTTTTTGCAACGGAACCGGATTAACCCCTCATTTTTACATCGAACTTTGGATTCCTGCTTTTTTACTTTCTTTTATACAGAAATGCTGCAAACAGGCTAACTATTCCATAATATACCCCAAAGCTTGGTGTGCTCAGAATTTCTTTTTGTTGATTTTGCGGTTCTTTATATGTTGTATTAGGTTCTTTGTACGTTGTATTATTAATTGTTTTATTTGATGCAAGCTGTATTCCCTTTACATTTTCTTCAGATAGTTTCTCTGTACCAGTTATTGCAAATAAAGAAAATCCTGAGGTTTTGGCTGTGAAATACAAGAATTTATTATCTTCACCTGACAGGTTTACTGGAAATTGCTCCCATTTTTTATCGCTGTACATGTTAAGAATAATAGAATCCTGATCGATCTTTTTATCCTTTATCCAAGCTTTTTCAACCTTGAAACAAACAACTGGGTTTGCTATGTTCTTTGAGGTTGCAATCCCTCCATTTCCAATCCATAGATTGAAGTACTTATATATTTCACCCGAATAAAGTATTGAAACCAGAGAAGATTTTCCTTTAAGCTGTTCAGCAATGGTTGTGGTCTTCCCAAAGGTCTTTTTTGCGTCAAAACTCACATACACAACACAGGTTGCATTCTTTGTAAAATCAAATTTTACAGGTTTCCCATTTGTAATAACAGCCTGTGAAAGTTCCTTTACTTGGACATTACTCTGAGGTTCAGGAGAACCACCTCCACCGCCACCACTGGAACTGCTATGACTACTTCCTCCACTACTCCCACCGCTTGAGCTAATAGGTGTAAGTACATTTATTGTAGCAGTTTTTGAGGCAGTTCCATTTTCGTTGCTTACAGTTAGGTTGACATAATAAGTTCCTGCTATTGAATATGTATGTATTGGATCCATCTCAGTTGAACCAGTTCCATCTCCAAAGTTCCAGTATCTATCCTCTGTATTTTCCGACAAGTCGTTAAATTGCACATCTAGCGGAACATAACTCTCAATGACATTGATACTGAAATTTGCTACAGGAAAAACTGGTTGTTCTAAAACGGTTATTACGTCAACTTTAGAATCGAAACCATTTGAATTCCTTACCGTAAAAGTTACGGTGTAATTACCCGGATAAGGATAAATGTGCTCTGGAGATTCCTTAGTTGAATAAGTTCCATCCCCAAAATCCCATAACCATGTAGTTGGATTGTTTATACTTGTATCATTAAATTGAACTACTAATGGCACCGTTTCAAAAGTAATATTGCTTGTAAAATTTGCGACCGGTGGATTATTTTTTGATGATGTTTTGACTTCCCAATCTCTAGCTATTAAATTATTTACATGTGCTACTCCTATAATTGACGGCGCAGCATTTCCAGTTAAATCTAAAGATCCGCTGCTAGTATTATAGGAATCCATTATTTGAAGTATTTCATCTACTGCTGTTTGATTTAAAGAATTAAGACTGGCATTTAAATAAAGTAGACCAGGATCATTGGAAATATCTAAACTTCTGAGGTTATTATTTTGAATTTCCACAACACCATTTCTACTTACAGGGAAACAGCCAGAAAAAATAGCATCATTATAATGATTATTGGTTGAGAGAACACTTTTTAAATTTGTTGAAGTTAGGTGAAGAGTGCCGCTTTGATCGTCATTCCAGTTATAAAAGTCTCTCAAAAGTGGGAACTGACTGAATGGGAATGCGCTTGTTATCTGCGGATTATCTCTGACACATATATGCCAGATATTAGCTCCTGTAGTACCCCAATTTATAGTATATGTCGAGCTTCTCTGAGATGCTCCACGAAGATCAGCAAGAAAAGGAGCTTCTGAGAGATCAAGATAAGAAATATTGGATTGTTCGACACAAAGCCTTGTCAGAGATGGAACATTATGGAGTTTGATAGTAGCCAGTGATCTACAAGAAAAACACTCAATCGTATCCAGTACAGCAAAATTACTGAAATCCAGCGAAGTTATTGGATTATAATTTGAAGCCCATATTTGAAGGTATGGTGCAACATTTTCTAAACCGCTAACAGCTATTACATTCTGTTGCGCTAAATTTGCTATTGTACTGGCACCTGGAGTTGCTCCACTATCAGAACCATCATAACCTATATTGATTTCAGTTACTGCACTCCATGGTGTTACTACTAGAGTGTTTACTCTTTTCCCTGCGGAACCAAAATTTACAATAGGGGACTTAGAATTAGATGTTGAACCGTCACTAAATACCCATTGAATTGTAGGATTACCTGTAACTGCAATAATAGGTGAAAATGATGAACCAGTAGTTACAAACGTAATATTTGAAGATGGTTCCGCACCTACGACACTCATAAGTAAAGCAAGTACCAACAATGTTATTCCTAAAACTTTTAAAAGATTATGTCCTTTATGTACTATATTGCTATTTATTTCTGTCATGTTTAATCTCAGTTTAGATATAGAGCCTATCCCAAAACTCAAAATCGCTTATATAGATCGTGAATTTGCAATAATTACTTAAGCTTCGGATTATGAAAGCAATACTGAAAATTTTATGATTTTGAGAGTAAAGTTGGTTTTGGGAGGGCTTCATGAAATAAAAAATAGCAAAGTTACAGTATAGTACACTTTTAAAGATATTAAACTTTTCTACTTTATGCATATTTATATGTAGTATATTTTGTCAAATCTTCTAGGTTACAGTTGATGATACTTTTTAAGAAGATATGACTACTTATTATATGGTGAATTAAAATATTTTAACCATCAAAACTGAGTCAACAACTCAGAATTTGATTTTGAATATATTTATATGTTTATATATAGAAAATTATTTTTAATGTTGGGATTTACATCTCTAAATAATCCCGCAGGCATATTTTGTTAACATGTTCCAACTTGTTAAGGATATAGCGAATCCTCTTTTCAATAAGCTTTCCTTTTAAATACCAATAGAAAGGTCTCTGATTCCCAATGGATGGAAGGCATTGTTAATTAAACATAGTTAACTCTTTATTTCTGTATTTCATCAATAGAATAACCGAGTACTTTAGCATTTCAAGACTTTTTGTATAACACTTTGTCTTTCTTCTCAATCTTGCTAGAAAATGCCTCAATATGCTGTTATATCCCTCAACTGTAAATGTTTCTGCTTTTGATTGAGTATGACTCTTTTCTGGAAGAAACTCTGCATATGCTCTCCAGTGATCTGTCATTACTTCTCCAATCTCTTTTTTCTTCACTTTTTCCCAGAGTAGTTTTCCAGTTTCTGTTCCTCTGCTACCAAAAGAGCAGTTGATGAACTTTTTCCCAACTCTATCAACAGCAATCCAGATCCAGCAATATTTTTTTTGTTACCGATGTAAGTGTGCATTTCATCCATTTCAACAATAGATATCTCATTTTCACTTTTTAGGTCCTCTAACTCCTGACCAAATTTCTTTATCCATCTTTGGACAGAAACATGACTCACCCCTAAAAATCGTCCTATTGAACGAAAGCCCAATCCTTCAAGATAGAGTTGTAAAGCCTGTCTTTTTACAAAAGCGGAAAAAGCAGTTGATTTTAGCTCTACTGTATAGTTATAGCCACAATCAGAGCATTTGTACCGTTGACGCCCGCCAACTATACCGTTCTTTTTGTGACTGGAACTATTGCATCTGGGGCAGTTCATGAAGAAATATACTTTCTAATAGTATATAACTATGTTTAAGTATCAAAGCCGGATGGAAATTTAGTACACGAAATATCGAGTGGATGAAAATAAAATAATGTATGTCCTCGTTTTAAGCTTTGAATAAGTCCATTTAATACAACTGAAGCTCCCATGAATCGAAGTATTGGTCCCCCACATGACGGGACTTTAATTACGTTTTGATAATATGGCCAGGGAAACTCAACGAAATTTCTATCGGGACCTACCTCAAGCCCGTGCTCCACAGGATAATAAGGTATTGTCGAGACTGTGCTGAGGGCAGAATCCGTTTTATTATAGAGAGAATTTACTGTTACTGAGCAGTCATAAGTGAATCCAAGATGTTCCAAAGAATCGAGCATCCAACCGCCCACCAGAGCATTTGGGGCTCTATATCCTACCATTCTTTCCCCGCTAATTTTTTCCAGAATCTTTTTAGCTTGTAGTGTCCTCTGTTCAAATTCCTCAGCACTTATTAACCTTTTCTTTGTTTCGGAATCAATTTTACAGGCGTGATGAAGGCCATGACAT
The DNA here is from genome assembly GCA_963727895.1 of uncultured Methanosarcinaceae archaeon. Taxonomy (GTDB): domain Archaea; phylum Halobacteriota; class Methanosarcinia; order Methanosarcinales; family Methanosarcinaceae; genus Methanosarcina. The sequence goes on along the minus strand of CAVSHT010000003.1, from coordinate 6,702 downwards.
GCAATTTCATGCCCTTTTTCTACAATTAACTCGATTAATCCCGGATAGTTTTCTTCAATATCTGCAACTACAAAGAATGTGGCAGTTACATTGAACTCATCGAGAAGGTCCAGTACTTTTTTTGTAGGTTCAGTTAGGAAGTCATATTCTCTTTTCCAATTTTTAAAGAACTCATTCACATCCTTATAAACGGAATATGGAGAGCCACACACTGAAGGAATGTGATACCAATCCTCAATATCTACCGTAATCGAAAGACTGCCTTTAATAATGATCCCTCACCAATCACATTTTCAAAAATAAATATATTGACCATTTTTGGAGAGCTTATGATAATATAAGTCACGTAAAATTTTCAGTCAAAAAATTTGTTGATTTATAGAAGAGCGCAAATGTACAAAATTGTTTCTACTGTTGATAAAGCAAAAATATTTTTGGACACACTCTTAATTGATTCTCGAGCGAAAGGAACAAAAGTACAAAAATAAAAAAAGTTAAATATAAAAAAATTACCGGCTATGTAGAAATCCTGGTTCCGTTGCAAAAAATATCTGTTAGGGAAATAATAAAATAAAAATGAAATCAAAGATAGTGATATGCTATCTAATTCCTTTAAATGAAAGTACTTTGTTGGTGAAATTATCTTATTGAATGTTGAGACTTTTTAATATCTTCTGGGATTTCCAAAATTTACCATTAATTTCACTAGCAATTGGATGCAATCAATACAAGACCAGAAAATAATAAAAAGTCTCTGAATGTTAGATGGTACTTAAAATACCCACTTAGTGGTTCCGTTGCAAAAAATATCAGAATAAGCATGTAAACCTATAGATAATGAACAAAAGTTAAAATATTCAAGAAGATTTCTCAATATTATAGAACAATTCCAAATAATTGATTGATTATTGATATTGTGATGACAGTTTTGTAAATCAGAATTGACTATGTGTTTCTTATTTTTGTAGTTCTTAACGGATACGGTTATCGAAGACAAAATATAGCCCTTCAAAATATCATGTCTCTAACTAACGTTTTTCAAAATCCTGTCTATAGTCTTTGGAATATATATTAACAAAAACACATAGGCAACGTCAAGCGATGCGGGTAATTTCAGACGAGTGAACAAAATTGCCTGAAAATCTCAGTTTAATTTGTCATTTTAGAAGGCTTGCCTAAATTTCATTTTTCCACTTGAAATATAGGTAAAAATTGGAGCAATATATAAACAGAGTATCACAAATTATTAATTTTTTATTACTAATTGTGCTAATGATCTGAAATGTAATCCCAATCGAAGTTTTCAGGATGTTGGCCGATTTTTTAATTGGTATGCTTCGACTGCAAAAAATGAATGTGTTTGATGAAATTTTGATCTGCGTATACTCTTCTTCCTCATTTTTCCAAAATTAATTTTCCTAATCTCTCTTTTCAACTCATAGGCTTATTTTCAGGCTCATGATTGGATTTTTGCAGGCCTATTTATCGTTTATATGAATCAAATATTATCACAAAAAATAAAATTTACAAATAGATTTCAAAATATTTATATATATATATACTATTTATATGATTTTTATAAGTATATGAAAGTATAATTTACAATTTGTCAATATTTATTAAACTTTATTTTTCGTTCCTTATTTTATATCTCTTTTTTGGCGATTAAGGAAAAATACAAAAAAGGAGGAGGGATTTAAATGAAGTATCAAGTTATGTGTTATAAATCTCCCAGAAAGCTTACTCTTATAAAAGCGTTAGGAATTGTTGCTCTGGCTGTTTTAATGTTAGTGAGTATTGTAGGTGCAGCATCTGTATCGATAAAAAACCTTCAAAACCTGACATCCGGGAGTTATGCAGGGAGTTATGCAGAGGGCATCAATAACAAAGGACAGATAGTGGGTTATAGCTTTAATGCATCAGACGACGAACATGCCGTTCTATGGCAAAATGGTGTGATAACTGATCTTGGAACACTTCATGGAGAGGATTATTGTTACGCTGATTGTATCAATAACAATGGGCAGGTAGTGGGAGTGTGTGGCTCACGTGGTTTCCTATGGCAAAATGGAGTAATGACTGATCTTGGAATACTCCCTGGTGGATCATTTTGTTATCCATCAAGCATAAATGACAATGGGCAGATAGTGGGCTGTGGCGATAAAGCACCTGGCATAGTACATGCGATTCTGTGGTACAATGGAGTAATAACTGATCTTGGTACACTCCCTGGAGGGTCAATTAGTCATGCAAATAGCATCAATAACAAAGGACAGATTGTGGGAGATAGTGATAATGCTTCAGGCGTCGAACATGCTGTTCTATGGCAAAATGGTGTGATAACTGATCTTGGAACACTCCCTAGTGGATCATTTTGTCATGCAAATAGCATCAATGACAAAGGACAAATTGTAGGTGATAGCAATAATGCTTCAGGCGTCGAACATGCCGTTCTATGGCAAAATGGTGTGATAACTGATCTTGGAATACTCCCTGGAGGAGATTATAGTTTTGCCGATTCCATCAATAATAATGGGCAGATAGTGGGCGGTTGTAACTTTGGTCGTGACACCGCACATGCTACCCTATGGCAAAATGGAGTAATGACTTATCTTGGCTCACTCCCTGCTAACACATTTAGCATTGCCAGCGCCATCAATAACGATGGACAGATAGTAGGCAGTTCTGGATCTGGTTATCCAGTTGCCACTCTATGGACAGTGATAACTAGTCCACAAAAGCCGATAGCTGCTTTCTCTGCGTCCCCAACTTCAGGAAATGTACCATTAAAAGTGCAGTTTACTGACCAGAGTACTAACAACCCAACTTCATGGAAATGGAGTTTTGGAGATGGAACAACATCAACAACTCATAACCCACTTCACACGTATATTAAAGCAGGAAGCCTTACGGTAACTCTTACAGCAACTAATGCTGCAGGAAGCAGTAAGGTAACAAAAACAAGTTATCTAAAACTAACAAACCAAATAAAACCAGTTGCTGCCTTTACCGCCTCTCCAAGATCAGGGACTAAACCACTAAAAGTGCAGTTTACTGATAAGAGTACTAATAACCTAACTTCATGGAAATGGAATTTTGGAGATGGTACTACATCAACAACCCACAATCCGCTCCATACTTATATTAAAAAAGGAAAACTTACTGTGACCTTAACAGCAACAAATGCAGCAGGAAGCGGTACCAAAACTATGTCTAATTATATTACAGTAAAATAAAATTTAAGCTTGAAAGAAAAGTTTCTCTTCTTCAGCAACTTTTTTTATTTATGCATTTGTCAAAAACTATGTTTTGGGGCTTATGACTTGACTTTCACAAGCTTACTGGTAGAATTATCTTTTGTGCAAATTGAAAAGCTATAGAAGGCGTAGAATTTAATCACTTTCGTTTTTTGCTATTCCATCTAACGATATGATTTTACAGAAACTGAGAAAAGAGAAATTGAAAATCAGTATCCAACAATGAATCTATAAGCTATTAAAACTTTAGAAATCATCCCCAATATTAAATAAATCCAATTCTGAAATAGTTCAATATGATTATTAAAATTGCTCCGAAAATGCCCCCAAATGCGCAAATTATAACGGTGAGTAAGGTAATCGTTATTTTAAGCCCAAGTAAAAATTTTGTTGCAAGTAATGTTAAAATTCCAAGTACTGCATTCATAGCAAGTTGAGTGCCTTCCCTAATGATTACATACAACACAAAAGCTATTAAAATTGCTAGAATCAACGTTGAAAATTCTATAATTGTAAACGCCATAAGCTCATTTTTGGAATTCAATTATTTATATGTATCATTAGTATATATCTCGAATTTGACAGAAGCATAAATCTTATGAGGAATAAATCCGCCACATGCTTATGTTTTCCCCTACAACTGTAATTTATATACTATGTTCTTTGATTTTTGATATTTTCATTTTTCCAAAAAATAATTTTAAAAATTAACAACTTCTGTCAAATTAAGGTATTAATAGTGTTCTATAAGTTCTGTATCAGATATTTTTAAAAAGAGCAGGGTACTTATCTTTTAGAGGTATGAGGAGTACGTTGTCTAATTTTGCGTTGTGAAGTGTTTTCACTTTAGAAAGCTGGTCAAATGTTAAATAGTGAGCATTTGTAAAATTAGCTCCTTTAAGATTAGCCCCTTCAAGGTTAGCTCCTTCAAAATTAACCCATGTAAAGTTAGCTCCTTCAAGGTTAGTTTCCTGAAGGTTAGTCCCTTCAAGGTCAGCCCCTGTGAAGTTAGTTCCTGCAAGATAAGATTCTACAAGGTTAGCCCCTCTAAATACAGTCCAATTAAGTTCAGCTCCCCTAAGGTTAATTTCTCTAAGGTTAGCTCCTTGAAGGTTAGCTCCTCTAAGATTAGCTCCTTCAAGATTAGCCCCTTCAAGATTAGCTCTTTGGAGGTTAGCTCCTTTAAGGTTAGTTTCCTGAAGATTAGCCTCTATAAGATCAGCTTCTATGAGGTTAGCTTCTTTGAGATTAGTCCTTTTAAGATTAGTTTCCTGAAGGTTAGCCCTTTCAAGGTCAGCCTTTTCAAGGTTAGCTTCTCTGAGATTAGCCCCTTTAAAGTAAGACTCTTTAAGGTTAGCTCCTGTAAAATCAGCTCCTATAAGGTTAGCTCCTTCAAAGTAACCTTCGATAAGGTTAGATTCAGTATTCGTAAACATTCCATATCCCTTTCCTTTTCCATAAAACTCTTGTTTGTCTTGTATCAACTGTGAATTAAAAAACATTATCACCATGTATTATCATGATTCTGAATACAGGCATTTTACTATCATGCACCTTGAGTACTGTTTTATTTTCCTTCAGCTACTGTCCTTGTAAGATATTTGAGACCTAATGGTTATCAACGACAATAGATGTCCCCAAGTTAATCTTATGAGCTGCAGATGAGAAATATCTGCAATATATATAGATTTGTTTGAAAGTACTAAAAACTTTCTAAGTTATAAATATGAGATGCCTATTATATATCTATTGGATATATGCTAAATAGTACTATAGTTACCTCTACCTTTAATGTACTTTGCACGTAAAACAACAGGTTCTGTTGCAAAAAATATTTGCTAGGGATATAATAAAATAAAAAGGAAATCAAAAGTAGTTACATGCTATCTAATTCCTTTAAATAGAAACATTTTGTCTAAAATGTTGACTAGGCTTTAGGAGATCCGAATAAAATCGATTACTGGAGCCAAAACGAATATGGTTAAAAAGGGACAAGTCAAAAATCTAAATTACTCTGGTCTTAATGAAGCTAAATATATTAATCAATTATTTGGAATAGTTCTATAATCTTTTTGAATATTTTGATTTTTGTTCATTATCCATACGTTTATATACTTATTCGGAGATTTTTTGCAATTGGACCCTATTAAATAATCAGTCTTTAATAATAGGAGTTAATTTTGCTTTAATTTAATGAAAACTTATTTATTTTCTGGCTCTCAGTACTATATAAAACATCTACTATCTATTATCTTTCAAAATTAACGATAACGATAGTTACTATAATTAAAGAGCACTTATATAATATTATTTTATATATTAATATGAATTTAAAGCAGATGTTTTGCTATGGTGCTCTCAGCATTTTTGATACCAGAGGCATCTCAATGATTGAAGAAACGAGCACAACCCTAAAAGAAAAATTATTGGAAAAATCTCCATCAGGTATAAACGGCTTTGACGATATCGCCTATGGTGGACTCCCAAAAGGTCGTATAACACTTGTATACGGAAGTGCGGGTTCAGGAAAGACTCTTATGGCTATGGAGTTCCTTGTTAAGGGAGCCGAAAAGTACAATGAGCCAGGTGGGTTCCGTTGCAAAAAATCTCAGAATAAGCATGTAAATCCATAATCAATAAACAAAAGTACAAATATTCAAAAAGATTATAGAACTATTCCAAATAATTGATTAATATATTTAGCTTCATTAAAGCCAGAGTAATTTAGGTTTTTGATTTGTCCTTTTTTAATCATATTCATAGCTTCAATTCCTTTTAAAGTCTTAATAGCTGTGTTAAAAGACTGAAATCCTAACATTGGATTAACTATTCGTTTAATGGATCTATGATCTTGTTCTATAATGTTATTCAAATACTTGATTTGTCTAATGCCTACGTTTATAGGTAGTATTTTATCATTTTTCAGTTTATCTATAGCAGGTGGATAAGCTGGATTTTTATCAACTGTGATTACTCTTGGAATTTGATTATGATTAGAATTCAAAGCTTTCTTAAAGAAACGTTTTGCTGCTTTTTGATCTCGTTTTGCACTTAACATGAAATCAATTGTATCTCCATTTGAGTCAACTGCTCGGTAAAAATATTTCCATTTACTTTTAACTCTGATGTAAGTTTCATCAACTCTCCAAGAGTTATTAGTTGGTCTTAAATGCCTTCTTACCTTCTTTTCGATTTCAGGAGAGTATTGATGTACCCATCTCATGATAGTACTGTGATCAACTTCTACTCCCCTCTCTGCCATCATTTCCTCTAAATTTCTATAACTTACTGGATATTTTAGGTACCATCTGACGTTTAATAAAATGATTTCTCCTTCGTAATGTTTCCACTTAAAGGAATTAGATAGCATATTATCGTTCTATTGATTTTCTCCTTATTCAATTGAATCCTTATTATGATTTTTTGCAACAGAACCGATTTTACT
>CAVSHT010000002.1:0-14347 GCA_963727895.1 uncultured Methanosarcinaceae archaeon | reverse complement strand
ATATAATGGAAGAAAATCCAGAGGTTTCGGAATTCGGATTTTCCGCTGAGGTGTCAAATATGACGGTTATCGATGCAAATGGACTTATTCTGGGGCGTCTTGCAAGTACAATTGCAAAAGAATTGCTTTCAGGAAACGAAAAGGTATATATTGTAAATGCTGAAAAAGCAGTAATTTCTGGTTCAAGGGCTACAACCCTTAAAGATTACCGGCAAAGCCAGGAAAAAGGTGCTACGGAATTTGGGCCTTACTTCCCGAAGCGTCCGGACCGCATCCTAAAAAGGACTATCCGTGGCATGTCGCCCCATAAGAAAGCAAGGGGCAGGGACGCAATGTTCAGGCTTAAAGTCTATGTAGGTGTTCCCTCTGAACTGAAGGACACTGAGACAATCACCATTGCACATGCCGATATGAAACAATTAAGCTCCAGTAAATATATTGAGCTTGGTGAAGTGAGCCAGAAAATGGGTTCAAAGTTCTAAAGGGTGAGTCCTTATGGTCAAAGTAGTTAATTCATCTGGAAAACATAAAACTGCAACTGCACGTGCAACAGTCACAAAAGGAAACGGTAAGGTCAGGATCAACAAAATTCCGCTCGAGCTATATACTCCAGAGCTTATAAAGATGAAAATCTCAGAGCCTCTGCTGATTGCAGGAGATGAAGTGATCTCTGAACTTGACATTAATGTTGATGTCCGAGGAGGCGGAATTATCGGACAGGCTAATGCGGTAAGAACTGCAGTTGCCAGAAGCATTGTGGAATGGACTAATGACACAGTCGTAAGAGACAACTTCGCAAGCTATGACCGCAGTTTGCTTGTAAGTGATTCCAGACAGAAAGAATCAAAGAACTTTGGTGGGCCTGGAGCAAGGGCTAAATACCAGAAATCTTACAGGTAAGACTATGATCCCAGTCCGATGTTTCTCATGTGGAAAAGTAATCTCAAATTATTGGGATGAGTACAAAAGACGTGTTAATGATGGCGAAGATGCTGCCGTAGTGCTGGATGATCTTGGGATCACCCGCTACTGCTGCCGTAGAATGATACTAAGCCATGTTGAGCTCGTTGATGTACTTTCGCCGTACCAGTAAGGGACCGTAGGGTAGCTTGGTCCATCCTTCGGCGTTCGGGACGCCGGAACCTGAGTTCGAATCTCAGCGGTCCCACTCCCATATTCACAGGGTGCTGGTTAAGGCATGTATTGTAAAATATTAAATTTATTATGATTATCAATGATTGGAATTCATCGGAGCGTTTTTAAGTTTCAGGGTGATCAGTTGGTCAAGGAAAAATATACCCGGTTCGAGCGTGCACGGATTGTAGGTGCAAGAGCATTGCAAATTGCAATGGGAGCTCCTGTCCTTGTTGAAGATGACGGGCGGTTGGATCCTCTCAGTCTTGCTATTGAAGAGTTGAAGACCGGAGTAATTCCGATCACGGTCAAACGCAAAAGCAGTTAAAAACGTAGTGGGATACATTTTCAAAGATAAATGTGCTTTATTGTTGATTCTATATTATGAGGTGACTTTATGGAGGAAATTGAGCAGACAGGGCAGGAAGAGAACGAAGAACAGCCTTTGCCTGAAGAAGACGTTGTGGCTGAAGCGAAACCTGAACCTGAAAAAGAAGCCGCAGCAAAAACCGAATCTATGCCTGTAGAAACTGAAGAGGAAGCCTCTGTTAAAGAAGGTTCCACATCTCTTGTACCCATTGATGAATATCTGGCAGCAGGTGTCCACATAGGTACCCAGCAGAAGACACAGGATATGATGCGGTTCGTATACAGGGTAAGAACTGATGGATTATATGTGCTTGACATTCAGTCAACAGACGAAAGAATAAGGGTTGCAGCAAAATTGTTATCTCACTATGATCCTGCAAGGATCCTTGTGGTTTCTTCAAGGCAGTATGGGCAGCATCCAGCAAGAATGTTTTCCAGAGCATTAGGCACAAGGACAATGCTAGGAAGGTTTATTCCAGGCTTGCTTACAAACCCTCAGATTCACGGTTTCTTTGAGCCTGATGTTGTAATTGTAACCGACCCTGCAGGAGATGCACAGGTTCTGAAGGAAGCTTCAAGCATAGGAGTACCTGTTATAGCCCTTTGTGATACCAATAACCTGATCTCAAATGTGGATCTTGTAATTCCTACAAACAACAAAGGTAGAAAAGCTCTTTCTCTTATCTACTGGCTGCTTGCAAAGGAAATATCCAGGCTTAATGATACTCCCTTTAATTATGAGATGACTGACTTCGAAACACCTCTCTGATCCCAAAAGATAGTCCTGCATACTGCAAGGATATATAAAAAAGGCCCATATTTCATATGGGTGATTATAATGAGAAAACCAGCAGTAGCAGGGCAATTTTATCCCCTGAATTCAAAGAATCTTGAGAATAAGCTCAAGCAATATTTTGAAGGTTTGGAGATCCGGGAAAGAAATATCCTTGGGGCTGTTTGCCCACATGCAGGATATGTCTATTCTGGGAGGGTCGCTGCACATGTATATGCAGTCCTTCCCAAAGCCGACACATATGTAATTTTCGGTCCTAATCATACGGGATATGGCTCACCTGTATCATTATCTATAGATACATGGGAAACTACCCTGGGAACTCTTGAAGTTGATCATGAACTCGCGGAAGGACTCAGAGGCAGTATTATTGATACAGATGAACTAGGGCACCGATACGAACATTCAATAGAAGTTCAACTTCCTTTCCTTCAATACCGCTTTGATCAGGACTTCAAGATTCTTCCGATCTGCCTGAGCATGCAAGACGAAGAGACCGTAACTGAGGTCGGAAATCTTATTGCTAACCTTGTTTCTGAGAGCAGGAAAAAAGTAGTCTTTATCGCATCTAGCGATTTTACTCATTATCAACCTGCAAATATTGCAAGAGAAATAGATAATGAAATTATAGAGGCTATCCTTGACCTTGATATTTCAGAAATATATGAAAAGCTTTATAAGAGAAACGCATCAGTGTGCGGATATGGCCCTATTTCTGCGATGTTAACAGCCTCAAAAAAGCTTGGTGCAAATCGAGCTGAATTGCTCAAATATTCAAACAGTGGAGAGGTTTCCGGAGATATGGACGCAGTGGTAGGCTATGCCGCAATTATTGTGGAATGAAAAAGACCCTGTAGAACAAACCGGAGTATACCTGTTTTTAATTAAGGATACAGAGGCACTTACTTATTTCCTAATAAATTTTTATGGATTTTAGGCGTATTAACCTAAATGAATCTGAGAAAAGAGACCATTAATAATAGAATTGAATAAATCATTAAAAATAATTGAATAACTTATGAATGAATTTATTAAACGATTAAAAGAAAAATTCACTTTCACTTCAAACATGAATTTATTGTTTTATATGCTTCAATCAAACTTATGAATTTAGAGGAGTAATATGATTTCATGTTCTGCACCCGGGAAAATATATCTCTTTGGAGAACATGCAGTTGTCTATGGAGAAACTGCAATAGCATGTGCTGTTGAACTGAGAACCCACGTCAGAGCAGAAATTAGCGATTCAGTAGTAATTCAGTCTCAGATAGGAAAAACAGGGATTGATTTTGAAAAACACCCATATATCTCCTCAGTTATTGAAAATATGAGAAAAATCTCACCAATAAAAGGTGTATTTTTAGAAATTGATTCCGATATTCCAGTCGGGTTCCGGACTTGGATCATCTGCTGCTGTTACAATTGCGAGCATAGGAGCTCTTAATGGGCTGTTTGGATGTGGACTTTCTCTTGAAGAGATCGCAAAACTGGGCCATCAAATTGAAATTAGCGTTCAGGGAGCTGCAAGCCCTACTGATACCTATGTTTCTACTTTAGGGGGAGTTGTTACTATTCCTGAAAGGAAGAAATTAAGGACACCAGACTGTGGAATTGTAATAGGAGATACGGGAGTATTTTCATCCACAAAAGAACTTGTTTCAAACGTCAGAAAACTTCGTGAAAGTTATCCAGAACTCATCGAGCCCCTCATGGCTTCTATTGGCATAATTTCTAAAATAGGGGAATCTCTTGTCCTTGAAGGTGACTACTATTCCATTGGTAGACTTATGAACGTGAATCAGGGACTTCTGGATGCACTCGGAGTAAATATTTTGGAACTTTCCAAGCTAATTTATTCAGCTCGACAGGCTGGAGCTTTTGGGGCAAAAATTACAGGCGCTGGCGGTGGGGGATGTATGGTTGCCCTTACCACATTAGATAAGTGTATTCAGGTTGCTGAAGCCATCTCAAAAGCAGGGGGTAAAGCAACCATAACAAAACCTACACAGCAGGGTTTAATCTTAGATTAAATAACTCAAATAGATAATTTAAGATTATTTTGTTAAAACTATACTCTAAAATTTTAGAGAAAAATATGAAAGTTGTTTGAAAAATATCAAGTGATATAGTATGAAAGACTCAAAAGAACCTGTTATCCTGAAACTTGGAGGAAGCGTCATTACGGATAAGAATGCAGACGAAGGAGTCGTAAGAGAGGCTGCCCTCCTGAGGATTGCAAAAGAAGTTTCCAGATTCCAGGGAAAACTGATTATTGTACATGGAGCAGGTTCTTTTGGGCATACCTACGCCAAAAAATACGGACTTGATAAAGGGTTTGATCCAGAAGGAGCGATTATAACCCATGAATCCGTCAAGAAGCTTTCATCAACCGTGGTAGATTCTCTTAATCATTTCGGAGTAAGGGCTATAGCTGTACATCCTATGTGCTGTACTGTCTGTAAAAACAGACGAATAGAAAGCATGTATCTTGACAACATAAAGCTCATGATAGATAAGGGCTTTATCCCTATACTTCATGGGGACGTGGTTATGGACCTAGAGCTCGGGGCTTGCGTGCTTTCAGGAGACCAGATAGTACCTTATCTTGCAAAAGAACTCGGGATCACTAGACTTGGACTAGGATCGGCAGAGAATGGAGTACTGGATAAAGACGGAAAAACCGTACCTGAAATAACCCCAGGAAAATTTGAATATTTCAAACAATATATAAGAGGTTCAGAGAGTACCGATGTTACAGGTGGCATGCTAGGGAAAGTTCAAGAACTTTTGGAACTCAGCGAAATGTCTTGTATCACATCATATATATTCAATGCTGGGAAAGAGAATAATATATATCGGTTCTTAAATGGAGAATCTATAGGAACTAGAATAACTCCAGATAAAAGGGTATGAAGTATATGGTTAATAATACCTCAAAGCGAAAGATTGAACATTTGAATTTATGTGCTGAAAGTCCGGTTGAATCCCGAAAAGTCAGTGCTGGCTTTGAGGATGTGACCCTTATCCATAGAGCTCTTCCAGAACTTGATATGGATAAACTGGATATGTCTGTAGATCTTCTTGGAAAACGCCTGCAAGCTCCGTTTTTAATAGCTTCGATTACTGGAGGACATCCTGAGACTATTTCCGTAAATGCTGCCCTTGCTGCTGCAGCCGAAGAACTGGGAATAGGAATAGGAGTTGGAAGCCAGAGAGCTGCCGTTGATGATCCTGCTCAGGAAGAATCTTTCAGAATTGTAAGGGAAAAAGCTCCAAATGCTTTTGTATATGGAAATGTAGGCGCTGCCCAGATTCGCGAATATGGAATTGAAGGAGTTATAAAACTTATAGAGATGATCGATGCTGATGCTCTTGCCATTCATCTAAACTTCTTACAGGAAGCAATCCAACCAGAAGGAGATAGAGACGCAACTGGTTGCCTTGATATGATAAAGGAGATATGCTCCGTGTTGAGCACTCCAGTAATTGTTAAAGAAACAGGAGCTGGAATCTCAAGAGAAGATGCCCTACTTCTCCAAAAGGCAGGAGTGTCAGCAATAGATGTAGGAGGATCAGGAGGTACAAGCTGGGCAGGTGTAGAGGTTTACCGGGCAAGGGAAAGTGGAGATTTAGTATCTGAACACCTTGGGGAACTCTTCTGGGACTTTGGAATCCCTACAGTTGCAAGTATTATAGAGTCGCGAGTCTCACTTCCAATCATCGCAACTGGTGGAATCAGGACAGGGATCGATATAGCTAAATCCATTGCTCTTGGAGCTAGTGCAGCAAGCGCAGCTTTACCTTTTGTAGGTCCCGCCCTTGAAGGAAAAGAGTCGGTTGTAAGAATTCTTTCTCGCATGCTGGAAGAATTCAGAATCTCAATGTTTCTCTGCGGATGTGAAAATATACAGGATCTACGCAACGCACCTGTGGTTGTTACTGGCTGGACCCTCGAATATCTGGGGCAGCGCGGTTTTAATGTAAAAGATTATGCCGTAGGTGATACATTTAACGTATAAAATAGATCGTAATTTTCAGTAATCTGTATTAAGATTTGAATCATACCGGTAAGATATAATAGCTAATGTCTTCATTAAAGGTTCATTACATAACAATATTTATACATAATATGAAGTAATGTTCGAGAATAAATTGTTAATATATGAATAATAGCGCATTGTTTCATAACTTTAGAAAACTTCCAAGATCATTTTGAATAATCATAAGTTCTATCTAAATTACTAAGTAGTAACAATTACATTAGAATTCACCTCGTGATTCATAAGCTAAAAGAATATTGGTTTTTGTAGAACCAATTAAATTAAGGAATTAATTCAAAAAAATAACACCGTAAATTGACTAATTAAATCTTAGTTTCAAAGGAGTCAACTGAAACTATTATTAAGTGGTTTCATAAGTTAGGAGAAATAGACAAGATAATTGTCTAGAAAATTACCTAATAAAGATTATTATGATATGAGTAATCCGAGAATGAATAGTGAAAATAAGAAGGAATAAAACCAAGAATGAAAATAAGACATAATTATAATAAGGTCGCTTGAGAAAATCGATAAGAATCAGTGTAAATAGAAAAGGATACATTTTCAAAGACTACATCAGGCTAAATCTTGCTTTCTAGTATTGATTTAGAGAAGATTCTTAAAAAATGCTGGTCAGTAAGAGAAAGTAAGTAAAAGCTTCTGTTTATTGAATTAATCACCAGAGCTTGATTGATATAGTAAGATAAAATCCTTGAAGAAATAGGTCTCAAAAAGGATTGATAGTTTCGAAAAGCACTTAACAAATTTTCAAGTGTATATATACTGAAAAGGACATAACTCTAAAGTAGAATTCTTCTCCAAGATATGTAGCCTTATTCGTTTCATTTAGGGTAAAGTCCTCCTGCGAGCAGGAGCTAAATAGTTACACTATTTTAAAACTGATTCTGTGTTAGACTCAAGATTATACATTATTCATATTATGGTTATAACTTCAAGGTCATCACCTGATCCGTTTTCTAGGGTTGGGGTTCACAAGGATAAAATAAATAAGAGGTAAAAAATATGACTGAAATAGGAATCGTTGCAGTTGGCGGTTACAATGAGATGGGCCGTAATATGACTGCGATAATTGTAGGTGAAGATATTATCATTCTGGATATGGGACTTCGTCTCGATAGAGTTCAGATCCATGAAGATGTTGAGATTGACAAAATGCATTCTCTCGAACTTATCGAGATGGGGGCAATTCCTGATGATACTATTATGAAAGAAATTAATGGAACTGTCCGGGCAATTGTCTGTACTCATGGACATCTTGACCACATAGGCGCAATTCCAAAACTTGCTCACAGATATAACGCCCCGATAATCTCAACACCATATACAACAGCCCTTATCAAACAGCAGATCGAGGCCGAACGCAAGTTTGAGGTTTGCAACAGAGTTATTCCATTGAATGCAGGTAGAACTTACCAGGTTACGGAAGATATTTCAATCGAATTCATTAATGTCCAACACAGCATTATTGACTGTGTTTTTGCAGTAGTTCATACTCCAGTTGGAGCTGTCCTTTACGCCTGTGATTTTAAGCTAGACCGAACTCCAACAATGGGCACAGCGCCAGATTTCGAACGCCTAAAATCCCTTGGGAAAGAAGGAGTTATTGCAATGATTGTAGAGAGCACAAATGCAGGGCGCTCAGGAAAAACACCTTCCGAACAAATTGCAAAAGATATGGTGAGGGATGTACTGCTTGGAACAGAAGAATCCGAAGTAGGAATGATTATTACAACTTTTGCTTCCCACATACCCAGACTAAAAGCAATTATTGAAGCAGCTGGGGAAATGGGCAGGATTCCCGTACTTATGGGGCGTTCAATGGATCGTTATGTGGGGGCTGCAAGAGATCTTGGATATCTTAAGTTGCCTTCCAATGTTGAGATATATGGTCAGAGGAAAGAAGTTGATAGAGCTTTCAAACGTATCATACAGGAAGGAAAGAATAAGTATCTCCCAATAGTCACTGGACACCAGGGAGAACCAGGCTCAATACTTGTACGTGTTGCAAATGGTGAAACTCCTTATACAATTGACCCAGGAGACAAGGTCATTTTCTCTGCAAATGTAATCCCAAGTCCCATGACTCAGGCTAACCGCTATGCGCTCGAGACCAAGCTTAAGATGCGGGGAGCCAGGATTTATGATAATGTGCATGTTTCAGGACACGCATACAGGGAAGACCACTGGGAACTTCTGCGTATGGTTAACCCTGAGCATGTTATCCCTGCTCACGGGGATATGGAGATGCACGGGCACTACATCGAGATGGCGGAAGATGCTGGATATGTACTTGGAGATACAGTACACCTTCTAAGAAACGGTGAAGTGTTATATATAGAAGAATAATTTATAAGAAAGTTATCCGTATCTCGTGATATTTATGGCGTTACTTGATGAAATCAAAAAAAGAAGTGTCCATGTTGACGCTGCAATTGGCGAACTGCTTCCGGTAGCACATCCAGAGGAGCTATACAAAGCTTCTCGCTACCTGGTAGATGCAGGAGGAAAACGTCTCCGCCCTGCAGTTCTTATTCTGGCAGCTGAAGCTACAGGCTCAAACATCAAATCGGTCTTACCTGCAGCAGTAGCCGTGGAACTTGTACATAATTTCACTTTAATCCATGATGACATAATGGATAGAGATGATATTCGTAGAGGAAGACCTGCAGTCCATATGATATGGGGTGAAGCTGGAGCAATTCTTGCAGGTGATACACTTTATTCCAAAGCTTTTGAAATTATGTCAAAGGTCGAAAACGAGCCTGTAAGGATTTTAAAATGTATGGACGTCCTCTCAAAAACCTGTACCGAAATCTGCGAAGGCCAGTGGCTTGATATGGATTTTGAGAAAAGGGAAAAAGTTAGTAAAGCTGAATATATTGAGATGGTGGAAAAAAAGACCTCGGTCCTTTATGCAGCTTCAGCCAAGATTGGGGGCATTCTTGGAGGAGCTTCTGATGAGCTTGCGGAAGCTTTATCCGAATACGGACGCCTTATAGGAATAGGATTCCAGATGTATGACGATGTCCTGGATATGGTCACTTCAGAAGAAGTGCTTGGAAAAGTAAGAGGTAGTGACCTGATGGAAGGGAAATATACTCTTATTGTGATTGATGCTTTCGAAAAGGATGTAAAACTAGATATTTTCGGAAAAGGAAAAGCTACTCAGGAAGAAACCGACGAAGCCGTCCAGATATTAACTGAATGCGGATCAATTGATTATGTAAAGAACCTTGCGATTTCATATATCAATGAAGGCAAAGAAAAACTGGATGTCCTACGGGATTGCCCGGAGAAAGAACTTCTCCTTCAGATTGCCGATTATATGATCTCAAGGAAATACTGAATTATTAGGCTTCCCGAAAGAATAATTCAGGAAAATTTGCGGCTACCTGGAGCCGCAATAAACCTGTATAATTAGAACTTTTTTCTTAAATTAAGAGCTTAAAGTGAAGCATATCAATTTTTAAGAATATTAATTTTTAAAGGATATGTCGTTATTTAAGAGTACATCATTATATTTTAAAAAATAAGTTAATAATCAGAGCTTTGGGATTCAGACTCTTCAGATCAAAATATTCATACAAAAATATTGACCTGCAGAATACAATTTTCAGAAAAAGAATAATAAAGGAAAGATTTTCATCCTACCTTTTTAAACAAATTTCAATTTATAGAATTTTTACTTTCTGGACTCAATTGTGCTCTGAGCAGCTACGAGCCTTGCAATCGGAACTCTGTAAGGAGAGCAGCTTACATAGTTAAGACCAATTTCATGGGCGAAGTGAATGGATTTTGGTTCTCCACCGTGTTCTCCGCAGATACCTATTTTAAGATCGGGTTTGACAGAGCGACCTTTTCCTATGCCGATTTTCATGATTTCTCCAACGCCTTCCTGGTCCAGAACTGCAAATGGGTCGTGCTCAAGAATTCCTGCCTTCTGGTAAATGGGCACGAACTTGGACACGTCATCACGGCTGAATCCAAAGGTTGTCTGGGTCAAGTCGTTTGTTCCAAATGAGAAGAAATCAGCTTCCTGTGCGATCTGGTCTGCAATAATTGCGGCTCTGGGCAGCTCAATCATTGTTCCTACTTTGTAGTCGATCTTTACGCCTTTCTCAGCCATGACAGTTTCTGCCATTTTGCAGACTTCTTCCCTGGTAATTGAAAGCTCTTTTACAAGACCTACGAGTGGGATCATGATTTCAGGAACGATCTGCATTCCTTCGATTGCAAGTTCACATGCAGCTTCCATGATTGCACGTACTTGCATATTATAAATTTCCGGATAAGTTATTCCGAGTCTGCATCCTCTGTGACCAAGCATAGGATTGAGTTCTTTTAGGGAAACTACACGCTGAATAACTTTCTTTACCTCAGCGATCTTTTCACGATTTCCTGCAGCTTCAAATTCCCTGAGCTTTGCATCCAGCTCTTCTTTGTCAGGAAGGAACTCATGCAAAGGTGGGTCCAAAAGCCTAATTGTTACAGGCAAACCTTCCATGCTGCGGAAGATCCCAAGGAAGTCTTCCTTCTGCATGGGAAGTAACTTTTTGAGGGCTTTTTTCCTGGACTTTTCATCTTCGGCCATGATCATTTCCCTTACTGCTGGGATTCTCTCTTCGCCAAAGAACATATGCTCAGTTCTGCAAAGTCCTATACCTTCAGCCCCAAGTTCACGGGCAAGGCCTGCATCTGCCGGATTGTCTGCGTTTGTTCTTACACCGAGAGTCCTGATCGCATCAGCCCAGAGAAGAATTCTCTTCAGGTCATCACTAATTTCTGCGTCAATCAGCTCTACTTTCCCGATGATTAAACCGCCTGTGCTTCCATCAATGGTAATATAGTCATGTTCCTTTACAGTATAACCATTTACCATGAAGATGCCGCTCTTTGCATCGATTGAGATATCTCCACAACCTACAACACAGGGCTTACCCATACCTCTTCCAACAACTGCTGCATGAGAGGTCATTCCTCCACGCACGGTAAGGACACCCTGAGCAGCTGCCATTCCCCCTATGTCTTCAGGAGAAGTTTCTGTTCGGACAAGAATCGTTTTTTCTCCTTTCTCGGCCATTTCTTCAGCTGCCTCGGCAGTAAATACAACTTTTCCTACAGCAGCACCTGGTGATGCTGGAAGTCCTTTTGCAATTACATCAAGTTTTGCGTTGGGGTCAATTCTTGGGTGCAGAAGCAGATCAATATGCTCGGCTTTAATCCTTGTGACTGCGGTTTCCTTGTCAATAAGCCCTTCTGCTACCATGTCAGTTGCAATCTTCACAGCTGCAGCAGCTGTACGCTTTCCTGTCCTTGTCTGCAGCATGTAGAGTTTTCCTTCCTGGATAGTGAACTCTATATCCTGCATATCTGTGAAATGGGCTTCAAGCCTCTTACAGATATCAACAAGCTGGTTGTAGGATTCAGGAATTTTGTTATTAAGAGTGTCAATGAAGTCTGGAGTTCTTATACCTGCAACAACATCTTCTCCCTGTGCATTGATGAGATATTCTCCGAAAAACTTCTTTTCTCCTGTAGACGGGTTTCTTGTGAAAGCAACTCCTGTACCTGAGGTGTTTCCTCTGTTCCCGTAAACCATTGTCTGTACATTGACAGCTGTGCCCCAGCTATCATCAATTTCGTTAAGTTTTCTGTATGTGATGGCTCGGGGGTTATTCCAGGAATCAAAAACAGCATCAATTGCCATTTGAAGTTGAACTGTTGGATCCTGGGGGAAATCAAATCCTTTTTCGAGTTTAATTACTCCCTTGAACCTCTCAACCAAGTATTTTAAAGCTTTTACATCAAGATCAGCATCGGATTCTACTTTCAGTTCTTTTTTCTGATCTTCGATAAGGGATTCAAACTTATCAAAATCAATTCCTAGAACCACATCTCCAAACATGGAAATAAATCTGCGATAACAATCATAAGCGAATCTTTCGTCATTGACTTTATTTGCAAGCCCAATAACAGATTTATCCGTTAGACCAAGGTTAAGAACAGTATCCATCATCCCTGGCATGGAAACTCTAGCTCCAGACCTTACAGAAACAAGAAGTGGATCATTAGGGTCTCCCAACTTTTTATTGTTTAAGGTCTCGAGTTTGTCGATCGCTTCTTTGATCTGTTTGTGTATTTCTTCAGGATAAGTATTATTTTGTAAATAAAGTACACAAACTTCGGTTGTTATTGTAAAACCTGGTGGAACTGGGATTCCAAGATTTGCCATTTCGGCGAGGCCAGATCCCTTACCTCCAAGTAAGTCTTTCATGCTACCTTTGCCATCAGTTACATCCTTTCCAAAAAAATATACGAACTTGGACAATGAGTCTCCTCCCTAGAATGAGATCATTAATCGGATTTAGTGAATGGATAGACCATACTATGGTCTGATCGCTGCCAACAATGTCAATTTAATATATAAGGTTGTGGTTTCCCTTTATCCTAGATCTTATAGTTTACTCTATTAATTTAGCTTGAACTAACCTACAATATAGGCATTGCGATATCTTTATATAATATAAACGTAGACTACATATGCTTTTCAGTCTATAATATATACCCATATTTATGACTGGTAAAGTAACATGTTCAAAGCCAGGAAATATGTTTTCTGAGCTGGAGAAATACTATTAATTATTTGTGGCTTATATGAAACGACTCGGTAAAGTGCTACACAAAACAGGTGTTAAAAACCTGATAATTAGAGGGGATGAGGTAAAACCCGAGAATGTCTCAGGCAGTCTTCCTAAATTGAATTCTGTAGTTGTAGACAAAGCTCTGAATAGGATTGGTACGATAGTTAGTGTTTTCGGACCAATAAACCATCCATTTTTTTTAGTTAAGGGCTTTAAAAAAACTCCTGATTCAGAGGTTCGGGCTCTCATAAATGAAAGAGTCTATATTCGGTGAGATTTCTGACATTGAATAAACGTTTGAATTCTTTGATATGGTTAAACATTGACTTGATTATATATTTTTTGCTGAAAAGGTCTGCGGATTTTCTTGTCCTTTGATTTATATAATTATTGTGATGTTAGTAGTACAGCCAAGATACTGAGTATAGTAAACACATGGTCATTTTAATTAGTAAGGTGATATGATATGGTAGAAGTCGAAAGAGTTCGCTATTCGGACACTCTTGAAAGAGAAAAAATACGTGCCATGATCAAAGCTCGCAAGGAGAAGCAAAAAGAGCAAAATGTAGAGACTGAAAAGGCCGTGTGTCCAGAATGCGGTAGCAGAAACCTCGTTCATGACTATGAACGAGCAGAACTCGTTTGTGGCGACTGCGGACTTGTCATTGACGCCGATTTTGTGGATGAAGGCCCTGAATGGCGAGCTTTCGATCACGATCAACGTATGAAGCGTTCCCGTGTGGGTGCGCCTATGACATATACAATCCACGATAAAGGGCTTTCCACAATGATTGACTGGAGAAACCGTGACTCCTATGGAAAGTCGATCTCTTCCAAAAATCGTGCTCAGCTCTATCGTTTAAGAAAATGGCAGCGTAGAATTCGTGTAAGTAACGCAACTGAAAGAAACCTTGCATTTGCATTATCCGAACTGGACAGAATGGCTTCTGCACTTGGTCTACCGAGAACCGTCAGAGAAACTGCAGCTGTTGTATACAGAAAAGCTGTGGACAAAAATCTTATTCGTGGAAGAAGCATTGAAGGTGTCGCCGCAGCAGCTTTATATGCAGCTTGTCGCCAGTGCAATGTCCCAAGAACTCTTGATGAAATAGAAGAGGTATCTAGAGTTAGTAGAAAGGAAATAGGAAGAACTTATCGCTTTATTTCCAGAGAACTGGCACTAAAGCTTATGCCTACATCTCCAATCGACTATGTACCTAGATTCTGTTCTGGCCTGAATCTTAAAGGAGAAGTTCAGTCAAAAAGCGTTGAGATCCTGAGGCAGGCTTCCGAAAAGGAACTTACAAGCGGAAGAGGTCCTACAGGAGTTGCTGCAGCTGCAATATATA
>CAVSHT010000001.1:0-18437 GCA_963727895.1 uncultured Methanosarcinaceae archaeon | reverse complement strand
CAACGTATCGCTTATCGCCTGACGGTGAGCTGGCGAGAGGTGCTCTTTCACGTAATCCTCAAGTGACAGGGTGAGAAAAGGCGTGGAGGCTTACGAAGGCAGAAGGTAGGGGAGGTGACCGTGGGCTCGATGAAAGCCTCGATCCTGGCGTTCGGACTCTGGGGATCACCCCGTCAGGTTCCATTGGTCCTTAGTGACCCGCTTCTCGATCAGAGCGGCGGTGGACATGATGATCCGGTAGGATCGCCTCCTCGCTCGATGACCCGCCGGTGAAGGCAGTTGGCAATCCGAACTTCTTCACCCAGAGGTTCCTCCTGGGTTTACCATGATGTCGGTGACCTTCGGGGTCAAGAAGCTCTTCCATGATGGTGGAAGGCTTACTATCTAGATTTGAAAGCTGTCGCTCGTAAAGACTTCCTCAGTCATGGCTTTCGTTTTGCTCCTCCAGAAGGTTGGCCGCGAGCTTCAAATCGGAAGGTTTTACAAGTTTTGAAAGATGTTCGGCATGGTCAGCTGTAAAAAGGAACAGTTCGGCAAGTTGGTCGGTATCCGACTGAATAGCTTTTTCAACGGCATTTCCAGTCAAAGTACCTCTTGTTGGCTCCCTAGTAAAAACAGGTTTAAAGGCTTTAATATCAGGATTATTCTGAAGCTTTTCTGCAACTGTACTTTTGCCTGAACCGTCAATACCTTCAAGTGTGATTAGTTTACCTCTCATAAATATCGTCTTTTTTTCTTTAGAGATTTTAGTGAAATGCGCTATCTATATTTATATTCTACAGGAGATTAGAGTTCATGGTAGAACTACAATCCCTTTGTAGCTGATTAATAAGGTTATGAACTCCAGATAAAATAAGCATCTATTTATGCAATATTAAAAATAACTTAGAGTAATGACTGTAATAGGAGTTATTACACGAGGCAAATACGGTCACCGTTTGATTGAGACTGTAAAAGAACACAGTAATAATTCAGTCGTAACTGCTGATCTACCTGAGTTCGTGCCTGTATTTATAGAGGAGCCAGATGAATTTCTGGAATCTCTTAATTTTGATAGAAGTGTTTTTTCTGCCGAAATTGTGATCACTTATTCTTTGCATCCAGACCTGACATCTGCAATTGCAAAGCTTGCGGCAGAAGCTGGTGTGCGCTCACTTATAGTTCCTGGCGGGACATCCAGAGCTTCAATTCCCGAACTCAAAAATATCTCCAAAATTTCGGGCATAGATATAGAGGTAGATGAAATCTGCTGCAGTCTTGAATCCAACGCTTTTAACAAGCCGTTTGCAGAAATCTTTGGATCCCCTATATTAGAGGTAAAAACAGAAAACGGAAAAATTGCTGATGTTAAAGTAATAAAAGGTGCTCCATGTGGGAGTACCTGGTATATGGCAAAAGAAATAATTGGAACAGATATAAAAGATGCACCTCCAAAAGCCGGACTGTTGATACAGCATTATCCATGCCGTGCGACACGCGGCGACCTCGGAGGCATCCATGAATCAGGGGAACTGCACAAGCAGGCATTTATAAAATCCCTTGAAAATAAGAAGTGACTATATATTCATTGAAAAAAGATATTTTAAACATGGCCAAAAAGTAGGACCAAACTTTTCATTTATGTAAAGCTTTACTTATTTTCTGCTCGGTCTCCATAATCAATGGGGGTGAAAATAATTATGTATCTAAATATCTCTGAAGATTCAGGACCCGAAGACCTTGAAGCAATAGCAGTCGCAGTACACTCTGTTATTGGACTTCCTACTACTATTCGCAGTCTCAAGCGAAAAGGACTTCGTCTGGAAAAAGGTCAAATCCTTGATAGGGATTACACAGGACCCGTGCTTGAAGAAGTACTGAAAACAAATAAAGTTACCCATGAGGTTCCAACAGAAGGTGTATATAAGGGTAAACACGTTGTTGTTGCTCCCATTAACTCAAAAGATGGAAAAATCATTGCAGCTCTTGGGATCGTTGACATACTGGCTATTATAGATCTCCCATCTGTTTTTCAGGAATACATGTCAGTATTGCAAGAAGTAGAAGATGCAAAGAACTAAAATTGACAAGACTACTTCAGAATGATCCTGCATTCTGAAATTATGAATTGAAAAAAGTAGTTATTGGAGGATATACCTGATTATTTTCCAGGAATATTTTTGCTCCTCCAATTGAGCTTTCGGTTTCAAAATTAAATATTATAAAATTTTTATTCTGGTTTCTGGTATAATTTTACTTTTTTCAGCAGGGTACCGTTCTTTGCATGAGGCTGTCTGAATACCGTATCATTGGATTTTTCTATTTCTCTGGCCTGTGATGCAAGCTGTGCAGCAGCTCCCATTATCTCGTGTCCAGCTGCGGCTGTCAGGCAAACCTGGTCGATTTCCTTTAGCATGAAACATGCGGGGAAGTTAACCTGTGCTACTTTTTCAGCCATGTGAAGAGCTCCAAGAGCCTTTGCTTTTGCATAGGGGTTTGCAAAGCCTGCATACTCAATGCATTTTTCTGGTTTTGCAAAAATATGTGGAAGCTCCAATTCCTTTCCTGATTTGCCGGAAGCAACCTGCTCGGTTACCGTGTCCAGTACTTCCTGAATGAGCCTAACAACACCACAAACAGATAGCACTTTCATTGCATCGGAATTGAAGGATGCCATCTCTACAGGATCAAGAAACTCTCTTTTTGCTCCAATAAGTGGGTCTACTGGGAGAATGATGTATCCAAATCCTGCTTGTTCAAGAGCCTCTCTGGCGTCCTTCTTTGTTGGGCCATCTGAAACTACGATGCATGGAACATCTTTCCAGATTTCACGAGCTGCGGTAGGACCTGGAGCTGCTGCGTTAGGGCTGATCATTATTACGAAATCTGCTTTCCACTCTTTGAAACTTTCAGTACTTGCGGCTTCTGCAGGGCTCATCTTAGCACCTGTACCAAATACGCGTACTGTAATTCCCTCTCGCGCTGCAATTTCATCCTGGATCAGATTAATAACCTGGCTCATTCCCAGGTTTCCCATTTTTATAAAACCTATGTTGACCATTTTTCTCAAAATCCTGTGTTAACCAATTTCTTCAATAAGGGAATTCCTAAAGAGTTTATAATCCTTTTGGCAAATTCCTATCCATATCAACCGTATTTTATAAATATAAATATTATTTATAATTATTAATCGGGATATTTACTTATCCCTCCGAAAAGCTTAAAAAGGATGTGATTTATTTCACTCAAAAACGTTGACATCAATGCTGTTGTTTTGTGGTTCTATTTTATAGAACCCGCATTATAATTTGAAAACTTTATCCGTTGGTGGGCTTTTAATGTCAGGGCAAATGCATTATACTAAGTTGCGGGGGTACCCCTGAAGAAGGTATACCAAGCATCATGCCCTTTTTCAGAAGTTATCTAGATACATCTAATAGTTATTCAGGTCTAGGTTTTGATTGAGTGAATTGTCCTATAAATAATTTTAATGAAAACAAAATGATTGTTTTTGATATGGATAGCACCCTTATAGACGCTGAAACTATCGATGAGCTCGCCAGGGCCGCAGGTGTTGTAAGCAAAGTAGAGGAGATTACGAAGAAAGCGATGTATGGAGACTTTGACTTCGAGCAAGCACTTGTTGAAAGGGTAAAACTTCTTAAGGGACTTCCTGTAGAAACTGCCCTTGATGCGGTAAATAAGATTGATCTAATGCCGGGAGCAGCAGAACTTATTCTCTATGTAAAAAGTAGAGGCTATAAAACTGCAATGATCTCTGGTGGATTTACTATTTCCGCCGATACAATAGGTAAAGTGCTTGGTATCGATTTCGTTGTTTCTAACGAACTGCTTGTGGAAGACGGCTGCCTTACAGGCAAAGTTGTCGGTCCCATCATACAGAGCTACTCCAAAGCAAAGGTATTCGAGGAACTGACCCGACAAAATGGAGTCAGCCCAGAGCAATGTGTAGTTGTCGGAGACGGCGCAAACGATGCCTGTGTTTTTGAGAAGGCAGGTTTTGCTATAGCTTTCAATCCCAAACCCATTTTGAGGGAATATGCGGACGTAGTTATAACTAAAAAAGATCTTAGAGCCGTAATTCCTGTTATTGAATCTCTTTCTTATCAATGTTGTAATCAGGCACAGCATGTCGACATCGAACAGTAGAGCTACTAAAATGCCAGCTTTTTTGCTGGACCGGGAGGCACAATAAGAGATGCTAAAAGAACTACAGAAAAAAAGATCAGAATTGAAAGACATTTCTGAAGAAGCGAAGGAAAAAAGAAATACGTTAAATGCAGAGGCCAGTACTCTTGCTGCAAAGCGTAACGACCTTAATAAGAAGACAAAAGACCTTATCAACGAAGCCCAGGAATTAAAAGTTCTCAGGGACGAAATAAACGAGAAAGTAAGCGAATACAAGAACAAGCGCGATGACACAAATTCCAAGGCAAATGAGCTTTTTGCAAAGGCCGATTCCATCCGAAAGCAGAGCAACCTGGGAGGCCCATCAATCAAAGCTCTGAGGAAAGACATTGATCGCCTTGAATTTGCTCAGCAGACTGAAGTCCTCAGCGCAAGTAAGGAAAGAGAACTCGTTGGCAAGATCACTCAGCTTCAAAAACAGTATCATGTCAAAAAAGTCCAGCTAGAGAGCAACTCCGAACTAAAGGATCTTCTGGACGAAGCTCAGAAAATCCGAGATGAGGCGTCAGAGTTTCATGCTCAACTAGCTGAGTACGCCAAGCAAGCTCAGGAATATCATGAGAAGATGATTGCTGCTTTTAAAGAGGCAGACAAAACCAGGGCAGAGTCTGACGTAGCTCACAGGGAATTTGTAAAAGCTCAGGAAGCAGCTGACGAGCAGCACAAAGCTTTCATCAATGCTCAGAAGGAAATTCGGGATCTTGACAAAGAAATCTTCAAGCTTAAGAAGAAAGACAAAGAAGGAAAATCCCGTGTTGTCAAGTCCGAGCTTCAGAAAGATGCAAAATCTATCTTCGAAAAGTTCAAAGGCGGAGCAAAACTCACCACCGAAGACCTTATGACTCTTCAGAGATCGGGCTTAGTCTAATTTCATATTACAAAACAATTCTGGCTGAAAAGCCTTAATTTACGTTGCAGGTATATTTAACCTGCATCCTCATTTTCTGTTTTATTTGTACCTGTTACTGGTTCTGCTTTATTCAATTGACTGTTCTCTATTCCAATGTTCTATATTCCAAACAATTAAATATTTGGTAGTTAGCCCTATTCAGTTTAAGAAATTATAAAACAAGAGATTTGAAGAGGGGCATTAAAATTCAACTAATTCATACAGTTGGGGACTAAGCAATATTAGCTCTAAACTCATATCGTAAATATTTAAGGAACTCAGCTACATATCGATCTTATGTTTTCCCGTATGAGTTACGAACCCGACGTATCAAATAAAATACATTAAGCACCATGGTTTGAATTTACATTTTAGACATTTAACTGTTTAATGCTGCTGTTCTTCATTTCAAGTGTACAAGTCTTATCCTAATTAAGAACCAAATTAAATTTTAAGACACGCTCTTAGATATGGAAGTATATCAATTAGACCACATGAAAGCCTTAATGACAAGACCCCAATGAGATTATAGAATTGAGTTAAAAAATGAGAATTAATAGATAAACCTAATTCAAAATGCTAACATGAATGTGAAATCTACTTAAATTCTTAAGTTTCTATTTTCCAGTGTAATATTTGTAAATTTCTATGAGACCAGCAATCACAGTTACTAATCCAATTAAAATCTCAAATAAACTAAGTCTTTTGTTTTCATTAATCGTTTTTACTATTTTTGCATTGCTACCGATTGCACCATCTCCTCCAATACTCACATCACCTTTTATGGAAACTGGAGAATCAGATGATTGATTTCTTTTCAATACTTGCACCTTCACCTATAGCTGCGTCACCTTTTGTATTAATATCACCATTAACAGTCGTACTAAAATCCTGATAGACATTAAATACTGTTATAGGAATATATCGCTCGTTTCGGAGGTCAGTCTCAATATCATACATAATTTCTTCTAATTTATAGCCTATTGATCTAACCATAGGTTTTATAATAGCTTCGTTGAAATCATATACAGCCTTATTGAGACTATTAGATCTAAATAAAACAAGGCAAAACTTAAATAAGTCAATTTCGTGTTTGTTTACTTTTAGGCACAATTGATATAAGAGAGCGTCTCTTGTTTTCTCATCTACAGGTAAATCAAACTGGCAGCTTCCTACCATTGATCCACCTGTACTCTGACCTTTTCTCAACCACTCATCAGAGTTAATATCTATATTTTTTAGCTGCTTGCAAATAAAGGACATTACTGGATCATTTTCACAATGATCAATAAATATATTAAATTTTGTATGAAATAAAATATTGTTGGCAGAAACAACATCGTCCGAGTAATCCTTAAATTTTCTGAAACTTATTTCAACTTGCTTTCTATCAAATTTTTCAGGCATATCTTTGCCTAATAAGAAATATAATATAAGCTTTGCTAATTCATTCGCAACTCTGTTTATATAAATAATGTAGAAATAATTTGAATTTCAAGAGAGACTCATTTAATAATTGGTCCCAGTTTACTCTGAAAGTTTAAGGTATTTCTCCCTGAACTCAGGGTTCCTCATAAGGCAGCACTTTGCATTATATGCAGGGTCCTCTCTGATCTTTTTCCAGACATCTTTTATCCTATCTCTATGGACATTTCCATAGAAAATAGGGATACAGGCGCAGGGAAGAATATTTCCTTCTGGAGTAATATGAAGCCACTTCCTGCCTGCCATGCAGCCTGTGGTTTTCATGACTTGCGGGATAGGAAATACTCTGGGACCTTTTTTCTCCCTGGCTCTTGATACGAAATTATCAAATTTTTTCAGGTCCTTTGGAGTCAGGATTTCAGAAGCATGATCCATCCACCTGCCAGTGGGAACTATTTCATAAAAAGAGAGTTCATGGACCCCAAGTTCCGATGCAAGCGCATATAATTCTTCGAGCTCGTTTACGTTGTCTCTGGAAAGAACTACATAGATATTTACAAGCAGACCTGCCTGAATTCCATTTTTGACAGCTTCAACCGCGCTTTTAAACACTCCTTTCCTGCCCCTTACATAGTCATGTTTATATTCGTATGCGCTGTCAAAGCTGACAGTAAGAGAATAAAGGCCCGCTTCTTTCAATCTTCTGGCTCGTTCTTCAGACAATCCTACACCTGAAGTGAACATACCTGCAATGGCTTTTTCAGGATTCACATATGTAATAAGATCTTCTAAGCCTGAATAAGTAAGTGGTTCCCCCCCATCAAAAATCACAAAGGTCGTGCCCATCTCAAGCACCTGATCAATCGTAGATTTTATGATTTCAGGAGAAAGTTTTTTCCGATTTTTCGTATCAGGCAAAGCACAGTGAATACAGTTATTAGGACATTCTTCAGTAATAGATATAGTCACCTGGTCAGGAATCATTTTTCCCATACTGGACAAAAGCTGACTTTTTACCAGGCGGTTAAAACCCTGGCTTGGTACTGGTGGCATCCAGGTAGAACAGATGAGTATATCAGCCTCGATTTTTGCAGGTTTTTCGCCTTCAAAAAGTGAAAGGTTTTTCTCGAGAGTTTTTCTCATAAGGATGGAAGCAGCCCCACTGGATTTCATCTTCATACGTCCATCTATAATTTCAGCATAAACTCTGAGAAAAGGGCTTTTATGGAAGTCGTATTGCATCTTTTGTCCTTTGCCTGACATCTGATAATAGCGTCCTTATCGGTGTTCTTTTTTAAATTTCAGTTCACTTGTTCCTAAGTTTCACTTGTTCCTGAAAAGTGCACTGCACTTTAAAATTGCAGAGGGTTTTTTCTTTAGCATGAACGCAAAAACCTGCATAGCCTGCTGAACTGAACTTCCATGAATAAATGAAAGGTCTTCATTTTCAAAAACCCTGGTCATCTCATCGATTTCCTTATCCGTCATTTTTCGGAGAGTTTCAAGCCCTATTCGCCCCAGGTAGTGTTCAGCCATAAATTCTTTTTCCCAGATCTTTCGATACTCTAACAGGGAAGATTTAGAGACATCTCCTTTTCTTATGGCATCTGCAGCAACATCTCCACAGATTTGTCCCGATCTCATTGCATAGCCTATTCCGGACTGACCTGCTGCCCCTCCAGTGACCATTATTCCGTCTGTTACGTACTCATTTGGAATTGTCACTATAGGGTCTCCACCTGAAAGTTTTCTTACAACCTCAAACTCTTCAAGCCCTTTAAGTTTTTTAAAATATTCAACCCAGGCATTCAGGTAAGGCGTTGCATCGGTTCCACATCGCCTCACATAAGCTCCAATTGCAGCATTGTCGCCCCCTCTTGGAGAATATGTGGTTTTCCAGCCTGGAGCATGATTTCCTACATAATACTCAAACATCTCAGGTTTCCCAAGTCCAGGACTCTTGATGTCCAGTTCAATTCCCCAGGCAATATCTTCAGGATGCTTCATTGTCTTCAGACCCAGAAGGGAAGCCATTTTTGAATTTATGCCATCTGAAATAATTACCAGTTTTGAAGTGAATACCCCAGCAGAAGTATTAACAGTAAAATTTCTTCCTTCCCTGTGAATATTCTGTACATTTACTCCTTTCCAAAGATCAACACCAGTTTTCATTACCTTATTCGCATAAAACTTGTCGAATTTGGTCTTATCTATAGCATATCCAGGCGTTTCAACCTCAACCGTCCTTCCTGAAGGGGAAATAATCTTCATGCCTTTCAGGTAATGCACAACATAAGAAGGGTCCACCTTTTCCCCGCATTTATCTAACATTCCTTTAAAAAAGGAGTTTGCAGGATGAGGAGGATTCCCGATCTCTTCTTTTTTTTCCAGTAAAAGGACTTCTGCACCTTTTTCACAGGCATTCCTTGCAGCCATTAGTCCTGCAGGAGATGCCCCTATTACAATAATATCCGCATCCATTTTTCTCTACCTGTTTTACCAGAAAATGGAAGTATAGCCTCCTGCATAAATACACAGGATTACATCAAGAATCATAGATCCAAACATAATCGCTCTATAATTTGAACCATTAAGAAAGAGCTTACCACCCCTTTCGGGGGTAGGATGTTTGATAAAATCAAGACATTGATTAAGCATCCAGAGTCCTGACACCATGGCTCCTGCAAAGTATACAGGTCCAAGGCGAGCTGACCAGCCTATAATTAATGAAGCTAAGACTCCAACAATCCACCAGAATGTAACGAATTTGGCAGTAAATGGGATTCCAAACGTTACAGGCATTGTTGGAGCACCCTTCATTCTGTCTCCTTCCACATCTCTGGAAACTCCTCCAAGGGTAAAAGCCCAGTCCGTAACGCATATCATTAGCCCAAAGCAAATAGCTGGCAAAGGGAGAATAACTCCATCACTACCTTTCAGGATTCCTGCAGGGTCAAAAGCAAGCCAGATACCAATAGGCACTAAGCCGTAAGAGATACCTACTGGCAAGAAGCTGAGAAAAGTGTTTCTCTTTGCAAAGATTGAGTAAATGGTGATGGTTCCAGCCGCAATAATAAGAGTTACAAGAGACTCAGGGTTCAGGTAAGCAGCAGCTGTCCCCGCGATTAGTAATAAAAATACACAATAAGTAAGCGCAGAGTTCTTTGATAATTTAGAAGAGGGAAGGGGGCGACCAGGCAAGTTGATTGTATCTATATCTATATCACAGCAATCGTTGAAAACGTATGAACTTGTAATGGCTGCAAAGCCACCTATTACCGCGATCAAGAAAGGAAGAAATTCAGGAAGCCTTCCTGTTGCCAAATAGGAAGCAAGGATTGCACTTGAGGCAGGTAGGGTAAGGTCCATGTAGTAAAGTTCGGGTCTCAGCAGCCGCAGATAAGGACTGAGTTCACCGATTCTTGCTGTAAGGGACACTAGTTTCACCTATACTTTTCTAGTTTGTACGAAAATTTCTGTATGAACTTGAAAGTCTTTGTATAAACTTTCCACTTAAGCTCTTTCCCTATTTAGAGGGTTCTTTGCAGGTAACTTTAAAGGTTTGCACTTCAAAAAAGTTTTCTTTTTATATTTTTTGAGGCAAGTTCTGATTGTGTAAGTTTTGATTATTTAAGATATGAAGAACTTATAATAAATGAGAAGCTGTGAATAAGCTCCTCAAAATTATTATTTATTCCAGTTTTCTCTGTATACCAATTTTGCTCTTTTTCCGATTTCTTCAATTAGAGGATGACTGAATTCCTTTTCACAAACAAAAGTATATTCAGCTTCCGGATTAAGATCCATAAGTTTAAGAGTATTTGAAAGGGCTGTATTGAGTGATTCGTAATCCGGAAATTTCGGGACTTCCGCATTGAAAGGATACACTTCTTCCATTTCAGCAGGAAATGCTCCAAAAGGCGCCTTGAAAATGAGAATCTGATCGTAATCTTTTTCTCCTTTTACCGGGCCTGTACGAATGATCACCGAGCCTTGAAGGCTAAATCTATCCAGCCGTTTTTCAAAACGCAAGACTTCTGGACGGGAAGAAGATTCTGGTCCACAGTAAAAATAAGTACCTTTTGTAGCCGGATCAAGCGTCTCAAGCCAGGGAGAATGAGTATAAAGTTTTTTCAACCCATCAAGAAGTTTTGGGTGAGCACGGCAACGCTGTTCCACAAGCTCAAGTAATTTACCATCTTTTATACATTGCTTGATAAGCCGAATCTCAGCAAAAGTCGCATATAGATTGTGCCTTCCAAGAAGTTCGTCCCTATTAGCGGCCTTTTTCAATTTTTCTGCTGTGTACTTTGAACAGATCGGACAGGAGCAGGGTAGATAATTTAGTTTTTCAACATGATAAGTCCCGTTTACAGCAATATAGCGCCCGTCCTTGGCATAAAGAGCATAAGCTGCCGAATCAAAAAGGTCACAGCCCAGAGCTACTGCAAGAGCAAACATCATCGGGTGCCCAGCTCCAAAAAGATGAACTGGAGAAGATGGAGAAAGCCCTTTTTTGGCTGCTGCAATCACGTCAACAAGTTCTGCGTAGCGATAGGTTTCCATGAGAGGGACAACTGCTCCAAGGGGATAAACCTCAAAATTAAGATCTTTTAGATGAGAAGCAGCTTTTTCCCTCAGTTCAGGATAAGTCGAGCCCTGAACAGGCCCTGCAAGAAGTTGCTCTCCTTGGATAAACTTACGGGCAGCTTCTAGACGTTCAGCTGTGACCGCAAGTTCTTCTTCAGCCCTTCTGTAGTGAACATCGGGGGGCGTAGGAATATCCAGCGGGACAATAATGTCACTTCCTATCTTTTGCTGGAACCCGAGAATTTCCTCATTCGTAACTTCCACAGACCCATACACAGAAAGCTGGAAAGAACCTGAATCTGTCATGATGGGTCCGTCAAAACCAAGAAGCCCATGCAACCCTTTTTCCAGGGCGACATTTTTCAACTCTTCCTTGCGATAAATAATATAGGAATTGGTAATCAGAATATCTGCCCCGAAATTTCGCATTTCTCTCGGAGGGATAAGCTGAATATTTGGATTAATTACAGGCATAACGGTGGGGGTCTCAACAGTCCCATGCGGAGTCCTGAGACGTCCGATCCTGCCGCCTGCATCCTTATCGAGAATTTCGAATATTGCTGACATGCCGGCGGTATAGATGTCTCTCAGATATATTTATCTTTGGGAAATAGCGAGAAGCAAAGGTAATTCAAGTAAATCACCTGAGCTTCCCCATTAATTGCAAATGAAAGTTAAATACCTGTATCAAGGGAATTTATTTTGTTATGGGTTTACGTTGCCTTAATCTTCTTTAGCCCGTGGCATGGCAATAATTTCCCGAACTTGCAAAGAAAAGAAATCTCCGCTGTGGGCTGGTCTGAGCACAAGAGCTACATCTGCACCATGTCTTGTGCCACCTATGGCTATAATTTCCGTATTATCAGAAACAGGTATATGACCTGAATCGGCTGCCATAATTGCAACTTCAATAGCTACCTTAAATCCTTTTCCAAATAAAGATCTGAGAGTATCAGAAATTACTTCCAGTCTGGAATATCCTCCAAATTTCTTTGTGATTGAACGTTCGACTCCTGAGAATATATGAGATTGAGTGGTTATTACCGCCCCAAGCTCTTCGAGCTCCTTTTTGTATTCCTCTTCCACTTCCCATTCGCCTTTCTTATCCTGCCCGTACTGGTGGCTTATTCCAATAACCTTTATACCGGTATCTTTTACTGCTTCTGCCATTTTTAGTGCAGTTTTTCCGCTGGTACTTGCAACCACAATATGGGCGATCTGAAGTTCCGCTGCTCTTTTTGCTGCTGCTTCAATAACAGCATTAGTGTTTGTTTCCCCTACTTTGTCAAAATAAAGAATAGATTTTCCCATAAATGTTGTCCTCCTGTATTGGGATTTACTTTCTATAAACTCTGTTACGGTTTCCCTTTTTTATTATAAGTTTCTATCTGGTTTTCCAGATTTTATAATAATTTATATATCAGGTTTCTGTTATAGGCTTTCAATAAGAATAAAAGCTAAATTTAAATCTAAATCTGCATAATATTATCATCTGAATTATTTATTCCAGTCATGAGAAAAGATATATATTAAAAAGATTCTTTTTTTATCAAAAAGAGGGTTATAGTGGTCGGAAACTTGAGTCCAGTGTATATTTTTTTGTTAATACACATACGAAAACAATGTAGGGCCCGGGTTGCTGAGAAATTTGTTTATCTAGGATTAGGTAAGATATAGTCCTAGGGGTTGTATTTCTCTGAGGTGGTTATTTGTCAAATGCAGACTATGAAAATAATGATGTGAAGATAATTACTAAACCTGTACAGTCAAAAAATCCCATTTTGATTGAAGGTTTTCCTGGCATTGGGCTTGTGGGGAATATTGCAAGCCAGCATATGATAGAAGAATTAAAAATGGAATACATTGGCTCTATTGATTCCAGGTATTTCCCTTCAATTGCAGTGCTGTATGAAGGGCTTATAAATATGCCTGTTAGGATCTATGAGAGTGCGGAACATAACTTGATTGTTGTAATCTCGGATATTCCAATCAGTCACACTGTCTCTTACGATGTTAGTAGTGCTCTGGTGGACTGGGCTGAGTCTATCAACGTAAGAGAAATTGCTTCCATTGCAGGAATTGCCATAATGGACGGAGGACATAAAGTCTTTGGAGCAGCCACAACACCAGAGATGCTTGATAAAATCAAGGAAAAAGTTGAGGTTTTCCAGATGGGAACTATCTCCGGAATTTCTGGCAGCGTAATGGCTGAATGTCTTCTGCGTGGAGTTCCTGCATTTAGTCTGCTTGGTGCTACCAAAACCCAGAATCCAGACCCAAGAGCTGCTTCTGCTGTTATTGATGTTTTAAACGAGCTATATGGACTTTCGATAAGTACAGATAGGCTTATAGAACAGGCAGAACGCATAGAAACCGAACTCCAGAGGCTTGCCGAAGATGTTCAGACTACGGAACAGAAAGGAGAAGTAAAGAAGGAGTTCCCAATGTATGGGTGATCCTATGGAGTACATAGCGTTAACAGGAATTGCTGATTCTCTTATCGAGGTCCTGAAAAAACATTATCCAAGGACTCTTGAGATTCGGAGCCCACAAAATTTTGTAGGAGTGCTCAAGCTCAATGCAGAAGATAGCGTTCTCCTGACATCTACCAGTCTTCAGGACGTAACGGATGGGACTTCTGGTCTCATAGCAAAGGTTGTAAAGAAACAAATTTCGGTTCATTCAATTGTAAGTTCGAACGATTTCTACATTGAAGAAAGAGAAGCTATGTCAGCCCGTATTCAGCTTGAATGCAGGTGCATGGCAAGGATAAGAAATGTTATTTCAAACGAACTTGGAAAACCAGTTCGAGTAGAGGCAAGGGAAATTTCCTGCTATGAAGCTAGATAATAGCTTTCATTCCTGAGATTTAGTTTTAGCAATTTAGTAAGAGTTAATAAAAAAATTAAAAATGTTTTTTCTAATTTTTTAGTTTTCTTAGCTTGGAAATCTAAAATTGCAGTCTAAAAATTTCCGATCCCCTATAAGCCTTAGTCTCCTATTTTTGAAAGATCTTCGTCGTTTCATAGATGAGAAATTGACTTTTAATATGGAAAGAAGAATAGCTGAAAAAAGTTTTAGAGGGGGACTTTGAATAAAAATTTTGGTATCGGTTCCCAATTGTTGAAAACAAATTCTAAAAAATTCGTGAAAATTTTCCGAATAAACATTATTAAATTAAAAAAAAGATTTGGGAATGCTGGAAATTTCCGGCAATCCTGGATTTATACTTCAGAATTTTACATCATATCTTCAGGCATACCGCCTGGAACTGGACCTGCTTTAGCACTGGATGAAGCAATTACATCATCGATTCTAAGAATCATGATTGCGGCTTCGGTAGCTGCATTGATTGCCTGTGTCTTAATTCTGAGCGGTTCGACAACGTTGTTTTCGAACATGTCCTCGATCTTGCCAGTGTATACGTTGAGTCCAGCGCGTTTGTTTCCTTTCTCGTGCTGTGAACGCATTTCCACAAGCATGTCTATTGGATCAAGTCCCGCATTCTCTGCAAGAGTTTTAGGAATAACCTCGAGAGACTCAGCGAATTTCGTTACTGCAAGCTGCTCCCTACCTTTCAGGGTTGCTGCATATTCCTTGAGCCTGAGGGACAGTTCAACTTCAGGTGAGCCGCCACCTACTACAATTTTCTGGTCTTCAAGAGCAACGCCCACTACTCTGAGAGCATCTTCAAGTGCTTTTTCAATTCCTTCAACCACATGCTCAGTTCCACCGCGCAGAAGAATAGAAGTAGCTTTGCTGTCCTTACAACCTGTAACAAAGGTCATTCTTGAGCCTGTAACGTCTTTTTCCTCTACAAGCCCAGCATATCCAAGGTCAGATTCGTCAATCTCATCAAGGCTAGTGATAATTTTTGCGCCTGTTGCACGGGAAAGTTTGTCCATATCACTCTTCTTCACCCTGCGCATGCCAAAGATTCCTGCTTTTGTCAGGTAATACTGGGCAAGGTCATCGATTCCTTTCTGACAGAAAACAACGTTTGCACCTGTGTTGATTACCTTGTCTACAATTTCCTTGAGCATTGCTTCTTCCTGGTCTAAGAAGAGCTGCATTTGATCAGGATTTGTAATCTTTATTTCGGCTTTGGTCTCTGTCTTTTTAAGTTCTATAGGCACACTTAAAAGCAGAACTTTTGCGTTCTCCACAACTTCTGGCATCGCTGGATGGACACGCTCTTTATCGACAATTACACCTTCAACAATTTCGGAATCCTTAATGCTTCCACCAGGTCTTTTCTCAACTTTGATATCCTCGATATCTACAGTGATTTTTCCGTCTTCGCCTTTTTCAGCAACTGACTTAACGGCCTTAACTGCAAGACTGGAGAGATGTTCTTTTTGAGCCTCTGCACCCTTCCCTGTTATGGCTGTGGCTGCAATCTTTTCAAGAGTTTCGATATCCTCAGGAGATACACTGATAGTAATGGTATCAATGATCTTTGTAGCCTGCTCTGCTGCAAGTCTGTAACCACTTGCAATTATTGTAGGATGAACTCCGCTTTCCAGCAGGTCTTCTGCTGTTGTTAGTAGCTCCCCTGCAAGTACGGCTGCTGTTGTGGTTCCATCCCCAACTTCGGCATCCTGAGTCTTGGCCACTTCTACGATCATCTTTGCACCTGGGTGCTCGATGTCCATTTCTTTTAGGATTGTTGCTCCATCGTTGGTGATAACAACATCACCCATGGAGTCTACAAGCATCTTGTCCATACCTTTAGGTCCAAGAGTTGTCCTTACCGCTTCAGCAACAGCCTTTGCGGCCATAATATTGTTGTGCTGAGCATCGGAACCACGGGTCCTCTTGCTACCTTCTTTTAAAATAAAGATCGGTTGTGCTGCCAAGCTTTAATCTCCTTTTAATGATATGAATTTCTATGAATTTTATTAATCGTATGTTTGAGCACGTTATCTTTGTGCGTATAATCCTATTCTTAATGCAAGCACTTCTATATAAGAATATCTCTGTAGAATAATACATCAATTAACAAAAAGATGTCTCCTGAATCTCGTTATTTTTCTTTCTGCCTTTATTTAGTTGTATAAATAGCTTATACGAAAAACCAAGATTGACATATTCTATTGGTAAAAGTCTCTTTTAAATAATCCCCTAAAAGTATAAATATGAGAAGTTCCCAGGCAGAACTATAAAAGGACCACTTTTTGATAAAGAATGGAATTCAAATTTCGTTCTTTCTAAAGCTGGGAAAATACAAACATAGAGGAAATTATTTAAAGGCTGTACCCTTAAAAAAGTGTAACAAAAAGTGCCTTCTTTCTCGGCCGTACGGTAAAGGTCGCTAATACCCTTATTCCACGTTTTTTCATCTATCATTTTTAATTCTAGTGCTTGCTTTCTGACACCTTCGACCATTGAAATGAAAGTATTTTTCGTAAATCCTGTTACCAGATTGGGCTTACTCGAATCAACATATACGATTCTGGGGGAAACTCTCACGTTTTTAAAGCCAGCCCGATTCAATAGAGGATAAATTTCTCTACCTATGAGGGAATTACCTCCCAAAAGTTCCTGGATATTAATCAGGCAATTTATTGCTTTCATAGCTTCATCACTCCTGGGGTAAAAATAGTTTGAACCATGATCTCCCTCTATGACAGTTATTGTGCTTCTTTTTTTGAGTACTCTTTTAGCCGACAATAAGGCATCAAGAGGATTTTTAAGGTGTTCAAGTACAAAACATATGAAGATATGATCAAAAGCCCCATCTTTATAGGGTAAATCGAAGATATTTGCCACCTGAAACTCAACATTCTTTAACGCCTCTTTTTTAGCCAATTGTCTTGCTTTTTCAATAGATTCGCCTGAAATATCAATTGATGTAATGCTAGCCTCAGGAATGTTTCTGCTCAGTATAATTGTCTGTGCACCCACACCGCAACCGACCTCAAGCAATTTACTTTCAGGAGGATAGATAGTATCATGATGTAATAACTCAGTGAGTGTATTTGCCTGATCATAAAGTCGAGAATTTTCCCTGTTAGAATATCCGTGTACGTAATCCATTTTATCCACCAAATTGAATAATTAGTGAGTTTCTGATGCAAATATGTCCTTTGATATACTGATGTGTACAAAAATTTAGTGTTAAACAAGTATGTCTATGAACTTCTCAATTTTTATAAAAATTTTGGAATTTGATCAAACGGGAAAAATGTCAAAAAGAAACATTCAAAATTAGATAATATAGTAGAATAGAATATATTTATATGTGATTTTTTATATTATACAGCATATCCAATTGGATATATAGCCAAGTTTGAAAAGGGGGCAAAGGATGAATAGGAAATTAATAGTTTCTCTAGTATTGGTGTTTTTAGTGCTTTCTCTTGGATCTGCTCAAGCGCAGACATGGAGAAATAGTTGTGATCCCGTAAAGGTATCTGGTGTTACACCTGACACTTTTGAGTGCATGAAGAAAAAGCTTCAAGACTATGGTATCAATGTACCACCAGGAAACAAAGGGGAACTTTCGGGAAAAGGGATTACTGGAAGTTTTGAATGGGACGGAAAATCCGATCTGACTCTTAGAATTACGAAAAAACCTTTCTTTATTAGCTGTGGCACCGCAGATAAGGAAATAACAAAGTTCGTAGATCAATGCAAGACTTTGTGAGAATAGCCCGATTTCAATATATGAGT
The DNA here is from genome assembly GCA_963727895.1 of uncultured Methanosarcinaceae archaeon. GTDB lineage: Archaea > Halobacteriota > Methanosarcinia > Methanosarcinales > Methanosarcinaceae > Methanosarcina. Next base: position 670 of record CAVSHT010000001.1, on the reverse strand, counting down.
GATAAAAACTAGTACATTAAAAACTAGTATATCGATTTCAGAAAAAATTTATTATTTAGTGGAAATTTATTGTCTTGCATATGAGTATAGTTTGAAATCGATATACTAGATACTATTATTTTGTTCTAATTTTGTTGATATTTCTAATTCATTGGTCATCGGTTAAGATACGATCTATAAAAAATGTGTTATCTTTGTTGCCATTTCTGTAAACCTATAACTGTAAATCGAGATGCATAGATTATTGCAGTAGTCATCATAACGTTAACAGATTCCTTAACCGAATACAAATGATTTCTAATTAGCGTCATTCTTATTCCATATAGAGTAAGCGATTTTTTCTGATGAAATCTTAGGTATCATGCAGAGAAAGAAGAATATATAAAATGTTAGGTATTGTTACTTAAATATATCTAGTTCTTTATTTCTTTATTTCATCAATAGAAGAACCGAGTACTTTAGCATTTCAATACTCTTCGTATAACACTTTGTCTTTCTTCTCAATCTTGCTAGAAAATGCCTCAATATGCTGTTATATCCTTCAACAGTATACGTTTCTGCTTTTGATTGAGTATGACTCTTTTCTGGAAGAAACTCTGCATATGCTCTCCAGTGATCTGTCATCACTTCTCCAATCTCTTTTTTCTTCACTTTTTCCCAGAGTAGTTTT